>NZ_PGTS01000021.1 GCF_002844235.1 Thalassospira povalilytica | reverse complement strand
GTACCCGCCGACAAGGTTGCACCGTCCGGAACGCCGCTGATCGTGACAGTCAGAACTTCCGAGCTATCGGTCAGACCAGCGTCGATGTCGAGTGCAATAGCTGAATCTTCATTGCCAGATGCATCACTCACATCAAGCGTCGGCGCATCCGCAACACCCGCAACATCAACCGTGATGCTGCCCGTGGTCGTCGCGACATCTTCACCATCCACAGAAGTCGCCGTCACACCAAGCTCAAACGACCCGCTGAAGTCCTCAGCCGGCGTAATCGTCAGACCTTCCAATTGGTCCGGATTCAGCGTCCAGGTGCCGTCACCATTGTTAGTCCCTGCCGACAGGGTCGCACCGTCCGGAACACCGCTAATCGTGATCGACAGAACTTCCGAGCTGTCCGCTAGGCCTGCGTCAATGTCGAGCGCAATTGCGCTGTCCTCAGAGCCAGAGGCGTTCGAAGTTTCGAGGGTTGGGGCGTCTGCAACGCCCGCCACATCAACGGTGATCGAGCCGGTGGTGGTGGCAACGTCTTCACCATCTGCAGATTGTGCCGT
>NZ_PGTS01000020.1 GCF_002844235.1 Thalassospira povalilytica | reverse complement strand
TGTCCGATACCGAACGCGGCTTCCTGAACGACGAATTCACCGAACTGCGTGACGAGATCGACCGTATCGCATCTTCCACCAACTTCAACGGCATTCAGCTGCTGGGTAATGGTGGCGATGTCGCTATCGAGTTCGGCGACCTTGCTGCCGGTCAGGGCGGTGAAGCCCTTGTTCCGGTGAACGGCTTTGACAACTTTGCCATCACCGACAACAACTACTGGGCAACGGACGCCAACGCAGGCGGCGTGACCGATAACAGCTTCGATGTGAACATCAATTACGGCGCCGGCGACCAGGTCATCATGACCGTCACCAGCACCATTGATGGCGCCGCTGACCGCTCCCAGTCGATCGACGTGACCGACTTCCGGACGGCCGGCACCACAGCGATTGGCGCAGGCGAAAGCGCAACCCTGAACTTTGACGAACTTGGTCTGAGCTTCACGGTTAACACCAACTTCTCGGCTTCGGTCGCTGCAATCCGCGCCGATAACACCGGCGCATCCGACTTCGGCACCGACACGGACTTCAATGGCTCGGGCCTTGACTCTGCTGCTGGTAACGTCGTCACCATGGCAG
>NZ_PGTS01000019.1 GCF_002844235.1 Thalassospira povalilytica | reverse complement strand
GTCGGCGCATCCGCAACGCCCGCCACATCAACCGTGATCGAACCGGTCGTCGTTGCGACGTCTTCACCATCCGTTGAGGTTGCCGTCACCCCAAGATCAAACGACCCACTGAAGTCCTCAGCCGGGGTAATCGTCAGACCTTCAAGC
Source organism: Thalassospira povalilytica (assembly GCF_002844235.1). Classification (GTDB taxonomy): domain Bacteria; phylum Pseudomonadota; class Alphaproteobacteria; order Rhodospirillales; family Thalassospiraceae; genus Thalassospira; species Thalassospira povalilytica. The sequence continues at coordinate 455 of NZ_PGTS01000019.1, read as the reverse complement.
TGGTCCGGGTTCAGTGTCCAGGTGCCGTCGCCATTGTCCGTACCAGCAGACAAGGTTGCACCGTCCGGAATGCCGGAGATGGTGACGCTTAGAACTTCCGAGCTGTCGGTCAGTCCAGCGTCGATATCAAGTGCAATTGCACTGTCTTCCGAACCGGAAGCATCAGTGACATTCAAAGTCGGCGCATCCGCAACACCAACCACATCAACCGTGATCGAACCGGTCGCCGTTGCAACGTCTTCGCCATCAGTTGAGGTTGCCGTCACACCCAGGTCAAACGACCCACTGAAGTCCTCAGCCGGTGTGATCGTCAGACCTTCAAGCTGATCCGGGTTCAGCGTCCAGGTGCCGTCGCCATTGTCAGTCCCAGCCGACAGGGTCGCGCCATCCGGAACGCCATTGATCGTGATCGACAGAACTTCGCTGGAATCCGTGAGACCAGCGTCAATATCAAG
>NZ_PGTS01000018.1 GCF_002844235.1 Thalassospira povalilytica | reverse complement strand
TGCCGCCAAAGACCCTGTCGTCGCCGTCGCCACTATCAATGATGTCATTGCCGCCGCCGCCATATACCGTGTCAGCACCCCCACCGGAGCTGATGGTGTCATGCCCACTTTTGGCGTTGATGTAGTCATCGCCATCACCGGTCGTGATGCGGTCGGTGCCGTCCGTGCCAATTACGGTCTCGTTCGGGTTATCAATGACCTCAACCTGAAGGTTCTGCGAAATGCTTGCACTGTCAGCACCATCAACCGAGGTCGCGGTCACCGTCAGGTCAAAATTGCCCGAATAATTGTCTGCGGGCGTGATCTTCAAACCGGAAAGCTGCGACGCCGACAAAGTCCAGGTGCCATCACCGTTATCGGTTCCGGCCGACAGACTTGCCCCTTCGGGCACACCGGCAATCGTTACCGAAAGAATTTCGGATGCATCGGTCAGCCCTGCTGCAATCGCAAGGCTGATGGCACTGCCCTCGCCACCACTTGCATTCGATACCGTCAAAGTCGGCGCATCTGCGACACCAGCTACATCAACCGTGATGCTGCCGGTCGTCGTTGCGACGTCTTGGCCATCCGCTGAGGTCGCTGTCACACCAAGATCAAACGACCCACTAAAATCGTCAGCAGGCGTAATCGTCAGACCTTCAAGCTGTTCCGGGTTCAGCGTCCAGGTACCATCGCCATTATCGGTACCAGCCGACAAGGTTGCACCGTCCGGAACACCACTGATCGTGACACTCAGAACTTCGCTGGAATCCGTGAGACCTGCATCAATGTCGAGCGCGATGGCAGAATCTTCGGAGCCAGAAGCGTTCGAAGTTTCGA
>NZ_PGTS01000017.1 GCF_002844235.1 Thalassospira povalilytica | reverse complement strand
GCCAGAACCTGGCCACGTTCGACGTCTTCACGCTTGGTACCACGAAGCAGTGCGCCGATGTTGTCGCCAGCTTCACCCTGATCGAGCAGCTTGCGGAACATTTCAACGCCGGTAACGGTCGTTTTGACGGTGTCTTTAATGCCGACGATTTCGATCTCTTCGCCAACTTTAACAACGCCGGTTTCAACACGACCGGTAACAACCGTACCACGACCCGAAATCGAGAACACGTCTTCGATCGGCATCAGGAACGGCTTGTCTTTCGGACGATCCGGTGCCGGGATGTAGTCATCAACAGCAGCCATCAGCTCGAGGATAGCGTTTTTGCCGATTTCGTCATCGCGACCTTCCAGAGCAGCAAGAGCCGAGCCCTTGATGATCGGAATATCGTCGCCCGGGAAGTCGTAGGACGACAGAAGTTCACGGATTTCCATTTCGACGAGCTCGAGAAGCTCTTCATCGTCAACCTGGTCAACCTTATTCATGAACACGACCAGTGCCGGAACGCCAACCTGACGTGCAAGCAGGATGTGCTCGCGGGTCTGCGGCATCGGGCCATCAGCTGCCGAAACAACCAGGATGCCACCGTCCATCTGTGCCGCACCAGTGATCATGTTTTTAACATAGTCAGCGTGGCCCGGGCAGTCGACGTGCGCGTAGTGGCGGTTTTCGGTCTCATATTCGACGTGCGCGGTCGAGATCGTGATACCACGAGCTTTCTCTTCCGGTGCCTTGTCGATCATGCTGTAGTCCTGGAACGATGCGCCACCCTGTTCTGCCAGAACTTTGGTGATCGCTGCGGTCAGCGTGGTTTTACCGTGGTCAACGTGGCCGACGGTGCCAACGTTAACGTGCGGTTTTGTACGCTCAAACTTTTC
>NZ_PGTS01000016.1 GCF_002844235.1 Thalassospira povalilytica | reverse complement strand
ACGACCGGCAGCATCACGGTTGATGTTGCGGGCGTTGCCGATGCGCCGACTTTGGAAGTCGCCGATGCCTCTGGCTCCGAAGATTCTGCCATCGCGCTCGACATTGATGCTGGTCTCACGGATTCCAGCGAAACGCTGACGGTAACGATCAGTGGTGTTCCGGATGGCGCGACCCTGTCGGCCGGTACCGATAATGGCAATGGCACCTGGACATTGAGCCCTGATCAGCTCGAAGGTCTGACGATCACACCGGCTGAAGACTTCTCTGGCAGCTTCGTTCTGGGTGTGAGAGCTCAGTCTGCGGATGGCGAAGACGTCGCAACCACGACCGGGTCGATCACCGTTGATGTGGCGGGCATTGCCGATGCACCGACTTTGGATGTCGCAGATGCTTCGGGCAGCGAAGATTCAGCGATTGCACTCGACATCGACGCCGGTCTGACCGACAGTTCGGAAGTTCTGACGATCACCATCTCCGGCGTTCCCGATGGCGCAACCCTGTCGGCTGGCACCGATAACGGTGATGGCACCTGGACGCTGAGCCCGGATCAGCTCGAAGGACTGACGATCACGCCGGCTGAAGACTTCAGCGGATCGTTCGATTTGGGCGTGGTCGCTCAGTCAGCGGACGGTGAAGACGTCGCGACGACCACGGGCAGCATCACCGTTGATGTGGCCGGTGTGGCTGATGCGCCGACTTTGGATGTCGCTGATGCTTCCGGCAACGAAGACAGTGCCATCGCGCTCGATATTGATTCAGGTCTCACAGATTCCAGTGAAGTTCTAAGCATTACCATTTCCGGCGTACCGGACGGCGCAACACTGTCGGCTGGTGCCGATAATGGTGACGGAACCTGGACCCTGAGCCCGGATCAGATCGAAGGCCTGACGATCACCCCGGCTGAAGATTTCAGCGGGTCGTTTGATCTCGGTGTGACGGCGACCTCTGCTGATGGTGAAGACGTTGCGACGACCACGGGCAGCATT
>NZ_PGTS01000015.1 GCF_002844235.1 Thalassospira povalilytica | reverse complement strand
CTGACAACGGTCAGCAGCTGGCAAACAGCATCGAGTTCCAGGTTGGTGGCGGTAACACCGCAAACGACCGCCTGTCGATCAGTCTGACATCTGTTGACTCCGGATCCCTTGGAACCGGCGTTGGTGGCACTGAAACAGCTCTGAATGACGCAACTGTTGATATTGCAACTGCTGCTGCTGCTCAGAACACTGTTGAAGTTGTTACCCGTGCGATTGACGACTTGCAGCGCGCACGTGCTGCTGTCGGTACCTCGCAGAACCGTCTGGACTTTGCTGGTCAGAACCTTGCTTCCACGCAGGAAAACACTGAATCGGCACGTTCCACCCTGCTTGACCTTGATGTGGCTGCGGAAATGACCGCCTTCACCTCCAAGCAGATCCTGGTTCAGTCCGGTGTGGCCATGCTCGCACAGGCAAACCAGATGCCGCAGAACCTGCTGCGTCTGCTCCAGTAATCCTGGCGACTTGAAAATTCACGAAAAGGCGGCCTGTTGGCCGCCTTTTTTTTATTTTACCACCTATCGAAGGCCACTCATTCCACACGGTCGCCGTCACTGGGCATCCCGACCATTCTACGCCAGGTAAAGAAATGGCCGTTGAAAAACTATAGGTTCGAGTGTCATCGATTCGGCTTGATCCCGCCCTACGAGCAGAGAAACTCGATTTACGCGACCTCGTTTTGCAAAATTTATTTATTTATTTTCAATGCCTTAACATCATTATCAGCTGTCGTTTGATTTTTTTGTAGACGACAAACGAAATTCGATTATCAATATCTGACACGGTTCCCATAAATGTTGTTCAAGAAGAACTTCAGGGTTCCATTCTGCTGTTACATGTCGTTTCAGCACTCATTCCAAGTAGGAAGATGAAAAATGGCTCTCAATATCATTTCGAACTACGCTGCCAACGTTGCGCACCGTAACCTCACCGCATCTGACGAGATGGCGACCCGTTCGCTGTCGAAACTGTCTTCTGGTACCCGTGTTGTTTCCGCACGTGACGATGCCGCCTCCATGGCCATCGGCGCACGTCTGAACGCAACCACCCAGGCCCTTAAAACGGCAACGGTCAACGTTGGTCAGGCCAACTCGATGCTCCAGATTGCCGATGGCGGCATGGCAACCATCGATGACATTCTGGTTCGTATGAAGACGCTGGCTGTTCAGTCTTCTTCGGGCAACT
>NZ_PGTS01000014.1 GCF_002844235.1 Thalassospira povalilytica | reverse complement strand
TGACAATGGTGATGGTACCTGGTCGCTGAATCCGGACCAATTGGAAGGTCTGACGGTCACGCCGGCTGAAGACTTCTCGGGCAGCTTTGATCTTGGCGTGACCGCGACTTCCGCTGATGGCGATGACGTCGCAACGGCGACCGGCTCGATCACGGTTGATGTGGCGGGCGTTGCAGACGCCCCAACGCTTGACGTGGCTGACGCCAGTGGTTCTGAGGATTCCGCTATTGCATTGGATATCGACGCTGGTCTTACCGACAGCTCGGAAGTTCTCAGTGTCACGATCAGCGGCGTTCCGGACGGTGCGACCTTGTCGGCGGGTACCGATAACGGTGACGGCACCTGGACGCTGAACCCGGATCAGTTGGAAGGTCTGACGATTACGCCGGCTGATGACTTCAGTGGATCGTTTGATCTCGGAGTGACGGCAACCTCTGCCGATGGTGAGGATGTTGCGACCACAACCGGCAGCATCACGGTTGATGTAGCGGGTGTTGCTGACGCACCGACCCTTGATGTGTCCGATGCTTCCGGTAACGAAGATTCCGCCATTGCACTTGATATCGACGCAGGCCTGACGGACAGCTCGGAAGTTCTGTCGATCACGATTAGCGGTGTTCCCGACGGTGCGACCCTGTCGGCAGGTACGGATAATGGCGACGGTACCTGGACGTTGAACCCGGACCAGCTGGAAGGGCTGACGATCACGCCGGCTGAGGACTTCAGTGGATCGTTTGATCTTGGCATTAGCGCAACTTCCGCTGAAGGCGATGACGTTGCGACGACCACCGGATCGATCACGGTTGATGTAGCTGGTGTTGCAGACGCACCAACTTTGGATGTGTCTGATGCATCGGGCTCTGAGGACAGCGCCATTGCGCTCGACATTGATGCCGGTCTGACGGACAGCTCGGAAGTTCTCAGCGTTACGATCAGTGGCGTTCCGGACGGCGCGACCTTGTCGGCGGGTACTGATAATGGTGATGGCACCTGGACGCTGAACCCGGACCAGCTTGAAGGTCTGACGATCACCCCGGCTCAGGACTTCTCCGGCAGCTTCGATCTGGGCGTGACCGCGACCTCTGCCGATGGCGAGGACATTGCCAAGACCACCGGTTCAATCACGGTTGATGTTGCTGGTGTTGCCGATGCACCAACGCTGGATGTGTCCGATGCCTCTGGTTCTGAAGACAGTGCGATTGCACTTGATATCGATGCGGGTCTTACAGATTCCAGTGAAGTTCTGAGTGTCACTATCTCGGGTGTTCCGGACGGCGCGACCTTGTCGGCTGGTACTGACAATGGAGACGGCACTTGGACGCTGAACCCGGACCAGCTTGAAGGTCTGACGATCACGCCGGCTGAGGACTTCAGCGGGTCGTTTGATCTCGGCGTGACGGCTCAGTCTGCTGATGGTGACGATATCGCCACCACGACCGGTTCGATTACGGTTGATGTTGCGGGTGTTGCGGATGCGCCGACTTTGGATGTCGCCGATGCATCCGGCTCCGAGGATTCTGCCATCGCGCTCGACATTGACGT
>NZ_PGTS01000013.1 GCF_002844235.1 Thalassospira povalilytica | reverse complement strand
CGACAATGGTGATAGCACCTGGACACTGAATCCGGACCAGTTGGAAGGCTTGACGATTACACCGGCTGAGGATTTCAGCGGATCGTTTGACCTTGGTGTGACGGCGAACTCTTCTGATGGTGAAGACGTTGCCACCACCACCGGTTCGATTACGGTTGATGTGGCCGGTGTGGCTGATGCGCCGACCTTGGATGTCGCTGATGCTTCTGGCAGAGAAGATTCTGCAATTGCATTGGATATCGATGCAGGCCTGATGGACAGCTCGGAAGTTCTGAGTGTCACGATCTCGGGTGTTCCGGATGGTGCGACCCTGTCGGCCGGGACGGACAATGGCGATGGTACCTGGACCCTGAGCCCGGATCAGCTGGAAGGCCTGACGATCACGCCGGCTGAGGACTTCAGCGGGTCGTTTGAGCTTGGTGTGACAGCGACCTCTGCTGATGACGAGGATGTTGCAACGACGACCGGATCGATCACCGTTGATGTCTCCGCTGTCGCTGATGCGCCGTCCCTGACTGTTTCGATTGGGGAGGGAACGCCGACCGGTGGGGGGACTGGCGGGGGCCAGAACGACTTTGTCGATAATGGCAGTTCCAATCATCAGGGCACCGGTGGCGATGATACATTTGTCATCGACCGTAACCTGAACATGAACGAGAATTTTGATCTGCAGGGCGGTAACGATCAGGTCATCCTGAATGGCGATACCAATCTGGGGAACAATATCCGTCTTGGCGATGGCAATGACAGCCTGACAATCAAGGGCGATATCGGTGAGACATCGGCCGTGGATGGCGGTTCGGGTAGTGATGTCCTGTATCTTGGCAAGCCATCCACTTCCTATTCCCTGCAGAACTTCACCAACAATCAGGGCGTCATCAATACACAGATCATTGATCTCGATACCGGCAAAACCCTGACCGTCAATCAGATCGAGGCGATTTCGTTTGGCGACGGCGTCGTGGTCGGAAATGCCGATCTGGTCCAGGCCCCTGAAACAGGCGGCATTTCATATCCGGTAACCATCGAAGCAGCCCTGAATGATGCCGATGGTTCGGAAAGCCTGAGCATTACCATCACCGGGGTCCCTGAAGGTGCGACCCTGAGTGCCGGTACGCAAAATGAAGATGGCAGCTGGAGCCTTGATCCTGATGATCTTGAGGGGCTGACGCTGACCACGCCGTCGGACTTTGAAGGCAGCATCGATCTTGTTGTTACGGCAACGGCAACCGATGGTACTGACACCAATTCGGTATCGGTAAGCCGCAGCATCGCAGTAGATGATGTCGCAAATGCCCCGACGCTTGAGACTTCGGATGCTTCGGGCAATGAAGACAGTGCGATCGCGCTTGATATTGATGCGGCCCTGACCGATAGCGCCGAAACACTTACCGTCACGATTTCGGGCGTGCCCGATGGAGCAACCCTGTCGGCCGGAACCGATAATGGTGACGGTACCTGGACGCTGAGCCCGGATCAACTTGAAGGTCTGACGATTACGCCGCCGGAAGATTTCAGCGGAACGTTTGATCTTGGCGTCACGGCGACGTCGGTTGATGGCGAAGATGCGGCATCAACAACCGGCTCGATCACGGTTGATGTTGCCGGTGTCGCCGATGCACCGACTCTTGAGACCGCGAACGCGTCGGGTACAGAAGACAGCGCCATTGCACTTGATATTGATGCGGGCCTGACGGACAGTTCCGAAACATTGACCATCACCATTTCCGGTGTGCCGGAAGGGGCAAGCCTGTCGGCCGGTACCGATAATGGCGATGGCACCTGGTCACTGACCTCAGACGATCTTGAAGGCCTGACGATTACCCCGCCGGAAGACTTCAGCGGCAGTTTCGATCTGGAGATCACGGCAAGCACACAGGATGGTGTGGATATCGCCAGCGTGACAGACACCGTGATGGTCAATGTCATTGGGGATGCGGATCTGCCGACACTTGATGTGTCCGACGCATCGGGCAACGAAGATAGTGCCATTGCG
>NZ_PGTS01000011.1 GCF_002844235.1 Thalassospira povalilytica | reverse complement strand
ACATGTTGGCTCGATCACCCCGCACACCAAGTTTGAAGCAGAAGCTTACATCCTGACCAAGGATGAAGGTGGCCGTCACACGCCGTTCTTCTCGAACTACCGTCCGCAGTTCTACTTCCGTACGACTGACGTTACCGGTTCGATCGAGCTGCCGGCTGGCACCGAAATGGTTATGCCGGGCGACAACGTCCAGATGACCGCGACCCTCATTGCACCGATCGCAATGGACGAAGGTCTGCGTTTCGCAATCCGTGAAGGCGGTCGTACCGTCGGCGCAGGCGTTGTTGCGAAAATCATCGAATAATTTTTAAGATTTTGCACGATTGAGTGCTTGATCTTGGATGTGCGGGCGGCTATAAACCGCCCGCACACCCCGCCACCCGGGCGGGGATGAGCCAGAAAGAAGATAAGCTTTTCAACTTTCTGACGATCTTGTAGGAGTGTAGCTCAGTTGGTAGAGCATCGGTCTCCAAAACCGAGTGTCGGGGGTTCGAGTCCCTCCTCTCCTGCCAATTTTTTCCGGGTCGTGAAACAAAGCATTAGAAAGCGGTGTAACCCCGACAATGGCTAAAACGTCGCCAGCACAATTCGTACAGCAGGTTCGCTCCGAGGCAAAGAAAGTCTCGTGGCCGTCCCGTAAGGAAACGACTGTTTCGACCATCATGGTTTTCGTGATGGTTGCTTTGGCGTCCGTTTTCTTCTTTGTTGTCGATCAGCTCCTCGCATGGGGTGTTAAGCTGGTCTTTGGTGTTGGGGGCTAAGTCAATGGCGCATCGCTGGTACGTATTGCACGTTCACTCCGGATTCGAGAAAAAGGTCGCCCAGTCGATCCGCGAACAAGCCATCAAGAAAGGTCTTGAAGGCGAGATCGAAGAGGTCCTGGTTCCGACTGAAGAAACTGTCGAGATGCGTCGCGGCACCAAGGTCAATGCCGAGCGGAAGTTTTTCCCGGGCTATGTCCTGCTGAAGATGGATCTCACTGACGAAAGCTGGCATCTGGTCAAAAACACCGCCAAGGTCACCGATTTCCTCGGTAGCCGTGGCAAGCCGATGCCGATTTCCGAAAAGGAAGCTCAGCACATTCTGCATCAGGTGCAGGAAGGTGTTGATCGTCCGAAGCCGACCATCGCATTCGAGGTTGGCGAGGAAGTGCGTGTTTCCGATGGCCCGTTTGCATCGTTTAACGGTGTCGTCGAAGGAGTTGATGAAGAACGTGCACGCCTGAAGGTGTCTGTTTCGATCTTCGGTCGTTCAACTCCGGTCGAGCTGGAATATACCCAGGTCGAGAAGCTTTAAAAAACGATCTTGAAAGTTTAAGTCGCTGCCTGTATACGCAGGCGGCAATCAAGGCGCGGGAGGTCAGCCATGGCCGGACCGCGCGCTTCTTTAAGAGGTACTCTAATGGCGAAGAAAATCGACGGCTATCTTAAGCTGCAGATTCCCGCCGGCAAAGCCAACCCGTCGCCGCCCGTCGGCCCGGCTCTTGGTCAGCGCGGCGTGAACATCATGGAATTCTGCAAGGCGTTCAACGCAGCGACCCAGCAGATGGAACCTGGTATGCCGATTCCGGTCGTCATCACCGTTTATTCCGACCGTTCCTTCTCGTTCGTAACCAAAACCCCGCCGGCATCCTACTTCCTGAAAAAGGCAGCAGGCATTGCCAAAGGTTCCGGTACCACCGGTAAAGGTTATGTTGGCAAGGTGACCAAAGCACAGGTCAAAGAAATCGCAGAAGCCAAAATGGCTGACCTCAATGCATTCGACATTGATGGCGCGATGGCAATGATCGAGGGCTCTGCCCGTGCGATGGGTCTCGAGGTTGTGGAGTAAGACGATGGCCAAGACTGGTAAACGCCTTGCCCAGGCCTATGAGGGCATCGACCGTAACACCCAGTACGAACTGGCAGCTGCTGTCAAACTCGTCAAAGAAGGTGCAAAAGCAAAATTCGATGAAACCATCGAAATTGCCATGAACCTTGGTGTTGATCCGCGTCACGCTGACCAGATGGTCCGTGGTGTTGTTTCCCTTCCGCATGGTACCGGTAAAACCATGCGCGTTGCTGTCTTCGCAAAAGACGCCAAAGCAGAAGAAGCCCAGAAAGCTGGCGCCGACGCTGTTGGTGCAGAAGACCTGATGGAAGCAATGCAGAAAGGCGATCTGAACTATGATCGCGTTATTGCGACCCCGGACATGATGGCTGTTGTCGGCCGTCTCGGTAAGGTTCTCGGCCCGCGCGGCCTGATGCCGAACCCGAAACTCGGCACCGTTACCATGGATGTTGCAACCGCAGTTTCCGACGCAAAAGCTGGCCAGGTCCAGTTCCGCGCCGAGAAAAACGGTATCGTCCATGCCGGTATCGGCAAGGCTTCGTTCAGCGAAGAGCAGATCCTCGAGAACGCAAAAGCATTCGTCGAAGCAATCGTTAAAGCAAAACCGACAGGCGCAAAAGGTCAGTACCTTCAGCGCGCTGCGATCAGCTCCACCATGGGTGCTGGCGTGAAACTGTCGATTGCTGACATCGCTTCGAAGTAAGAAGTTTTTCGAATTCTGACCGGTTTTCGGACCGGTCAGGACCGGAGAGGGCCCAAGCCCTCTCTACCTGTCTGTCCCAGACTGCAGGTGGGCGAAATCATTCGCTCTTAATCTCCTGCATAGGCAGAGGTTCCGGTACTTAGTTTTTCCCCGAACGGGGCATCACACAAGGCTTGGACATCTGGCAAACGGACGGGCGTCACAGACCGGTTCGAAAGGACTGGTCGCGTCTGTGAACCTCCTTGTGGGGTTCAGGGCAATAAGCAATGTCGGAGACTAAAAGTGAACCGCGATGATAAACAACAGTTCGTAGCAGAGATGCGCGAAGTGTTCGAAGCTGCGGAAGGCGTCGTCATCACCCAGTATAAGGGTCTGACGGTTGCTGAAATTACCGCTCTTCGTGCGCAGATGCGTGAAGCTGGTGCGGGCTTCAAGGTCACCAAAAACCGGCTTACGCGACTTGCTCTGGAAGGCACCAAATTTGCTGGTCTTGCAGACTACTTCACCGGCCCGACCGCGATTGGCTATTCAGCTGATCCGGCATCGGTCGCAAAGGTAGCCTCCGAGTTCGCGAAATCCAACGACAAGCTGGTTCTTGTTGCTGGTGCCATCGGCGAACAGGTTCTCGATGAACAGGGCGTTAAAGCTCTGGCAGAACTGCCGTCGCTGGACGAACTTCGTGCGAAACTGGTTGGTATGATCCAGACCCCGGCACAGCGTATCGCTACGCTGACCTCCAAGCCGGCGGCTCAGATCGCCCAGGTGCTGAAGGCATATGCCGACAAAGGCGAAGCCGCGTAAACCAAATTATCCAGATATCTCAGATATCTAAGTTCAAGCCTAGGAGTTATACAAAATGGCCGATCTTAAGGCACTCGTTGAAGAGCTTTCCAAGCTCACCGTTCTTGAAGCTGCAGAACTTTCCAAAATGCTCGAAGAAGAGTGGGGCGTTTCCGCCGCTGCTCCGGTAGCTGTTGCTGCTGCTGGTGGCGCTGCTGCCGGCGGTGCTGCTGCTGAAGAGAAAACCGAATTCGACGTTATCCTCGCTTCTGCTGGCGACAAGAAAATCAACGTCATTAAAGAAGTACGCGGCATCACCGGTCTTGGCCTCAAAGAAGCCAAAGAACTGGTTGAAGGCGCTCCGAAAGCCGTCAAAGAAGGCGTTGCTAAGGACGAAGCCGAAGAAATCAAGAAGAAGCTGGAAGAAGCCGGCGCAACCGTCGAACTCAAGTAATCGACGGCTTCTTGCCAAGGTCTGGGTCGGCGTCCTCTGGGCGCCGGCCCTTCCGTCTCTGTGCTCCCTGGCAATCGGGCCGGGATATGTGCAGGGGCGCGAACAGGAATTTAACGGTTGACGCTGCCAAAGGTAATCGTACATAACGTAAGGCCGTTTAGGTCAGAGGTTATCTTTGACGGCGTCGACAGCCGAGGGATCAGTGATCTCAATCAAGTTGGATGTCAAAACACATCCACGGTCATAATCAAGTGAACGCCCGCCCCGTACGGGGCTCGGGCGTCGTTGTGCTGTATGCGTTTTGCGCAAGTCGGAAACGTATCAGGGCAGGGACGAACGAGTTCGGACGGTGTGGGGAGGCGCGATTAAAGGAACGATGATGGATAAGTCCTTTACTGGTCGAAAGCGCATCCGCAAAAGCTTTGGACGGATCAGCGAAGTCGCTCCGCTCCCGAATCTCATTGAGGTTCAAAAGAATTCCTACGACAAGTTTTTGCAGACCGGAACCCCGCAGGAGCAGCGGGACGATGCAGGTCTCCAGGAAGTGTTCAAGAGCGTCTTTCCGATTAAAGATTTTTCGGAACGCGCAACTCTTGAATTCGTTTCGTATGAGCTTGAGCAGCCGAAATACGATACCGAAGAGTGTCGCCAGCGTGGCATGACTTTTGCCGCACCGCTGCGCGTAACACTCCGCCTGGTTGTTTGGGATATCGACGAGGACACGGGTGCCCGTTCGATCCGCGATATCAAGGAACAAGACGTGTATATGGGCGACATGCCGCTCATGACCGAACACGGTACCTTTATCGTGAACGGCACCGAGCGTGTGATCGTTTCTCAGATGCACCGTTCGCCGGGCGTCTTCTTTGACCATGACAAAGGTAAGAGCCACAGCTCGGGCAAATATCTGTTTGCCGCGCGTGTGATTCCTTATCGTGGTTCGTGGCTCGATTTCGAATTCGACGCAAAAGACATTCTTTATGTCCGTATCGACCGTCGCCGCAAACTGCCGGCGACCACGCTGCTTATGGCTCTTGAAAACGAAGAGTCCGAACAGCTGCGTGCCCAGCGTGCCGAAGAAGGGCGCTCTGTCGATCCGTCGGAAATCGAAGGCCTGACCCCGGAAGAGATTCTCAACTATTACTATGAGTCGGCTGAATACCGCCGTACCGCAGATGGTTGGGTTACCGATTTCAGTGCAGACCGTTATATCGGCCAGAAGCTGGTTCACGATCTTGTTGATGCCAACAGCGGTGAAGTTGTTGCAGCAGCCGGTTCGAAAATCACCAAGCGTTCTGCTGCCAAAATCACCGAACAGGGCGTCAAGGAAATCCTGGTTCCGGAAGATCAGCTTAATGGCTGGTTCATGGCCGATGACCTGATTGACGGCGAAACCGGTGAGATCCTGGCAGAAGCCGGTCACGAACTGACCGAGGAAGTGTTCGAGCAGCTTAAGGAATGGGGCGTTGATTCCATCCGTCTGCTGATGATCGACCACAACCAGGTCGGTCCGTATCTGCGCAACACCATGGCACTGGACAAGAACAGCAACCGCGAAGAAGCCCTTGTGGACATCTATCGCGTGATGCGCCCGGGCGAACCGCCGACCCTCGAGGGTGCGGAAGCCATGTTCAAAGGCCTGTTCTTCGATGCAGAGCGTTATGATCTTTCGGCTGTTGGCCGTGTGAAGATGAATGCGCGTCTGAATCTGGAATGCCCGGATACTGTTCGTATCCTGCGCCGTGAAGACATTCTGGAAGTCGTCCGTGTTCTGATCGACCTGAAAGACGGTCGTGGCGAGATTGACGATATTGACCATCTTGGCAACCGTCGTCTGCGTTCGGTCGGCGAGCTGATGGAAAACCAGTTCCGTGTTGGTCTGTTGCGTATGGAACGTGCGATCCGCGAGCGCATGAGCTCGGTCGAGATCGACAACGTGATGCCGCATGACCTGATCAATGCCAAGCCGGTTGCTGCTGCTGTGCGTGAATTCTTCGGCTCTTCGCAGCTGTCGCAGTTCATGGACCAGACCAACCCGCTTTCGGAAATTACCCACAAACGTCGTCTTTCGGCGCTTGGCCCGGGTGGTTTGACCCGTGAGCGTGCCGGCTTTGAAGTTCGTGACGTTCATCCGACCCACTATGGTCGTATCTGCCCGGTTGAAACGCCGGAAGGTCCGAACATTGGTCTGATCAACTCGCTGGCAACCTTTGCACGTGTCAACCAGTACGGCTTCATCGAAAGCCCGTACCGCAAGGTTGTCGACGGCAAGGTGACCGCCGAGGTGATCTATCTGTCGGCGATCGAGGAAGGCCGTTATGTCATCGCACAGGCGAACGAACCGCTTAACGGTGATTTCAGCTTTACCAACGAACTGATCAACACCCGTAAAGCCGGTGACCACTATATGGCCCGCTCCGAAGAGATCGACCTTATGGACGTCTCGCCGAAGCAGCTGGTATCGGTCGCATCCGCGCTCATTCCGTTCCTTGAGAACGATGACGCGAACCGCGCACTGATGGGCTCGAACATGCAGCGTCAGGCGGTTCCGTTGATCCGCTCCGAAGCGCCGTATGTCGGTACCGGTATGGAAGTTCCGGTGGCACGTGATTCGGGTGCAACCCTGATCGCACGCCGTGACGGTGTTGTTGAATCTGTTGACGCGACCCGTATGGTTATTCGCGCAACCGGTGACATTGCCGCCTCGGAATCGGGTGTCGATATTTACACCCTGCTGAAATATCAGCGTTCCAACCAGGGCAGCTGCATCAACCAGCGTCCGCTGGTGAAAGTTGGCGATGTTGTCAAAAAAGGCGACATCATCTCGGATGGTCCGTGTACCGATATGGGTGAACTTGCCCTTGGCCGTAACGTGCTGGTCGCGTTCATGCCTTGGAACGGTTACAACTTCGAGGATTCCATCCTTCTGTCCGAGCGTATCGCCCGTGATGACGTTTATACCTCGATCCATATCGAGGAATTCGAAGTCATGGCCCGCGATACCAAGCTGGGTCAGGAAGAAATCACCCGTGATATTCCGAACGTCGGTGAAGAAGCGCTCAAAAACCTCGACGAGGCGGGCATTGTCTACATCGGTGCGGAAATCAAGCCGGGCGATATCCTTGTCGGTAAGGTAACGCCGAAGGGCGAAAGCCCGATGACGCCGGAAGAAAAACTTCTGCGTGCCATCTTCGGTGAAAAAGCATCCGACGTCCGTGATACGTCGCTGCGTGTCCCGCCGGGACAGTTCGGTACCATTGTTGAAGTCCGCGTGTTCTCGCGTCGTGGCGTTGACAAGGACGAACGTGCCCTGGCCATCGAGCGCGCCGAGATCGAGCGTCTCGCACAGGACCGTGATGACGAACGCGCCATTCTTGAGCGCAACTTCTATGGTCGTCTGAAAAACCTTCTGCTGGGTCAGCAGCTCGTTGATGGTCCGAAGGGCCTGTCGGGCGAGATCACCGAAGACAGCCTGTCGGGTGTTGCACGTGGTCTGTGGCGCCAGATTGCAGTTGCTGATGACAATGTCATGTCTGACATCGAAGCTCTGAAAAAGCAGTTCGAGGAATCGATTGCTGTTCTTCAGGCTCGTTTCGACGACAAGGTCGACAAGCTGCAGGCTGGTGACGAACTGCCGCCGGGCGTGATGAAGATGGTCAAAGTCTTTGTCGCCGTTAAACGTAAAATGCAGCCGGGTGACAAGATGGCCGGCCGTCACGGGAACAAGGGTGTCGTATCGCGCATTATGCCGGTTGAAGACATGCCGCACCTCGAAGACGGTACGCCGGTCGATATCGTTCTGAACCCGCTGGGTGTTCCGTCGCGTATGAACGTCGGCCAGATCCTTGAAACCCACCTTGGTTGGGCATCACGTGGTCTTGGCGAACAGATCGGCGAACTTGTCGATGCTGTTGCCGACGGTCGTGGCGAGATGGAAGACCTGCGTAACAAGCTTAATGATGTCTATGAAGGCGAAGAATACATCGCCGGCATCAAAGAGCTGTCCGATGGTGAAGTCATCGAGCTTGGCAACAACCTGCGTCGCGGCGTTCCGATGGCCACCCCGGTCTTCGACGGCGCTCGTGAGCCGGATGTTGTTCGTATGCTTGAAAAAGCAGGCCTTGATGGTTCTGGCCAGGTTGACCTTTATGACGGTCGTACCGGTGAGAAATTCCATCGCAAGGTGACAGTGGGCTATATCTACATGCTCAAACTGCACCACCTGGTCGATGACAAGATCCACGCACGTTCGATTGGTCCGTACTCTCTTGTTACCCAGCAGCCGCTGGGTGGTAAGGCGCAGTTCGGTGGCCAGCGTTTCGGGGAGATGGAAGTGTGGGCACTCGAAGCTTACGGTGCTGCATACACCCTTCAGGAAATGCTTACGGTCAAGTCGGACGACGTTTCGGGCCGTACCAAGGTTTACGAAGCCATTGTTCGTGGTGAAGACACCTTCGAGGCAGGCATTCCGGAGTCGTTTAACGTTCTTGTTAAAGAACTCCGTTCGCTTGGTCTCAATGTCGAACTTGAGCAGAACGAATACTAAGTGTGTGGCTGACAGGGGTGCCCATCCGGGCATCCCGGTCGCCATTTCGCATCTTTCGGCCTGAAATTGGCGAAACCCGGCGAGACCGGGCATAGCGGGAGAGCCTTTATGAACGAGTTGATGAAGATCTTCGGGCAGCCGCAGGGCACCCAGAGCTTCGATCAGATCCGGATTCAGATTGCCAGCCCGGAGCGTATCCGCTCCTGGTCGTTCGGCGAGATCAAGAAACCGGAAACCATCAACTACCGGACCTTCAAACCGGAGCGCGACGGCCTGTTCTGTGCGCGCATTTTTGGTCCGGTGAAGGATTACGAATGCTTGTGCGGCAAGTACAAGCGTATGAAGTATCGCGGCATTATCTGTGAAAAATGCGGCGTCGAAGTGACTCTGGCCAAAGTACGTCGTGAACGTATGGGCCATATCGAACTGGCGGCACCTGTTGCCCATATCTGGTTCATGAAGTCGCTGCCGAGCCGTCTGGGTCTGCTGCTGGACATGACGCTCAAGGATCTTGAGCGCATTCTGTACTTCGAAAACTATGTGGTTATCGAACCGGGCCTTACCCCGCTTAAAATGGGTGAGCTCCTGTCCGAAGACCAGTATATGACTGCCCAGGAAGAATATGGCGAAGACAGCTTCCGTGCCGGTATCGGTGCCGAAGCCATCCGCGATATGCTTGCGGCAATCGACCTTGATGAAGAACGCGAAACCGCGAAAATCGACCTCAAGGAAACCAATTCCGAAGCCAAGCGCAAGAAGCTGGTCAAGCGTCTCAAGCTGATTGAGGCCTTCCAGGAATCCGGCGCGCGCCCGGAATGGATGATCCTTGAAGTGATTCCGGTCATTCCGCCGGAACTGCGTCCGCTGGTTCCGCTTGATGGCGGCCGTTTCGCAACCTCGGATCTGAACGACCTTTACCGTCGTGTCATCAACCGTAACAACCGTCTGAAGCGCCTGATCGAGCTTCGTGCGCCTGATATCATCGTGCGTAACGAAAAACGTATGCTTCAGGAATCGGTTGATGCGCTGTTTGACAACGGTCGTCGCGGTCGTCCGATCACTGGTGCCAACAAGCGTCCGCTCAAATCGATGTCGGACATGCTCAAAGGCAAGCAGGGTCGTTTCCGTCAGAACCTTCTGGGTAAACGCGTCGACTATTCCGGTCGTTCCGTTATTACCGTGGGTCCGAACCTGAAACTGCATCAGTGCGGTCTGCCGAAGAAAATGGCGCTCGAACTGTTCAAGCCGTTCGTGTACGCGAAGCTGGAACTGTACGGGATGGCCACCACCATCAAGGCTGCAAAGCGCATGGTGGAAAAAGAGCGCGCCGAAGTTTGGGATATCCTTGAACAGGTTATCCGCGAACATCCGGTCATGCTCAACCGTGCACCGACCCTGCACCGTCTTGGTATCCAGGCGTTCGAGCCTACCCTGATCGAAGGTAAGGCCATCCAGCTGCATCCGCTCGTTTGTACTGCGTTCAACGCGGACTTCGACGGTGACCAGATGGCTGTCCACGTACCGCTGTCGCTTGAAGCCCAGCTTGAAGCACGTACCCTGATGATGTCGACCAACAACATCCTTTCGCCGGCATCGGGTAAACCGATCATCGTGCCGTCGCAGGATATTGTCCTTGGTCTGTACTACATCTCCATGGAGCGTGACGGTCAGCCGGGCGAGGGCATGTCGTTTGTCAACATCGCCGAGATCGAACAGGCACTGGACGAGGGTGTTGTCACCCTGCATTCCAAGATCAATGCCCGTTACCACACGGTTGATGAAAACAACGAACGCATCACCGTTCGTGTTGCGACCACCCCGGGCCGCATGTTGCTGTCGGAACTTCTGCCGCGTCATCCGCGCATTCCGTTCTCGACCATCAACAAGCTGCTGACCAAAAAAGACGTCTCGAACGTTATCGATGTCGTTTACCGTCACTGTGGCCAGAAAGAGACCGTTATCTTTGCTGACCGCATGATGGGCCTTGGTTTCAACTGGGCATGTAAAGCCGGCATTTCGTTTGGCAAGGATGACATGATCATTCCGGACGCCAAGGAACCGCTGGTCGGTGGTACCCACGACAAGGTCAAGGAATACGAGCAGCAGTACCAGGACGGTCTCATCACCCGTGGTGAGAAATACAACAAGGTTGTTGACGCCTGGGCGCAGTGCACCGACGACGTTTCCGAAGCGATGATGAAAGTCATCTCGGCGACGGCAGAAGGTGACAATGTGAACTCGGTTTACATGATGGCGCACTCCGGTGCTCGTGGTTCTGCCGCCCAGATGCGTCAGCTGGCTGCTATGCGTGGCCTGATGGCGAAACCGGACGGCTCGATCATCGAGACCCCGATTATTTCGAACTTTAAAGAAGGCCTGACCGTGCAGGAGTACTTCAACTCCACCCACGGTGCTCGTAAAGGTCTGGCTGATACCGCACTGAAAACGGCGAACTCGGGTTACCTTACCCGTCGTCTGGTTGACGTGGCCCAGGACTGCATCATCACCCAGCATGATTGCGGTACGGATCGTGGCCTCGACATCGCAGCCGTCGTCGATTCCGGTGAGGTTATCGAAACCCTGTCTGATCGTATCCTCGGTCGTTTCACCGCCGACGAGATCGTTGATCCGTCGACCGGCGAAGTCATCGTGCCGAAGAACGAGATGGTTGAAGAAGATCACCTCGATCTCATCGAGAAAGCCGGTGTTGAAACCGCACGTATCCGTTCGGTTCTGACCTGTGACGCCGAAACCGGTGTTTGCGGCCATTGCTATGGTCGTGACCTGGCACGCGGTACCACGGTGAACATTGGTGAAGCTGTCGGTGTTATCGCCGCACAGTCGATCGGTGAGCCGGGCACCCAGCTGACCATGCGTACGTTCCACATTGGTGGTGCGGCACAGCGTGGTGCAGAGGTCTCCGGTGTCGAAGCGAACTTCGATGCAACCGTGAAACTGAAAAACCGTGCAGTCGTTGAGAACTCGGCAGGCGTCAACATCGTGATGGCGCGTAACCTCGAGATTCTCCTGATCGACAAAACCGGTCGCGAGCGTGCGAAATATCGCGTTCCGTACGGTGCAAAACTTCTCACCGATGAAGGCGCACAGGTCACGCGTGGTCAGAAACTGGCCGAGTGGGATCCGTACACCCTGCCGATCATCACCGAGAAAGAAGGTTATGTGAACTATGTCGACCTTCTCGAGAACGTAACCATTCGCGAAGTCTATGACGAAGCGACCGGTATTGCCTCGAAAACGGTTATCGACTGGAAGAGCATGCCCAAGGCGTCCGACCTTAAGCCGCGCGTTACCCTGCGTAACGAAGCCGGCGAGGTCATCAACCTGGATAACGGTCTTGAAGCCCGTTACTTCCTGTCGGTTGACGCTATTCTCTCGGTCGAGAACGGTCAGAAAGTTCATGCTGGTGACGTGCTTGCACGTATCCCGCGCGAAGGTTCGAAGACCCGTGACATCACCGGTGGTCTGCCGCGTGTTGCCGAGCTGTTCGAAGCCCGTAAACCGAAAGAACACGCAATCATCTCGGATATTCCGGGTCGCGTCGAATTCGGCAAGGACTACAAGAACAAGCGCCGTGTCATCGTTCACCCGCTCGAGGATTCGGGCCTGACCGAACCGGTCGAATACCTGATCCCGAAAGGCAAGCATCTTGCCGTTCAGGAAGGGGACTTCGTCGAGAAGGGCGATCAGCTCCTTGATGGTTCGCCGGTTCCGCACGATATCCTGCGCGTCATGGGCGTCCCGGCACTGGCAGATTACCTGGTCAACGAGATCCAGGAAGTCTACCGTCTGCAGGGCGTGAAGATTAACGACAAGCATATCGAAGTCATCGTTCGCCAGATGCTTCAGAAAGTCGAAATCACCAAACCGGGTGACACGACTCTTCTGGTTGGTGAAATCATTGACCGCGTTGACTTCGATGCCGAAAACGAGCGTGCGCTTAAAGAAGGTGGCGAACTCGCAGAAGGTGCACCGGTCCTCCAGGGGATCACCAAGGCATCCCTGCAGACGCATTCCTTCATCTCGGCCGCGTCGTTCCAGGAAACCACGCGCGTTCTTACCGAAGCAGCCGTTTCGGGCAAGACCGATACCCTTATCGGTCTGAAAGAGAACGTCATCGTGGGTCGTTTGATCCCGGCTGGTACCGGTGCGGTGATGAACCGCTTCCGTGCACTGGCTGCCGAACGCGACAAATCGGTACAGATCGAGGCAGAAGAAGAAATCGGCGACAATTTCGGCCCGCAGGCCGATGCCGACACCGCTTCACTGCCGGCAGGCGAATAACTTCGTCGCGCCAGACAGTTAAAGAATCAGAGGCGAACCGGAACTCTTATCGACGCACCGGTTCGTCTCGGCGTTTGAAGCGCCAACTCGAAGGTCCATATGGTTTTGCTTGACGCAAAAGGGGGCCGTCACTAGTATGCGCCCACCGAATCTAGGGGGGTGTAGCTGTGCCGGTACCGTTTTGTGCGGTAGCGGGCGGTTTTCGCCCCCCATCGCTTGAGTGCGACTCTGACGGCCGTCGAGGCAGGAACTCCTGCATTTATGGGCGTCCGCGCGTGTTTCCGTACTGTGTATGGGGACGCGTGGTCGCTCGTCGTGCGTCGATAAGAGCAGCGCCCTAGTGGCGTCCGTTGAAGTAAAAGGGAAAGTTAATGCCCACTATTAACCAGTTGATCCGCAAATCGCGGACTCCGCGCACCCAGCGCGATATGGTTCCGGCACTGGAAGCATGCCCGCAGAAACGCGGCGTTTGCACCCGTGTCTACACCACGACCCCGAAGAAGCCGAACTCGGCACTTCGTAAGGTTGCCCGTGTCCGTTTGACCAACGGCTACGAAGTAACCTCCTACATTCCGGGTGAAGGCCACAACCTGCAGGAACACTCTGTCGTGATGATCCGCGGCGGCCGTGTAAAAGATTTGCCGGGTGTTCGTTACCACATCATTCGCGGTACCCTCGATACACAGGGTGTCAAAGACCGTAAGCAGCGTCGTTCGAAATACGGCGCGAAGCGTCCGAAATAAGGAGCAGCTCAGATGTCACGTCGTCACGCTGCTGAAAAGCGCGAAGTACTCCCTGACGCCAAATATGGCGACAAGGTTCTTACCAAGTTCATGAACGGTCTTATGCTCGACGGCAAAAAATCTGCCGCCGAAAAAATCGTTTATGGTGCCCTGGAAGTAATGGAAAGCAAGGGTGCAGACCCGGTTGCCCAGTTCCACGAAGCCATGGATAACGTGAAGCCGAACGTCGAAGTTCGTTCGCGCCGTGTTGGTGGTGCTACTTACCAGGTTCCGGTTGAAGTTCGTTCCGAGCGTCGTCAGGCTCTGGCCATTCGTTGGCTGGTTGACGCTGCCCGCAAGCGTTCCGAAACGACCATGATCGGTCGTCTCGCCGGTGAATTGATGGATGCTGCCAACAACCGCGGCAGTGCTGTCAAGAAGCGCGAAGACACCCACCGTATGGCCGAAGCCAACAAGGCTTTCGCTCATTATCGCTGGTAATTCAGACCTCAAGATCAAGAGTCGATTATGGTACAACGTACTCCGATCTCTCGGTATCGCAACATCGGCATCATGGCGCACATTGATGCCGGTAAAACGACGACCACCGAGCGAATTCTTTTCTACACCGGCAAGTCCTACAAAATCGGCGAAGTCCATGACGGCGCCGCGACCATGGACTGGATGGAACAGGAACAGGAACGTGGCATTACGATTACGTCTGCTGCGACGACCTGCTTCTGGAACGACCACCGTATTAACATCATCGATACCCCGGGCCACGTTGACTTCACCATTGAAGTTGAACGTTCGCTCCGTGTTCTCGATGGTGCCTGCGCTGTTTTCGACGCCGTTTCCGGCGTTGAGCCGCAGACCGAAACCGTGTGGCGTCAGGCTGACAAGTACCACGTTCCGCGTATGTGCTTTGTCAACAAGATGGACCGTACCGGTGCAGACTTCTTCCGCTGCGTCGAAATGATCAAGGAACGCCTCGGTGCCAACGCCGCTGTCATGCAGCTGCCGATCGGTTCCGAAGGTGAGTTCGAAGGTGTTGTTGACCTCGTTCGCAACAAGGAAATCGTCTGGAAAGACGAATCCCTTGGTGCAGAGTTCGAGTATCGCGACATCCGCGATTCCCTGAAAGACCAGGCTGAAGAATACCGTGAAGCTCTGATCGAACAGGCTGTTGAGTGCGACGAAGCAGCAATGGAAGCTTACCTCGAAGGCGAAATGCCGACCGAGGAAGTTCTCAAGAAGTGCATCCGTAAAGGCACCATCGCCGGCGATCTGGTTCCGGTCCTTCTGGGTACCGCGTTCAAGAACAAAGGCGTTCAGCCGCTTCTTGATGCCGTTATCGACTTCATGCCGGCACCGGATGACATCGACGATGTTCGTGGCGTCAAGCCGAACACCGAAGACGAGCCGGATTCCCGTCCGCTGACCGATGAAGCGCCGTTCTCGGCTCTTGCATTCAAGATCATGTCGGATCCGTTCGTTGGTTCGCTGACCTTCATTCGTATCTATTCCGGTATCCTCGATGCCGGCTCGTATGTTCTGAACTCTGTCAAAGAGAAAAAAGAACGTATCGGCCGTATGCTTCTCATGCATTCGAACAACCGTGAAGAAATCAAATACGCTTGCTCGGGCGACATCGTTGCTCTGGTTGGCATGAAGGACACCACCACTGGTGATACCCTTTGTGACCCGGCCAAGCCGATCATCCTTGAGCGTATGGAATTCCCGGATCCGGTTATCGAAATCGCTGTTGAGCCGAAATCGAAAGCCGACCAGGAAAAAATGGGTCTCGCCCTTGCACGTCTTGCACAGGAAGATCCGTCGTTCCGCGTTAAATCCGACCACGAATCCGGCCAGACCATCATTTCGGGTATGGGCGAACTTCACCTCGACATCATCGTCGATCGTATGAAGCGTGAATTCAAAGTCGAAGCTAACATCGGCGCGCCGCAGGTTGCTTATCGCGAAACCATCTCGAAAGAAGTCGATATCGACTACACCCACAAAAAACAGTCGGGTGGTTCGGGTCAGTTCGCGCGTATCAAGCTCACCTTCACCCCGGGTGAACCGGGTTCGGGCTTCTCCTTCACCGATACCGTTGTTGGCGGTAACGTTCCGAAGGAATACATCCCGGGTGTTGCCAAAGGTCTCGAAAGCTCGCTGCAGAGCGGCGTTATCGCAGGCTTCCCGGTAACCGACTTGTCGATCAAGCTGACCGACGGTGCCTACCACGACGTTGACTCGAGCGTCATGGCCTTCGAAATCGCTGCCCGTGCAGCGTTCAAAGAAGGTCTGTCGAAAGCTTCTCCGAAGCTGCTCGAGCCGATCATGAAAGTCGAAGTAGTGACCCCGGAAGAGTATATGGGCGACATCATTGGCGACCTGAACAGCCGTCGTGGCCAGGTTCGTGACATGGACTCCCGTGGCATCGCACGCGTTGTTAACGCGTTCGTACCGCTGGCGAACATGTTCGGTTACGTCAACACGCTGCGCTCCATGTCCCAGGGTCGTGCCCAGTTCGTGATGCAGTTTGATCACTATGCAGACGTTCCGCAGGCAGTTGCGGACGAAGTCAAAGCCAAATCGGCCGGCTAAGGCCAAGCCAGAATAAACGGAGTTAGAAATGGCTAAA
>NZ_PGTS01000010.1 GCF_002844235.1 Thalassospira povalilytica | reverse complement strand
GATGAAAGTTCAAAGGCCGTCCTTCGGGGCGGCCTTTTGCTTTTGCGATTGCGTGACGGAGTCACCATCAATCTTGCAGCTTGGGCCGAATTATCGTTTCTTGGCCCTATGCAAAATCAAGCTTCGACCACTTCGCATAATCCAGATCGTATCATCTTCACTGTCGGCTATGCCGGGCATGACCGTGACAGTTTGCTTGCGCTTTTCAAGGCGCAGGGCATCACGGCAGTTGCCGATATCAGGACATTCAAGCGATCCAGTTACTGGACGGCTTTTGATGCGGACAGTTTCGGGCCGTTTTTGCGCGAAAACGGCATTGCCTATGTCTTTATGGGCGATGTGATGGGTGGCAAGCCCCAGACTCCCGCGCTGTATCCTGATGGGCAGCTTGATTATGGCCTGATGGCGCAAACGCCTGCTTTCCGGTCGGGGATCGCGCGGCTTGTCAGCGGGGCGGAAAAATATCGTATTTGCCTGATGTGTGCGGAAAAGGACCCGCTTGATTGTCATCGGACCTTGCTGATCGCACCGGCATTGAAGGAAGCCGGGTTTGATTTGCGCCATCTGGTCGAAGGCCGCATCGAAAGCCAGACGGAAACTGAACAGAGGATGCTTCAGGTCAATGGCGGGGATGTCCCCGATCTGTTTGCCGCGGCCGAACCCGACCCGGATGCTGATTACAAACTGGCATTGGCCCGACAGATCAAACGTGTCGCGCCAATGGCCGATGACGCCATCAAGCGCCGCTAGGAAGCTTGGGGCATGATGGGGGTGGGTAATCGGGGTCTTGGCGATGCGGGCCGCCTGATTGCGGATCTAGCCCATGATGTTGTAACCGCCATCAATATGGACGACATCGCCGGTCAGTGATTTTGCCCGGTCACTGACCAGAAAGGCTGCCAGTTCACCGATCTCGTCAATGGTGACAAGGCGTTTTGACGGGGCGCGCTGGGCGGTTTCATCCATAAGATGCTGAAATTCGGCGATGCCCGATGCGGCACGGGTCAAAAGCGGGCCGGGCGATATGGCATGGCATCTGATGCCTTTGGCGCCAAGCTCGGCTGCCATATAGCGAGTCGTGGTTTCAAGTGCGGCCTTTACCGGGCCCATCACCCCGTAATGATCCACAACCCGTTCCGATCCCATATAGGTTACCGTCAAAAGTGTCCCGCCATCGCCCATAAGCGGTTCGGCCCGTTTGGCGAGCCTGGCAAAGGAATGGCACGATATGTCCATGGCGGCCAAAAATCCGTCGCGCGAGCAATCAACGACCCGCCCGTGCAGGGCATCTGCCGGGGCAAAAGCGATGGAATGCAACAGAAAATCAAGCTTTCCCCATTGTTTTTCGATCTGCGCAAACAACATGTCAGATTGTTGTTCATCTCTGACATCAAGTTTGGTGATGATCGCGGCATCGACCTTTTGGGCAAGGGGGCGAACATAGGGTTCGGCCTTGTCATTGAGGTAGGTGACCGCAAGATCGGCACCTTCGCGTCGGAAAATGCGCGCACATCCCCAGGCAATGGACAGGTCATTGGCAATTCCAACGATTAATCCCTTTTTGCCTTCCAGCATGGCGTGTCTCCGGCAATGTGGTGTGCGGGTGCGAAAGAATCGGCTGTGTATGGCAGCAGGAAACAGTTTAGGTGATTTTGCGTCGCAGCAAAGAACAAAATTCTGTGACAATACTGCCTAACAGTTAATCAGATGGGTGATGCCTAGCTTGTTGGTTAAATGAATTTTTTTTGTGCAGAAGCATAGTTTTTAGGCAATTGATCGGCTATGTGTAGCCTTGGAAGGATCCTTCGGAATTCCGTGTCATCCAATAGCGGTTTTCCCCCGGTTTCTTTCGGGTTTCGGCCCAAAAATAAAATGTGACATCCGTGGTGTGTGATGCCGGCCGCAAAGGTCGGTGTTTCGGTTCTGGCAAACAGAACTGAGAAAAAGGGAAATTGGACATGAAAGCCCGAAAAGACGACCCGAAACGGGAAGTCATCGACAAAGTTGTCGAACAAATCAAGCAACGTATAAAAGGCAAGACGGCGAAGGATGCAGAAGCATTCGTTCGCCTTTTTTATAAGGATGTTCCGCCTGACGACATGGCGGGTCGATCGGTCGACTCGCTTTATGGCGCGGCGTTGACGCTTTATAAATTCGCGCAAAAGCGCCCGTCTGCCGATGCTGCCAAGATCCGGGTCTATAACCCCGATCTCGAAGAGCACGGCTGGAAATCCGATCACACCGTGATCGAAATCAGCAATACCGACATGCCGTTTCTGGTCGATTCCGTAACATCGGCCCTGCATGAACTTGATCTGACCGTGCATCTTGTCATTCACCCGATCATGCGCATTGCCCGTGATGACAGTGGTGAATTGCTGTCGGTTGCCGGGGTGGACGAGTCAAAAGACCCGCGTGAATCGGTGATGCATGTCGAAATTGACGAACAAACCGATCAGGCTGTTCTGACCAAAATTCACGACCGTCTGGAAAACGCGCTGACCGATGTTGCGCTGGCTGTGCGTGACTGGCAGCCGATGCTTAAAAAGGTCACCGAAGTTCTTGATGAAATCGGTGAAAGCACCGGTGGCGTTGCCGAGGAAGACCGCCAGGAGGTCAAGGATTTCCTTGGCTGGCTGCATAATGATCACTTCACCTTCCTTGGATATCGCGAATACCGCTTCAAAACCGGTGGCAAGAAGGGTGCGGTCGATGTCGAGGTGAAAAACCAGCTTGGCATCCTGTCGCGTGAAGGAACGCATGTTTTTGACGAACTGCGCCAGATCGGCAATCTGTCGCCCGAAGTTCAGGATTTCGTCACCAGCCCCAACCTTCTGATGGTGACCAAAGCCAACAAGCAATCCACCGTTCATCGCCCGGTGCATCTTGATACCATCGTCGTCAAACAGTTCGACGCCAAGGGCAAGGTCGTCGGTCAGCATCTGTTTGTCGGTCTGTTTACTTCGGTCGCCTATAACCTCAGCCCGCGTCTGATCCCGCTTCTGCGCATGAAACTTGCCGAAACGGTCAAACGTGCCGGCTTCCCGCCTGCCAGCCACGATGGCAAGGCGCTGGTCAATATTCTTGAAACTTTCCCGCGCGATGAGCTGTTCCAGGTCGAACTCGATGACCTGTATCATACCTGCATGGGCATCCTGCATTTGCAGGAACGTCAACGCATCGCCTTGTTTGTCCGTCGCGATGCGTTTGAACGGTTTGTATCCTGTCAGCTGTTCTGTCCGCGTGACCGGTTCTCGACCAAGTTGCGCTTCAAGTTCCAGAAAGTCATCGAGGATGCCTTTGATGGCAAGGTAACCGCACATTACACCCTGATCGGGGACAGCCCGCTTGCGCGTCTGCATTTGCTGGTCAAAACCAATCCGGGTGAGCTGCCGGAATATGACGTTGCAGAAATCGAACGTCAGCTGGTGGAAGTTGCCCGCGACTGGACCGACACATTGCGTCAGGTTCTTGTCCGTGAAATGGGCGAAGAACGTGGTCTGGCGCTGTATCGTCGCTATGGGGAAAGTTTCTCAAGCGACTATCGCGAACGTTTCACGGTCGAAAGTGCGGCCCTTGATATTGAACGCATCGAAGATGTGATCAAGGCCAATGACCTGCGGGTGAACCTGTATCGCCCGATCGAGGCTGCCGAAAACGAACTGCGCTTCAAGATCTACAATCCCGGTGCGCCGGTTCCGCTGTCTGATGTTCTGCCCATGCTTGAAAATATGGGGCTTAAGGTCATCACCGAAAACCCGTTTACCGTAAGCCCGCGCGATGTTGAAACCAACGTGCGGATCCATGATTTCGGTGTGGTTGTCGATGGCGAGTTCAATCTGCATGACGTCCGTGACAAGTTCCAGGAACTGTTCGTGCGCATGTGGCATGGCGAGGTCGAAAATGACGCCTTTAACCGTCTGGTTCTGCTGGGGAATCTGAACTGGCGCGAAGTCGTCATCCTGCGGGCCTATGCCCGCTATACCCGTCAGATGGGCTCGGCCTTCTCGCAGAACTATATGGCGCGTACCCTTGCCAATAACCCGGCCTTGGCATCGGCGATTGTGTCGCTGTTCATTGCCAAGTTTGATCCGGATCGCGATCCGGGTTTGGCCGCCGAAG
The DNA here is from genome assembly GCF_002844235.1 of Thalassospira povalilytica. GTDB lineage: Bacteria > Pseudomonadota > Alphaproteobacteria > Rhodospirillales > Thalassospiraceae > Thalassospira > Thalassospira povalilytica. Next base: position 68,976 of record NZ_PGTS01000010.1, on the reverse strand, counting down.
TCGACGTGATCGAGGCCGATATCATCACCCGTCTTGAAGACGTGATGAACCCGGACGAAGACCGCATTTTGCGCGCCTTCCTCAATCTGGTTCAGTCGACATTGCGCACCAACTTCTTCCAGTATGGTGCGGATGGAAATCCGAAACCGTATCTGTCGGTCAAATTCAATTCCGGCATGATCGAAGATTTGCCCCTGCCGCGTCCGTGGCGGGAAATCTTTGTCTATTCCCCGCGGGTCGAAGCTGTCCATCTGCGCGGTGGGCCGGTTGCCCGTGGCGGCATCCGCTGGTCCGACCGTCAGGAAGATTTCCGTACCGAAATTCTTGGTCTGGTCAAAGCCCAGATGGTCAAGAACGCGGTGATCGTGCCCGTCGGGTCCAAGGGCGGGTTCGTGGTCAAACGTCCGCCTGCGGACGGGTCGCGCGAAGCATTTCTTGAAGAAGGCATTGCCTGCTACAAAACACTGATGAGCGGCATGCTCGATATCACCGACAACATTGTTGGCGGCGAAATCATTCCGCCGGAACGGGTCCGTCGTCTTGATGATGATGATCCCTATCTGGTGGTTGCTGCTGACAAGGGCACGGCGACATTTTCCGATATCGCCAATGGTGTCGCCCGTGATTATGGCTTCTGGCTTGACGATGCCTTTGCATCGGGCGGGTCGCAGGGCTATGACCACAAAAAAATGGGCATCACGGCGCGCGGTGCCTGGGAATCGGTCAAACGCCACTTCCGCGAAATGGGCAAGGATATCCAGACCACGCCATTCACCGTCGCCGGTGTTGGTGACATGTCCGGTGACGTGTTTGGCAATGGCATGTTGTTGTCCGAACAGATCAAACTGGTCGCGGCCTTCAACCACATGCATATCTTTGTCGATCCGGACCCGGATCCGGCAAAAAGCTTTGCCGAACGCAAACGCCTGTTCGATCTGCCGCGTTCAAGCTGGACCGACTATGACAAAAAGGTCCTGTCAAAAGGCGGCGACATCTTTGACCGCAAGGCCAAGACCCTTGATCCGTCCCCCGAAGTCCGCAAGCTTCTGGGTCTTGATGGCGGCAAGGTAACCCCGGCCGACATGATGAAGGCCATTCTGAAGGCCGATGTCGAATTGCTGTGGTTCGGTGGTATCGGGACCTATATCAAGTCCAGTCACGAAACCAATGCCGATGCCGGGGACCGTGCCAATGATGCCATCCGCATCAATGGTCGCGAAGTCCGGGCCAAGGTGGTGGGCGAAGGCGCAAACCTTGGTGCGACCCAGCGTGGCCGTATTGAATATGCCCATGCCGGTGGTCGTCTGAATACCGATGCGATCGACAACGCAGCGGGTGTGAACTGCTCGGATCACGAGGTCAATATCAAGATCCTGCTGGGCGAAGTTGTCTCGGCCGGTGATATGACCGAAAAGCAGCGCAACAAGCTTCTGGTCGAAATGACCGACGAGGTCGGCGATCTGGTTCTGCGCGACAACTATCTGCAAAGTCAGGCCATTTCCAATGCCCATGCGGCAAATTCGGAATTGCTTGATGCGCAGGTGCGCCTGATCCGGATGCTCGAACGCGAAGGCCGTCTGAACCGGGAAATCGAATATCTTCCCGATGATGAAGAACTCGCACGTCGTGCCAATGCGCATGAAGGTCTGACCCGCCCCGAAGTTTCGGTGCTGATGCCCTATGCCAAACTTTGGCTTTATGACGAGGTGCTGGAATCCGATCTTCCTGACGATCCGATTCTGGTCGAAGAACTGGTGCGCTATTTCCCGACACCGCTTCGCAAGAAATATGCGGATGCGATTTCGGGCCATCGTCTGAAACGTGAAATCATTGCCACGGTGGCGACCAACAGTCTGGTCAACCGGGTTGGTGGCACGTTCGTGCATGACATGATGGAAGCAACCGGTCTTTCGGCCGTTGATGTATCACGCGGTTATCTGATCACCCGTGCGGTGTTTGGTCTGCGTGATCTTTGGGCCGGGATCGAAGCCCTTGATAACGTGGTGCTGGCCAAATTGCAGACCAGCATGTTCCGCGACATCAACCGCATGGTCAATGACGTCACCCAATGGTTCCTGCGCAATTGCGAAGACCTGAATGTCGGTGCCAAGATCGAAATGTTCCGTCCGGCAGTATCCAAGGTGATTTCGGCCTTTGATGAAATCGTTCCTGCCGATGCTGCATTCCGGACCGCACTGGAACAGAAAACCCAGTCGCTGACCGCACAGGGCGTTCCGGAAGAACTTGCGCGCCGTATCGCATCGGTTGCCCAGATGGTGGCAATTTGTGATGTGGTCCGGATTGCCGAGGCAACCGGTCGTGACGTCATCGAAGTCGCATCGACCTATTTTGCGGTCGGAACCCGCTTCCAGCTTGGTCTGATGCGGGCCGCAGCAGAATCGATCGAAGCCGAAACCCATTGGCAGAAACTGGCACGTGCAGCAGTGATTGATGACCTGTTTGGTCATCAGCGCGAACTGACCCGTGCTGTTCTGGCCGAAGGCAAAAAAGGCAGCTCGGGTAGCGAGCTTGTGGATAAATGGGTTGCCGCCCATCAGCGTGGTTGTGCGCGCTGTGACGAACTGATCAACGAGTTGCGCGCCGCGGGCCAGATCGATCTGTCGATGATCACGGTGGCAAACCGCCAGATGCGGGCGCTGATCGGGGCCTGATCCGGATCGGCATCAAACATCTCAGTGCAAAGAGGGCGCACAAGGCGCCCTCTTTTGTCGTTTCGGGGCCGGATTTCGTCGTTGAAACAGGACGGGATGAAAAAAAATACCGCTTTGATGGCTGTTATGTGCATCACGCACATCGCGAGTTAAATCTTTGAATTTCTGAACATTCCTGTCATCCTCCTGCCATGTTTACATGATGATCTTGGAATGTGTCGGCTGGGTTTCCTTGAAAAATACCAACCGGTACGTATATCTGATCCATAATCAATATACAGGTCAAAGCCATGAGGAACGCCGAAGAAACCCGGACCAAGCTTCTGGAAACCGCGATCGAGTTGCTGTCAACGCGCAGCTATCACGATATCGGTGTCAGTGATGTCTGCAAGCATGCCGGCGTGACAAAAGGCGCGTTCTATCATCATTTTGACAGCAAGGCGGCCCTGTTTGCGGCCTCTGCCCGCCATCACTGGGAAAAGGGCAAGGATGAGCTTCGCGCCATCTTTTCCCCCGAAGTTCCGCCGGTCGAGCAGCTTAACCGCTATATCGAACTGGTTTGTGACAAGCAGGAACGCTATGCCGTGCCCGGCGAAAGCGAAGTCTGTGTCTGTCCGATCTTTACTGCTGGCGGCCAGGTCGGCCCCGAAGATATGGAAATCCAGAATTGTTCGCGCGAACTGGCTGACGAGCAGATCAAATATCTGGCCTCGATGGTGCGCGGCCTGAAGGGCGAAGGCATGCTGGGCGAAGATGGTGACGTCACCACCCTGGCACGGCTGGTTTTCCAGTATGTCCATGGCCTGCTGACCTATGGCAAGGTTTTTAACGATCTTGATACTGTTCGGTCTGATCTGCGCGAAGGGATCTATCGCATCCTTAATTTGCAATGTAAATTCAGATAGTTATCCGAATGTTTTCCTGATTTCATTCCTGTCGCAAAACAATAAAAATTAAAAAAACGCCATTTTTTTGCCTTCTTCCCCTTGCGAACAAACCGATTGGTATGCATCTAAGCTTCAAACGGGCCGCGTGTGTGCGGCGCAACCCATTTGGAAGATCAAAAGATGCAGTCTCGATCAAAACGCAAAATTTTGCTGCCAGTTGCCGCATTGGCACTGATTGCTGCTGCCGGTGGATATGGCTTGCATATCTCTGGCTCATCTGCCGACGAAGTGGCGGTTCAGACCGCCCCGATGGCAACCCCTGTTACCGTATCCAACGTCCAAAGCAGTTCCGTCCGTCTTTGGAACAATTTTTCCGGCCGTCTGAGCGCGGTTGAAGAAGTGCAGCTGCGCCCGCAGGTCAGCGGTGCGATCGTCGAAATCCGGTTTGAAGACGGCCAGCTTGTTCAAAAGGGCGATGTGCTTGCCGTGATTGATCCGCGCAGCTATCAGGCCGCCGTGAACGAAGCCCGTGCCGAACTGGCCGCAGCCGAACAGAATCTGTCGCTGGCGGCCAAGGAAAAGGCACGCGCGGAAAAGCTGGTGTCGAACGGCACGGTTTCCAAGCGCGTCTATGACGAACGCCTGAATGCCCATCGCGTGGCACAAAGTCAGGTCACCCGCGCCAAGGCCAATCTTGAACTTGCCGAAATCGAACTGGACCATGCCTTTGTCAAAGCCCCGATCAGCGGGCGTGTCAGCCGGGTCGAACTGACCGTTGGCAACCAGGTCAATGCCGGCCCGAATGCCCCGGTTCTGACCACCATTGTATCGACCGGTAAAATCTATGCCGATTTCGATCTCGACGAGCAGACCTTCTTTGCCAGCATCGGGGATGACGGCAAAATCGACGAAGCTGCCCACAACATCCCGGTCAACATGACCCTGTCAAACGGGCGTCAGGTGTCGGGTTATGTGCACAGTTTCGATAACCGGATTGATGCGCGCACCGGGACCATCCGCACCCGCGCACTGTTTGACAATCTCGATGGCAACCTTCTGCCGGGCACGTTTGCCGCCCTTCAGGTCGGAACGCTTGCCAAGCAGGATGTCATCATGGTTTCGCCCGAAGCAATCAGCACCGATCAGGACCGCAAATTCGTCTATGTGGTCGAACCGGACAATACGGTTGCCTATCGCCAGGTCACCCTGGGGGCAGAAATCAACGGTATGCGCATTGTGACCTCTGGCCTGAACGAAGGCGATCTTGTCATCGTCAACGGCATCATGAAGGTCCGTCCCGGCATGCCGGTCGCCCCCGAAATTCTGCAGGCCGCCGCATCCTGAGGGATGCGGATGGCGCGCTAAGCAAGGCTTACTATCATGCAGAACCTTTCAAGATTTTTTGTCGACCGCCCGATCTTTGCCGGCGTTTTGTCGGTGCTGATGTTGCTGGCCGGTCTGATTGCGATGTGGCGTTTGCCGATTTCGGAATATCCCGAAGTCGTGCCGCCTTCGATCGTGGTCGAAGCCAAATTTCCCGGCGCGAACCCCGCCGAGATTGCCGAAACTGTTGCATCCCCCCTTGAAGAACAGATCAACGGGGTCGAAGGGATGCTTTATGTCAACTCACTGGCCACCACGGACGGCAACCTGTCGCTGACCGTGACCTTTGAAATTGGCACCGATCCCGACCTGGCCCAGCAAAAGGTCCAGAACCGCGTATCACAGGCCGAACCGCGCCTGCCCGATATCGTGCGTCAGCTTGGTGTGACCGTGTCCAAACGATCCCCCGATCTGACCATGGTCGTGCATTTGCGTTCGCCCAATGAACGCTATGACATGCTGTATCTGCGCAACTATGCGACGCTTAATGTCCGTGACCGTCTGGCACGTATCAGTGGCGTCGGGCAGGTTGGCCTGTTCGGATCGGGCGATTATGCCATGCGTGTCTGGCTGAACCCCGACAAGGTTGCCGAACGCAACCTGACCGCGGGCGAAGTGGTTGCCGCCATCCAAAGCCAGAACGTCCAGGTCGCAGCCGGCATCATCGGTGGTGCACCCTATGACAGTGGCGTGCAGTTCCAGTTGCCGATCAATATCAGTGGCCGTCTGGAAACCCCCGAGGAATTCCAGAACATCATCATCAAACGCGAAGCCGATGGCACGATTACGCGTCTTGGCGATGTGGCGCGTGTCGAAATGGAAGCCCAGCAATATGCGCTGCGTTCCCTGCTTGATAACAAGCCCGCGGTCGCCATTCCGATCTTTGCATCCCCGGGGTCAAACGCGCTTGATATTTCAAGCAACGTGCGCGCGACCATGGAAGAACTCAAACAGAACTTCCCCGACGATCTCGATTACTCGATTGTTTATGACCCGACCGTGTTTGTGCGCGGTTCGATCAAATCGGTGATCAAGACGTTGTTGGAGGCCATCGCCCTTGTGGTGATCGTGGTGACGATCTTCCTGCAAACCTGGCGGGCATCAATCATTCCGTTGCTGGCTGTGCCGGTATCGATCATCGGGACCTTTGCCCTGATGCTTCTGATGGGCTTTTCGATCAACGTGCTGTCGCTGTTCGGATTGATCCTGGCGATCGGCATCGTGGTTGATGACGCGATTGTCGTGGTCGAAAACGTTGAACGTAACATCGAACGGGGTCTTTCACCGCGCGATGCAACGGTTGCGGCCATGCGCGAAGTAACCGGTCCGATCATCGCGACCTCGCTTGTGATTACCGGTGTGTTTGTACCGATTGCCTTTATTTCCGGCCTGACCGGCCAGTTCTATCAGCAATTTGCCCTGACCATCGCCATTGCGACGATCATTTCAACCATCAACTCGCTGACCCTGAGCCCGGCTTTGTCGGCGGTCCTTCTGCGTGGTCATGATGCGCCGAAAGACTGGCTGACGCGTGGCATGGACTTTGTCTTTGGCTGGTTCTTCCGCGGCTTTAACCGCTTCTTTAACCGCAGCACGGAAATGTATGCTGGCGGGGTCAAGCGTCTGCTGGGTGTCAAGGCCATCATGATGGCGCTTTATGCCGGGCTGCTGGTTTTGACCTGGCAGGGTTTCCAGATTCTGCCCACGGGTTTCGTTCCCCTTCAGGACAAGCAATATCTGGTCAGTTTCGCCCAGCTCCCGCAGGGCGCGACACTGGACCGGACCGAAGATGTCATTCGTGAAATGTCTGATATCGCGCTTAAGGAGCCCGGTGTTGAAAGTGCCGTGGCCTTCCCGGGGCTTTCGATCAACGGCTTTGTGAACAGTTCAAGTGCCGGCATCGTGTTTGTCACGCTGACCGACTTTGATGAACGCAAAAGCGATGATCTGTCGGGCCTTGCCATCGCCGGCAAGCTGCAACAGAAATTTGCCGCCATTGACGAGGCCTTTGTTGCCATCTTCCCGGCACCTCCGGTTCAGGGACTTGGGACTGTTGGTGGCTTCAAGCTTCAGGTTCAGGATCGCTCCGATCTGGGCTATCGCGCCCTTGATGATGCCATGAAACAGGTCCTTGCCAAGGCATGGGCAGCACCGGAACTGACCGGTGTGTTTTCAAGCTATAACATCAATGTGCCGCAGCTTCAGGCGACCCTTGACCGTACAAAGGTTCAGCAGCTTGGCGTACCGGTTGATGAAATCTTCCGGACCATGCAGGTCTATCTTGGCTCGATGTATGTCAATGACTTCAACGCCTTTGGCCGCACCTATCAGGTGATCGCACAGGCCGATAAGCCATATCGTTCAAGCCCGGAAGACATCCTGCGTCTGCAAACGCGCAATTCGGATGGCGACATGGTGCCGCTGGGATCTGTTTTGTCGGTATCTGAAACATTCGGACCGGACACGGCAATGCGCTACAACGCGTTCCGGTCGGCCGATCTGAATGGCAACGCCGCCCCGGGCTATTCCAGCGGCGAGGCACAGGCTGCGATCAGCAAGATTCTGGATGAAACATTGCCGCCCGGCATGTCCTATGAATGGACGGAACTGACCTATCAGCAGATCCTGGCGGGCAATACGGCGATCTTCATCTTCCCGATCTGTATCCTTCTGGTGTTCCTGGTTCTGGCGGCGCAGTATGAAAGCCTGACCATGCCGCTGGCCGTGATCCTGATCGTCCCGATGAGCATCCTGTCTGCTGTGTTTGGTGTCTATCTGTTCGGGGGTGACAACAATATCTTCACCCAGATCAGCCTGTTTGTGCTGGCCGGACTGGCATCGAAAAACGCCATCCTGATTGTCGAGTTCGCCCGTGAACTTGAACATCAGGGACGCAGCACCGTTCAAGCCGCGATCGAGGCCAGTCGTCTGCGCCTGCGCCCGATCCTTATGACCTCTTTGGCCTTCATCATGGGTGTCGTGCCGCTGGTTCTGTCCAGTGGTGCCGGTGCCGAGATGCGCCACGCGATTGGTATTGCCGTGTTCTCGGGGATGCTGGGCGTGACGATATTTGGCCTGATCCTGACCCCGGTCTTTTATGTTCTTGTACGCATGATTGGCCGGCGCAACGAAGTTCGTTCACTTGATGAGGCTGACGCACACCAGCCTGCGGAGTAACCGACATCGTTGCAGAAACAGCCGGACCGTCTTTTTCCCCGACCCCGCCGGTCCGGCTGTTTTACTTATCCTACTGCGTCTCAAGTCTCATGGTGCGGATGTCGAGAAATGCCTGGGTATCAATCAGGGCCACGGGTCCTTGCCAGGTGCCGGTCTGTGCCGGTGATGGCGCATCCCAGTCAATTTCGCGCATTGGCGGCATGTTTTCTTCTGATGGCCATCGATCCCCGCCAAACAGTTCTTCGCGATAATCTGCCAGCGTGCCAAGTGTCCCGGCCGGGCCTTCCTTGACCGTCAATCGGTCGCCATATTCGCGACGCAACGCGAACTCGATACGGTTTTCAACATATCGGGTTAACTGATCCCCGGAATATCCAAGATCCTCGCCATCGCTTTGTGCATAGCGATACTCCATGGCGTAATTCATGCCATTGGATACATTGACGTTATCCTCGCCAAACACGGCAACCAGTTCATCATCAAGATAATAGGCGCGTGTGATCTCTGCGTCGCTGTTATCATCAAGCCAGCTGTTCAGATGGTTTTCGGCATTGGCCTGATAGGTTTCGAATTGTTCCTTGCGCTTGGTCTGGATGTCTTTCCATTCATCAAGCGAAAACTTGGTGCTGTATTCACCGGTTTGCGGATCAATCGGTCTGGGCATGGTCAGGTACCGCGCACCGACGATGGACATCTTTCCTTGAAACTCGACCATAAAACACCTCCTTGAGTGATATCTTAAATTGTGCATGCAATTAAAAGACCACTTATCGGTGTGCCTTCCGGGCGCCTTTGATATCTGCGGTATTTGTCCTGTGATATTGGTCACGCAGATAAAAAAGCCATAATCATTTTGCTTGTTCAAAGGGTTGGCGGGAATAATCTTCCCACACCAAGGAATAAGTTTTCGATGCGGTGGCAAACAGGCAGGACAAGTTTGCCGGGCGCTTGCCATTGGCAAACTTTGCCTTATCTGTCGTTCGAAAGGTTTGTCGAAAAGGGTGTTCGACCATGAACTATGTGCGTACAGGTTTGTTGCTGGCGGGGTTGACCGCGCTGTTTGGTGCCGTTGGCATGATGATCGGCGGGCAACAGGGCATGATCATTGCGCTGTTGTTTGCCGGGGCGATGAATGTGTTCGCCTATTGGAATTCCGATGCCATGCTGCTTCGGATGCGCAGTGCAAAACAGGTTGATGATCGCACCGCCCCGGAACTGGTTTCCATGGTGCGCGATCTGGCGCGTAATGCCGGTCTGCCAATGCCCAAGGTCTATGTGATTGAAAACCCGCAACCCAATGCCTTTGCCACCGGGCGCAATCCGGCAAATGCGGCGGTGGCGGCAACAACGGGGTTGCTGAAACTGCTTGATCGCAACGAGATCGCCGGTGTCATGGCCCATGAACTGGCCCATGTCAAAAACCGCGATACCCTGACCATGACGATTACGGCAACCATCGCCGGTGCGATTTCGGCCCTTGCCAATTTCGCGATGTTTGCCGGCATGTTCGGCGGCAATCGCAGCGAAAACAACAATCCATTGGGCGGGATCGGCATGATCCTGATTGCCATTCTGGCGCCGATGGGGGCGATGATTGTGCAGATGGCAATTTCGCGCACCCGTGAATATGACGCTGACCGTATCGGGGCCGAAATTTGCGGACATCCCCTGTGGCTGGCCAGTGCACTGGCCAAACTTGATAAGGGTGTGCACGCCATCCCGAACATGGAAGCCGAACGCAACCCGGCAACCGCACATATGTATATCGCCAATCCGCTGTCGGGGAAGGGTGTCGACAATCTGTTTTCCACCCACCCCAACATGGCCAACCGCATCGCCAAGCTTCAGGAAATGGCCAGTGGCCTGACCGGGCAGGGTAGTGGTGGACATGGCGCGGCTGCGCGGCCTGCGTCTGCGCGTCCGGCATCACAAAAAGGACCCTGGGGCGGATCGCAACCGGCATCGCGCCCGACGCAACCGGCAACCAAACCACGCCGCCGCACCCGTCCCTGGAACTGAAAACTGTTCGTGCGACATTCCTGATGACCTGTTTTCAAGGCGCCGGATCGTTATGGTCCGGTGCCTTTTGCCTGCCCGATCATGTCGATGTCATATGGATGATTTTCTTTCTGCAACGCACCCGGGAACGCAGGTCATTCCCGTGAAGGTTTCAAAAAGGTCACGGGTTTGCGATGACCGCGCAGAACCCGAAAATCTAGTTGATCGACTGGGGGTTTCGGTATTTGAAGGGTAGGTTTTCTATACTTCGGTATGGCGTTAAAGCCGCGCTCCAGCATTGACCAGCCGCGTTGCGCGGATGACAATGGACCCTTAATGAATTCAAGTATCTATAGAAGCTGCGTGTCAGTTTTTCGTGGATGCAATAAGGGCAGGAATGGCTGGGTTCTGGTCAATGGTTGGCCTGGTGATCAAGTCACTGATTACCGGCAACGATACGTCAGGGGAGTTGGTTGAGACTGCGGGGGATGATACTGCCTCGGTTGCGGAACCGCTGTGCCTGTATGCCATTGCCCGCTTCAATCGTCCCGATGCAACTGCCCAGGGCGGTGTCCGCCCGCCAGACCCGCTAAGCGATATGATCGCGCGCAGTCTGGCCGATATGCCCGAAAGCAGCCAGATCAGACTGGATCAGTATTTTGCCCCCAATTCGGATGCGGTTGATGCATTCCAGGCGATGCGCGAAGCCCAGCTCAATGTTTTGAATATGGGGCGCCGGGTTGATGCGGATGCGGTTTTCTGGGGGCAGGAAAACCACAATACCGGTGGTTTCGATCTGCATCTGGTCAGCGATGCTTTGACCTCGTCGCTTTATGATCTGATGTTGCCGCTTACTCACAGTTTCCGGCAAACCGATCATCCCGATGTCGCCCAGGCCTTGCGCATTTTGCTGGCGGCCCAGCTGATTTTCAAATCGCGGGGCGGGGAGCAGCGGTTGCTGCAAATTTCACGTCTGACCACCCATCTCGAAGAATTTCAGGAACGCATCAATCGCGGCGAACATTTCGAAATGGCCGGGCAGGGGGTGGCGACTGCCTATGCCTTTGGGGCGTTTGTCCTGACCGAAACCGGGGATCGCACCTATTGCGCCAGTGCCTTGCGCGTGCTTGAACCCCATATTCGCAAAACCCTTGGTGCGGCGGGCGAAACCGTATCCGAACCGGCCAAACCCAAGGCCCGTACATCATCGGGATTGCTGGGCGAATCATCACGGCCCCAGCAAAAAGAAGAAGTCGTACGTGAATTGCGCACCGAAGATCTGGTGGCGCAAATCAGCGACTTTTCAAAAATCGACGCCCGATCGGCCGCCCTTCTTGCGCTGTATGCGGGGCTTGTGAACTGGTCGCTGATCGCCAGTCTCAAGGCGCGCTCGGGTGCGCTGGCCATTGGCATCTGGAAAATGCTTGAACGGCGGTTCGAACTGTCGATGGGATCGCCGGTTGATCGTGCGCTGGCGATCTGCAAACTGGCCGAGGCAATGGTCGCAACCGGCAAGGATGCCGAGGACGCCAAACTTGTCGAACAGGGGGCATCGCAATATCGCCGTGCCCTTGGCATGATCAACAGTCGGGCACATGCGCCGCTTTATGCGATTACCGCCTATGGGCTGGCGGAATCGATTGTGTCTGCGGCCATCATCAATGATGTCAGCATCCCCGATGCGCAGGTCGTTCCTGTCTTTCAGGCCGCCCTTAAAATCTGTGGCCGGCGTGATGATCCCTATATCTGGGGCAGGACAATGTTTGCCCTGGCGACGGTCTATCTGACCAATGGTACCCAGGATCAGGATGTCACCATGCTGTCCAATGCCAGAATGGGCTTCTCGCAATCCTATGAGGCCTTTGTCGATGCCGGGGCCAAGGGCGCGGCGCGCGCGGCTTCCGGGGGCTATACCCGTGCTGAAAACATCATTTCGCAAATGGGCCATCGCAAGGCGGTGATGGAAGCCACCGGCGGTGACGGATCGGCAAAGGCCGCGGCCTCCTGATCACCAGCTGGCGATCTGTCTGCGCCGGGCGTTCAGGGGATGCCGGAAGCACGTCAGGCATCATCTAGTGATCCGAACAAAAAGAAACCCCCGCAGCGGCTGCTGCGGGGGTTTTGACTGCGACTGCCCGGGGGCAGCATACAACGTCACTTCTATTCGCGATTACCGAAGAAGTGCAGAAGCATGATGAACAGGTTCACGAAGTCGAGATAAAGCTGCAGCGCACCGAACAGGGCTTTTTTGCCTGCGGTGGTTGCGTCATCATGCTCGTGATACGCTTCCTTGATGCGCTGAGTGTCATAGGCGGTAAGGCCCGTGAAGATCAGAACACCAGCCGCCGAAATGACGAACTGCAGCATGCTGCTGCCAAGGAAGATGTTGACCACGCTGGCAATGATGATGCCGATCAGACCCATGAACAGGAAGCTGCCCCAACCCGAAAGGTCCTTCTTGGTGGTGTAGCCATAAAGGCTCATCGCACCAAAGGTGCCAGCGGTGATGAAGAAGGTACGTGCGATCGATTCACCGGTATAAACCAGGAAGATCGAAGCAAGGGACAAGCCCATCAGCCCGGCATATACCCAGAATGTCGCCTGTGCTGCGCCGAAGCTCATTTTATGAATTCGTGCGCTCAGGAAGAAGACAAGCCCGATCGGGGCCAGCATGACAATCCAGTGCAGTCCGGTGCCAAAAATAGCCTGCATCAGGGCCGGGCTGGTCGACACAGCCATTGCCACGATACCGGTCAGGGCAAGTGCGGATGCCATGTAGTTATAGACACGCAGCATATAGGCGCGGAGACCTTCATCGATCTCGGCCGCCGACCGGCCAACCGAGACGTCATAGCCGCGTTGACGCGTTTCAAAAGCCATTGAAATCCCTCTTTGATCCAATTGTGGGCAGAATCGTTTATACAATTCTGCGATGGTCAAAATATGGCAGGATTTCCGTGAAAAGCAACGGTTTGGCGGAAACGGCAATCCTCCGGCGCACCCGAATGTGATCTTGTTCACCCGACATCTGACAAGAATGTGAAATTCCACATTAAGGACAGCTCGCTCAAACAGGTTTATGATGGCGCCACGGCGTAAAGCATGATGTGCAGCGCGATACATCAAAGGTACCAACAGGCATGTCAGAAACCATCGTGGCACCACCATTTTCGATGCGCAAACTTGGCATTGCCCTGTGTCTGATGCCGGTGATGTTGGCGATGCCGTCTGCCACGCTGGCCCAGAATGCGAAATTCACCGCCAGTGCCGAACGTGGGGATATCCCGGTCTTTGTTGAAAAATACGATGACGGTGAATTCTGTGCCGACGGTTCGGGCGCGCAACCCTGTGCGATTGCGCCCGTCGATGTGCCGGAATTTGATGCCAGTTTCGTCTACCGGTTTCTGGCCTATCATGCGCAACGTCCGTTTGACCGCTTCTCCTGGCAGGCTTTTACCGCCCTGATGGCCCCGCGTGATGCCGTACATGATGTCGCACATGATGTCGCACGTGATGCCGATCTTGATATCCCGGGCAGCAAAGCCGCCTGGCAAGACTTCCCGACCCGGCGGGATCTGTTTTCCGAAGTCGCCTTTCCCAACCCGTCCTGTGCCGATGATTTGCCCGACGGGTCTTTGCTGCTGGCAAGCTATGTGCAATCGACCGGCGATATCCTGATCGATCAGGCCGGGAATTTTGTGCTGTATGAAACCCGGATCAATCGGATTGCTGCGGATTATATCCGCGAGAACGGCCTTGATCAGAAGTCCGGACGTCTGGCCTTTGCCAACGGGCAAAACCCCATAAGCTTTCCCGTCGGGCACATGACGCCACCAATCACAGCGACGGCCACAACAGACAGCACATCATCCGGATCAAGTGGTGATACGCGCAACGCTTTAAGGAATGGTGCATCCGGCGGCGATGCGCCGCACATTCCGCCAAGCGCACCCGGGGTTATGGGCGCGCAATTATTGAAATTTGCCTGGCGCATTTTACCGGGCAATAACGGCACCAAACCGCTGGTCGATCATGGATATTACACCCGTCCGGCTCGTATATCGCTGGGGCCATCGCAAACAATCGACGGGCGGGCGAAATGTCTTGATGTCACGGTCGGGCTGGTGGGCTTGCATCTGGTACAGCGGGTGCAAAGTGGCAATGGGGATCGCTGGATCTGGTCAAGTTTCGAACATATCGACAATGTGCCCTTGGCGTCGAATGCCCGTCGCCCCAACAGCATCATCACCGATAGCCCGTTTGCCAACGGATGTCTGGCGCCAACTGATATTGATCGGCCTTATGCATTTTACGGCGGCCATGGCGTTGGCGGGACGGCGGCCAATAATCCGGTTTCGGGGGATGTGAAATGGGCGGACAGCGCACCCTATGCGCGGCGCCTGTCCGGGGAACCGGTCGGGGGATCCGATATCGTTCGCTGCTGGCGACTGTTTTCGGGCACGGCGGAGTCCAATTTCATCTGGCAACGCAAACTGGCCGGTACCGTCTGGCAGAATTACATGCTGCTTGGCACACAATGGATCGGAAATCCGGGCGGGGCGACATTCGGGGTGGGCGAAGTTCCCCGTTATCTGACCAACAGTGCGCTTGAAAGCTTCATGCAGCACCAAGCCGATGCCACCTGTCTGGGCTGCCACAGCCGGGCCACAACCGATGCCGGACAGTCTGCGAATTTCACTTTCCTGCTTGATCCGTCGCCCTGAACCACGATCATTGACTTCCCCGCAAATAACCCCGGGTCAGACAAGGCCGGTTTATGGTTTGTATGATGCACTGCATCGTTCTGATGGGGCTTTCTTGCCATTCAGATCGCCGACGATAAACAAAATCGGTGCAATCCGAATGCAAAAGGCACTATCATGTCGCCAATATTTGCCGCAGCCAAAAACAAATAACAGCGGTAAATTCAGGGAGGAAATATGCTGACCAGTCGTGATGACTACGCGACGGTATGCTCGGATTTTGTCTGGGATGTACCGACTCATTTCAATATTGGTGTTGATGTTTGCGACAAATGGGCCGATGACCCGGATCGTTTGGCGCTGATGCACCGTCGGCGCGACGGATCGCGCCGTGATTACACATTTGCCCAGTTCAAACGTTTGTCGAACCGCTTTGCCAATGTCATGCGCCGCCATGGCATCCGGCGCGGGGACCGGGTGGGTATTCTGTTGCCGCAAAGCCCCGAAACCGCGATTGCCCATATCGCGACCTACAAGATGGGCGGGATTGCGGTTCCGCTCTTTACCCTGTTCGGGGTTGATGCGCTGGAATACCGGTTGGGCAACTGTGCCGCCAAGGCGCTGGTGACCGACAAGGAGGGGGCGGCAAAAATTGCTGAAATCCGCGATCTTTTGCCGGCACTTGAATATGTCTATGTCATTGATGGCGCGCCGGATGGCTGCTTTGATTTCAAGGCCCTGTCAGCCGAGGCCAGCGACCAGTTCGATGTTGTCAAAACCCGTGCCGATGAACCGGCCCTGATCATTTACACATCCGGCACCACCGGCCAGCCCAAAGGCGCGCTTCATGCCCATCGGGTTTTGCTCGGCCATTTGCCCGGTGTTGAAATGTCCCATGATTTCTTCCCCAAGGACGGGGATGTGATGTGGACCCCTGCGGACTGGGCCTGGATCGGCGGGCTGCTTGATGTGTTGTTACCGGCCTGGCATCACGGGGTGCCGGTGGTTGCGCACCGTTTTGAAAAATTCACACCCGAAGCCGCCTTTGGCCTGATTGCCGAATATGGTGTGCGCAATACCTTCCTGCCGCCAACTGCATTAAAGATGATGCGGGCGGCCGGTGATGAAATGGCGCAAAAATTCAACTGTAATCTTCGCTCTATTGCAAGTGGTGGTGAAACGCTTGGTGCGGAACTTCTTGATTGGGGGCGTCGGGTGTTCGGTGTCACCATCAATGAATTTTACGGTCAGACCGAATGCAATATGGTCGTCAGTTCCTGTCAGTCGATCATGGCGCCCAAGCCCGGCGTCATGGGCCGTCCGGTGCCGGGCCATAATGTTGCGGTGATTGATCTGGGCGGGAATGTCGTGGCCCCCGGTGAGATGGGGCGCATTGCAGTGCGGGCACCCGATCCGGTGATGTTTCTGGAATATTGGCGCAATCCCGAAGCCACCCGTGACAAATTTGTCGGCGAATGGCTTTTGACCGGTGATATGGGCTGTGTCGATGCGGATGGCTATATCCGCTTTGTCGGGCGCGATGATGATGTCATCAGTTCGGCCGGATATCGCATCGGCCCGGGCGAGATCGAAGATTGCCTGATTGCCCATCCGGCCATTCGTATGGCCGGCGTGATTGGCAAACCCGATGACCAGCGCGGACAGATCGTAAAGGCCTTTGTGGTTCTGGCTGATGGTTATGCGCAAAGCCCCGAACTTGAAAGCGATATCAAGGATTTCGTCAAAACCCGCCTTGCCGCGCATGAATATCCGCGCGAAATCGCGTTTCTCGATCAGTTGCCAATGACCACGACCGGCAAGGTCGTCAGGCGTGCTTTGCGTGATCTGGCGTGATGCCATTGCCTGCCAAACCGGTCTTTCCGGTTTGATGTCGAAATGATCTGAAACATAAAACAGGGCCGGTCACATGTGACCGGCCCTGTTTTTTCAAGATATCGGGAAATGGCCTATTCGTTGCGCAACATCGGTGCGGCGGGACTGCGCAGCGCCTGCCAGGTGCCAACGAAGCCGGCCGAAAGCGTTGCCAGAAGACCGATGGCAATCGGACCGAAAATGGTCATCGGCAAGAAGACCCAATGTGCCTCCATCACCAGAACCAGCACTGACCATGCCGCGACCGAGCCGACAAAGGCGGCAATCACCCCGGTCGCAAGACCCAAAATCCCGTATTCCAGCGCATAGGCATAAAGGATATTTGCCCGTGTCGCGCCAAGCGTCTTGAGCACCACGGCATCATAGATCCGCTTGCGACGGCCTGCGGCAACTGCGCCGGCAAGGACAAGCACCCCGGCAACAATCGCAATCATGCTTGTCGCATTAAGTGCGGTTCCGATCCCCGCCAGAATGGCATTGGCGGCTTCCAGCGCTTCGCGCACGCGGATGGCGGATACATTCGGGAAGTCCAGCCCGATCATACGATCAACCGGTTCTTCCATTTCGCGCGGCATATGGGCGGTGGCAATCAGGCTATAGGGGGCCTTGTCGATCAGGCCGGGTGAAAACACCATGGCAAAATTCATGCGCAGGCTTTGCCATTCGACTTCGCGCCAGTTGGCGATCTCGGCCGTGATGTCGCGGCCCAGAATATTGACAGTGATGGTGTCACCGGGTTCAAGTTCAAAGGCATTACCGATATCGGCACTGATCGATACCAGCGGCTTGGACGCATCATCATAATCAGACGGCCACCATTCCCCGCGCACCAGCTTGGTTTCGGGCGGCGGGGCGGCGGCAAAGGTCAGGCCACGGTCACCACGCAGGAACCAGCGATCATCGCCCGGACCCACATCATTGGCATCAACCCCGTCAATCGCGGTGACACGCCCGCGCAGCATCGGTGTTTGTTCGATATCCGAAACATTTTCCTGCGCCAGAAGCTGGCTTCGGAACTGATCCATCTGATCCGGGCGGATATCAAGGAAGAAGAAGGCCGGGGCAGATTCAGGAAGGTTTTCATTAATCTCGTTATCAAGATTGCCCTCGATCCCGGAAATCGTCACCAGCAATGTCAACCCAAGCCCAAGTGACAGGGCGACCGGAACCGTGCTTGCCCCCGGACGATGCAGGTTGGCCAGGGCAAGGCGCGAAAAGGCATCCCGACCGGTGATAAACCGTTTCGAAAGAGATACAATTCCCCGTCCGGCATAGGTGAAAATCACCACGGCCGCGGCAGATCCGGCAATAAAGCCCAGTGCAATTGCCCGGTCGGTTGCCGTCAAAACCGTCAGGACCAGCAACAGCACAAGGGGGATGCCGATATAGGGCAGATCGCGCCGACGCACCGGACTGCCGTTAAACAGACCCGCACTGGCCCGGAAAAGCCGGGCGGCGGGAATTTCACGCGCCCGCAACAGGGACGGCAATGCAAAGACCAGTGTGGTCAGCACCCCGAAGCTGGTGGCAATGATCAGGGATGGCAATGCCGGGCCAAGGGTCACATCAATTGGCAACCGCCCGGCCAGAAGCGGGGCGACAATTGCCGGGGTCACAGCCCCGATCAAAAGCCCGATCCCGATCCCGATCAGTGCAAGCACCAGGATTTGCAGGAAGTAAATCCGCAACACCAGTCCATGTGACGCCCCGATCGATTTCAGGGTGGCGATAACAGATGTTTTGCTTTCGATATGGCTGCGCACTGCATTGGCGACCCCGATGCCGCCCACCAGAAGGGCGGACAGACCAACCAGTGTCAGAAACAGGGTCAGACGTTCAATAAAACGGCGCAAACCGGGATTGGCGTTCGATGTGTCGCGGATGCGCCAACCGGCATCTTCAAACTGGTTTTCAAGCCGTTCACGAAACGCGGTTGGCGTTTCATTGCCCATCAGATCCAATGCGTAATAATAGCGGATCAGGCTGCCGGGCTGAACAAGGCCGGTGTCCATCAGGGCGGCTTTTGACACCATCAGGCGCGGGCCAAAGTTAAAGAACCCGACCGCCTTGTCAGGTTCCGTGGCAATGACGCCACGGATCTGGACGTCAATATCGCCAAGTTTGACCGTATCTCCGATCGCGATGTTAAGGCGTTCCAGAAGGCCGGCCTCGGTCACCGCACCCCAAAGGCCGTCTTTCCGATCAAGGATACCGTCAAACGGAATGTTATCGGCAAGCTCCATCTCGCCAAATAGCGGATAGATATCATCAACCGCCTTGAGTTCCACCAGCCGCCGCTGCTCCGGGCCATAGGCCGTGGTGCGCATGGTTGCCAGTTCGCCCATGCGTTCGGTATTGGCGCGCAGCCAGTCAAGTTGCTCGGCTGTGGCTTCCATATGGGTCAGGCGCAGTTCGACGTCGCCGCCCAAAAGCTTGCGCCCGTCGCGCTCCAGCGCGGAAAGAACGGATTCCGAAACGTTTCCGACAGCGGCAATCGCCCCGACGCCCAGTGCCAGGCAGGCCAGGAAAATCCGGAAACCCGAAAGACCGCCGCGCAATTCCCGGCGGCACACCCGCCAGGCAATCGACCACAGGCGGTCATCGCTTGGGGATAAAGACAAACCGTTGCTCATGACCGCGATTCCAGTTGCGAAACGATTTCGCCGTCGCGCAGCATCACGGTACGGTCGCACCGCTCGGCAAGTCCCGGATCATGGGTGATCAGAAGCAACGTGGAACCGCGTCGTTTGGTCAGATCAAACAGCAATTCGATAATCGTTTCACCGGTCGCGCCATCAAGGTTGCCGGTCGGCTCGTCAGCCAGCAAAAGCTCCGGATCGGTGGCAAGCGCCCGGGCAAGGGCGACGCGTTGCTGTTCGCCACCCGACAATTGGCCGGGATAATGATCGGTGCGATGGCCAAGCCCGACCAGTTCAAGTTCGGCACGGGCCTTTTCGAATGCATCCTTGCGTCCGGCGAACTCCATCGGAAGTGCAACGTTTTCAAGCGCGCTCATGGTCGGGATCAGATGGAAGTCCTGAAACACGATGCCGACATGGTGGCGGCGATAAAGAGCCAAGCCATCCTCATCAAGCGCGCGCAGGTCATTGCCACAGACATTGACCACACCTTCCTGGGCTTGTTCCAATCCCGCAATAACCATCAAAAGCGATGTTTTGCCAGATCCGGACGGGCCGACCAGACTGACCCGTTCCCCGGCATAAAGTGACAGATCAACACCTTTGAGGATCTCGACAATGCCGGCGGGGCCTTGCAGTCTGAGCTTCAGGTTGCGGACATCAATGGTCTGTTCGGCTTTTTTGCCCGCAGAAGCATCAGTTTGTTCCGCGACGGCGGTGGTTTCGGTCACACTCATTTGGGGTCCTATCGGGCTTGTCCGTTGCAAGATCATCAAAGCAGGTTACATAAGCTTACGGATCAGGACGTTTCTGGTTCAGATAATATTTCTAATGATCTGAATGCGCTGTCGCAGGGTAACCGCTTGGTAACCATCCCGGCAAGGTGACAGCATATGGGGTGAGATTTGTTATGAATTTGGCGATCGGGCAAGACCGCACTGTAATCGAGTTCACTGCACTGCGCACTGCGATCAGGCGGCTTTCACGCGGGCTTTTGGTGGCGATGGTCGCACTCTTTGGCCTGTTTGGCGCAGTTTTACCGGTTCAGGCCGCTGATAAATCGCCGCAAACCATTGTTTTGTTTGGCGATAGTTTGATGGCCGGATATGGCCTTGCCCATGATGACGGCTTTGCCCCGAAGCTCCAAAGCGCCCTGAAGCAAGCCGGTCACGATGTGCGGGTGATTAACAGTTCGGTGTCGGGTGATACCTCTGCTGCCGGTTTGGCCCGCCTTGACTGGGCGCTTGTGGATAAACCCGATGCGGTGTTGCTTGAACTTGGCGCCAATGATGCCTTGCGCGGGGTCGAACCGGCCCAGACGCGCGACAATCTGGCCAAAATCATTGAAAAACTGCGCGCACAGGATGTCGATGTCCTGCTGGCCGGGATGATGGCGCCGCCCAATATGGGCAAGGCATATGGCGAAGAATTCAACAGCATCTATCCCGACCTTGCCGGTCGCTATGAAGTTGATTTCTATCCATTTTTCCTGGATGGCGTTGCGGCCGAACCCGACCTTAACCAGGATGACGGCATGCATCCCAATGCGGACGGGGTCGCGGTCATTGTTGAACGCATTTTGCCCGATGTGATCAATCTGCTCGATGATGCATCCTGATCCTGCCTGATTAATCTTGTCCCTGCCAAAAGCCCCAATTGCCGCGTGGTATCGGGGTTTTTTGCTGTTTGCAGACCATGGTTTGGGTTTTGAGGATCGGGGCGGATTAGCCGATGGCGTCAATTTTGGCGCAATCTGTGACCGGTGATCGATGGTGCGGTGCGACTGCGCCATGCAGGCAGCTAGTGCAGTGCAGCAGTTTCTGAATTTTGCCGCCTGTCGGGTGTTGGTTTGAAAAACAACCGTTTTCCAATGGGTTATCGGTCAGAAATTCCGACGGAAAATGTCGTTTGGCGATGGAATTGCGACATTTTCGGAACGGGGGTGGCGAAAAAACTGCAAATGTAGATAGAAAACATCAACAACCCGAAACGATTTCTCTCTCTGTGAGGGGGAAGGTCGGAAATATGGCGTAGATTTTGTAATAATCGTTTAAAATCAATTTATTAAGTATAAGTTCGGAATGTGCCATCAGTGCCTGAAACACCCGAAAATACGCGAATTTGACCCCAAAACACCGGCTTTACTGTAAAATTAACAGACCATTTACTTTCGGATATGTTCCGAATTGTCAGTCCGTTAACTGCGTATGTTGTTTTAAGAGTGCGGTGGGTGTTTTCAAAGGCGCCCGATCTTCAATCGCGGAACTGCAGGCTGCGCAGGGTGGGGGAATGTCATAACCGCTGATTCATATAAAGAATCTATATGATTCAATAATTTAGGTAAATTTACCCGTAAAATGCCAATCCGGGCCTGTGGATAAGTTTGTTGAATAACTTTTTACCGAGTCGCAGCTTGGAATCCCTGGTGATTCGGCGGGAATGGCGCAATATCAGGGCTTTGGATGCTGTTTGGCGACTCCAAGGATTCATCCCGAGTCGCAATTTTCCCTGTGGATGAATCGGAAGCGATTCGATTTTGACTGCAAATGCAGTTGCAGCTGCCGGAATCACCCGATACACTTCCATCCGGGAACAGAAAAAGCCCGCGCAATCGGGCGGTTAAAGTTACCCGGGACGTGATAATTATTAAATTAAATCAATAATTTAACAGAGGCATCGGGCGTGTCCGCATCATCTGGCGTCAAACAATCCTACACCATCCCCTGTTCGTCGACATTTCGTGACACCGTTTTGCAATTGGCCGAACGGCGCGGCGTCAATGCCGCGGATCTGGCGCGATCAGTGATGTTGATCGTGCCGGAAAAAACGATCGAGGATTACGAAGATCCCGGTGATCCGCCCAAAGGGGACCGTGAAACCATTGTTCTGAAATCAGGCCCGGCCGAAGGTCGCCCGTGGCGGCGCAAACCACGCCTGCAATTGCGTTTGCCACCGGGATTTGCGGTGGTCACCGTGCGCAAGGCCTTGAAAATGGCCATCGATTTTGATGCGGGGGACGTCAATATGCGGGTTGAAAAGTCCGATGTCCTTGCCGCAGAACGCGCCGCCCTTGAAGAAGCGCGCGCCATCAAAAAGCGTCAGGCCGAACCCCCGGTCGAACTTTTGCAATCGCGCGAGGAACTCGAACGTCTGCGCCAGATTGTGGATAACCTTGCCTTTGATCCGCTTGATCGTGGTGTGACCACCTTTAACGAGGCCCTGCATGTCATGGGGTTCGCGCCCAGTGCCCGGCCCGATATGCGCACGATACGTGCCAAATACCGGGTGCTTGCCGCGATCCATCATCCCGACAGCAACTACGGATCCCATCAACGCATGACACAGCTGAATGCCGCCATGGACCTGTTGCGCAAACATATTTCCTGACCGCAAGCGCGTATCACGCCCTGCTTTTTCGATGGCCCTTGTCGAAAACCGGACCCGATGCTTAGATATAATGTCAGTGAGCTATCCGGATCGCCGCACGCGGTCGTGTCGGGATGTTCGGACAAAGGCGGGCGCAAGACCCGGATCGTGTGATCAGTCAAAATCGGGAGAATGCATGACGGCGGAATTTCGGGCTGCACATGCCAGCGGGGAAAACTGGGCGTCTGTCGCCTCCGAGCTGGCGGAACTGTTGGAAAAAGAACCGCTCCCCTCCCAGGCTTTGGCGTTTC
This sequence comes from Thalassospira povalilytica, assembly GCF_002844235.1. GTDB lineage: Bacteria > Pseudomonadota > Alphaproteobacteria > Rhodospirillales > Thalassospiraceae > Thalassospira > Thalassospira povalilytica. The sequence goes on along the minus strand of NZ_PGTS01000010.1, from coordinate 45,947 downwards.
TCTATGTTTCCGAAGCCCTTGCCGAAGATATCGGCAGCATCCTGACCTTTTTGCGATCGCGCCTGTCGATTGAACACTGGATCGGCACATCGGGTGTCGGTGTCTGTGGATCGGGCCGCGCCTATTTCGGGGTTCCGGCGGCTTCTGTCATGGTGGCCCCGTTTGCCAGTGACGACTTTCATATTTTCGAACCGCTGAAAACCGATGCCGATCTTGATGCACCGGAACTGCAAAAGGCGATTGATCGTCTGCAACCGATTTTCGGTCTGGTCCATGGCGATCCCGGTGCACCGCAAAGTCTGGCGACCCTGTCGGAACTGGCGCGTATGGGATCAACCTATCTGGTCGGCGGGATTGCATCGGGCGAACGAAGCGCGCCACAGATTGCCGATCGCGTGGTCAATGGCGGTCTTTCAGGCGTACTGTTTGACAGCAAAACCACCGTTCAGGTCGGCATCAGCCAGGCCTGCACGCCAATCGGTCCGGTCCATCGCGTGACCGAAGGCCGCGAAGGCATCGTTTCCACCCTTGATGACCGTCCGGCTCTTTCGGTGCTTAAGGAAGAACTCGACGCCGATGGCAGTGAACATTCCATGGCATCCGGGCGTTATCATGCGGCCCTGATGGTGCCCGGTTCCGATACCGGTGATTTTGTCGTGCGCAATCTGATGGGGGTTGATCCCCACAACAACATGATCGCCATCAGCGGCGATGTGCAGGCCGGTGACGCCATCCGCTTTGTCCGGCGCGACGGGGCCGCCGCCGAACAGGATTTGCGTCGGATGCTATCGGAATTGCAAAAACGTCTGCCCGGCAAACCGCGCGGTGCCCTTTATTGCAGCTGTGTCGCCCGTGGCCCGCATCTGTTTGGCACCGAAAGCCGTGAAATGATGATCATCCGCGACGAATTGGGGGATTTGCCCCTGACCGGGTTTTACGGCAATGGTGAAATCTGCAATGACCGTTTCTATGGCTATACCGGGGTTCTGACCCTGTTTGTCTAGGGGCGGTTCTTGACGCGTGTTAGCGCTAACATCCCCGGGAATTGTTGGCTAAATCCGTGATCGCATAAGATTTTTTGCCGCGGGCGGTTTCATCACGCCCGTCACGGGATATATTCATACCATTGTGAAAAGTCGCATCCTTTCAGGAGCCGCTTGGCGGCAGGATGCAAAAGGGGATTGTTATATGGAATATCGTCGATTGGGACGTACTGACATTGATGTCAGTGTTATCTGCCTGGGCACTATGACCTGGGGACAGCAGAATACGCAGGACGAAGCGTTCGAACAGCTCGACTATGCGACTGCAAACGAAGTCAATTTCATTGATACCGCCGAAATGTACCCGGTCCCGGCAATGGAAGAAACCTTTACCGCGACCGAAACCATCATCGGCAACTGGCTTGAAAAGCGCGGGCGTCGTGATGATCTGGTGATCGCGACCAAGATCGTTGGCCCGGCTGAACGTTTTGCCTATGTCCGCAACGGGCCGCGTCTGACCCGTGCGCAAATTCACGAGGCAATCGACGGATCGCTCAAACGTCTCAAGACCGATTATGTCGATCTTTATCAGCTCCATTGGCCGGACCGGAATTCCAACTTCTTTGGCAAGCTGGGCTATGTCCATGACGAGAACGAGGATTTCACCCCGATCGAGGAAAGCCTTGCGGCCCTTGATGAACTGGTAAAGGCCGGCAAGGTCCGCCATATCGGGCTGTCGAACGAAAACCCGTGGGGACTGATGAAGTTCCTTGAGCTGGCCGAAAAAAATGGCTGGCCGCGCGTGGTTTCGGTTCAGAACCCCTATAGCCTTCTGACCCGCCAATACGAAGTTGGCATGGCTGAATGTTCGATCCGCGAAGATGCCGGTCTTCTGGCCTATTCGCCGCTGGGCGGCGGGGCGCTTTCGGGCAAATATCTGGGCGGTGCCCGTCCCGAAGGATCGCGGGTTGCCAAATGGCCGCAATATTTCGGCCGTTACCAGACCGAAAACGGCATCAAATCGACCGAGGCCTATGTGAAACTGGCCAAGGATAACGGTCTTGATCCGTGCCAGATGGCGCTGGCCTATGTCAATTCGCGTCCGTTCCTGACGTCGAACATCATTGGCGCGACCAGCATGGAACAGCTCAAAACCAATATCGGATCGGCCAACATTACCCTGTCCGACGATGTTCTGGCCGAGATCGAGGCGATCCATCAGAAATGGCCGTTCCCGTGCCCGTAATCGGGATGGTCATCACGCATTCGTAAATCGGCGCAGCCCGCATCGGGCTGTGTCCGACCCACAGATATAAGGAGGCGGCGCATGGTTAAGCTTATCACTGGCAAGGAAGCCGATCTTGGGGCTTTTTCCGTGCGCCGCGTTCTGCCCCATCGCGAAGTGCGGTCTGTCGGGCCGTTCGTCTTTTTCGATCATATGGGTCCGGCCGAATTCCAACCCGGTCAGGGCATTGATGTGCCCCCGCATCCCCATATCTGTCTGGCAACCGTGACCTATCTGTTCAAGGGGGCGGTGCTTCATCGTGACAGTCTGGGCAGCAATCTGGAAATCACGCCGGGTGATCTCAACTGGATGAATGCCGGACATGGCATCACCCATTCCGAACGCGAAACACCCGAAGTCCGCAATTCGGTTCATGAACTTGACGGTTTGCAGCTTTGGGTCGCCCTTCCCGAAGAGGCCGAAGAATCCGATCCCGCCTTTTATCATGTGCCCAAGGAAGATCTTCCGATCATTGAAGATGCCGGTCTTCACATGCGCCTGATCGCGGGCGAGGCATTTGGTAAAACCGCACCCGTTCCGGTCAAATCCAAGCTGTATTATCTTGATGTTCACATGGATGAAGGCGCGCAATTGCTGCTTCCCGGTGAAAATCAGGAAGGCGCGATTTATGTGGTGTCAGGCAGTGTAGCCATTGATGGCGATGCCTTTGGCCCGGAAAGCTTCGTCTATGTCGCGCCCGAAGAAATCCCCGATATCGTTGCCGCCACCGACAGTCGGGTGATGTTGCTGGGCGGCTTGCCGCTGGGCCATCGGCATTTGTGGTGGAATTTCGTTGCGTCTTCAAAGGAACGCATCGAAAAGGCCAAGGCCGACTGGGCATCGGGCAACTTCCCGCAGATCGATGGCGAGGACGATGTTCTTCCGCTGCCCGGACGTTCCACCGGCTAGGCGATATTTCCAAAAGCCACCCTGCCACCAGAATAGAATTGGATACCCCCTGTCATGCGTTTGTTTGTCGGCGTGGAAATTCCCGGCGATATCGCAGCCGATCTTTATCCGCTTGCGCGCGGGATCAAGGGGCTGGATGCCCAGACCCCGGAAAACATGCATATCACCCTTAAATTCATCGGCAATGTCGATCCCGGTCTGGCCGCCGAGATCGATCAGGCCCTTGCCCAGGTATCGTTCGAACCCTTTGATCTTCAGGTCAGGGGACTGGATGTCTTTGCCTCCAGCCGCAAGATCCGCATCTTCTGGGCCGGGATAAAAGACCAGCCGGCCCTGCACCGCCTGGCACAACGGGTTGAAAACGCGCTTCTGGCACTCGATGATTGCCCGGATATGGATATGCGCAAATTCACCCCGCATATCACGCTCGGCCGGAACCGCGATGCTGCGCGTGCCACCATCGAACAAACGGTTGCCGATCATGTTGATCTGACCTCGCGGGTTTTCACCATTGATCGGTTCTGTCTTTATGAAAGCCATTCGACCTCGGACGGGCCGGAATTCCGGGTCATTGCCGCCTATGATGGCAGCGATGCGGGCATGCGACCATCTGATCGGGCCGATGCGTTTGCGCCGCAGGATATGTTTGGCGACATGCCAGACGATAGGGCAAAGGATATGACAGGGGACTTTAAATGAAGCTTGGCTTTATCGGCACGGGCGCCATCAGTGATGCGGTGATCCGTGGATTGGCTTCATCGGATTATCCGGTGTCCGAATTCATTGTTTCGCGGCGCAGTGATGCGGTCTCGCGCAAGCTTGCCGCTGATTTTGAAAATGTCCGTATCTGCGATGACAATCAGGCGATCATTGATCAGTCCGATATGATCTTCCTTGCCGTGTTGCCGCAAATTGCCCGTGATGTGCTTGAACCGCTTGATGTGCCCGATGACAAAAAACTCGTCAGCCTGATCGCCACCATCCCGATTGCTGAACTTAAATCCTGGCTTGGCACCAATGCGCAATGTGACCGTGCCATTCCCCTGCCATCGGTCGAACATCATGCCTGTGTGACCGCGATCTATCCCGGATCGGACGATGTGATGGCTCTGTTTGACAAACTTGGCGGGGCGGTTGCCGCCAAAACCATTGATTCCTTTGATGGTTATGCAGCGGGAAGTGCGCTGATGGCGACCTATTTCACGGTGCTTGAAAGTGCGGCGGACTGGATGGTCAAACAGGGATCGGATGCGGCCGATGCCAGGCGTTACCTTGCCGCCCTGTTTTCGGGGCTCGCGCAAAATACGGCCAAGTCACCGGATAAAAGCTTTGCCGAACTGGTTGATGGTCATTCCACACCGGGTGGCCTGAATGAACAGGTTGCAAAAACCTTCGCCCGTGAAAACGGCGCATCTGCAATCCATACCGCCCTTGATGAAGTCTTTGCCCGGATCAAGGCTGCATCAGATCCGACTGATCAGAATTGAAAACGGGCGGCATTATCCGGTTTTGTCGTGCCGCCCGTTTTGCATCTATATCTATATATATGTTGCCGGGGTCGATCAGGCTGCCGCAACCTGTAACTGATAGCCAACTGTCAAACGTTGCGGGTTGCTGATACCGGCCTCAAAACCGGCATCGACAAGATCCACCATCGCCACACCGAAATCGGCAAAGGAAATCCGGGCAACGCCATCGTGATCGGTAACCAGCGTATCGGTGCCGCGCACATAATTACGGGTTTTCTCGCCGGGGATCAGCATGGCCGGCGGGCGCAGGCAGGTCCATCGCACATCGTCATATTGATCAAACAGGATATCGACCTGCTGGCAGGCCTCGGCAATCGGGCGTACGCTGCCCGGCAGGAAGTCCGGTGCGCTCAGAACTGTGTGCCCGCTACCATCGGCAAGTTTCAGGGTTGCCGCCCCGCCGGTAACAAAGATTGGCGTCTTGCATTGCCGGGCCGCATCCAGCAACACCCTGGTCATTTCCGGTAACAGCGTTTCCTGTCCGGTTGCCGGGCGAAGTGCGCTGACCGCAACGTCATGGTCGGCAAGGACTTCTGCGACAATCTCGGGATTGGCAAGGATATCGATGCTTTGGCGCGCGACAATGTCCGGAAGGGCCGACAGTTTTGCAATTTCGCGGGCAATGGCTGTGACCTGATATCCGCGCAAAAGTGCTTCGCTCACAACTTCGCGGCCGACATCGCCGGTGGCGCCAAAAACAACGATTTTGCGATTATGCGGGGTGGTGTTGATCATGGGGCGTTCCTTTTCTGAATTGTGTTTGGTGGTGCGTTACGGTTTTGGGGTGGCAGCAAGGGGGCTGTTATCGGCGGTCATGTCGGCGGCAAGGGCCGGTTTGGGCCGTGCGGCACGTTGTCCCAGCCAGATACTGATCAGGACAACGACAACACCGGCGATCTGAAGCGGCGATAACTGTTCGCCCAGAATGACCCAGCCCAAAAGAACCGCACTGGTCGGGCTTAAGAAGCCAAAGCTTGTCACCGTGGTCGGGCCAAGCCGCGCAATGCCCCGAAACCACAGGAAATAGGTCAGGGCCGCACCGATCAGTCCCAACCAGATCAGCCCGGCAAGATTGGTGAGGGTTGGCATCGGAAAGCCCGGCTCGACAATCAGGGCAACCGGGATCAAAAGGATGCCGCCCGCGGTTAATTGCCATGCGGTAAAGGTCAGGGGGGATACCGGCGGCTGCCATTTGCGGGTCAGAACCGTACCCGCCGCCATGGAAGCTGCGCCAAACAGGGCCGCGGCAATGCCAATCGGATCAAGGCTTGCCGATGGGCCAAGAACAAGCATCGCAACCCCGATCAGTCCCGAAATGGCGGCAAAAATGCCAAGCAGGGTGATGGTGTTGCCCAGGGCAAACCGTGCCAGAAACAGCACAAGCAATGGCTGGATCGCGCCAAGCGTTGCCGCAACTCCGCCCGGCAAGCGATAGGCCGCAACAAACAGCATCGCCCAGAATATCGCGAAGTTAAGCGCACCCAGGATGAAAACCCGGCCACGCCACTCGGCACCGGGAAGCTGGCGCACCACCAGCAACATGATTAGCCCGGCAGGCAAAGCGCGCAAAAGCGATACGGTCAGTGGGTAGCCATGCGGCAACAATTCGGTCGCCACGATATAGCTGCTGCCCCAGATCACCGGGGCAATTGCTGTCAGGAATAAGTCGGTCGTTCGGTTCATGATGGGTGCTCCATTTATCTTGACGTCAAGATATAATCAGAAATCTTGACGTCAAGATAAATTTTCGGCATATCCTCAAACCATGGAAAACGGCACAGACAAAATTGACCGCATTCTGGCGCAATGGCGTCGCGAACGTCCTGACCTTGATGTTGCCCAGATGGGGGTGATTGGCCGGGTCGGGCGATTGCGCGCCATTCTGATGGCGGAAATGGATCGTGTCTTCAAACAGCACGATCTGAACGGGGCCAGCTTTGACGTATTGGCGACACTCCGCCGGTCGGGGCCACCCTATGCGCTAAGCCCGTCGCAATTGATCGAATGGACGATGGTGACATCGGGCACCATGACCAACCGGCTTGATAAACTCGAAGAAGCCGGCCTGATCACCCGTCAGCGCAACCCCGAAGACGGCCGCGGCTTTGTTGTCGCCCTGACCCCGCACGGGTTTGAGCTGATCGATGCCGCCGTCACCGACCACGTCGCCAATCAGCACCGGTTGCTTGATGGCCTTAATGCCGATGAGCTGGATCAGCTCGACGGGCTGTTGCGCAAATGGCTTGGTGCCGTTTCCGCCCGAACCGGATCGGATAAATAGGCAAACGCGTTTCGCCACACAGTGGGAACTGTGTGGCGTCTGATCTGTCATTTTTCGGGAATTTGGTCAGTGGCAGAGAGGAGGGGATTCGAACCCCTGAGGGGCTTACACCCCAACACGCTTTCCAGGCGTGCGCCTTAAACCACTCGGCCACCTCTCCACATGCGATCTTGTATATATCGCGAAAGCGGGCGGACATTAGCCGACCCGACCTTGCTTGACAAGGCCCAATAAGCCTCTTTTTTCACTTTCATGAAATCAGCGGGATTTCATCGGTCAAACAGGGTGCCAAAGCTCGGTTTAACCGGCTGAAACCCTTGATAAACCGTGGCTTGGCGTGATCTTTACTTCTTGTTGATGCTTGATCCGTAAGGTTTCACGTTAGGATTTCCGATCGCTATGTCTTTGCACGCGCTTTTCCTGCCCCTTTACCTTGGCAGGGCAGAGCCGTTACGGTGCGATCAGGGTTCGCTAATATAAGCCGCCCGTGACGGGTAGTCTGGAGAAGATAATGTGGGTTCTAAGGGCCTTGGGATGGATTTTACTGTTTGCCAGCATCGCGGTGCTGGTTGACGATTCCATTACCGCACTTCAAACAGGCAGTTTTCGACTGGTTGCCGCCGGTGAGCTTTGGTATCGACTGGATGCCGGAAGCCTGAACCTGTTGCAGTCTTTCATCCAGCGTTATGTGTCCTCCTGGGCATGGGACACGCTTTTTGTCCCGGTCTTGCTGGCACCGGCCCTTGTGGTGTTGCTTGTGCCGTCACTGGTTCTGCTGGTGCTGACCCGCAAGCGCAAGCGTCAGCGCATTTTCTGATTGTTCCTTGTGCCGGTTCCGGCCTGTCTTTTTCCTTTCTGATTTCCAATCTGATCTGCTTTCCAGCCCGGTCTGACCCTGTCTGATCCGGTCGTCATGCTACTGATCGGGTGTGTTTAGTCGAATGTCGGCTTGTCTGGCGCGGGCTTGGTCGGCAAACTCGCATCACTTGGACAGATGATCGCAGGGGGCGGGTATGAAGGCGTGGATTTGCAAGGCATTTGGTGAAACACCGGCACTGGTTGACTGGGCTGATCCCCAACCCGGTCCGGGTCAGGTGGTGATTGATATTGCCGCCTGTGGTGTGAATTTCGCCGATACCCTGATCTTGCAAGGCAAATATCAAAAGCGCCCTGATGGTCCCTTTTCCCCGGGTTTTGAAGTCAGTGGTACTGTTCATGCGGTCGGCGAAAATGTCGATGATATTCATATTGGTGACCGGGTGATGGCGATGCCCGACTGGGGCGGATTTGCCCAAAAGGTGGTTGTTCCGGCATCCGGTGTTGTTGCCTTGCCCGACGGGGTTGATATGGATGGCGCAGCGGCCTTTCAGATCGCATATGGCACAAGCTGGTTCGGGTTGAAATATCGCGCCGGTGTGGTGGCTGGTGACATCGTTCTGGTGCACGGGGCGGCTGGCGGTGTCGGGCTGACGGCGGTGGAATGTGCCAAGCTTTTGGGGGCAACGGTCATTGCCACGGCCGGCGGGGCTGACAAATGCCGGATCGCACGCGATCACGGGGCCGATTACACCATTGATTACAAGGTCGAAAATATCCGCGACCGGGTACGCGAAATTGCCACCGGCCTTGGTAGGCCAGCCGGGGTTGATGTGGTTTATGATCCGGTGGGCGGGGATGTGTTTGATCAAAGCCTGCGCTGTGTTGCGCCGGGCGCGCGGATATTGCTGATCGGCTTTGCCAGCGGCACCGTGCCGCAAATCCCGGCCAATATTCTTCTGGTCAAAAACGTTGCCGCGATCGGATTTTATTTCGGCGCCTATCTGGCACAAAATCCCGATATCGCCCGACAGGGCATGGGCGAGCTTCTTGATCTGCTGCGCGATGGCCGGATCACGCCGATGATTTCAGCAACCTATCCCCTGGATGACGCGATGGTCGCCCTTGATGCCATCCGCAATCGCACCGCGACCGGCAAACTTGTGATCCGGATGGATTGAGTTGGCATGAACTGCTGGATTTTATTAATTAATTCGTTGGTATAGGATGTTTCCGTCCCAATCACTTCTCTGCTGGAAAACTCGGTAATGCCCGACAACAAAAAAAGTGCCGATGCTGTGCAATCGTCTGAAAAGACACGCGACCAGTACGAGACATATCCCTATCCGGCCCGCAATCCCGAGGATGAGGATAAAAGACTTGTCACCGGATCGCCGGGCAACTGGGACGAAGTGGTGCATTTCGTTTTTGGCGGGCGTGATCCGTCCGCACAAACCAAAAGCGGCAAGATCAGAATTCTGGTCGCCGGCGGTGGGACGGGCGATGCGCTTGTCATGCTGGCCCAGCAGGCCCGCGACCGCAAGGCCAAGGCCGATATCGTCTATATCGACCTGTCCGAAAGTTCCCGCGAGATCGCCGAAGCCCGCATCAAGCGCCGCAATCTTGAAAAGAACGTGACCTTTGTCACCGGTTCGTTCGTTGATCTGGCATCCGAATACGGGCCGTTCGATTACATTGACTGTTGCGGGGTGCTGCATCATCTGCCTGATCCCGATGCGGGATTGCGCGCGCTTTCTGATGCGCTCAAACCCAATGGTGGCATGGGGCTGATGGTTTATGGCGAACTGGGTCGCCAGGGCGTCTATCACATGCAGGAAATGATGGAACGCCTCAATGCCGAGGCCGGCGGGGCGCGCCGCCTTAATTTCGGCAAGGCGCTGTTCAATTCCCTGCCCGGGACCAACTGGCTCAAGCGCAATCCGTTTGTCGGCGATCATATTCATGGCGGCGATGCCGGGTTTTATGACCTGCTTTTGCATCAGCAGGATCGGGCCTATCGCGTCGATGAAGTGTTTGATTTCGTTGAAAAGGCCGGTCTGCGCCTGCAAAGCTTTATCGAGCCGATGCGCTATGACCCGACCACCTATTGTTCGCGCCATGATGTTCTGGAAAAGGCGGTTCATGTGCCGTTCCGCGAACGGGCCGCGCTGGCCGAACTGATGGCAGGCAACATCACCAAGCACATCTTTTATGTGGTAAAGGCCAAGAACAAGACCAAACCACCGGTCCCGGCCGAAGACGCCATTCCGTTCTTTACCCGGGTTGATGGTGCGGCCCTTGCCCGGTCGGTGGCCAAGTCGGGCAATATCAAGATCACCTTTACCGGTCTGTCCGTCACTCGCACCATGCCCGCCGCATCACCGGCCATCCTGTCGCGGATTGATGGTAAACGCAGCATTCGCGAAATTTACGAAATGTTCGATCCAAAACCGGAAAAATTTGAATTCAATGCACAGTTTGCCGTGATGTATTCGGTTCTGAATGCCGCAAACCTGATGTATTTGCGCCAGCCGGCAAAGAAATAGCGACTTTTGACAGACGGGAATCACGCAAAAGAAATGCCGGTCACCAAGGGAAGTGACCGGCAATCTCATACGCATGTGCCAACGGGGGGATGCTGGCATCTGCGTTCAGGGAGAAGAAGAATGCCAAACCTTATTTAAGGCTCGGGATCTTCAGTATGCTCAAAAGAGCATCAAGCACCTGCAGGGGGAATGAAAGGGACCCCTGCAAGCGAAACATCGGGGCAGACATGATACATACTCTGTTGTGCGCATCAGCGCGGGTTTTGTCCGGAAATCAGGCTTTCCAGAACGGTTTTGCAGCTTCGCGACGGGCGTCATAGACGTTCCAGCCGATATCGCGCAGCATACGGGCATCCATCAGGCCAAGTCTCTTGCGCAGATCGTGGCGTTTGTACCATTCGCGCGGCAGATCCATCAGGCTGACGGTGTTATGGGGGCGGGTTGCAACAAATGCGCCTGCATCTTTGGTGATCGCGACCATGATTCTCATCCTTGTAATCTGAGGCCTGCTCTCAATACATCAGCGGCCCGGCATCTGTGATGCGTGTGTCTCGTTTCGATAAACCCAGAGTTACGCCGAAAAACACTTGCGCTCAAACCATCTTTTGTCATCATGGCATGAGTTTTAGTCATGCAAAGTCATCGCGATGAAACGCCGTCCATTGCCATTAAATGCGCTTCGGGCCTTTGAAGTAGCCGGTCGTCTTGAAAGTTTCACCAAAGCGTCACATGAGCTTAACGTGACCCAAGGTGCGGTCAGCCGACAGGTGCAGCATCTTGAAGAAGTTTTGGGCCGTAAACTTTTTGAGCGACAGCACAGAAGTCTCAAGCTCACCCGGGCGGGGCGTAATCTTCTGGTTGGGCTGACCCCGGCCTTTGATGCGATCGAACATGCGGTGGCCCGGGTCGAAGACCGCGCTGATGACACCCAGCTTTCGGTTCTGGCGCCGCTGACCTTTTCCATGCGCTGGATCGTGCCACGGCTTGGCCGTTTTCAGATGGAGCATCCCGATCTTCAGGTGCAACTGGGCACCTATAATGATGACAAGGCCCCGGTCGATTTCAACGAGGTCGATATCGCCGTGCGTTTCGCCGATACCCAGGATGAACAGCTTGTGCATGAATTCCTGACCGGGGAACGGTTATTGCCGGTCTGTCATCCCGATCTTGCCAAAAAGCTCAAAACCCCCGAAGACCTTGCCGGGGTGACGCTTTTGCATTGCTCGGCCCAGCGCGAAGACTGGCGCATCTGGCTGAGCGGCACGGGGATCAAGGGCGTTGATGCCGATCGCGGCCCGGTCTTTGCCACCCTTGATATGGCGATGGAGGCCGCGGCAAGTGGTTTTGGCGTGGTGATCTCCGATCCGGCGATGATTGGGGAATATGTCGTGACCAATCGTCTGACCGTGCCTTTTGATCTGCCGGTCGACAGTCCCTATGCCTATTCGCTTTGTTACCCCGAAGGTCGTCTTGAACGGCGCAAGGTCCGGGCGTTCCGCAACTGGTTGATGGGTGAAATCAAAATTGAAACCGAACGGCGAAAACTGGCGCAAAAGGCACCGGGGCCGTCATGATGCCTTGAAATTGAACCATTTTATTCTTCATTATGATCCGCAGATAAAAGACCGCAGCCGGGCGATGACCGTGTAGCGAATATAATGTCCGGGAAACCCGGCCTGCTGCGTCCCAATTCGTGACAAGACTCGCAACCAGTTTGCATCAGGGGAAAGACGATAAGTCACATGATCGCGTATGTCGCCAATATGAAACTGTCGGGCAAGCAACTTGTGCGCAAGGCGGTGTCATCCGCATGTCTTGCGCTTGGTGTGACGGTTTTCGCATCGCTATTGCCCGTCACCGCCCCTCGGGCACAGGACAGTGACAAACCGGTCATCAAGCCGGCCCCGACCGTCGCCGTCGAAGAAGCCGAACTTGCCCCCCTGACCACCACATCCCATGGCATATCGCTTTATGGTGATCTGAAATACGGGCCGGATTTCACCCATTTCGATTATGTTAATCCCGACGCGCCCAAGGGCGGAACCCTGATCCAGTCATCGATTGTCGCCTTTGACACCCTCAACCCCTTTACGCTCAAGGGGACATCGGCTGCCGGGCTTGGCCTGATTTATGACAGCCTGATGGTCGCAAGTTCCGATGAACCCTATGCGATGTATGGCCTGATTGCGCGCAGCATCGAAGTCCCCGATGACCGGTCCTTTGCCATCTTCCATCTGGACCCGCGCGCCCGTTTTCAGGACGGATCGGAAATCACCGCCGAAGATGTGGTGTTTTCCTATGAAGTGCTGGTCGAAAAAGGAAGCCCGGTCTACCGGCAATATTTCTCCCAGATCGAAGGGGCCGAAGCGATTGACGAACTGACCGTCAAATTCACCTTCAAGCCCGGCAATAACCGCGAAACGCCAATGACGGCGGCGGGCATTTCGATCATGCCCAAGAAATTCTGGGACGGTAAGGATTTCTCGAAAACCACCTTTGAAATTCCGGTCGGCAGCGGTGCCTATCGGATTGCCAGCATCGAGGCGGGCCGACGCATCACCTATGAACGGGTCAAGGATTACTGGGCCGAAGATCTGCCGGTCAATCGCGGCCAGAACAATTTCGACATCATCCGTTACGACACCTATCTCGATCCGGAAGTCCAGCGCCAGGCATTCCTTGCCGGCGAATATATGGTGCGCTCCGAACATTCATCGCGCGACTGGAGCACGGCCTACAACACCCCGGCAGTTGAGCGCGGCGACATTCAAAAAGAATTCCTGCCCGATAACCTTCCGGTGGGCATGCAGGCCTATGTGATGAATAACCGTCTGCCGATTTTTGCCGATTGGCGGGTGCGCAAGGCGTTGCAATACGGCTTTGATTTCCAGTGGCTCAACCGTGCGATGTTCTATGGGGCCTATAAACGCACGGACAGCTATTTCGTGAATTCCGAACTGGCATCAAGCGGCATTCCAACCGGCGATGAGCTGGCCTTGCTTGAACCCTATCGCGATCAATTACCGCCGGAACTGTTTACCCAGCCTTTCAGGCTGCCAAATTTTGACGAACCCGATGGCCGTCGCAAGGCGCTTAGGGAATCCATGACCCTTCTGAACGAAGCGGGTTGGGAACTGCGCGACAAGATTCTGGTCAATAAGGAAACCGGCGAACCGTTCCGCTTCGAGCTGATCATTCGCCAGCCCGGACTGGAAAAAATCGCGCTGGTCTTCAAGGCCCGCCTCAAACAGCTTGGCGTTGAGATGGACATCCGCCTGATCGATACCGGACAGTGGGTCAACCGTATTCAGGCCTTTGATTTTGACGTCACCACCTTCTGGTGGACGCAGGCCCTGACCCCGGGCAATGAACAGCGCGTCTTCTGGTCAAGCGAGGCCGCCGACCAACCCGGCAGCCGCAATTTTGCCGGCATCAAAAACCCGGTCGTCGATGCGATGGTCGATAAGGTCGCAACCGCTGACAGCTGGCACGAACTGGTCACCGCGACCCATGCGCTCGACCGGGTGTTGCTGTGGGGCTATTACGTGATCCCGCAATATTACCTTGGCGGGGACAGGCTGGCCTGGTGGAACATCTTTGGTCGGCCCGATACCGTCCCGCTGAAGGGCGAGTCGGTCATGCGCTGGTGGATTGATCCGCAAAAAGCCGCAAAACTGCCGATGGGGGGGAACTAGACCATGCTGAACTATATCCTGCGGCGTCTTCTTCTGATCCCGGTCACGCTGTTTGGCATCATGTTGCTGAACTTCGTGATTATCCAGTTCGCACCTGGCGGCCCGGTCGAACAGGTCATCGCCCAGCTTCAGGGCACCGACGTTTCATCAACCGCGCGCATCACCAATCAGGGGGGCGACAGTGGTGGGTCATCCTCATCCGGGGCGGGGAACAATTTCTCCTCGACCTCCAGCTACCGTGGCGCTCAGGGGCTTGATCCCGAAATCATCAAACAGCTCGAAGTTCAGTTCGGTTTTGACAAACCGGCTCATGAACGGTTCTGGATGATGATGAAGAACTATCTGACCTTCGATTTCGGCCAAAGCTATTTTCAGGATCGCGATGTTGTCGATATCGTGCTCGATAAAATGCCGGTGTCGATATCACTCGGGCTTTGGTCGACCTTGATCATCTATATCATTTCCGTGCCGCTTGGCGTTGCCAAGGCGGTGCGCGACGGATCAAGTTTCGATATCTGGACATCGGCGGCCATCATTGTTGGCTATGCCATCCCCGGTTTCCTGTTTGCGGTGATGCTGATCGTCGTCTTTGCCGGGGGGACCTATTTCGACTGGTTCCCGTTGCGCGGTTTGACGTCATCGAACTTTGATGAATTGTCGCTTCTGGGCAAGATCGGCGATTATTTCTGGCATCTGACGCTGCCGATCATTGCCCTGACCATCGGGGGCTTTACGACCCTGACCATGCTGACCAAAAACTCGTTCCTTGATGAAATCAACAAGCAATATGTCGTCACCGCGCGGGCCAAGGGCCTGACAGAACGGCGTGTGCTGTATGGTCACGTCTTTCGCAATGCCATGTTGCTGGTCATTGCCGGTTTCCCGAGTGCCCTGGTCGGGTTGCTGTTTACCGGATCGGTCCTGATCGAAGTGATCTTCTCGCTCGACGGGTTGGGTCTTCTTGGCTTTAACGCCGTGATGACGCGTGACTATCCGGTGATGTTTGCGACCCTGTATTTCTTCACGCTGTTCGGGCTGGTGCTGAACCTGATCAGCGACCTGAGTTATCATTTCGTCGATCCGCGCATCGACTTTGAAGCGCGGGAGAATTGATCATGACATTGATGGCCCTTTCTCCACTGAACAAACGTCGTCTTGCGAATTTCAAAGCCAACAAGCGCGGCTACTGGTCGCTTGTGATCTTTACGATCCTGTTTGTGATCTGCCTGTTTGCCGAACTGCTTGCCAATGACAAGCCGATCTTCGTCAAATATGACGATAACTGGTATATGCCGATCTTTTCCGACCATCCGGAAACCACCTATGGCGGGGATTTCGATGTCGAGACCGATTTCTATGATCCCTATATTCAGGGCAAGATCGACCATCACGGCTTTGCCATCTGGCCGCTGATCCCGTTTTCCTATTCGACCATCGATTTCGAAATGCGCGAACCGCAACCGGCACCACCATCTTCGCGCCACTTGCTGGGCACCGATGAATTGGGGCGCGATGTTCTTGCGCGGCTGATTTACGGTTTCCGGATTTCGATCCTGTTTGGCCTGGCGCTGACCGCGGTCAGTTCGGTCATCGGGATCGCCGCCGGTGCGGTGCAGGGTTATTTTGGCGGCTGGGTCGATCTTGGGTTCCAGCGTGTGATCGAAATCTGGTCGGGCCTGCCTCAGCTGTTCATCCTGATCATCCTGGCCAGCCTGTTTGCACCGGGCTTCTGGACGCTTTTGTTCATCCTTGTGCTGTTTAGCTGGATGAGTTTGACCGGACTTGTCCGTGCCGAATTCCTGCGGGCGCGTAACTTTGAATATGTGCGCGCGGCCAAGGCACTTGGCATGACCGATTACCGGATCATGTATCGCCATGTCCTGCCCAACGCCATGGTGGCGACCATTACCTTCCTGCCCTTTGTCTTGAACGGGTCGATTGTCGCGCTGACGTCACTCGACTTCCTGTCGCTGGGCATGCCGCCGGGGTCGCCGTCGCTGGGTGAATTGCTGTCACAGGGCAAAAACAACCTGCAGGCACCCTGGCTTGGCATGACGGCCTTCTTTGCGATTGCCATCATGCTCAGTCTTCTGATTTTCATTGGCGAAGCAGTCCGCGATGCCTTTGATCCGCGCAAGACATTTTAGGGGACCTGAACCATGACAGATCAATCCGTCCATCAGCCGCTCCTTGATGTCAGCAACCTTTCGGTCAATTTTGGCAATGTGCAGGCCGTCAAGGGTGTGTCCCTTTCCATGGCGCGCGGCGAAACCATGGCACTGGTCGGCGAAAGCGGATCGGGCAAATCGGTAACCGCGCTTTCGATCCTGCAATTGCTGCCGTATCCGCGTGCCAGCCACCCGTCCGGCTCCATCACCTTTGACGGGCATGAACTGGTCGGGGCTGACAAACGGACCCTGCGCGAAATCCGGGGCAACCGGATTTCGATGATCTTTCAGGAGCCGATGACATCTCTTAATCCGCTCCATAACATCGAAAAGCAGATCGGCGAGGTACTGTTGCTCCACAAGGGACTGCGCGGTGCAAAGGCGCGTGCGCGCATTCTCGAACTGCTTGATCTGGTGGGCATTCCTGATCCGAAATCACGGCTCAAGGCCCTTCCGCATGAACTTTCCGGTGGTCAGCGCCAGCGCGTGATGATCGCCATGGCGCTTGCCAATGAACCGGAATTGCTGATTGCCGATGAACCGACCACGGCCCTGGACGTTACCATTCAGGCCCAGATCCTTGAACTGCTTCAGGATTTGCAAAACAAGCTTGGCATGGCGCTGTTGCTGATTACCCATGATCTGCAAATCGTGCAGAAAATGGCCAAAAGCATCTGTGTCATGAAGGATGGTGAAATTGTCGAACGCGGGGTCGGGCACAGCCTGTTTGACAATCCCAAGCATCCCTATACCAAAAAGCTGCTTTCGGCTGTGCCAAGCGGTTCGGCACCACCCTTGCCCGAAAATGCCGCCGATCTTCTGGAAACCAGCAACATTCACGTGCGGTTCCCTATTGGCCGAAAGGGTATTCTGGGGCGTCCGGAACGCTATCTTGATGCGGTCGATCAGATATCCCTGACCCTTAAACAGGGTGAAACACTTGGCATTGTCGGGGAAAGCGGATCGGGCAAGACCACCCTTGCCATGGCGATCCTGCGTCTTTTGAAATCGGATGGGGATATCCGGTTTGGCGGACAGGATATCCGCAAATATGCTGGTGCGGATTTGCGCAAATTGCGCCGCGACATGCAGGTGGTGTTTCAGGACCCGTTCGGATCGCTCAGCCCGCGCATGTCAATTGCCCAGATCGTTGGCGAGGGGCTTGAAATTCACGAGCCCGATCTGACAATTGTCGAACGCGAAGCCCGCATTGCCGAAGCCCTGCAAGAAGTCGATCTGCCGCAAAATGCGATGGATCGTTATCCCCATGAATTCTCCGGCGGACAGCGCCAGCGCATTTCGATTGCACGCGCATTGGTCCTAAAACCGCGTTTCATCGTACTTGATGAACCGACATCGGCACTTGATATGTCAGTACAGGCCCAGATTGTCGAATTGCTGCGGGACCTGCAGGCGCGCCACAAAATGGCTTATCTGTTTATCAGCCATGATTTGCGCGTGGTTCGCGCCCTGTCACACCGTGTGATGGTTATGCAAGGCGGCAAACTGGTCGAAAGCGGGGCGGCGGCGGATGTGTTTGATCATCCGCAACAGCCCTATACCAAGGCATTGTTGGCCGCGGCACTCGATCTTAAGGCTGCCGGGGCAGAATTTGTCAGTAAGTGATCGCGACATTTCGCCATCAGACATGTTACAACAGTGTCAGAAAAGGGAATGATAACAGGGTGGTAAGTCATCATGCTTGCGCGCAGGAGCAACCGGTCAAACGTTAATCGCTTATGGGATACGGCCTTTTGGGCGATGATATCCCTTGCGCTGTTTGCGTTTGTCTCCCTGTCGGGCCCGGCACTTGCCAGCAGTGAAAAGACCGACGCCAAGGAATCAGAAGAACCGGCCAATGCCGAACCGGAAATCCCCGAAACCGTTATTGTACCCGATCCGGTTTCATTGACGGTTTTGCTGCCCAAAAGCGGTGCGATCCGTCAGATCGTTTTCCATATCTGGCTGGAAGCCCAAAGCAGGGAAGCCGTGCCGCTGATCGAACATAACCTGCCAAAGATCATCAATGGCTTCCTTGTTGATCTGCAACGCCTGATGTATCGCGATACCAAGCAACGGTTTGAAACCCGTCCGGCGGGCAAGCGGTCCTTCAAATATAGCGGCCCGGCATTGCTGCCCCCGCCGCCACCCAAAACCGAAGAAGAACTTGCCGCCGAGGCCGAGGCAATCGAAGCCGCCAAGGAAAAGGGCGAGGAAATCGTTCCCGAGCCGCCCTTCAGCCCGTTTGCACCGGTTACCAACCGCTATTTCGCAGCCCTTCAGAACAAGCTTCTGCGTACCGGGCAAAGCTTCCTGCCGCCCGATACCCTGCGTTCGGTGCAGGTCCGGATGTTCTATGATCACTGGCCGGGTGACGCCCAAAAACGCTAGGCGGGGGGCTGTCCTGTGATGTGCCTGCTTTGCGTTACCCGTCACCGCCATCAAAGGGGGTGGGGCAATGCCAGGGCTTGCCTCCTCCGGCCTGCCAAGTAAGTGCCTCTGTCGCCGGTGTGCCCCGATGTCGACCATTGAGGCTGTGGGAAGGAATAAGGCCGCGGCTCGTACCTGCATGATGCTCATCTGGTTGCGACGTTACGCCATTACCCTTGATCGCAATCCACCCCGATCGTGACTGCGTGTCGACCTGTGCTGGGCGGCACCGGCATTCCTGTGTCGGGCCCACTTCCAGACAAACCGGAACAGGCAGCGGTGGTGATCGTGTGACCGTGATATGCAAAACATCGCCCATATGCCTCCCTCCACTGTCCGCCATCCACCGTCCACCATCCACCGTCCCGTCCAACGTCCAATTTCCGCCTCCCGCCTCTGGCCTCAGGCAACAGGCCATCAAGCTCCCCTCTTCCCTCTTCCTCCTTCACGACTTTCCTGGACGCCTCAAGCACCCGTGTTGGCCCTTCGCGGTATTGCCGTGGCATGCCCCCGGGGTGTCTGTGGCAGTACGTCTTGTCGCCACATCTGTCGTGCGCCGACGGACGCATGGGGCGATTGCGCAGGATGCAATTGTGTGACCGGCCCGCTGTGCTATTCCGGTGCAAGCAATTTAGCGGAGCCCCACCATGTCGTTCGAAATCTGGCTGAGTTTTACTGTCCTTGTCTTTCTGATGGTCCTGACACCGGGCCCCAGTATTCTGATCGGCATGTCTCACGCCTTGCGCTATGGCGCGCGTCCGACCCTGATGACCGCCCTTGGGGATGTCAGTGCCAACATGATCCAGATGGTGATTGCGGCTGTCGGGTTGGGGGCGGTGCTTGCAACATCGGCAGCCGCCTTTGCCGTGGTGAAATGGTGCGGTGTTGCTTTCCTGCTGGTCATCGGCTTGATGTCATTCTTTCGCAAGTCCCCGAAAAACAAGGACCAAACCGGTATCGAAATAAAAAATACCGGTGTCTATGAGCCGGTCAGTCGGCGCAAGCTGTTCCGTGAAGGGTTCCTTGTTGCCGCTGGCAATCCCAAGGCAATTGCCTTTTTCGGGGCATTGTTCCCGCAATTTGTCGACCCGACGGCACCGCTTGCACCGCAATTGCTGATCCTGGGGGCAACCTTTGTGGTTCTTGATTACACTTTCGTAATGATTTACGCGATGGGGGCCGCGCGGATCATGCCCTGGCTGATCAGACGCGGCGGCACAAATGTCATTGCGCGTGTCTCTGGTGGCATTTTGATCATCGCAGCCGGGCTTTTATCGCTGATCGAGATGCCCGAAAGTGTCGCGGGCACCCGTCACTGATCATTGGCATTGTGATCTGTGTGTTCGGGTATCTGCGATGTGTGGGATGAGTTCCGTCTGACCGATCTGCCTGCAACAATCTGTTATCATTGATAAAAACGTGCCGGGTCAATATGGTGCAAAAAGACGCCATACAAACCGACTGGTCTGTATATAGCGCGTTTTCACCATATCAGATGATGCGTATGTAAAATGGGGAAGGGCTCTTGTCCTAAATGCCGGTTTTTGGTTCCGGCGACCCCGAATGTCATTCATGACCTAGCGTGATCGGGGTTTTTGATCGTCGATCTGGCGGTGTTTTACGGGCCAGTCTGATCAGGTCATTCGGTTTCCTTGCCCGCCGAAACGATGATATCGCCAAATTCACGCAGGAAAACCGATCCCTTGACGGTCCGCTGGATCAGGACAGAACGGCGATCTTCTTCGTCGACCTTGCGTTTGACCATGCCAAGCGAACTCAGGCGGTCCAGTGCACGGGTAATTGCGGGTTTGGAGATGTTCAGGGCTTCTGACAGGCCGCGCACCGTATGCGGGGCAGGGGTCAGGTAAACATTAAGCAACAAGGCCATTTGCCGGGCAGAAAGATCGGGTGAATCCCGACGCACACTTTCTACAATCGCGATACGCCAAAGGTCGAGCGCCTGAGACGGTTTGATCTCGATCGACATGCTTGTGCCTAACAATTAATTTGTTACGAATACGTAATCTGTCTACCTGACGGTTGCGCATATGTCAAAGGTCTTATTGGGAAATATGCAGGTCGATGCTTTTTTGCTCTGGGTTGAAACGGTCGCGCGGTCACCCGTTTTCGGGCTGTAAGCCAGGGATCACAAAGCATGAAGGTAATATGCCCGTGATCCCTGATCCGTGCGGTGGCAACAATCGTTGCCGGTGGTTTTTATGATTGTTTACTTACCGAAACGATCTTCGATCAGCTTGAAAGCAGCGCGAATTCCCTGGGCTTCGCCACCGGTCGGGCGGCCCGGACGGTCGGTCGGGTTCCAGGCCATCAGATCGATATGCGCCCAGCTTTTTGCACCTTCGGCAAAGCGGTCCAGGAACAGGGCGGCAATGATCGCCCCGCCAAACGGTGATCCGGAAATGTTGTTCATGTCGGCGGCCTTGCTATCAAGCTGGCTGCGGTAATCATCCCACAGCGGCAGACGCCACAACGGATCGTTCAGCGCCAAACCGTTTTCCATAAGCCCGTTAGCCAGATCATCATCATTGGAAAACAGTGCCGGCAGGCCAAGACCAAGTGCGACGCGCGCCGCCCCGGTCAGGGTGGCAAAATCAAGCAGCATTTCCGGATCTTCTGCCGCGGCAAGGGTCAGTGCATCGGACAGGACAAGACGGCCTTCGGCGTCGGTATTGCCGACCTCGACCGTGATGCCCTTGCGGGTTTGCAAAATGTCACTCGGGCGATAGGCGCGACCCGAAACCATGTTTTCGACCGCCGGGATCAGAACGCGCAGCCGCACCGGAAGCTTGGCCGCCATGATCATCCGCGCAAGGCCAAGAACCTGTGCCGAACCCCCCATATCCTTTTTCATCAAAAGCATGTTGCTGGACGGCTTAAGGTCATAGCCACCGGTGTCAAAGCACACGCCCTTGCCGACCAGGGTGATTTTTGGTGCATTCTCATCGCCCCAGACAAGATCAATCAGGCGCGGTTCACGGTCGCTGCCATGACCGACCGTGTGAATGGCCGGGAAGTTCTGTTTCAAAAGCTCTTCACCGACAATCGCGCTGACCTTGGCGCCGAACTCTTCGCCCAGTGTCCGTGCTGCGGCTTCAAGTTCGGCCGGGCCCATGTCATTGGCCGGAATATTGATCAGATCACGGGCAAGCCCGATACCGTGCGCGACATTTTCCGCACGCTTGGTGGCGTCATTGTCGTGCAGGGCGATTTTGGCGCGCTTGTCCTTTTTGCCGTCATCCTTGCGATACCGGTCAAAGCGATACCCGCCAAGATAAAGACCAAGGGCCGCCTTTTCATAAAGGGCCGCATTGTCTGAAATGCTGGCCGAAAGGCCATAAACACCTTCGGGAAGGCTGGTCGGAAGCCCGGCAAAATCCCAGATTGCCTTGGCATCATCGACATAACCGATCAGGACCGATCCAAACGCCCCGTTGGTGCCGGGCAGGGCAAGCTGCGTACCGCGCTTTGCCTCATAGCCGTTTGCCGCCACCCAGGCCTTGGTGGTTTCGGACTGATCCGAAAGCCAGCTTTGGAAATCGCCCTCGGCAATCGGGGTGATGGTGATCGGGTTGGTGGAATGATCGCGTGCGATAATGTGGTCGAACAATTTCAGACTTCCCTGCTGGTGACATGCGACGGGTGGATGGCTGACAGATTTGCGGGCACGGCCCGGCTGCCAGAACAAGATATGTGTCTCGATCTTAAGGCTGCCACCGTCACAGAGCAATTCCAGAAAACAAAACCCCGCCAGCCCGATTGAACAGGTCAGTCCGAACAGGCCGTCCGCCTGCATCGGGCCCGTTGGCCCCATCGGACATATCGGGCGCGGGGGTGCGGTAATGACAATCATGGTTGCCTGCACAAAGTGACCCTTCGGCGGTTGGGCGGTCATGCCTTAACAGCGCAACGCCGCAACCCCGCAAAGCCGAAGCGCCGTAATGCCGTAATTCGGCCCCGCGGTCATGCAGCCCCCAGTCCTTCAACCCCTGCCATCCGCCACGCCTCTTGCTCCCGCCGCGCCTTTCGCCGCGGTTGAGCTTCTCGCGTCCGATGCGCCTCCCGTGCCGCTCGCACTTGCCGTTGCCTGTTACGGGGTCTCGCGCGGGGTCATGGCCATTTCGATTGCCCGATACATCGTGATCGGCTTGGCGGTATGGTGATTGGTGCGATCAAGCACCGAGAAATCCAGATCGATCTTGGCACTGCCATCGCGCGCGATCAGGGCCGCCAATGCGCGGGCATTATCGACCATGGCATTGATCTTTTTCCATTTAAGGCGCCGTTCCTGATGATCAGAGGGAAGGCGCATCTTGTCCCATGCTGTCAGGTCCGACTCATCGGCCCCGACCGTGATCATGACCGGTATTGGCCGGGCCGGTGCGAAATCGGGGTTGGCAATCAGATCTTTGATTTCGTCAAACCGTTGCGGCCGGTTAAACCAAAGCGACGGGCTGACCGCGACATAGGCATCAAACGCATCGGGCCGGGTGGCAAGCGTGTGCAACACCATCATCCCGCCCAGTGAATGCCCAAACAGGGTTTCGCGATCCGCATCAATGGCATATTGCGCGGCGATGAACGGTTTGAATTCCGTCATCACCGCATCAAGGTAAATATCCCCGCCGCCCAGTTTCGGCCATTCAAGCATATTGGGCCGTTCATGAAGCTCATAGGTATCGGCAAACGGGGTG
The DNA here is from genome assembly GCF_002844235.1 of Thalassospira povalilytica. Classification (GTDB taxonomy): domain Bacteria; phylum Pseudomonadota; class Alphaproteobacteria; order Rhodospirillales; family Thalassospiraceae; genus Thalassospira; species Thalassospira povalilytica. Next base: position 22,593 of record NZ_PGTS01000010.1, on the reverse strand, counting down.
AAATCATACATGCGCTGGTCATTGCTGTGCGCGCCGGGCATTTCGGCAAAGGCAACAATCATCGGGGCGCTGAGTTTGTATCGTGCGCCAAGAACACCGGCCTGTGCGGCAAATTCGGCAAAGGCCGTGATCGATGTTTCCCCGTCAAAGCTGTAAATCACCGGAAACCCGACTTTGGGCGCATCATGATCGGGTTTCCAGACCAGAAGCCGCATGTCACGGCCCAAAAGATCCGAATGCACCACATGTTCATAAATCACCTCGGTCGGGGCCATGATGGTTGGTGCTTTGGGCTGGTCATCGGCAATTGCCGTACTTGCATGGACAACACCAAACAGCGACGCGGCGGCAAAGACAAATCGACGAAGTGATACCGGCATAAAGCCCCCTGAACCAGATGATGCATGCGGGGCAAACTGAAATAATGCCGCCTCTGATCTTTACGACGTCCGGGGCATCAAAAACGGTAAATCAAATTCCCGAGATGGGCTTGAACCCGAAATCCAAACACCCGATAGTTCCGGTGTCCCGGCCACGGGATCATCGTCCCCGAACAGAAAGAAACCATCATGGAAACGCGCCCCGTTCTTTATATCGGCAACAAGAATTACTCATCCTGGTCGCTGCGCGCATGGCTTGGCCTCAAAGTGGCCGGGATCGATTTCGAAGAACGGCTGGTGCCGCTGCGAACCGATGAATGGGCGGCAAAGGCCCCGGTTTTCTCGCCGACGGCCAAAGTCCCGGCATTTTATGATGGCACCAAAACCATCTGGGAGGCCCTGGGCATTCTTGAATATATCGCCGATAGCCGCCCGGACACCTTGCTATGGCCGCTTGATATCGATGTGCGCGCGATTGCGCGGGCGGTGTCGCTTGAAATGCATGGCGGGTTTTCTGCCCTTCGCACCCATATGCCGATGAATTGCCGCCAAAGCCTGCCGGGGCTGGGCCGGGCAGATGGCGTGGACAAGGATATCGCCCGCATCGCCGGGATTTTCAAAATGTGCCGCACGCAATATGGGCAGGGCGGGGATTTCCTGTTTGGCGATTTTTCGATTGCCGATGCGATGTATGCCCCGGTGGTAACACGGTTCAAAACCTATGGCGTCGATCTTGACCCGGTTGGCAATGCCTATATGCAGGCGATCCTTGATCTGCCTGCGATGAAGGAATGGTATGCCGATGCCGCCGCCGAGGAATGGGTGATCCAAGAGTCCGAGGTCAAATAACCCATGCCCGGTTTGCGTGGTGATTTGCCAGAAATTGACCCGCCGGGCGGGGATCGGGCACTTGATGCCCTGCTGTCCGATGTGCGCGCATGCCGCATCTGTGCCGAAGCATTACCGCTGGGACCGCGTCCGGTGGTGCGCATGGCAAAGGGCGCCCGTATTCTGATCATCGGGCAGGCCCCGGGCACCCGGGTTCATGAAACCGGTCTGCCCTGGAATGATGCGTCCGGTGATCGGTTGCGTGACTGGCTTGATCTGTCGGTCGATGATTTTTATGACCCGGCAAAGCTTGCGATCATGCCGATGGGCTTTTGTTATCCCGGCCGGTTTGATCGCGGCGGGGATTTGCCGCCGCGGCCCGAATGTGCACCGGCCTGGCATCGTGCCTTGCTTGATCATATGCCTGATATCGAATTGACCCTGCTGATCGGGCAATATGCGCAAGGCTACTATCTGGGGCGACGCCGGGCCAAAACCATGACCGAAACCGTGCATCGCTTTGCCGATTATCTGCCCGACAATCTGTTGCCGATGCCCCATCCAAGCTGGCGCAACACCGCCTGGATGAAAAAGAACCCGTGGTTCGAAGCCGATCTTTTGCCGGTCTTGCGTGACCGCGTGCATCACCTGTTGGGTTAGATCGCCTTTTATGGTCTGATACCGCAACGTTTGACCGGTCACCATGCCGGAAAACAGTCAGGAGGCAACGATATGAAAAAACTTGAAAAACCCGCCATCGAAACGGCGCTGAAATCCCTGAAGGACTGGCAGCTTGCCAAGGACGGGCTGTCAATCGAACGGACCTTCAAATTTGGCGATTTCAATGCGGCCTTCGGTTTCATGACCCGGGTCGCCCTGATGGCTGACAAGATGGATCACCATCCCGAATGGTTCAATGTCTATAACAAGGTCGAAATGACGCTCACGACCCATGATGCCGGTGGTGTCACGCAAAAGGACATTGATCTGGCAAGTTTCTGTGACAAGGCATCGGGCCAATAGGCCGCCTGAAAACGAAAACACCCTGCCGGTGGGGGACGGCAGGGTGCATGTGGCTGCGGTGATTGGAGCATATCCGGAACCGGTTATGCGGGACTATTTCGGTTCCAGTCGTACCGCGCCATCAATCCGGATGGTCTCGCCATTGATCATTTCATTTTCACAAATATGCATCGCCAACCGGCCATATTCCGCCGGATCGCCCAGACGTTTGGGGAACGGTGTATTGGCTGCAAGGCTTTCCTGAACCTCGTCGGGAAGTCCCATCAACATCGGCGTGCCAAACAGGCCGGGCGCAATCGACGCGACCCGAATGCCGTGGCGGGCAAGTTCGCGTGCCGCCGGCAAGGTCAGGGACGCCACCCCGCCCTTCGATGCGGCATAGGCCGCCTGTCCGATCTGCCCTTCAAAGGCGGCGATGGATGCGGTGTTGATGATCACGCCACGTTCACCACTGGCCGACGGGGCATTGTTGCTCATGGCGTTTGCCACAACCCGCATCATGTTGAATGTGCCGATCAAATTGACATTGATGACACGCGCAAAGGCGTCAAGATCGGCCGGGCCTTCGCGTCCGACAATGCGTTCGCCATGCACGATCCCGGCGCAATTGACCAGAATGGACGGTGTGCCGACCGACGCAACCACATCAGATACCGCCTTTTCGACACTGACGGCATCGGACACATCAACGCCAAACCCGACACCATCAAGCTTTTCTGCGGTGGCCTTCGCCCCGGCTTCATTCAGATCAAAGGCAACAATTTTCGCCCCGGCCCCGGCCAGAACGGCCGCCGTCGCCGCACCAAGCCCCGATGCCGCGCCGGTTACAATGGCGATGGAACCCTTGATCTGCATGGCGTGAAGCCTCCCGCTTTTTTTGATGATTTCACTTAATCTGGTATTTCTATACCAAATTATATCTTTAACGGGCAAGGCTATTCTGTCACGCCATTTTAACGGTGCGGGAATCGTGTAAAACCGGATTATTTGCGCGGGGTTGTTTCGCCCTGCGGGTCCTGGGCCGGGATGGTCACGCTGTTGTCATTGGCCGTTTTACGCGCAAGTTTGCGTTCACGCAGGGCAACATAAATTGCCGCCCCGATAATCATCGCCCCGCCCGGAATGATCCAGATATCGGGCACTTCGCCAAACAGGATCAGGGCAAGGATGGCAATAATCGGCAATCGCAAATAGGAAAACCCGACAAAGAAGCTGTAATCGGCAAGCTGCAACGCCTTGACGTTACAGATCTGCATCACATTCATCATCAGGGCTGCTACCGCCATCAGGCCAATGGCCGTCCAGCTTGGCGTCTGCCAGACAAAAAGTGCCGGGATCAATGACACCGGGGTCGTAATCACCATCAGATAAAACAGCAGCGAGGTGGTGCTTTCGGTGCTGACCAGTTGCTTGGTGATCATCCCGGCACAGGCCATGCACATGGCCGCCGCAATCGGAAAAAGACTGGCCGGTTGCATGGCATCGGTTCCGGGCTGAATGATCAGTCCCACCCCGACAAAACCGATCACAACCGCCAGCCAGCGGTGAATACGCACCGTCTCGCGCAAGACAAGAGCCGCCAGAATGGTGCCAAAAAGCGGCACAGTGAAATTAAGCGTCGTCGCCTCGGCCAGCGGCAGATACAGCACGGCCATGAACCACAAACACATCTCGGCGGCTGACAGAACGCCGCGCACCCCGAATAAGGGCAGGCGCCTGGTGACAAGGGTTGCGACCCCGGCCTTCATCACCATCGGCACCATCAATAAAAGCCCGAAGGCAAAACGCAGAAACACCGCCTGATAGGGATGGATTTCCGCGGTGGCAAACCGGATGGTCAGGGTAAAACAGGCCGCAAGGACGGCCGCGGCAAGCGCAAAGAAACTGGCCCGGATCGATGCAGGCTGGCCTTCAAACCATGTTGTCACTGAACCGGGCATCATCAGGGAACCTTTGTGTTGCGGGGCGATCAGGGTTTGGCTGGCGGCGGGTCAAGATCGCTTGCGGTTGATGACGGGCCACGCTTGATCCGGTTGGCTTCGCGATTGAGCTTGGCCTCGCGGCGCGCAATGAACAGGGCCGCACCGATAATCAGTCCCGCACCGGGCACAAGCCAGATTTCGGGCACTTCGCCAAACATCACCAATGCAATCACCAGCACAAAGGGCAGGCGCAAATAATTGAACCCGATGACAAAGCCGTAATCATAAACCCGGAATGCGTTGGTGTTGCAAATCTGGGTGATGTTGGCCATGAACGCCCCCGCCGCCATCAGGCCGATCGCCGTCCAGCTCGGTGTTTGCCAGACAAACAAGGCCGGGATCAAGGTCATCGGCGTGGTCAGGGCCATCATGTAAAGAATGATCGTCGTCGGATTTTCGGTGCGTGACAGTGATTTGATCGTCAATCCCGCACTGGCCATGCAAATTGCTGCTGCAATCGGAAGCAGGCTGGCGACCTGCATGGTTTCGCTGCCCGGGCGGATGATGATCAGGACCCCGCAAAAACCGGCCAGAAGGGCCGCAACCCGGTATCTTCGGATCCGCTCACCCAGAAAAATCGCCGCCAGAACCGTCCCGAACAGCGGCACGGTAAAGTTCAATGTCGTTGCCTCGGCCAGCGGCATTACCGCAATCGCGGAAAACCAGAAACTCATTGCCCCCATCGACAGCACGGCGCGCAACACAAACATTGGCAGACGCCGGGTCTTGAGCGGCGCCAGACCGCTTCGAAAAGCCAGGGGCGCAATCAGGATCAGTCCGAACAGATTGCGGAAAAACACCGCCTGAAGCGGATCGATATGTTCGGTGGCAAGTCGGACAAACACCGAAAAAATCGCTGCACTGATCGACGCCATCACCCCAAAGACGGATGCCTGCAAATAAGGGGGAAGGGCGTTGAACCGATCACGCATCGGGTGTTCTTTCCTGTCTGTTGTCGCCGGTATTACTGTGCTGATCGGTATCAGCCGGGCTTTGTTCGGGGCGATCCGGTCTGGTTGCCGGAATGGCTTGCGGATCGGCCGGGGCCGTGGTTGGGACACGGGCGGCCATCTTGGCGCGCTTGGCCAGAACCGCTTCGCGCCTTGCGATATAAAGGGCCGACCCGATAATCAATGCCGCCCCGGCCCAGGTCCAAAGATCAACCACCTCGCCAAACATCACAAAGGCCATGGCCGCGACAAAGGGCAGGCGCAGGAAGTCGAAAATCATCACATAAGACTGATCGGCCGTGCGATAGGCCCGCACCAGAAGCTGCTGGCCAGCCGTTCCCGTGACCGCAATCAGCAACATGATGAACAATTGCCACAGGCTCGGCGTTTGCCAGAAATAGATCGCAGGCGGCAGCGACAGAGGCGTCATGACCAGCCCCATCCATGTCACGATGGCATTGGCACTATCGGTACGCGACAGCATTTTGACCGTCGTCATCGCGCACGCCATGAACAGGGTCGCAAAAAGTGCCAGGATCGCACCGGTTTCAAAATCCTGTCCGAACGGGCGGATAATCACCATGGCCCCGACAAAGCCGATGGCAACCGCACTCCAGCGTCGTGCGCGTACTGTTTCGCGCACAATGATCGCAGCCAGCACCGTGGTCAGGATCGGCAGGGTAAAGTTGATCGCAATCACCTGGGCGGCCGGCGTGATCGCAAGCGCGGTAAACAGGCACGACATCGCGCCAAACCCCAATGCCCCGCGCAGGAAATGCAACTTGAACCGTTCGGTCTTCAATCCGCCAAGGCCATTGCCGATCAGCCAGGGCACCATCGGCAACAGGCCGAAAAAGTTGCGGAAAAATGCCGCCTCGAACGGATGAACATCACGCGTGACATAACGGATAAGCACCGCCATGGCCGCAAAACACAGCGCGGCAGTAATCATCAGCAGGGCGCCCTTAAGGGCTGTGTTGTCGGTGGTGGCGCGTGAAAAAACCATTATCCTCAACGAATAAGCGTGATTTTGGAAAAAATCCAGTCTGCACGGCGCGATTTATCATACTAATTGCGCATGGCAGCCCCACCGATTTTGGCGAACAGTTCGCGCAAGCCGGCTTTTCGTGTAAGATCAGGGCCGTCGACAATAATCCATCAGGGGGAAGATAAATGGATGCTATTGATCGCAAATTGATCGACATCCTGCAGGAAGACGCATCGCTGTCCTATTCGGTTTTGGGGACCAAGGTGGGATTGTCGGTTTCTGCGGTGAATGATCGGGTGCGCAAACTGCGCGAACAGGGGGTCATTCAGGCCTATCGCATTGCGGTTGATCCGCAGGCAATCGGTCGCGCACTGACCGCCATGGTCTGGCTTCGCACCGACCCGGCCAAGGGCAACAAGAAACTGGTCAAATCGCTGATCAAGGCCGACGAGGTACTTGAATGTCATCACATGACTGGACGGTTTGATTTTCTGGTCAAATTGCGTTTGCGCGATACCGCCCATCTCGAAAGCTTTGTTTCCGACACGATCAAGGAAATGCCCGGCGTTGTCGAAGTGCTTCCGGAAATTGCCCTGTCGACGGCAAAGGAAACCATGTTTGTTCCGGCTCAACTGGAAAATGACTGATCGGCTTTCATAATTCGGACGAAATTCGGAACTATCTGCTGTGGTGGCATTTCCGGTCATCATTTCCTAAGTATCTGATGCGATATTGCGATGCGAATTGCCGACTGATCCCGTTCTGACATTCCCGACAGAGGAGCCCCAACATGATTGAATCGATGAATCTGGTAATCCTGATTGCATCGATTCTGGTTGTGGTCGCGGTTTTCACAAGCCTTGTCAGTTTCCGGGTCGGCGCGCCATTGCTGCTGGTGTTTCTGTTTGTCGGCCTTGGTGCCGGTGAAGACGGCATTGGCGGCATCATGTTTGACAATGCGCCGCTGGCCTATTTTATCGGCTCGATCGCGCTTGCCCTGATCCTGTTTGACAGCGGCTTTGAAACCCAGCTTCGAACGCTGAAAATTGCCGCTGCCCCGTCACTGGTGCTGGCCACGATCGGGGTGATGATCACGACCTTTGTGATTGGCGGTGTGACCTGGCTGGTGCTCGATGTGCCCTGGCTGGTGGCATTGCTGTTCGGGGCGATTGTCAGTTCGACGGACGCCGCGGCGGTGTTTTTCCTGTTGCGGGTCGGCGGGATCAATCTGCGTGATCGTACGCGCAGCACGCTGGAAGTTGAATCGGGTTCGAACGACCCGATGGCGGTGTTTCTGACCATTTCGCTGGTCGAACTGATCATTCTGGGCGGTGGCGACAATATCGCTGTTGAATTGCTGCAACGTTTCATCCTGCAAATCGGGCTTGGCACGGTGTTTGGTGTGGCTGGCGGCTATGCGCTGGTTCAGATGATCAACCGTGTCAAACTTGAACCGGGTCTGGTGCCGATCATTACCATGGCCTGTGCGCTGGCCCTGTTTGGTGCGACCAGTATTCTGGGCGGCAGCGGATTTCTTGCCGTTTATGTCGCCGGTCTGTTTGCCGGTAACAGCAAGATGCATATGAGTGTTGGCGTCCGGCGTTTTCAGCATGTCACCACCTGGCTTGCCCAGATCGCGATGTTTGTCACGCTCGGTCTTTTGGCAACACCATCCGAATTCGGGGCGGTGATTGTTCCGGGTGTGATCCTGGCACTGGTGCTGGTCTTTGTCGCGCGGCCGGTCGCGGTGTGGCTGTGCCTGATGTTCTTTAATTTCTCGCGCAATGATACCGCCTTTATTTCGTGGGTCGGTTTGCGCGGGGCGGTGTCGATCCTGCTTGCCATCGTGCCGATGGTCGAAGGCATCCCCGAAGGCCAGCTTCTGTTCAATACCGCCTTCATCGTCGTCATCACGTCGCTTCTGTTGCAGGGCTGGACGATCCGGCGGGTTGCGAAATGGTTGGGCATAATCGTGCCGCCCCGTCACGGGCCGGTCGATCGTATCGATCTGGAACTGCCGGGCAATGCCAATCAGGAAATCGTGGTCTATCGCGTGCACGAAGCCAGTGCGGTTGCCACCGGTCAGCGCATTCCGCGCTGGGCACGGCCCAGCCTGATTTTGCGCGATGGTGCTTCTTTGCGCCCGCATTCGGCCGGTCATATCCAGGCGGGTGATCAGGTCTATATCATCACCCCGCCGCGCCATGTCGAACTGCTTGATCAGCTGTTTGCCGGCCCGGCAGAGGGGGCCAATGACATCGACCTGTTTGGCGATTTCAGCTTCCCGCCCGATACCCATATTGCCGATATCGGCCGTCTGTACGGCTTTGCCGTGGACGAAGACGATGCCGAACTGACGGTGGCCGATATCCTCAAACGCGATCTGTCTGGCGATGTCGAACTGGGCGATCGTGTGCCTTACGGAACGGTTGAGCTGATCGTGCGCCGGACCGATGATGAACATGGCGTGATCGAAGTCGGCCTTGCCGTTGAACAGCAAAAAGCCAAACCCAAACGCCGCATCCCGATCTTCCAGTCACGCGCTGAATTGCTTGAAATCTGGAAAGACTGGCAGAAACGCAAACGCGCGGAAAAGAATGCGGCTTTGACTGCCGGAACCCCGGCCACGGCGTTGCCGACGGATTATCCTGACAGCGATGATGAACTTGCCGGTGATCCGTCAGAAAACCCGGTTACGGATCCGGATCAGGATGCAAATCCCGACCCGGACCGCGCGTCGAGCCCACCCGACCCCTCGGCACCCGATGACAAATCCAGCGACGCTGCGAAAACACCCGCTCCGACGGCGGCAAAAGATGGCGCAGACACATCATCGACGACCAAGGCACCGGGCAAAAAAGCCTGAAACCGGCCATAAATTACCTTGATCGGTCAGGTGCAGGGAATAGACAAACCTGCACCTGCACCTGCACCTGCACCTGCACCTGCACCTGCACCTGAAGTCACCCGTCACGCCCGTTGCCATCGGCGACCGGTCCCGCCGGCAATCCCCTCTGACCGGTAAATCCCCGGCAAATCCCATGCCTCCCACCGATGCTGCCAATCAACGGCCATTCACCATCAATCTCCCTTGCGCGATCACCTCGTCCCCCAACCGAACCCGGACCGCGGCCCAACGGCTAATACGGCAGCCCGGATAAAGCTCCGGCACCAGTCACGGCCAAAACCCCATCACAACACGGCGACAGTACAACGCCGCATCCAACTCCCACAGCCAAACTCCAAGGCTCCTCCATATACAGCCAGCCCCCCCAACCTCGAAACTTAGCCCCAACCCTGCGCCCCACAGCTGACCCCAAACCCAAACCCAGACCCAGAACCAGACCTACACCTGGAACTGGAACGAACCCAACCCGCGCCTCCCCCAACCCACGCCCCATTCAGTTCGCTGCCAAACCTCGATGCCTGATGCATTAGATTGGGCGGATTGGCATTAGCTGGACTAATGCATGGATCAAAAATGCTGGTTTGGTGCGGGGTGGGTTCTGGCTTAAATTGCTGCTTCAATTCTTTTGGAGCACCCCGACCATGTTCGGTCTTTATGCCGCTGTCGTTTTAATCTGGGGATCGACCTGGATCGCCATTCAGTATCAGCTTACCGTTGCGCCGGAAGTCGCCGTGGCCCTGCGTTTTGCGCTGGCGACCGTTATTTTGATGGCCTGGTGTGTGGTGCGTCGTTTGCCGATGCGGTTTGGTATGCGCGATCATTTCTTCATGGCGGCACTCGGGGTGTGCCTGTTTTCGCTGAACTATGTTCTGATCTATGTTGCCAGTGCGCATTTGACATCAGGTCTGCTGGCGGTGGTGTTTTCGACCATCGTGATCATGAACATGGTTAATGGCGTGATCTTTTTCCGCCGTCGTCCCGAAACCCGTACCCTGATCGGGGCGGCGATCGGGCTTTCGGGCATTGCGATGGTATTTGCCGATGATCTTGCGGCATTCGATCTGGCGACCGGGGGCAGCATCGGCCTTCTGGTGTCGCTTGCCGGGAGCTATATCGCATCGCTTGGCAATATGGCCTCGGCGCGCAACCATGAGCGCGGCATTCCGGTGTTGCAGGCCAATGCCTTTGGCATGCTGTATGGCTCGGTTCTGCTGTTTGCCTATATCGGGCTTGCCGGGATTCCGGTGACCTTCGATACCAGCCCAAGCTTTATCGCGGCCCTTGTGTATCTGTCGCTGTTTGGATCGGTGCTGGCATTCGGCTTCTATCTGACCCTTCTGGGCAAGATCGGGCCGGATCGGGCGGCCTATAGTTCGGTGATGTTTCCGGTGGTGGCACTGTTGCTGTCGACCTGGTTTGAGGATTTCCACTGGACCAGCCACGTCATCTGGGGTGTGGGCCTGACTTTGGTGGGCAATGTGGTTATTCTGACCAAACGTGTTCCCAAACCGGCCGCGGCCGTGCTTGAACAGGTTGCCGGTAGTCCGACCGGGCTCAAGCCCTGAGCACTGCGGTCGCGCAACCGCCTGTCAACGGAGATCAGAATGAACAGTGTGGCCTATTTCAAGCGTCTGGCAGATTACAATGCCTGGGCCAACCGGCATGTCTATGATGCCTGTGCCGCCCTGCCGCCTGCCGCACTTGATGCGCCGCGCCGGGCGTTCTTTCCGTCGATCATGCGTACCCTGAACCATCTTCTGGTCGCTGATCGCTTGTGGTTGTCGCGGCTCAGTGGCGCACCGGTTGCCATGGCGCTTGATACCATTCTGTTTGCCGATTTTGATGATTTGCGTGCTGCGCGCATCGCACAGGATCAGGACATTACCGATTTCATCGCAACCCTGACTGACGATGTAATTGCATCGGATCTGACCTATCAGTCGGTCACCGCCGGGGCCTATACCATGCCGCGTGATCTGGTGCTGGGTCATATGTTCAATCATCAGACCCACCATCGCGGACAGGTTTCCAGCATGGTGCTTGAGGCCGGTGGCAAGGCGCTTGAAATCGATCTGATCTATTATGGCCGCGAGCAGCTTTGATGTTCGATCTTCTGGTGCAATATGGCCCGTTTCTGATGGCGGCCTTTTTGCTCAATATCTCGCCGGGGCCTGATATGGCCTATATCGTTGGCCAAACCGCCGTGCATGGCCGCAAGATCGGACTGTTTTCGAGTTTTGGCGTGGTGTCGGGCGCCTTTGTGCATGTCTTGGCTGCGGCTCTTGGTCTATCGGCGATCCTTGCGACGTCGGCCCTTGCCTTTGCCATCGTCAAATGGGTCGGGGTGGCCTATCTGGTGTGGCTGGGCATCGGGGCGTTGCGCGCAAGCTTTGCAGGTAAACCGGGCCGTGATGGGAATGATGACAGTACCCCGGCCATTGCCATTTCCACCAGGCCGATGACGGTCTTTCAGGCATGGCGACAGGGCGTGATGATTGATGTGCTTAACCCCAAGGTCGCGATCTTTTTCATGGCGTTTCTGCCGCAATTTGTTGATCCGCACAGCGGTGATGGCGCGATGCAGTTTCTGGTGCTGGGATCTGTCGTCAATCTGATCGGGCTTGTGGTTGAAAGCAGCCTTGTCCTGATGGTCGCGGCGGCAGCCATTCGGATCAGGGGCCACAGAAAACTTGGCGCATGGTTGCAGCGCGCCCTTGGTGCCATGTTCATTACCCTTGGCGCACGGCTGGCCATCAGCCAGCAATAGTCGGGCCTTGCACCCCGGAAGGCCTCCTTCACCCTCCGTCGTAATCCGGCGCCATCACCACCCTGCGCCCTCACCATCCTGCGCCATCCGGCATCTCGCGGGGCCATGCCGTGCCGTGATTTGTCATGCGCGCGCCCGGTCTGTATTGGCGGGCCGGGCAGGGGACGTATTGGCCTCAGCTATTGGAGGGCGGCACCGGTTACAAGCACCGGCCACATGCATCAGGCACGAGCATCAGTCATGAAGGTCCGGTCACATGCCTGATATGGGATGCTGGCGAAAGACAAGCCAATTCTCCATCCCGGCCCCCCATTCCAGCCACGGCGGCGGATCAATGGTGGCATCTCAATCCTTGGCGGATCTTTTTGCCAGATAGCGCACAAGGGCGCGCGATGCCGGGGCGGCACTGATGCCGTGGGCGACGATGCTGATGCAGATGATCATGGTTCCGGCGGCAAAAAGCGGCATGAATTCGCCCGGATCAATCAGGGTCGCCATGATCAGCATATAGATCACCGAGGCAATCCCGCGCGGCCCGAACCACCCGATATAAAGCTTTTCCCCCGGGCTGTAGGGCGACCCGATCATGCAGATCCACACACAAAGCGGGCGCAGGATCACAAGGCTTGCAACCGAGAATGCCAGCATCTCCCAGGTCCAGCTTTCATACACCGCCGGCACGACAATCATCCCGAACACAAAGAATGTCAGCATGGTCAGAAGTTCTGCCTCTGCCTCGCCGAAGCTTTCGATGGTGTCGCGCACCCGGTCACTGGAAATATTAAGCGACAGCCCCCCGGCAAAGGCCGCGACAAAGCCGTTGCCGCCAAGCTGTTCGGCCAAAAGATAAATCAGGATCGCGGCAAGCACACCCAGCAGCCGTTCAAACCGGTCAACAATCATGTCGCGGGTCACCACATGATTGACGATCTTGCCCAGCACAAACCCGCATCCGATGCCAATCCCGGCACCTGCCGAAATTTCAAGCAACGCTTCCTTGATCCAGCCCTGATGCCCGTTGCTTAGAAGATTGGCTTCAAGCAAAACCGCCGTGGTAAAGACCGGCAAGACCAGCCCGTCATTAAGCCCGCTTTCGATATTGATGCCCTGGCGCACCGGGTCGGGCACGTCCCGATTCTCAAGAACCGGACGGCCAAGGGCGGCATCGGTCGGGCTGACAATCAGTGCAAGAATAAGTGCCGGGATCAGCCGCACACTGTCATCAAGCCCGACAATAAAGCCCCAGGTCGCCAAAATGGTCAGCGGCAAACCAATCAGAAGTAGCCGCAACGCAATGTTCTTGGCCGCCTGTTCCTTGCGATAATTCAGAACCGCAGCATCAAGAAACAGAATGATCGCAAGCGTCATCTCGGCAAAACGGGTGGCGAAATGAAGCCCGCCACTCAGCGCCCGAAGTGGCGCCTCATGCCAGATGCCAAGCGGCAAGGCAATCAGTGCCCCGCTTATAACCATCATCATCGGTGATGAAATATTGCGCCGTTGCAGGCGGCGGGAAAACAGCCCGTAAACCAGCCCCGATCCCAGAAAAAGAATGATCACCCATTCAAACATCGCCCGACCCGACTGGTTGTTTCCCCGACTGGTTGTTTCATCGCAAAAGTGTGCCCGAAAAACCGTGAAATAACAATTGCGCCGACGGATCGGGGTGGGCCGAAGCCAAGGGAGTTAACAGTGGAGCAAACAGTAGAGCCGCCCAGCGATCGGGCAGGGCGGATCGTTGATTGTTTGGCGGGTCGGAAACCGTGTGCGATTACGCCATCGCGCCCTTGATGGTGGCAAGAACATCGGCATGGCAGCGCGCATCACCGCTTGCGACAACATCACCGGCACTGTCGATGCCAAGTTCCTTGCCCGACCAGTCGGTCATCACCCCGCCAGCCCCTTCGACGACCGGCACCAGCGCACAGAAATCATAGGCCTGAAGCCCGCATTCAACCACTGTATCGGCAAGACCAAGCGCGGTCAGCCCATAGGCATAGGCATCAACCCCGTACATCGGAACCCGGCACTGTTTGGAAACCGCCTGATAGGCGGCAAACGTCTTGTCGCGGAAAAGTTCGGGCGCGGTGGTAAAGAAGGTCGCACTTGCCAAGTCTTCGCATTCACGCGCACTGATTTCGGCACCGTTCATGGTGCTGGGCTTGCCCATCACCCCGACCCAGCGTTCATCGGTGATCGCCTGATCGATAATGCCCATCACCGGTTTGCCCCGGTGGCAAAGTGCAATCAGGGTGGCAAAGCTCGGCTTGCCGGAAATGAATGATTTGGTGCCGTCAATCGGATCAAGAACCCAGACATATTCGGCATCGATATTTTCGCGCCCGTGTTCTTCGCCAAGGATGCCGTGATCGGGCAATTCGGCATTCAGGATATCGCGCATGGTGCGTTCGACTTCGCGATCGGCAATGGTGACCGGGCTGTCATCTGCTTTCACGTCGACGGCAACCGGGGTGCGGTAATATTTGCGCACAACCGGGCGGGCCGCATCGGCCAGTTTGTGGGCGATCTCTAAAAAGCGGTCGAGATTTTCCATGAAAGCACATTCCTGAATGAAGTTGGCATCAAAGGGCCTGCCAGAACACCCGATATCGGGCCGGCAAATAACATCTGCCTGCTGGTCCCGGCAAAAACGCGACCACCAAACGCAAACAGGGGACAGTTACCTGTCCCCTGTGAAAAATCAATGTCTGATCAGAAAAATCTGACGACGTCACATCCGCTTACTGCGCAGCAGCTTCACCTTCGGCCGGTGCAGCAGCTTCTTCGGCAGCACCCTGTTCGGTCGCAGCAGCTTCTGCCGGATCGGGCAGCGGCAGCGGATTGTCGGATTTGGTATTAAGCCATGCAATGACAGCAGCACGATCAGATGCCTTTTTCAGGCCGCCGAAGCTCATTTTCGTGCCATCGATGTAATCGCGCGGCTTGTAAAGGAATTCGTTCAGCTCCTCAAAGCCCCAATTGCTGCCATGGTTGGCCATGCCATCGGAATAGGAGAAGTCGCTTTTATGCGCAAAGGCCGCACCAACGATTCCATAAAGGTTCGGGCCGGTCTTGTTCGGGCCGCCTTTTTCGACATCGTGGCAGGATGCGCATTTCTTGAAGACTTTTTCGCCTTCGGCAAGATCAGCCGATGCCAGCATCGCAAGAATCGGTTCCGGGCCGGCCGGCGCAGCCGGTGCTGCTGCGGTCGTGGCACTCGCACCCGCCATCAGATCCTCGGAGAAGGGATAAACCGGTGCTTCCAGTTCATCGGGATGAACCAGTGCGCCACCAATTTTGCCGACAACCACTACCAGAAGTACGGCGCAGATGACTCCGGCGACGATCTTGTTGATTTCCATCGTGTTCATGACGGGACCCCGTTACAGCCTAATCACTCTCAGGTTTCTCATTATAGTCAGTTCATCCATGCGCCCCCCTGGCAATCCTCGTAGTTGAGAAACACACATGTTACCGCAGGCAAAACTGTTCGGTGGGAAACTATACGTTTCAGCGATTTGCATCAACCTTTCTTAAACACCAAGGCGAAAACGGATGCTCTAGAACTTTCGTCTAGTAGCATCTGAAAAACATTTCCGTCTTTCGTAAACTCCCCAAAACCGGCTAATGTCGCGCCGATTCACACCCGTGTTTTGCCATCGCGTTGATCGAACACGCATTGCGCGAGATCAAACACAGGGAATTTATGCCTGACCGGAGTTCCAAAATGTCGACGCCGCGCAATCCAGTTGTTGTAATTCCTGCCCGCATGGCCTCTACCCGCCTGCCCAACAAACCGTTGGCCGATATTTGCGGGGAACCCATGATCGTTCAGGTCTGGCGACGCGCGAACGAGGCCGCGATTGGCCCGGTTCTGGTGGCCTGTGCCGAACAGGAAATTGCCGATGCGGTCGAAGCGGCCGGGGGTATCGCGGTTCTGACCGACCCGGATCTGCCCAGCGGATCGGATCGTGTTCATCAGGCGCTGCAAACTTTCGATCCCGACGGCAAATATGATGCGGTCGTCAATGTGCAGGGCGATCTGCCGACCATTGATGCCGCCGATATCCGCGCCGTGTTTGAACCGCTTAATGATCCGGCGGTCGATATTGCAACGCTGGCTGCTGAAATCACCCGCATTGAAGAACGCACCAACCCCAATGTGGTCAAGGCGGTGGCCGCCTTTGGCAATGGCCGTGTTGCCCGGGCGCTTTATTTCACGCGCGCGACCGCGCCTTATGGTGACGGGCCGCTTTATCATCATATCGGGCTTTATACCTATCGCCGTGCGGCACTGGACCGCTTTGTTGCCCTGCCGCCGGGCGAACTTGAAAGCCGTGAAAAGCTCGAACAGTTGCGTGCGCTTGAAAACGGCATGGTGATTGCGGTGGCGCTGGTGGATGGCGTGCCGCTTGGCGTGGACACGCCCGAAGATCTCGAACGGGCCCGTCAGGTTCTCGGGGCCTGATTTCCAAACATTGGATTGAGTTCGCGCCCCAATTGGGGTTTTCTATCAGGCCGCCTGTTCGGGGCGGTTGATACAAGTCCGTCTAAACTATCAGGAAACAGCCAGATGCCAGCGCAACAAAGGATCGCTTTTCAGGGAATGCACGGTGCCTATTCAGATCAGGCAGCCCGTCGCGCCTTTCCGGGTGCAACGACAGTACCCTACAGGACCTTTGAAGGCGCCTTTAGTGCATTGGAAGAAGGCGAAGTCGAACTGGCGGTGATCCCGATTGATAACACCCTGGCCGGGCGTGTCGCCGATGTGCACCACATCCTGCCGGAATCGGGCGTGCATATTATCGGTGAAACCTTCCTGCGCATTAACCATGCGCTGGTCGCCGTACCGGGCACAAAGATCGAAGACATCAAGGAAATCCACAGCCACGTGCACGCCCTTGGCCAATGTCGCAAACTGCGCAAGGAACTCGGTGTCAATGCGGTGGTCGGTCCCGATACGGCCGGCTGCGCCAAGGAAGTCGCCGATCGCGGCGATAAATCCATTGCCGCGATTGCCCCGGTTCTGGCGGCTGAAATTTACGGCCTTGATGTGCTGCGTACCGAGGTCGAAGACGCCGCCCACAACACCACGCGTTTTATCATTCTCGCCCGGGAGCCGCTTGATATCGCCAATGACGGCACCCCGGTTGTGACCAGTTTCGTCTTCCGGGTGCGCAACGTTGCCGCCGCCCTTTACAAGGCACTGGGCGGTTTTGCCACCAACGGCATCAACATGACCAAGCTTGAAAGCTACATGGTCGAAGGCCACTTCACCGCGACCCAGTTCTTTGCCGAAGTCGAAGCCCATCCCGAACAGCTTGGTCTGCGCCACGCGCTCGAAGAACTGCAATTCTTCTCGCACGAAGTTCGCATTTTGGGCGTTTATCCGGCTCACCCGTTCCGCAAGGAAAATGACCTTCCCGCAGAATGATCATTGGGGCGGTGCGTTTCGTACCCTTGACGTCAGACATGAAAAAAGGGCCGAACGAAATCGTTCGGCCCTTTCTTGTTTAATGTCGTTCAAAGTCGGTTGATCGGGTCGGGATCAATCCCCGGCCTGTTTCAAAAGATCGCCCGAGAACCGATGAATGATCTGGGTCAGCTCGGCCGAACGGTTCGAAAGTTCGGCCGATGCCGATTTCAGTTCGTCGGCATCATCGGTGGTGCTTTGCGCGTTCTTCATGGTTTCATCAACGCTATAGGAAATCTGTTTCACGCCATCCGCACTGCGGTTTGCGTTGCCCGAAATTTCCTGGGTCGCCGCACCCTGTTCTTCGATGGCCGCGGCAATTGCGGTGGATGCACTGCGCACCTGTTCGATGGTTTCCGAAACCCGTGAAATGCCGGTTACGGCACGTTCGGTTCCATCAACAATGGCATTGATCTGGGCGGCAATTTCATCGGTTGCCTTGGCAGTCTGGGTCGCAAGGTTCTTGACCTCGTTTGCCACCACGGCAAAGCCTTTGCCGGCTTCGCCCGCACGGGCCGCCTCGATGGTTGCGTTAAGGGCCAGAAGGTTGGTCTGGCCGGCAATGTCATTGATCAGGCCGATGATTTCCTTGATCTTCTCGACCGTTTCCGACAGGCCGGCAACATCGTTCGATGCGCTTTGGCTTTCATCGGTTGCCCGTTCAACAGTGTGCGACATCTGGGAAATCTGAACGTTGATTTCCGTGATCGAGGATGAAAGTTCTTCGGTCGCGGCCGCAACCGCATCGACATTCTGCGATACTTCACCGGCGGCCGATGCCACCTGCTGGCTTTGACCCAGGATGCCGTCGGCATTGTGGGCCATGCTGATCGCAAGATCGTTGCTGCGCTGGATCGAACGGTCAAGTGCCCCGGCAATGCCGCCAACTTCGCTTTCAAGTTTCTGGGCGATTGACCGGATATTGCTGCGACGTTCTTCTTCGGCTTTCTGCTTCTGAACGGCCGCATCGGATTCAAGTTTCTGTGCCTGTGCGGATTTGTCACGCAATGCCAGAACGCCCTGCGCCATATCGCCGATTTCAACGAAACGCGATTCGACTTCGACCGGGGCATCGTAATTGCCTTCGGCGATTGTGCGGATTGAACTGTTCAAACCGACGATGCTGCGCGTGATTCGCGTGCCGACAACCCAGGACAGGGACCCTGCAATGACAATGGCAATGATCGAAATGACCGCGATATGCTGGATGATCGACATGAATTCCGACTGCACGTCATCCATATAGACACCCGCACCCAGCGCCCAGCCCCATTCCTTGATCGGGCGGACATAGGCGGCCTTTTCAATCAGCTTGTCGCCTTCGCCGGGTTTCTTGGTTTCATAGGTGATGATGCCACCGCCGGCCTTGGCGGTATTGACGATCATGTTGCGGACCTTGCTGTCGGGGTTGCATTTGCCGACATCTTCGGGGCTTAACGGATCAAGCACCATGCAATGGCTGTAATCGGACGCATAGATATAGTTCGCGCCGTCAAACCGATAGGCATTCAGGATTGCCAATGCCGCAGCCTTGGCTTCGTCCTCGCTCATATCGCCGCTTTTGGCTTTGGCGACATAGCTGTTGACGATGGTCACAGCGCCTTCGGTCAGATGGGAAATCTGTTCGAATTTCCCGTTACGAAGGCTGGTTTGGTAATTCAGTGCGACCGTTGCGATGATGGCAAGCAGCACAAGTAAACAAATGGCGGGAATGGAAAATATCCCCGTAACAACCCGGAACCGCATAACTTTCCCCTTACAAGCGATTGTGGCGATTGAATTATTTACCGCAAATCGTAAACGAAACCGTAAATCGCCTTGGTTGAATGTGTCATCTGCGCGTTTTTGCATGGCTGCCCGGCGCAGGCATTTGATTGACTTATGCGCAAGACATCTGTATCACCCGGCTCATTCCTTCGCTTGCAAAGACAGAATGAGCTGTCAGGAACTGTATGAACAAGGCGAGGGCGGTTTCGACGTGATGACGTCGTAACCTCACATCATTTGCCTCTCATGCAGGGTCCGACGCAGTGGCTGCTTTGCCATGCACCGGTCTCGACTGCGTTTGAGCAGGCACCATTGGCGTGAACATGGCGCCGACCGGATAAACGAAGGGCTATCCTTTATGACGAATTTTGATGGGCTCAACCTGATCGAGCCCCTGCTGCGCAATGTTGAAGCTGCTGGTTTCTCCGCGCCGACCGAAATCCAGGCTGCGACGATCCCGGCACTTCTCGAAGGGCGTGACCTTATGGGTATTTCCCATACGGGTGGCGGCAAAACTGCCGCTTTCTGCCTGCCGTTGCTGCAGCGTCTTGCTGAAAACCCGCAGCGTCCGAAACCGGGTCAGCCGCGCGCCGTTATTCTTGCGCCGACCCGCGAACTGGCGACCCAGATCGGCCAGTGCCTGCGTGACTTCAAAAAAGGCATCCGCCTGTTTTCTTCTGTTGTCTATGGCGGCTCGCCGATGGGCCCGCAGATTCAGGAACTGCGCCGTGGCGTTGATATCCTGGTTGCGACCCCGGGTCGTCTGCTTGACCACATGTCGCGCAACACGGTTCGCTTTGACGATGTCGAAGTCTTCATCCTTGATGAAGCCGACCGTATGCTTGACATGGGCTTCTCCGAAGATGTTCTGACCGTTGCCGAACTGCTGCCGAACAACCACCAGACGGTGATGTTCTCGGCAACCATGCCGGCCGAAGTCAAACATCTGACCGACCGTCTGCTCAAAGACCCGGTCAAGGTCGAAACCGCCCCGCAATCAAGCGTGACCGAACGTGTGACCCAGCGTGGCATGTTCGTGAAACGCCATGACAAGATGTCGCTTCTGGTTCAGCTGCTGAACCGTGACGAAGTCGAACGTGTTCTGGTCTTCACCAAAACCAAGGCCGATGCGGACGAGCTGTCGTTCCAGCTGCGCGATGAAGGTGTCGACAGTGACGCGATCCATGGCGACAAACAGCAGCGCATCCGTCAGAAAATCCTGCGCAACTTCCGCAATGGCCGTTTCCCGGTTCTGATTGCGACCGACGTTGCTGCACGTGGTATTGACGTTCCGGGCATCACGCATGTCATCAACTATGACCTGCCGCACGATCCGGAAAGCTATGTCCACCGTATCGGCCGTACCGGTCGTGGTGGCGCCGAAGGTACCGCGATTTCGTTCTGCGAACCGCGTGACATTCGTCTGCTGCGCAACATCGAACGCATCATCAAGCAGGATGTCGATATCGACGAAGATCACGAATTCCATGCTCCGCCCCCGCCGCCGCGTTCCGGTGGTGGTCGAGGTGGCCGTGAAGGCGCTGGTCGTGGCTTTGGTGGTCGCGGTCGTGGCGGCTTTGGCGGCGGTCGCGATGGTGGCCGTGGTCGTGGTTTCGGCGGTGGCCGTGACGGTGGTCGTGGTCGCGGCTTTGGCGGCGGTCGTGATGCCGGTCGCGATGGCGCCCGTGAAGGTGGCCGCGAAGGCGGCTTCCAGGGTGAACGCGCAGCGCGCGGTTTCGGTGGCCGTGATGGCGGTCGTGATGGTGCCCGTGACGGTGGCCGTCGTGATTTTGCCGATCGTCCGCGTCGTGATGACCGCGAATTCCGCAATGATCGCAAACCGCGCTTTGACAATGATGATCGTGCACCGCGCGGTGATCGTGAAGAACGCGGTGGCAATCGCGGTGGCAACTTCCGCCCCCGTGGTGAAGGTCGCGGCGAAGGCGGCAACCGTGACGAACGTCGTTTTGCCGACAAGCCGCGTGGTGATCGCGGTGGCAATTTCCGTGGTCGCGATGGTGGCCGTGATGCCGGTCGTGACGGCGGACGCCGTGATTTCTCTGATCGCCCGCGCCGCTCCGAAGGCCGTGGTGGCAATCAGGGCATGAAGCGTCGTTCGGCCTGATTACAGGCTGATCTCGCACGATCGCATACGGATATAACGTTCCACAGCCCAGCTTCTGCGCTTCGGAACGTCCGGAAATCAAAGAAAAAGTCGGCTGTTAAGGCCGGCTTTTTCGTTTTCGATTCCTGGTTGAAAACAAAAGCTGTAAATTCCAACCCAAACACCTATCCTTTATAGGGGGATGGTCGGCGATTTACGGATGGTTTGCAGTCAGGTTGCAGTCAGGTTGCGATCAGGTTGCAGATGGCTTGATGGCGACTTGACTGAAAACCGGTCTGGTGTGCGGATTTGCTGCCATGGTTTTGATGTTCGATGCCGATTCCCGGACCAAGTTTCGGGCCGGTGATTTGGACCAGTGATTTGAGGCCGTGATACGGGCTCTGGCGCGGTTTGGTGGAACGGATCGGCACGGCGGATGTCTGGCAGGTCAAAATAATCGACCGGCCCCTCGGGAAATTCTGGTGGTGTCTCACCACATATGGGGAATGTCGGCGTGCCATGGCTGAGGTAACAAGGAGTTGGCTCTGCATGAAAAGGATGTTGGTCGTCCTGGCTGCGGCGATGGCCTGTGCATTTGGTGCAGATATCGCATTTGCAGATGAGCGAACCGGGCATTTCAAACGGAATGCTGACGGATCGCGCGATTGCGGCCATCTTCTGGCATCGGGCAATCCGGACTACCCGCCTTATCTATGGCAATCGGCTGATGGACAGCACCTCGAAGGGGCGGCGGCCGACTTTCTCAAACAGGTTGGTGAACTGGCCGGGGTGCGGATCGAAGTCTTGCATGCCGGCAGTTGGGGCCGTGTGCAGCAAAGCATGCGTGACGGCACCCTTGATATGATCGCCGGGGCTTTCCTGACACTGCCGCGGCTCGAATATATGGATTATTTCTATCCGGCGTTTCAGGGGACGCGCACCGTCATCTGGACCCGCGATAATCTTGATCTCAATTATCAACACTGGTCTGATTTGCGCGGGCTCGAAGGCCTGACCGTGATCAATAACAGCTTCGGTCAGGATTTTGATACCTATGCGGCGCAAAATCTCAGCATTACCGAAGTGCCCAGCCTCGAACAGGGCTTGCGCATGCTGTCCTATAATCGCGGTGAATATCTGATTTACGAAGAATTCCCCGGCAAGGCCGTGGCGGCGCGCGAACATATCACCAATATCCGCAGCTACGAGACCCCGGTCAGTACCGAAAATCTCTATCTGACCATGTCGCACCGCTCCGAATGCAATACCGGCGCATTGCGCGGCCGCATCACCCAGGCGATTCTCAAACTGCTGGCCGATGACGCCATGCAAAACATGCTCGAAGCCAGCATCCGCCGCTGGGGCGAAAACACCAATTAACGCAAAGCTAACGGTTGACCTGCGTGCCGGTTCTTCACATGCC
>NZ_PGTS01000009.1 GCF_002844235.1 Thalassospira povalilytica | reverse complement strand
GCGGCAAGGACACGATAACCGGTGGTGCCGGTGACGATTACATCAATGCCGGTGGTTCGCATGACACTGTCGATGGCGGTGAAGGCAATGACACCATCTTTGGCGGCGGCGGCAAAGACACGATTACCGGCGGTGCCGGGGATGATTACATCGATGCCGGAAGTTCAAGCGACACCGTTGATGGTGGTGCGGGCAACGACACCATCCTTGGCGGCAGCGGTCATGACACCCTTGATGGCGGTGAGGGCACCGATACGCTTTATGGCGGGAATTCGAACGATATCCTGATCGGGTCGGGCGATGACAAGCTGTATGGCGAATCAGGGTCGGATGAAATCCGCTATACGGTCGATCTGACCGGCGAGGGCACGGGCATTGTTGATGGTGGTAGTCAGACCGATACCCTGAAGCTGTATCTGACCTCGGAACAGCTTTCGGGCGATGGTGTTCTTGATGCGCTTCAGGATTTGCAGGACCACATTGCATCTGGCGGTGAGGGCAGCCTTACGCTTGAGGCACTGGGTGTCGAAGTCGACAATGTCGAAAATCTTGAAATCTATGTCGATGGCGAACTTTATGACCCGTCAGCAGAAAGCCCGACCCTGTCGGTTGCCGATGCAAGCGGCAATGAAGATACAAGCATTTCGCTTGATATTGCTGCTGGGCTGAATGACAGCACCGAAACGCTGACGATCACGATTTCGGGCGTTCCGGACGGGGCGACTTTGTCGGCAGGAACCGACAATGGTGATGGCACCTGGACGCTGAGTTCGGACCAGCTTGAAGGTCTGACGATCACACCGGCCGATGATTATTCCGGGTCGTTTGATCTGTCGGTTACTGCCGTTTCAACGTCTGGTGATGACAGTACATCAACCAGTGACGTCATCACGGTTGATGTGGCCGGGGTTGCCGATACGCCAAGTCTTGAGGTTGCCGATGCATCGGGCAACGAGGACAGCGCGATCAGCCTTGATATCAGCGCCGGGTTGAGCGACGCGTCCGAAATCCTTTCGATCACGATTTCCGGTATACCCGATGGGGCAACCCTGTCGGCTGGAACCGATAATGGTGATGGTACCTGGACCCTGTCGGCAGGCGATCTTGACGGCCTGACCATCACACCGCCCGAAGATTATTCCGGCGGGTTTGATCTGGATGTGACGGTCACATCGACCGATGGCAATGACACATCAAGCATCAGTGATACCATCACGGTTGGTGTGACCGCGGTTGCCGATGCGCCGGACCTTGCGGTTTCCGACGCATCGGGCAACGAAGACAGCGCGATCGGTCTTGATATCAGTGCCGGGCTTGGCGACGCATCCGAAACCCTGTCGGTGACGATTTCCGGTGTGCCCGATGGGGCGACCCTGTCGGCCGGAACCGATAATGGTGATGGCACCTGGACCCTGTCGGCAGGCGATCTTGACGGCCTGACCATCACGCCGCCCGATGACTATTCCGGATCGTTCGATCTGAACGTCACGGTGACATCAGCCGATGGCAATGACAGTGCGAGTGTCAATGACACCATTACTGTGGACGTTGCCGGCGTTGCCGATACACCAACGCTTGAGGTGTCGGACGCCAGCGGGGATGAAGGCAACAGTGTTCCGCTTGATATTGATGCTGCGGTCACGGACAGCAGTGAAACCCTGTCGATCACGATTTCCGGGGTTCCCGATGGCGCACGCCTGTCTGCCGGAACCAATAACGGCGATGGAAGCTGGACGCTTGGGGCTGCACAGCTGGTCGGGCTGACCATCACCGCGGCAAGCGACTATTCCGGTACGTTCGAACTGACGGTGTCTGTTCAGTCCCGGGATGGTGACGATACGGCAACGACAACGGCCATTCTGGAAGTCACGATCGAAGAACTGGCAGACAGCAACGAAACCCTGTGGGGGACGGATGCCAATGAAACCTTCGAAACCGGTTCGGGCAACGATACCATCGGTGCCGGTGGCGGTCATGACACGGTATCGACCAATGCCGGCAATGACACGATCTGGGGCGGGAATGGCAATGATGTGATCTATGCCGGGGACGGTGATGACAGTGTCACCGGTGATGACGGCCATGATTATATAGATGCCGGTTCCGGCAATGACACGGTGCATGGCGGCGAAGGCAACAACACCATCTATGGCGGTGCCGGCAATGATTACATCACGGCTGGAAGCGGTCATGACAAGATCTTTGCCAGCGATGGTGACAACATCATTTATGCCAATGAAGGCAATAACTATATCGAAACCGGTGACGGCAAGGACACCCTGTATGCCGGCAGTGGCAATGACACGATCATTGGCGGCGACGGTGACAACTTTGTCAGTGCGGGCGAAGGCCGCAATGTCGTCTGGACCGGCACCGGGAATGACACGATCAGCAGCGGCTCTGGCGACGACATCATCTATGACGAAGGCGGAGATAACAAAATCTCTGCCGGTGAGGGGCGCAATACCGTCTGGACCGGCGCAGGAGACGACAGCATCAGTGTCGGTTCCGGCGATGACAAAATCTTTGCCGGAGACGGCAACAACACCATCGGCGCTGGCGAGGGTCGCAACTATATCGAAACCGGCAGCGGCAATGACTCCATCACGGCGGGCAGTGACAATGACACGGTCTCGGCCGGGTCGGGCAACGACAATATCGACGTTGGCAGCGGCAAAAACACCGTCTGGGGCGGGGATGGCAACGACTCCATCCATGGGGCCTGGGGCGATGACACCTTCCTTGGCGGCGATGGCAATGACATTCTTAATGCCGATGGTGGTGACAACTATTTCGATGGTGGTTCTGGCAATGACACCCTGACCGGGGGCTGGGGCAAGGATACGTTCTATGGCGGGTCGGGCAACGACACACTCGATAGCGGTGGCGGTGACGACAAGCTGTATGGCGAAGAAGGCGACGACACCCTTTCGGGCGGTGCCGGGCGCGATACGCTAAGTGGCGGGGACGGTAACGATCTTCTGCTTGGCGGGGATGACGACGATACGCTGATAGGCGGCATCGGGGATGATACCCTGTATGGCGGCGGCGGTTCGGATCTGTTCATCTTTAATATGGGCGATGGCAAGGACCATGTAGATGGTGGTGCCAACGGCTGGACGACCGATACCATCGAATTGCATGGTGTTGGGGGTGGCCATCTCGACTCGTGTGACTGGACCCTGATTCTTGATGAAGGGACAATCACCGATTCGAAGAAACACTCGCTTGAACTTTCCACCGATTCGTCGGGAACCATCGTCTTTTCGGATGGTTCTGAGTTGACTTTCTCCAATGTCGAACGTATCGAGTGGTAACGAATTCACATTTCGGGTGCCGTCGGGACGAAATCCCGGCGGCATTGCCGGTTTTCTGGGGGGAATCACCCTGTCACGAGTTGACAGCCATTGTGTGAAGCCCTATACAGCGGACCTCGAATTTTATCGGATTACCTTATTTAGAACGGAGTAAGTGCAGTGAAGCGCACCTACCAGCCAAGCAAACTCGTACGGAAACGCCGCCACGGCTTCCGTTCCCGCAGCGCGACCGTCGGTGGCCGCCGTGTGCTGACCGCACGCCGCGCCAAGGGCCGCAAGCGTCTGTCGGCCTAATGTTGTGACCATTTCGGTGGAACGCCTTAAAAAGCGTGCGGAATTCCTCCGTGTTGCGGGCACCCGCCGAAAATGGGTTACACAAGGGTTGATCCTTCAGGGTGCACCGCGCCCGGGGATCAAGCCGGATACAGAATACGCCGGTGAAGATCGATTCGCACGAGTCGGATTTACCGTCACCAAAAAGGTGGGAAAGGCCGTCGTCCGCAATCGCGTTCGGCGGCGTTTGCGTGCTGTGGCAGAGCAATTGATGAGCGAACTCGCATTACCCGGTTGGGATTATGTCGTGATCGGTCGTGCCCAAACCATTGATCGGCCGTTTGACAAGCTGATTGATGATATGAAGTTTGCTCTGCGTCGGGTTCCTGATGCCAAACCGTCAGCACCGGATTCGCGCCGTCCCCGCAAGGGACGCGGTGGCAATCCGTCCAGTGCCCAGACAAAGGCAGGAGGCCAGTCAAAATGACCTCCCGGACTCCCGCACCCGGTTTCGTAGCCCGTCTTCTTCAAATCGCTGTTCGCGGTTACCAGCTGTTTTTGTCGCCTTATATCGGGTGGTCCTGTCGCTATCAGCCGACCTGTTCGGCATTTATGATAGAAGCATTGGCCCGTCACGGGGCAATAAAAGGCGGCTGGATGGGATTTAAACGGATAATGCGTTGCCATCCATGGGGTGGTCATGGTTATGATCCCGTGCCCGGATGTGGCTGCGAACAAAACAAAGCGTCGTCGGACGGTGAAAACCGGTCCCCGGCGCTTTCGTCATGTAAATAGAATAAGCGGTCGGCGCGTGCTGGCTGAGCAAAGCGGAAAGAGGCGATGAACGAACAACGTAACCTGTGGGTGGCAATTGCATCGGCAGTTGTGATTCTTATCGGGTGGCAATTCTTCTTTGCGCCGGAGCCTGATACCCAGGTTCGCGAGGCGCAAGTTCGTGAACAGCTTGATGCAAACGGCACCAACACGCCGCAGGTATCAAACGGTACACCGCGTGTACCGGGCGGTGGACCGGCAGTGCCGACAGTCAAACGTGAAGATGCACTGGCGAAATCGCCGCGCATCGCGATTGATACCCCGCGCATCGAAGGTTCGATTCGCCTTGTTGGCGGCGTGATCGACGATATCCAGCTTCAGGATTATCGCGAGACCGAAGAACCCGACAGCCCGCTGATCCATGTTCTGAACCCGACCGGCAGCGATGATGCCTATTTCGCCGAATTCGGCTGGGTCGGCGCTGACAGGAACATCGCCCTTCCCAACAGCGACACCCGCTGGACGGCAAGCAGCGACAAGCTGACCTCGGAAACCCCGGTTGTCCTGTCTTGGGACAACGGTGCGGGCCTGACCTTCAAACGTGAAATCGCCATTGACGAGAACTATCTGTTCACCGTCAAACAGTCGGTCGAAAACAATAGCGGTGCGGAAGTTACCCTGCATCCCTATGGCCTGATCTCGCGCAAGGGCATGCCCCATACTTCGGGCTTTGCTGTTTTGCATGAAGGCCCGATCGGCGTCATCAATGGTAGCCTTGAGGAATACAAATACGATTCCCTTGCCGATGATGGTGCGGTTGAAGAAACCACCACCGGCGGCTGGCTTGGTTTCTCGGACAAATATTGGCTGGTCGCGCTGGCGCCGGCATCTGATGAACAGATGACCACGCGCTTTAGCCACCATATCGATAACAATACCGACAAATTCCAGACAGATTACCTTGGTTCGGCCCGCACGGTTGCCGATGGTGCGTCCGCATCCTCGGAAAGCCGCCTGTTTGCCGGTGCCAAGGAATACAACCTGCTGGTCGAATATCAGGATGAATTTTCGATCAAGCTTCTCGATCGTGCGATCGACTTTGGCTGGTTCTGGTTCCTGACCATTCCGTTCTTTGAAATGCTGCAGTGGATCAACCATCTGGTTGGCAACTTCGGCGTTGCCATTCTTCTGCTGACGGTTCTGGTCAAGGCCGTGATGTTCCCGCTGGCGAACAAGTCGTACAAATCCATGAGTGCGATGAAAAAGCTTCAGCCGAAAATCACGGCGATGCGCGAACAGTTCAAGGATGACCGTCAGCGTCAGCAGCAGGAAATGATGGCGCTTTACAAGCGCGAGAAGATCAACCCGGCTTCGGGCTGTCTGCCGATTATTGTTCAGATCCCGGTCTTCTTTGCGCTGTATAAGACCCTGTTTGTGAACATTGAAATGCGCCATGCGCCGTTCTTTGGCTGGATCCAGGACTTGTCCGCACCGGATCCGACCACGATCTTCAACCTGTTTGGCCTGATCCCGTGGGATCCGCCCCAGATGTTGATGATTGGTGTCTGGCCGCTGATCATGGGTCTTACCATGTATCTGCAGCAGAAACTGAACCCGGCACCGGCCGATCCGACCCAGGCGAAGATCATGATGTTCCTGCCGTTCATCTTTACCTTCATGCTGGCAAGTTTCCCGGCTGGTCTGGTGATCTACTGGGCATGGAACAACACGCTGTCGATCATTCAGCAGCGCTACATCATGTACAAGATGGGGGTTTAACCCCCATCTACCCTTTACGGGTTTATCTTCCCTTCGGGGGAAAATCCCCGCCAGTTCGGGGAAGGAATGACAATGACACAAGAAAATTTGCCCTCGGATACTGCTATGCCGAAGCATGAAGACTCAGTAATCGAAGCCGGGCGGAAGCTTTTTAGCCGCCCGGTTAACTTCGTTCTTGGTGTGGCGCAGCTCGAACAGTTGCCGCCCGAGGAAAAAACAGAAATCTGTTTTGCCGGACGTTCCAATGTCGGCAAGTCCAGCCTGATCAATGCGATCACGGGCCGCAAGGACATTGCCCGGACGTCAAACACACCGGGACGTACCCAGCAGCTGAACTATTTTGATCTGGATGGCGCGTGCTATGTCGTCGATTTGCCGGGCTATGGTTTTGCCCAGGCGCCAAAGGATATCGTCGATACCTGGCATGCACTGATCAAACAGTATCTGCGCGGGCGTGTGACCCTGCGTCGTGTGTTCGTGCTGATTGATTCCAGACACGGCTTCAAAAAGGCCGATCTGGACATGATGAAGCTGCTTGATGAGTCAGCGGTGCCTTATCAGGTTGTGCTGACCAAGTCGGACAAGCTAAAAAAGGGACAGCTTGAAAAACGCATCAAGGAAGTGGTCGATGCCCTGGTGAAACACCCGGCCGCCTTGCCACAGATTTTTGCGACATCGAGTGAGAAGAATACCGGACTTGCGGAATTGCGGGCAGAAATATCCACGCTGCTGTAACATCGTCAGGTTCATCGCTTAATTATGGGGAAGTGAGATGAACGAAGAAATCCGTTCTGAAGAAGACCAATCGGAATCCAGCGCATACCGGACGCTGGCACGTGCCAAAGTCCTTTCCGAGGCTCTTCCCTATATGCGACGATTTAACGGTCAGACGATCGTGATCAAGTATGGCGGCCACGCGATGGGTGACCCGGAACTGGCCCGCCTGTTTGCCCAGGATATGGTGTTGCTCAAACAGGTCGGCATGAACCCGATCGTGGTGCATGGCGGTGGCCCGCAGATCGGCCAGATGCTCAAGCAGCTCAATATCCAGTCGGAATTTGTCGACGGTCTTCGTGTGACCGATCAGCAAACCATCGACGTTGTCGAAATGGTTCTGGCCGGCAAGATCAACAAGGAAATCGTTTCCAACATCAATGCCGCTGGCGGCATCGGTGTCGGTCTGTGCGGCAAGGATGCGCATCTGATCACGGCGCGCAAACTGACCCGGACCAAGCGCGACCCGGAAAGCAACATCGAAAAGGTGCTTGATCTGGGCTTTGTCGGTGAACCGGCAAAGGTCAATCCGCATGTGCTTGATTGCTTCATCAATACCGACATTATCCCGGTCATCTCACCGATCGGTGTTGGCGAGGATGGTCAGACCTATAACATCAACGCCGATACGGCGGCCGGGGCGATTGCCAAGGCGGTCGGTGCGCGTCGTCTTTATATGCTGACCGATGTGAAGGGCATTCTTGATAAGGACAAAAACCTTGTAAGGGATGCCGATACCGACCACATCAACGAGATGATTGCCGATGGCACCATTCAGGGTGGCATGATCCCGAAAACCGAAACCTGTATGGATGCGGTACAGAACGGGGTCGAGGCCGCCGTGATTGTCGATGGGCGTGCCCCCCATGCCGTGTTGCTGGAACTGTTCACCGAACGCGGTGCCGGGACCATGATCCGCGGGAACTGATCAACGGGTACCGGTCCTGCCAATCTGGCTTGAATGATCAGCCGGACGGGCGGGACCGGATCCCTGCAATGAACCACCACTTTCGTATAGTTTCCCGCGACGGATATCGGGTTCCGTGATATGTTGATGCGCAGATTTACGCCGTTCTGGCGTAGTGCATTGACATGATTACCGAAAACGAGCCGGAGCAACCGTGGTGACGACGACGGACCAACAGATAACCCGTCACTGGGAATATGCGGATGCGACTTTAAGGGCTCTGCGCGAGCGCGGCCTGCGCCCCACGCCAGAGCTGTACCATGTATGGTTCGTCTATTTCGCCGAAGAAAATCCCGAAATTTTGCGCGTCATTGATGCGGTCCAGGCCAGCGGCGACCAACTTGCCGAAGACACCCTGCTTCAGCTTTATTACCGTTATATCTTTGACCGTCAGGCTGCCGATTTCCTGCAACGTGGCATGGAAGACTTTTCCGAGCTGGTGGAAAACAGCGACGAATGTCTGAGTACGGCGCGTGCCGGTCTTGGCAAATATGGCGATCTTCTTGGCCGGTCACTTGCGACCCTTAAGGATCACCGTGAACTAAGTCCGATCCTGACCGAGGTCATCGATCAAACCGATCAGATGCGCCAGACAATCGACGGTTTGCACAAGCGCCTTGATAGTTATCTGAGCCGTGTTGCCATGTTGCAGCGTGAACTCGATGAAACCCGAGAGCGATCCTATACCGACGGCCTGACGCGGGTGTCCAACCGCATGTATTTCGAAGAACAGCTGACCTTGCTGGCGGCGGAATATGATGCATCTGATCATCCCGAACCGTTTTGTGTGATGATGGTCGATCTTGATCAGTTCAAATCGGTCAATGACCGGTTCGGGCATCGCATCGGGGATGAAATTCTGGTTCTGATTGCTTCGATGCTGAAGGCCAATATCAAGGGGCGCGATATTGTTGCGCGTTATGGCGGTGATGAATTTGCCATCCTGCTGCCCCAGACCCCGCTTGGCGATGCCATGGCCCTGGCCGAAGATATGAGCAAACGCATCGCCGCACGCGAAATCAAGGCCAAGAGTTCCGGGACATCCTATGGCCAGATGACCATTTCGGTCGGGGCTGCGGAATATATCGCCAATGAAGGCGGGGCAAAGCTGATTGATCGTGCCGACAGTGCCCTTTATCGCGCCAAGAAGAATGGCCGGAACCGGAATTTTGCCGCCGAGTGACACGAGTTCTACTGTCGATTGGGGCAATGGGCGTGGTTTTGCACTTCATTGCATGTGTGCCATGACGGTGGCAGACTTGCATTGAAGCGTTCAAAAGCGTATGTAACCAGCGCCCGGCATGGTCTGATGACTGTGCCGGGCGTTCCGCACTTGCAGTCATCAACAATGTTGCGCAAGCGCAGAGTTTCCCGAACCAACAACAGATCGCAGAATGCAAAGCACCAAAGAGCCGCGCGTAGTTACATTTGGATGTCGCCTGAACACCTATGAATCCGAGGTGATGCGCGACCATGCCAAAAATGCCGGCCTTGATGATGCGATCATTATCAATACCTGTGCGGTCACGACCGAGGCCGAACGTCAGGCGCGGCAAAGCATCCGCCGCCTGCGCCGGGAAAACCCCGATGCCAAGATCTTCGTGACCGGGTGCGCTGTTCAGGTCAATCCCGACAAATTCGCCAAAATGACCGAGATCGACCGCATCTTTGGCAATGACGCCAAGATGAAGGCCGAAACGTTCCTGATGCCCGAACATGAACGCGTTGTCGTCAATGACATCATGTCGGTCGAAGAAACGGCAAGTCATCTGGTCTCGGGTTTCGAGGGCCGCGCACGCGCCTTCGTACAGGTTCAAAACGGCTGTGATCACCGCTGCACTTTCTGCATTATCCCTTATGGTCGTGGAAATTCGCGTTCTGTGCCGATGGGTGAAATTGTCAGCCAGGTGCGCGAACTGGTCGCCAACGGGTACGGCGAAGTCGTCCTGACCGGGGTTGATATCACGTCCTATGGGCATGATCTTCCGGGGCAGCCGACATTGGGCCAGATGTCGCGCCGGCTTTTGGCACAGGTGCCCGAACTGCCGCGTTTGCGCATTTCATCAATTGACCCGGTCGAGGTGGACGAAGACCTGTTTCGACTGATTGAAACCGAACCGCGTCTGATGCCGCATATGCATATCAGTTTGCAGGCAGGCGATGACATGGTGCTCAAACGCATGAAACGCCGCCATCTGCGCCAGGATGTGGTCGATTTCTGCCAAAAAGTTCGTGAATTGCGCCCGGATGTGACATTCGGCGCCGATATCATTGCCGGTTTCCCGACGGAAACCGACGAAATGGCGGATAACACCCTGCGTCTGGTTGATGAGTGCGGTCTGATCTATCTGCATGTCTTCCCGTATTCTGCACGTCCGGGGACCCCGGCGGCACGGATGCCCCAGGTGCCCAAGGACCTGCGCAAGGAACGGGCAAGCGCATTGCGCGAAGCAGGTGACATTCAGCTCAACAATTTCCTGCAATCACGCATCGGCATGATCGAGAATGTGTTGGTCGAAAAGGAAAATACCGGCCATACCGAGCATTTTGCTCCCGTTCTGCTTGATCGCGTGATAGAACCGGGCTCAATAGCCAAGGCCAAGGTAACCGGCCTTGAAGATGGAAAACTGATAGCGGAGCTTGTGGGATGAGTGAAGAGGGGAAGAAAAGCTGGTTTAGCCGCCTGAAAGACGGGCTGAAGCGGTCCTCCTCAAAACTGACCACCGGGATTGCCGATATCTTCACCAAGCGCCGTCTTGACGACGATGCGCTTGAAGAATTCGAAGATCTTCTGATTACATCGGATCTGGGGGTTGCGACCGCTGCCAAGCTGAGCGCGGAACTGGCCAAAACCCGTTTCGACAAGGAAGTTGACTCCGCCGAAATCCAGGAATTCATCGCTGACGAAGTCGCCAAAATCCTTGATCCGGTTGCCAGACCGCTGGTTATTGACGCGTCCAAGAAGCCGCATGTGGTTCTTGTTGTCGGGGTCAACGGGTCTGGCAAGACCACAACGATCGGCAAACTTGCCAAGACCTATAAGGATCAGGGGCTCAAGGTCATGATGGCGGCGGGCGATACATTCCGTGCCGCCGCGGTCGAGCAGCTTAAGGTCTGGGGCGAACGCACCGATTGCCCGGTGATTGCGCGCGATACCGGCGCGGATGCCGCGGGCCTTGCCTTTGACGCGATCGATCAGGCCCAGCGCGAAGGTTACGACCTGTTGCTGATTGATACCGCCGGTCGCCTTCAGAACAAGGCACATCTGATGGATGAGCTTAAAAAGATCGTTCGCGTCATCAAGAAACGTGATGACAGTGCGCCGCATGACACGCTTCTGGTGCTTGATGCAACGACCGGTCAGAACGCCCATTCCCAGGTCGAAACCTTTGGCGAGGCGACCGATGTCTCGGGCCTGATCGTGACCAAACTTGATGGCACGGCCAAGGGCGGTGTTGTCGTCGCGCTGGCTGAAAAATTCGGCAAGCCTGTTCACGCCATCGGCGTTGGCGAAGCGGCCGAAGACCTGCGTCCGTTCGAAGCCAAATCATTCGCCCGCAGTCTGGCCGGGCTTTCGGACTGATTTAACCGCACTGTTTCCCAAATCAAAAAGCAGCCCCTTGGGGCTGCCTTTTTGCGTCAGAATTTCGCGATGATGTCGCCGATTGATTTCCGGAAATTTGCGATTTCCTGTGTCAGGGTCGCAATCGGCTTTTTCAGGTCATCTGGCAATGCATTCTGGTCAAGATGGTCAAGTTCGGCGGCAAGTTCCTTTGCTCGGTGATCAAGTCCGTTTGCAAGGCGCTGATCGGCATTGTCAAACAGCCACTCCATCACACGGTCCCGAAGTTCTTCAAGGCTGTGCAAATCCGGATCGGGTGACGGTGCGGTGATCCCGAAGGGCCGCAAGCTTAATTCCAGCTGACGATACAGGTCGCGCAATGTGCGCGTGCTGTCATGACAAAGCGATTTGAGCTGACCGTCATGAACAACCGGCAGGATGGCTTCAAGGCGCAAGGTGAAATCAACCGTGTCACGCACGACATCATTGATTTCATTTTGCTGGTCGATGGTTTCGGGCATGTCGCTGCGATTGCGGTTTTCTTCAGCGACATAGCTGTTCGGGGCGAAAACCGGCAGCGCACCGGCGCGCAGGGTAAAGCGAGCCGGCAATTTGCCGATAATTTCACCATCGGCAAGGATCGGCGCGCCATCTTCGCCCTCGATCGTGATGTCGTCGCATTCCATGGTCAGCGCATAGCTGCTGTTATCGACCGAGCCGAATAAAAGTTCGGCGGCGATATCAAGACCACTAAGTGTGTCGACACTGTCGCGAATGGCAAACATGTGCAAAAGACCGTCTTCCGGGCTTTTGGATTCGCTCGGACGCAGGCCGCCGCCAAAATACCGGCCATTGGTAATGGTCAGCTGGCGCAGCTTCATTTTTTGCGGTTTCTCATCGCCGCAGGTAATCGTCAGATCCAGCGGATCCATTTCGTGCCAGCTTTGCCAGTTGGCAACGGCATAGCTGATTGCGCCCAGGGTGCGCTTAAGATCGGGATTGATCCGTTTGCGCGCATCGGCCGGAACACCGATGCTGGCCGCATTGATAAAGCTGTGGTCATTGACCCGCCCGACATCCAGCATCCTGATCTGACCATGAATGGCAGCGCGCGCGGCATCAACCAGATCATCGGGCAGGCCAAGGGTCCGCGCAAAGTCGTTTGCCGTGCCAAGCGGTACGGGGATCAGAACGGTGCGGGTTTCAATCACGGTTTCAAGAACCGCATTGATGGTGCCATCCCCGCCACCCACAGCGACAATGTCACCGGGTTTGGCAGTGGATTTCAGGTGTTTGCAAATATCATCCGGATTGTCACACAGCGTAAGATCGGTCTGATAACCGGCATCTTCGAACACGGTGCGCAGGGGTTCTGCGCCATTGGTACGCCAGTCATCAGGCAACTTTTTGCGGGTTAACAGCAAATGTACCTTACCGGTCAGATCGGAACTTTTCACGGCAATGGACTTTCACAAGATGAGAGGGGCGGGGGTGAACCGGCGCCTGATGGCGCCGGTTCATAATATATGTATCAGGAAATCGTTGCGCGCAGCATCCAGGCTGCTTCTTCATGCACGCCGATGCGTTCGGTCAGAAGATCGGCGGTTTTTACGTCATCGACTTCCTCGGCTGCGGCAACGCCGTCACGGATCAGGCGGGCCATTTTTTCGTGGTCATCAACAAGCTCGGCAACCATGTCATTGGTTTCAAGCAGCTTATCCTGATCAGAAATGACAGAATTTTCCATCATTTCCTTAAGACCGGTCGGTGCCGCAAAGCCGATGGCGCGAATACGTTCGGCCATATCGTCAATGGCGGCATGCAGGTCTTCATACTGCTCTTCGGTCATTTTATGCAGCGAATAGAAGGCCGGGCCGACCACGTTCCAGTGAACACCGCGCATTTTGGCATAGAGTACGTGCGACGAGCCAATGATCTGGGTCAGCATCGTGGCCAGTTCGCGGCGATCCTTGCGGTTCACGCCGGTTTCGACGGGAAATTCCTTTGCAACGGTCTGCATACTGCTATGTGCCATTTTAAAACTCCTTTGGTTTTGAGGCGCCCCCGCACGGCACGATATATATATGTCATGTGCCTTATTGCGATTTGGCGGGGCCGCTTTGACCATATAAACGTTGGCCTTTTTCAAAAGTTCCATGAAATAAAATCACCATAATTGGAACATTCTTTTGCACCATCCGTTTGTCAGTGTAAGCAGCGCGCAAGTAATTGTGCTGCCTATTATGAATAAGGAGGTTGTGATGTTGAGCAAGAAAACGCTGATGATTGGTACTGTACTTATGTCGATGGGTGTTGCGGTTCCGGCCTATGCCGGTTCGGCGAATGCCACCGACGCATCGGGCACGATCAAGACCGATGATGCAATGAAGTCGGACGCCAACAAGCTGGGCGACAAGATTGCGGCCCAGTATGAAGAAGCCAAAGACTTCACCTTTGAACAGAAAGAAGATTTCCTGGCGTGGGTCGATGAAAAATCCGACCAGCTTGGTGATCAGTATGACGACGTGTCTGCCCGTGTGAAAGATGACAGCGAAGACGCTGTTGATGAACTGGCAGAAGCCTGGGATAGCGCTACCGACGAGTTGAGCGATGCCATGGCATCGGCCAAGTACGCATCGGCAGATACGTGGGAAGACGTCAAACGCGATACGCTGAACGCACTTGAAAATGCGCAGAAAGCCATCTCGGACAGTCAGTCCGCCGAATAAGACGTCACAACCTGAACTCGGCGATTGACGTCCGAGGGTGACAGCCCGCCCGTTTTGGGCGGGCTGTTCTTTTTTGTGCGGCAGGAAGGACATCATCTTGAAAAGCGATCAAAATCGTTCTTTCGGAAGGCTCGGGGATTTTTTCCGTGCAGCCCAGGAACGGCTGGCAAAACTTGCCGCCGGGCGCAAGGGACTGGCCGGTATTGCCGGGGCGTCGTTTCTTGAAACAACCATCATCCCGATTCCGATTGAAATCGTGATTGCTCCGGTGATGGCGGCATCGCGTGCACGCGGCTTTATCGTCGCCACGGTGACCTTGGCTGGCAGCGTGGCCGGCGCGGTCGGGCTTTATTTCCTGGCCTGGGCATTATTTGATGATCTGGCCCAGCCCCTGATTGACATGATGGGCAGTCAGCAACAGTTTGATGAACTTCAGGCGAAATTCGAAGATGGCGGGTTCTGGCTGGTCTTTCTGGTCAGTGTCACACCTGTTCCCATGCAGATTGCCGCATTGGCAGCCGGGGCCGCGTCCTATCCGGTTTGGCTTTTTCTGATTGCCATTACGATATCGCGGGCCTTGCGATATTACGGATTGTGGGCACTGGTTTTGGGATTCGGCGCGGGAATCGCCCGCATTTTCGAAGGAAAGAAACCCAAAAACATTTCCGTTCCCGGAAAATAAGTCCTGTATTGGGAAAAAATGGATATGAAAAAGGCCCGCTTTTGACGGGCCTTTTTCATGGAAGATTTGTTTTATTCCGGCTCAACACGAAAATCTGTCG
Source organism: Thalassospira povalilytica (assembly GCF_002844235.1). GTDB lineage: Bacteria > Pseudomonadota > Alphaproteobacteria > Rhodospirillales > Thalassospiraceae > Thalassospira > Thalassospira povalilytica. The sequence continues at coordinate 170,202 of NZ_PGTS01000009.1, read as the reverse complement.
TGCTTTTGCCTTCTGTGTCCGGTTCTTCGACGTCCTCGGCGATAAGACCGCGGCGGATCAATTCACGGATTGCGGCGGCACGCGTTGGCATTCGATGATCGAAGCGCCAGTCATCAATGACCTTAAGCTCCTCGTCATCCAGCATGATCTGGAGCTTTTCTGTTCTTTTCGGCGTTGGCACGTGGGGTTTCCTGTCAATTTCAGGAGCTTTAATTAGCCCCTGAAGCCTTTGAAAATCAAGGCATTCAAAAATTTTGGAGTAACTTACGTTACCTCCGTTTCCTCCATAAGACAACCATCTTGCTGACTCTCGGTAAGTTCGAGCAGTGATGTAAGTAATGTAAAGTAATTACAGGCAGTAAATAATGTAACGTGATGCACTTAACTACATTGTGTCAGATATGTGTTTTGATAATGTTGTGTATGTGCTGTTTGTTCATTGTATTGCCTAAGTTAACTATACGATTTTACTTTAAATTTCATTTTCTTTTGTTACGGTAAGTTCATCCGAACAAGGAGGTTGTGATGTCTACTCAAGTGATGAACGAAATCGAAGACCATGTGCCAGCACTGCGCCGTCATGCATATCGCCTGACCGGCAGCACCGATCTTGCGCAGGATCTGGTTCAGGACACTTTGTTGAAAGCCATCAGCAAGAAGGACCAGTTCGAAGAAGGCACGAGCCTTAAGGCCTGGTTGCACCGGATCCTGTTCAACACCTTTATTTCCAGCAAGCGCCGTGAAAAAACCCGCGGCCCGCAGGTCGACTGGGATGATCTTGGTGATGTGTATGGTCATGGCAGCAACCAGATGGCGCGTCTGCAATTGCGTGATGCCGACCGTGTTCTTGAAGAATTGCCCGAACAGGAACGCCAGGCCATCCTGCTGACCGCTGTTGAAGAAGTATCCTATCAGGATGCTGCCGATCAGATGTCTGTTGAAATCGGTACCGTGAAATCGCGTGTTGGACGTGCACGCCGCAAACTGCGTGCGTCGGTCGGTCGAATCGAAGCGCGCGAGCACGCGTCACGCTACGTCTCAGAGGCCGCATAATATGAGCCCGGTTCTTGCGATATATGGCAAGGAGCACATTCTTGGCTATGTACGCGGGACACTTCAGGACGACGAAGAGAAACACGAAATCGAAAGCCTGGTCCAAAGTGACCCGCGTGCCGCCAGAATTGTAAGTGACTTGAAAATGACCCATCTAGGTGACTCGTGGGCATTTGATCAGGGCGCGAAGCACAGGCTTGAATACCTGCAAGAGATCGCCGAAGACGCCGATATATTAGCATGAGATATGCGTCAGGCGAATGGATGCTACGCGTCGATTAAAATTGACATTAATGACCAATGGTCATATAAAACTCACATCAGGGTTGACCGTCTTTTCCCTCAACGTCTAAGGCACCTCCCTGAAATTGCCGAAACCGTCCCCCGGTTTCGGCACTTTTTTTGCCCGGATTCCGGCACCCGCGATAAAGTCACCGGTGCGCAGACTATTTGAGACCGGCCTTGTTATGGGCCGCGCATCAAAACTGTCATTTGGAATTCTTGAAAATAAATCCGACATATAAGTCATAAGCATCTGAAACCGCCGGAAAAGCGGGTTGTTTCGGCACAGCCGGTTCCCTGTATTTCAGGATATTCACCCAGGGATAGAACGGGATGAAAAAGTTTTCGGTTGTCAGAAGGCGGGCGGGCGGTGATAAATCTCTCGCTCCAAGGGCCTTTGTAATTGATCGGGCGTGATTTCACGCACCTTGATCAGACAGGGGTTCTGAAACAACAATAACAAAAAGGAGCATCCATTATGGTTTCTGGAGTACACGGATCGGTACGCGATCTGTTTGAATTCACTGACGCTGACAAGGCACTTGCGCGCATCAAGGATATCTATGCGACCGGTGCCAATGCCGTCCAGGAGGCCTTTAACCGTTTCGGTCAAGGTCAGCAATCTTCCCCCGTACGCGCCTATTACCCGTATCTTGGCATCGAAGTGCCGCCGGAAAAATTGCATGTCGAAAGCACGCTTTCGTTCGGCGCACCACGCGACCCGGGCATTTACGGCACGACGCTGACCCGTCCTGACCTGTTTGAAGAATATTACCGCGAGCAGATCGAGCTTCTGCTTAAGAACCACGACGTGCCTGTTGTGGTTGGTGTGTCTGATCGCCCGATCCCGCTGCCATTCCTGGTCGAATCGGCAACCGACAGTATCGGTCCGACCGATATCCGGTCGATGCAACTGATCTTTGACATGCCCGATCTGGCCCGTACCGATGATGATATCGCCAATGGCGTGCATTACGGCAACAGTGACGGCCCCAAACCGCTGTCGCTGTTTTCCGGGGAACGTGTTGATTATTCACTGGCACGCTTGCGCCATTATACGGCGACTGCACCGGAACATTTCCAGAAGTTCGTGCTGTTCACCAACTATCAGCGCTATGTCGATGAATTCATCGAATTCGCCAAATTGCAGCTCGAAGATCCGCAAAGCCCCTATGTCGCCTTTGTCGAACCGGGGCCGAAGGTCCATGTGCGCAAAGACGCCCCGGCGGGCTGGCAGGAATCGGGCGAGGCAGTCAAGCAACTGCCGCAAATGCCGTCCTATCATCTGATCCGCGAAGACGGGCTTGGTGTGACGCTGGTCAATATCGGTGTCGGGCCGTCCAATGCAAAAACGGCAACGGATCATATTGCCGTGTTGCGTCCGCATTGCTGGTTGATGCTTGGTCACTGTGCGGGGCTGCGGCGCAGTCAGTTGCTTGGTGACTATGTGCTGGCCCATGGTTATGTGCGTGATGACCATGTTCTGGATTCGGATTTGCCCTTGTGGATTCCGGTCCCGCCGATTGCCGAAGTGCAGGTCGCGCTTGCCGACTCGGTTGCCAAAATCACCGGTCTCAAGGGCCGCGAGATGAAGGCACGCATGCGAACCGGCACGGTGGCAACCACGGATAACCGTAACTGGGAACTGCGTTATAGCGAACTGTTCGGCCGTCTGAACCAGTCACGCGCAATTGCCGTGGATATGGAAAGTGCGACGATTGCTGCCAACGGTTTCCGGTTCCGTGTGCCATATGGCACGCTTCTGTGTGTTTCCGACAAACCGGTCCATGGCGAATTGAAACTGCCGGGCATGGCTAACAATTTCTATCGCCAGCGGATCGGTCAGCATCTTCAGGTTGGTCTCGATACCATTGATACCCTGCGTCAGGACGTCAATCAGCTGCATTCACGCAAATTGCGTTCGCTCGACGAACCGGCATTCCGCTAAAACCCGGATTTCCGGTCTGGCGCTTTGATCTTGCCCCTGTCACCGCATCAAACCGGTGGCAGGGGTTTTATTATGGTTTGATGACGAACGGGCAGGGGGCTGCTTTTGACTTTGCAGGTGCAGCCCGGTTGCGTAAGTTCAGGCAAAAAGATCCTGACGAACGTGATCATGGGGCAATAACCCGCAATGTCTGACAACATGACAAACCCTGACTCGGACCCTGACTTTGACCCTGCGCCGGTGTCATCTGTCTCACCTGCTTTACTGCCGGAAAACGGTGTGGGGCTGTGGCAGATTTTCATGATTTTCCTGCGCCTTGGTTTGACCAGCTTTGGCGGGCCAGTCGCCCATATCGGTTATTTCCGCGAAGAATTCGTCGCGCGGCGCAAATGGCTAAGTGATGCGGCCTATGCCGATCTGGTTGCACTGTGTCAGTTCGCACCCGGACCGGCCAGTTCACAGGTTGGCATGGGGATCGGTATGGCGCTTGGCGGTGTGCGCGGATCCCTTGTGGCCTGGCTTGGTTTTACGATGCCGTCGGCCATTGTGCTGGCGGTTCTTGGCATGGCGTTTGTCGGGTTTGATCTGGCATCGGTTGACGGGGTTCTGCGCGGTCTCAAGCTGGTGGCGGTGGGCGTGGTTGCCCATGCCTTGTTTGGCATGGCACGAAGCCTCTGTCCCGATATTGCGCGTGCGGTTCTGGCCATTGTTGCCGCCGCCATCATGATCGCAAGCAACACGGTCCTTGCGCAATTTGCAGTCATTCTGGGCGGGATGCTGGCCGGTTTTGTGATGCTGCGCGCCAAGGTCGATGACCATCCGATGGCGCCGATGGCCCCCCGTTCGGCCACAGGGGCGATTGCCGCACTTTGTTGTTTCTTTGCCCTTTTGGTCATTTTGCCACTGGCTGCCCATTTTGATCAAAGCGGGCTGTTTGCAGTCATTGACGGGTTTTATCGCAGCGGGGCGCTGGTATTTGGCGGCGGGCATGTTGTCTTGCCGCTTCTCGAAAATGCGGTGGTCGATCCGGGCTGGGTCGATACACAGACCTTCCTTGCCGGTTATGGCGCGACCCAGGCGGTTCCCGGGCCGATCTTTACCTTTGCAGCGTATCTTGGTGCTGCCTTGCATAACGGGTCGGCCACGGATGGCGGCATCGTGATCAGTGCGGTGACGTCGATGATTACCCTGGTGGCGATCTTTTTGCCGGCCTGGTTGCTGGTTGTCGGGCTGTTGCCATTCTGGGACCGGGTACGACATATCGGCGCGATGCGGGCCGGGCTGCTGGGCATTAATGCCGCGGTGGTTGGGTTGCTGGCGGCGGTTCTTTATGACCCGATCTGGACCGGTGCAATCCATGACATGTTTGATATCGGCTGTGTCGCGATCGCCTTTGTTGTTTTGCAATGGCGGATCATGCCGGTCTGGGCGCTGGTCGGGATCGGGGCAGGTGCCGGGTATGTTGTGGCGCTGCTGGCCTAGGATCTGAACCCGGTTGAATGTTCAGACACCGGTTCAGTCCTACTGATCAGTCAATGCTTGTCAATCAGTGCTGGGCCCGGTGGCATCCTGGATGTCTTCGCCGTCCGGACTGTTTTGCGATGCGGTCGGGGTATCGGGAAACAGGTTGCTGATATCGGATACGAAATTGCGCAGGTTGAATGCTTCGCGCTTGCGGGTAACGCCAAGCCGCACGATGACCAGTTCCTTGGACGGGATGACACTAAGTGACTGGCCATCATGGCCAAGTGCAAAGAACGCATCATCGGGCAGTTCGGCGATGCCGTTTCGCGGGTTGCCTTCGTCATCACGGTCGCCGGGCAGATCAAGCCACCAATGCGCCCCATAAATGCCGTCGGGATCACTTTCATCCGGGCTGCTGGTGTAATCGACCCAGCCTTCGGGCAGCAAACGCTGTCCTTCCCAAACGCCATCCTGAAGATAAAGCTGGCCGATCTTGGCCCAGTCGCGCGCCGTTGCATGCATGAAGCTTGATGCGATGAAATATCCCTCGGGATCGGTTTCGATCACCGCACTTTTCATGCCAAGCGGCCGGAACAAAAGTTCGGTCGGGCGGGCAAGATATGTGCTGCGTGAACCGCTCAGATTGCGAACAGCAGCCGACAGAATATTTGATGCCCCGGAATTATAGGCAAAGACTTCACCCGGGCTGTGTTCCTGCTGTTTGGATACGGCATAGCCCGCGGCGGCCGGCTGGACGAACAGCATCTGCACCACATCGGAAAGCGGGTTCCAGTAGGATTCGCTAAATTCAATGCCGCTTCGCATCCGAAGCAACTGGTCATAGGTAATGGCCGCGCGCGGATCATTTGTCTGCGCCTGCCATTCATTGATCAGAACCGGATCATGAATGTCGGGCATCATGCCTTCGTTCTGCATGCGGCCCAGAACGGTGTTCCAGACACTTTTGGTCATCGACCATCCCGGAAGCGGCGTCTGTGCGGTAATGCCGTCGGCATATCGTTCGGCAATGACCTTGCCGCGATACAGGATCAATACCGCGCGCGTGCGCCGTTCGGGGCGGACACCGGGTTCGTCCATGACATCAAACAGGATATTGTTCAATGCGCGGCGGTCGACTTCGGCCGGAAGGCTTGTGGTCAGAAGCGGCTTGGCAGCAATCGGTTTGATCACCGGTGTCGAATTGCGCAGGCGCGCAATATGGGCCTGATCATCGGCCAGCGTGCAGCCCAGATTCGGCCGATAAACCGCAAACCGTTTCCGGAAACCGAATGCATGGGCGCTGACCGTCTGGTTGCGCAGATCGACATTGGTGGTGATCAGCGACAGCAACGCATTATTGTCGGCAAGAACGTCTTCATCGCGCGCACGGCTGGATGGCAATCCGTTCACAAAAATCGCCGAACACATGATCTTTGCGCTATAGGCCGCACCGACCGGCGCAAGCCAGATAAAGAACGCGGCAACAACAGACAGGCCAATCAATATCGTTCCGATAAAGATGGCCTTGATCAACTGCATCCCGCTTCCCTGCCCTGTGTGTCATTGCCTCTTTGATTGAGGGGATTGGAGGGTCGCCTGCTTCGCAGGATAGGTCAAGTCATCGTATCGTATAGGTCAGGCGGTTACGCGGCGTATGGGGGACCTGATCGCCGAAATCATGAAGCCTGCAAAATAGAAACCGGCAAGGATCACCGCCGCACCACCCCAGCCATTGAAATCAATCATGGCCCCGGTAAGCGGTGGGACAATGACCACAAAAATCTCGGCAAATTGGGCCAGCATCCCCTGAAGGGCAGGCATTGAAAGACCGTCCTTGGCGATGGCCGGCAACAGGGCAAAACAGGTGCCGGCAACCGCCCCCTGACCGATATTGAAAATCACCAGCGCGATCAGGCTGATTGCCATGTCCGTGCTGACAAACAAGGTCGCGATGGCGGCTGCCATCATCGGCAAAAACGCGATCAGAATGCGCCGTCCGGCAACCTGACGGCCAAGGGCCACGCCCGCACCGATACTGCCGATAATATTGCCGACAATCGCGGTCGTTCCGATGACCCCGGCTGCCGGTGCGATCCCGATATCAAGATTGTCGACCATCATTGCCGGCATGAAGGCGAGGGCTGCGGATGTTGCCCCGGCAAAGGCGGAAAATGTCAGTGCGACTTTCAGCGCGGAACGTGATTTCAGAACCCCCATCACCCCGCTGCCAAGGGATTTGCGCACGGTCGGGGTGGGCGGTTTTTCCATCAATGCCAGAAGCGGCAATAAAACAAGAACAGGAACCGTGCAGGCCGCAACCGCCAGACGCCAGTCCAGCCACACGACCATCGCCGCACTGATCCAGTTGCCCAATGCAATGCCTACCGGAATGAAAGTGCCCCAGATGCTCATGGCCATGGCGACCATTTTCGGATTGTCAAAACCCGCCATCCAGCTCGGCGCACCGACCACAATCAGCAAATAGCCGATCGATGTCACCAGCCGCCCGGCATAAAGCAGTGGCGTCGCATTGGCCGTGGCAAAGATCACGGCACCGGCAATCATCATAAGCCCGCCCAGGACCAGTGATTTGCGCAAACCGGCGCGCGCAGCCCATACACCGGTTGGAATGGCGGCAAGTGCCCCGGCCGCGGTGATCAGGGACGCAACAAGACCGAATTCCGCCTGGCTAAGGCCAAAGCCCGCCCGCAAATCGGGGGCAATCGGCCCGATCAGGCCAACCTGCATGGATGCAGTCAGTCCCAATCCATACAGAATGATGATGGCAAATATCGGTGGCATGTGGCGTTTCCGTCAGGTGGTGTTTTTTATGGTTTGAAATGGCAGATCGCCGGAAACGCACGGCACTTCAAATGCACGGCAATTCCGGTGTCGCTATGACTACCCGAAATCGGGGGCCGGTGACCACGTATGAAATATGCGTGCGGATGGGAAAGTCGAACCGGATCAGATGTGGTTCGGTGCCTGGTCATAGCCGGTGGTCAGGCGCACCGCCGTTCCATCCGACAGGAAAAAACGTTCCCACAGAATGAAGCTGTCAACGATGCGCATCGGCGCACCGTCCCGTCGGGATGTCTCGAAGGTCAGATGATCGGCCTGATCTTCGTGCCATCCCATGTCATGCAGGCTTTTTTCCGCGGTTGCGATTTCCGGTGTGGCAAACCGCCAAAGCGATGTGCCAAGCAGTTCGGTGCAGTCGCGCTGCCATTCATGGGCCCGGGCATGAGATGCGCAGAGCAGTCTGTGGGACCGGTCCTCGATCAGGTGGACCCGCTGGCTGGAATGGGTGACCAGCCGCTTGATCGCATGATCAAGACGGAAATTGCGTTTGCGCGTCATCATCTGATGGATCAGGTCATATTGCAGCGGGGCAGGGCGCTGTGTGCCGTTTTCCCAGCGCGAAACGGTTGCCTGTGTAACACCCAGAATATCGGCCAGACGCGATTGTTTAATGTCGCTCATGCGGCGCCATTGGCGCAACAGGCGTCCAAATTCCTTGTCCGGGGCGGGTGTCGACAGGGCTTTCATGATCATCAACCGTTTCAATGCTGTCTGAACGGTATCACAAATTGCGCAATCTGGCAGCAGGCGGGTGGGAATGGCTGATCTGCGCGATCATTTCAATCGCGCTCGTAAATCGCACTTGTAAATCGCGTTTGGGCGATGATCAGCCTGCCATGCGGCCGATATCAATCTGGCAGCGGCCATATTTGCGTGAATCACAAAGTTCAAACCCGGCAAGGCCGATTTGCGGATCACGGGGATCACGTTCGGCAATGATCAGGGTATTGGCATCAATCCATCCGGCTGTGGCAAGGGCGCTGATGCTGGGTTCGAGCAAATCCTTGCCATAGGGCGGATCAAGGAAAATCATGCTGGCCGGTTCAATGGCGCGGGGTGGTTTGGTGGCATCCGCGCGCTGTGCCTTGGCCTGATTGCCGACCTTCAGGGTATCAATATTCTGCTCGACAATGGCGATGGCCTTGCGGTCGGTGTCAAAGAACACGGCCTTTGACGCCCCGCGCGAAAGGGCCTCAAGACCCAAGGCACCAGACCCGGCATAGGCATCAAGCACCACACCGTCATAAAGCGGGTGGAAGTCATCCTCGTACCAGCGTGATGCGTGCGACAGGATGTTGAAAAGCGCCTCGCGCACACGATCAAGGGTCGGGCGGGTGTCACGCCCTTCAGGCGCGTTCAAAACCCGTCCACGATGACTTCCGCCAACAATCCGCATTTATGGTCAGTCCTTTTTACCGCGCGGGCGGTTGCCTGCGGGTTTGCGACCCGGTGCGGAATTGCCCGATGATGCGGGCTTGCCGCCGCGTGCACCTGAACGACCGACCGGCTTGTTGCTGACATCGTTGAAGTTGCCACCCGAACGGTTGCCTGAACGACCACCGCCTGCACCTGCATTCGACCGGCCGTCCGCACCGGCACCAGAACCGGCACCACGGCCGCGCCCGCGCCCGTTGCCGGGGCCATTGCGGTCATCGGGTGCACCGGCCTTGCCGCCGGTGCCGTAACGACCGCGACCCTTGTTGGTCGGGCGTGCAGCACCGCGTTCATCGCGTTCTTCACGCTCCGGGCGGGTATTCTGGGCGGCGGGTTTGCCGCGTCCACCCGGACGCGGGGCCGCACCGATGCGCGGACCCTTGCGGGCGGCACCGGAACTTGGGCGGGAAGCAGCGCGGTTATCGCGCGCATCCTCGCCATCACTGGTGTTCTGGGCGGTACCTGCCGGGCCACCCTGATTGCCTTGCGGGCGTTTGCGCTGGGCGGGTTGGCCAAATACGGTACGCGGTGCTTTGGGGCGACCGGTGCCGCCACGGGCAACCGATTTCTTTTCGGAAACCTTGCTGTAATCACCGCGGAAGAACGCGGCGAGCTGTTCTTTCATTACCTTGCCGGTGATTTCTTCGCACTCGCCCGGGGCCAGACTGCCCAACTGGAACGGGCCGTAAGATACGCGCATCAGGCGCGTTACCGGCCAGCCCAGATGTTCCATCACCCGGCGGATTTCACGGTTCTTGCCTTCGCGAAGCGTGACGGTCATCCAGGCATTGGTGCCTTTCTGAACGTCGACTTCGGCCTGGATCGATCCGTAATGGACGCCATCAACCGTGATGCCTTCTTCAAGCTGTTTAAGTTTTTCTTCCTCGATCCGGCCATGCACGCGCACACGGTATCGGCGGGCCCATCCGGTTGCCGGAAGTTCCAGATAACGGGCAAGTTCCCCGTCATTGGTCAGCAACAGCAACCCTTCGGAATTAAGGTCAAGACGACCAACCGAAATCACACGCGGCACATAGCTTGGCAGATGTTCAAATACCGTATCGCGGCCCTGTTCATCGCGGTGGCTGGTGACCAGCCCGCGCTTTTTGAACAACCGCCACAGGCGCGGCTTTTCCTTTTCCGGCAACGGCTTGCCATCGACAATGATCTCGTCCTCGTCGGTGACCGTTACGGCGGGGCTATCAAGCTTTCTGCCATTCAGGCGCACCAGACCTTCGGCGATCATGCGTTCGGCATCGCGCCGGGAACAGACACCGGATCGCGCAATGCGTTTGGCAATGCGTTCGGGTTTGTTGTCGTTCTGGGTGTCGTTTTTGTCGCTCATTTGCGGGCCTCGGCAATCAGGGCGTCAAAGATTTTGGCATCGCCCGAGCTGATATGAAATTCGGGATGCCACTGGACCCCGAGACAATAGCGGTATTTCGGATGTTCAATCCCCTCGATCACGCCATCAGGCGCATAGGAATTGATGACCACATCCGGGCCAACTCCATCAACCGCCTGATGGTGGGCGGAATTGACCGACAGTGTTTTGGCATCGCCAACGATTTTGGCCAGAAGCGTATCGGCCTCGACCGTGACGTCATGACCGGCCTCGTCGCGCGGGTTTGGCTGTTCGTGGGGAAGGCAGTTTTCGATCGCGTCTGGGATATGCTGGATCAATGATCCGCCCAGAATAACGTTCAAAAGCTGCTGCCCGCCGCAAATGCCCAAAACCGGCATGTCGCGTTTAAGCGCACCTTCGGCCATCGCCCATTCAAATTTGGTGCGCCGATCCTTGGTGACAACCGTGTCATGTTTTTCGGTTGCGCCAAACAGGCCGGGATCAACATCAAACGCGCCACCGGTCACCACCAGCCCGTCAATCAGATCAAGAAGATCGGGCACCAGTTCAATTTCATGGGGCAGGGGCATGGGAATGCCACCGGCTGCCGTGACCGCACCGGCATAGTTTTCACGCAGCGCATACCACGGGAATTTGGAATATCCGCCCGGTTCTTCGGAATCGAGTGTAATGCCAATGATCGGCTTGCGCGTGGTCATGACGATGCGAACCTTGATGCTGGTGACGGGATGGCGAAACAAGTTTGGCGGAAACTACCTTTCTAACCCGTGAAGGGCAACGGCAATTCACGCCGACAGTCTATGCGTTCTGCGCAGGCGGGCAAGGGTGTGTTGATCCGCCAATGCCGGTGATCATGGCTTGACCGACCCTGTGGAGTGATAGGACAATGTCATGAACCCAAAAAGGACCAAATGTCCTGAAACAAAGTAAAAGACCGGACCCGGCAGGGATGACGCCGGTCTGTCACTGGTTCGATCATCGGGATGGAAAGACTATGAGCGCAGACAGCTATATGGACATGGCCCTTGAAGAGGCCCGCGCGGCCGCACGTCGCGGCGAAGTACCGGTCGGGGCGGTTCTGGTTGATGCCGATACCGGCGAAGTTCTGGCGCGCGCCGGAAACCTGACCGAAGAAATGAACGACCCCACGGCCCATGCCGAAATTCTGGTGATCCGGGCCGCCGCCGGGGCAAAGGGTGAGCCACGTCTTCCCAATTGCGATCTTTATGTCACGCTGGAACCCTGTCCGATGTGCGCAACCGCCATTTCATTTGCCCGCCTTCGGCGCGTCTATTTCGGGGCCTATGATCCCAAGGGCGGTGGGGTTGATCACGGCCCGCGCGTGTTTGAAAGTTCAAGCTGCCATCACCGCCCCGAAGTTTACGGCGGGATTGGCGAGGTGGAGGCCGCAACCCTTCTGAAGGAATTCTTTGGCAGCCTGCGCTGACTCAGTGGTGCTGGTCAGCAAAATGATGCAGGTTATCCGGGCTTAATCCCAATTCCGCCAACCGCTTTTCAAAATCAACGGCCAGATCGGCCATGGTGACCGATGATAGTGCCGTGATGAATGTCTCGGACGCCAATTGCAATGCGCGCGCGGTCGCCGTATTGGCCGCCTTTTCCATCAAGCATTGAGACTCTTCATCCCCGCAGCCAAGGGCAAAAAGGGTCGGTGCGCCCAGCGCCTGATAAATTTCCGCCAGCGTGATTTTTTCAAGCGGCCGTGCCAGTTGCCAGCCGCCGCCATGGCCCTTGATGGATGTTAATATCCCCCGATCACGCAGCCCCGCCATTGTCCGCCGGACAACGGCGGCATTGGTATTGAGCATCCCGGCCAGTTGTTCTGATGTCGCGGGGTCTTTCATGTCGCTCAGATGCAAAAGCGCATGCAAAACCCGGGGCAGGCGGTTGTCCTGACGCATGAAGGCGGTCCTGTTTGTCGATCAGATGTTTTGTCATTTTTATCACATGTAACAATCAAAGATACATGAAATTGACAGGCATGGCGAATCATGTAACTTTTAATGTTACGTGACTCGCCATCACGGATATCCCCCGACTTTATCAAGAGAACTCCGATGAAATTTGATCCAAATGTTGATCCCAAAATGGACGCCAGAACCTTTTGGGAAGAAACCTATGAAAAGCAGTCCCCGCAAACCAGCGGCAAGCCGTCTGCTGTTCTTGAACGGTTTGTTGCCGGTCGCCCGGTGGGGCGCGCACTTGAACTTGGTTGTGGCAAGGGCGATGACGCCGTCTGGCTGGCAAAAGGCGGGTGGCAAGTGACAGCTGTCGATATTTCGGAAACGGCACTCGGCTATGCGCGGGCCAATGCCCTGCGCAATGGCGTGCAGGATAATATTGCCTTCGCGGCCCATGATCTGGATACAAGCCTGCCAGGCGGCACTTTTGATCTGGTAACCGCGCAATTCCTGCAATCACCGCTGGAATTTGCCCGCGACAAGATTTTGAACCGGGCAGCACAACAGGTTGTGACAAACGGCTTGTTGCTGATTACCACCCACGGATCACGTCCATCATGGTCATCGGCCCCCGAAGACATGGTGTTCCCGACACCTGCACAGGCACGCGATGCCCTGGGGCTTGATATGAGCCGGTGGAAAACCGTCACGGTGGATAATTTCGAACGCATGGCGACCGGTCCCAAGGGTGAAAAGGGCTCGGTCATTGATACGGTCATTGCGCTTGAACGTATCTGAGTAAAACAAAACCGGGCGGGCCCGTATGCTCGCCCGCGTTGTCCGGGGGTCGGCAGGCTGATCTAGTTTATGGTCGCCTCGCGGAACATCACCATACCGCCGTGATACAGAACGTCATTTTCAAAATATCCATCTGCGGTAAAGCCGGTGTCATCCTGATAGGTGATGTAATTGCCCGATACCTGATAATCGCCCTGATAGGCCGATTGACGGGTGCCACGGGCTTCGTCATAGCGACCATTGGGCAGCAGTTCCTGACGGACATGGCCGTCCTTGGTCACCCACATGCCGATATAGGGATGCGGGGCGGTTTGGATGGTTTTGCGCATCTCTGTCTCCTGTTGGGCCGATGCTGATGGTGCAAGCACCACCAGCATCATCAGCAAAGTTGCAAAGCCGGATGAAAGGACGGATTGCCTCATCAGAAGGCCGATGCCGTCGGCCGGACGATCACTTCGTTGACATCAACATCGGCGGGTTGATCAAGCGTATAAAGAACCGCACGGGCAATCGCATCGGGTGTCAGGGCGATCTGGCGGAACTGGGTCAGCAATTCCTTGCTGGTCGGATCGGAAATATCGTGGCCCAGTTCGGTTTCAACCACGCCCGGCGAAATGGTCGTCACGCGGACATTTTCGCTTTCCTGGCGCAGGCCTTCGGAAATGGCCCAGACGGCGTATTTGGTACCGCAATAAACCGCCGCACTTGGCACAACAACATGTGCACCAATTGATGCGGTATTGATGACATGGCCGCTGCCCTGTGCCTTGAAAATCGGAAGAACAGCAGCAATCCCGTTCAGAACACCACGGATATTGACGTTGATCATGTTTTCCCACTCATCGGTTTTAAGTTCCGACATCGGGGCAAGCGGCATCACGCCGGCATTGTTGAAAATCGCATCGACGCGCCCGAAAAGGTTCTGGGCGTTATAAACCAGTGCCTCGACACTGTCGGCATTGGTGACATCAACCGACCGGGCCATGGCAGTGCCACCGGCGGCCTCGATTTCGGTAACAATCTGATCAAGGCGTTCGGTACGGCGCGCGCCCAGAACAACCTTGGCCCCGCGCGATGCAAGCAGCCGGGCGGTGGCCTCCCCGATGCCGCTGCTGGCGCCGGTGATGATGACGGTCTTGTTTTCGAGATAATTGATCGGGTTCGTCATGACATGCTCCTTTGGTTTGTGTAATGGCGCTTACTGTGTCGATCAATGGGTATTTGTTGAATACACAGAACTCGAATTGGATTGCCTGATCCTCCAACTCGGGCAAAGTCCGCTTTTTCCAGGGTGTCGGGTGTGTATACTGCATCCAAGGAAATCAAAGGGATTTGGCCATGGACAGTTATCGGCGGCTTTGCGAACTGATTGATAAATACTGCGATGCGGATGGATCGGTGCGCACCTCGATCGAACCTGTCTGGATGTTTCGTTCGACCGCACCAAGCCTTAAGGTGCCAACGATTTACAAGCCCTGCCTGTGTCTGATTGTGTCGGGGGCCAAGGAAGTCACGCTGGGTCAGGAGCTCTATCGATATGAACCCGGACAGCTTCTTGCGGCATCGGTGGATTTGCCCCTTGTCGGGCATGTGACACTGGCAAGTGATCAGCAACCCTATCGCAGTTTGTCGCTTGATCTTGATGGCAAGATTTTAAGCGAACTGGTCACGCATATGGATCTCAAGATCGGGGCAGAAGGCGAAAGTGCCCGCGGGCTGTTTGTCGAACAAACCACCGACAGCCTGATTGATGCGGTGTTGCGCGTGGTCGAGTTGCTTGAAAGGCCCGATGACATTGCGGTCATGTTGCCGCTTCTGATGCGCGAAGTGCATTACCGACTGTTGCGCACCGGCAAGGGCGCGCTGATTGCCGGTCTTGCGATTGGTGGCAGCAATATGCAGCGGATATCGGCGGTGTTGCGGTTGATGAAGGATAATTTCGACAAGCCGCTGAAGATCGAGGAGCTGGCAGATTTCGCCAATATGAGCCCGTCATCCTTCCATCATCATTTCAAACAGGTCACCGCCATGAGCCCGCTGCAATATCAAAAGCGCCTGCGCCTGACGACGGCGCGTCAGATCATGCTCGCAGAAATGAAGGACGCGGCCAGTGCGGCCTATGCGGTCGGCTATGAAAGCGCATCGCAGTTCAGCCGCGAATATGCCCGCATGTTTGGTGCACCACCGATGCGCGATGTCATGGCAATCCTTGGGCAATCGGGCCAAGCGCGCCCGGGCGAAGGCATGGCGTCGTAAATAAAAAAACAGGGGGCGGTGTTGCCGCCCCCTGATCATTCTTGCCGGGTTTTGATCAGCCTTGATGCTGATTACCCAATGCCGGCAGATGCTGGAACATCCAGGTTTCACTGAGCGGGGCG
Organism: Thalassospira povalilytica; assembly: GCF_002844235.1. Lineage (GTDB taxonomy): Bacteria > Pseudomonadota > Alphaproteobacteria > Rhodospirillales > Thalassospiraceae > Thalassospira > Thalassospira povalilytica. Next base: position 154,695 of record NZ_PGTS01000009.1, on the reverse strand, counting down.
TCCCCGCGTTTGAGATACATGCGCAGATCAACCGGATCGGTGCCGGCCGCTTTCAGGTCAAAGGCCGCCCGCCAGATGCGGGTATCCATGATCGGTTCGATCTTGGTGCGGGTGATTTCACCACGCGATGTCGATACGACGATTTCCGGGAACTCGCCATAGGCAAGGGTGCCAAGAACATCGCCTTCGAATTCGACGGAAAACTTGACCTCGTCTTTCGGGCGGTTGGTGCCCGGTTCGCCGCCGCGTCCCATGCGGGTCGACGTTGCCTTTGCCAGTTCGGCAACCGGGAACGGGTTATGGGCCTGCCAGTGAAGGCGATATTTGAACTGATAGCTGTTCCCGGCCTTGGCCGGGGCGTTCGGAACCCAGAATGCCGCGATGTTATCGTGGATTTCATCGTCGGTCGGAATTTCGATCAACTGTACGGCACCGTCATTCCAGTTTTCCTGGGGTTCGACCCACAGGCTGGGGCGACGGTGATAGCGTACACCATCAAGATAGTTCTTCACATCGCGGTCACGCTGCATCAGGCCAAAACCGCGCGGATTATGATCGGCAAAGGCCGATGCGCGGATGGTTTCGGGGTTGTTCAGCTGTCGCCAGATGCGTTCGCCACTGCCGGTCCACAGTTCCAAGCCATCGCTGTCATGGACTTCCGGGCGCCAGTCAAACCGGAATGATTTGTTCTGTTCGGAATACCAGAACATGCTGGTCAGCGGCGCAATGCCAAGCCGTTCGATATCGCGACGGACAAACAGGTGTTTTTCGATATCCATCGTCACGCCCTGCCCGCGATAGAGCAGGAATTTGTATGCACCCGTAATGCTTGGCCCATCAAGCAGGGCATAGATGGTGACCGGGTCTTCGGCATTTTTGGCCGGCTCGATAAAGAACTGGCGGAAATCGGGGAATTCTTCGGGTTGGGATGTGGCGGTATTGACCGCAATCCCGCGCGCGGACAGGCCATACTGGCCTTCATCACCGATGGCACGGAAATAGGATGCGCCAAGAAACGCCGCCCAGTCCTGGGTTTTCCAGTCATCACGCGACAGTTCTTCATGAAGGCGGAACCCGGCAAAGCCGCTGTTTTCGGGCAGCTGGCGGGCAATACTGTCGGCTGGCATGTCAAAGTAATCGGGTTTATAGATGACTTCGCGTGCCGTGCCATCTTCCAGAAGATACATGTGCACGGGCTTGGCGAAATACATGCCCAGATGGAAAAACGTTACCGGATAGGTGCCCGATCCATCGGAAAACGGCGAATGATCGCGTTTGTAATGCAATTTTCCATGGGTGTCGTAATCGATCCGCCCGACAATTTCCGGGTTGGGGGCGACTGGCGGCTCATAGGCGGCCTGCGCCATCGATTTGGCACGCGCAATCAGATCGGCAAAATCAAACGGCTGTCCCGCACCAAGGTCAAGCCCTGGTACTTCTGCCAATGCATGCTGATAGATCGACATTCCCGGCAGGATAAGACCGGCTGCCGCGATGGATTTCAAAAAGCGTCTGCGTTCAACAGAAGTCGTCATGTGCATCATGTTCCAATGGTTTCATTTGTCGGCAAGCATACCAGACAGTGTGGAGGTAATCGGGATGAAACATGGCAAATTCAAGGTCGTGTCGACTGCAATTTCTGCATGGACCCCTGTGTAAATGCCTCTGGTCATCTGCCAATTTCCTTGACCGGGTTTGGGCTTTAATCTAACGGTCAGATGTCGGTATCCGGATATCGGATAAAGGGAATTCGATTTGGGCTGCATGCCCATCAACCGAAGCTGCCCCCGCAACTGTAGGCGGTGAGCGTTTTTCTGACCAATGCCACTGGGATGAACCCGGGAAGGCCAGGAAAAGTGCTTTGACCCGCGAGCCAGGAGACCTGCCGACATGAATGCGACGGACCGGGCGGGGTGCCCCGGAGAATGTCGGCATATGTCGCGGTTTCCGGCAGTTTTTTGTAAATGAGCCTGAATACCGATCCTGACATCTTCCGCCATTTCCCGACACTTTTGCCAGTCCCTTGACGATAGTAAAGTGTATGTTATGTTATAACATAACATTTGCGATATGCTGTGCAGTGGCCGGTGATTGCCGACCCTTGCCGGTATGTCTTTGAAAGGAAGTCAAAGTGATCAGTAAATACAAATTTGCGCTTGCGGTCGGGGTGTTTGCCGCAGGGCTTGCTCAATTTCCTTCGACAGGAAACGCGACCAGTTATCCTCTGACTATTGAGAATTGCGGACGTAGTGTCACCTTTGACAAGGCACCGGAACGTGTTGTGTCGCTTGGTCAAAGCAATACGGAAATTCTTTTCCTGCTTGGGCTGGCGGACAAAGTTGTTGGCACGGCCGTTTGGTTCAACTCCGTGGCAGAGCAATATCGTGAAGCCAATGCCAAAATCCCGAGGTTGGCAGACAATGATCCCAGCTTTGAAAGCGTAGTTGGGCAGAAACCAGACCTCGTCACAAACCAGTATCAATGGCATGTTGGACCAAACGGTGCCGTTGGAACGGTTGATCAGTTTTCCGAACTTTCCATCCCTGTTTACACGGCACCTGCCGATTGTGTCGGCAAGGACAACAGCACAGGTGGCGATGGCACGCGCATTGACGCATTTTCGATGGATTTGATTTACCAGACCATTACGGAAATGGCGTTGATCTTTGATGTCGAACAGCGCGGGGCAGAGCTGGTTGCAGATTTGCAAGCGCGCGAACAGGCCGCACGTGACCGTGTAAGTGCGGTGGATGGCAACGGCATTTCGGCCGTTTTCTGGTTCTCAAGTGCTGAAATTGATGTTGATCCGTTCGTTGCCGGACAAAAGGGCGCACCGGCCTATATTGCCAATGTGCTGGGTGTTCGAAATGTCATCGAAAGTGACGATGAATGGCCCAAAGTCGGCTGGGAAACGATTGCGCGTTCCAACCCCGACATCATTGCCATTGGCAAAATGGATCGTCGTCGTTTTCCTGCAGATGACTGGGAACTGAAAATGAAGTTCCTGCAATCAGATCCGGTGACCAGCCAGATGTCTGCGGTTAAAAATGATCATGTGATCGTGTTTGATGCCTTGTCGATGAACCCGACCATCCGAACCATTGACGGTATCGAAAAACTTGCGCAGGCCGTTGAAGATTTCCGCGCAGGCGTCATTAATTGATGGCCTTGCTTTCTTCAGCAACCGGACTTCGCATCAGCGCAATATGTTTTGCGCTGATGCTGCTTTGCGGTGCGCTTGCCGTTGCTGCCTCTGTCGGGGAAACAGCCATACCGGTTCAGACAGTCATGGACACGATTGCCAACCATGTCTGGCATGCCGGGCGCGATGTTGATCCGATTGATGCGGGTATTGTCTGGAACTATCGCCTGAGCCGGGCCGTGGTGGCGGCATCCTGCGGGGCAGCATTGGCGCTTTCGGGGGTTGTTTTACAGGCCTTGTTACGCAATGCACTTGCTGATCCCTATTTGCTTGGGATTTCGGCGGGGGCATCAACCGGGGCGGTCAGTGTTGCTATCCTTGGTCTGGGCGCTGGTATGCTTGGATTGTCACTTGGGGCCTTTATCGGATCTGTCCTTGCCTTTGCCTTTGTTACGCTTTTGTCGTTGCAGGCTGGGCGCGGGACCGGGGCGATCATCCTTGCCGGTATCGCCGGGGCGCAGCTTTTTAATGCGATGACAGCGTTCATCGTGACCAAATCGGCCAGTGCCGAAGAGGCCCGCGGGATTATGTTCTGGCTGCTTGGGAATTTAAGTGGTGTGCGGTGGCCCGATGTCTGGCTGGCGCTGCCAATGGCGTTGATCGGGCTGGTGGTGTGTCTTTGGCATGCGCGTGCACTTGATGCCTTTACCTTTGGGCAGGAGTCGGCAGCCTCGCTTGGGGTGCCGGTTCGGCGGGTTTATATCCTGTTGATCGGGGTATCTGCCCTGATGACGGCGGTGATGGTCAGCATTGTCGGGTCGATCGGGTTTGTTGGCTTGGTTATTCCGCATGCTGTACGCTTTTTTGTCGGTACACGGCACGGGATGTTGTTGCCTTTGTCAGGCCTGATCGGGGCATTGTTCCTTGTGGGTGCAGATGTTTTGTCACGTGTGATCATTCCGGGTCAGGTTCTTCCCATCGGGGTGATTACCGCCTTGATCGGGGCACCGGCCTTTGCGCTTATTCTTTGTCATGGAAGGGTTCTGCGATGACACTGGAACTGCGCGATGTTGGGTGGAACGCCGGTTTCAAGAAAATCATCAGTGATGTGTCGCTGCGGGTTGAACCGGGGGAATTTCTTGGCCTGATCGGGCCGAACGGGTCTGGCAAAACCAGTCTGATGTCGGTTCTGGCCGGTATTCGTGCCCCGTCTCGTGGACAGGCCCTGCTTGACGGGCAGGCGATGAAAAAAGTCGGGCGTCGCAATCTGGCGCGACGGATCGGCTTTGTCGAACAACAGGCCGACACCATTGACCGCATTACCGTGCGCGAGGCGGTGGCGCTGGGCAGAACGCCGTATCTGAGTTTGCTGTCACCCTGGTCGGAAGATGACCAGGCGATTGTCCAAAAGGCGCTGGAAGCGGTTGAGATGCATCTGATGGCTGACCGGATGTGGCAAACATTGTCGGGCGGGGAAAAACAGCGCGTTCATATCGCCCGGACATTGGCGCAACAACCCGATTTCCTGTTGCTGGACGAGCCGACCAACCATCTTGATATCCATCATCAATTGGGATTGCTTGATCTTGTCCGTACCCTTCCGGTGACGGTGGTGGCGGCCCTGCATGATCTGAACCATGCGGCGATGTTCTGTGACCGGATTGCGATGATGGATCGTGGCAAACTGATTGCGATTGGCACGCCCGAACAGATTTTGACATCGCAAAACCTGCGCGATGTTTTCGGGGTTGCCGCCGATATCGAACGCGATGATCAGGGCCGCTGTCATATCCGCTATCAGGTCGGGATATCGGGCCAGACGGGCATAAAAAAAGACCGGGTTGCGTGACCCGGTCTTTTGAAAATCGCGTTGGATGCGGGCTTATGCCTGTTCGCGGGCCACGGCGCGCCAGCCGATATCACGGCGGCAAAAGCCACCTTCCCAGTCAATCGCATCAACCGCCTCATAGGCGCGTTTCTGGGTTTCAGTGACGGTTGCACCGCGCGCGGTGACGCCAAGAACGCGACCACCGGTCGCAACCAGCTTGTCACCATCCATCTTGGTGCCGGCATGAAGGACTTTGACCTTGTCCATGGCGTCTGCCGCCGGGACGTTTTTGATCTCCGTACCCTTTTCATAGGAACCCGGATAACCCTTTGCCGCCATCACGACGACCATTGCGGTTTCGTCATGCCATTCCGGTTTGACGGTGTTAAGCGTACCGGTTGCCGCACCATCAAGGATATCAAGTACATCTGATTTCAGGCGGGTCATCAGAACCTGACATTCCGGATCACCGAAACGAATGTTGTATTCGATCAGTTTCGGGTTGCCTTCATCGTCAATCATAAGGCCGGCAAACAGCACACCCTTGAACGGGTGGCCTTCATTGGCCATGCCTTTGACGGTCGGGATGATGATCTGTTCCATGACCTTGGCTTCGACCGCATCGGTAAAGACCGGGGCCGGGGAATAGGCCCCCATGCCGCCCGTATTGGGGCCGGTATCGCCTTCGCCAACCGCCTTGTGATCCTGGGCTGCAACCAGCGGAATGACGTTTTCGCCATCGCAAACCGCAAAAAATGAGGCTTCCTCACCTTTGAGAAATTCTTCAATCACGATTTCCGCCCCGGCGTCGCCGAACTTGCCACCGACCATGCATTCATCAATTGCGGCAAATGCTTCGTCTGTGGTCTGACAGATCGTTACACCCTTGCCTGCGGCCAGACCGTCGGTCTTAACGACAATCGGCGCACCGTGCTTTTCAACAAATGCCTTGGCATCGGCGGGGTTGGTGAAACGGCCATAGGCAGCAGTCGGGACACCGAACTTTGCCACCATGTCTTTCATGAAGCCCTTGGAGCCTTCAAGCTGGGCGGCCGCCTTGGAACAACCGAACGACTTGATGCCAACAGCATCAAGCGCATCAACAAGGCCCGCAACCAGCGGGGCTTCGGGGCCGACAACGACCAGATCAACCGCATTGTCCTTGGCGAAGGTTACCAGGCCGTCGATATCGCCATCGGAAATCGCGACACATTGCGCAGAATCCGCAATGCCGGCATTGCCCGGCGCGCACCAGAGTTTGGAAATGCGCGGGCTGCGCGCAATGGCCCAGCATAGTGCGTGTTCACGTCCGCCGCCGCCAACGACCAGAACCTTCATGACTTTATCCTTCGACTTGTCCGATTGCTTGATGGTCCATGCGCGATGAACTAGGCTAGACCCAAACGCCATCCCGCAGAATGATTCAATGTGCGGGCTTTTAGCATAAAGTGCCCTTGATGACGCAAGATTTGTTCGACCCTTATGCCCCGGTACCGGAAACCCCTGTGAAATCGGGAAATGCGCCCGAATTTTCGGTATCCGACCTGTCCAATGCACTCAAACGCACGGTCGAGGATGCCTTTTCCTTTGTCCGGGTGCGCGGGGAAATTTCCGGCTTCAAACAGGCCAGCAGCGGCCATATGTATTTGGCGCTCAAGGACGACAAGGCGGTTCTTGATGGCGTGTGCTGGCGCGGGCAGGCGGCCAAACTTGGTCTGGTGCCCGAAGACGGCATGGAAGTCATCGTTACCGGCCGCCTGACAACATTCCCGGGCCGTTCGAAATATCAGATCGTGATTGAAAGCATGGAAGTCGCGGGCGAAGGCGCGCTTCTGAAACTGCTTGAAGAACGCAAAAAGAAACTCGCCGCCGAAGGGCTTTTTGACCCTGATCGCAAAAAGCCGATCCCGTTTCTGCCCGATGTCATTGGCATCGTGACATCGCCGACCGGGGCGGTGATCCGCGATATCATGCATCGACTGCGTGACCGTTTCCCGCGCCGGGTTCTTTTGTGGCCGGTGCTGGTTCAGGGGCAGGGTGCCGCCGAACAGGTGGCCGAGGCCGTGCGCGGTTTCAATGATCTGTTGCCCTATGGCCAGATCCCGCGACCAGACGTTCTGATCGTGGCGCGTGGTGGCGGGTCACTTGAAGATTTGTGGTGCTTTAACGAGGAAGTCGTTGCCCGTGCGGTCGCCGATTCCGACATTCCAGTGATTTCGGCAGTCGGGCATGAAACCGACACCACCCTGATTGATTTCGTTTCGGACCTGCGCGCCCCGACCCCGACCGGGGCGGCGGAAAAGGCCGTGCCAGTGCGCATGGACCTGATCGGGCAGGTCGAAGAAGACGGTCTTCGACTGGCCCAGGCCGTGCGTCGTCTGGGTCTTGAAAAGAAAACCGCCCTTGAAAGTCTTGCACGCGGTCTGGGGGATCCCAAAAGGATGCTCGAAGAACGCGCTCAGACACTCGATAACTGGGCGGATCGTTTGCCGCGTGCAGCTGTTAACCTGACGCAGCAGGCGCGTGCGCGCCTGAATGAGGCCAGTGCGCGGCTGGTCAGTCCGCGTGAACAGCTTTCGGAAAAGCGCGGGCGCCTTGAAAATGCGGCCCTTCGTCTGGACGGGGCGATGAAATCCGCCCTTCAGATGCAGCAAGCGCGTCTTGACCGCGCGGCTGCGGGCTTGCGCCCCGGTGATGCCAAGCGTGATGTTGTCCGGGCGGAAACACAGATCGCCGATCTTGGTGCCCGGATGCAGGCAGCGGTTGGCAATATCGTCAAACGCGAGGCCGAAGGACTGGCGCGTTATGACCGGCTTCTGGAAAGCTATTCCTATCGTAATGTTCTTAAACGCGGCTTTGCCGTGGTCCGTGATGGGGCGGGCAACCTGGTTGGCAAGTCGGGCGATCTTGTTACCGGGCAGTCCTATGATCTTGAAATGGGCGATGGCATCACCCGTGTCACCGCTGGCGAGGGTACCGCGACGTCGGGGCCGGGGAGCGCGAAACCGTCAGAACAGTCACAACCGTCAGAACCGGTACAGCGCAAGGATGATAGCGCTAACATCGCGGTTGAAACAGCTGGCGCAACCGTGGCGCCAAAGCCTGCCAAACCTAAGCCGGCGAAAAAGAAAAATCCGCGTCCACAGGACGATGACAGGCAGGGGAGCCTTCTGTAATGCGTTTGGCATTTAAAACCGTTATCGCAATTGCCGGTCTTTTGGGGGCAAGCATCACCGCACAGGCGGCCGAGCCGACCTATCAGGGGCAATTTGTTCAGGGCGGGATTGTTTTTGGTCAGACAAATGCCGGTGATGTTGTCCTGCTTGACGGGGATGCGATTGATACCATTGCCCCGGACGGGCGGTTCATCATCGGGTTTCCCCGCGATTATGAAGGTCCGGCCAAACTGACGGTTCGCCATGCAGATGGCAGCACCGAAGAATTCGCCTATGCGATCGCCGATCGCGAATTTGATATTCAGCGCATTGACGGTCTGCCGCCCAAAATGGTCACGCCCGATCCCGACGTCATGAACCGGATCAAGGATGACAGCCGTCAGGCCCGCGAAGCCCGCACCGAACGCTTTACCGAGAATTTTCTTGAGAACGGCTTTATCTGGCCTGCCCTTGGCCCGATCAGCGGGGTTTACGGATCACAGCGTATCCTGAATGGCGAACCGCGCGCCCCGCATTGGGGGGTGGATATCGCCGTTCCGATCGGAACCCCGGTGGTGGCCCCGGCTGACGGGATCGTGACCCTTGCCCATCCCGATATGTATTTTTCGGGTGCCACCCTGTTTATTGATCACGGGCTTGGCATGGTGTCGGCCTTTTTGCATCTGTCTGAAATCGACGTCAAAGTTGGTGATGTCGTCAAACAGGGGGATGTGATTGCCAAGGTGGGCGCATCAGGTCGGGCAACCGGTCCGCATCTGGACTGGCGGATCAATGTCGGGGCGGCACGCGTTGATGCCCAATTGCTTGTACCGCCGATGGACCAAGCCCAAAAGGCGGCAAACGCCAATAATTAACGGGAAACGCAAGCCATGAAAAAGCACGGGGCCGTCGCCGCAGGACATGAAGTCACCGCACGCGCCGCCGCCCGTGTGCTTGATGATGGTGGCAATGCGTTCGATGCGGTGGTGGCGGCCATGTGGGCGGCCTGTGTTGCCGAACCGGTTTTGGCGTCCCTTGGTGGTGGCGGTTTTGTGATGGCACGCCCGGCTGGGGAACCGCCGCGTCTTTATGATTTCTTTGTTGAAACCCCGCTTGAAAAGCGATCCCGCGAAGATCTTGAATTCGAAAGCCGTCTTGCGACTTTTGCCGGGGGTGTCACCCAGGAATTCCACGGCGGTTATGGATCGGTGGCAATGCCGGGCGTTATTGCCGGCCTGTTTGAAATTCATGATGATCTGGCGACTTTGCCAATGGCACAATTGGCCGAACCGGCAATTGATGCGGCCCGAAATGGCGTGATTCTGGATGATTTTCAACGCTATGTGATGGGGATTGTCGAACCGTTGCTGGGCTTTTCGGCGCAAAGCCGTGCCGTTTTTGGCAAGCCGGGCCATACCGACGAAGCCGGGTTTGAACTGCTTGAAACGGGTGCCCGCCATGTTCAACCCGATCTTGCGCACTGCATTGAATATTTGGTGCGGACCGGTGCCGACGGGTTTTATCGCGGGGACATCGGACATGCGCTGGTCCGGGAATGCCAGGAATTCGGTGGATATCTTGGGGCGGATGATCTTGCGGCCTATCGTGTGCTGGTGCGGGACCCGCTTCTGGTTGGCGGGCGCAAGGGCCGGTTTGTCCTGAACCCGCCCCCGGCGTCGGGCGGGGTGCTGGTGGGATTTGGTCTTAAGCTTGCGCGGGAAATGGCACTGGGTGGTTTCGGGTCGGCCCGCCATCTTGAGGCAATGTCGCAGATCATCCACGCAACCGGTTTGGTGCGCGGGGAATATGGCGCGACGTCGGCGATCCTGTCGGACGAGCTTTGCGAAAGATATCGTCTGATGATCGGCGAACGCCCGCTTAGTCAGCAGGGCACGACCCATATTTCGGTTGTCGATGAAGACGGCAACCTTGCCGCTGCGACCATCTCAAACGGGTCAAGTTCCGGGCGGATCGTGCCGCAAACCGGCATCATGATGAACAATATGCTTGGCGAAGCGGATCTTTCGCCCGACGGGTTTCATATGTGGCCCTGCGGGGTGCGGATGACATCGATGATGACGCCTGCGCTTTATCTTGGCGATGATGGCGGGGCGATTGCGCTTGGATCGGGGGGATCAAATCGCATCCGGTCGACCATGCTTCAGGTGCTTTTGAATATTGATGTATTTGACATGACCCTGCACGGGGCGGTATCCGCGCCGCGCATGCATGTCGAAGACAGCCTTCTGTCGGTGGAACCGGGCTTTGATGATGCGTTGCTTGATCAGCTTAGTCTTGAAAATCAAAGCCGCTGGGACCGCGAAGACATGTTCTTTGGCGGGGTTCACGCCGCAAAGGTCAGCGCGGATGGCGCCAGGTTTTCGGCGGTTGGTGATGCCAGACGCAATGGAAACCAGATCATCGGTCTGCCCGAACAAGGCGTCTGATCGCGACCGGAATTGGGCGTGGTTGCGCAGCCTATCCGTTCTGGCCGCTTTGCGGGGGCACCCAGTCGGCGGCCTTGACGTCAAGGATCGGGGCGGCGTCAATCTGTTCTGCGTCCATCATGGTTGCCACGCGCTGCATTGATGACAGAAGCTGTGTTTTTTCCCAGTCGGGCAGAGCTTCGAACTGGGTAATGAATTCTTCATGCAGCATGGTTGGCGCCGTTGCCAGAACGTCGCGCCCGGCATCGGTCAAAAAGGTGTTTACCACCCGTTTGTCGGTCGAACTGCGACGGCGTTCGGCAAGGTTGCGCTGCTCAAGACGGTTCAAAATGGTCGTCACAGTCGCCTGGCTAAGCGACACGTGATTGGAAATGCGTTTGACCGTGACATTCTGCAATTCGTCAATGGCGCGCAACACCATGACTTGCGGGATGGTCAGGCCACATGCCTTCATCACACGTTTGGAATGGAGATCCGTCGCCCGGATAATCTGGCGCAAGGCGACAAGAATGTCCTGCCAATAGGCTTCGGTCATGACGGTTCCCTTTGACGTTTCGGGCGTTTGAAGGTGTGAGTTACCGGGTAACGACCTTTGCGTGATTGATCAAGACCAATTGTCCTGTGACAAACGCGATGGGGCGTTGAATTCTATCTGAACCGCTGGATCACGGCAAAAATCAGCGAAAAGATCGCAAGCAGGATAATCGCCACTGTTGCGATCAGTAAGGCCTGCTTGGTGCGCAATTCATTGGCCTGTTTCAGTTCGATATAGGCAATGACATTGTGGCGCAACTGATCCATTTCCGGGCCGACATCAAGACTGTTCATGTAAAGTTTGGCGCCAGCACGCGCCAAAAGATCATTGGTCTTGTTCATTTGCTGGGTAAACAGGGCAAACCGTTCTTCGGTATCGGCAAGATCGCCTGTCAGGTCGTCTTCAGTATCGCCCGCACGTGCAATCGTGATTGCCGTTCGGGTCAGGTCATTGGCGTCGGCTTCGACACATTCGGCAAGTGTGGACCGTGGATTTTCGTCCGAACATTCGACCGGGCGGTCGCCATATTCCTCGATGGCCTTGCGCAGATGTTCCTTGAGCTGCTGATCAAGTTCGGATATCCGCAGCCGGATTTCCCGGGCGGTTTCGCGGATATCGGCAATGTCATGATCAAGCGCCATGCTTGGCCAAACGACAAACATCGATCCGGCGATCATCAAAGTCAGAATGATCAATAAGCGGCGCAAGAAAGGGTAGCTCCTGACCCCGGGGTTCAAATTTCAGAACCGCAAGTCTGAAGCAATGATGTTCTCAATGCGTTAATAAATGCCGGAAAATTTGCAAATGCTAATTTGGCCAGCGGCGATGGACCCAAAGCCACTGGGCGGGGCGTTCGCGGATCCAGGATTCCATCATCGCATTCACATCGGTCATGATTTTGGCGACATCGGCGTGACGGTCGCCGGTTTTGGTGACCGGAACGGGGGGATAGAACGTCATGCGAAAATGCGCGCCATTGATCCGTTCTGAACGCACCGGAACAATCGGCGCATCGTATTTGAGCGCAAATTGCGCAAGTGCGGGGGCCGTCATTGCATCGCGGCCAAAGAACGGGACCGCGATGCCGTCGCTCATTTTCTGATCGACCAGCATGCAGGCATGGCCGCCGTCTTTCAGGCAACGCGTCAGTTTGCGGGCGCCACTTGGACCTTTTTGTACCAGTTCGCCCCGGAATGTCTTGCGGGCGCGCATGAACAGGTTATCGACCCACGGATTGTCGGGCGCGCGATAGACGCTCATCATTTCCATGTCCAGCACGGTGGCAATGCACATGGTGACTTCCCAGTTGCCGATATGACCGGTAAAGAACAGGCCGGGTTTGTCATCGTCCTTTAGCGCCAAGCCGTTTTCCACGCCGACGATTTCGATGCGGGGCCCGCCCGGACGCAGTTTGTGAAGATGGGGGATTTCCCCGGCCGACCGGCCAAGATTGTCCCACATATCAACGATGATCTGATCAATTTCGGCCGGTGACTTTTCCGGGAATGCCTTGACCAGATTGTTGCGGGCCTTTTTGGACTGTCCCAGTTTGGGGCCGATTGTTCGCAGCAGCCAGCCGCCAAACCCCGATGCCATATCGATCGGCATGATGGCGAACATCCAGTAAAGCAGATAGGCCCCGAACCCTTGCAACGGGTGGGACAGGTATTTTTGGCGCATCCGGTAAAGGTCGCTGTTCTTATCCATCGGCGAGTACTGTCTTCACAATCTGGGAAAGCTGATCGGGTGCCTCGAACACCAGTCGAATGTCGAGACTGTTTATGCCGTTCCGGCTGTCGGATGGCAAGCGCATCAGGTCTTTTTGCGTGGTTACAAGTTCCGCATCGAGTTTTGCCGCTGTCATGCGCAAAGCTGTCAACTCATCGGGCGCAAAGACATGATGGTCGTCAAAATCCTGTGTGGCGACGATCCGTGCCCCGACCGACGCCAGACTGTCATAGAGTTTCTGTGGGCGGCCAATGCCGGCAAAGGCGACAACATTCTTGCCGGCAAAGCGGTCGCCGTTTACGGGCACGATCCGTGCGCGCAGGATCGGTACGGATGCCGGAAGATTGGTGATGAAGTCCGGGGTCTTATCGCCGATCAGAATGATCGCATGGACCTTTTCAAGGCCGCTGATCAGGGGTTCGCGCATGGGGCCTGCGGGCATGACGCGGCCGTTTCCGATGCCATAATTGCTGTCGATAACGGCAAAGCTGCAATCCTTGATCAGGGACGGGTTTTGCAATCCGTCATCAAGAATGATCGCATCCGCACCGGCATCCCGGGCCATTTCCGCACCCAGAAATCTTTCGCGCGATATCCATGCCGAACCATGATGCGCCAGAAGCAACGGTTCATCCCCGACCTTTGATGCGTCATCAAGATCAGGGTCGACGCGATGGGGACCGGCAATGGAGCCGCCATAGCCGCGGCTGACAAAATGCGGGTGACGACCCAATGCGCTTAGAACATCAAACAGGGCAACGGATGTCGGTGTTTTACCCGCACCGCCGACGGTGAAATTGCCAACGCAAAATACCGGGCAGCCCGGATGGCGCGCGGTTGTGGTTTTTGCGCGCACACATGCCCCGGCACGCCACAGCAATGACAACGGGCTTAGCAGCTTCGGAACCAGACCATCTTTCTGCCAGAAGCGGGGATCACGCATGATCGGCCTCGTCGATTGCTTTTTGCGCCATCAGCGGGCGCAGCGCATCAACGGTATGGTCAAGAACTTCTGCCTTTGAATTGGCATAGTGCAGGGCGGCTTCGGCGATCGTTCGCGCGGTCTCGCGATCACGCAGCAGGGCACCAACCTGACGGCACAGATCATCTGCATCCGATGCCGGGCGGCATGCACCCGCAATACGCATTTCTTCGCTGATGGTGGCAAAGTTGCTCATATCCGGGCCATGCAGGATGGCGCAATTCAGGCGGGCCGGTTCAAGCGGGTTTTGCCCGCCCGATGCGCAAAGCGTCTTGCCCATGAAGCAGACCGGCGCGATCCGGTAAAACAGGCCCAACTCGCCAATTGTGTCGGCAAGATAGATATCCGTGCCCGGGGTGATGATGTGACCAAGGCTGCGTCGGGCAACTTGCAACCCTTGTGCGATCAGCTCGGCCTCGATCTCGTTTGCGCGGTCCGGGTGGCGTGGCACGATGATGGTCAAAAGCCCGGCCTGTTCGGCTGAGAGCTTTTTGTGAATGTCCCCGGTAATGCGTTCTTCACCGGCGAATGTGCTTGATGCCAGCCAGACCGGGCGCAGTCCGATCTGTTCCTGAAGCTTTGCCAGTGCGCTTTCATTGGCAGGCAGCGGCGGGGCGGCGAATTTGAGGTTCCCGACCGTTTTGACATTACCAGCGCCTAGTGAGGCAAACCGATTTGTTTCGTCATCACTTTGCGTCAGCACAAGATCAAACGCCGATATGACCGGGCGAATGAATGACGGATAGCGGGAATAGCCCTTAAAGCTTTTTTCCGAAATCCGGCCATTCAGAAGGGCAAGTTTCACACCGGCCTTTTGTGCCTTGGTCAGCATATTGGGCCAAAGGTCACTTTCAAGCCACAGTGCGACATCGGGTTTCCAGTGATGCAGGAAACGGGCAACGCAGACCTGTCGGTCGATTGGAATGAATTGATGGATCACACCTTCCGGCAGGCGGGCATTCATGAGTTCGGCCGAAGTAACAGTCCCCGTCGTCACCAGAATGGACAGGCCGGGATAGCGACGGCGAATTTCATCAATCACCGGCAAGGCAGACAATGATTCGCCAACACTGGCGCCATGGATCCAGACAAGGTGACCCTTGGGACGAACCGCACTTGGATGACCGAAACGTTCGCCAATACGGCCCGGATCTTCCTTGCCGCGTTTTTTTCGCCGGTTCAGATAAAGATGAAGTGCCGGACCAAGCAGGCGGGTCGCCGCGCGATAGGCGTAAAACAGGCTCATTTGCCGGTTTCCCCCGCTGCGATTTCGGACCGTTTCTGTTTGGGCAATTCATCGGGCCCGGCAGGTGTAATGACGTCAAGTCCAAGATCGCGGTCGGTATCCTGGGTCAGTTTGGTCAGGGCGTTTTCGATTTCAAGCCGCTTTGCTTCAAGACCGGCATCATCGAGTTTGCGCTCAACGAAAACCGGTTCCCCCCAATGAAACACACCGCGAGAAAATGGCACCGGCAGGGGCAGGACAAAACGGTCCCAGCTTTTGAAAATCTTGCGACTTGATGCGGAATAAGTCAGTGGGAAAACCGGAACGCCGCCCATGCGGGCTGCCTGTACGACCCCGTCGGATGCCCGCATTCTGGGGCCGCGGGGGCCATCGGGGGTCATGCCGACAACGTCACCGGCCTTGAGTGCCTTGATGATTTGACGCAGGGCCGCAGCACCGCCTTTGCCAACCCCGGTGGAGCCCGCGATGGTTTGAATGCCGAAATGAGCCACGGTGCGCGAAATGATTTCACCATCGCGATGTGAAGAAATCAGCATATGAAACGGCAAATCACCGCCAACCGCACGCCAGGTATAGGGCATCATCAACAAACGTTGATGCCAGAAGGCAACGATGAACGGTTTGCCGTCGCGCAAATATTGCGCGGGCAGATCGCCGCCTTCTGTTTTCCAGCGGCCGGTCACGCGGACAAGGCGCACATAGGCTGCTGCTATCCAGCACAAGGTGCTGCGCATCGTGTCGCTTTTGATGATCCGCTTATGCCACTGCACGCCCGATTATCCCGAAATTGCCCGGATCAGTTTCCGTTTTCTTCTGAGAATTGCAGATTATAGAGGTTTGCGTAAGCCCCTCCAAGTTCAAGCAATTCTTCGTGCTTGCCCTGTTCAATGACGCGCCCGTTATTGATGACACAAATCTTGTCGGCATCAACAATGGTCGACAGACGGTGCGCAATCACAAGGGTGGTGCGCCCCTTCATCAATTCGGAAAGCGCGCCCTGGATATGGCGTTCGGATTCCGTATCAAGGGCCGATGTTGCTTCGTCCAGAAGCAGGATCGGTGCGTTTTTAAGCATTGCGCGCGCAATTGCAATACGCTGACGCTGCCCGCCTGAAAGCTTCACGCCATGTTCGCCAACTATGGTGTCATAGCCGTGTTCAAGCTGAAGGATGAAGTCATGGGCGGCGGCGTGACGGGCGGCTTCCTCGATCTCGGCGTCGCTGGCACCGGCGCGACCATAGGCAATATTGGCGCGTACCGTATCGTCAAACAGGGTGATTTCCTGACTGACCAGTGCGGTTGCCTTGCGCAGGGATTCAAGCGTAACGCCACGGATATCCTGACCATCAATGGTGATCGCACCGGCATCAATGTCATAAAAACGCGGGATCAGGTTCAGGATGGTGGATTTGCCCGCACCGGACGGACCAACAAGTGCGACGGTTTCCCCGGCCTTGATATCCAGATCAATATCGCGAAGGGCGGTGATTTCCGGATTATAGGAAAAGGCGACGTTTTTGAAGCTAATATCGCCACCTGAAACCGTTAGCGCTTTGGCATCCGGCGCATCCTTGATTTCGGGTTCTATATCAAGAACTGTGAAAACGCGCTGTGATGCTGCCAGACCTTGCTGCAGGGTGATGTTGATATTTGCCAGACGTTTTACCGGCTCATAGGCCAGCAAAAGGGCCGTGATAAAGGCAAAGAAGCTTCCGGGATCACTGGCACCGTCGATCACCCGGCTGCCGCCATAAATAATAATCGCTGTAATCGCCGCACCCCCAAGCGTTTCCATGATGGGGGATGAACGGGCACTGACGGTTTGTGCCTTGAAGCTCAGTTTGAAGACTGTCTCAACCAGCTTGCCCATACGTGAACATTCGTAAGGTTCCATGCCATATGCCTTTACATGGCGGATGCCCTGGAATGTCTGTTCAAGCAGGGTGGCAAATTCACCAATTTGCTGCTGGGTGTTGGCTGACACCTTGCGCATCCGGCGACCCAGTCGCGCAATCGGATAGATCGCAGCGGGAAAGACCGTGAATGCAATGATGGCAAGCAGCCAATCCTTGTAGAACATGACGCTGATCAGCACGATGGCAGTCAACAAATCCTTGCCAAATCCGGTCAGCGAGTTGGAAACGGCCGCACGCATTGCCGTGATGTCGTTGGTAAAGCGCGTGATCAGCTTGCCGGTATTGGTGCTGTGGAAGAAGCCGATATCAAGACGAATGACATGTTCGTACAAACGGTTTTGGATGTCGGCCAGAATGCGTCCACCGACATAGCTCATCAAAACGGTCTGGCCGTAATTGGCGAAACCTTTCAGTGCAAAGGAACCAAGAACTGCGGCGCCGACAGGAACAAGCATCGCTTCGCGCTTGTTGATGAAGACATCATTGATAATGGGGTCCATCAGAAGCGCATAAAGGCCGGTTGCACCAGCCATTAAAGCCATACACAGAAGAGCAAGAAGAATTTTCCCGAAGTATGGAGCAACGGCATCTTTGACGATGCGCTTGACCAACGGCCATGTGCCCCAATGTTCTGTGGTGTGGTCCAAGGAGTTCTTGGGCAATTGCTTCTTCCTGGTCGTTTAGGCCATTTCCACATTGTATCGAACTGATACTGTCTATATGGATAAGGCTTCAAATAAATATTCAAATGTACGCGCTGTTGCTAGCACGCCGAGCCATAAGCGGCAAGCCGCAGTAAGCTTCATGCGGACACAAAACTGATCTGTAGATCAGCAGGTCACAAAGAGCGACATATAAGACAAAATAATGAACGAGCAACTGCACGCACTTGTCGAGCACACAATAGCCCAGGGCGTGGGCGCACGCGTTTTCCCGTTAAGCTGGAATGGCCGGCGGATATGGGTCAAACAGGCGGTGCCGGCAAAGGAAAAAGTCTGGCATCGGTTGCAGCGTTTTCTGGCCAATGTCACGGGCATTCCGCTTTTGCGTCCAACGGTGTCGCCCGGCGGCAAGGCGGGGCTTGTGAATGAAGCCAATACCCTGCGCAAGCTGGCCGCACGTGGCGTACTTGTGCCTGATCTGATTGGCGAAGGGGCCAACTGGATCGCAATCGGTGACAATGGCGGTATCCTTCAGACCAGGATCGAAGATGATGTTCGGTCCGGCAATGAAGACCGGGTCAAACAGCATATCACTGCTGCTGCATCCGCTTTGGCGCGGTTGCACGCATCGGGTGTGTCGCACGGGGCACCGTTATTGCGAAACATGACGATACGCGATGATGGCCAGATCGGCTTCATTGATTTTGAAGAAGACCCGAATGCCCGCATGCCATTGGAAGATGCGCAAGCCCGCGACATTTTGTTGTTCGTATTTTCCATTCAGCGCGAATTCAAAAAACGTCCGGAATTGTTGCGGTCGGGATGGGCAACCTATGTTGCCACAGCGGGCGAGACTGCCGGGCAACTTGTCCCGTTGCGCAAGGTCATCAGGCTTTTGCGACCGGTTTACATGATTTTGCGCCCGTTCCGCAGATGGCTGGGAACGGACGCGTTGAATGGTATTCTGGCTTATCGCACTTTGCGCAAAAGCCTTTATCGCAAATAGAACTTCACCCGTTCCACGCTTTCCGTCGGTTTCCCCGGGGCCAGCCACTTACTGGGCGGGTTGGCCGACCGGGGCTGTGCCAAGGCTTTCCTGATCTTGATCGGGGGATGTCGCCGGGTTTGTGCCTGCATTGTGCCGGGTAGCATCGTCAACCGAAATCCGGACGGCCTCGATCCCGTCAAACCCGCCGGAAAACGGTGCCAGATTGTGCAGGAACTGGGTGGCGGAATTCTGCCAGCTATATTGTTCAGCCAATGCACGGGCATCTTCGGATGTCAGCTCAAGTGCGGCCAGGGCTGCTTCGCGTAGGTCGGCATCAATGGCACCGGCCTTGGTGCCGCGCACGATATCGGCTGGTCCCTGAACCGGGAAGACGGCAACCGGGGTGCCCGATGCCAGTGCTTCAAGGATCACAAGGCCGAAGGTGTCGGTTTTGCTTGGAAACACAAAGACATCCGCCGAAGCAAAGGCTGTTGCCAGTTCTTCGCCAACCTTTTTGCCCAGAAACTGCGCATTGGGATATTTGCCCTTAAGCTCGTTAAGTTGCGGGCCGTCGCCAACCACGAACTTTGTCCCGGGCAGATCAAGGTCAAGGAAATGGCCGATATTCTTTTCCACTGCAACCCGCCCGACAAACAGCCAGTGTGGTTTCGGGAAATCGCCAAATGAGGCGTCTGGTCGGGGCCGGAACAGATCAAGATCCACCCCGCGCGACCAGATATGCAGGTTTTCAAAGCCCCAGTCGGACAGTTCCTGACGCAGGCTTTCGGTGGCGACCATGACCGAGCGTGATTTGGAATGGAATTTGCGCATCCCGCGATAGGAAATCGACAGCGGAAGCCGCCAGCGCGCATGAATATATTCCGGAAACCGCGTGTGATAGGCGGTTGAAAACGGCAAACCGTGTTTCAGGCAATAGGAACGCGCAGCCTGACCCAGCGGGCCTTCGGTCGAAATGTGGATGGCGACCGGGTGCAATGCCTCGATCATTTTGGCCATCTTGCGTTTGGCAAACAGGGCCAGACGGATTTCCGGATAGGTCGGGCATGGAACGGTTTTGAACTGATCGGGCGAAATGATGTGAACATCATGTCCCATCGCGCCCAGCTCGCCACGTACGGTTTCAAGGGTACGGACAACACCGTTTACCTGCGGATACCAGGCATCGGTTACGATCAGTATTTTCATGCAGTCTTTCCAATCGGGGCATCGCTGCGCTTTTTGGAAGCACCCGATGCGGAATTGTCCGTGCCATGGGCAATGCGGAACATGGAGATCAGTTTGCCAAGACCCAGTGACGGGGTACTTGCAGCGTCCCGTCCGGGGCTGGAATGGCTCATGGCCATCTGGCGCATTTCGGCCCAGTGCAGAAGTTCAAGCTTGCCATCCTTGTCTTCAACAAGGGCGGTGCAGCTTTCGACCCAGTCGCCGTCATTGCAATAAAGCACATCTCCGATCATGCGTTTTTCGGCATGATGGATATGACCGCAAACCACACCATCGACCTTGCGTTTCGCGGCTTCGTGGGCGACGGCATTTTCGAAATTGCAGATGAACTGAACGGCGTTTTTGACCCGGTTTTTAAGATAGGCCGAAAGCGACCAGTAACCGTATCCAAGGCGGCGGCGAATGCCGTTATAGTAACGGTTAAGGGCGATGGCCAGGTTGTAGGCCGTGTCCCCAAGATAGGCCAGCCATCTGGCATATTTGACAACCCCGTCAAATTCATCGCCATGGATGACCAGCAGGCGTTTGCCATCGGCTGTTTCGTGGATATCGTTCATTTTGACATCGACATGCCCAAAGGTCATATCGACAAATTCACGGGCAAATTCATCATGGTTGCCGGGGACAAAGATGACTTTGGCGCCATTTTTTGCCTTATCCATGATTGTCGTGATAACAGCATGGTGACTTTCCGGCCAATACCAGCTTTTCTTGAGCCGCCAGCCATCAATAATGTCACCGACCAGATAATAGGTATCTGCTGTTACTTCATTGAGGAAATCCAAAAGAAGATCTGCCTGACATCCACGTGTCCCCAGATGGACGTCTGAAATCCAGACCGTGCGGTAATGCGGTTGCAGCGTCATCGCTGTCATTGCCGCTCCTCCGTATCCTGCCAAAAGGATGGCTGGAATTCGGCGTTTCGAGGTGCCGAATACTGTCCCCAACCAGTATCGGTTTAAAATAAAAAACGTGATTTTATAACCCGTTCACAGAAATTTCGTCGTTCTGTAAAGCAACTGTTACATTTTTTCTTTCATATGGTAGTGCGTGTGTATGATTTATTTCGGTTTTATTTCGGAAGTATGTTCTGAATGACCCATGCCGATGTGACTGTGATTTTCAATCCCCGTGCGGGGGGGAACAAACAGCGGTTTCTGTCCAAGATTTTGCAACATGCAGGGATCAGGGTGGAATTGTTGCAGACAACCCATCCCGGGCATGCCCGTGAATTGGCGCGCAAGGTGCGTGCCCATCAACGCCTGTTTGTTGCCGGCGGCGACGGATCATTGAACGAGGCCCTGAACGGTCTTCTTGATGCCCAGATCGATGGTCACGAAGTCCCGCCACTTGGCGTGATCCCGCTTGGGACGGCGAATGTTCTGGCCGTCGAAGTCGGGCTGGAACGCAAGGCAAAGGCAATTGCCGACTATATCAACAATCCCGGTCAGGTCTGGATCCGGCCCGGACTGGTCAATGGGCGGGCCTTCTTTTTGATGGTCGGAATGGGGGCCGATGCCGATACGGTTGCCAATGTGTCGCTCAAGCTCAAACGCATGATCGGCAAGGGTGCCTATGTTCTTGAAGGATTGCGGAACATCTTTTTCCCGCGTCATCGCGACTTTGAAGTCAATATCGGGCGGGAAAACTATCGGGTGGCCGGGGTTGTGGTGACCCATGCGCAGCATTACGGCGGCGAATTCATCATTTCACCAACTGCGAAGCTGACCGATAACGGTTTTGATGTTGTCCTGATGCCCGGCAACGGTATCGGTGCATTGTCGCGCTATGGGCTAGCCCTGACGTTAAACAGGTTGCATGAGCAAAGCGATGTCTCGGTTGTGCGGTCTGAACGCATCACGATCACCAGCCATTGTGGCCCGGCTCCGCTTCAGATTGACGGTGAAAGTGCCGGCAAACTGCCATGCGAAATCAGTCTGTCGCCCTATCCGGTGCGGCTGATGGTGCCACAGGCCTATGCAATGGCCGCGGGTGGTGTGGTTGAAACCGGCCCGGAACCACTTCGCCTGACCAGCGGTTAACCCCGAAGCGAGGACTTCAGAGCAAATGCACGATATCCCGGTTGTTTGCGGCCGGGATATCAGAAGGCATGTGATCACGCTTGGAAGTCGCAAAGCAAAGATCAGGTATTCTTTTGCAAATCCCCACGACCTTACCCGCCATTTTGCGGGTTTCCCGCGTGTAAATCGGCGTTTTATGGACCGATGCCCCGGTTCTGATTTTCGATGCCCTTGGGTTGATAACGGGGGATGGTCCAATGCGTTTGCCCTGCTTTGCGGCGGTTGCCAGCATGTCTGGAAATTACAGTGTCTGTTGCTGAGAAACAGGGAAACTGATCCGCCGAACTGGGCCGATCTGCCGGGCATATTCGAAAGGACAGGTATACAGGTCTTCTGGATAGGTCGGCCTTACTTTTCCTTGTAATTTCGCATGTTACGCCAAACCTTTAAGTTAGTTGCAATATTGTGATTATCTAAAACAAGGGTTGTGTACTCCCCATATGGGGAGGGTAGTGACTGTCATGAGCAGATACCTTGGTAATCAAAGAGATCGTAGCGCGGTGCTGCGAACACGGAGGGTATGATGGTGTCGCGTGTTTCTTCTGCGCCGACGGGGGCGTTTTTGGAAAACTTGGGTGTTAAGACAAAGATTCTATTGGGGTTTTCAGCAGTGCTGGTCATTCTTGTCTCAGCGCTGGCATTCGCATTCTACAGCTTCACCAAAGTTGCACATGATGTTGATGAATATGCGTTGCGGGTCGAAGAAGCCGCACTTGTTGCCCAGATTGAAACGCGGTTTTTGCGTTTCAAAAGTCATGCCCGCGAATTTGCCAACAAGGCAAGCGCCCATGACGCGGAACAGGTGTTCGTCATCGCCGATCAAATCCGCCCAATTCTTGACAAGGCATTGCAAAGTTTCGAGTCAGCCGAACATCGTGCCCGGATCGAGAAAATATCAGGGGCACTTGATCGCTACATGCAGGATTTCGAAAAAGTCCGTGATCTGAGCGATGAATATCACGCCCTGATCACTGACCGTCTTGAACCCGACGGGATCAAGGTCGTTTCCGATCTCAATGCATTGATCGCACGTGCAGAAACCACCCAGAATATCGATGCCCTGAAAAAGGCGGTGGCCGCGCGTGAACATGCGCTTCTGGCGCGTCTTTATTCCAATATTCTGATCGGGCGTCAGGATGACAGCTTTGGCGAAAAGGCGGCCAGCGAGTTCGGTCTTCTCAAAACCGGGCTGATTGAAATCAACCAGACAGTACCCGATGCGGAATACAAAAAGACTATCGGCGAAGTCATGACATTGTTTGATGATTACCGTGATGCATTTGACAAGATCCGGTCAAATGAACTGGTCATCATTGAAACGGTCAATGGCGATATGGAACAGGCATCCAGTCTGTTGCTGTCTGAAGCAGCCGATCTGATGGCGGAATTTTCGGCGACCGAACATTCAATTTTTGAACGTGTTGTTGATGAAATCGGTCTGGCGGAAACCGAAATCCTGATCGCGTCGCTGATCGGTATGGGGCTTGGCATCGTCATTGCCATTCTGATCGGTGATCGTTTGTCAAAGCCGATCATTGCCATCACCCAGATCATGCGCAAGCTTGCCGATCATGATCTTACGGTCAGTGTGCCCTGGCAGGAACGGCGCGATGAAATCGGCCAGATGGCCGGCGCGGTTCAGGTCTTCAAGGAAAATGCCATTCGCAATGACGAACTTGAAGCCAAGGCAATCGAAGATGAAAAACGCGCCAAGGAAGCCCAGCGCCAATTCATGAACCAGACGGCCGACACGTTCAATTCCGATGTCGGGCAGATCATTGAAACCGTTGCCGCGGCGGCGGTGGAATTGCAGGCAACCGCAGACAGCATGTCACGGCTGGCAAGTTCGGCATCCGAACAGACGGTGGCTGTGGCATCGGCAACCGAAGAAGCCAGCGGCAATGTGCATTCTGTTGCCTCGGCCACAGAGGAACTCAATTCCTCGATCGAGGAAATCAACCGTCAGGTTGTCCATTCATCCGATGTGGCACGCAGTGCAGTCGGGCAGGTCAACAAGACCCAGGCCGACCTTCAGCAACTGGTCGAAGCATCGGAAAATATTTCAAATGTGCTGAAACTGATTTCCGATATTGCCGATCAGACCAACATGCTGGCCCTTAATGCCACGATTGAAGCCGCACGGGCCGGTGATGCCGGGCGTGGTTTTGCCGTGGTCGCAAATGAGGTCAAAAATCTTTCCGATCAGACCGCCAAGGCGACCGAGGAAATCACCCGTTATGTCGAAAACCTTCAGGCCCGCACCGGAAGTGCGGTCAATCAGGTTGAGGCAGTGGGCAAAACCGTCAGTGAAATGGATGCAATTATTGCCACCATTTCATCGGCGATCGAAGAACAGACCGCAGCAACCCGTGAAATCGCCTTTAACGTTGAACAGGCGGCAACCGGCACCACCACGGTCAGTTCAAACATCGCAACCGTCAGTTCGGCCGTCAATGAGGCCGGAACAGCATCGGGTGACGTTTTGCGTGCGGTCAGCATGCTTTCGGAAAACTTCACGACCCTGAAAGGTGCCACGGACAATTTCGTCAACACGATCCGCGCAAGCTGATCGGTGAGGTAATCTGACGGATACAAAAGACCTGAAAAAAAAACGCCCGGCACATTCAAGCCCGGGCGTTTTTGTATCTGGATGTCTGTTGTGTCGGTCAGGATTACTGACCGGCCAGCGTCATGCCATCAATGCGCAAGGTCGGTGCATTGGTGCCGTATTTGAAGGTCAGATCATTGGCCGGGACCACGGATTTGAACATGTCCTTGAGGTTCCCGGCCACCGTGATTTCCGATACCGGATAAGCCAGTTCACCATTTTCAATCCAGTAGCCCGACGCACCGCGCGAATAATCGCCGGTAACGCCATTGACGCTGCTTCCGATCATTTCGGTGATATAGAGACCCGATTTGATATCCTTGATCATGTCTTCGGGCGAAATGGTGCCCGGTTCCATGTAAAGGTTGGTGGTTGACGGCCCCGGAAGGCTTCCGGCCCCGCGCGATGCGTTGCCCGTTGATTTCAGCCCCAACTGGCGGGCCGAGCGCAAATCAAGGATCCAGGTTTTCAAAACGCCATTTTCAATCAGGTAGCGTTTTTCATTGGCGACACCTTCGGCGTCAAACGGTTTGGAGCGCAGACCGCGTTTGCGGTGGGGGTCATCGACAATGTTGATATGCGGGGCAAAGATTTCCTTGCCCATCGCATCAAGCAGGAAGCTGGTCCCGCGCGCGATGCCCGATCCGTTGATCGCACCGGACAGATGGCCAACGATTGAGGATGAAACACGCGGATCATAAATGACGGGAACCTGCGTGCTTTTGACTTTGCGCGGGTTCAGACGGCGCAGGGTTTTTTCAGCGGCCTTTTTGCCGATCTCGACCGGGTCACGCAGGTCGGTCGAAAAGACCGCGCTGTCATAATCATAATCGCGTTCCATTGCAGTTCCGGTCCCGGCCAGCACCGAAACCGAAATGTGACTGCCCGAACCGGCATAGGAATTGGCAAAACCATTGGTCGCGGCCAGCGTGATCTGATGGCGGCCCCAGCCGGCTTCCGATCCTTCGGAATTGGTGATGCCATCGACGGAACGGGCGGCTTCTTCGCAGGCACTTGCCCATTCGATCAGTTTGTCCTGGCTGACTTCACCCGGTTCACAAAGTTCAAGCGCGTCGACATCAAAACTTGCGGCAAGTTCGGACGGATCGGCAATACCGCAATACGGGTCTTCCGGGGCGTTCTTGGCCATGGCAACGGCCCGTTCGACCAGTTCGTTCAAGGCAGCGTCGCTGGTGTCCGATGATGACACGACAGCCTGTTTCTTGCCGATCAGAACGCGCAGGCCAAGATCGGCTCCTTCGGACCGTTCAAGCTTTTCCATCTTGCCCAGTCGCTGGGCAACCGAAAGAGATGTTCCTTCGACATAGACGGCATCTGCGTCATCAGCACCGGCTTTCTTGGCGCGCGCCAGCAGATCATTGATACGATCAAGTGTCATGTCGGTCTTGGGCATGGAAGCTCCCTTATTTCGGAATGTATCTATCGGCTAGTTATAGGCGGCAGGGACGTATTCGCAAAGAACAGAAACGGTTTGACGCATCTGCATTGCAGGTGCCCTTGGTCTTGTTCCCAAAGGTGGCGTGAATGTATCTGTGGGGCAAGGGGCTGGACGTTCTGTTTTCATCTCTGTTTCTGCTATAGTCCGGAAAACAGCAAATAATTGGCGGTGATGCCGCCAGACAAAGCACACGGGATAGAATGCAAATGCGGAACATAACGTCGGGCGTAATCGGCTTGGCATTGATTTTGGGAATTTCCCATCCGGCTTTGGCAGATGAGCCGGGTAATCCGTCTGGTCCCGATGAAAATGGCGTTTGGGAACTGAATGCCAATGGCAATGCCGACCCGGTTTCAAGCGCGCAGCTTTATAGCGAAATGCGCATTCAGGGTGGCCAATATGCCAGCAATTACCGGCATCAGATGCTGACCGGGGATTTTACCTGTGACGATGTGGTCGACCGGGTTGCGGGCTGGGTCGATCTAGATAGTCCCGACGGTCCGAAATTTGCCATGCTGTTTGTCACCAACCATGGCGGTAAGGCACAAAGCGAAATCCGCTACCTGCCGTTCGAGCAGTCCGAACAATATGCACTTTGCATCCATGATGAAACCGCCCCGCCGGTCATGAGCTGGCAGGAAAACAGCCCGGAATTCATGGAAGAAGTCATCGGATCGAAAGAGATGTGCAATTTCGCCATCCGGGTGGATGACTTCATGTGTGATGCGCCGCAATTCTTCTATTCTGAAAAACCGGCGGAGAATGGCGATCACTGGTTATTTTTCCGAAATTGATTGTGAGTTCTTGAAAAGAAAAGGCGGGTTAGAAGCCCGCCTTTGTCAACTAATCCCGCCAGATTTTCTTGCCTGATCCGGGAAGGCCATAGCGTTCCCATTTCTGATCAACCCGGTCGATGATGTCATCATCCATATAGATTTTTTCGCCCCATTCGCGGTCGGTTTCGCCCGGGAATTTGTTGGTGGCATCAAGGCCAAGCTTGCCGCCAAGGCCCGATACGGGGGATGCGAAATCAAGATAATCAATCGGGGTGTCGGTAACCGTGGTGATATCGCGCACCGGGTCCATCCGGGTCGAGATCGCCCACATGACGTCCTTCCAGTCGCGCACATCAATGTCGTCATCCACGACGATGACGAACTTGGTGTACATGAACTGACGCAGGAATGACCACACACCCATCATCACGCGCTTGGCGTGACCGGCATAGGCCTTTTTCATCGATACAACTGCGATACGGTAACTGCATCCTTCGGGTGGCAGCCAGAAATCGACGATTTCGGGGAATTGCTGTTGCAGGAGTGGCACGAACACGTCGTTGAGTGCCTCGCCCAGAACCGACGGCTCGTCTGGCGGACGCCCGGTAAAGGTCGAAAGATAGATCGGGTTCTTGCGCATGGTGATCGCGGTCACGGTAAAGACCGGGAAATCTTCGACCGAGTTATAATACCCGGTATGGTCGCCATACGGTCCTTCGGGCGCATATTCGTCCAAGGATACGTAACCTTCGAGCACGATCTCGGCCGTTGCCGGTACCTTGAGCGGCACGGTCTTGCAATCAACCAGTTCAACCTTTTCACCGCGCAGAAGCCCGGCAAACTGATATTCCGAAAGGGTATCGGGCACCGGGGTAACCGCGGCAAGGATCGTGCCCGGATCGGCACCAAGAACAATGGCGGCCGGAAGCGGATCACGCTTTTCCTGTTTCCAGCGGGCATGATGTTGTGCCCCGCCACGATGTTTGAGCCAGCGCATGATGGTCTTGTTCTTGCCAAGCACCTGCATGCGGTAAATGCCAAGGTTAAACACATCGCGCTTGTCGCCGCCTTTTTCACCGGCCGTCGGGCCCTGGGTCACAACCAGGGGCCAGGTGATCAGCGGGGCGGGTTCGCCGGGCCAGCAGGACTGAACCGGGATTTTTGACAAATCGATATCGTCGCCCTGAAGCACCACTTCCTGACAAGGGGCCTTGGAAACCGTTTTGGGTTTCATCGCCATGACGGTCTTGGCCAGTGGCAGCATCGAAAATGCTTCGCGGATGCTTGCCGGTGGTTCGGGCTGTTTGAGGAAGGCCAGCGTTTCGCCGACTTCACGCAGTTCTTCGGGTTTGCGGTTCATGCCCGCGGCAACCCGGTCCACCGTGCCAAACAGGTTCACCAGAACCGGCATGTCATATTTTTTGCCGTCATCGCCAACGACGTTTTCAAACAGAACCGCCGGGCCGCCTTCGGCCAGAAGTCGGGTCTGGATTTCCGTCATTTCAAGATTGGGGGATACCGGTTCAGTGACACGAACAAGACGGCCGGACTTTTCCAGCGCATCCATGAAGTCACGAAGGGATTGATAGGGCATGGCACCTGTCATCTGCAAAGCTTTGAAACCTGATTGTCTTCATACGCGTGCACGCGGGCTTGGACAACCTTGCTGTTATCAAATACGCCATTTGTAACCGGACCGATCGCTTCCTACATGAAACCGGGATGCTGCGTTGCATAATTTTGCGGTTTTGGTTGACGCATCATTTGGTTATACATTGGCTTAGAATTGAGTCGCGTGGCCCACAACACGCGACATGGCAACTCACCAAAAGCATGAAGGACGCACAGATGGCCAAATACTGGGTTATCGGGGGCACCTATCAGGATACCGGTTTCGACAAGCCGATCGGCGAAGAAACCAAAGTCGGTCCGTTTGGCAGCTTCGAAGACGCGGAACAGGAATGGTCGAAAATGGCCTGGCAGTCGGTCGATGACGCGAATTCGCGCTATCGCATCGAACGCCTTGAAGAATACTGGGTCGTTGGCGGTGAATATGAAAGCACCGACTTCGAAAAGCCGGTTGGCGGTTCCGAAGAACGCCATGGTCCGTTCGCCACATTCAGCGACGCTGAAAAAGCATGGTCGAAACTGGCCTGGCAGCATGTTGATGACTGCAACTTCCGTTACCGTGTCGTTGAAGGCTAAGCCGGATCGACCAGACAATGTTTTCTATATCCGATGTGCGGGCGATCAGTGACCCCGTACTCCGTGAACAGATCGAACATCATCCACGCGCGCAGGATCTCCTGCGCGCGTTTTTGTATCCCTATGCCGCCCCGGACCGGGATTTCCTGTTTTGTGGTGGATCGGTAACGCCGCTTGATACATCGGAAGTCGGCGACGCCATCGCCGGGCGGGTCCCGGTCCTGGCCGTCGGGTCAAACCGTGCGCCGGTTCAGTTGACGCGCAAATTCACCCATCAAAACCTGCCCGATGATGTTCCGGTGACACTGGGATGGATGGGTCATCATGATATTGTCTATTCGGCACATGTCACCGGGTATGGCGCCTTTCCGGCAACCCTTGCTCCGTCACCGGGGACACGGGTCCGGGTTGCGGTGACCTGGCTTACGGCGGCGCAGCTTGGTCATATGCATGTAACCGAAAGCGTTCCGACACATTACCGTTATCAGCAATTGCATGGCCGTGATCTTGACCTTGATTGCGGTATTGCGACTGACCATGTCGGTCTTTATCAGTCGGTCGCCGGGTTTGAATGCGCATCTGGCCATATCTTTGCCCTGAACGCGGTTGAGGCAACCGGACGCAGATATCCGTCCCTAGAACAGTGGCAGATGGTCGCACATGTCGCGCGCCTTGCAGGGCAGGTTTTTCGACCTGATCTGGTGATCCGGCTTATTGACGATCCGGCCTTCAGAAAGTCGTTTGGCGATCTGGATCACACAAAATAGCGCCGACCCTGTAATTGCCATTGGTGTGACCCTATATATATTCCAGAAATGTGTTTTGATACTTGAAATTGTGTCAGGATTTTATGTAAGTAATTGAAAGTTAAATACTTATATCAGATCCAGTAAGCCGTCCAAAGAACGGTGTATTCAACCGGCTGATTTCGGAATGAACGGTTGAATTGTAATTTCAAAGGTACCAATTGTGCAGCAAGGGTACCGAAATTTGGGTGAATCAATCTGGGAGAATGCCGACGACGCGGTTTGCGTGCGTTATGTGTTCGCGTGCGTGTTTCACGCTTCGTGATTAAGGGAGAACTAAATGTTTGGCTCTGGTTCTGATGACCGTCATATCGTTCAGGCTATCAAGCAGTCACAAGGTACGATCGAATTTACGCTCGATGGTAAAATCCTTGATGCAAACAAGAATTTTCTGGATCTGGTCGGGTATGATCTGTCAGAGGTGCGAGGCAATCACCACAGCATGTTTGTTGATCCGGAGTTCGCCAGAAGTGCGGAATACAAGAATTTCTGGGACCGCCTGAAGGGCGGGGAATCCTTCACCGCCGAATTTCAGAGGTTCGGCAAGGGTGGCAAGGAAATCTGGATCCAGGCGACCTATAATTCGGTCAAAGGCAGCAATGGCAAACCCTATAAGGTGTTCAAGGTTGCAAGTGATGTCACTGCACAGAAATTGCAGGCCGCCGACTATGCCGGGCAAATTGACGCCATCAGCAAGTCGCAAGCCGTGATCGAATTTGATCTTAAGGGCAATATCCTTAATGCCAACGAGAATTTCCTTGTGACGATGGGCTACAAGCTGTCGGAAATCAAAGGAAAGCATCACCAGATCTTTGTTGATCCGGCCTATGCCAAAAGCGACGAATACAAGGATTTCTGGAAACAGCTTGCCGCGGGCAAACATCTGATGGCCGAATATCAGCGGTTTGGCAAAGGCGGTAAGGAAGTCTGGATCCAGGCCAGCTATAACCCGATCTTTGATATGGCCGGGCGGCCGTTCAAGGTGGTGAAATACGCTACCGACATTACCGAACAAAAGCTTCAGGCAGCTAACTTTGCCGGACAGATCGAAGCAATCCACAAATCACAAGCCGTCATTTCGTTTGAAATGGATGGCACCATCCGCAATGCCAATGCCAATTTCCTTAATGCGATGGGATATAGCTATGACGAGGTGATCGGCAAGCATCACAGCATCTTCATGGATCCGGCCGAAGCCCAAAGCACCGAATACAAGGAATTCTGGGATGCCTTGCGGCGCGGAGAGCACAAGGTTGCTGAATTCCGGCGCTTTGGCAAAGGCGGCAAGGAAGTCTGGATTCAGGCCAGCTATAACCCGGTGATGGATATGAACGGGCGTCCGATCAAGGTGGTGAAATATGCGACCGACATCACCAAGCAGATCTATGCCCGCCGCAAGGCCAAGGATTTGGCCGAAGGATCAAGCACCAGTGCCGAAGCCGTGGCCAGCGCATCCGAGGAAATGCTGGCAGCCATTCAGGAAATCAGCGAAAGCATGCACCGGTCACAGATCGCGATGAACGATATCGTGTCCAAGACCGAAGAAGCCAACGAAGTACGTGCCGATCTGGAAACCACGTCGGAATCGATGGCGGGTGTGGTTCAGATTATCCGTGATCTGGCTGAACAGGTGAACCTGCTTGCGCTTAACGCGACGATCGAAGCCGCGCGCGCCGGTGAAGCAGGCAAGGGCTTTGCCGTGGTCGCAGGCGAGGTCAAAAACCTTGCCAACCAGACCGCCAAGGCTACCGATGAAATCGAAACCCAGATCGAAGCGATGATGAATATTACCAAGCGGGTGGTTGCGTCGACCGCCGGGATTTCGACATCGGCGGAATCGGTCAGCAGCTATGTCGATTCCATCGCATCAGCCGTCGAGGAACAAACCAGCGTCACCCAGGATATTTCCAAGAATATCCAGTTTGTCTTTAACGGGATTTCCGAACTGAATGATTGTGTGAAAAGCATCGCAAGCTGACGCACAACAAACATCCCTGATCACGCAAAAGCCCGACGGTCCCAAAGACGGTCGGGCTTTTTTCAGGCGATCTGCAATGGGTCACAGAGCCGTTTCCGTTTAGAATGCCCGGCCCGCAGGGTCCGCAAGGTCCGCAAGGTCCGCAGGCTTCAGTTTGGCGATGTTTTGCGGCGTTACACCGCTTGAACGGCGCCGCGCATTGCCCTTGCGCGTTGTGCCTGCCAAACAATTCGCCAAACACGACCGAAACGCTTCAATCTAACGAAACAGAAATTGCCCTAGCCGCGATCGGGCAACAGTTGCCAGATGCGGGTGAATTTGGTGTCGGCATCTTCGACCGCGACATCGACGGGCACATCATATGTTTCTAGCTCGTCAATATTGTGGGTCGGCGCATAGGTCCGGCCCGGATCGGCCAGAATGACCCGGGTGCCAAGACGGGCTTCGGCCATCAGCCATTGCAGAACCGCATTTGCCATATCCTGCTGATAGCAGACATCGCCGGCAAAAATCACATCCCAACGTTTCTGCGGGGCGCTGGTGCCGACAAAATTGTCCGTCGTGGTGGCAAATTCGACACCATTGCGTTTGGCATTGAGGCGCGTGGCGGTGATGGCCACCGGATCAATGTCATTTGCCGTAATGTCCGCCGCATCCGCCATCACACAGGCAATAGCCTGCATGCCGCCGCCACAAGCAAAATCAAGCACCCGCTTGCCACGCACCAGTTCTGGATGGTCCAGAATATAGCGCGTGATTGCCTGCCCGCCGGGCCAGGCAAAGGCCCAATAGGGGGGCGGGATATCAAGGATGCCCAGAATATCCTCGGTCGCCTGCCACAGTGGCGTGATATGGGTCGCCAGATACATTTCGATTTCCGGCGCCAGCGGCACGCGCGCGGGCACGGTGAAAGTTTCGATCAGATCGGCAAATTGCGGATCATCGACATTTGGCACCAGGGCATCGGCAAAGACGTTATCGGTCATGCTGGGCTGCTTTGACTATGAACATTTGCGCCGGAGTAACGGCTTTGCCGATCTTGGGCAAGCAGTTCTTCATGATGCGGTTTCGGTTTCAGCCATCCCGAGATACAGGATCACGTCACGCGGTTTGGCTTTGGGAATTTCGGTTCCCAGAAACAGCTGGTTGCCGCGCACCATGGCAAGAACGGTCGGCGCTTCGTCATGCAGGGCAATAAAATCATCCCAGCCAAAGCTGTCGGTGAACCGTGTCTGACGGACAGAAACGCCGCTGCGATAATCATAGCGGATGTCATCGGTGGTCAGCGGTTTGGCACATAGCGGCAATCCGCCAAGTGTCTGGCTGGCGCTATGACGGCTGCGATCATCCGACCCGCGATGAATGCCGGTCTGGAAGACCGAGCGTCGCCCGAATTCCGGGGCGAAGTCGGTGCAAACCAGCGTGTTATAGGCATCATTGTCGGTGGCCGCGATCAGTTTGCCCAATGCGCTGGTATCAAGGTGATGTTCAAACACCTCTGACAGGACTTCACCGTAAAATGTCGTCAGGCCCGCTTCTCGTGCCGGGCGCAAGGCGTGCCAGCGTGAATCGGTCACCACGACCGGAATATCAAGTTCATCAAGGCGGGTGGCCAGATCAATTGTCCATTGATGCGCACCGACAATCAGAACGCCGGGCGGACCATTGACCGCAAGATCAAGGTAACGGGCCATCGGCCGGATCGAAAATCCGTGCAGAACCACGGTTGAAAACACCATGGCAAAGGCAAGCGGGATCAGAAGCGCCCCATCGGCATACCCAAGATGGACAAGCTCGGCGCCAAAAAGACCGGAAACGGCAACCGCGACAATCCCGCGCGGTGCGATCCAGCCGACCAGCAACCGTTCACGCCATTCAATCTTGGAAAAACTGAGCGCGCCAATGATCGAAACCGGGCGCACAATCAACAACATTGCCGCCACAAACAGGCCATGGCCCAGGGTCAGTTCTTCGACCATCGACCATTTCAGGGTGGCGGTCAGAATGATAAAGACGCTTGAAACAAGAATGACCGTCAGGGTTTCCTTGAACCGGCGGATTTCATCAATCGCCATCAGATGGGCGTTGCCGATGACAAGACCAAGAACAGTCACGGCCAAAAGACCGGTTTCTTCCTGAACGATATTGGCCCCGGCAAAACAGGT
The DNA here is from genome assembly GCF_002844235.1 of Thalassospira povalilytica. Taxonomy (GTDB): domain Bacteria; phylum Pseudomonadota; class Alphaproteobacteria; order Rhodospirillales; family Thalassospiraceae; genus Thalassospira; species Thalassospira povalilytica. The sequence goes on along the minus strand of NZ_PGTS01000009.1, from coordinate 120,743 downwards.
CAGCAACACGCCCAGAACCAGCGGCGCCTTGAGAAATTCCGGTATCCAGCCACGGCGAAACACCTGGGCTGTGCAAATGCCGGCAATCAGGCCGATGGCAATGGCGACAAGGATGTTAAAGGCCAGATGGCCGATCACACCACTTAGTCCGTTGCCATGTTCGGTGGCGACAATGATTTCATAGACCAAAACGGCAAACAGCGCCCCGATCGGGTCATTGACGATGCCTTCCCATTTCAGAAGTGTGCTGGGATGTTTTGCCAGACGGGCATGACGCAACAGCGGGGCAATTACGGTCGGCCCGGTCACAATCATGATGCCGCCAAACAGGGCCGCAACCGGCCAGCTCAGCCCGGCCAGATAATGGGCGGCAAAAGCACCAAGCAACCATGCCAGAAGCGGCGCAATCGTCGTCAGGCGCAATATGCCGCTGACACTGTGGCGCAATTCACGGAAATCAAGCGCCAGACCGCCTTCAAACAGGATCACGGCAACGGCAACCGCAACAAGGGGCTGCAATAGCGGACCGAAATCGGCAACCGGATCAAGAAGCCCGGTCCCCGGTCCAAGAATAAGCCCAAGTGCAGACAGCAACACAATGGCCGGCACACCTGCGCGCCAGGCAAACCACTGTGCGCCAACGCCAGCCAGGATCAAGCTTGCAATCATCAAGGCAATCGGTGCGGCCATCTATGCGCCTCTGTTGTTGGTATCAGTTAATCGAAAAAAGGTTTCAGACAGATGGTGTCTGGTTTCCAAAAACCTATAGGGCGCGTTCAATTCAATTGGCTGAAATTGCACAAAAACTTTCGACCCGGTCGCGCCCGATCATCCCGCAGGCAAACGCCCACAGTTTTCTTAGCATCTTTTGGCCGTGTGCAATCCTTACAAACCTGTGACGCTATCACGCAGCAGCAATCAGATGCGAAAGAACGATGGCCACAAGAACCAGAAGTCCATAGTCGCGATTTGATTTGAAACGCCGCAGGCAATTGGCCGCATCATCGAGTTTGACGGTTGCAACCTGCCAGCCAAGATGAATGCCCGCCAAACCCAGCAAGATGAAATAGGACCAGTGCAGATCGGCCAGCATTCCGGAAATGCCCAGCAAAAGCGTGGTCAGGGTATAGAAACCCTTGGCCCATTTCGGGGTGTCATCCCCCAGACGCAGGGCAAGGGATTTGAGCCCGATCTTGGCATCATCATCCTTGTCCTGATGGGCATAGATGGTGTCATAGCCAAGCGTCCAGAAAAAGCCCGCCGCATACATGGCAATCGCAGCCGGTTCGACCGTGCCGGTAACCGCCGCCCAGCCAACCAGCGCGCCCCAGTTAAACGCAAGTCCCAGAACCGATTGCGGCCAGTAGGTGTATCGTTTCATGAACGGATAAACGATGATGATCGGGATCGAACACAGCCCGACAATGATCGCTTCAATCCGGAATTGCACCAGAATGGCCAGGCCCAGCAACATCATGAAACCAAGAAACAGCAAGGCCTGCCAGACCTTGACCTGACCGCTGGGAAGCGGACGGGTGATGGTACGTTCGACCTTGCCGTCAAAATTGCGATCGGCCAGATCATTGATGACACAGCCCGCACCACGCATAATCACCGCGCCAAGCCCGAACAGGGCCATCATGATCACGATCTGTTTGGCATCGACGCCCGGTGTGATGCCGCCTGCCATGGCGGTTGACCACCAGCACGGCAATAACAGAAGCCAGGTGCCGATCGGGCGATCCAGACGCAGCAGCTTGAGATACGGCCGTATGGGCACGGGCATATAGCGGTCAATCCAACCATCTGCCGGCATGTCGTTTTTGGTATTCTGTATTGGTTGGTTGACCTGTGTCATAATTGGCCTATCTAACGATTTAATCTTATAAAATCCGGGCGCGACCATTGCCCGGGCATCTTTGGGGACATCCATGACCGCAGACGCCACCCGCGCCCGTCAACGCCTTTTCGTTCACGATCCTATCACGGCCGGTTGCGAGATCGAACTTGCTCCTGAACAGTCTCATTACCTTGAACATGTGATGCGTCTCAAGCCCGGAACGCCTGTTAAGATTTTTAACGGTCTGGATGGCGAGTGGCTAGGCACGATCAGCGAACTTCGCAAAAAGAAGGGGCGCATCACCGCAGAGACCCGATTGCGTGAACAGGGGACCGAAACCGGACCGACTCTTGTCTTTGCACCGATCAAAAAGCAGCGGCTTGATTTCCTGATTGAAAAATCGGTTGAGCTGGGTGTCGGAAAACTTCAACCCATCATCACCCAACATGGCATCACCGACAAGGTGCGCCTTGACCGGTTGCAGGCACAGGTGATCGAGGCCGCCGAACAATGCGAACGCCTGACTGTGCCCGAAATTGCCGCCCCGGTACGGTTGCTTGACTGGGTCGCAAACGGTGCTGAAAATCACCATGTTCTGTTCTGTGACGAAACAGGAACCGGGTCACCAATTGGTGAAGTGTTAAGTCAGCTATTGGCAAAGGGCGCTGGCTCGGTTATCGACAATACCAATGTTGTTAACCATGCACTCGTGATTGGACCTGAAGGCGGCTTTAGCGCCGACGAACTTGAACGTATCCGCAAACAGCCTTTTGCAACGCCTGTCAGTCTCGGCCCGCGCATCCTGCGTGCCGAAACAGCGGCAATTGCTGCATTGGCGGTATTTCAGGATCGCATCGGCGATTGGTCGCACCGGCCAGTTACGAGAGATTAGGGGAAGCCCTTATGACTGTCAGCGCCTCCACTGGCGACAGCCCGGTTATTGAAAGCCGGCGCCAGCTTGTCGAATGGTTTGAGTCCGGTTGTAAACCGAAAAGTGACTGGGCCATCGGCACCGAACACGAAAAATTCGCCTTCACCCGCGATGATCTTCGCCCGATCCCCTATGAGGGGGAGCGCGGTGTCAAAACCCTGCTTAATGCCCTTGCCGAACGCTATGACTGGGAACCGATCATCGAGAACGGCAATGTCATCGCCCTGACCAAGGACAAATGTTCTGTGTCGCTTGAACCGGGCGGTCAGATCGAATTGTCGGGTGCCCCGCTTAAGAATATTCACCAGACCTGTGGTGAAGTTCATACCCATCTTCATGAATTGCGTGAAATTTGCGGTGATCTTGGCATCGACATGCTTGGTGTCGGTCATCAGCCGAAATGGTCGCGCGAAGATACCCCCTGGATGCCCAAAGGGCGTTACGGGATCATGCGCGACTATATGCCAAAGGTCGGCAAGCTTGGCCTTGATATGATGCTTCGGACCTCGACCATTCAGGTCAATCTGGATTTCAGTTCGGAAGCCGACATGGTCAAGAAGTTCAGAACGTCATTGGCGCTTCAGCCGGTTGCGACCGCGCTGTTTGCCGCATCCCCGTTCGTCGATGGCAAACCAAGCGGTTTCCTGTCGTCGCGATCCAATGTCTGGACCGATACCGACCCGGATCGTTGCGGCATGTTGCCATTCGTGTTCGAAGACGGTTTCGGCTTTGAACGTTATGTCGACTATATGCTTGATGTGCCGATGTATTTTGTCTATCGCGACGGCAAATATATCAATGCGGCGGGCAAGTCGTTCCGTGACTTCATGAATGGCAAACTTGATGTTGTTCCGGGCGAACGTCCGACCATGAATGACTGGTCCGATCACATGACCACCGCTTTCCCGGAAGTGCGCCTTAAGAAGTTTCTGGAAATGCGCGGGGCCGATGGTGGTCCGTGGAAACGCATTTGTGCCTTGCCGGCCCTTTGGGTCGGGCTTCTTTATGATGATGCGGCCCTTGATGCGGCCTGGGAACTGGTCAAGGACCTGTCGGTTGAGGAACGCGAAGCCCTTCGCAATGATGTGCCGCGCACGGCCCTTGCCACCAGGTTCAAGAATGGCACGGTGCAGGATCTGTCGAAGGATGTTCTGGCGGTTGCCAGACAGGGGCTTCAGGCGCGTGGCCGCATGGATGGCTATGGCGATGATGAAAGCCACTTCCTTGACAGTCTTGACGACGTCGCCCAAAGCGGCCGGACTCTGGCCGAGGAATTTCTCGATAAATACGAAACCGAATGGAACGGGTCGGTCGATCCGCTCTTTAAGGAATACGCCTATTAAGGGGATCGTGATCCCGTATCGGCAAAAAAGGGCAGTGATTTCACTGCCCTTTTTTCATGTGTCGATTGTCGATACGACGGCTTACTGTGCAGCCTGACCAAGTCGGGCTTGGGTGGCAAACCAATGATGGACAGCATCGATCTGATCAGGCTGCATCCCGAGACCAAGCTTGGTTCTGCGCCACAGGACGTCGTCTGCGTCACAGGCCCATTCATTGGCAATCAGGTAGTGCAGTTCAGCTTCATACAGATTTGGGGCAACCTGTTGACCCAATTGCGCCACTGACGTGGCAGTACCCAGAACGGTTCTGATTGCGGTGCCGTAACAGCGTGCAAGGCGTTCAAGCAGCGGTTGGGGCAACCAGTCAAACTCTGTGCGAAGATCACCGAGGAAGCGGTCATAGTCGCCATCTGCCATATCCCCGCCGGGCAGGGTTGCCGATGCGGTCCAGTCGGGGGCCTTGTTGCCAAGGACCGGGGCCAGTTTTTGCATCGCATGTTCGGCAAGCCTGCGATATGTCGTGATCTTTCCGCCGTAAATTGACAGGATGGCCGGCGCGGTGCCACCAGTGCCGGTATCGAGATCAAACACATAATCGCGGGTCACGGCAGATGCATTGGCATTCTTGTCGTCATAAAGCGGCCGGACCCCGGAATAATCCCAGACAACATCATCGCGTGTCAGCGGCGTTGCCAGATAGCCATTGACCAGATCAAGCAGGTAATCGACTTCCTGATCGCTGATCTTTACCTGTGCCGGATCCCCGTCATAGGGCACATCGGTCGTGCCGATCAGGCTGTAATCGCGCTGATAGGGGATGGCAAAGGCAATGCGGCCATCGTCATTCTGGAAGATATAGCAATGATCATGGTCATGGGTGCGCGGCACGATGATATGGCTGCCCTTGACCAGTCGAAGACCGGCGGCCTTGTCGCCAAGACCGGCATTTTCCACCATCTGCGTTACCCATGGTCCCGCCGCATTGACAATCGCGCGCGCCTTGACGGTGCGTTGCGATCCGTCGGCCTGCGTCAGTTCGGCCGTCCAGTGGTCAATCTGGCGCGACAGGCTTGTGCATTTGGTGCGCGTGCAGATTTCGGCACCGCGCGCCATGGCATCCTGCGCATTGAGAACCACGAGGCGGGCATCATCAACCCAGCAATCCGAATAGGAAAAGGCACGGGTGTATTGCGGCTTTAACGGGCTGCCTTCCGGGGTTCCGGTCAGTGACAGGGCCTTTGAGCCCGGCAGTCGTTTGCGTTTCGCCAGATGGTCATACAGAAACAGACCGGCACGCAGCATCCATTGCGGGCGCAAACCCTTGTGATGGGGCAGAACGAATGTCAAAGGCCAGATGATATGCGGGGCAGCAGCCAAAAGAACTTCGCGTTCCTGAAGAGCTTCACGCACCAGTCGGAACTCGTAATGTTCCAGATATCGCAGGCCGCCATGAATGAGTTTGGTCGAAGAAGAAGAGGTGGCCGAGGCAAGGTCGCGCTGTTCGACCAGAAGAACAGAAAGTCCGCGACCGGCGGCATCACGTGCAATACCTGCACCATTGATGCCGCCGCCTACGACCAGAAGGTCGTATGTTTTATCCACGTCAGATCACCTTTTTACGCAGGTAAGCTGAAATGGCCTCGCCAATAATCACCAGACCGATGATCGCCAGAAGAATGGTGGCAACCGTCTGCCAGGCAAAGGTGTCAATCGCCCCCTGAAGGATGATTCCGATGCCGCCTGCACCGACCAGACCCAGAACCGTACTTTCACGCAGGTTGATGTCCCAGCGCAGAATGGACACGGCAAAGAAGGTCGGCATGACTTGCGGAATGATGCCATAGATCAGAATCTTGAAGCGCGACGCGCCAACAGATTCCAGGGCTTCGATCGGTGCGCGGTCGATTTCCTCGATCGCTTCGCCCAGCAATTTGCCAAGGAAACCAAGCGACCGGAAAATGATTGCCAGAATACCGGCAAGCACACCGGGGCCGAACACCGCCACAAACAGCAATGCCCAGATGATGGTGTTAACCGAACGCGATGACACCAGAATGAACCGGCCAAGCCACAGCGTGAAGCGGTTCGGCGTCGTGTTCTGGGCGGCGATCAGGGCAATCGGCAAGGACAGGAACACTGCAAAGAATGTCGCAATCGTTGCGATATTGACGGTTTCAAGCAACGTCCATGCAATGTCTTTCCAGCCATCCAGTGATGGCGGGAACATACGTGCAAACAGATCGCCCATCTGTTCGGGCGCATCCCAAAGCCACGGCCAGATGATGTTGATGGTCGAAAGTGACCAGACAACAGCCAGTGCAACCAGTGCCATGACACCATAGCGGCGCCAGCGTTCCTTGGTGGTGTAACGTGACCATTCGCGATGGGCGATTGCGTCCGGTCCGGTAGGTTGAGTGGTGGCTACCATAGGTTCCTCCTGATCCGGCCGCTGATGGCCTCGCTGACAAGGATCACACCGATGATGCAAAGGGTGATGGCCAGCGCAAAGTCATAGTCATATCGGCCAAACGCATTCAGAAGCGTCGATCCGATGCCGCCCGCACCGACAATGCCGACAATCGCCGAAGCACGCAGGTTGCTATCAAGTTGATAGATCGAAAGACCGATCTGACGGGGCATGATTTGCGGAATGACGGCATAAAGCAGGGTGACAAAGGTCGCCCCGCCCGCAGCACGGATGGCTTCGACCTGTCCCCAGTCGATTTCCTCGATCCGTTCGGCCAGCATTTTGGCAACGAAACCGATGGAATAGACCGTCAGGGTCAGGATACCGGCAAGCGGGCCGAAACCGACTGCTTTGACAAACAGGATGGCGACAATGACCGGGTGGAAGGAACGGGCAACGATGATCACGCCACGCCCGATGGTATAAAGCCATTTCGGTGCGATGTTCGATGCCGATGCAAAGGCAATCGGAACGCTCAGTGCCAGACCCAGAAGGGTCGAGACAATGGCGATCTTGATGCTTTCCATAAAGCCGTCAAACAGCAGCTCGCCACGGATGAAGCTTGGCGGGAAGGCACCCTTGAAAATGCGAATGGCGCGCGGAACACCATCCTGGATACGGTCCCAGTCAAAGGGCAGGCTGGTCATAGCCCACCAGACATAGGCCACAGTCGCGATCAGAAGACCCCAGCGCAACACAGGGTTGGCAATAAAGGGTGGCTTCTTCCATGTGCGGCCCGTTGATTGAACGGTGCTGCTCATCGTGCTGCTACCTCGCGCAGGTGGGTGTTGCTTTCGGCACCACCGCGTTCTTCGGCCGGAACACCGGCATAGATTTCATCCATCGCATCATTGTTCAGATCGGTCGGTTCGCCGTCAAAAATGATGCGGCCAAACCGCATGCCGACGATGCGCTGGGTATATTCCTTGGCTTCGTTGACGTTATGGATGTTGATCAGAACCGGCAGGTGCAGCTCGGACGCCAGGGCGCGCAGCAGTTCCATGATCTGGCGCGACGTTTTCGGGTCAAGCGACGCGGTCGGTTCGTCGGCCAGCAGGATTTCTGGTTCCTGCATCAGGGCGCGGACAACGCCAACACGCTGACGTTCGCCGCCGGAAAGTTCGTCGGCGCGTTTGTCGGCATAATGGGCGATCCCGACGCGTTCCATCAGATGAAATGCACGGTCGATGTCTTCTTGCGGATATTTGCGGGTCACGGCACGCCAGGCCGGAAGATAGCCAAGGCGCCCGGATTGAACATTTTCCATGACCGTCAGGCGGTCAATAAGGTTAAAGCCCTGGAACACCATGCCGATACGGCGGCGCGCCAGACGCAGCGCCTTGCCTTCAAGCTTGGTCAGTTCGGTGCCATTGAGTTCGATGGAGCCAGATGATGGCTCAACAAGGCGGTTGATACAGCGCAGAAGGGTACTTTTACCCGCCCCGGATGCGCCAATGATCGAAACCACGCTTTCGCCAGGTACTTCAAGGTTCAGGTTCTTCAACACTGCCTTTTCGTCGCCATAGCGTTTTACAAGTTCTTTGATACGCAGCATTGCGTTACCCCGGTTTGAATGGGAGACGACACAGGGCCACGGCAAGCCGGGCCCTGTGATGTTTTCGTCAATTGATTGATGTGAATTACTTCAGGTTGTCCGGGGTGTATTTGACACCGTTGGCAGCCTGGATTTCACGAATGACGGCCCAGTCTTCCTGATAGGTGACCGGCAGGAACTTCGACACACCCTTGAATTCTTCACCAAGGGCGGTGCCCTTCATGTCGAAGGTAAAGAAGGCTTCCTTGATCTTTTCGATCAGTTCCGGCTTCAGGTTATAGGCATAGTTGAACGAAGTGGTCGGGAACGGCTTGCTTTCGTAGATGATCTTGACTTCTTTCGGATCGTAAAGATCGCGCTGGGCCATACGTTCGACAACTTCGGAGGCAACCGGGGCTGCGTCATAGTCACCGGCGACAACACCAAGGATCGACTGATCGTGGGAGCCGGAATAGACGACTTCGTAATCCTGTTCCGGAACAATGCCCTGACCCGGAAGAAGGGCGCGCGGTGCCAGGTTGCCCGAGTTCGAGGTCGGCGAAGTGTGGGCAACACGCTTGCCTTTCAGGTCGGCCGGGGTGTTGATGCCGCTGTCAACGCGGGTGTAAAGCTGAAGCGTGTAACCGAAACGACCATCATCGCCACCCATCAGGGCGAACGGAACCGCACCGGCAAGGTTGACGGCAAACGGGGTCGGACCGGTCGAGAAGCCGGCAACATGCAGACGGCCGGAACGCATGGCTTCGACTTCGGCCGAGTTCGACTGAACCGCAAAGAAGTGAACGTCCTTGCCGGTTACTTTTTCAAGATGCTCAAGGAACGGCTCCCAGATGTCGGCATAAACGGCCGGGTCTTCGACCGGGGTATATGCAAAGACAAGGGTGTCGGGATCAACAAGCTGATCAGCGGGCGGTGCATCGGCAACCAGATCGCCATCCATGTCGCAATAAATCGGATCAAGATCGCCACGCGCGATGCAGTCGTCAGCCGCAGCTGCCGGGCTGGCGGCGAAGCCAAACATACCAACCGCAGCAAGCAGTGTGGTGAGTTTCAAAACGTCAGTTTTTTTCGGATGTGAAAACACGGCTACCGAACCTTTCTTCCCTGTGAACGCTGGATTTCAGCCATTTGTGATGTGGTTTTGTTGGTTTTATTGTTGCTTTTAACAACATTATGGGTTCGGAAAAGTTGAGAAATCAACATAAAACTGTAACAAAAGATTTCAGCAGAGGTTGCTAGAATGCCTGTATCATCATGAAAGCCGCCAATATTCAAAGGGGATATGGCTTTGCGTTTGGGAAAAAAAGAACGCCAACAACGCATTCTCCATGAACTTCAGGTTCACCCGCATGTGAGAGTTGCCACATTGGCCGAGCGATTCGACGTGGCGACCGAAACAATTCGCCGCGATCTTGATGCGCTCAGCAACGAAGGCCTGATCAAGCGCGAGTTTGGCGGGGCATCGGCCCGGCCGATGGGCCATCAACCCGATCTGGCCGAACGCCAGTTATCGGCCGTTGCCGGGTTTGAACGGATTGGCATGCTGGCCGCCGATATGGTGCGTTCAGGCGATGTTGCGATGATCGATGCCGGATCAACCGTGGCACAGATCGCCCCGTTTCTTGCAGCACGTCGCAGCCCCTTGCCCCGGACCTTTTTGACCAATTGCTATGCGGTCGTGCAGGGCATGGCTGATCTTTGCGATTATGATGACGTCCTGATGTGCCCGGGTCAGTATGACCGGCGTGAAAATGCGGTTTACGGAACGGATACGGTCGAATATCTGCGCCGTTTTCATGCCAATATCGCCTTTATCGGGGCATCGGGCGTATCGCGCCAGGGATTTAGCGACGTCAACCGTCGCGCAGTTGCGGTCAAACGCGCCATGATGGAACGGTCAGACGAAACCTGGCTGATGGTGGATCACACCAAGTTCGATCAGCGCTATCTTGAAAATGTCGCACCACTCGAAGATCTGACCGGGATCATAACCGACCGTGCCCCGGCCCCGGAAATCGCATCCCAGCTTGAACGGGCCGGCATCAGATTGCTGGCCTGGCAGGAACAGATGGAAAAGGCGGGCTAGGCCGATTGAGCAATAAATGCAAACAAATCTTATTTGCATTTGCCTTTGGGCATGTTCCGAACCATATTTCTGGGCGACGTCCCGCGTTGAAGCGCACGGGATTGTTGCACCGGGTTTCCCGCCCCGGTCAGTTTGACGTCTGACACGGAGGATATCTATCGTGACTACAACAGTGACCACCCGTACTGAACAGGACACCATGGGCGAAATCGAGGTGCCCGCAGACCGGTATTGGGGGGCGCAAACCCAGCGTTCAAAACAGAATTTCCGCATTGGTGGCGAACGGATGCCCGATGCCCTGATCAAGGCATTCGGCATTCAGAAGCTGGCAGCAGCGCGTGCCAATGCTGCCCTTGGCAATCTTGATGCGGAACTGGCCAAGGCGATCGAGGCCGCGGCACTCGAAGTTGCCGATGGCAAATTGCTTGATCATTTTCCGCTGGTTGTCTGGCAGACCGGGTCGGGTACCCAGACCAACATGAACACCAACGAAGTGATCGCCAACCGTGCGTGTGAAATCCTTGGCAAACCGATGGGCATGCGCGATCCGGTTCATCCCAATGATCACGTCAATCGCGGGCAATCCTCCAATGACAGTTTCCCGGCTGCGATGCATATCGCCGCGGTGGTGGAAATTGAACGGGCGTTGAAACCGGCTCTGAAACATCTGAAACAGGCACTTGATGACAAGGTCGCGGCCTTTGCCGATATTGTCAAAATCGGTCGAACTCATATGCAGGACGCTGTCCCGCTGACATTGGGACAGGAATTTTCCGGTTATGCGGCGCAAATCGAACTGGGGTTGGAGCGGGTTGAAGATGCGCTGAAACGGCTGCGCAAACTGGCCCAGGGCGGGACTGCTCTTGGCACCGGGTTGAACGCGCCCAAGGGCTTTGACGTTGAATTTGCCAAACAGGTTTCCGAGATTACCGGACTTGATTTTTCAACCGCTGAAAACAAGTTCGAAGCCCTGGCCGCACATGATGCCTGTGTTGAAATGTCGGGTGTCATGAATGTGCTGGCCGCATCCCTGATGAAGATCGGCAACGATATTCGTTTGTTGGGGTCGGGGCCGCGCTGTGGTCTTGGCGAATTGATCCTGCCGGCCAACGAGCCCGGATCATCGATCATGCCGGGCAAGGTGAACCCGACCCAGGCCGAAGCATTGACCATGGTCTGCGCACAGGTGATGGGCAACCACGTCGCCGTGACAGTTGGCGGGTCGAACGGGCATCTTGATCTTAATGTGTTCAAGCCGGTGATCATTTATAACCTGCTGCAATCGGTGCGCCTGATTGCCGATGCATCGGTCAGTTTTGCTGATAATTGTGTGGTCGGGCTTGAAGCCGATCAGGAAAAGATCGACCATTACGTCGAACAAAGCCTGATGCTGGTAACCGCACTGGCCCCGCATATCGGATATGATAATGCGGCCGCGGTTGCCAAAAAGGCTCACAAGGATCGCAGCAGTCTTAAGGAAGCCTGCATGGCGCTTGGTTTCCTTGACGGGGAAAAGTTCGATGAACTGGTTCAGGCCCGCGACATGATCTGATCACGCTGATCCGATCCATTCAGATTTTCCAAGGCCGGGCACTGTTTGTCCGGCCTTTTTGCGTGTCTGAACAAGTTATCTGCTGCCATAGGCAGCATTCAGCATTGCCGGCACAATCAGGTTGTGAAACGGCAGGACTGCGGCAAGATAGATCCGCCCAAGGGTGTTGTTGCGCCGGACAAGTGTGATGCTGCGGACAAGGGTGCGATTGCGTTCCAGTGCTTCGGTCTCGAACACAATGCGGAAATTCAGATGATGGTCATCCAGACCAAGGATGACGCAGTCATCTGTTCCCGAGATCACCGGAAACACGCCGATCGTATCGACCTTGGTCATGGCGGTGGTATCAAGATCGGTCTTCAGTCCAAGCGGCCTGACAATGGCGTTTCGCAGTGCCAGCAGATGATAATACCAGCGCGGTGCGGAATTGATGACGTGACGGGCGGCTTCACGGGCGCCAAGCCCGGGCTTGTCGACCGTAATGACAAATGAATCCCCCCAGTCTGCATCTTTAAGGGCGCGGTGGGGCAGTTTGACGGGGCGGGCACTTGCATTGGTGCTGGCGGGGTGGTGCATCGCGGGACTCCCGGTGGGGCGACAGGATCGCATCATCATCGCAAGATGTGATCTTGGCAATGATCAATGTCATTGCAGGTGATGATGAATTCGGGCATATCAACCAGATGATCTCAATCCGGCGCCATACCCGTCATGATCGGGGACCATCAATCACCCGCGTTTTGCAAACGTGGCTGATGGCGTTCGTGATCCTGCTTGCCGGGGTTACCCAGTCCGGTTTGATCCCGGCCTTGCTTGGCGGGCAGGCAAGCGGAATTGCCCGGGCCAGCACGGCTGATGTGTTTCCGGGTGGTGATGTTCTTCTGATCTGTACGCCAAACGGCATCAAGTCGGTGACTGTGGCCGACGGGGATGTCGGACACGCGTCGGCCCCCGACGGGATACCGTCACCCGCAGGACATGCGTTTTGTTCGCTTTGCGCGACCCATCACGGGGCGGTGGTTGCGGTTGAACTGCCGGATATTGCGCCGGTTGCTGTTGTTCATGATGTTCGCTTTGCCGCGGCAAATGGCGTGGCCACCGGGCATGAATGGCCACGCATCCGTCATTCGCGCGCGCCGCCAGCCGTCGTCTGATTTTCAATTCCCACTCAATTGATGAAATCGGACCCGCATGTGGCGGGCAAAAGACGGATGAATTTTCATGAAAAAGCTGTTTGCTGTTCTGGCGACCTTGGCGTCGCTGTTTGTTGTGACCAACGCCTTTGCGGCTGATATCGAAATCAAGGATGCCTGGGCAAAGGCATCCCTTGGACAGGTGCGCAATGGTGCGGCCTTTTTGACGGTTGTGAACCATGGTGGTGCGGACCGCATCATTGGTGTACGCAGTGACCTTGCCGATAAAACCGAACTGCACACCCATATCATGGCCAACAATGTCATGAAGATGCGCCAGGTTGAAGGCGGCATTGACGTGCCGATGCATGGCGAAGTTCTTTTCAAACCGGGCAGCTATCACGTGATGATGATGGGTCTGAAAAAGCCGCTTGAACAGGGCGAGATGGTTCAGGTGACGCTGGAATTTGAAAAGGCCGGTGACATTCCGGTGACGATCCATGTGATGGATGCCATGGCCAAGGGCCCGGCAGGCATGGATCATGGCCAAATGGATCATGGCCAAATGGATCACAACCAGATGGAACATGGTCAAAAGGACCATGGCGGCATGAACCACAACGCCAACTGATCGGGTTCGTATCCTCGGGTCGGTACTACTATTTTGCGGGGGAAGGTTTGCGCCTTCTCCCGTTTTTCGTCATGATGGGAAAAACAATCGCGCCGGTCAGAGGGAGCCCGTCATGTCAGAAAACATCACCATCGACGATCTGATTACCAAACTCGGCCTGCAACCCCATCCCGAAGGCGGATATTACACCGAAACGTTTCGCGCCTTTGAAACATGCAATCCGGGGAACCGTTATCTCGGCGTACGCAGCACCGGTACCGCGATTTACTATTTGCTGACACCCGATACCTTTTCGGGGATGCATATTCTGACCAGCAACGAGATCTTCCACCATTATCTGGGCGATGCGGTTGAACAGCTTCAGCTGTTTGATGACGGCACCCACAAGCAGGTTGAAATCGGCAAGGACCTGTTGGCCGGGCAAAAGCCGCAAGTGGTCGTGCCCAAGAATGTCTGGCAGGGGGCACGCCTGAAACCGGGCGGAAAATATGCCTTGTTGGGATGCACGGTCGCGCCGGGATTTGATTTTGCCGATTTCTCCATGGGCAAACGCGCCGCGCTGACCGCCAAATGGCCTGCGGCGGCGGACATGATTGCGGCATTGACGCGCGACTGATTTTCGGGCGAAATCACACGGTCACCCAAACGGGACGTATTTACGCAATATGATCCCGCCTTACAGGATTTTGCCCCATGCAGTTCGATACCTGGCTTTTATTTGCCGGGGCTGCGATCGCCTTGGCGATGGCCCCGGGACCAAACAATCTTCTGGCGATGTTTAATGGTGCGCGTTTTGGTGTCTCGTCCGCTGCAATCGGGGGAATCGGGCGTATTGTCGCCTTTGCACTGATGATCGCCATTACCGCGACCGGACTTGGTGTCATTCTTGCGGCCAGTGAAACCGCATTCTTTGTGATCAAATGGGTCGGGGCGGTTTATCTGGTATGGCTTGGTGTCAAAAGCTGGCTTGCCAAGGTCAATGATACCGATGAAACCGATGGCCAGATGGCGCTTATGACCAATCCCGGGGCGCTTAATCTGGCGCGCACGGAATTCATCACGGCAATCGGCAATCCCAAGGCCATCCTGATCTTTACGGCCTTCTTCCCGCAATTTCTTGATCCGGCTGTGGCTTACGGGCCGCAATTTGCCGTGATGGGTACGACCTTTATTGCGATGGAAACGACTGTCTTGCTGGCCTATGGCCTGATTGGCGGACAGGTCAAAGGTCTGATTCGGTCGGCAACCCACATGCGGATGCTCAATCGGGTGTCGGGAACGCTTCTGGTGGGGGCGGGTGTGCTTCTGGCCTTTACCGACCGGACGCGCTCAACCGCCTAGGCAAAGGGCGGACTGCCCGCAAAAGGGCGCACCGCATTCAATCCGTTCTTCATTCAGAAATGCGCAGGGGCGCAGCTCGTTAAAGCGCGCCCCCTTGCTCCCTTGTCTACCCGGACATCCGGGTGATCGCCTGTTCTCAGGCGATTTCTTCGACCCGATGGCATGCCACCTCGCGGCCTTCGAATGTGCGCAGTTCGGGTCGAACTTTTGCGCATTCCTCGGTCGCAAACGGGCAGCGTTTATGGAACGCACAGCCCGAAGGCGGATTGATCGGCGAAGGCAATTCACCGGTAAGCGGTTCTGCCTTTACACGATGTGCCGGGTCGATCTTCGGTGCCGATGCCAGAAGCGCCCGTGTATAGGGGTGCAGCGGCTTGGCAAAGATTTCTTCGGTCGGTCCTTTTTCAGCGACGCGCCCGAGATACATCACCATGACGTCATCTGCAATATGTCTGACGACAGAAAGATCATGAGAGATGAAAACATAGGCGACATTCATCTCTTCCTGAAGGTCCATCATCAGGTTGAGAACCTGTGCCTGGACCGACACATCAAGGGCCGAAACCGGTTCATCGGCAACGATGACTTTCGGTTCAAGTATAAGCGCACGGGCAATCGCGATACGCTGACGCTGCCCGCCCGAGAACATGTGCGGATAACGCTGATAGAATTCGGGGCGCAGGCCAACCTTGGCCATGGTTTCGCGCACACGTTCTTCGCGTTCCTTGCGGCCCAGCTGATCCATGTTCAGCAAAACCGGCTCGGCCAGGATCTGACCGACCTTTTTGCGCGGGTTCAGCGACCCGTAAGGGTTCTGGAAAATCATCTGAACCGTGCGACGGAACAGCTTGGCTTCCTTGTCCGACAGGTTGCCGACCGTGTTGCCGTTGATTTTCAGTTCGCCGGCACTTGGCTGTTCAATCAGGGTCAACTGACGGCCAAGGGTCGATTTGCCGCAACCCGATTCACCAACAACCGCAAGGGTCTTCTGGGCTTCGAGCGTGAAGGATACACCATCAAGCGCCTTGACCGTGGCATTGGGTTTGCCAAAGCCGCGATTGACGTCGTAATGGCGGACAAGATTATCGGATTCCAGAAGCGGAACACCGGGTTTGGTTTCCAGAAAGCTCATTATACATTCTCCCCGGTGGCCATATCGGCAGTCAGGCCGGTGGGCTGGCCCTGATCGTTTAGCGGATAGAAGCAGCGGACATCGCGTCCGTTGAAGTCACGGACTTCCGGACGGGCAGTGATGCAGCTTTCATTGGCGTAGCGGCAACGCGGTGCCAGAAGACAGCCCGTCGGGCGGTCATACTGACCCGGTACCACGCCGGGGATGGTGCGCAGGCGGTCATGGCCTTCTGAACGTTCCGGCAATGCTTCGAGCAGCGCCTGCGTATAGGGATGACGCGGGGCGGCAAAGATGCTGTCGGCCGGGCCGCTTTCAAACAGCTGACCGGCATACATGACCTGAATGCGGTTGGCAGCTTCCGACACTAGTGCCAGATCATGGGTGATCAGGATCAGCCCCATGTCACTGTCTTCCTGAAGCTTGAGCAGAAGATCAATGATCTGGGCCTGAATGGTGACATCAAGCGCCGTGGTCGGTTCATCGGCAATCAGAAGGCGCGGCTTGCAGGCAATCGCCATGGCAATGACGATACGCTGGCTCATGCCACCCGACAGCTGATGCGGATAGGCGGTCATACGCGACTTCGGATCGGGAATGCCGACCTGATTAAGAAGTTCGAGTGTGCGTTCGCGACGCTGCTTCTTGGTGCCGCCTTCATGGACCTTGAGGGCCTCCATGATCTGGGCTTCGACCGTGAAGCACGGGTTAAGCGCCGACATCGGATCCTGAAAGATCATGGCGATGTCTTTGCCGGTGATTTCACGACGACGTTTGGCGGGCATGCCCAGAAGATCCTGACCATCAAAGGTCAGGGCATCTGCGGTGACACGCCCGGGGAAGTCGATCAGGCCCATAACGGCCAGGGACGATACCGATTTACCGGAACCCGATTCACCGACAATGCCAAGGACTTCGCCGCGATCGACGGAATAGCTTACTGAGTCAACAGCACGAAACGGCTTGTCTTCGGAGCCGAACTCGACTGTCAGGTTTTTTACTTCGAGAAGAGCCATGACTTACCGTTTCATCTTGGGATCAAGGGCATCGCGCAGACCATCACCCATCAGGTTGAAGGCAAGCACGGTGACAAGGATGCAAAGGCCGGGGAAGGTGATCACCCACCAGGCCGAACCCACGAATTCACGGGCTTCGGACAGCATGGTGCCCCATTCCGGCAGCGGCGGCTGTGCACCAAGGCCAAGGAAGCCAAGGGCAGCAGCGTCAAGGATCGCACTCGAAATACCAAGAGTGCCCTGAACAATCAGGGGTGCCATACAGTTCGGAAGAATGTTCACAAACATCTGGCGCATATGTCCGGCACCGGCAATCTGCGATGCGATGACATATTCCTTGTTCAGTTCGGATACCACCGATGCACGGGTCAGACGCACATAATGCGGCAACTGGACAATCGCGATGGCCAGCATGGCGTTTTCAAGACCCGGGCCAAGGATCGCGACAATGGCAAGCGCCATGATCAGGCTGGGCAGGGCCAGCATGATGTCCATCAGGCGCATGATGCAAACTTCGACCCAGCCGCGGAAATAACCCGCAACCATGCCCAGGCAAATGCCCGAAATCATCGACAGGATCACAACGAACACGCCGATCGACACCGACAGCTGTGCACCATGGATCAGACGCGACAGGATATCGCGGCCAACCGCATCGGTTCCAAGCAGGTAACGCGGGTCACCGCCTTCCATCCAGACCGGCGGTTTCAGGAACGCGGTGCGGTCCTGTGCAATCGGATCAAACGGTGCAATCCATTGGGCGGTCAGTGCCAGGAACAGGATGAAGGCAATGACCATCAATCCGACATAAGCACCACGGTTCTTACGGAAATAGTCCCAGGTTTCGCGCAGCGGGCTGGGCGGAGCACCAATCGGCTCTGCGACATTGGCTGCCGGGGCTGCGGACGGGGTGGTATTCTCGCTCATCTTTCGCAGTCCCCTTAGCGTTTATGACGAATACGGGGGTTAACAATCCCGTACAGAAGATCGACGATCAGGTTCACGCCCATAACCAGGAAGGCAATCATCAGAATGCCGCCCTGAATGGTCGGATAATCGCGACGGTTCATGGCTTCGATGATCCATTTGCCAATGCCCGGCCAAGAGAAGATCGTCTCGGTCAGGATCGCACCGGCCAGCAACACACCGACCTGAAGGCCGATGACGGTGATAACCGGGATCAGGGCATTGCGCAGGGCGTGGACCATGATGACACGGATCGGTGCCAGACCTTTGGCACGGGCAACGCGGATATATTCTTCGCCGAGAACTTCAAGCATCGAAGAACGTGTCATACGCGCGATCACCGCCATCGGGATGGTGCCAAGCGCCACCGTTGGCAGGATCATATGGCGCAGCGCGCTGATAAAGGCACCTTTTTCATCACTGATCAGGGTATCGATCAGCATGAAGCCCGTGGTTGGCTGAATGTAGTACAGCACCGACAGACGCCCGGAAACGGGGGTCCAGCCGAGTGTTGTCGAAAAGAACATGATCAGAAGAAGCGCCCACCAGAAAATCGGCATCGAATACCCGGTCAGGGAAACTGACATGGTCAGATGGTCGATCCATTTTCCACGATGGATGGCAGCCAGCACACCGAGCGGCACACCCAGGATGACGGCAAACAGGATCCCCATGATGCTGAGTTCAACCGTTGCCGGGAACAAAGTCAGGAATTCTTCAATGACCGGCTTCTTGGTGACAAACGATTTGCCCAGATCACCCTGGAATACGCCCATCAGGTAATCGAAATACTGAACGATAATCGGTTGGTCGAAGCCGTATTGTGCCTGAAGTTCTGCGTATCGTGCTGCATCAACACCACGTTCACCGGCCATCATCAGAATCGGGTCGCCGGGAATGAGGCGTATCAGGAAGAATACCAGAAGGGTGACACCGAAGAAGGTCGGGATGATGTCCCCCAAACGGCGAAACAGGAATCCTAGCATGCCATCGGGCCTTTTTGTGCATCCACGCGTGTTCTCGGCACGGGCGGACGTCTCTCTCTATTGCGGAATTGCAAAGAGGCCCGGAAGACCGGGCCTCTTCGACAAGGTTTTAGGTCGTCTTATTCTTTGATGTCGACGCCATAGAAGATGTGACCGCCAAACGGATCAATCTTGTAGTCAACGACTTCGTTACGGATCGGTTCGAAAACGATCGAGTGTGCGATGGTTGCCCACGGTGCTTCACGTTTGAAGACCAGCTGAGCTTCTTCGTACAGACGGGTACGCTCAAGAACGTCCGAGGTGGTTTTTGCCTGCTGGATCAGCTTGTCGAACTCTTCGTTGCACCACTGTGCACGGTTCGAGCCGCCAACTGCATCGCAGCCAAGCAGAACAGCAAGGAAGTTGTCGGGGTCGCCGTTATCACCGGTCCAACCGAGCATGAAGGTACCCTGTTCACCCTTTTTGGTGCGCTCAAGGTATTCGCCCCACTCGTAAGACACGATTTCGGCATCAACACCGATTTTCGCCCAGTCAGCCTGAATCAGCTCGGCCATACGGCGTGCGTTCGGGTTGTAAGGACGCTGAACCGGCATGGCCCAGATGTCGGTTTTGAAGCCTTCCGGGAAACCTGCTTCTGCAAGCATTGCTTTTGCAGCTTCCGGATCATACGGGTCATCAACGGTGTCGTTGTTATAAGACCAGATGGTCGGCGGGATCGGGTTTTTGGCAGCAGCACCGGCACCCTGATAAACACCTTCGATGATGGCGTCTTTGTTGATCGCCATGTTCAGTGCTTTACGGACTTTCGGATTGGTGAACGGCTCTTTCTGGGTGTTGTAGCCCAGATAGCCGACGTTCAGACCTTCCTGGCTCATCAGGTTGATCGACGCGTCTGCATCCATCTCGGTCAGGTCAGCCGGGTTCGGGTACGGCATGACATGGCATTCGCCAGCTTTAAGCTTCTGGTAGCGAACGGTGCTGTCCGGGGTAATGGCAAAGATCAGGTTGTCGATTGCGGCTTTGCCTTCCCAATATTCCGGGAATGCCTTGTAACGGATGACCGCATCTTTTTGATACTGAATGCGCTGGAACGGACCGGTGCCGACCGGCTCAAGGTCAACCTGCTCCGGCGTGCCGGCTTCCATCATCTTGTCTGCATATTCAGCCGACAGAACAGATGCGAAATCCATTGCCATGTTGGCGATGAACGGTGCTTCCGGACGGTTCAGAACAAATTTAACGGTGTAATCGTCAACTTTGACGATGTCCTTGATCAGGTCCGGCATGGACATTGCGTTGAAGTACTCGTACGAGCCGCCGGAAACACCATGATACGGATGATTTTTGTCAAACTGACGCATGAAGGTGAAGATCACGTCATCAGCATTGAAATCACGGGTCGGGGTGAACAGGTCAGTCGTGTGGAACTTCACACCTTTACGCAGGTTAAAGGTATATTCCTGACCATCAGCCGAAACGTCCCAGCTGGTCGCAAGACCCGGAACGATGGTGGTGGTGCCGCGTTTGAACTGTACCAAACGGTTGTAGATCTGACGCGAAGAAGCATCAAACGTGGTACCTGCGGTGTAAAGCGACGGGTTGAAGCCTTCCGGGCTACCTTCCGAGCAATATACCAGGGTTTTTGCCGAAGCGGCGGTCGGAGCAGCAAGTGCAGTGGCCGCAAGCAGGCCTGCACCAATCGCCACTTTGACGAAATTCGCTTTCATTAAATGCCTCCCTCAAGGCTGGTCCGTGCAAATCAAGGCGGCCTGCATGATCTTGTTCAGGTCATGTTTGACTTCGCCATATTGGAACGGACGGGGTTTACCCGATCCAACAGAAATTTATGTTGGCAATCGACGAGGGAAAATAATCAGGGTTTCTACGTATCGTCAACGCTTGCTGCGTGGTTCTACGTAGTTTGGACATGACATCTGAATGATGAATTTATGTCAAGTGTTTGTTATTTTTATGAAAATCACCCCAACATTTACGTATGGGAGATGTGCATTTTTTTCGGGGCTCGGACCGGCAAGGATGAATATCACGTCATTCAGATGTGCTTTTAAACGATTCATAATCCGTTGAATTTTAATGATTCGTTTGATTCGCAAGCCGGTCCGAAAGCCTATTTACTACCCCAGGGTAGTATTCAATTCGGTGATTTGCCCGATATCCGTGTTCCAGGCCGCAACAAAGCGATAGATGTCCGCCCCGAGTGACGGCCACGGATGGAACATTACCCCGGCGTCCCGCAATCGCGAAGCCAGTTCAGACGACAGGTTGACAAACAGTTCGTTGCCATCGGCCGGATGGGCCAGGCTTGCACCACGCCCGATCAGGATGTCGCCAAGGGTCGCGGCGGCCTTGTTGGCATGCGCGGCATTCTTGAGCCACACGTCATTTTTGACATAGGCCAGAAGCTGGGTCGCCAGATAGCGATGTTTGGAATGCAAATGACCACTGCGTTTGCGGGCCTGCTCGACCCGATGTTTCAGGCTTGTGTCAAACAGCACAATGGCATCAACCGCCATTGCACCATTTTTGGTGGCGCCGAAACTGATGGCGTCCACGCCGGCTTTCCAGGTGATGTCTGCCGGGGAACAATCAAGATGGGCAACCGCATTGGCAAAACGTGCGCCATCCATGAACAGGCGCAGACCGTGTTTGCGGCACACATCGCCAATGGCCGCAACCTCGTCCGGGCGATAGACCGTGCCAAGTTCGGTGGCCTGGGTGATGGCAACGCATTCCGGCGCAACTGAATGCACCCCGCGATTGACCTGACCGGCAACAAAGCGGTCAAGGGCATCTGCTTCAAGCTTGGCGGTCGGGCCGTCCATCGCAATCAGTTTTGCCCCGCCGGTGAAAAAGGCAACCCCGGTGCTTTCATCTTCGTTGATGTGGGCCTCGTGATGGCAAATGATGCCGCCATAGGGGGACACAAGTGCCGACAGGTTGATGCAATTGGCGGCGGTGCCGGTCGCAACCGGGATGACGGCCACTTCCTTGTCAAACAGTTCGGAAAAGGCATGGTCAAGTTGCTGACTGATGTCATCACCGCCATAGGCCGGGGCGTTGCTTTTGGCTTCTGCGCTCAGGGCTTCAAGGATTTCCGGGCAAAAGGGCGACACATTGTCAGAGGCAAAATTCATCTTCTATCTCGCAGTTATCTGGTGGCAGTCCGGTGAACCCTGATCGGGTGCAACCGGGCAGGCGGGCTTTGAATGCTTATCACATGGCGGGCGTTATTTTGGCAAACAGCGCGGATCAGGCAAGTGTGTGAGGCAGATCGCGGATGGCCTCAATCGGGCTGTTCCAGGCACAGACAAACCGATAGGCATCCGGGCCAATGGATCCCCACGGGCGGAATGCCAGGCCATTGTCGCCCAGACGTTTGGCAAGATCGTCATTCATATGCATAAACAGCTCGTTGCCTTGCGGCGGAAAGGCCGCAGTCGCACCAATCTGTTCAAGGCTTTTTTGCAGTTCTTTGGCCGCTTCATTGGCGTGGCGGGCGTTGCGCAGCCAAAGATCATCTTCCAGATATGCCAGCAATTGTGCGGCAAGATAGCGGTGCTTTGAAAACAGGTGTCCGCCACGTTTGCGGTTTTTTTCGGTGTGGCGGCGCAAGGCCGGGTCAAACAGCACAATCGCATCAACCGCCAATGCGCCATTCTTTGTGGCCCCGAAGCTCAGAACATCAACACCAGCCTTCCAGGTGATGTCGGCCGGATGACAGTCAAGGGCTGCGACCGCGTTGGCAAAACGTGCCCCGTCCATGAAAAGACGGGTCTGGTGTTTCTGGCAGACCTTGCCGATCGCCTGAATTTCCGAAACGTCATAAACCGTTCCGAATTCCGTACTTTGGGTGATCGCAACACATTCCGGATCAACCGAATGCATGCCATTGGAAATATGGGTGCTCAGATACCGGTCAAGGGTTTCGGCCTCGATCTTGGCGGACGGACCGTCAATGCCCAGAAGTTTGGCGCCATTGCCATAAAAGGCCACACCGGTTGATTCCGTCATATTGATATGGGCGTGATGGTGGCAAACAATCCCGCCAAACGGGGAAACAAGCCCGGATAATCCGATAAGATTGGCCGCCGTCCCGGTCGCCACCGGCACCACCGATACATCTGTGCCAAACAATCTGGAAAAGGCGGCATCAAGTTGCCGGCTTTGGTCATCTGCCCCGTATGGAAGGGCGGCACTTTCGCTTTCGGCGGCGATCGCGTTCAATATTTCCGGACAGATTGGCGACACATTATCAGACGAGAAATTCATCAGGGCCTCGTTACATTGGTGGGGCGCAAGGCAGGTGGCAAGCAATCCGATAGTGGCCTGTATGTTCCAGCCACCATCAAGACTGCCTGTTTTCATTCACAGTGTTGCGAAACCGGCCTTTTGGCAAGTCAGCTATTTGCTGGTTGCCACAAACACCCCGTTCCAGTCGGCGGGCGGCGGGCTTGTGCGGAATGTGGCAATGCGCTCGGCATACATGTCATACAGACCTGCAAGCGCGCCAATACCGCGTGATGCCTGACGACATTGCGCAATCAGGTTTTCGGCCTCTTGCCAATGTTGCTGGCGATAGGCCGCAAGCATGGATTTATGAAGAGCCGCACAGTTTCGGAATGCATCAGTATGGCACAGCTTGCCATCACCAAGCAGTGCAAAGATGTGGACAGCTTCGCTTTTGCCTTTGACCGCAATCAGGTCAAGTTCAAGGGTGGCGAAATCGTTTTCCACCCGTTTGGCGACTTCTTCGCCCAGAACGATATCAACACCGTAATTCTTTGACTGACCTTCAAGGCGCGACGCCAGATTGACCGCATCGCCCAGCACAGAATAATCAAACCGCTGATCGGATCCCATATTGCCGACCAGGCAATCCCCGCAATTGATCCCGATCCCGATATTCAGCGGCAGGAAAGGTTCATTGTCGCGTTTGGCTTCGGCAAGGCGTTCGGTATTGAGAACATCAAGTGCTTGTCGCATGGCAAGGGCACTGTCACATGCATGATGGGCGTGGTTTTCAACATCAAGCGGCGCATTCCAGAATGCCATGATGCAGTCGCCCATATATTTGTCGATGGTGCCTTCGCGATCGAGAATGCATTTGGTCAAAGGTGTCAGTAGCCGGTTGATCAGGCGTGTCAATCCTTGCGGATTTGATTTGAAACCTTCGGAAATGGATGTAAATCCGCGAACATCACAAAACATCAATGTCATGTCGCGGGTTTCACCGCCCAGTTTCAGGCGTTCGGGATGGCGCGACAATTCATTGACCAGTGCCGGGGACAAATAGTTGCCAAATGCCGTGCGCACCTGGCGGCGTTCGCCTTCGGTCCGCATGAAGCCGATTGAACTGGTGGCAAGATACACTGCCAGCAAACTGACCAGCGGATAGACCGGATCAATCAGCAGCAGTTTGGCATCATATGCCCACCAGGAAATACCGGCCGCACCAAATGCAAGGGTGCCGCCAATCACGGCTGGCCAGACCGCACCAAGTCGCGGAACCGCAAACACAAAAAACAGACCGATCAAAAGCAGGGCAAGGCTTTCGCTTTCCGCTGCCCAATAGGGGCGGGTCAAAAAATGCCCAAGCAGCATCTGTTCAAGCATTTCTGCATGGACCTCGACCCCGGGAAGAACCCGGTCAAGCGGGGTCGAGCGCAAATCAAGCAGCCCGGCTGCGCTGGTGCCGATCAGAACATATGTGTTACGCAGGCTGTCGGCTGGCAGCTTGTCGGTCATGACATCAACGGCTGAAATGTAACGTTCGGGCTTATGACCGGTAAAATGCACCCACATATATCCGGCATAGTCGGTCGGGATGGTGACCGCGCCAACGCGGATGGCTTCGACCCCTTCGGACTGGGTCCAGCGGGCACTGCCGCTTGCGCCCGAAAGACGGACATTCATGGTTCGCGGTGCATCTTGCAGCACGCGCAGCATCTCCATCGACAGGGTCGGATAGATCGGCATGCCAATTGCGGGCAGGTCATAGTCAAGTGCGGCCAGCAACGGGACCCGCCGGACCACCCCATCCTGACCGGGTGAAACATTGACCAGTGCGTTGCCGCTTGCGGCTTCTTCTATGACATCAAGGTTCTTCGCAGCCCCAGGCAATACGGCGATGAAATCGGATAACTGACGCCCGGCTTCGCCGGAAACACTGAAATTGCCAATCTGGCGCGGCGGGGTTTCAAGCTTTTTGGTACTAAGTTGAATAGCTGTGACGACCTGTCCCGTACCGCGGATGAATTTGGCAAACAGGCTGTCATGATCAGGAAGGCTTTCGGCCAGTGCCGTGATTTCGCCGATCTCACGACCCTTGGGCCAGTCCTTGACCACGCGCGCAGGTGACGTCCGATCGGGTTCGGCAAAGACCACATCAAACCCGACAACTCGTGCACCTGCCGAACGCAACCGATACACCAGCCCGGCAAGCCGGGTGCGCGGCCAGGGCCATTGGCCCAGTTCCTCAAGACTTTTTTCGTCGATATCGATGATACGCACCCCGACATCTTCAAAAGGACGCGGTGCAATACGCTGATAGGTGTCAAAAACACTCATCCGCATCTGATCGACGAATGGAACATCCTGCCATCGCAAAAAGATGCAAGTCAGCAGGATGCCCAACGGAATCAGATAATGAAGAACGCGAAGCAGGCTGTTTTTGCTCAGGCGCATGTCTGGTCCTGTTTTCGTATTACAGCCTGCGTCAGCCTAGTTCAGTGTCGCGCTGCCGTCCGTCCCCGAAGTGTAGGTCGTGGTCGACAAATTGAATTCGACATTGTAGGCGTCCTTGAATGTGGCAGTCGCGCTGCAGCCAAGAGCGCTACAGTTCGGGTCGTACGAGAAGTCCCCGCTTGCAAACTCAACATTGCCCGAGCTGCTGGTGTAATCAAGGGTCGAAGGATTGAAGCTGCCATCCAGAATACCAGCCTTGCCGGTCAGGCCCGATCCAGTCTGGGTGATGTTTGAAAACAGGACGGCAATTGTCCGGTTGGCGAAATCGACTGTCGAGCTGAAGCTGTAATCCACGTCTGCTCCGTCAACATTGATCGTGCCGGTCGACACGGAACCACTGGTGATCTGGCGCAATGCATCGTAGGTGAATGGATCGTTGCTATTGTTGTTATTATTGTTGCTGCTGCTCGCGGTATCGATGTTGCCCAAAATGGAGGTGATTTCATTTTGGGCTCCTGACGCGGATGTTGCACTAAGTTGCGCCATAGCCACTTCGATGCTGCCGACCATGTTCGAGCCGGTTTGTGCATTTGCCTGTTGGGCCTGGCCAGCGGTCAGGCCGGTTTGTTGCGAGGACGCTGCAGCATTTTGGGTGGTTGATGTTGATGTGCCACTGCTGGTGCCGTCACTGTCATCATCGCTGCGCGATGCCGTGCGAACAAGATTGGTCGAGAAGTCAAAATTCGCCGCACCAAGCGGGAAGCGTGATGGTTCTGTCACCACGTTGCTGCCAACAAACACCCCGAAATTTTCCCCGGTGATATTTTCACTGTTGCCATTCTGATCGGTCACAGCGAAGGCGCCCGGGCGCGATGTTGTGTCGTTACGTGCAAGGCCGGGGCCCTGATTGACCGCCATAAAGATCTGCTGATTGGCGGTGTCGGGATCGGATGTATCAAAAGAACCCGGCAGAATTGCATTGGCCTGTTCGACCGAAACCGACCGGATCAGGCCGATGGTTCCCCGGATGCCGATTGAGCCGACCGGAAGGTTGATATCCATGCTCGACGGGTTATTTAGCGGAATTTTTCCGGTGACAAACCGCATGACCCCGCGCGCCATATCGGCAACAATCCGTCCATCGCCCGTGGCAGGGTCATAGACAAACTCGTCAATGGCAACGTCGCTGTCCGGACCAATGGTGAAAACGGTTTCGTCAAGCAGCAGGATCTGCATTCCCGAATTGGGGGATGTGATGATCCGGTCGCCCAGATAGACAGGCATGCCGCTTTCGACAAGGATGCCGATTTCGCCTGTTACCTTGTTAAGTGTCACATCGCCGGTAACAGCGGCGGATACGCCTGCCATTTCAACGGTGACTTCGGCCCGGGCCGGTGCTGCTTGCATCAGGGGCAGGGCACAAACGGCACAAAGCGCAGCACCGCGCACGAGGTGTTTGAACCGGTGGTGAAGGGTGGTGGTCGCATTGTTCAGCATCACTAGAACTCCCATCGCCGGGTCAGATAAATCTGCGCCCTGGCATTGTGGTATTCATAGTTGGGAATGTTCGATTTAGTGTTCAGATATTCACCTGTGATCGACCAGTTGATTGGCGCAAGCAGGTCATAAATCTGATTTGCCGTATTACTATCCCCAAACAAATCCGATGGCAGTATTTGTGAAAGAGGCGCGCCATAGGTCAATCTTGTCCGTGCGCTGCGATCCATGCGGTGGCGGGGTGAATTGCCCGTCACCAGATAATCCGGATCGCGATACCGGTCGATCCCATAGCGGAAACTTCCACTTATGTAACTTCCCCCACCAAACAGATAAGCATGGATCAACTCGCCACTCAAGCTGTCATAGCTGTAATAGTTGCGCGCAGCCTCCTTTTTACCTGCAGAAAGGTTAAACGAGGTGCGGTTGTTGGGGGGCCAGCTGTAATTCGTGCCCAGCCTGCTGCCATAGCGTTGACCGGAATGAAGGCGCAATGCACTGGATTCACTCGTGTTCTGAAAACGCTCATCAGCATAACTGACTTCGCCATTGAGGTTGAAAAACGGGCGCGGGTTCCAGTCAAGGCGCAGCCGTCCTGAACGGGATGTCAGGTATTTTTCCTTGCTCAGCGATTGGACGGTCTGGTTCACACTTGGTGTCAGCATCCAGTAACCGCCGCGCAGACGGGTTCCGACATCAACAGAAAACGAACCAAGATCAAGGGAATCAAGCCTGACCTGGTCGCTGCCATAACCGGTTACGCTGGCAAAGACTTCGTGCCCTTCCTGATAGCCAAGATCATAGCTGATATCGTAACGCAGCGCCCCGATATAGGCGATGTCGTTTTGCGGTTTGTCACCACTTGCTGTGATGTTTGTCAGGGTGCCGGTCACCAACTGCTGTTTATCATTCGGGGCCGAGTTTCTGTTGCTATCGACTTGCGAACCCAGCGTGACAGTCAGTGCCTGACGAAGCCGTTGGCGCCGTCTTTCGATGGCATCAACATAGCTGTCGATGTTGGTGGCAACCTCGGGCGAGATGTCCATTTGGCGCAGACGGTCAAACTGTGCGCGTGCCTCATCAAGACTATCAAGACGATACAGCACGATGGCGTAGTAAAGCCGCACCGGCGCCAGATCCGGGTCAAGAACCAGAATGCGTTCAAGGGTTGCCGAAGCACCACGGACTTCACCGCGCGCCAATTGCGCCTTGGCCCAGCGGAAATTCAGAACAATGTCGTCAGGATTGGCAAGAATATCGGCATAGGTAATGTCGCCGCCATCGTCGGTGCGCAAAAGCAGGTTGGCACGTTCCGTGGCGTCTCGCAGGCGGTCAAAATCGTCCGAAAGCTGACGTGCTTCATCTGTGCGCACATCAACGCTTTGCTGGGCATTGGCACCGGAAACCCCCATTACCAGCGTGCCAAGTACGGTTGCAATTGCAGAACCGTGCCGCCATCGGCTTGTCTTCAAGCTTTCCCCCAAATGTTCTCGGATCGTGACGGCCGCCTCGACTTGATCATGACAATCAAGCCGGGTGGCAAACTTCAACCCTGACGCGTCAAAACCTTATTGATCTTCTTTAGACAGATTATGAACTATGACGGGCCGATGGAAGCCATTCAGGTGACCGGTGAGATTGGATTTGTCTGTATAGTTTTCTTATACTTGCGGATGCAGAAATTGGCGAAAACCCCTGCATCCGGATGAGTCAGGCCGGATTATCAGACAGCGGTCCCACCCACTGTCAGGCCATCAATGCGCAAGGTCGGCTGGCCAACGCCAACCGGCACACCCTGTCCATCCTTGCCACAGGTGCCGATCCCGTTATCAAGCGCCATGTCATTGCCGATCATGGAAACCTTGGTCAGGCTGTCGGGGCCATTGCCGATCAGGGTCGCGCCCTTGACCGGTGCGCCAAGCTTTCCGTCTTCGATCAGGTAGGCTTCCGATGCGGAAAATACGAATTTGCCCGACGTGATGTCGACCTGGCCACCGCCGAAATTCACGGCATAGATGCCTTTTTTGACGGACGCCAATACTTCTTCGGGTTCCTTGTCACCGCCCAGCATATAGGTGTTGGTCATGCGCGGCATCGGCGCATGGGCATAGGATTGGCGACGGCCGTTACCCGTTGATTTCACCCCGGTCAGACGCGCATTGAGGCGATCCTGCATAAAGCCTTTGAGGATACCGTCCTCGATCAAAACGGTGCGCTGGGTCGGTGTGCCTTCATCATCAATGGAAAGCGACCCGCGGCGATCATTTATGGTACCGTCATCAACTACCGTGACACCCGGCGATGCAATGCGCTGACCAAGCAGCCCGGCAAAGGCCGATGTGCCCTTGCGGTTAAAATCACCCTCAAGCCCGTGACCGATGGCTTCGTGCAGCAGAATGCCCGGCCAGCCCGGGCCAAGCACCACGGTCATTTCACCCGCAGGGGCGGCAACGGAATCAAGGTTCACGACAGCCTGACGAAGCGATTCATCAACGGCCTTTTTCCAGGTTTTCTCATCAAAGAAACCGTCATAGCCGATCCGGCCGCCTTCGCCATGCGATCCGGTTTCCATGCGGTCGCCCTGTTTGACAACGACCGAGACATTGAAACGTACCAGCGGGCGGATATCGCCAATGCGCTGCCCACCCGAACGCCAGATCTGCACGGCCTGCCAGTTGCCGGAAATCGATGCGGAAACCTGAACAACGCGCGGATCACGCGACCGGGCATAGGCATCAATCTGGGCCAGAAGGTCAACCTTGGCCTCGAACGTTGCTTCGCCAAGCGGGTTCACATCGGAATAAAGCGACACATTGGTGCCGATTGATCCCAAATCGACCTTGCCCGAACGACCTGATCCGACCGCCTTGACGGTTTCGGCGGCACGCGCAACCGCATCATTGGACAATTCGTTGGAATGGGAAAAGGCCGTGGCTTCGTCGGCAACCGCACGCAGGCCAAAACCCTGGGCGGTATCGAAATTCGCACTGCGCAGTCGTCCGTCGTCCCAGACGAGGCTTTCGGACTGGCGATATTCCAGGAACAGTTCCCCGTCTTCGGCGGTACCCAGCGCGTCATTGACCTGTGATTCAAGCCGGTCACGATCAAGATCGCCCTTGGCGAAAAACAGATTATCAGTGGTGCGAAGATCGGTCATGGAACCTCCTTGGGGGCTGAAAATTTCAGCCTGGGCAATTTGACTTTCCCTTTGTGGCAATTGGCCGTGACGCCAGATGCCCCCGAAAGATGTCCGGGTATCCATCCGTGCCGGCCGGTGCCGTCAAAGGTACTTTTCGGTCAATGGCAAAGAACCATTGCCGTAGCGTTTTATATAGACCGCAAAGCACGATTATGAAAGCCCGCGGCACTGTTTGTTCAATATTGATCAGTTCTCGGAACGTAACCGGTATGCGGCATAGGTTGCCGTGCCGACCAGAACCACCGCCCCGGCCTGATGTGCAACGCCAAGCGGAAGCCAGATGACACTGAGCAGGGTCGAAATGCCAAGCGCAACCTGAAGGCAGGCCGCAGCCAGAACCAGATGTGTGGCAAAGCGCTGATCAGATGTCAGGTTCCATTTGCCCGCACGCCACCAGAAGACCAGAACCATGACAAAGGTCAGTTTCGCCAACCAGCGATGATCCCATTGCACAGTCATATGGTCCTCGAACGGGGCCAGCCAGACCGGATCAAACACATAAAGCCCGTCGGGGATCAGTTGCCCGTCCATCAGCGGGAAGGTATTAAAGGCATATCCGGCATCAAGCCCGGCAACAAAGCCGCCGGAAAGGGCGGTAAAGACAATAAGCCCCAAAAGCTGCCAACTGCGCCTTGATGCATTTGTGGCAATCGCACGCGGTGCAAACTGTTGCAGTCCGACCCACAGAAGGGCGATGAAAATCACAAGTGCCAGCCCGAAATGTGCGGTCAGGCGGTACTGGCTGACATCGGGGCGGTCGACCAGACCGCTCATCACCATGTACCAACCCATCAGTCCCTGAAGACCACCAAGAATGAACAGGCCCCACAGTTTCCACTTGGTGGTGCCATCAATCGACTTTTTGGCCAGGAACCAGACGAACGGAATAAAGAACACAACCCCGATCAATCGACCCCAAAGGCGATGGATGAATTCCAGCCAGAAGATCGATTTGAAATCTTCGACCGACATCCAGGCATTGATTTTCTGGAATTCGGGATACTGGCTGTATTGCTGATAAAGGGCGGTCCAGTCTGCTTCGTTCAGCGGCGGGATAATGCCGGTGAACGGACGCCATTCAACGATTGAAAGTCCCGACTCTGTCAGGCGGGTCAGGCCACCGATCACCACCATGATAAAGACCATCGCCGCGCACCCGAAAAGCCAGATGGCAACATTCTTGTGGGCAACAGGGGCGGTGGTCGGGTGATCGGACAGGGCAGGGGCGGCACTGCTTGGCATCGGGACGCTCTCTTGGTCGTTATTCTCAAGGGCACAGATGTGCCTGAATTTGGCCCAATATAGGGGCTTTTTCGAAAAATTGCAGGAAAAGCTTTACGGGCGCAGGTGGCCGTTCGGATCAAAAATTACCATGCTTAATAAACACAAAATAAACTGTTGTATAAATATAAAACACATAAAAAATGTATTGAATATTTCCATTTCCACACCCATAGTCATGGACAACAACCAGAAACTACGTTTAGAGGATCGACGATGTTTCCCATCAATCTGGACCTTACGCGACTTTCGGTCGCTTTGGTTGGGAACGGTCAGGCAACCCTGAACCGTTTGCGCCAGTTTGACGGTGATGGGGCAAAATACGTCACCGTTTATTCAGAAAACCCAATACCCGAACTGGTCGATCAGGCCGGTGATCGTCTGCATCGCTATTTGCCGAATTCGGCCGATGTCAATGCGGCATCGATCATGTTCATTGTCGACCTTGGCGAAGAAAAGGCAGCCGAACTTGCCGCCATTGCCAAGGCCGTCGGCACCATTGCCAATGTCGAAGACGTCAAAGAATACTGTGATTTTTTTTCGCCAGCGCGGGTACAGCGCGGTGACCTGATGATTACGGTATCGACGAACGGTCACAGCCCGCGACTTGCTGGCCGTATCCGTCGTGCGATTGAAACCTGGCTGGTGCCAACATGGGACAAGCGCCTGCGCGAATTGTCCGACCAGAGAGAGAAATGGAAAGCCAGCGGTGCCGATATGCAGACACTGCTGCAAAAGACCGACGAATATATCGATCGGCGGAGATGGTTGCCATGAATGTCATGCGTGAAGAAGATATTGTTTCTGGCGGCTCCATGTCCGTCGAAGAAGCAACCGATCGTGCCGCGCGTCTGCTCGACAAATATGGTCA
Source organism: Thalassospira povalilytica (assembly GCF_002844235.1). Taxonomy (GTDB): domain Bacteria; phylum Pseudomonadota; class Alphaproteobacteria; order Rhodospirillales; family Thalassospiraceae; genus Thalassospira; species Thalassospira povalilytica. The sequence goes on along the minus strand of NZ_PGTS01000009.1, from coordinate 88,214 downwards.
TTTGCAGGGCGTTTCGCTGATCGAACCGATGGTGCATGAAGAATTCCAGGGGCGCGTGACCATGACCTCGTCCTTCGGGACCGAGGCAGCGGCTTTGCTCGCACTGGTTGCCGAGGTGGATCGTGATCTGCCGGTGATTTTCCTCGATACCCGCAAGCTGTTTGGTGAAACCCACAAATACCGGGAACAACTGGTTGATCAGCTGGGCCTGACCAATATCCGGATCATGCGCCCGGACGAGGAAAAGCTTAAGGCCGAAGACCCTAACGGGATGCTGTTTGCTTCGGACACGGCGAAATGCTGCTACCTGCGCAAGGTTGAACCGCTGCAACGTGCGCTTGAAGGCTATGATGCCTGGCTGACCGGTCGCAAACGGTTCCATGGCGGGGAACGCGATGCCCTTCCGGTGATCGAACCGGCCGGCACGCGGATCAAGATCAACCCGCTGGCGGGCTACAAGCGCGAAGATATAGAAGATATCTTTGAACATCGCGCACTGCCGCGTCATCCGCTTCAGGCCGAAGGTTTCCTGTCGATTGGCTGCATGCCCTGCACGGACCGCGTTGATCCCAATTCAACCGATGTGCGTGCCGGTCGCTGGGCCGGTCAGGACAAGACCGAATGCGGTATCCACTACATCATCTAGGCACATTGTTGCTTGAAACGAAAACCCGGCCATTTGGCCGGGTTTTTTTCATTCAGATCGTAATGCCCTGAAGCTTGCGAAACAGGGTGACGGCATAGCGGTCGGTCATGCCTGATATGTAATCCATCACCCGCATCAGGCGGCTGTAAAGATCGGGCGCCTCGGACAGTTTGCCCGACAGAAGCTTGTCGATCCGGTCTGCCTGGGGCGGCAAGCGCTTGCCATGATTTTTATGTTCGTCAATGTCGATGGCAGCACGGACAAAACTGTCGAGCAGACCGTTTATGACCTCGAACCCGGCCATCTCGATCGGCAGGACATGGGGCGCATTGTAAATCTTTTCGACCGCAAGCTTCTTGCACGCCTTGGCATGTGGACCAAGCGGGGTGTTGGCCAACAGATCGCCTTCAAGTGTGCCGGCCAGAAGCGCGTCTTCATGTTCGATAAAGGCATCAACCGCGGCCTTGACCAGATTGCCGATGGCCTTGCCACGCAGGAACCCGATCCGGTCACTTTCCGATTTCTCGGCATACCAGCCCTCGGCGCGAAGGTCTTTCCAGCGTTGTTCGGCATCACCCTGATATTTTTCCGGGTGGCGCGCAATCGGGGCAAGGGCACGTTCGACTTCCTCGAAACTGACACAGCCCAATTCCCAGCCATCTTCAAGATCAACCACCGAATAGCAAATATCGTCCGCCGCCTCGACAAGGTAAACCAGCGGATGGCGCCGCCATGCCCCGTCAAACCCGTCAAGCGGGCTAAGGCCGCAAACGCGCGCAATGGCAAAGGCGATATCGCGTTCCGCCTGATAATAGCCGGGCTTTTTAAGGCCGGTATATTCCTTGCGGCGGCTATCGGGGACCGACGTGCTGCGCGGATATTTGATGAAACTGCCAAGCGTTCCGTATGTCAGGTTAAGTCCGCCGTCAAAGCGCTTCATTTCAAGCTGGCTGATGATGCGCAAGCCTTGCGCATTGCCTTCGAAATGACGAAGGTCTTCAAGCTCCGGCCCGGAAAGACGCGATGTCAGCTCGTCCTTGGCAAGGCGCGATGTGGTGAACCATTCATTGATGGCATCTTCACCGGAATGGCCAAAGGGCGGATTGCCGATATCATGGGCAAGACAGGCCGCCTGAACCATATAGCCGATATCGGCGACCGTGGTTTCCGATCCTTCGGGCAGGTTTTTGACGATATGCGCCCCGGCCATCAGGCCAAGTGACTGCCCGACCGATCCGACTTCAATCGTATGGGTCAGACGGGTATGGACATGGTCGTTATCGGAAAGTGGATGAACCTGTGTCTTGTTCTGAAGACGACGGAACGAGGAGGAAAAAATCACCCGATCCACATCGATCTGAAACGGGCTTCTGCCATCTGGCGTGGGATAGGGCGCACCTTCGGGCAGGCGGATTTTGCCATCCCGAAATTCAAGCCGATGAGATGAAAGAAGGTTTTCCCAGCGCATTTTATCGCCAGACCCTTGCGCAGACGACGCCAATGTCATGGCGGTGCTACCCCTGTCCGTGTCGTATGTCTTGTGTTCCGACTGACTTTAACGGGCGAGGGAGTCCGGTGCAATCGGGCAAAGTGATTTCGCGCCGATTGCACCATATTTAAAGCATCATTGGAATGCCGACTTAGCCGAAGAACCAGCTTTGCGGGTTGTCGATCGGACGCCCGTTAAGGGCACGCAAAAGCCCGATCACATTGCGCCCGATGAACCAGGCAGTGGTATAAAGGCCCATCAAGCCGACAATCGCCCAGCCCAGAAGCGGAACCCAGCCAATCACAAAGGTAAAGAAGCCCAGAATGATGGCATAAAGGATGCTGATCCAGAATGTGCGGATCACGAATGTGTAATGGCTGTTGGTCCAGTGATTGTCATCTTCGCGCGCGATATAGGAAACGATCAGCGCAATCAGCCCGGTGGCAAAGGCCGTAAACAGGGTTGCGATCATAAGCCCGTAACAGACAAGGGCGGTATTGCCGCCACGCTCGTCCGCATAATGCGGTGCATTGTCAAAAGACGCGTCCTGACCGTGAATATGGTCGTTCATCGAGTTTTTCCTTTATTCATCGCAATCCCCATCGCGTCTTGCCCATCATATAGCGCGAAAGTTTAAAAATGCTATCTCGGGTTGGTTAATCTGATCATCCTTTTTGATCTTCACGGCCCTTCACACGAAATTTACGGCCACTTTGCTTGGTTTTGCCTCGACTTTGGGAATTATCGCCCTACATTTGGCGCCATGTTGTCAATTGACCGAAAATAGGGATTTCCGCATGTCGGACTATGATTTTGATCTGTTTGTAATCGGTGCCGGATCGGGTGGCGTGCGCGCAGCCCGCGTGGCATCGGGATATGGTGCAAAGGTCGCCATCGCCGAGGAAAGCCAGGTCGGCGGTACTTGTGTCATCCGGGGTTGTGTGCCCAAAAAGCTTCTGGTCTACGGGGCACATTTCGCCGAGGATTTCGAAGACGCATCTGCCTATGGCTGGACCCTTCCGGGGGAGCCGACCTTCAGCTGGAAAACACTGATCGCCAACAAGGATGCCGAAATTGACCGTCTGAACGGCATATATAAAAAGCTTCTGGCAGGCTCGAATGTCGAACTGTTTGAACATCGCGCTACCTTCAAGGATGCCCACACCGTCATCGTTGGCGACCGCGAAGTCACGGCCGAGCGCATCCTGATTGCCGTTGGTGGCCATCCGACCAAGCCCGACATTCCGGGGGCGGAGCATGCCATCACCTCGAACGAGGCATTCTATCTTGACGAGCTGCCCAAGCGCGTTGTCGTGGTTGGCGGTGGCTATATCGCGGTTGAATTTGCCGGGATTTTTGCCGGTCTTGGATCCCGCGTGACCCAGCTTTATCGCAGCGAACAGATCCTGCGCGGCTTTGATAACGACATCCGCAACCATTTGGCCGAGGAAATCGTTAAAAAGGGCATCGATCTGCGCGTGAATACCAATGTCACCGCGATTGAAAAACAGGCTGATGGAAGCCTGTCACTGACCCTGACTGACGGGTCGACCATGATTGCCGATCAGGTGATGTTTGCCACCGGGCGCGCCCCCAATACGGCGGGCCTTGGTTTGGAAAAAGCCGGTGTTGAAACCGATAAACGCGGTGCGGTCAAAATCAATCAGGGCCTTCAGACCACGACCGAAAACATCTATGCGGTTGGCGATGTGACCGACCGGGTGCAACTGACCCCGGTTGCGATCAAGGAAGGCATGGCCTTTGCCGATACTGTTTATGGCGGCAAGCCATGGCACATGACCTATCAGGCGATCCCGACCGCCGTATTCAGTCAGCCGCCGGTCGGCACCGTCGGCCTGTCCGAGGAAGAAGCACGTGCCAAGGGTGGCGAGGTCGTGATTTACAAATCAACCTTCAAACCGATGCGCCACACGCTTTCGGGCCGTGATGAAAAAACGCTGATGAAGCTGATTGTCGATAAAACGACCGATGTGGTTCTTGGTGCCCATATGGTCGGTCCGGATGCAGCCGAGATCATTCAGGGCATCGGCATTGCGGTTCGTATGGGTGCGACCAAGGCCCAGTTCGACCAAACCGTCGCAGTTCATCCGTCCGCGGCCGAGGAATTCGTCACAATGCGGTTCCCGGTTTCCGAATAAACCCGATTGAACGGGCTGAAATCAAAACAGGCGGTGCTATATGGCACCGCCTGTTTGCATTTGGTTATTCAGCAACCGATTTCCGTCGCGAAACCTTAAATGCCTTTTCAAGGTCCGGGTTCAGTTCTGTACCCAGTCCCGGTCCGTCGGGGATGGTGATCATGCCATTTGTGACTTTGGGCAGGTTGGTTACCAGGTCGCGATACCAGGTGTTGTAGAACGCACGCACACTTTCCTGCACCAACGCATTGGGCGCATTAAGCGACAGATGGGTGGATGCGGTCAGAACAATCGGCCCGGTGCAATCATGCGGCGCGACCGGCAGGTGCCAGGCTTCGGCCATGGCGGCAATCTTGCGCGCCTCGGACAGACCGCCGCACCAGCTTAGATCAAGCATCACAACCCCGGCAGCATCGGTTTCAAGCAAATCGCGAAATGCCCAGCGCGATCCGAGTGTTTCCGATGCGCAAATCGGGGCCGGTGAAACCTCGGCGTAGCGTTTCAGGCTTGAAAGACTGTCCATGCGGATCGGGTCTTCGTGCCAAAACGTCTGATAGGGGGTAAGTGCCTTGGCGATTTGCTGGGCAGGGAGGAGCTGCCACATCGAATGGAATTCGACCATGATGTCGATCTTGTCGCCCACGGCCTTGCGGATTTTCTCGAACGGTTCGAGACAGGATTTCAGATCCGGCAGCGAAATATATTGCCCGCGGGTTTTCTCGGCCGCGATATCAAACGGCCAGATTTTCATCGCTGTAATGCCGTCTTCCAAAAGCGATTCTGCAAGCTCATCTGCCCGATACAGGAACCCGTTCAGATCGTCATAATCCTTGGCCGATTTGGCATTCAGATCATAGTTGGCCGTGGTCTGGCCAGTGGCCTTTTTGATGTATTCGGTGCCGGCGCAGGTATTGTAAGTGCGGATTTCACGGCGTGAAAAACCGCCCAGAAGCTGGGTGATCGGAAGGTTGGTGGCCTTGCCGAAAATATCCCAAAGCGCGATGTCAAAAGCCGAATTACCGCGTACTTCCGCACCGGATGACCGAAACCCGACATAACCGACAAGATCCGCCGATAAAAGATCGATTTGCAACGGATCGCGTCCGATCACGCGCGGGGCGACATATTCATGCAAATAGGCCTCGACCGTTTCAGACATGAAGAATGTCTCGCCAAGGCCGGTAATGCCTTCGTCGGTATGGACCTGTACCCACAACAGATTGGGGCGTTCAGCAATGCGGACGGTTTCGATGGCGGTGATTTTCATCGGTGGTGACCTTTGATACGCAAATCATACGCAAAAGGCGGAGCCGCGCGGCTCCGCCCACAGGGATCAGTCAGATTATCGCCCGGTAATGCCCGGGAAGATAATCAGAAGCGCAACCGCCAAAATCTGAAGACAGATAAAGGGCAGAAGGGCCTTGAAAATATCGCCCAGTGATATGTCGGGCGGGGCAACGGATTTAAGATAGAACGCGGCCGGGCCAAAGGGTGGCGACAGGAAGCTGACCTGCATGTTCATGGCAAACAGAACGCCAAACCAGACCGGATCAAAGCCAAGCTGTTTAACGATCGGCACAAAGATCGGCATGGTCAGAAGTGCGATGCCCACCCAATCGAGGAACATGCCAAGCACAAACAGGATCAGCATCATGAACAGGATGATCATGGTCGGATCATCGGAAATTCCGGTAATCAGGCCCGATACGAACTTGATCCCGCCCATCAGGTTGAACACCCCGACAAGGGCCGATGCACCGATCCCGATCCAGACAATCATGCCACAGGTCGAAAGCGTTTGAATGGCCGCGGCCTTAAGCATCGTAAGCGAGAATTCACGACGCAGGATGGTCGATACAATCACCCCGGCAACACCAACTGCCGATGCCTCGGTGACCGATGCGATCCCGCCATAGATTGATCCAAGAACACAGAAAACCACCAGAATGGGCAGGAAAAGCCCCTTAAGCAGGCGCATTTTTTCCGCATGGGGGATTTTTTCGGTCTGGGGTGGCGGCGCGACATTGTCCCCGGTATAGGACCGGAACAGGACATAGGCGACATAAAAGCCCGCCAGCATGAAGCCTGGCACAAAGGCCGATGTAAACAGATCGCCGATCGAAACATTGGCGGTCAGGCCGTAAATGATCAGAACGATCGAAGGCGGAACCATGGTACCAAGCGACCCGCCCGCACATACCACACCGATCGCAAGGTTCTTGTCATAGCCCTGACGCAGCATCTGGGGCAGGGCAATCAGGCCCAGCAGTACAATTTCGCCGCCGATGATGCCGCTCATGGCGGCCAGAATGACCGCAACAAAGATCGTCTGAACCGCAACGCCGCCGCGCAAACGCCCGCCAAACAGTCGCATGGCATCAAACAGATCACGCGCAATCCCCGATCGGTCAAGGATTGCTGCCATCAGCACGAACATCGGGACCGAGACAAAGACAAAGGATGAAACGAATGAATAAACCCGGCTGGTGATCAGCGGAACGGCCATCGGGCCGAACCATCCCAGGGTAAAGATCAGGGCAATCAAAAGCGTAACAAAGGCCAGCGGCATGCCGGTGATAAGAAAACCAAGCAGCATGACGAACATGGCAAGTGTGCCGTATTCAATGCCAAGGGACTGTAAATCAAACATCAAGCCGGTTCCTGATTGCGCATCGTGGCGCGTCGAATGTCATGTGAAAGCGATGGGGGATGTTGGCATTTGGCATGCGGCGGGCCTAACTTTTGGCATCCTTGCCGCCAAGGCCGCGCATGTAATTGATGGCCAGAATGACAAACTGAATGGTCAAAGCCACCATCACGATCAGCAGAAAGATTTTAAGAAGCGACGGAAAAGGCGGGTTCCAGGCCGATCCGCTGGTTTCAAGGCGGATCGATCCGTCCGGGGCAAAGGCCGCACGTCCGACCATCAACCATGCCGCCCAGGCAAAGAAGCCGGATGCCACCGCGCAGATCATCGAAATGGCGATATCAAGTGCCCGGCGCATTTTCGGTCCGGCAATATCATAAAGAATGACCACCCGGATGTGCTTGTTGCGTGACGCACAGAACAGGCCGCCAAACACAAATCCGATCCCGCACAGGAATGTCGTTGTTTCATGGGCCCAAAGTGTCGGGCTGTCAAAAACATGGCGCATGATGATTTCAATGATCAGCACGCTCATCGAGGCCAGAAATCCGATGGCAAAAACGGTGCCGACCTTGTCGACCATCTTGCCATAAAACCCGGATTCCGCCGGGACCGTCACGGTGTCCTCGTCGGCGATGGCCGCCGGGGTTGTCGGCGCGTTCTGTTCCGCGGGATGGGTCATTATCAGGTAATCCTTCGGGACGATATAGAAACAGCCTGCAATCTGACACGCGGGGGAGGCCGCACCGGTCCCGCCGTCTCGAACGGTACCGGTTGTCAGATTGCACCGGGCAGACCGGGTGGTCTGACACCGCAGGCTGTTGCAACCGGGGCAGCAAGCATGGTGCTTGCCACCCCGATCAGGTTCGACAGGTCTTAGATCATGCCCTGCGAGGTCAGATATTCCATCAGGGTATCATAGACCTTTTTGGCATTTTCGGAACGTTCGGCAACTTTCGCCCACTGTTTGGTGGCAATGGCGCGGAACTTGTTGCGTTCTTCCTGCGACCAGTTGTGAATGGTGATGTCACCTTTGGCGCGGGCTTCGGCAACTGCCTTCATGTCCTTGGCCACCAGCTGGGAAACTTCATCCTGCGCAAGGTCGCGGACCGAAACGGTCAGGATTTCCTGAAGATCGGCCGGAAGGCCATCCCATTTCGCCTTGTTCATCGAAACTTCGACCAGCGGCATGGAATGGAAGCCCGGATAGACCGGATGTTTGGCAATGTCGTGCAGACCCTGTGCCTGGTTGGTCGAGAACACGGTGTAATCGGCAGCCTCGATCACTTTTTTATCAAGGGAGGTAAAGACTTCCGAACCCGGAATATTGACCGGGGTGGCACCGGCAGCAGCAAAGACTTCGTTTACCATGCCTTCGGGCGCGCGCATTTTAAGGCCTTTTAGGTCGTCAACGCCATCAAGCGGAACGGCGGAAACGAATGCTTCAAGGCCCGGGGTGGTCGCACCGATGAAATGCAGGCCATAAGGTTCGACCAGCGAATTCATCAGTTCCTTGCCGCCGCCATATTCCATGAAGCGGAACATTTCCTGCGGGTCGGACCATGCGCCAACCGGGTTGGCAATCAGGCCGAATGCCGGATCCTTGCCCGAGAAATAGCTGGTATCGGTGATGTGACCGTCAAGAATGCCGGCCGCAATCGCGTCCTGGGTTTCGTTATGTTCAACAACCGATCCAACCGGCAGCATTTCGATGGAAATGCGACCACCGGTCAGGGTGCCAACGCGTTCTGCCCATTCCTGCTGAATGATGAAGTTCGGGTTGCCAGCCGGGTCACTGGACTGGAATTTGAAGCTGTAATCCTGGGCGTTTGCGGCAAACGGGGCGCTTACGCTCATGGTGATGGCAACGGCTGCGCCGGCCAATGTTTTCAAGGACATGTTCATTTGTTTTCTCCCTGGGTTGATTTTTATACGCGGTTCCGGTCGCCGTCAGGCTCCCGGGGTGGCGTAACGCTGCTTCAAACCCGAAACAGCGGTTTGGACGATTGCATCAAGCGGGCCTTCGATAGAAACAGCCAGCGGGTCTTCATCGGGGCCCGGTGGTTCAAGATCGTGAAGCTGACTGTCAAGAAGTTGTGACGGCATGAAGTGATCAGCGCGGCTGTTCATGCGGTCGAAAATCAATTGGCGCGGACCATTGAGAAACACAAAGCTGACATGACCCAGGCGGCTGCGAATGAAATCGCGATACCGGCGCTTGAGGGCCGAACAGGCAATGAAAACCGTGCCGGGAAACGGCGTGCCGAGCGGGGTGGTCGGATCGGTGGTTTCGCCAACAGTCTGTGCCGCGGCACAGACCGCATCCAGCCATGGCCAGCGCATTTCATCATTCAGCGGCAGGCCGCGACTCATATGCGCGACATTTTCTTTGGGATGATGATCGTCGGCATCAAGCCAGGCATTTTCCGTGATGCTGGCCAGGCGTGGCGCGACTTCGGTTTTGCCCGATCCGCACACGCCCATGACGACGACATATTTGGTCTGCCGGTTCATGAAATTGATGGTCTCACTGGTTTTCAGGGCGGGTTTTATACTTGGACAGCCCTGTCGTGTTATGATGTTAGCGCTAACATAATGTTAGCGCTAACATCGAGTCAACTGCCGAATTTCGTGCCAATCACAAGGCGCTTGTCGGCAGCCAAAAGACGTAATAAATGTAAGGGTATGAGGAAACGCAAAGGGGCCGGGCGGCCGACAATTGCTGATGTTGCCGAGAAGGCCGGCGTCAGCACAATCACAGTCTCACGCGCATTGCGTGATCCCTCAAAGGTGTCTGATCACCTGCGCAGGAAGATCAATAATGCGGTGAGAAAGCTCAATTACGTGCCGCATTCCCATGCCAGCGCATTGGCCTCGACTCGTTCCAATATTGTCGGGGTGATCGTGCCGTCGCTCACCAACAACGTGTTCGCCGATACCCTGCGTGCGATTTATGACGAACTGGATCAGGGGCCGTTTCAGGTCCAGCTGGGCAATTCGCGTTACGTCGCCAAGGACGAGGAACGCCTTGTGCGGACCTTCCTGGGGCAGGGGCCGTCGGCAATGATCATTGCCGGCACCGATCAGACCGATGCCACCCGCGAACTTTTGCAAAATGCCGAATGCCCGGTGGTTCAGATCATGGAAGTCGGCGATGACCCGATTGATATGATGGTCGGGTTCTCGCATTTCGAAGGTGGCAAGGCTGCCGGTACCCATCTTATGCAAAAGGGATACAAGCGCATCGGTTTCCTTGGTGCACGAATGGATCCCCGGTCGCATCGTCGTCTTGAAGGCTTCAAGGATGCCCTGCGGATTGGCGGGCGCTATGACCCGGATCTGATCATGACCACCACGGTTTCATCCAGTGTGTCGCTTGGTGCGGAACTGATCGGGCAATTGCGGGCACGCCGGTCCGATCTTGATGCGGTATTTTGCAACAATGATGACCTGGCACTTGGGGCATTGTTTGGCTGTCAGAAGGCCGGTATTTCCGTGCCTGATGACATGGGCATCATCGGGTTTAACGACCTTGAAATGATGGCGGCAAGTCACCCGTCCCTGACCTCGATCCGAACCGACCGCTATGCCATTGGCAAACGTGCGGTCGAAATGATCAAGGCCGAACTTGACGGCGAAGTACCCGAACAAAAGATCCTCGATCTCGGGTTTGAGCTTCAGCAACGCGAAAGCACGTCACGCCAGAAGTAACGCCGGCCTGATTTGTCACGGGCCTAATCGGCATCGGGTAGCGGGAAACGTTCGGCAAGTTCGCCAAGCATCTCGCGCGGCCCGGCAATTTTGATGCGCGTGCCTTGGGTGTCAAACTGCCGATCAAGGATGGTGATGCCATCCTGTGCGCAGGCCTGTTCAAGCGTGCCGGCATCGGAAAATCCGGCAAACAGATCAGCCTCGCCCTGCGGGATATAGTCAATGATTTCCGCAACGTCACACACCGCGTTGGCCGCCCCGCTATAGGCGCGGACCAGCCCGCCGGTGCCCAGTTTTGTGCCCCCGAAATAGCGGGTAACGATCACCGCAACATTGATCAGATCACGCCCCTGAAGAACCTTGAGGCACGGGATGCCTGATGTCCCCGACGGTTCGCCATCATCCTTGCCATGCTCGATCAGCTGATCTTCCTCATTAAGATAGCGATAGGCATTTACGTGATGGTTGGCCTTGGGATGAAGGGCGCGCAACGCGTCAATCCGCCGGGCCAGATCGTCATGAAAAACGAGTTCGGCCAGAAAGCGTGATTTCTTTTCTTCGGTTTCGGCAAAAGCGGGGCGGGCGATGGTTTTCATTGAAGCGTTGATATCAAAATCCCTCAGCGATCGCCAGTCAGGATCGGTGTTGCTATCGGGTAGCGGAGATAAAGCTGACAGTCTGACCGAATTCTTCGAGCAGGACAGCGTTCCAGACGTCATCGATTGCCACGGAATGCTGTTTGCTTGCCGCCGAGAAATCGGGCTTTTCGGGGGCCGGGCTGTTCCAGTTCATGGTTTGCGGATCGATGAATTCAAAGACGTGCTGCATTTCGCCATCGACATAGCGATAAAGTGTCGCGCGGGGTTGATAGAATACGCGCGCGTTCGGTTGGCTGATATGTTGTTTGATCTTGCGATGGCCAATGACGGTGTAGAACAGCTTTCCTTCGATATTAAAGCCCTTCAACATTGCCAGAAAATCCGATGTGCCGCCCTCAATCCGTTCGCCTTCGTGGTAAAACGTCCAGCCGGTATTGGCAATGCTGCGCCCTTTCAGCGCGCGCATGCACAGCAGCTCGAATACGTCATTTTCTTTGGTTGCCTTGGAAAGGTCGCTGGCTGACATGATGTTGCGGTTGCTGTCGCAGAACTGCAAGGCCTGTACATGCATGTGCTTCAAGTCGCGCAAAAACGCATCCATCGCCGTGATACTTTGGGCCTGTGCGGTTTGGTGGGCTGCGGTGGCAAGCCAAAGGGTCGCAGCCGCAATGGCGATCGTCAAAATGCGTGTCATCAAATCAGTGTCCGGGCTTTGCGCTTTGCGGGTGTGCTTCGGGATTACTGATCCACTATAAATTCCATGCGATTGATTGCACGCGCTTTTCTGCCACATCCCCCGTGCGGGGGATGTGTGATTGCCTTAGTTGGTCACGAATTTCGCAACAAGGATCACGCCAAAAATAATCAGCATGATCAGAACAACCTTGCGGAATGTTTCGGCACCCATGCGGTTGCGCACAGCACTGCCAAGTTTCGTTCCGATATAAACCGGAACCAGTCCGGCAAGTGATATCCAGATGGTTTCAAGCGTCATCAAGCCCATCCGGCTCAGGCCAAAGGCCATTACGATGCTTGAAAGACTGAACGAGATATTGATCGCCTGGATAAAGCGTTTGGGATCAAGGCGCATGGAAAGCAGAAAGGGCAGAACCGGCATCACCTGTGACCCGGTAATGCCATTGACCAGCCCGGTGGAAAAACCGGAAATCGGTGCCAGTCGGCGTGCGATCTTGTCCGAAATCGGCTTGCCATGGCGAAACAGCGTGATTGCACCGTAATTCATCAGGACCAGCCCCAGAACCGCACCCGCCACAATGCTGTCGACCATTTCAAGGACGGCAAGCCCGATCAGAAGTCCCGGGATGGTCGCCAGAAACATCGGCCAGAACCGATTGACGGTTTCGCGAAAATGTCCGGCCTGAACCATGATGATTGAATTGCTGACAAGGGACGGGATGATGACAAGCGGCATGCCGGCCTTAAGACCCAGTCCAAGGGCCAGGATCGGCAGGGCCGATGTCGAAAACCCGAGACCCGTTGCGCCCTTTACAAAGGCGGCAACAAAATAGGCGCAGGCAATAATGGCAATGGTTTCAATGGGCATGGAGGGTCCGGACAATGGTGTGACGCGTGCGCAGTGTGCCCGCATTTGCCAGACTGTGCAATTGATCAGCGTTGTGGGTCAGCGGAATTGGGTGGCGTAACTGGTTGGGATAACTCGTCCGGCGATTGCGCATGGGCGGATTCGCACCTAGTTGATTGCTATGACTGTTTGGTCAAGCCCGCCGCCATCCGGATAATCTGGCGGGAATGAGTGGAATTTTGCGTGGTTTTTGGGTGTGTTGGCAAAAAATTGCGGGTTTTTATCGTCCTTAAGTCTAGAAGGGGTGGAAATACGTGATCAAAACCCGTATCAAGTTTGGCCCGGTTCAATGACCGGACCACAGGGCGGAAATCCGCCGAAAAACCGGATTTGTGTTATAATGGCGGCATGATCAAGAACATGCCGGATTGAGAGGAAGCAAATGAGCAAGAGCTGGAGCATTGATAGCTGGCGCAACCTGCCGATCAAGCAGGTGCCGACTTATCCAGATGCACAGGCCCTCGAGGCCGTAGAGCAAGAGCTCGGCAGCTATCCTCCTTTGGTATTTGCTGGCGAAGCGCGCGCACTTAAAGAAAAGCTTGGTGAAGTCGCAGAAGGCAATGCCTTCCTGCTGCAGGGCGGCGACTGCGCCGAAAGCTTTAAGGAATTCCATCCGAACAACATTCGCGACACCTTCAAGGTCATGTTGCAGATGGCGGTTGTTCTGACCTTTGGCGCGTCCTGCCCGGTGGTCAAGGTCGGCCGTATGGCCGGCCAGTTTGCCAAGCCGCGTTCGGCGGATACCGAAACCATCAATGGCGTCGAACTGCCAAGCTATCGCGGTGACGTGGTCAACGGGATCGAGTTCACCGAAGAAGCCCGCATTCCTGATCCGCAGCGTCAAATTCGCGCCTATAACCAGTCGGCGGCGACGCTTAACCTGTTGCGTGCGTTTGCCCAGGGCGGTTTTGCCGATCTGACCAAAATCCATCGCTGGAACCTTTCATTTGTCGATGGCAGCCCGGCGGCCGAACGTTACAGCAAGCTGACCACCCAGATTGACGAGGCGGTCGCCTTCATGCAGGCCTGCGGCATTACCGCCGACAGCGCCCCGCAGTTGCGCGAGACCGATTTCTATACCTCGCACGAAGCATTGCTTCTGGGCTATGAGCAGGCCCTGACCCGTCAGGACAGCCTGACCGGCGAATATTATGACTGCTCGGCGCATATGCTGTGGATTGGCGATCGTACCCGTAACCTTGACGGGGCACATGTTGAATTCATGCGCGGGGTCAAAAACCCGATTGGCATGAAATGTGGCCCGACCATGGATGAAGATGATCTGATCCGACTGATTGATCGTCTGAACCCGCAAAACGAAGCCGGTCGTCTGACCCTGATTGCGCGTATGGGTGCCGACAAGGTTGGTGATCATCTGCCGCGTCTGGTCAAACGTGTTAAGGCCGAAGGCCGCAAGGTCGTCTGGTCGTGTGATCCGATGCATGGCAACACGATCAAGGCCGCGAACGGTTACAAAACCCGTCCGTTTGATTCGATCCTGTCGGAAGTCAAAAACTTCTTTGACGTTCACAAGGCCGAAGGCACCCATGCCGGCGGCGTCCATTTCGAAATGACCGGAACGGACGTGACCGAATGCATCGGTGGCGCACGCGAAGTGACCGAAGACGCGCTTTCGGATCGTTACCACACCCATTGCGATCCGCGCCTTAATGGTGGTCAGGCGCTTGAGCTTGCCTTCCTGATGGCCGAAATGATCAAAAAAGAACGCGACAGCACCCGCGCAGAGCAGCTTGCAGCTTCTGCCTGATCTGATTTCGAATATTTCGACATGCGTGTCGATCAGCAAGGCGTCCGGGAAACCGGGCGCCTTGTTTTATAAGGCGGCCCCGATGGTCGATAAGGACCGTACCCGACAGGAAACGAACATCGCAGACGCATTACTGCGGACGAATTTCTTGCGATTTTGGTGTGTTCGGGGTGATGATGGTTGGTGATACAGGCAATTTCACAAAATTGAATCCCGTTTGGGGGCTGAATATCAGTATTTTGTGGGTTAAATTGCGTTACAGGAACGTTTCGTCGTGCAATCAAGGGGCCTGGCTGTAAAAAAAACCTCTACCAAACGCCAAGAAATATCCTTAAGTATAAAGAAATTCAGGGCAATCCTGCACAAGAACAAAATTCAAGAGGTCGCAACGCGGATGGTGGATGAAGCGGATTTCACCGAATGGCAACAGAAAGTAGAGGGAACAAATATTTCCTCGACCACGCTTTTGGCGACCGATTATCTCAATCATTTCAATGAGATCGTGATGCTTCTCGAAATGGTGCCGGACATGCCTGACATGATCGAGGATTGCAAGGAATGGGCACCGAAAAGCTATCAGGACCATTTCCGCGATAGCACCTTTTCCGACAAGGAACTGGCGATCGAGGCCTATGAACATGTGCCGCCGCGATTCCGTCAACCGTTTGAAGAAACGATCAATCACCTCAATACCATTGTAGCCCACGCGATAACCCAGCTTGAAGCCATCATTGCGGACGGGAACGAGGCATTGTTGCGCGAAACCGCGCATGCCATCACCGTATCGCTGCAAAAATTCATGGATGTCGCCAGTGGCATTATCCACGGTTCGGCCAAAACCATGAGCCAGGATGAAATTGACGCCGCACTTGCCCTTTGAACGGTCACTTTGGCGTGCAGCTTATCTGGGCGTCAGGCGTCGTTCGGCCCGCTTTCCCGGATCCATCGAAATTAAAAGCCGGGACAGTTTTGCCCCGGCTTTGTGTTGTTCGGATATGGCAGATGACGGTCAGTCCGTCATGTCCGCCAGTTCCCCGTCCAGACGTTCGATTTCCGATCTGAGCAACGGCAGGACGCCGTTACGTGCCGTGGCGACGATTTCCCCCATGTTCTTAAGGGCATTGCGTGCCATGCCATTGGCATTTTGCTGCATGAACATGATGGTCATCAGGGCGTCAATGTCGGAATAGAACCGGCGCACACCGGTAATGATCTGCGGATCGACCTCGAAAGTGCGCGGGGAATAGCGCATGGTTTCCCAGACCATATCATCAAGTTTGTGGCGTTCGCGCGGCGCAAGTTGCGGGGCGTGCCAGGTCATGGGGCCTTCCGGATATTCGGCAATCCAGGTTTCGACTTTTTCGATATTGTCGACAAATTCCGCTTCGAGCGATCGTTCAAGGTTATAGACATCCGATGTGCTTTGATAGCGGTCGAAATCGACGGCAATCTCAAAGCCGGCAAAGCTTGCCAGATACACACCCAGAACGGTTGATGCCAGAATGATGCACTGGGTCAGCCAGAATTCGGTATTGGGCTGGCCGCTGACGCTCAGAAAGCGGAACGGGGCGAAAAGTCCACGCATTGTTCAATATCCTGTGTCGGAAAGTTGTTGTTTATTGGAATTCCAAAGACTGGGCCGGAATTTCGTCAAACTTTTTAAGAAAGTTATCAAACCCGGTTTGCAGGTCGATCGTCTCGCCAATCGGAAGTCCCCGTTCACGGGCCATGTCATCAAGCCGGTTTACGCGGTCCATCGGGTGGGGATGTGTCGACAGATAGTCCATGACGCTGTGATCCCCCTGCATGGCAGCCAGTTTTTCAAAGGTCCGCGATACGCCGCCAACATGACCGTATTTTGCCATCAGGATCTTGAGGCTCCAGTCATCGGCATCGAGTTCCTGACTGCGCGAATGATCTCGATCAGCCAGCAATTTCGGCCATCCGGCGACCCATGTTGTCAAAATCGCATCGGTCTGGAACATCATGGCGGACAAGGCGACACCGACAATTTCGCGTCCCAGTCCTTCAAGATGATCGCGGCCGTTATAGTGACCGATTTCATGACCAAGGATCGACAGAAGCTCGTTCTCGCTTTCGACCAGATCAAGCATCCCGCTATTAACCAGGATCAGGCCGCCGGGCAGGGCCGCGGCATTTGGCGACGAATCAAGAATGATCATGACATCAAAGTCATAATCGCGTGCCGGACCAAGGGCCTCTTTGGGGACAGAATTGATCAGATCAACCAGATAGTTTTCAAACACATTGCGTTGGGAACCGACGCGATGGCCGTCAATGATTTCCGGTTCAAGTTCAGACCAGATCGCGACTTCGTCCTTTACCGAAATGCTGCTTGCCGCCCATTCGATGGCAAAGCCGCTTGCGGTATAAATCCCCCAGCAGATCAAAAGAAATGCCATGCTGGCCGATGCCAGTTCGGTCAACAGATTGTGGTGACTGATATTCACCCCGTCATCGGGCAGGGAGGCCGGTTTGCCACCCGTTGGACGATGATCGGTATAAAGGGCGGTGCCCGATGCGATCATTTCGATCATGCCGCGACTGATTTCGGCCGACTGGAACCGAAGCCCGATGATGTGGCTTGCCCCCTTGGCATTGATGCGCAGGCGCAGGACGGCTTCGCGTTTGGCGCGGATAACGGCGGCCTCGTGGGCGGCAAGACGTCCGCCAACAAAAACGCGCAACCGCGCCAGCAGATTGCGAAAACGGTCTTCGGCAATGACGACCTTGCCGGTCACCATGCGGGATTGCTGTATTGAAACTGTGTCGGGAACTGCATCCCCGGAATCAAGATATTGATGGGACAACAATGCTTCGTCGCGCACAAGCGCGCGTTCATGTGCCCTGTCGGCCAGACGGCCGGTCAAATAGGCGATTCCGATCAGGATGGTCAGTGCAATTCCCGGAAGAAACAGGTCTTCCATGATAAATGCACCTGTTCCTTATTTCAGTCTTACGGCCGTGCCGTATGCAAAAATCTCGGCGGCCTTGTAGGCGACCTGGGATGTGGCGAAATGGACGTCAACGACGGCATCGGCATCCATTTTTTGTGCCTGGGCGACCAGGCGGCTGGTGGCTTCGTGCTGGGCGTCTTCAAGAAGGCGGGTATAGGATCGGACTTCGCCACCGAAAAGGTTTTTGAAAGTCGCGAAAATATCAAACAGGAAGCTGCGGCTGCGTACCGAGCTGCCAAAAACGATACCAAGATTTTCGCTGATCTCCCGACCCGGGATATGGGAAATGGTTACCACCGCCATTTCGGCGGCAGAGGTGGGGCTGTTGGCCATTTTGTTTGCTCGTATCAATTGTTATGTTTTTTGCCGTGTGTTCACGGTCGGGTGAAATAGACCGGGCTGCTTGCGGAATTGCAAGTCATTATCAACATGAAAAAATCATGACAGATGCAGAAACAGACTGCGATCCCAGTCAATTAGCGGGATTTGCGGTGCTGCAATTCTGCCATGCAGGAATGGCAATCTCGTTTGAAACATGGGATATTGCGTATTCCGCAATTGACACCGCGTAAGGCGGCTCCTATTCCAACATCATGACAAATATGCTTGCCATTGCGATTGCCCAGCTTAACCCGATTGTCGGCGATGTTGCCGGTAACCGGGACAAGGTTGTGGCTGCCTGGGAATCTGCGGCCGATCGGGGCGCTGATATTGTTTTGTATTCCGAATTGGTGTTGTCGGGCTATCCGCCGGAAGACCTGGTGATGAAGCCTGCTTTCATGCGTCACCTGCATGAAGCCGTCGCCAGCATTTGCGAACAGACAGCCAAACGCGAAAATGGTCCGGCATTGCTGTTGACCACGCCATGGGAAATCGACGGCATTCGTCATAATGCGGTTCTCCTGATTGATCAGGGCAAGATCGTTGATGTCCGGGCCAAGCAGGATCTGCCGAATTATGGCGTGTTTGACGAGAAACGCGTTTTCGCAGCCGGTCTGATGCCCGAACCGGTTTCGTTCAGGGGGGTGAAGCTTGGCGTTCCGATTTGTGAAGATGTCTGGACCCCCAATGTGGTCGGCCATCTTGCCAAAGCCGGGGCCGAGATTTTCCTGGTGCCCAACGGATCACCGTTCGAGGCAGACAAGGGCGATTTGCGCCGCAAACTGATCGAGGACCGCGTTTCGGAAACCGGCGCGCCGATGATCTATTGCAACGAAGTTGGCGGTCAGGACGAGCTGGTCTTTGATGGCGGATCGTTCGGGCTTAATGGCGACGGGTCGCTTGCGGTTGCCCTGCCGGCCTTTGCCGAGGATGTTGTCGTGACCACATGGTCGAAGGACGATAACGGCAAATGGCGTTGTGGCGATGATGCGCCCAAGGCCGATTATCCGGTTGGCCTTGATGCGATCTATCAGACCCTTGTTCTGGGCTTGCGCGATTATGTGAATAAAAACCGGTTCCCCGGTGTCGTGATCGGCATGTCGGGCGGCATTGACAGTGCGCTTTCGGCCGCGGTTGCGGTTGATGCGCTGGGGGCGGATCGGGTGCGGCTGGTGATGATGCCATCGCCCTATACGTCGCGCGAAAGCCTGGAAGACGCGGAAATTTGTGCGGGGATGCTGAAAACCGGGATTGAAAGCATCAATATCGGTCCGGCCATGGCCGCGTTCGAACAGATGCTGGCCCCGGCCTTTGACGGGCGTGATGCCGACATCACCGAAGAAAACATTCAGGCCCGTTCGCGCGGGATCATCCTGATGGGGATTTCAAACAAGTTTGGCCACATGGTGCTGACCACCGGCAACAAGTCGGAAATGTCGGTCGGCTATGCCACGCTTTATGGCGACATGTGTGGTGGCTATTCGGTTCTGAAAGACCTTTATAAAACCACGGTGTTTGCTCTGTGCCACTGGCGCAACGAACACAAACCGGCCGGGGCACTTGGCCCGGATGGCATGGTGATCCCCGAACGGATCATTACCAAACCGCCATCCGCCGAACTGCGCCCGGATCAGAAAGACGAAGATAGTCTGCCGCCTTATGATGTTCTTGATGATATTCTTCATCAGATGATTGAAGGCGAGCGGTCAGTACGCGATATCGTGGATAGTGGTCACGACGAGGCCACAGTACGCCGGGTCTGGCGGTTGCTGGATCGGGCGGAGTATAAGCGCCGTCAGGCACCGCCGGGGGTCAAGATCACCCCGCGCGCCTTTGGCCGTGACCGTCGCTATCCGATCACCAATGGCTTCACGAACCTTGTTACGTGATTCAAGTGAACTGAAAAGTTAGATATGACAAAACCTGTCCTTCGATTTGCCCCCAGCCCGACCGGGCTTCTCCATGTTGGTAATGCCCGCGTTGCCATGATGAACTGGCTTTATGCCCGTAAATCGGGTGGCCAATTCATTCTGCGCTTTGACGATACCGATCCGGAGCGTTCCAAGGATGAATATGTTGATGCCATCCGTGAAGATCTGGAATGGCTTGGCATTGACTGGGACCGCGAAGAACGCCAGTCGCTTCGTCAGGACAAATATGATGCGGCAATTGCCGACCTGAAAAAGCGTGAATTGCTTTATCCGTGCTATGAAACCGAAGGTGAACTGAACTGGAAACGCAAGGCCGCCCGCCAGCGTCACCAGCCTTTCATCTATGACCGCAAGGCGCTGACCCTGTCGGCTGACGAGATCAAGGCGCTCGAAGCCGAAGGCCGCAAGCCGCACTGGCGTTTCCTTCTGACCGACGGCATGGTTGAATGGGACGATCTGACGCGCGGGATTTGCTCATTTGACACCGAACATGTGTCGGATCCGGTCTTGATCCGCGAAGACGGATCGCTGCTTTATATGCTGGGCTCGGTGGTGGATGACCTTGAAATGGGGGTTACCCACATCATTCGCGGCGAAGATCACGTGACCAACACCGTGTCGCAGATTTTGCTGTATCTTGCCCTTGGCGGTAAGCCGGGTGCGCTTGAATTTGCCCATATGCCGCTTTTGGCGGGGCCGGGTGGTTCGCAGCTTTCCAAACGTCTGGGCAGTTTGTCACTGCGTGAATTGCGCAATGACGGGTTCGAGGTCGAAGCCCTTGTCGGTCTTCTGACCGGTCTTGGGGCGTCTGATAAAATCGAACCGGCCAGCCTGACCCAGGTTCTTGATAAATTCGATCTGGATCATTACGGCCGTTCGACGCCGAAATTCGATCCGGCCGAACTGGCCAGCCTGAACGAAAAAGTCATCCATGACATGCCGTTTGAAACCGCGCAGCCGAAACTGGTTGCGGCGGGCATGAATGATGCCAACGAGATGTTCTGGAATGCGGTGCGCGGCAATTGCTGGCGCGTGGCCGAGGCCCTGGAATGGTGGGACGTTATTCATCAGACCGTGATCCCGGAAATCGATGCCGAGGATGCCGAGTTCGTCAAACAGGCGGCCGATATGCTGCCTGAAGGTGAGCTTGACGCAACCAGCTGGAAAACCTGGACCGGGGCGCTCAAGGAGGCGACGGGCCGTAAGGGCAAACAGCTTTTCATGCCGCTTCGCAAGGCGTTGACCGCGCGTGAACATGGCCCGGAAATGTCGGCGATGCTGGTTCTGATCGGGTCTGAAAAGGCGCGTGCGCGGTTGTGTGGGAAGGCGGTCTGAGCATCTGCTTTGATCGCCGGAAATGCCCGCATTCAATCGCCAATACAGCCAAACGGACAATTTTGACATGACCAAGACCCTTCGTATCTATGACACGCTGACCCGCGAAAAGCAGGTGTTCGAGCCGATCGATCCCGATCACGTGCGCCTTTATGTCTGCGGCCCGACCGTTTACGACTATGCCCATGTCGGCAATGCGCGCCCGGTGGTGGTGTTTGATACGCTGGTGCGCGTTCTGCGCCATATCTATCCCAAGGTAACCTATGTCCGGAACGTCACCGACGTTGACGACAAGATCAATGCCCGTGCCAAGGAAAGCGGCGAGCCGATTTCCGAAATCACCAAACGCACGCATCAGGCTTATCTTGATGATATGGGCGCGCTTAATGCCGCCAAGCCCGATATCGAACCGCGTGCGACCGAACATATCGCCGAAATGATCGCCATGTGCGAAAGCCTGATCGAGCAGGGCTTTGCCTATGCCGCCGAAGGCCACGTTCTGTTTTCTGTCAGCAAGTTTGACGACTATGGCAAATTGTCACGTCGCGATCGCAAGGAAATGATTGCCGGTGCCCGCGTTGAAGTCGCCCCCTATAAACAGGACCCGGCGGACTTTGTTCTGTGGAAACCGTCCGAAGATGACATTCCGGGCTGGGACAGCCCGTGGGGGCGTGGTCGTCCGGGCTGGCATATTGAATGCTCGGCCATGTCGACCCGTTATCTCGGTGAAAACTTTGACATCCATGGCGGGGGTTCTGATCTGGTGTTTCCGCACCATGAAAACGAACTGGCGCAAAGCTGCTGCGCGAACAAGGGTTCGAGCTATGCCAAATACTGGATGCATAACGGCCATCTGATGGTCGAAGGTGAAAAGATGTCCAAGTCGCTTGGCAACTTTGTCACCGTGCATGAGCTTCTGGAAAAATGGCCGGGCGAAGCCATCCGTCTGGCGATGATGGGCACCCATTATCATCAGCCGATCAACTGGACGGAAGATAACCTGCGCCAGGCCAAAGAGGCACTTGATCGTTTCTATACCGCCCTTCGTCAAAGTGCGGACGTGACCCCGGAAAATGTGCCGGTGCCGCGTGCGGTTCTTGAGGCGCTGTGTGATGATCTTAATACGCCGCTTGCGATTGCCGAGTTCCATAACCTTGTGACCCGTTTCAACAAGGCGGAAACCAAGTATGAACGCGCCGAGGCCAAGGGCGAAATCCTGGCCGCGGCCAAGCTGCTTGGTATTCTTGAAGGTGATCCGGAAGCCTGGTTTACCGGTTCTGCCGATGCGGATGAGGCCGCCGAGATCGAAGGCCTGATTGCCCAGCGTGCGGACGCCAAGAAGAACAAGGATTTCGCAACTGCTGACAAGATCCGTGATGATCTTCTGGCGCGCGGCATCATCCTTGAAGACTTCAAGGATGGTACAAGCTGGAAGCGCGTATAAGGCATATCCGAGCTTTAAATCACAAAAGGCCGCAAGCAATGTGCTTGCGGCCTTTTTGTTTGGGCGGGCAACAGTCGGGCAATAAATGCCAAAGGTTGCGCATGGGCAGATTTCTGCCCAATTCATGTTGGATCATGGTTCGGAACGGATTGGACCCAACAGGAAGGCAACGTCTTTCATGTCTGAAATTGACCGTCGCAGATTTATGCAAGGGGCCGGTGCGCTTGGCCTGTCGGCATCTTTGGGGGCCTTGATGCCCGGTGTGGCGCATGGCGCCCTGCGCAAGGATGTGCCCGACATTATCCGCAAACAGGTGCCGTCCACCGGCGAAGCAATTCCGGCGGTCGGACTTGGCAGTTGGATCACGTTCAATGTCGGCAATGACATGGCCCTGCGTGATCAGTGCGCGGATGTGGTATCGGCGTTTTTCAATGCCGGCGGGCGGATGATCGACAGTTCGCCTATGTATGGATCGGCCCAGGAGGTTATCGGTTATTGTCTTGATAAACTGGGTGCCCATGACCGGGTATTTTCAACCGACAAGGTCTGGACGTCCGGGGACGGGCTTGATCAGATTTCCGAAACACGCAAACGCTGGAACACCCGAAAATTTGACCTTTTGCAGGTCCATAATCTTTTGGGCATCAATGACAATCTGCCGCTTCTTTTCCGTCTGAAGAATGAAGGGCAGTTGCGCTATGTCGGGGTGACGACATCCCACGGGCGGCGGACCGAAGACCTGATTGCGGTGATGAAAAACGAACGGCTTGATTTCGTTCAGGTGACATACAACCCGGTCGACCGCAAGGTCGAGGAATATTTGCTGCCGCTGGCCTATGACCGGGGCATTGCCGTCATCGTCAATCGCCCGTTTCGCGGTGGCAGTCTTCTTGATCAGCTCGAAGGTGAACCTTTGCCGGAATTTGCCGCCGAGCTTGAAGTGGAAAGCTGGGCACAGCTGATTTTGAAATATCTGATTGCCCATCCGTCCGTGACCTGTCCGATCCCGGCCACGACCAACCCGGCCCATGCGGCGGAAAACATGCGCGCAGCAACCGGACGTTTGCCCGATGACAAGATGCGCGAACAGATCGCAGCGGTCATTGGCGTTCTGATCTAGGAAACAGGATATGGGAAAGCTGGCATGACCGAATGGTGGGATTACGGACTGGCGGATTTTCTGCTGTTTTCGCCGCGTGTTTATTACCGTTTGTTTGAAACCATGAACAGCGTGTGGTGGATGGCGGTACTGGCGGCCTTTGTTGCCGGTCTGGTGGCGGCTGGCATGGCGATGCGCCATGGCCATCGCGGCAACCGGGTGATCCTTGTTTTGCTGTCGCTGATCTGGGCTTGGGCCAGCTATGGCTTTGTCTGGCAATATTATCAACCGATCAACTGGGCGGTGGCCTATATCCTGCCGGGCTTTGTGATCGAGGTTCTGTTGCTTTTGGTTTTTGCCGCCCGTCCGTTGCCGTTGCGGTTTGGCTGGCGCGGGGATCTGACATCTTATGTCGGGGCCGCGATCATGGTTGTGGCAATCGTGATCTATCCTTTTGTCGGGCTGCTTGAAGGGCGTGATCTGATACAGGCGGAGCTGTTTGGCAGTGCAGCCGATCCGACAGCACTGGGCACATTGGGGTTTGTTCTGATGGCGCGCGGCACGTGGCGCTGGTTGCTGTTGCCGGTGCCGCTGATCTGGTGTGCTTTTGCCGCGGCCACGCTTTGGGTGATGGATCAGCAGATTGCCTATGTCATGCTGATTGCTGTTTGGCTGACGATCTTTTCGGGTTGGCTTGATCTTAAAAACGGGGTGACGACCCGTCGGCTGACCAAGGCCGAACTGGCCGATCCCCCGCCAATCAGCGATTGACCAGTAGCCGCAATCCAACCACGGCAAAAAATACGCCCAGCACCCCGTTGATCCAGTTGGCTGCCCGCCGATAGATCGATATGGCCGGGGCCGTCGAAAAGGCGGTGGCATAAAGCAAATGGATGCTGGTCGAAATCATGCCGCATCCGATCACGATGGCTGCGCCAACCCATAACGGGGCGCCCTGGTGAAAGCCGATCGAAATGATCGCAATCCAGGTCAGGATGGCTTTGGGGTTGGTCAGATGAAGCGCAAGTCCGCGGAAATAATATCCGCGTCCGGAAATCTGGCGTGGTGACGTGCCATCGGTCGCGTTGTCTGTCCCTTGTGGATCGGCAGATGGCGCCTTGCGAAAGGCGGTACGAAACGCCCGATAGGACATCCACAGCAAATACAGGCCGCCAAAAATGCGAATGGCGGTCATGGCATCGGCATAGGCGGCAAGAACCGCCGACAACCCGGTCAGGGTCAAAAGCCCGATGGAAAACGACCCGGTTCCAATGCCCAGTGCAAAACGCTGTCCGGCGAAGCGTCCCTGTTCAAGCGATACCCCCATCAGGCCCAAAAGAGCAGGGCCGGGGCTGATCAATCCGACCAGAAGGGCGGCATAGGATAGCAATATTCCGGGCAAATACAGCCCGATCTCGGCAAGTGACGGCATGGGGCAGGTTCCTTTGCTGGTGGCAAAAGAACAGTAAGTCGCCAGCTACCCAATGTCGAGCAAGCAAAAAGAAACCCCTGTCAAAGACAGGGGCGAGTTGAGCTTGCGGTTGTTCCAATGCCAAGTGGGGGAGTGAAAAGCACTGGAACAACAGGGAGTTATTTCTTCTGGAGTTTCGCCTGTTCAAGCGACCAGTATTCCATGTCGAACAGATCGGCTTCGTTGATCGGGGCGAAGGTGCCGACTTCTTCGGCGGCATTGATGATGCGTGCGGTCTGTTCGCCAAGGTCACCGGCAATGCGCGCGGCCTTGTCATTGGCACCAAGCCCGATCAGGCCGGCACCCTTGACCAGAACCATGCGCGGCCAAGCATCAAGCATGACTTTCGGTTCACTGGCATTCGGGGCATTGCGTTCGAAATAGGCCGCATATCGGCTTTTGAAATCAGCCAGTGCAGCGGCGATGTCATCAATGCCTGCATTGGCGCCAATAATCAGCGGGAACGGCTTGATGCGGATCACGTGATCGGGCGTTGCCGTGCCACGTGCGGCAATGGTTTCAAGGTTATCGTTTTCAAGATAACGCCGGATCGAGGGGGTGCTGCGGAAATCAAGGGTAATTCCGCTGGCAAAGGGGGAGTTATCAGCGCGCAAAACGGCTTCAATATTCTTCGCCAGCGCCGGATCAATGTCGCGGTCCGAGCTTTCCGGACCGGGCAGGGCAATGCCCTTGGCGCTCAGATAGTTTTCGGCATCGGTGACGAAATCAATCATGCGGTCATAGGATTGTTTGGCGGTATCGCCAAAGGTGAACAGGCCATGGTTCTTAAGCCACAGACCTTCGCAATTCGGGAACTGGTCAAACAGATCCGCACCGGCAATCGAAAGATCATAACCCGGCATGACATAGGGCAGGAATGCAAGGCGATCACCATAGATTTCCCGCATGATTTCTTCGGAATGGTCCTGGTTGGCGAGCGCGAGGACGGCCGTGGAATGGGTATGGTCGACGAAATCAAACGGAAGATAGGCATGCAGCAATGCTTCGACCGACGGGTTCGGGGCGGACGGATCAAGCAGGTTGCTGCGCAGAAGTGCGACCATTTCAGGATCGGAAAGCTTTTTGCTTTTGCGTGCGGCATGAAGCGGGGCGAGCTTCACCGCCGGCAAGCCGGGGGCTTCGATGGTTTCAAGGTCCCAGCCGCTGCCTTTGACATGCATGATGGCGTCGCCGTTGGTATCGGTAACCTTGACCGATGTATTGCCACCGCCATGCAGGACAAGATCGGCGACCTGACCAATGATGCGCGAGGTATAAACGCGCAGGCCAAGAGCCTCGGGCTGGCCGGCTTCGCGGGCCTGGTTGGCATAGCGCGCGGCGTCGTTATCGTTCCAAAGGTTTTCCATCAAAAAATCCGTAGCGTTAACAAGGGGGAGCTGGTCTGAAGAAATCCGGGTACGGCAAACCCCCAGGATCGCCGTACCCGTGGTGCCAAAGATCAGAAATCGAAATTGTCGATATTGTCTTTGGTAAAGACGGTGCGGTGCGGCAGCAGGATGATGCCGTTACCTTCGGCTTCGTACTCGTAACCCTGAACACTGTTCGGGGAAACTTCGACGGTGCCGACACCCGGAATGTCGAGCTTGTCGCCAACATTCATCGGGCCGTTATCAAGAACGTGGTTGGCAACAAAGACCGAAATTTTGCCCTGTTCGGTGACGTCCCAAAGGCCGAAACGCTCAACCGTGCCGCGTTTGACGTAAGGACGCATCACGTTCGGGGTCGAGAAGCCGACAATGGTTACCTTGCCAGCGCGATCAAGGTTTTCAGCCGCCTGTGCCGATGCCGGAAGGGCGTTGGCATCCGGGGCGATGATGGCATCAAGATCCGGATAGGCTTTCAGGATGCTTTCGGCTGTCTGAAGGGATTTCTGCGCATCGTTATAGCCATACTGGGTGGTAACGATTTCCCAGCCCGGATGTTCAGCAGCAATTTTGGCCTTGGCGGCATTGGCCCAGGCATTCTGGTCGGTCACGGTCGGGCTGGAATAGAAGAAGGCGACTTTTGCCTTTTCCTTTTTCACGCCGTCATTTGCCATATCGACAAGAAGACCGCCGAGCTGTTCCGGGGTTCCCTGGTTGATATAGTACGAACGGCATTCCGGTTTGACATCACTGTCCCAGGTCATGACCAGAACGTCGCGCTTCATGGCGCGCTGCAGGGCCGGGCACAGACCATCCGGGGAAACCGACGACAGAATGATCGAGTTGTAACCCTGGTTCACGAAGTTGTTCACGAACTGGACCTGGCCGGAAACGCTTGGTTCGGTCGGGCCATCATAGGTCACATCAATTCCCAGTTCCTTGCCAGCGGTGGTGGCACCATTGCCGCCACTGGTAAAGAAGCCGACACCGACAAGTTTCGGAATGAAGGCGATCTGGTTTTCGGCAAATGCCGGTGCTGCTGCCAGAAGCGAGCCGGCAAAGGCCGCGGCTGACATCAGTTTTAACGTTCTTCCTGACATTTCTTCCTCCTTATGATGCTGCGCGTTTCCGGTTCATCGCCATTATTCGCGCAGCGACAAAATCGGCCAGCACGGCGCTTCCGTGGCGCAATGCGACCGCAACGACCAGCAACGCACCTGAGAGCGCGCTGGAAATCTGGCTGGGGACACCGCTCATTTGCAGGCCCTGCTGCAAATAACCGATGACAAGGGTGGCCAGAAGGGTGCCGATGATCGACCCCTGACCGCCGTAAATGGATGCACCACCAAGGACCGCTGCGGTGATCGCAGGCAGCAATGTCGCGGTGCCCAGGTCCACACGTGCCGATCCGAAATAGGATGACAGAACAAGTCCGGCAATCGCGGCAAAGACACCGGTCATGACATAGGTGATGGTTTGAATGGTTTTGATCGGAAGGCCGCTATAACGGGCGGCATGTTCGCTTAGTCCGCACATAAATACCGACCGGCCAAAGCGCGAATAATGCAAAACAACAAACAGGATTGCCGCTTCGACCAGCAGGACCAGGAACGGGGCGGGCAAACCACCCAGTTCGAAATAGGCAAAGGCGGTAAAGGCATCGGGGAAGTTGCCGATCCCCTCATAACCGCTTGCCCCGACAACACCCGAAAGCACGGTCGCCGCACCGCCAAACAGGTACAAGCTGCCAAGCGTTACAACAAGTGGCTGAATGCGGGACACATGAATGACGGTGGCATTAAACAGGCCGGCCGCCGCACCCGCCGCAAGCGATGCCAGAATCGATACCGGCAACGGCATGCCAAAGAAGTTGGCAATACCAAAGACAATGGCGCAAAGACCAACTGCAGAAGCAAATGATACATCAATCCCGCCAGCAATAATCACGATGGTCAAAGGCAGGGCGACAATCCCGATCTGGGCAAAGTCGCTGGTGCTGTAAAGCAGGTTAGACAGGTTCAGAAAACGCGGATTGATCATGCCAAAGATCGCAAACTCGGCGACCAGCATGGCCAGAAGGGCAGTTTCCCAACGCAGAAGATAACGTTTCATTATTCACCTGCCTCCTGGGTGCGGGGTTTGGACATGGTTTCGGGGCTGGACGCGGTTGGCTGGTCGGGGTTGGTGTGGTGATGTACCGCATAGCGCTTGGCGCGGATGGCGCGATCAACGGCCATGCGCACACGACCATCAAGCAGCAACACCAAAAGCAACACCGCACCGGCAATGAAATCGTTCCAGAAGGCCGGGATTTTCAGGAAAACCAGCGCACTGTCGATCGAGGTCAGGAAAATGACGCCGACAAAAATGCCCGGAACCGTGCCGCTGCCGCCAAGAAGGCTGACACCACCCAGAACGTTTGCAGCAATGGCTTTCAGCTCCAGCCCGTTACCGGCCTGATTGGGGATAAAGCCGATCTGGGCGGCGAAGATCATGCCGGCGATTGCGGCCAGAACGCCGGCCGCAACAAAGGCCGCGATCTGCACCAGTTTGACCGGAATGCCAAGATGGCGGGCGGCTTCGCGGTTATCGCCCACGGCATAGAAATAGCGTCCGAAACGGGTTTGGCGGACAAACAGGCCAACCACGATCAGGGATGCAATGACAATGACGGTCAGAACCGAAAACCCGACGGCGCCGTTATCTGCCAATGCCTTAAGCGACAGCGGAAGTTCTTCGATCCAGTTGCCGCCGGTCAAAATCAGCATCACACCGCGAAACAGGCCAAGGGTGCCAAGGGTTGCGATGATCGACGGCACATTCAGCATGGTGACAAGCAGGCCATTGATCAGTCCGGCAACCGCCCCGGTTAACAGGCAGGCGGCAATCGCAAGGCCCAGGCTGTGCCCGTCATTGAGCATCATGCCAAGCACCACGGCACTCAGTCCCAGCACAGAACCGCTTGAAACATCGATGTTGCGGGTCAGGATCACCAGCATGGTGCCCAGTGCGACCGACATCAGAACAAGGCTGTTGGACATCACGACCGATGCGGTCGACAGCGACAGATATCCCGGTGCCACCGCCCCGATCAGAAGAAAAGCAAGAATGGTGACAGCACACAGGGTCGCCACGCGATTACGTGCGAAAAAATCAAGCATGTGCCGGGCTCCCGGATTCAAAGGCAAGATGGGCAATGGCATCAACCGTCACCGCGTCACGTTCGAGCGCACCGCA
Organism: Thalassospira povalilytica; assembly: GCF_002844235.1. Lineage (GTDB taxonomy): Bacteria > Pseudomonadota > Alphaproteobacteria > Rhodospirillales > Thalassospiraceae > Thalassospira > Thalassospira povalilytica. The sequence goes on along the minus strand of NZ_PGTS01000009.1, from coordinate 58,331 downwards.
TTGCAGGCCATGGGCCATGACGACAACCCGATCGGCAAGTTGTTCGATTTCGTCAAAGTCCGACGAAATCAGAACCACGCCCAATCCCTTGGCGGCCAATTCGCGAATAAGCCGGTAAATGTCGTTGCGTGCGGCAACATCAACGCCACGGGTTGGCTCATCAAGGATCAGAACCCGCGGATCGGCGGCAAGGCATTTTGACAAAAGAACTTTTTGCTGATTGCCGCCCGACAGGCGACCGGCTTGCTGACCTTCGCCTTCGCACTTGATGCCAAGACTTTGACGGAACGTGTCAAAGGCCGATGTCTCGTCCTTGCGTTTCGGGAAGAAACCAAGACGGTGCATGGTATATCCCGACATGTTCCAGGCAAGAGATGCCTCAAGAAACAGGCCGTTTTGCTGACGGTCTTCTGGAAGGTAAACCAGACCGGCATCAACGCAATCACGCGGGGAGCGTTTGGTGAGCGGCGTGCCCAGAAGATTAAGATTGCCGCTGCGTGCCGGGCGTAGTCCAAACAGGGTTTCGGCCAGTTCCGACCGACCCGCACCAACAACACCGGCCAGACCGACAATTTCACCAGCCCGTACATTAAAGGAAATGTCGCGGAATCCTTCGCCGCTGAAACGGTCGATTTCAAGAACCACGTCGCGGGTCCTGAAATCGATGTTGTTTTCCGTGCGTTTCACCGGCTGGGCGGACTGCACGGTTTTGGTCATGGCTTCGACGATCTGATTGTCGTCATAATCGGAAAGCGGGCCGGAAAGGACAATCGCACCATCGCGCAGGACGCTGATCACGCTGCAAATTTCGCGGATTTCACGCAGTTTGTGCGAAATGAAGAAGATCCCGACACCTTGCGCCTTGAGCTGACGGACGCGATCAAACAGGGCGTTGGCTTCGTGCGGGGTCAGGGCCGATGTCGGTTCATCAAGGATCAGTACGCTGGCCTTGCGAATAAGTCCGCGCATGATTTCGACAATCTGGCGGTCGGCAATTTCAAGGGTGGCGGCCTGCGCATCAAGATCAAGCGACACCGCAAGATCGCGCAGTAGGGCTTCGGCCTCGGCGCGAAGGGCGCGCGGCTTGGCTTTCAGGCCAAGGCAGATGTTTTCAAGCACGGACTGGTTCGGAAGAATATGCGCTTCCTGCGGAACCAGATACAGACCAAGCGACTGGGCAGCTGACGGTGACGCAGTGCCCAGTGTCTGTTCGTTGATTTCAACACTGCCCTGATCGGCATCCACCAGCCCGGCAATTGTTTTCATCAAGGTGGATTTGCCCGCACCGTTCCCGCCCAGAAGGGCATGAACCTGTCCGGCAAGCAATTCGATGTTGATCCCCTTAAGAACCGGTGTCCCGCCATAGGATTTCCATATGTCGGCGACGCGGACCGCGATCCGGGGTGTTGTATTCTGTTCCATCCCTGGGAGCCTGTTCATTTGTTTTTATGAAAAACATTTGATCACATGATTCCAAATTCGTCAATAACCATGATTTTCGAATGAAGATCAGTATATTTAGGGATAAATGGCGATATCCATGCCGCATTGCAGTATGGGAGGCTGCAATTTTACGCTGTGCGCGGATCTGTTGACGTGATCATTTGTTTCATAGATAATCAAATGAACAGCGATACAGAAAATTCAGGGACTGGAAATATGGCGTCGGATGCAAACGACTGGAGTTATGCGGATGCGGAGGAGGAAACTCTAACCCGTATTGCGTGGTACTACTATAACGATGGCATGACCCAGGGCGAGATCGGCGAAAAGCTTGGTCTTTCGCGGATCAAGGTTTCCCGTTTGCTTGAAAGTGGTCGCCGCACCGGCATCATTCAGGTGCGAATCAATTCCCGTTATCAGGGATGCCTTGAACATGAACAGCGCCTTCAGGATGCCTGGGGCCTGCGCGAAGTTCGGGTGGTTCCCCATCTTGAAAATGGCGATCTGAATGAACGCCTTGGTCAGGCGGCAGCACAGTTTCTGATGCAGCGCCTTGGTAATGATGACCTGCTTGCTGTTGGTTGGGGGGCGACTGTCAGTCACACCATCCAGCGCATTGGTCATATGGCCAATGAACGCAATGTGTCGCTGGTCAGCCTTACCGGCGGGGTCGCGACCTATGTTGATGGTATGCGCACGGCAAACTGGGGCAGCAGCGTGCATCTTTTGCCCGCGCCACTTGTTGTGTCCGAGGATGCGGTTGCAGCCGCCCTTATGGGCGAACCGGGCATTTCCAATGTTCTGGAAATGGCGCTGAATGCGGCCTATCAGCTGGTCGGTATTGGCGAATTGAATAACGAGTCGACCGTTGTGCGCAGCGGATATGTCACCCCGGCCGAGGTTGAACCTTTGCGCCGCAAGGGGGCTGTCGGTGACATCCTGTGTCAGTTTTTCGATGACAATGGTGATGTGCTTGATCTGTCGCTGCATCAACGCGTGATCGGTGCGCGCCTCGAATCCCTGAATAAATCAAAGAATGTCATCGCCGCTGCCGGTGGTGACGGCAAAGTGCGCGCGATTCGTGCCGCGCTTAAAGGAAAATATGTCGACATCCTGATTACGGATGAAAAAACGGCAGAAAAATTGTTGGAGGACGTCTAGGGAATGGCAGCAGGAAATTACCTGCTTGCGATCGATGCCGGTACCGGCAGCGGTCGGGCAGTTGTGTTTGATCGGGATGGTCATCAGCTTGGCGCTTGTCAGCGCGAATGGTGGCACAAGGAAGATCCGCGTTTCCCCGGATCGATGGATTTTGATGTTGATGGCAATTGGAAGCTGATTTGCGACTGTATTGCCGGTGCACTGTCCGAGGCCGGTGTTTCGGGCGATGATATTGCCGCCGTCAGTGCGACATCAATGCGCGAGGCCATTGTTGCCTTTGACGCGGATGGCAAGGAAATCTGGGCCTGTGCCAATGTGGACGGGCGCGCGGTTGATCAGGTGCGCGCGCTTAAGGAAAGCTTCCCGGGCGTTGAAGAAGACCTTTATGGCAAAACCGGCCAGACCTTTGCACTTGGTGCCTTGCCGCGTCTTCTTTGGATCCGCGAACAGATGCCTGACATCTATGAAAAGATTGATCGCATCGCGATGCTTTCGGACTGGGTGGTGGCACGGCTTTCGGGTGTAATCGCATCTGATCCGTCAAATGCCGGAACCACCGGCATTTTCGGTCTGCGTGAACGCGACTGGCTGCCCGAAGCCATGCGCGCGGTCGGGCTTCGCGATGATATCTTTCCGCAGGCCTGTGAAACCGGCACCGCTGTTGGTCATGTAACGGCAAAGGCAGCTGCGGAAACCGGACTTTCGACCAGAACAACGGTTGTTGTCGGCGGTGGTGATTGTCAGCTGGGTACAGCCGGGCTTGGTGTTACCGGGATCGGGGATTGTGCGGTTCTTGGTGGCACCTTCTGGCAGCAGATCGTCAATGTTGATGCAACCCTGACCGATCCGTCGATGAATTTGCGCATCAATCCGCATGTCATCACCGGGCTTAATCAGGCCGAAGCGATCAGTTTCTTTGTCGGTGCGGTCATGCGCTGGTTCCGCGATGCCTTTGGTCAGGAGGAATTGGCCAAGGTCGATGACCCGGGCAAGGCCTATACACTTTTGGAAAATCTGTCGAAGGATGTCCCGCTTGGGGCGCACGGGGTTATTCCGATTTTCTCGGATGTGATGCGCTATGGCAGCTGGTATCACGCAGCCCCGTCGTTCCTTAATCTTAGCATCGATCCGGAAAAATCCGGCAAGGCTGTGCTGTTCCGGGCGTTGCAGGAAAATGCCTGTATTGTCGCGGCGCGCAACCTTGATGCGATCTTCAAGCTTAGTGGCAAACGCCCTGACAAGATCGTCTTTGCGGCCGGTGCGGCAAAAAGCCCGCATTGGTCACAGATGCTGGCCGATGTGACCGGCATTCCTGTTGCAACCCCCGTGATCAAGGAGGCAACCGCACTTGGCTGTGCCGCCGCGGCGGCTGTTGGTGGCGGATTGCACGATGATCTTGCGGCCCTTGGACGGGAATGGGTGCGTTGGGACGGCATGTTTGAGCCAAATGACAAGGTCAAATCCGACTATGACGCATTGGGTGAACGCTGGGCGCGGGCCTATGCCGCGCAGCGCCAACTGGTCGATCAGGGGGTTACGACCTCTATGTGGAAAGCCCCGGGTATCTGATCCGGAATGATTTTATCGAAGTGAATTAAGTTAAAAAGGATACATCATGCTCGTACAAATGGTGCATATCGAAGTCAAACCGGGACATGTCGACGAATTCATCGAAGCGTTCCGGATCAATTACGAAGGCACACGCAAAAACGAGGAAGGCAACCTGCGTTTTGACGTGCTGCGCGACCCGGAAAACGAACATAAATTCATGATTTACGAAGTGTTCCGTTCCGAAGACGATTTCCAGGCCCATCGCCAGACGGATCATTACAAGGAATGCGTGCGCCGCATCGACCCGATCATCACCGGTCCGCGCACCAAAACTTATTTCAATGCGGAAATGGCCGATTATCTGGCCTGAATTTTCGATGGATACTTGCAGGCGGTCTGTCAGCGCCTGTCAAATGACAAAGCCCCGGCAAATGACCGGGGCTTTGTGCATTATATAATGTGTCTGATCTTTGCTGTGCAGATTGATCAGGCTTCGCTTTCGGCTTCTGCGAGGATTTCATCCCCCTGACGGGCGATTTCGGAAAGGGCCTGTTCAAAGACTTCGGGCGGGTGACCGCCGGAAATTGCGAATTTGCCATTGACGACATAGGTCGGGACCGAGCTGATGCCTGCTTCGCCAAACTCGTCTTCTTCGGCGCGGACTTCCTTGGCGAATTCGTCGCTGGCAAGGATTTCTGCCGCACGGTCCGGCGAAAGCCCGACTTCCTCGACCGCGCGTTTGAGAACACCGTGATCAGCCATGTTGTCGCCACCCTGGAAATAGGCGGCAAACAGGTTGAGTTTAAGGGCGGTCTGCTGCCCGTACTCGCCTTCCTTGCCCGCCCAATAGAGCAGGCGGTGGGCGTCAAATGTGTTATAGATGCGGCTGTCCGAGCTGAAATGGATCGGGAAGCCGACATTTTCGCCCATCATGGTGATGCGCGCACGGTTATCCGCACTCTGATCGGCGGTCAGGCCGTATTTTTCCTTGATATGCTCGGCGAGGTCCTGGCCTTCTGGCGGCATGTCGCGGTTCAGTTCGAACGGATGCCAGCGCAGTTTGACGTCGATCTCGCCATCAAGACGGCTGATGGCATCTTCAAGGTTTTTATACCCGATAATGCACCAGGGGCAGACAACGTCCGAAACGATGTCGATCTGCATGGGAATGGCGTTCGTCATTGGTAAGCCTTGCGTTTATTCGTGTGATCCTGCCCATCACATAATGCAACCGCCTTCAAACGCAAGAACTGATCGCAATCGATTGTCAGAAAACGGGCCGGCACAGCATGCCAAATGCCCCGGACCACGCGGGCGCAAACATTACCGGATTGGGCCAAAAAAATCCGGCTGACAGACGCAGGATAAACAGGGTGAAGTAGGAAAAAGTCAGTCCAGATCGTCCGTCGGGCTGCGCCGGGCGTGATCGACCATATATTCGGCAAAGGTTTCCAGGATCGGACAGGACCAGTTCGCGCGGATGCGTTCGCCATCGCGTTCCCATTCCCCGTACCAACGTTCGTCGATATCGCGGAAAATGGTGTAATGGGCGAACCTGTCAGAAGCTGTCCAGCAATTCTTACCCGTACGTTCCCAGGTAAGTCCGGCAAGCATCATTAAATCAACGCTGGTGGTGGCTTCATGTGCCATCGTCGATGTCCCTAGACCGCAACCGGGCGACTTCAATTTATGGAACAGTCCCCGGCCACTTTGCAATGTATAGTAGAGTTAAGCATTGATAGGTGGGGGTTACAATCATTCAAGGGGACAGGTCCGCTATCCTAAAGATGGGTTAGGGAGGGGATAGGGTGTGAAATTGCCCGAAAACCCCATTTTGCGTAATGCTGTTGCGCTGTGGGGTGTTTTGCGGCAATTTGCCAGACCCGTTTGCGGATCAGGGCTGCCGTAACGTAAAGCCCGGATCCCGAAGAGAGATGATCGATCAGTTGGAATGAATATGTCAGACAAGCGCGTCTATCTTTATGACAGTACCTTGCGCGATGGGCAGCAGACCCAGGGCGTGGATTTTTCGGCCGCGGACAAAACCGCGATTGCCAAGGCACTGGACGAATTGTCGATTGACTATATCGAAGGCGGCTGGCCCGGGGCAAACCCGACCGATGATGCATTTTTTGCCAATCCGCCCAAGCTTAAAAATTCCAAACTGACAGCCTTTGGCATGACCCGTCGTGCCGGTCGTTCGGCATCCAATGATCCGGGGCTTGCCAGCCTGGCGCAGAATGCACCGATTGTGTGCATGGTCGGAAAAAGCTGGGATTTTCAGGTGACCGAGGCACTCGGGATCGAGCTTGATGAAAATCTGGCGATGATTTCGGACTCCATTGCCCATCTGAAATCAAAGGTTTCCGAAGTCATGTTCGATGCCGAGCATTTCTTTGACGGCTATAAGGCCAACCGTGATTACGCGATTTCGGCGATCAAATCGGCCTATGATGCCGGGGCGCGCTGGGTGGTGCTGTGTGACACCAATGGCGGCACATTGCCCGACGAGATTTTTGACATTGTGACCGATGTCTGCACGGTCATTCCGGGCGGCAATGTCGGCATTCATTGCCATAACGATACCGAGAATGCGGTTGCGAACTCCTTGGCCGCGGTCCGCGCTGGTGCGCGACAGGTGCAAGGGACGCTTAATGGTCTGGGTGAACGGTGCGGCAATGCCAACCTGATTTCGATCATCCCGACCCTTATGCTCAAGATGGGGTATGATGTTGGTGTTTCGCGCGAACAACTGACCCATCTTCGCCGGATTTCCCATATTCTGGACGAACGCCTGAACCGTGAACCGCTGCGTCAGGCGGCCTATGTCGGTGACAGTGCCTTTGCCCACAAGGGCGGTTTGCATGTCTCGGCGGTGGAAAAGAACCCGGCCTGCTACGAACATGTCGAACCGGAACTGGTCGGCAACCAGCGCCATATCCTGGTCTCGGATCAGGCGGGCCGTTCAAACATTCTGGCTCGTTTCCGCGAGATCGGTGTTGAAGTCGATCCGAAATCCGAAGCAGTCGGCAAACTGGTTGAAACGGTCAAACAGCGTGAATTTGACGGCTATGCCTATGACGGGGCCGAGGCCAGCTTTGAATTGCTGGCGCGCAAGGCCAGGGGCGAACTTGATCGCTATTTCCGCGTGACATCATTCCGCGTGATTGACGAACGGCGCTGGGTCGATGAGCAGGACGAACAGGTCATCACCATGAGTGAGGCCACCGTCAAGGTCGTGGTCGGTGACGAACAATATATGTCGGTCGCCGAAGGGAACGGCCCGGTCAACGCCCTTGATGCGGCGCTTCGCAAGGTTCTGGTGACGGTGCCGGAATATCGCGAAGCGGTCGAGCAGATCGAACTGATCGACTATAAGGTCCGCATCATAACCCGCGGCGATGGTACGCGCGCGGTGACCCGTGTCATGATCGAAAGCCGCGATGCCGATGGCAATAACTGGGCGACAGTCGGCGTTTCGACCAACATTATCGAGGCATCCTATAACGCGCTTCGGGATTCCATTACCTACAAGCTGTTCAAATCCGGCGTGCGTAGCCAGCACGGCTGAGCGGTTTGAAATGGCATGATGCATATGACGGCCGGGGGAATTGCCCCGGCCGTTTTGATTTGGCCGGGCTGGGAAGTTCAGCCTCTGCATCGCAAGGGGCGTGATGCTGGTGAACTGGTGTCAGGCGATGGGTGCAGGGCGACGGGCTTAATAAGACCGGCTTAAGGAGACTGGCGCAAGCGGTTGGCTTTTGCTAAGTAAGCGCCAATATGGATGGGAATATCCGTCACCAACCCGCATATCACGACCGGAGATCTGACCCGATGAGCGACGCCGTAGGGAGTGCCAAACCCGAAACCGGTGGCATTGCCAACCCGCCCGTAATCATTCTGATTGAACCGCAGCTTGGCGATAATATCGGCAAGGCAGCGCGTGCGATGTTGAATTGCGGTCTGGTTGATCTGCGTCTGGTGCGCCCGCGTGATGGCTGGCCCAATGAACGGGCAACGGCCAATGCATCGGGTGCCGATATCGTCATTGATAACACCAAGGTGTTCGAGCGCGAAGAAGATGCGCTTGCCGATCTGAACCGTGTCTATGTGACAACCGCACGCACGCGCGATGCGATCAAACCGGTCTTTACCCCCAAGGGGCTGGCACCGGAAATGCGCAATGTGATTTCGCGCGGTGAAAAAGTTGGCGTGATGTTCGGCCCGGAACGGACCGGCGTTCGTAACGAACATATCGCCATGGGCGATGCGGTGGTGACCGTGCCGCTTAATCCCGGCTTCACGTCGCTTAATCTGGCGCAGGCAGTTCTTCTGATCGGCTATGAATGGTGGCAGGCCGGTGTCGATGTGCCCGATTATCAGATGATGATGAATGACACCTTCCCGGCGACCAAGGATGATATGGAGCGCCTGTTTGTGCATCTGGAGGCCGAGCTTGATGCATCGGGATTCTTCCGGGTCGAGGAAAAGCGTCCGAACATGCAGCGCAATATCCGCAACATTTTCAACCGTGCCAACCTGACCCATCAGGAAGTGCAAACCCTGCGCGGGATGATTGTTGCCATGCGCGGAGGCAAATACAAATCCAAGGATTGATCAGGCCAAAGCCGATATCTTCCAGACGGTTAGCGGGGATAAGTGGCGGTCGGACCGGGCGGTGTGATCGACCCGATCGGACAGATCGCCCAAGATCGCAGAAATGCAGGGCTTCCATGCAGGTCCGGTGCGGCGATTAATGTTTGACTCTTGATCAATCATCTCTATATTGCGCCTCACTTCCGAGAAAGTGGGTCGAAACAGGTGTTTTCGTCCCCGTTCCGCATGCCTGTTGTTCGGGCGGTTGGAAACTATCGGGACAATAAGTGATCTTTAAAAAAAGAGAGTTACAAAATGTCGAAACGTATTGCTGCAAAGCATAAGATTGACCGCCGCCTTGGCGTGAACCTTTGGGGTCGTGCAAAATCGCCGCTGAACAAGCGCGAATACGCACCGGGCATGCATGGCGCAACCCGTCGTAAGAAGCCGACCGACTATGGTACCCAGCTGTTCGCTAAACAGCAGCTCAAAGGCTACTACGGTTCGATCTCCGAAAAACAGTTCCTGCGTTACTTCAAAGAAGCATCGCGTCGTCCGGGCGATACCTCCGAGCATCTGGTTGGTATTCTCGAACAGCGTCTTGACGCAGTTATCTACCGCATGAAATTCGTTCCGACCGTGTTCGCTGCACGTCAGTTCGTTAACCACGGCCACATTCTTGTCAACGGCAAGAAAGTAACCATTCCGTCCTACCTTGTTAAAGAAGGTGACGTTGTCGAAGTGAAATCCGCTTCGCGTGAAATCCCGATGGTTCTCGAAGCTGCCAACCTTGCAGAGCGTGACATTCCGGAATATCTCGACGTTGATGCGAAAGCCTTCAAAGGGACCTTCGTTCGCGTTCCGAAATTCGCAGAAATTCCGTACCCGGTTCAGATGCAGCCGAACCTGGTCATCGAATTCTACTCGCGTTAATCCTTACGGATTTCGCGACGAAACGATACGAAGACGCCCGCTGGAAACAGCGGGCGTTTTTGTTTGTCCGGATCGATGGTAAAATTGCCGCTGACCGACCATAAAACCCCCGATGCGGATCATGCATCGGGGGTTTTGGTATTTTGGGCCGCTTTTCGGGGCCGGCCGGTCTTTTGTTTGTGGCTTTTCTTATGGCCTATGGCTTGTTGAGCTGTTCGGACGCCTGTTGGGCGGCTGCGGCAACGGCTTCGTGTTTCTGTTCGGGGGTGGCATCGGCAGGGACGTCGACCTTGACGTTACGCGATGCCATCTGGATGCCGTTTTCCTTGAACATCGCAAGCACGCTTTGATAGACGGTCTTGCGGATGGTGAATTGTTCGCCGGGTTTGGCGGTGTATTTCAGCCCGATCACCATGTTGAATTCTTCCATCCGGCGCACGCCCTGGGATTTCAGCGGTTCGATGAAGCTGTCACCGATCAGCGGATCATTCAAAAGTTCCGCCGACAGCTTTTTGACCAGTTTCTTGATCTTGTTCACATCGGTATCAAACGGCACCCGGAATTCCAGTTTGACGATCACCCAGTCGCGGCTGTGATTGACGATGGATTTGATTTCACCAAACGGGATGGTCTGAAGCGGGCCGCGATGATGGCGCAGTTGCATGGACCGGATTGAAATGTTTTCAACGCGCCCGCGCAGGTTATCGACTTCGATATATTCGCCAAGCCGGAAGGCATCATCAAGCAGGAAGAAAACCCCGGCCACCACATCGCGCACCAGTGCCTGACTGCCAAAGCCAAGGGCAAGGCCAACCACACCGGCACCGGCAATCAGCGGCCCGATATCAACGCCAAGCGATGACAAGGTTACCATCGCCACCATGATGACAATCACGGTCAGGGCAAAGTTTTTTAGCAGCGGCAACAGGGTCTCAACCCGCGAAAGCCCCGATCCGCCGCCTTCATCCCCGCCATGCCCGGCGTTTGACGCGCTCATGCGTTCGTCAAGGAATGCCTTGATCAATGACCAGATCAGATCGGCAATCAGCAGGATCATGATGATTTCGGTCGACGCATCAATGATGCGGGCAACAATGCCGGCATCCTCGGCCATGGCCAGCCGGTCAAGTCCCCAGATCCGCCACATGCTGGCCAGAACAAATACAAGCGCAAGCAACCTTACCCCGCGTTTGAGAACCTTGGTAAAGACAGGAAGTTTGGGGGATATCGGTTCGAATTCGGCATCGTTTTCAAGGGCCGCGGCCTGTGCGATGGCGTTTTGGGCGTCTGCTTCCTGTTGGGCTGTTTTGACCTTGATGCGGTGCTGGCCTTCGATGATGTTGCGAAATACCACATCAAACACACAGGCAAGCCCGATCGCGATCAGCGCCTTGAGAATGCGTTCCGCACCAATGATCGCAGCCCCGCCCATCAGGATGATCCAGGCCGAAACAATCACCGGCCAAAGCCGCGCAATCGAAGTCGGAAGGGCGATCTTTTCGATCCCGTCGCCGGACTGATGGCGGGCAAAGAACCGGCCCAGCCACCAGGTGGCAACACAAAACGAAATCACCGAAATCACCACGGCATGGTCAAACAGGATGATATCGCCTTGAACCATGGTGGGGGCGGCACTGAAAACCCCGGCAATGCCAAATGAAAACAGCGAAATCCCCGCCGCCCAGGCCAGACTTCCGGTCAGGGCGCTTGCGGTTTGCGGATCGACATTGATCATGCGCAGGCCGTCGGCCTTTGGCGCGAACAGGAATTGCAGGACAATCATGATGATGCGCAGCAGGAAGAATGCTGTCAGCAACGACAGGATTGCGGCCTTCATGATCGGCGGCCAATCAAATATCAGGAACGTGCCCACCGACCCAATGGCAAAGACACCAAGTGACAGCAGCGACAAAACACAAAGGGCCGCCATCTGTTTGAGTCGGTCGGAAAACTTTTGCGGGGATTGACGTTCAAGATAGGCACATATCGATGCCGAAAAACGGCGATATATCACTTCGGCAACAATGCCCACACCAACAAATATCGCGGTAAACAGGGCAATCCACATCAATCCGGTCTTGCCGACATCCGATGATATCAGATCAAGGGTGGCGGCAACTTCATGCGGAAAGGCTTCAAGCCCGCGCAGGGTCGCGTCGATATGGGCCTGGGTGCGGTTAATGCCTTCGTCAAGGAAGGCATAATAGCTAAACGTTTCGGCAGCTACGGTGTCGGGTGCGCCATTGGTTGTAGCATCTGAAGCCGGGGCTTGGGCATCGTCCGATCCGCTGATGGCAGCAATTGCAGCCATTTGTGCCTGTGCGGGGGCCGGTGGATTGGCAAGCCATGCCAAGCCGGACATTAGCAAAAGACATGCTATTGATTTGATTGCTGCTTTCATCCCCGGTCACTTCCCCTGTTGCGCGAAGAATAGCATCCCTCAAGGATGGGGGAGAGCGCGCCAGGCATCAAGAAATAGTTTTAAGAGGGTGCCTGTAATGAACGCAAAAGATGTGCCCGGGATGGGGCTGGATGGATCACAGGCACAAAAAAACGCGCTGGCGATCATCGCGCAGCGCGTTTGATGTCGGGCTGGTCGCGCCTTAGGCAGCGACGGCAACGCCCTTGTCTTTAAGATGCTGGGCCAGTTCGCCCGATGCAAACATCTCACGGACGATGTCACAGCCACCAAGGAACTCGCCCTTGACGTAAAGCTGCGGAATGGTCGGCCAGTTGGAGAAGTCCTTGATGCCCTGACGGATTGCCGGGTCGACCAGAACGTTCACGTCCTTGAACTGAACACCGAGTTCAGCCATGACCTGAACCACAGCAGCAGAGAAACCGCACTGCGGGAACATTGCAGTTCCCTTCATGAACAGAACGATATCGTTATCGTCAATGTCCTTCTGGATGCGATCGAAAACCGGATTGTCGGTCATAATGATTGTCCTTGGCTTGGGCGGCGATCTCTCGGCCGCGAAAAACGGGTTAAACTTTTATGGCCGAAGATATGGCTGGAACCTGTGGTTCTGTCAACTGTTGCGGCGGTTTTTGCGCACAGTGCGCAGGTTATCCCACGTGAAAATGCCAAGTCCGAACCACACCAGCCCATAGGTCACCATATGCGCGCTGGTAAAGGTTTCGCCAAATACCAGAACCGCGACAATGAATTGCAGGGTCGGGTTAAGATACTGCATCAGACCAAGGACGGAAAACTTCATATTGCGCGCGGCATAGGCAAACAGAACCAGCGGAATGGTGGTGCAGACCCCAAGTCCGATAAACAACAGATCGTTGGTCATGCCGGTATGGCCAAATGCCATTTCACCCTGTGCGGCAAGCCAGAACATGTAACCAAGGGCAATCGGTGTGATCAGCACGCATTCAACGAAAAGCCCGGCAATCGGATCGGCCGGAACAAATTTGCGGATAACGCCATAAAACCCGAACAGCGACGACAGGCTAAGCGCGATCCAGGGCAGATGCCCATAGGAAACCAGAAGGTTCAAAACCCCGAGTGCGCAAATACCCACAGACAGGATCTGAACGCGGTTAAGCTTTTCGGCAAAGAAAATGCGCGCCAGGATCAGCATGATCAGCGGCATGATGTAATAGCCAAGGCTTGCTTCAAGCGCATTGCCGGTATTGACCGCCCAGATGTAAATCACCCAGTTGCCCGCCACCAGAAGGCTGCTCAGAAACAGAAGGCCAATCGTCTTGGCCGATGAAATCAGCACCCAGAGTTGCTTGCGCCGGCCAAGGGCAAAGATCATTGCAAATGTCAAAACCGCCGACCAGATGATCCGGTGCGACAGGATTTCAAGCGGCACCGCAAAGGATACCATTTTGAAATACAGCCCGAAAATGCCCCAGATGGTAAAGGCACCAAGTCCGGCGAGCGGTCCGGCACCGATCAGGGCCGGCTTATCTTGTGATGACATTTGATGAGCCGTGGTCAGTTAATGGGGCTGGTCATGCCGGATGTCGTCGGGTGGCGGCAAATCCGGTCTTGACGGGATCGGGCGCCGATGGTTGGTCGGCGCCCGAAAAAATCATCATCGCGCATCAAATGGGTGGCTTGCGCGTCTGGTAATCAGGGCAATCGGGGGACTTATTCCGGCGCCGAGGTCTGAAGGGCAAGGGCATGAAGATCACCGCCCATTTTGCCTTTCAGCGCGGAATAGACCATCTGGTGCTGAACCACGCGGGTTTTGCCGCGGAACTGTTCGGACACCACAATTGCAGCATAGTGATCGCCATCACCGCGCAGATCTTCGATCCGGACTTCAGCATCAGGAAGAGCTTCCTTGATCATGCTTTCGATTTCATAGGCTTCCATGGCCATGGCGTTTATTCCTTATAATGGACCGGTGCCCGGACGGGCCCGGTAAAACCTGTTTTCTCTGGTATATGTTGTTGTCCCGGGGGCTGTCAATTTCTGCGCAACAGCACTACCCAAACATCTCGCAAAGTTGCGCGCAGGCTTGTCTTGCGCCCGATATTGGGGTAATTAGCCAGCCTTGGGTTGCCCACACCTGCCGTCCGCAAGGTTGATCCTTTGGTAAAGTGGTGCTTTGAAATCTTTCGGACCCGTTTCCCGATCAGGGTACGGCCCGGCAATGCGGACACCCGGCCTCCTGTGTGGAGACGAAAATGACTTCAAACAGTCTGAATATCGGTCGTGCGGATATCGAAACCGACCCGACCGAAAGCTTCAAGGCACAGGCAAAACGCCTGCGCAAGGCCCTGGCTGCGCGTGATGTTGCGATATCACATGCCGGGTCGCTTGAACTTCTCGCCCAAAGCCACGGTTTTCGCGACTGGAATACCGCCGTTGCCATGGCGCGTCGCAATATCCCGACCAATGTTTCCGATCTTGGGATCGGCAAACGCTTTGCCGGATCATACCTTGGTCATGCGGTGACCGGCATGATCCGTTCTGTGACCGCGACCCCGACACCGGGCGTGTTCCGGGTCGAGGTGCATCTTGATGAACCGGTTGATGTGGTGGAATCCAAACGCTTTACCGGCTTTCGCCAGCGCATCGCGGCCCGGATCAACGAACATTGCGAACCGGTCCTGACCAACGGTATGGCCGGACCGGGGCTTTCGATTGATCTGCTTTTGCGTGATCAAGACGGCCAGTGACCCGGTTTATCGAAACGATAAATGAAGAAACGCTCCGGCAGCTTCCAAAAGTTGCCGGGGCGTATGTTCTGGTGATCGAGCTTGTCGCGGACCTGACCCTTCAAAACAAACGCTTTGCCGGAACCATTTTGCCCAAAGGGACTTATCTTTATTGCGGTTCTGCCAACGGCCCCGGCGGTATTGCGGCCCGCGTCAAACGCCACTGCAAGACGACCAAGAAACCCCACTGGCATGTCGATGAATTGACCTCAAACGGGGCCGGGCGCGTTGTTTCTGTTCTGGTGGTGCCGGGTGGGAATGAGTGCGAGCTTCGCGCGCGTTTGCAAGGGCCTGATGGCTGTATTCCTGCGCCCGGATTTGGGAGCAGTGATTGCTCAAGCTGTCAGTCGCACCTGATTGGGTGGTCTGCCCGTGATCTAACCGACATTATGATCATACTAGCTGGCGGTGTTTAACCACCCGTCATACTCATATGACGACCAACGGCCGGTTTCTGGCCTTTGCGGTCGATGACGAAGTCATGGCCCTTGGGTTTGAGGTCCATGGCGGCATCAAGCATCTGATCAAGCGAACGCGGATCGCCGGTGCGGAGCGCTGCGCGCAGGTCAACATGGTCTTCCTGGCCCAGGCACATGTAAAGCGTGCCGGTGCAGGTCACGCGCACGCGGTTGCAGCCTTCGCAGAAATTATGGGTAAGCGGCGTGATGAAGCCCAGACGTCCGCCGGTTTCGGCCACCGTGGTATAGCGGGCCGGGCCGGGGGTGACGTGGTCGGACGGGATCAGGGTGAATTCCTGTTCCAGGCGTTCACGCACCACAGTCAGTGGCAAGTATTGGTCGGTGCGATCACCGTCGATATCCCCCAGCGGCATGGTTTCGATCAGGCAAAGATCAAAGCCTTCCTTGCCGCACCATGACACCAGACGCGACATTTCATCTTCGTTGAAGTTGCGAAGGGCAACCGTATTGATCTTGATGCTGATGCCGGCGGCCTTTGCGGCCTCCAGCCCGGCCAGAACCTGTTCAAGGCGGCCGCGGCGGGTGATTTCGGTGAATTTCCGGGAATCGAGACTGTCGAGCGAGATATTGAGGCGTTTGACGCCAAGCCGCGCCAGATCATCGGCATAGGTGGCAAGCTGACTGCCATTGGTGGTCATGGTCAGTTCATCAAGCGCGCCGGTTTTAAGATGCCGCGACAGATCGGAAATCAAGTCCATGATGCCACGGCGCACCAGCGGCTCACCCCCGGTCAGGCGCAATTTGCGCACACCGCGATTGATGAAGGCCGTGCAGAGCTGATCAAGTTCTTCAAGGCTGAGAACTTCGGCCTTTGGCAGGAAGGTCATGTTTTCCGCCATGCAATAGGTGCAGCGGAAATCGCAGCGATCGGTTACCGAAACGCGCAGATAGGAGACATGCCGGCCATATTTGTCGATCAGTGGTTTGGTCATGGCGTTGATTTGAAACAGTGTCGTGGTTGTCGCGGGGCGTTGTTTCTTGCAAGGTGACTGTGGCACAGCAGACCGGGTTTTGACCAGCCTGTTTAGATCGCGGCACATCACCTTTCCGTCAGATGAAAACAAAAAGCCGCAGGTGATACCCGAAGACATCGACCATGCGGCTTTGACTATTGCTGTTTACCGGGTAACCGTCGGGTAAATGCTTGGCGGTTGGTGTGCGCCGGTCAGCTGTTGGCGTGGGCGTCGACGTCGGCGTCGATTGACTTCATGACTTCGCGCAGGGTTGCGACATCTTCACTGCCCATTTTGGCGACCAGTTCGGCCGAATGTTGCGGAACGGTCAGGATTTCGCGCACGTCACTGAACAAGGCATCAAGCAGGCGCACACAATGGGCCTCGGTAAAGGACCAGTGTACTTCACCCGATGGCAGATTGTCATTGACCAGTTGCAGCAGCCATTTTTTGCGGCGTTCATATTCACGGAAATGCAGCGCCATGCGCGCAAATACCAGATTGATGCGCAGCTTGACCGCCGGTTCCTTGGCCAGATGGTCCCAATATTCGGCGGGGTTGCGCAGCTCGTCCTCATCTTCGGCATGGGCTTCGATGATTTCGTGAATTTCGCGGTCGATTTCCTGAAGCATGTCCATGCCGACCATCATGCGGATGACCTTGAAGAACGGTTGCAGTATTTCACGCGACAGTGCGCCGTCTTCGATGCTGCCTGCGGCATTGCCTTCCAGAAGGTGGTCAAAGCGCGATACCAGCAAACGCCCGAACGGATCGTGGCGGACGGCGGCATGTTCGCGGGCCTTGATGGCTTCGAGATCGCTTTCAAGCACGGCCCAGGCCGCGTCAAACAGGTCTTCCTTTTCGCGGATGCCGTCGATGGCCTTGATGATCTGTTCTTCGGAAATCGAACCACCGTGGTTGCGCGCGTAATGGATCAGCCCCTGGGTAAATTGTTCCAGTACCGTAAAGGCGGCGACATGGTGGCGCTGCTTGAAGGTGTCTTGGGGTGGTTTGTTGGCTGCAATCATGAAGTGTCCAGACCTTGATTATGACGGTTGTGCATGATCAGGCAGATCCATCGGCGGGGATGGAATCCATGCGGCCCTGATTCTGCATACGCCGAATTTATTAATAAATTGATGTCAGCAAATCGTGTGCCAAGGACAACCAGACATGGGCCAAACCGGTCTGTGATCCGCCTGATCGGGCGCGACCGGGGGAAACGGCCCCTTATTCGTAGCCGACCGCGGCCTCGACAATCTCAAGCACGACATGGCGGGGCCGGATGATCTGGCGACCGGCTTCTTCGAAATTGACGGCGATTCTGTCACCATCGACAGCCTGAATGCGGCCAAGACCCCAATCGGGCTGGTTGGGGTGGCGAACGATGGTGCCCGGTGTCAGCAAGAAATCCATGGGGTGCTCTGTGTTCAGTGTATCTTGTTTACATATAGGTCAAACGCCGCCGATCCACAATTTCACAGATTGCAAAACCCGATCCGGTCGGTGTTCCGGCCGTTGGTCGGCAAAAATTGCCGGGTCGGATGGCGGTCTGTCACCAGACATCCGGACGGGCCGGTGCGGGTGTTTTCAGTGGTCGGGATCAATCGCCAGAATGCGACCGGCATTTTTCAAATACCATCGTCATCAAGGCGTCGGTTCGATCAGAAGTCAAACCGGTTTTACCGGATGGGGGATTGGTCGCGATCGGTGCGGGCTTCTTTGCCATGTCGATGGCCGGAATGGCAAAATCGCGATGGGTCGGGTCTAAATTTCGTTCTGGCTAAATAAGCTCTTAACATATCACGGTCAATCTTGGGCATCAGAGACCCGCTTTGAGGGCGCGATATTTCGTCGTCCCGTCACGGAACGCCACCGGTGATGAAATCGGGCGGGGGACAGAGACCGGGCATCATGTTTGGGGATGTGATGCTTTGAAGAATAAATAGAAATACCTTGGAGAACCCGCGTAATGGTTCAGGACATCGCCCTTGAAATGACGCTGATCGAGTTGATCAGTTCGCGCATTTGTCATGATCTTGTCGGTCCGGTCGGGGCCGTCAATGCCGGGGCGGAACTGATGGGCGAAGACGGTGTTGCCGATGACGAGGCGCTTGCGCTGATGCGCAAAAGCGGCCTTGAGGCGGCCCGCCGTCTGCAACTTTTCCGGCTGGCCTTTGGCCGGGCGGGCAACAGCGTGGACACCAAGTCCATGCGCGATGCTGCGCGCCAGACCTATGAAGCCGAAGGCAAGGTCAGCCTGGACTGGCCGGATCTTCCGATTGATCCAGCTCATGGACGAGTCGTATTGAATATGGTGATGCTCGCCCGCGAGGCTCTGCCATTTGGGGGGACGATCACTGTTTCGCACGAATCCGGTCGCACGACCGTTCTGGCAGAAGGCAAACGTGCCGCATTCCGTCCGGAAGTTATGGAGGTGTTGGAAAAAGACGTGTCGGCAGATGCACTTGATCCACGCACAGTGCACGGATTCTTCGTGAGAAATCTGGCCAATCGGACGGGCGGGGCGCTTTCGGTCTTGCAACAGGATGCAAATATTGCATTGATCTATGGATAAAAAATTGACCTGTGGGTCTGGTAATAACGTGTGGTAGCTTCTACGTAAGTAACCGATGTAACATACGTTTCTCGCCATGCGCGTGTTAAATGGGAGTTCCGGTTCCGGTAAATCTAGCTTTGCCGGAGATTTGGAGGGGGTATATGGACGATCTATTAAGTGAATTTCTGACCGAGACTTCGGAAAGTCTCTCGACGCTTGACGTTGAGCTGGTGAAGCTCGAGCAGAACCCGAATGATCCGGACATTCTGTCTAACATCTTCCGTTTGGTGCATACCATCAAAGGGACGTGTGGATTCCTTGGCCTGCCGCGCCTCGAAGCGGTCGCGCATGCCGGCGAAAACGTTCTGGGCAAGATCCGCGACGGTGAACTGGTGGTCACACCGGAAGCCGTGACGCTGGTGCTTGAATCCATCGACACCATCAAATATCTGCTGGGCGAGCTTGAGCAGAACGAGGCAGAGCCGGATGGCAATGACGCCGAGTTGATTGCACGTCTCAATCATTTTGCCGATACCGGCACGATGATGGGCGGCGCTGCACCCGCAGCCGCACCGATCGAAGAACCGCCGATCGAAGAAGTTTCAGAAGGCGGCGCTGTTGATAGCGACGCGCTTCAGGCGGCATTCGATGCCGCAGAAGTTGATCCCGAATTTGCCACTTCCTCCGAACCGGAAACCCCGGCACCAGCCGCAGCACCGCCTGCTGCTGCAAAATCCAAGGAAGTCGCACCGGCCAAGAAACCGGCCGAGCAAAAGGCAGAAGCCCCGCGCGGCGAAGCCAAGGAAAGCTCGGTTGCAGCCCAGACCATTCGCGTGAATGTCGAGCTGCTTGAAAACCTGATGACGCTGGTTTCCGAGCTGGTCCTGACCCGTAACCAGCTGTTGCAGATGGTTCGCGGCAAGGATGACAGTGAATTTACCGTTCCGTTGCAGCGCCTGTCGCACATTACGACCGACCTTCAGGAAGGCGTGATGAAGACCCGTATGCAGCCGATCGGCAACGCTTGGGCAAAACTGCCGCGTATTGTTCGCGACCTTGCCCTTGAAATGAACAAGAAGATCGATCTTCAGATGATCGGTGCCGACACCGAACTGGATCGCCAGGTTCTTGAACTGATCAAGGATCCGCTGACCCACATGGTGCGTAACTCTGCCGACCATGGTCTGGAAGATATCCCGGGCCGTCGTGACGCCGGCAAGCCTGAAACCGGTACGGTTACCCTTAATGCGTATCACGAAGGCGGTCACATCATCATCGAGATTTCCGATGACGGTCGCGGTCTGAACCTTGAACGCATCAAGGCCAAGGCAATTGCCAACGGCCTGACCACCGAAAGCGAACTGGAAGGGATGGCTGATCAGCAGATCCAGCAGTTCATTTTCAAGGCTGGTTTCTCGACAGCGGAAAAAGTCACCTCGGTCTCCGGTCGTGGTGTGGGTATGGACGTTGTGCGTACCAACATCGAAAAGATCGGTGGTACGGTTGAACTGAAATCGGTCGAAGGCCGTGGTTCGACCTTTATCATCAAGATCCCGCTGACCCTGGCCATCGTGTCGGCCCTGATTGTCGAAAGTGGCGGCGAACGCTTTGCCATTCCGCAGATCAGCGTTCTGGAACTTGTTCGTGCATCGAACAATTCCGAACATTCGATCGAACGCATTCACGACACCCCGGTCCTGCGGTTGCGTAACCGTCTGTTGCCGCTGGTGACGCTTAAGAAAATCCTCGGTCTCGATACCAAGGAGGCCACCGACGAGGGTGTCGATGAAGAAGCATTCATCGTTGTGGCCCAGGTCGGGACCTATTCGTTCGGTATCATCGTTGACCGCGTCTTCGACACCGAGGAAATCGTTGTCAAACCGGTTGCACCGATCCTGCGTGATCTGTCGCTGTTCTCGGGGAATACGATCCTGGGTGACGGTAGCGTGATCATGATCCTTGATCCGAACGGCATCGCGACCCGTACAGGTGAAATCACCGTTGGTGGTTCGCAAGGTGTTGAAGGCAAGGCCAAAACCGACGCGTCCGATCGTGAAACCACCTCGATGCTGGTGTTCCGTGCCGGTGGCAGCGAAGTCCGTGCGGTTCCGCTGGCCCTTGTTGCCCGTCTTGAAGAAATCGATGTCGAGAATATCGAACATTCCAACGGACGTCCGCTGGTTCAGTATCGTGGCAAACTGATGCCGCTGGTCTTTATTGACGGCAGCTATCAGATGAAGGCCGAAGGCCGCCAGCCGACCCTGGTCTTCCAGGATCGCGAACGGACCATGGGCCTTGTGGTTGACGAGATCGTCGACATTGTCGATGACGTGCTTAATGTTGAATTGACCGCAGATCAGGACGGGCTGGTTGGCTCGGCCGTGATCGACGGCAAGGCGACCGACCTGATTGATGCCGGTTACTATCTTGAACTGGCCTTCAGTGACTGGTTCGGGACCGAAGACAATGGCGGCGAGAAGAAGCGTGTTCTTCTGATCGATGACAGCCCGTTCTTCCGCAACCTGCTGACACCGATGCTGTCGGTTGCAGGTTTCCGGGTAACGGCAGTCGAAACCGCCGAACAGGCGATGGAACTCAAGAACCGTGGCCAGTTGTTTGATGCGATCATCAGCGATATCGAAATGCCGGGCATGAACGGCTTTGAATTCGCCGAGGCGCTTCAGAATGACGAGCTGTGGGGCGAAGTTCCGATCATTGCCCTGTCTTCGCACACCAGCGAAGAAGACTTCGAACGCGGCCGTCAGGTAGGTTTCAGCGACTATGTCGCGAAGTTTGATCGTGATGCCCTTGTCTCGACCTTGGTCCAGACCTTGAGCAACGTTTAATCGGGAGAAAGTCCAATGAGCGATAGTAACGCACTAGTCCCGAGCCACGATAGAGGCGGCGCACTGGATCTTGGCGGTGATAGCCAGGATTTCGTCACCGCGAATATCGGCAAACAGCTTTTCGGTATTCCGGTTCTGACGGTTCAGGACGTTCTTGGTCCGCAGCGTATCACCCGTATTCCGCTGTCTCCGCCCGAAGTCGCAGGGTCGCTTAACCTGCGCGGGCGTATCGTGACGGCGATTGATGTTCGCAAACGTCTTGGTTTGCGCGACAAGGATGACGATGATCCGGGTATGAGCATCGTCGTCGATCAGGGTGGTGAACTTTACAGCCTGATGGTTGATCAGGTGGGCGAAGTTCTTAGCGTTCCCAAGAAGGCGTTCGAGCAGAATCCGGCAACGCTTGATCCGCGTTGGCGTGAATTTTCGGACGGTATTTTCCGTCTGGATAAAAAACTTCTGGTTATTCTGGACGTTACGCGTCTGCTTGATTTTACCTCATCGATCAAGCAGGCTGGGTAACCGATATCTTGATATGTCGGGCGCGCAATGCGCCCGGTATTCTGCCGTTAGTGGCTTAACGACCTAAAGAAACGAGAAGGAAGTCGATGAAGAGTTGTCTCGTCGTCGATGATTCGAAAGTCATCCGAATGGTGGCGCGCCGTATCCTCGAAGAAATCGGGTTTGCGGTCGTAGAGGCGGTGGATGGACAGGAGGCATTGGACAAATGTCTCGAATCCATGCCTGATGCAGTTCTGCTTGATTGGAACATGCCGGTCAAAAGCGGGATCGATTTCCTGCGTGACCTGCGCGCAACTCCGGGAGGAGATGAGCCAGTCGTCGTCTTCTGTACAACGGAAAACGATCTGGAACATATCCAGGAAGCAATCACAGCTGGTGCGAACGAATACATTATGAAACCGTTCGACAGCGAGATCATTCAGGCGAAGTTCGAACAGGTCGGCCTGATCTAGTCCGGGTGGCACAGATTCTGTGCCATGCCGGGACTTTGAAATTGATCTCGTGACTCAAGCGGGGACGCTGCTACGTGGAAGACACGCCTATCCATTCGCCATACAAAGTTCTGATCGTGGATGATTCCGCCATCGTGCGCGGACTTGTGACACGCATGATGACCGAAGACAGCGATATTGACGTCGTCGGGTCGGTCAATAATGGCGAAGAAGCATTATCGGTAATGGAACAGGGTGGCGTCGAAGTCATTGTTCTGGATATCGAAATGCCGGTCATGGATGGCCTGACCGCCTTGCCCAAACTGTTGGAAATCGATCCGTCCGTTCGGGTGATCATGGCCTCTACCCTGACCAAGCGAAACGCCGATATCAGCTTCCAGGCCATGACCCTTGGGGCGGTGGATTACATTCCCAAACCAAGTTCGTCCAAGGACCTAAATGTCGGGGCAGGCTTCCGGGCCGAGCTTCTGGACAAGGTCAAGGCATGGGCCGAACAGCGTCGCAAGATGCTGGAAGTCGAGCAGGCGGCAGCTGCCGCTGCTGCTGACGAGGCCCAGCTTGAGGACGAGGAAGAGCTTGCGCAGGAAGCATCCGCACAGGCAGCGGTTGAGACAGCGGCTGAGGCCGCGCCAGAAGCCGCATCGGAGCCTGAACACGATGGTGACGGCGATGGCGGCGATCAGGACGGAAAGTCAACGACCTTCCGTGCTGAAATGTCGATCGAACATCAGCAGCTCCATAAGCCTGGCCGGATCCAGCGTAAAAGATTTACCGCCGAATTGCGCCCGCGTCCGATGCAACAGCATCCGCGTCCGCAACAGGTCCAGATGCGTCCGGCCCAGCCACAGCCAAGCCCGACCCCGCAAGGCCAGTCTGCACCGCCGTCCCAGGCCGCAGCAGACAGCAACGCGGCCGAGGCCCCGCGCACCGCACGCAGTGCGGCGGCAGCCAATCCGATGCCGACCCGCCCGCAGACACCGGCCCGTGATCCGGGGCGTTTGATCCGCGATGCGGCGATTGCCGCGGGGGGCGGTCACAAATCAGCGGCACAAACGTCAACACGCAGTTCGCCGACTGCGGCAGCGGCAAGAACCGTTGCTGCCCCCAAACGGGCGGCGGGGAATGCCCAGGAAGGCGCGAAAGCAGCCCGTGCGAAAACCGCGCGGGGTGGTTCCGCACCGGCACCGGTCCGTCGGCAGGCGTCACGCGGGGCAATTTCGCTGTTGCCGGAAAAGCGGGTCAATGTCGAAGCCATCGCGATCGGCAGTTCGACCGGTGGCCCCCAGGCATTGTTTGAAGTTTTGCGCGGCCTCAATGGCGTGCGTCAGCCGATTTTTATTACCCAGCATATGCCTGCAACTTTCACCACAATTCTTGCCGAACATATCACCCGTTTGACCGGGTTGAAGTGTCAGGAAGGCAAGAACAACATGCCGATTGTGGGGGGACAGGTTTATCTTGCGCCCGGCGATTACCACATGACAGTAGAAGGACGTGGCGGTTCGCGGCATCTTATGCTTAATCAGAACCCGCCAGAGAACTTCTGTCGCCCGTCTGTCGATCCGATGTTGCGCAGTCTGGTGGCAAGTTATGGTGGAAATATTCTAACCGCGATACTGACCGGAATGGGACAGGATGGTATGCTGGGAGGCCGTGACGTTGTGAATGCCGGGGGCATGGTCGTTGCGCAGGACGAACAAAGCAGTGTTGTATGGGGGATGCCTGGTGCTGCTGCGCATGCGGGCATTTGTTCTGCTGTTCTGCCGGTTGGCGGAATTGCGGCCTATATCAAAAAATTTGCGGGGGGTCGTTAACCCACAATGATGAAGCCGGAAGACTTCGATTTCGTAAGCAGACTGATAAAGTCCAAGTCCGGGCTCGTTCTGAGCGAGGACAAGACTTATCTGCTCGAAAGCCGGCTGATGCCGATTGCGCGCAAGCGTGGCCTTAAGGATCTGGGCGAACTGATTGGCGCATTGCGTGGCGGTGACCGCAATCTGGTCGAAGAGGTCGTCGATGCGATGACGACCAATGAAAGTTTCTTCTTCCGCGATACCAAGCCGTTTGACCAGTTCCGTCATGTCGTTTTGCCGCACATGATCAAGGAACGCGCGTCCAAGCGCCACCTGCGTATCTGGTGTGCTGCGGCGTCATCGGGTCAGGAACCCTATTCGCTGGCGATGATCCTTGATGAATTCAAAACCCAGCTGTCTGGCTGGCGGGTTGAAATCATCGGTACTGATATTTCGCGTGAAATTCTGGCAAAGGCCCGGGCCGGGCTTTATTCCCAGTTCGAAGTCCAAAGGGGCCTTCCGATCGGGCTTCTGGTCAAGTATTTCCAGAAAAAGGAAGACCAGTGGCAGATTTCCTCGGAAATCCGGTCAAAGGTTCAATACAAGGAGTTCAACCTTCTTGAGGACTTCCGTCCGCTCGGCCAGTTTGACGTGGTTTATTGCCGTAACGTGCTGATCTATTTTGATCAGCCGACCAAAAGCGATGTGCTGGCACGTGTATCGGCATTGATGCCTGATGACGGCTTCCTGTTCCTTGGCGGGGCGGAAACAGTTCTTGGCATTTCCGATAAGTTCAAGCCGCTTGCCCGTCAGCGCGGTATTTACCAGCTGAACCGTCCCGGCGCGCCGGATGTCGATCTGACCGCACTTGAAAAGGTGCAGGCAGGCGGTGCCGCGGCTGCTGCGGCCGGCGGGGCTGCTGCGGGGGGCTTTGCCTTCCCGAAACCGAAACATATGCAAACCGGCGCCGGGACCACCGGAACCACCGGTGCGGGGACGACCCCGGCACGTCCGGGGACAACCGGCACCACTGGCACCACCGGCATTCGCCCGATCTCTGCAACCGGAACGTCCGGACTTGGCAGCACGACGCGTCCTGGCACCACCGGAACCACCGGGTCCACCGGCACGACAGGTGGCACCACCGGGACAACGCCGCGCCCGCTAGGCGGGGCCGGGTCGACCACGCGTCCGACCGGCACCACGGGAAGTTCGTTCAGCAAACCGTCAGGTTCGACTGGTACTGGTTCGACAACCCGTCCGGGGACAACAGGAACGACCGGTACCACCGGTTCGACCTATCGCCGGCCGCTTGGTACCGGCACAGGTAGCAGTGGCACGACATCAAGGCCGACGACAGGCACCGGGAATACAAGCGGTTCTTCCGGAACGACACGCCCGTCCACGACCTTTGATCGATCACGTTTTGGCAAACCGGACGACAAAAAGTAGTCGGCAGCCGGTGTGACCCCGACTGTTTCCGTTAAACCGAAACGTCGGGAATGAATATGATCCCACAATTGACCGAGACCGTCGCAGCCCCGCGTCAGGCGCTGACTGTTTTGCAGCGCCGCCGCAAGCTGGTTATTGCGGCGCTTGCGCTGGTGTTGCTTGGTACATCGCCGCTGATCCAGTCTGTTGCCAAAGTTCAGATGCCGCTTCACGAGGGGATCGAGCTGGGTGGTATTGGCCTGATCGCGGTGGCGATTTTCGGCCGCGCCTGGTGTACGCTTTATATCGGCGGGCGCAAGGCACAGCAGCTTACCGATCGTGGTCCCTATTCCATCAGCCGCAATCCGCTTTATGTCTTCAGCTTTATCGGTGCAGCCGGTGTCGGTGCGCAAACCGGAAGCCTTGTGATTTCGGCCATCTTTGTTCTGGGCGCAGTTGCGGTCTTCCTGCCGGTCATCCTGCGCGAGGAACGGGCCCTGGCGCAGCTGTTCGGTCCGCAATTCGAACGCTATCAGGCCCGGGTTCCACGGTTTGGCCCGCGTTTTTCGGCATGGAGGGATATGGACGCCATCGAAGTGCGTCCGAAGCTTCTGTGGCGGACCTTGCGCGACGGGCTGGCCTTTTTCCTGGCCGTGCCATTGTTCGAGTTTTTTGACTGGTTGCAGGTCAGCGGGATTGTTCATCCCCTTGTGCATTTGCCCTGACGGGTGGCAAATGCAAAACGCCCCGGTGCAGAACCGGGGCGTTTTGTGTAACGAGCACTGCTGTGACGTTTCCGGGCGCTTGGACAGGAAAAGTCAGATATCAGGCCGCAGCACTATTGGTGTCGGGATCGCGCAGGACATAGCCCCGGCCCCAAACCGTATGAATGTAGTTGTCGCCTTTGGTTGCCGACTGGATTTTCTTGCGCAGTTTGCAGACAAAGACGTCAATAATCTTGAGTTCCGGCTCGTCCATACCGCCATAAAGGTGGTTGAGGAACATTTCCTTGGTCAGTGTCGTGCCTTTGCGCAGCGACAGCAATTCAAGGATGCCATATTCCTTGCCGGTCAGATGCAGCGGCGATCCGTCGACATCGACGGTGCGAGCATCAAGGTTGACGTTGAGTTTGCCCGTCGAAATCATCGACTGGGCATGCCCACGCGAGCGACGGACGATCGCCTGGATGCGTGCCAGCAATTCGACCTTGTCGAACGGCTTGGTGAGATAGTCATCAGCGCCAAAGCCAAGGCCTTTGACCTTGTCTTCGGTTTCGGTCAGACCCGACAGGATCAGGACCGGCGTGTCGACGCGTGCGTCGCGCAAACGTCTGAGAACCTCATAGCCGTCAATATCTGGCAGCATCAGGTCCAGAAGAATAATATCGTAATCATACAGCTTGCCGATCTCGAGACCATCTTCCCCAAGGTCGGTTGTGTCAATCACCATGCCTTCCGACTTAAGCATCAGTTCGATGCTATCAGCATAGGTGTTGTCATCCTCAACAAGCAGCACCCGCATGTTTCTGCTCCGTTACCGTGTTCCGCAATAAGTCCGTGTTAATCCGGATATTTGACAAGCGCCCCAACGTTTGTCGGTGGGAAATTTTTTCCCATTCCGTTAACGATACGTTGCTTTGCGACTCGTGGCAAGCAGGCGAGTCGCATCTCGTTAACTTTTTTTCATCACAAGAAGCGACTCGGGGCCGGAATGCGAGTTTTCCCAACGGTTTGCGGCGTTAACCGTCATGGGGCGCGCAAACAAAAAAATTTGCGATTTGCTGTCTACACAGCTTTTTAACATCGATTATGCCAATATATTTGGTACGACGCGGCGCGATTTGCCACCCCCATGTCATGTTCGGGGATCAAAATCGCCTGCTTGGAAAAAATTGAAATCAACTGCTGGCTGAGAAGGTCCGGGGCGTGTTTCAGATTGGTCGCAACATCATCGCAGAACTCAGACGCATTCCCGATTACCGGGTTGTCGGGCGCGTGACCGCGGTGCTCGGCCTTCTGGTCGAGATCGGCGGTGTCGAAGGGGCTCTGTCGGTTGGCGACCGCTGCAAGGTAAAGCGACGCGACGGCAAGGCGGTGATTTGCGAAGTCGTCGGTTTCCGCAATGAACGCGCGCTTTTGATGCCGTTTGGCATCCTTGACGGGATCGGGATTGGCTGTGAAGTCGAACTGGGGGATACCCAACCACAGGTCTATCCCGATGAAAGCTGGCTGGGGCGGGTGGTCAATGCCTTTGGCGAGCCGGTGGACGGCAAAGGTCCGCTGTCTGAGGGCAACAAGGCCTATCCGATCCGCAACATGCCGCCATCGGCCCATTCGCGACAGCGTGTCGCGGGCAAGATTGATCTTGGCATCCGGGCGATGAATACGTTTCTGACCTGTTGCCGCGGCCAACGTATGGGCATTTTTGCCGGGTCCGGTGTCGGTAAATCCAGTCTTTTGTCGATGATGACACGCCATACGACATCGGATGTGTCGGTGGTCGGGCTGATCGGGGAACGTGGCCGCGAAGCGCGCGAATTCATCGAAGACGATCTGGGCGAAGAAGGCCTGCGCCGGTCAGTGGTCGTGGTGGCGACATCGGACGAACCACCGCTTATGCGTCGTCAGGCGGCCTATATGACCATGGCGATATCGGAATATTTCCGCGATGTCGGGCGTGATGTTTTGTGCATGATGGATTCCGTGACCCGTTTTGCCATGGCCCAGCGCGAAATCAGTCTTTCGGTTGGCGAGCCCCCCGCATCAAAGGGCTATACGCCAACCGTGTTTGCCGAATTGCCGCGTCTTTTGGAACGTGCCGGCCCCGGTGGTCCGGGGCAGGGATCGATTACCGGCCTGTTTACGGTGCTTGTTGACGGTGATGATCATAACGAACCGATTTCCGATGCGGTACGTGGCATTCTTGACGGGCACGTGGTGCTGGATCGATCGATTGCCGAACAGGGGCGTTATCCGGCGATCAATATTCTGCGCAGCGTGTCGCGTACCATGCCCGGCTGCAACAGCGAGGAAGAAAACCAGATCGTGGCGCGCGCGCGCCAACTGCTGGCAACCTACGAAGACATGGCCGAGCTGATCCGGCTCGGCGCCTATCGCCAGGGGACCGATCCCAAAGTTGACGAGGCGATCCATTATTTCCCGCTGATCGAGGAATTCCTGAAACAGCGCAAAACAGAATGCACGCGCCTGAATGAAGGATATGTCGAACTGGCCCGTCGTCTGGATCTTCTGGCCGAAGAACCCGAAGACCCCCGTATCGCCAAGGGGCGCCAATCCCAACAGGCGCAGGCCGCACAACAAAACGCCCAGGCTGGCGGTGCGCCACACGGGATTCCCGATGAAATGCCCGCACCTGCCCCGGCACCGCCGCCATCCATCGGTCCGAAAATCAATCGGGGGCCAAAGGTCAACAGCCGATCACGCGCTGGCAGCGAACGCGAACTCAATGATGCCAAACGCGCCCTGCGCCGTGACAAAAAAGAAGGCTAGTGCGCCAATGATGGGGATGCCACATGACCGGCGCGACCGTCCGGGTCGTCTGAGCAGTCTGAACAGCAGGACATAATCCATGGCCAAGGATTTCAAAACACTGGTGCGCATGCGCAAATGGGCGCTTGATGACAAGCAGCGTGAACTTGGTGAAATGCTGGGTGTTCTTGGCAAACTGGAAGCCGAGAAAGAAGCACTTGAACAGGCAGTGATCAACGAACAACGGATTGCGGCGGAAAATCCCGAACTGGCCGGATTTGCCTATGGCGGGTTTGCCAATGCGGTGATCGCCGAGCGCGAAGCAATTTCAAAAATGATCGCCCAGCAGGAAGAAAAGATTGATGCCTTTCGCGATGAAGTTGCCGATGCCTTCAAGGAACTGAAAACAGCCGAGATCGCCGAACGCAACCGGGCCGAAGCCGAACGCGCAGAAGAAGAAAAGAAAGAACAGGACGAACTTGATGAAATCGGCACCCGTTCGGCAACCCGCGACGATGGCCTGATTTAACGCGTGATTTAACGCCTGGTCTAAGGCCCGGGCTGATACGCCTGAAACGATTTTGCCGGTGTTTGGCGAACGCGCTTTGACAAGGAACAAAACGCAAAGCGACGCGGCATTGAGGCCGCGTTCCTTGACTGGTGGGCAAGGAAAACATCCGACCCACCCAAAGCCGAACAATATCAAAGCGGTCAGGTGACGATCAGGCGGGTTTCAACACCCCGCATATGCTTTCTTGCAAATACCGTCCGTTGATCACACGGCAATCGTGACCCCGGTTTCAATGCCGGTAACGTTGCGCAATTCATCCGGGGTCAGGGCAAAGACCGTTTTGGGTGTGCCCGCAGCAAGCCAGATGGTTTCCTTTGCCAGCAGTTTGGCATCAATCAGGGTTTCAACCGGATGGGCATGGCCAAAGGGCGGGACACCGCCAATTGCGTAACCCGTATGTTCGCGGACTTCATTGGCATCGGCCTTGCGGATCGAAAGTCCGATCAGGCTTGCGACCTTGTTCAGGTCAACCTGATCGGCCCCGTTCATGATGATCAGGACCGGTTTGCCGGCTTCGGTCATGAAGACCAGAGATTTCCCGATATCACTGATGTCACAGCCGATGGCATTTGCCGCGTCGGCCGCGGATCGGGTGCCATCGGGGAATTCGAATACGTCAATATGACCAAGATTGTTGGCATCAAACGCATTTTGCAGACATTGCGGTGGAGAAACTTTTTTCATTGGCCTGTCTCTTGTGCGCGGCGGTTCAGTTTGCGTTTGCGGTTGAGAAGATTAAGCGTCTCGACCGAAAGGCTGAAGACCATCGCGAAATAGATGTACCCTTTGGGGACGTGAATTTCGACACCGTCAAGCAACAGCACAAACCCGACAAGAATAAGGAATGATAGCGCTAACATTTTGACCGACGGATGCTTTTCAACAAAGTCGCCAATCGTCTTGGCCGCGGCCAGCATTACCAGAACCGACAGGATGACGGCGATCACCATGATCGAGATGTGATCAACCAGACCGACGGCGGTAATCACGCTGTCGAGCGAGAAAATCATATCAAGCAGCATGATCTGTACGATGGTCATGGCAAAGCCCGACATGATTTTGCCCGGCCCGTGTTCTTCGGGTTCGTCAATGGTGTGATGAATTTCCTTGGATGCCTTGGCAATCAGAAACAGCCCGCCAATGATCAGGATCAGGTCACGTCCGCTGATTTCCTGACCAAAGGCGGAAAACAGCGGGGCGGTCAATTGCATGACCCAGGCGATCCCGGCCAGAAGTCCAAGCCTCATGCCCATCGCGGCCAGCAACCCGACCCGGCGTGCCGGTGCCTGCTGGTTCGGGGGCAGTTTGGAAACGATCACTGACAGAAAAACGATATTGTCGATCCCGAGAACGATTTCCAGCGCGGTCAGGGTGGCAAGACCCATCCACATGTGCGGGTCGCTCATCCATTCAAACATCATCAAAACCCCGTAACAGGCAGCACAGACAAAAATTGACCGCAGATAAGGTGTGGCTCATCGTGTTCTAACGCAAGCGTGAATTGATTTTACCCAAGGCGGGCTTAAAAAATGCCAACACTAAAATCAAACGGCTAACCATGGTCATGCCCATATCAAAATGGGGTATGATGACAGGTCATCAGGTGAAAAGGATTGTCCGATATGCGTTCAAGAATGCGTGCTTTTGTCTCTGCGTTGGCCCTGGCGACAGGCATTGCAACAGCATCGGTGTCATTGCCGGCATATGCGGACCCGGCCCCCGATGTCGGGAACTGGCAGTCGGTTCTTGATCAGGCCCGCGGGCAGACCGTCTATTGGCATGCATGGGGCGGGGAGCCGCGCATCAATGATTACATTGCCTGGGCCGGTGATCAGGTTTTTGAACGTTACGGGGTCAAGGTCGTTCAGGTCAAACTGACCGATACCGCCGATGCCGTGACCAAGGTGCTGTCGGAAAAGACCGCCGGGGTGAATGATGGCGGTGCGGTTGATATGATCTGGATTAACGGTGAAAACTTTGCCGCGATGAAGCGCAATGAATTGCTGTTTGGTCCGTGGGTCGAAGAAACGCCAAATTTCGAATATGTCGATGTTGAAGGCAAACCCACGGTGGTCAACGATTTTACCGTTCCGACCGACGGGCTAGAAGCGCCGTGGGGCATGGCACAGGTCAGTTTCTATTACGACACCGCCAAACTCGACAACGTGCCGAAGTCCGCGCAAGCCTTGCTGGAATGGCTGGCGAAAAATCCGGGGCGCTTTACCTATCCGCAGCCGCCAAACTATATGGGATCGACCTTCCTGAAACAGATCCTGACCGAACTGGTCAAAGACCCCAAGGTATTGCAGCAACCGGCTGACGAAGTTGATGCCAAGGCGGTTCTTGAACCGCTTTGGGGATATCTTGAAGATTTGCAGCCGCTATTGTGGCGCAATGGTCAAGCCTATCCGCAGAACGGGGCGGCGATGCGGACCCTGCTTGGCGATAACGAAATCGATATCGCGTTTTCATTCAGTTCGGGCGAAGTGTCATCGGCGATCGAAGCGTTCGAGCTTCCCGATACGGTGCGATCCTACGTGTTTGACAACGGCACATTGGGCAATACCAACTTTGTGGCCATCCCCTATAACGCATCGGCAAAGGCCGGTGCGGTGGTTCTGGCCGATTTCCTGATGTCACCGGAAGCCCAGCTGCGCAAACAGGACCCGCAATATTGGGGCGCTGATACGGTTCTTGCGATGGATAAGCTGCCTGCCGACATGCAGGAAGCCTTTGCCAATCTTGATCTTGGCATTGCATCCCTTGCACCGGCTGAACGTGGCACGGTTTTGCCTGAACCCCATCCAAGCTGGATGGAGCTGGTCGAAACCGAATGGCAGAAACATTACGGCGTGGTGCAATAATCGCGCATGTTGCGATTTGTCCCCATCATCACGATTGCCTTTATGATCGGCCCGGTATCTGCCGGGCTGATTGGCACTTTGTTGCCGGCATTTGGCATTTTGCCAGCACTTGGCGGAACTGAGCCCGGACTTGATCCGTGGGCCGCCCTTTTCGCGCAACCGGGGATCTGGCAGTCAGTGCGGCTGTCGCTGGTCAACGGCCTGATTGCAAGTTTCGTGTCGGTTGCGATTGTCATGCTGTTTTGTGCCGCCTGGCAGGGCACCCGAATTTTTCGGGCCATGCAGCGGATATTGTCACCGATCCTGGCGGTTCCGCACGCGACTGCGGCATTCGGACTGGCGTTTCTGATTGCGCCATCGGGCTGGATTGCGCGTGTGATTGCCCAGTTTGCCGGATGGGATCGCCCGCCCGATATGGCGATCATTCACGATCCGCTGGGGATTGCGATGATTGCCGGGCTGGTGGCCAAGGAAATCCCGTTTCTGTTTTTGATGACCCTTGCAGCCTTGCCGCAGGCCGATACCGACCGCACCGCCCAGATTACCGCCACATTGGGCTATGGCCGGGTTGCCGGATGGTTCAAGGCGACATTGCCACGGATTTACCCGCAAATCAGATTGCCGGTATTGGCGGTTCTGGCCTATTCGACGTCGGTTGTTGATGTTGCGATCATTCTGGGCCCGACAACACCGGCACCGCTGGCGGTTCGGATATTGGGGTGGTTGTCCGATCCTGATCTTGCATTGCGGTTCATGGCATCAAGTGCGGCAATCTTGCAGTTGCTTGTCGTTGTGGTGGCCATCGGGATCTGGGGGGCCGGGGAACGGATCATAGCACTGGCCGGGGGCCAGATCGCCGCCAATGGCCAGCGGTTCCGCCACGATGGCGGCATGCGTGCCGGAAGTGCGGTTTTGGCCGGATTGTCGGCCGGGGCACTGATATTGGGGCTTGTGGTCCTTCTGATCTGGAGTATTGCGGGGTTCTGGGGATTTCCCGATATTATGCCCCGCAGTTTCAGTCTGCGTCTTTGGCAGCGCGAATATGATGCGATCGGAAGCAGCCTTGTCACCACGCTTTTGATCGCGGTGCCGACCGTTGTGATTGCAATTGCGCTTGTTCTTGGGTGTCTGGAACACGAAACCAGAAGCCGTCACAAACCCGGTCGAGGGGCGATTTGGCTGATTTACCTGCCGCTGATTGTGCCGCAGATCAGCTTCATGTTTGGATTGCAGGTATTTTTTACCCTGATCGGGCTTGAACGGACGTTGATATCGGTTGTGCTGTCGCATCTGGTGTTTGTGTTGCCCTATGTGTTCCTGTCGCTGTCTGATCCGTTTCGGACACTTGATCCGCGATACGGGCAGACGGCACTTTGTCTTGGGGTATCAACAATGCGGGTATTCTGGCACGTGCGTTTACCGTTGCTGACCCGTGCGGTTCTGACCGCGATGGCGGTTGGGCTGGCGGTGACGGTCGGGCAATATTTGCCAACACTTCTGATCGGGGCGGGCCGGTTTGCCACCGTCACGACCGAGGCCGTGGCACTGGCATCGGGGGGCGACCGCCGCATGATCGGGATATACGGATTGTTGCAGATGGTTTTGCCATTTGCCGGATTTGCCTGTGCATTGCTCATACCGGCCATCCTGTTCCGCCATCGGCGGGGCATGAATGCACAGAACAGGGGATAGGAAATGCCATCGGATCATTCCGAAACCGGGCTTGAACTTCGTACTGTCAGTATCCGTCTCGGCGGGCAGGAACTGCTTGCGGTTGATCTTGTGATTGCGCCTGGTGAAATCGTTACCCTGATGGGGCCAAGCGGTTCTGGCAAATCAAGTTTGCTTGGCCATATCTGTGGCACCTTGCCCGCACAGTTTGATGTTTCAGGACAGGTCGTTCTGAATGGAAGGTCCCTTGATGGATGCCCGCCCCAGGATCGCCATGTCGGTATTCTGTTTCAGGATGATTTATTGTTTCCGCATCTGTCTGTTGGCGGCAATCTGGCCTTTGCGCTACCGGCATCAGTCAAGGGGAAAGCCAAGCGACGCATGCTGGTTGAGAACGCCCTGAAAAATGCGGATATGGACGGGTTTGCCGATCGCGATCCGGCAACCCTGTCGGGTGGGCAGCGTGCGCGTGTGGCCTTGTTGCGTGTCTTGTTGTCCGAACCTTGTGCGCTGTTGCTTGATGAGCCGTTCTCGAAACTTGATAGCGAATTGCGCGGTCAGTTCAGGTCATTCGTGTTTGAACAATGCCGTAAAAACCGCCTTCCGACCTTGATGGTCACCCACGATCCCGAAGACGGCAGTGCCGCGGGCGGAAGGGTTATCAATCTTGCATAGATCCCTGTGAATTATGTCATGGCCAATAGCGGCAAATTTGCTGGTATTGGGGGGAGTTTGGTCGTAATAGCAATTCACCGCAAAGAATTGTCTTTGGGGCCGGGGCAACCAATACCGGTCCTGTGCGGCATGGAGAATGTCGTGAATGTTTCCAGAAGAAATGTTTGCCATCGTCCCGAACGCATTGGACGCAGCCACCTGTGATCGTCTGATCGCGGGATTTGCGCATGAAATGGACGAAGGCGGCCTCGTACAGGGGCAAACCGCAACCCATATCCGCCGGTCAAAAATCACCTGGTTCAACGAGGAACAGGAACCGGTTGTTTGCCGCAGGATCATCGACCTTGTGGCCGATGTGAACCGCAATGTGTTTGACTTTGCCCTGACCGATTTTGCCGAAGAAGCCCAGATCGCCTGTTATGCGGGCGACTTGCGCGGTCACTATGACTGGCACAGTGATGTTGGCGCATCCGATGTCGCCCGTCGGCGCAAACTGACCATGGTGATCCAGCTATCCGAACCCGACCAGTATGAAGGCGGTCAGTTGCAGCTTAACCCGGCGGGGAATTTCCTGGATGCGCCGATGGAACGCGGAACCGCGATCTTTTTCCCGAGCTTTGTTCTGCACCGTGTGGCGCCGACAACCGCGGGTCTGCGCTATTCGCTGACCCAATGGGTGCACGGAAACCCGTTCCGCTGATCAGAAATAGGGCGTCCGGAAGGGGATAGCTTAGTACCGTTCCAGACGATCGAGAAGGCGCGGGTTGCCCCATTTCGGCTGACGGTCTTCAAGGGCGGTTTCGTGATGGAAGACCTGATCATTGTCCGCAGTCTGTTTATCAAGACGCAGGCTGATCCAGCGCGGCACCAGTTCGTTGTTGAAATCATCCATCAACAACACGGCGGCTGCCTCGAAGCTTTCGAAGGTGATGGTGGAAATTTCGGCGTAATAATCCGCCAGACAATCGGTTTTCAGGATCAGTCTGTCGGGGACATAGCGCAGCGTCATGCGTGCCGGAAAGACATTTTCCACACCCGTCAGGTTGCTTTGCAACGTCACCACATAATCGACCTGTGGTCCCGGGTTGGCTTCGGTCAGGATCAGATTGCGACGTTGATAAATTTCAAGCATGACGTTTAACCGTTCTTATATATGAAAATCAGACGATCAGGATACGCTTGTGCACCGGGCAGTAAAAGCATTCATTTCATAAGCTTGTCGTGAATTACGCCTGTATCCCGCTGTGGGAATTGGGGCCGCTGCTGTCGGCAGGCGGGGCGATATGGACAAAACGCGATCCGTCCTGAAACAGGATATGCCCGCTATAACCGGAAATCTGAAGTGCCTCGCGGAAGATGCCGCGAATGTCATCGCGGTTATGTGACTGCAACGGGTTTTCGGTACGAATGATCAGGTCGAACTTGCTGTCTTCGCCTTTGACAAGGCCATCAAGCTGGGTATGACCCACGACGCTAAAGGACAGATCCAGCAGGAAGCGCGTGCCCTGATCGTCCTTTTTCTCGGGATCGTCTTCGCGATCGCCGTGGCGCCAGCCAAATTGCAACTGTTCGATTTTGCCGCCCATATTGAACGGCATCGCCATGACACGCCAGCCATCGGGGCGTTCGTCGGCTGCCATGGTGCGCAACTGGCCAAAATCACCTTCAAGACGTTTTAACCCGCCGCCATCGGCCTCGGACAGGGATGAAAGACTGTTGGCGGCACGATCCCCGATCCAGCCACGCAAACCGCCCTTTGTGCCCGTCATCGCGGCAAAAAAGAACATCATCGTGGTTGTCAATTTCGGGCCGGGTTGTGGCAGATTGTTCAACAGGCTCATCGCCGCACCCGGGTCATGCTGTTGCAGGGCATGAACCGCCTTTTGCAGGCTGTCCCAATCATGGGTCAAAGCCGCATTTTGCCCGCGCAGGATCAGGTCGGCCTCGGTCATCGGCATGGATGTGGCAATGCGCCCGCTGCCCGCGGCATCGACACTGAATGACAGGGTCGCCCCGGTCGGTGCCGGAGCCGGCAATTTGATGCCGACAATCCCGGCTGACGTCCGAAGGGCGGTAAAGCCCTGTGGCAGGAGGCGGGCCTCGGCACTGTCAGGGGGCAAGACCGTCCCGCTCAGCAACAAGCCCGGTGCCTGTCCGGCTGCGGTTTGTGCGGCAATTGTCGGGGCGATGCCAGCCCCCGCTGTTGCCCCGGCAACCGTGCCACCGGCCACTCCACCCGCTATTCCACCGGCCGCATTCAGAACATTGGCAGCCTGTTGGGCCGTGACCGTGCCCTGACCAAGAAAAATCACTTGTGTCTGACTGCCAGCGGGCAATTGCGTGCCATTTGGCATCGTCAGGACAGAGGTGGTAACCGCATTGAATGTCTGACCGGGGGTAAGGGTGGTCGCACCGATATTACCAGATGCCAGACTGCCCGACATAGCCGATGACCCGGGCATCAACGTTTGCGGCAGCAATTGCAGGCGCAAGCCATCGCCGGGATTGATCGCACCCATTGTTGCCGAACTGGTGGCGGCATTTGATGTCGGCAAGCGCGCCCAAAGCAGATCACCGAGATTGGTTGGCAAGGCGCTGGGAAGTTTGACCGTAACCTGCCCAAGTGCCGTGGCAAGGGTCAGCTGATTGCCCGATTGCGATTGGACGGACGCCTGAAGTAGCGTTTCAACCGGCAGCTTTGCAAGGGCAGCGGCAACCTGTTGCGAGGTCGCGCTGGTCACGGTTGCCGTGACCTGGGCCGGGACCGAGCCCTGGGATGCCTGTCCTGTCGTTCCGCCCGCCGAGGCCTGCCCACCGACCGCGGTTCCGGGCGAGATAGCCTGTGGCGGGAGGGTCATGACAAGGTTACTCCTCGTCCAGGAGGGTCTGGGCGATGGCTTCTATGTCACGGGCGGCATCGCAATTCGGATGGCGGGTCAAAAGCGGCGTCTGATTGCGAATGCATTCCGAAACGCGCGCATCGGCCCGAATAACGCCAAGCAGCGGTGGCGAAATCTTGAGGAAGCCCTCACACGCCTTAAGCAGCTTGTTATAGATCGCCTGACCTTCTTTTTTGTCCTTGGCCATATTGATCACCACCCGGATATCGGTTTTCGGACGGGCCATATGGGTGATCTTGATAAAGGCATAGGCATCGGTCAGTGACGTCGGATCGCCATTGGTGATGACAATCACGGTATTGGCAAGGCCGGTCATCTGGCGCACGCCCTGATCAACGCCCGCACCAAG
Source organism: Thalassospira povalilytica (assembly GCF_002844235.1). Lineage (GTDB taxonomy): Bacteria > Pseudomonadota > Alphaproteobacteria > Rhodospirillales > Thalassospiraceae > Thalassospira > Thalassospira povalilytica. Next base: position 19,906 of record NZ_PGTS01000009.1, on the reverse strand, counting down.
GTCAATCAGGACCTTGTCATAGGATTTCCCGGTTTGCAGAAGATCGTCAGAAAGGGCCTGCAAGCGGCTGGCCGGAAGGTTGGCGAGACTGCCCGAACCACTGCGACCGGCGATGATGTCAAAACCGCCATCGGGGAAATGGGTGATGGCGTCTTTCAGGCTGATGCGCCCGGAAATGACACCGCCCAGATCATGCTTGGGCATCAGGCCAAGCTGAATGTCGATATTGGCCAGGCCAAGGTCACCGTCAAACAGAAGCGCATTATGCCCTTCGAGCACCATTGCATGGGTGAGCGTAATTGAAAACCAGGTCTTGCCCACGCCGCCTTTCCCAGACGCGACGGCAAGAACATTGCGGCCTCTGGTGCGCGGGGCAGTTTTGGGTACAGCATCAGACTTGGTAGTCATTTCACGACCTCGGAGAAGCTCGGTTTTGCGGTGTCAGCGCGATGGGACGGTATCAGAAGTTTAGCCAAGGCAAGGGGACTTAGCGCGGTCAGGCCGTCCGCAACCTGGGCTGTCATACTGACATTGCAAAGGGAAAGATTTCCTGAATCCGCACCGTATAGCGCACCACCAAGGCGGGCGGCAACATCAAGACGCGATATCATGACACGCGTCGCCCCCCCATCAGCAAAGGCATTGGCGATATCGGCGGACTCATAGGCATCAATCCCTGCCGGGTTAACCAGTATCGGTTCACTCGGAATTGCCTTCATGAATTCACAAAGCGTGCCAATATCGGTTTCAAGATACGGATTGCAGCTTGCCGTATCGATCAGGATCACATCGGCTTCGCGTATATCGGCAAAGCGCGATTTAAGTTCATCGGGTGACTTTGCCTGAAGCAGCTCGACCTTGAGAATACGGGTAAAAGCTTCAAGCTGTGCGATGCCGCCAGCCCGTTTGTAATCGGTTGAAAGAACGGCAACTTTGCGTTTTTTCATCACCGCGCGCGCAGCTGTTTTGGCAACGGCCAGCGTTTTGCCCGAACCGGGCGGGCCGACAAAGGCCAGGGCGCGCGGCGTGTTTTTTTCAGGCAGCGGCGAGAAATCAAAAATTTCATCAAGCGCACCGGCCAGAAGTTGCTGCGCAGATGCGGCCGCGGTTTCGCGCGCCATGATGTCACACAGGCGAATGCGCAGCCGTTCCGGCAAATTATGCCGCGTCAAGGCGGCCTCTGCGGTTTCAAGCTGTTCCTGCAAGGCCGGAGCAGGGGCAATATCGTCATCAAAATCAGGATCGCGATCAAGGGCCGCGGTCAGGCGCACGCCGCTTCCCGGGATGTCCTGTGTCGAAACGATGATGGCATCCGCGCCCATATGCTCTTTTACAAGGGCCATGGCCTCGGTCATTGTCGGGGCGGTAAAGGTCTTAAGACGCATCAATCCCCCCTGTCATTTCCCTGACCACAATGCCGGTGGTCATGATGTTGTTGATCATCAGACCTGCCCCAATGTTTTTAATTGTGCCTTGGGATGAATTTCGTTCTGCGACATCACCACGGTGCTTGGGCGGAACCGTTCAACGATCGAGCGCACATAAGGGCGAATGCCCGGACTGGTCAAAAGAACCGGTGATTCCCCCATCATACCCAGCCGTTCAAACGTGGTGCGGACCTTGTTGATAAATTCCTGAAGCTGGCTTGGCGGAATGGAAAGCTGCTTTTCCTCGCCGGAACCGACAAGGCTTTCGGCAAAGATCTGTTCCCATTGCGGTGACATGGTCACCAGCGGAATGACGCCATCCTGATTGGTGTTCACATCCGACAGTTGGCGCGCAAGGCGCGAACGCACATGTTCGGTCATGAAGGTCGGGTTACGGGTAAAGGCGGTGGATTCCGCAATCCCTTCCAGAATGGTCGGCAGATCGCGGATCGAAACGCGTTCGGTCAACAGGTTCTGAAGCACGCGCTGAACACCACCAACCGATACCTGACCCGGAACGATGTCTTCGACCAGTTTCTTCTGGTCTTCATCAAGTTCATCAAGCAGCTTTTGCGTTTCCGCATAAGACAGCAATTCGGGCATGTGGTCCTTGATCACTTCGGTAATGTGGGTCGTGATCACGGTTTGCGGGTCAACCACGGTATAGCCGCGGAACATGGCTTCTTCCTTCATGCCCTGTTCGATCCACATGGCCGGCAGGTTAAAGGTCGGCTCCATGGTCTTTTCGCCCGACAGGGTGATTTCCTCGCCGCGCGGGTCCATCACCAGCAACATGTTCGGGCGCAAATCACCACGGCCGGCCTCGATCTCCTTGACGCGCAGCACATAGGTATTGGCCGGAAGCTGCATATTGTCCTGAATACGGACCGAGGGCATGACAAAGCCCATGTCACCGGCAAGCTGACGGCGCAGGGCCTTGATCTGGTCGGTCAGTTTCTGACCGCGTTCGGTACTGATCAGCGACAGCAGGCCATAGCCCAGTTCAAGCCGCACATAATCCATGCGAAGCGCATTGGCGATCGGCTCTTCGGGCGGTGGGGCGGCGGCTTCTGCGGCGGCCTGGCTTTCTTTCATCTGTTCTTGGACGACGGCGGCCTTTTGGCGTTTGCCCATGTAATAGGCCAGATAGCCAAGGCCGACCGCCAGACCAAGGAACCAGACCATCGGAATACCCGGCAAAAGCGACATGCCCGCCATCAGGGCGGCGGCAACGCCAAGGGCAGCAGGGTAGTTACTGACCTGGCCAAAGACGGCCTTTTCGGTTGCGCCATCAAGGCCGCCCTTGGTGACCAGAAGACCGGCCGCGGTCGAGACGATCAGGGCGGGGATCTGTGATACCAGACCGTCACCCACCGTCAGGATGGTATAGGTTTCCGTTGCCTGACCCAGTGACAGGCCCATCTGTGCGGTACCGATGATGATGCCGCCAACCACGTTGATAAAGGTGATCAGAATACCGGCAACCGCGTCACCACGAACGAATTTGGATGCACCATCCATAGAACCGAAGAACGAACTTTCGTCTTCGAGTTCCTTGCGGCGTGCCTTGGCTTGTTCTTCGTTGATCAGGCCCGATGACAGATCGGCGTCAATCGCCATCTGTTTGCCGGGCATGGCATCAAGGGTAAAGCGGGCGGCAACTTCGGCGATACGCCCAGAACCCTTGGTGATCACGACAAAGTTGATGATGACAAGGATGGCAAAAACGATGATCCCGATGACGAAATTGCCCGAAATCAGGAAGCTGCCAAAGGCCTCGATCACGGCACCGGCGGCATGTGTGCCTTCGTGACCATGCCCAAGGATCAGACGTGTGGTCGCAATGTTCAGAGCCAGTCGAAGCGATGTCGCGACCAGAAGGATGGTCGGGAACGAGTTGAATTCAAGCGGCTTTTGAATGAACAGCGACGTCATCAGGATCAGCACGGAAAAACTGATCGATAATGCCAGCATGAAATCAAGCAGCCATGGCGGCATCGGGAACATCATGACCACAAGGATCATGATAAATCCGAGCGCCATGGCGATATCGCCACGCTTCATTGCCGATGCAACACGCGACTGCACGGCGCCGAAATTTATGCCTCCGGACGCACCGCCACCCTGGCCGTCAGAGCCGCCAGAACCAGTCGGTGTGATATCTTGACCTTCGGCCATGGTGTTTGCTTGTTATCCTGTTGGTTGCTCTGTGTCGCTTGCGCTTTTGTTGGTTCCCCTTGATATGGGGCGCGCAAAGCCGGATGTCATCGTCAATCCTGGCCGTCACCCGGCGCGGGAACTGCCAGACCTTCGTCGGTATATTGGCGCAATTTGTTGCGCAATGTGCGGATCGAAATGCCCAGAATATTGGCCGCGTGCGTACGGTTGCCGAAGCAATGTTTCAGGGTATCAATGATCAGATCGCGTTCAACATCGGCCACGGTACGCCCGACAAGGGCGGCGGTTATGGACCCGTCATTGCCATTGCCATTTCCATTGCCTGTGTCAGTATCATTCGCATCGGACCCATTTTCATCGGGTGTCGCATGTGCCGGTTCGACCGGAGCCTGTGGCGTTGGTTGGGCTGGTGCCGGTGTGCCGGACTGATAGGCCGATGACGCCGCCCCATAGGCCGCATTCGCATTGGCATAGGCCGAACTTGCGCGTGCTGATGCCGGGGATGTTGGGGAAGCAGGGGCCGCCGGTGCGGGCGATTGCGCATCCGGGCTTGTCTGGGTGCGTGCGGGTTCGCTGCTGCCGGTGCCTGACAGCATGATTGCCTCGGGCCCGATTTCATCGGGACCGGCGATCAGAACGGCACGGTGCATGGTGTTTTCAAGTTCGCGCACATTGCCGCGCCAGTGATGGGACAGCAGACGCTGGATGGCCAGCGGGCTGATCGGGCGGATCGGCACATCATTGGCATCGGAGTATTTCTTGACGAAAAATTCGGCCAGAACCGGAATGTCATCGGGACGTTCGCGCAAGGACGGAATATCAAGATTGACGACATTCAGGCGGAAATACAAATCTTCGCGGAAGTTGCCGGCATTGACTTCGGCCTCGAGATTGCGGTTCGAGGTCGCAAGAATTCGGACATCGACCTTGACCGGGGTTTTGCCACCCAGACGGTCGATTTCCTTTTCCTGGATCGCACGCAGAAGCTTGGCCTGAAGACGGACATCCATTTCGCTGATTTCATCAAGCAAAAGGGTCCCGCCATTGGCTTCTTCAAACTTTCCGATACGCCGGGCCTGTGCGCCGGTAAAGGCCCCTTTTTCATGACCGAACAATTCGGATTCAAGAAGGTTATCAGGGATGGCAGCACAGTTGACCGCAACAAACGGCTTGTCCGAACGGTTTGATTTGCGATGGACGTAGCGTGAAATGATTTCCTTGCCCGTGCCGCTTTCCCCCGTAATCAGGATCGAGGCCGAACTGTTGGCAACCTGGGATGCCAGACGCAGCGTTTCGGCCATGCGCGCATCGCGATGGATCAGCGCGTGGCTTTCTTCGGTCACAGCTTCGAAGATGGCCGCAATCAGGTCTGCTTCGGGCGGAAGGGGGATGAATTCCTGGGCACCGGCCTTGATCGCATTGACCGCACCATTGACGTCATTGCCAATGCCGCACGCAACCACCGGAACATTGATGCGTTCCTTGCTGATCGCATCGATCAGGGCAGCCACATCAAGGGCGATATCGGCCATCACCAGATCAATGCGGTTGCCTGCCCGCAGGATATTAAGCGCAGTCGTGACGCTTTCGGCCAACTGGACCGATGCGCCGCGCGCCATTGCGATCTTGCTGGCTGCGCCTATCTGTCCGCCCAGTCCACCAACGATCAGTACCTGCATAGTCTCATCTCTTTCCGATCATTTCCAGATGGCCCCGGCGACCTGCCCATATGGACGGTTTTCGGGGCCGGAATATTCACGTTTCAGATCAATCGAAATAGCTAACGCGTTTTGACGGCGGCAGGATCGAGTTGATCAGCATTTCCAGGCGGCGCGGGTTTTCCTGACGGCCGATGGAAACAGCGCCGACCATGTAGACCGAATTCAGAAGTTCTTCGTCGCTCGAGTTACGTTCAAGTTTACCGGCAAGCGGCATGAACACCATGTTGGCCAGAACCGCGCCATAGAAGGTCGTCAGAAGCGCAACCGCCATGGACGGACCAATTGACGACGGATCATCAAGGTTGCCAAGCATCTGCACCAGACCGATCAGCGTCCCGATCAGGCCCATGGCCGGGGCAACGTCACCGGCCTTTTTCATGATGTTCGCACCTTTCTGGTGGCGGCCGATGGTAGCGTTCATGTCTTTGCGCATGATCGCTTCGACTTCTTCGGCCGGCGTGCCGTCAACTACCAGCGACAGGCCTTTCCACAGATATTCTTCGCTTTGCAGACTGTCGAGATGCCCCTGAAGGGAAAGCACGCCACCTTTACGGGCGATTTCGGCCAGCTGCAGGATTTGCAGCGCCGCATCCGCAGGATTGCGCGACTTATGGAAAATCGTCCGCATCAGGATCTTGCCCGAGCCAAGAAACTCGCCCAGTGCAAAACTGACCGCGGTGATCGCAGCCGTACCGCCGATAACAATCAGCACAGAAGGGATATCGATAAAGGCACCCGGCGAGCCGCCGAAAATAATCGCGGCAATCACCAGCGCAAAACCGATGATCAGTCCCCCGACTGTCGCAATGTCAAACGACGTTTTAGTCCCCCCTTCGGCCATAGTCGCAGATCCTCTCTTACGTTAGCTTTTCTCAGATTTGATGATTTCCGTCATGGTCACACCAAGACGATCTTCCACAACCACCACTTCGCCACGTGCGACCAGACGGTTGTTCACATAGATATCAATAGCTTCACCAACTTTGCGGTCAAGCTCTACGACAGCACCACGACCAAGTTTCAGCAACTGACTGACCTGCATGGTTGCTTTTCCAAGGACGGCAGAAACCTGGACGGGAATGTCATAGACGGCTTCAAGGTCCTTGGATGTCTTCATTTGCTCGCTTCCGGCTTCGGCAGCGGCAAGAAGTTCGGTACCTTCGCCCTCCAACTCGATATGATCGTCGTCGAGTTCCGAGAGTTCGAGATCGTCATCATCAGCCATTTTCGTCTCCTGCGTCTTTGGTCGGTTGCTTCACAGCAGCCTGCTTCTCGGCGTCGGTCGGCGTCGCAGCCGGTTCTGTTGCAGCATTTCGAGGCGGTTGGTTCTGCCCCTGAGATGCCTGTGGCGCGGCCTGCGGTCCGGATTGCATGGCGGTCGTGTCCCCAGTGCCCTGCGGTCCGGTTGTGGGTTGCCCTTCGTTGTTTTTTGTCTCGCCCGCGGGTCCTGATGCCGGTTGGGTACCAGGTGCGGGTGCTTTTGCCTGATCTGCTGGGTTTTCCAGTACGTTGTCAGGTTTCGGCATGGCATTATCTGTCGATGTTTGCACATTCCGCGCGTCGGTGCCATCGCCTTCTTTGGGCGCGGTGTTTTGGCCTGTTGCACTATTTTGTGCAGGACCGGCATTCACGGCTGCCATATCGGGTTTCGCATTGCCAGACGCCTGGGGCGGGGCGGGCTGCGCCGGGGTTGGTGCTGGCGTGGCAGCCGGGCCCGGTTGGGGCGATGCGGGCGCACTGTTTGATTGTGTTGCCTGTGCCCCCGGATTTGCCGGTTGGCCCGGATTGGCGGATTGCGGTGCTGGTTGTGGCGCAGGTGCCGCAGGTGCGCTTGCCGCAGGCTGCGAAGGCTGGCTAGCCGGAGCGGTCGCAGGCTGTTCTGCCGCTGCTGCCTGTTCCGGCGCTGCAGATGCCGGCGTTTGTCCAGATGTCTGTTCAGGCGTTTGTGCTTGCGTTGGTGTCGCCGCCTGATCTGGTGCGGACTGCACGTTTTGGGATGCCGGTTTTTCCGGCGCGGGTGTGGCCTGAATTTCCGGGTCACCCATATCGCTTTCGGGCAGGTCGTGTTCACTGGCATGCAGGGTCAGGGCATTTTCAATAATGCCATTGATTTCAGACCAGACGCGTGCACTGTCACGCACAGCCGTACCGTCGCCCCACGACACCATGCAATCACCAACCGCGACATCGGGTTCGCCAACAACGACGACCTTGCCGGAAAAGCCGCGCGATTCCGCAATGCGATGGGCAACTTCGACCAACTGGGTTTCAAGCTCCGGATTGACCTTGATCATCACTTTCGGGGCGTCAAACAGATTGGCCAGACATTGGCGAATGATGTCTTCGATTTCGACAAGCTGATATTGCTTTGACCAGGCCGGAGCCAGTTTGCGAATGACCCCAAGCGCAACGTGAATGGCGTCTTCGTTGATTTTGGCATTGGCGCGTTTTTGCTGTTCGTCGATCTGGCCCAGCTTTTCGGCAATCACGGATTCAACATCGCCGATGGCCTTTTCGACCGACGCCATGACTTCCTGATAGCCTTGTTCAAGCCCCTTGGCGTGACCTTCGGCATAGCCTTGCTCGTGGCCTTTCTGTTCGGCCTCGGCAACCATCTGGGCGGCTTGTTCTTCGGTATAGACGGCCGGGGGCGGTGGTGGCGTGTCGTCTTTTTTCTTTTTCTTCTTTTTGCCCAGCTCGTAATGCTCATCATCATCGCCGGCAGAACGGATCACGTTGTCTGCGTCGTCGAAGCTTAGGGCAAAAGTGAACTTTTCAATGGCCGTCATATCGAACTGTTAAACCGCCTTGAGCGACAAAAGGAAGGCAGCCAAAGGGCTGCCAGTGAGCCGTCGACTGATTGGAACATCAATTTTCCTGATACAGCCAGTTGCGAATGATCGAAAGAGCTTCTTCCGGATGCTTTTCCACGATCTCGCCGATTTTCTTGACCGAGGATGCCTTAACGCGGCCTTCGACCTGCGACAGGTTGATCAGTTCCTCGCCGTCATCCATGCCCGGGGCCATCGGAACCGGTGCCGGTCCTTCAAGGGCCGGCGTGCCTTCGGCGGTCATGTCATCTGCCAGAAGCTGACGCTGGGCCATGTCCGCTGCACTTGGCAGGGTTTCAAACGCACGGGTCAGAAGCGGGCGAACCACCAGCAGGATGACCAGGATGGCGACAATGGCCAGAACCAGCATTTCAGCAATGCGGAAGATCTCGGCTTTGTCCAGACCAAGGAAGGTCTCGATTTCTTCATCCGGGAACAGATCACCGGCATCGGCGAACTGCATGTTGATGACTTCGACCTGGTCGCTGCGCTGCGGGTCATAGCCGATGGCGCTGCGCACAAGGGCCGCGATCTTTTCGAGATCCTCGGGGGAGCGTTCCTGATACTGACGTTCGCCATTCTCGTCGGTGGTATAGGTCCCGTCGACAAGGACTGCGACAGTAACGCGTGAAATTTCGCCGATTTCCTTGACCTGGGTCGTCGTGGTTTTGGAAATTTCGTAATTTACGGTTTCCTCGGACCGGCTTTCCTGACTTTGGGCACCGGCACCGTTGGCCCCGCCAAGGTTGGGATCGGGCAGGTTATTTTGCAGGGTCACCGGATCGGTGCCTTCGGTCTCGGAATTGGTCGAGTTTTCTTCGATCGTCTGGCTTGAACGGATCACACGTTCATCCGGGTTGAACCGTTCATCGGCAGTGGTGACCTTGTTGAAGTCCATTTCAACGGAAACTTCGGCACGCACTTCGCCATATCCAAGCGACCGTGACAGCAGATCTTCGATCGTATTGCGCAGGCGGCTTTCGGTGCGGATGCGCATTTCATCGGCCGTCTGGGTCAGGAAGGTCGATGATTGCTGTTCGCCATCGCCGCGCGCCAGAAGCCGGCCACGTTCGTCGATGATCGACACCTTGCTTGGCTGCAACTGCGGAACGGCGGCCGCGACCAGATGCTGGATGGCGACAACCTGTTCGGGTTTGAGTTCACCACCGGACATCTTGACTGCGATCGATGCGCTGGCTTCCTGGGTTTCGCGCGAAAACATCTGACGTTTTGGCAGAACAAGATGCACACGCGCCTGCTGGATCGACTGGATCGATGCGATGGTACGGGCCAGTTCGCCTTCCAGGGCACGAACATGGTTGATGTTCTGCTCAAAGCTGGTGGCACCAAAACCGTCGGAATTGTCAAAAACTTCATAGCCGACAGAACCGCCGGCGGGCAGGCCGCTTTCGGCCATGCTCAGGCGCATGCGGTTGACCTGATCGGCGGGAACCAGAATTTCCGTACCGCCATTCAGAAGCTGATACTGGACTTGCTGGTCTTCGAGACGGTTGACGATCTGGCTGGCATCAGCCGGTGACAGATCGCGATAGAGCAGTTCCATATTCGGCGCGGATACACGCAAAATCAGGAAGGCAAAGAATACAAGCAGCAACACACCCACGCCGCTGATGGCCATCAGGCGTGTAGGTCCAAGACTCTTGAGTGTTTGCAACAAGCCGCCCACGTTCGACTGCTCCGAAACCAAATTTAACCACTGTCCCCGATGCGGGTCGGTCCATACGGAATTCGACCAGCATCAACAACGAATAGTTCTCCATGCTGAAGAACAGGTTAACAACCGGCAATTTTTGCCCAGTTGCGTGATTCAAATTCACCAGTGATTTGAATCATTTGTATCTTTGTTGACCGGTTTGGCCTTCGTTTAATGTAGTGAGTCATTGTGCCAAAAAGAAGCCCGGCACAAGTGCCGGGCGAGTCCCTGTAAAAGCAGAACATCGCAGGGCGGGCTAACGCCCTGCAACAGATATCAATTACCGTTTGATCCGGATCAGCTCGTCGAGCATTTCATCGGTCGTGGTAATCGTCTTGGTGTTCGCCGAGAAGGCACGCTGGGTCACGATCATGTTGGTGAATTCTTCACCGAGATCGACGTTCGACCCTTCAAGGGCGGATGCCACAACGTTACCCGCACCGTTCAGGCCCGGTTCACGCAGCAGATAGTCACCCGATTCACGCGTCTGGCGATAAACGTTACCAGTGTGGTTTTCCATTTCATCGGGGGCCTCGAAGGTGGCGATTGCCAGCTTGTAGACCGGGCGTTTCACACCGTTGGCGAATTCGACTTGCAGGAAGCCTTCTTCGGTCAGGGCGTAGTTCACCATGGTCCCGGCCTGTGCGCCGTTCTGGTTGATGAAGTGGGTGGTGTAATTGACAAGGTTACCGTTTGCATCGGCACCGGCAGCGAACTGCGTGATACCGTTACCAAGGCCGATGGTCCCGAAATCAAGGCTGAAGGTACTGTCATCGGCACCATTGGTCCATTCCGCAGAAATATCGGCATCGTCAAGGTCACCGGTCGTGCCGACAGTTACACCGCCGATGGTTGCTGCAACACCGGTAAAGGTCTGAAGGTTGCCCGACCCGTCAAAGGTGATGATACCGGCCTGAATAAGACCGTTCGGGTGATCTGTCGCGTCGAGTTCACCAGCTGTGGTGTTGCCGGTCAGCTCAAAGCCCCAGCGGTTCTGACCAAGTTTCACGACCTGAAGGTTGACCGTATGGGCCGAACCCAGCGAGTCATAAATCGTGACAGGCATAGTGTTGTCTTCGGCAACCGTGCCGGTTGCAAGGTTACCAGCAACATAGGTCGGTGCCAGGGTGCCCGGCACACCCGGAACCGTGATGCCGGTTGCACTGAATGGCGTGCCGGTCACGTTGGCAAAGGTCACGCCCTGATCGGCAAAGGCCGCAGTCAGGGTCAGGGTATCGTTGGTGCCGGTTGTGGTGGTTGTCGCATTAATCCCGGTCACAGCACTGATGGCAGCGGCCAGATCTTCAAGCGTGTCACCGGTACTGATCGTGATGTTGGTTGTCGTACCGTTATGGGTGATGCTGAACTGGTCACCGTTGTTGATACCGGCAAGGGTGGTCAGGTCGGTGGTGTCATAGTCGATACCGGTCGTGGTCGAGGTGGCGGTGCCACCTGTCACAGCGGTTTCGTCAGCGTTAAGGTTTGCGCCGAACTCGATCGACGTCGTCGAAGCCGCAGCCGTCAGGATCGAGTTGATGTCGAGAACCTGAAGGTCGGTAACAGCCGAGCTGTTTGATGTCGTGGTGTTACCATTTGCATCAAGAAGCGTACCTTCACGGTCGGTTGCCCAACCCTGAACATAGTAGCCCGCCGTATTGCGCAGATAGCCGTCATCATCAGGCTTGAAGTCACCGGCGCGGGTAAAGAACAGTTCGTCATTCGTGCCCGGGTTCGCATTGTCGCGGACGATAAAGAAACCGTCGCCTGAAATTGCGGCCGCCGTGGTCGATGACGTTGCCTGAAGCAAGCCCTGCTTGCTGATCAGGGCAGTCGGGTGGAACAAGACACCGCCCGGGGTGTAACGGGTGTTGGTGGCGGATTCCGTCACCAGGGTCGAAAAACGACCAACCGTACCCTTGTACCCGATGGTATTAAGGTTCGAGATGTTGTCCGAAATGACGCCCAGGTTCTGCGACTGCGCGTTCAGGCCGGATACACCGGAAATCATTGCACCAAAAAGGCTCATTTTTCTTCTCCTGCACTTACAGGGTGTTGATCAAAATCGGAAGAAAGCCCTCAGGCTGCTTCGTCCTGTTCGTCACTTCCGGTATCATTGCCGCCAGTGTTCGTATCTGTAGAGCTCGCACCCAGCTTGACGTTGGTAAGGGTGGAGAACGGTACAGAGACGTCACCAATGCGGAGATAGATGTCGCTATCGTCGATATCGACACTATCGACAGACCCGATGATGCCAATGGCAACAGATGCAGGTTTGCCTTTGTCAGTCTGGAATGTGTCGCCGTTTGCGGCCATCGGCTTGAGAACCAGGGTATAGGCCCCGGCTGCCTGTTCGACGCCGCTATTGTTTTTACCGTCCCAGGTAAAGGACTGCAGGCCGGACACATCGGTAAGTTCTTCGGAATAGATGGTTTTGCCGCTCTGATCCTGAATCTGCAGTTGCAGACGCGGAACTTCGGGCGAAACGTTGTATTTGTATTTCAGCTCGCCGCCTTCTTCGAGCCAGTTGGTATCACCAACGGCTTCGATCTCGGCCCCGACATAGGACAGGGCAGAAAGCTGACGCTGCTGACTTTGCATCGCAATCAGGTCTTCGAGGTTCTTGTTGCTCTGGATACCCTGTTCAACCTGGGCGAACTGGCTCAGCTGGTCGGTGAATTTATCACTTTCCATCGGCGAGGTCGGGTCCTGGTTCTTGAGCTGGGTGGTCAGAAGCGTCAGAAACGTATCAAAGTTCTGCGCAAGCTGGCTTGCCGAGCTGCTGGACGCGGCGTTGGTATCGCTTTGGGACAGACCAACGTTGGTTAGGGATGAAATGGCCATGGGAAGTTCCCTCTACCTTTCCTAGATCCGAATATCGACAAGGCCGTTGGGATTGATCCCATAGCCAATGCCAACATGTTCGGCGAGTTCGGCTCCGCTCAGGATGTCGCCATCGCCCGGGCTGCTGCCCTGGTTGGCGGTCATCCGAGATTGGCTCTGGCCTTCCTGACCCCGGCCACCTTGATCTCTGTGTTCAAAGGTGAAGCTCTGACTGTCTGCATTCAGGCCGGCATCCTTAAGAGCCTGCTGCAATGCACGGGAATCCTGGCGCAACATGTCCAGTGTTTCGCGTGTATCTGCCTGAATGACACCCTGGATACGGCCATCGTGGCCGATCTCCATTTTCACATCCACCCGCCCAAGATGTTCGGGGCGAAGCTGGACCGAAATTTTATCAACACCGTCACTGGCGGCGTTTTTGATCGACACGGCAACCTGCTGCTGGACCTGCTGGGCGGGGGCCTGACGCGCGGTCTGTGCGGTTTGGCCACCGGTATTGGTCTGATGCAGGCTGTTGGTGCTATTAAGCTGTCCCGGCGCGGTTTGGGCGGTTGCTTCGCTTGCGCCGGTTGCTGTTACCGTGCCATTTGCAGCGGCATTAGCCTGTGCCTGCGAGCTGCCAGCTGCATTTTGCATGTTCTGGGCACCGGCTGCTGCAGCCATGGCTTGCTGGGCTGCCTGGGCGGTTTGTGCCGGGTTGGTTGCGGTTGACTGTGCGCCATTGGCGTTTGCCGACTGGCCGTTGACCGTTGCGTTGGTGATGCCTGTTGCGTCGGTTTTGGCTTTGCCATCGGCGCTCATTGCATCAACAATGCGCGACAGGAATTTATCAGACGAGACATCATCACCGGCGGTCGTATCCACGCCATTCATCGCCATTTTTGCCGATGAAGCGGCGGCGGGCTGCGAGAGTGCTGTTGAACTCATCAGACCGTCGGTCGTGCCATCGCTGGCAGCGGCATTGGCGGCCATTCCCGGATTGACCTGACCGTTTGCCGGTGTGCCGTTCTGGCCGTTGGTGCCGGCATTTGCATTGATTGATTGCGATGCGGCGGCCTGTGCTTTGGCCAGATCAATCGCCTGCTGGGATCCCGGAAGCGGGACGGTCTGGGCAGGCTGATTGGGATCGGTTACGGCAAGCTCGACCTGGGTGTCGTCACCTTCGGCAGTTTCTTTATCGCCAGCGGCAGATTTTCCATCTTCCGACGGTGCGCCATCATCATCAGAGGCCGCGACATTTTCGTCAGAAGGCTGATCGCTATCTGCGCTTTGGGTTTGATCCTCAGCGCGGTCGGCATCGCGGCTGCCGGTATCGACATCGCGATTGTCATCGGCCTTGCGGTCATCGGTTTTGCCATGATCGTCGCGGTCATTGCGCTCTGCGCGCATCGGTTCATCATCGCGTTTGTCATCGGAACGTGATGCGCTTTTGGCATCGTCATTTTCAACGCCGCGATCGGCATGCCTGTCTGCGCGGCTATCGTCCCAGGTGCTCTGGGCAGATTTTGCCGTGTCATATTTGATCTGGCTTTTGCGCTCCGACCAGTTTTCCGTGATCGATGCCATGACATCGCCAAAGCCCGAACCCGCACTTTCATTGGCGGTTGAGCCCGGAATGGAGATGGTTGGCATAGTGCTGTTTGTAATCGCAGAGCTGTTCATGACCTTGGTCCTTTTGGAAACAGTGTCAGAACATTTGCAAGCGCCGGGCCAGTTTCAGGTGTTAACAAATTGTATAGAATTTCAGCGCCTTAGCGGGCTGTTGCCGACAGGGGAAATTTTTGCCCGACCTGTCTATCCCCCGGAACCGGGCAAAAATGATCCTGTTTCGGGAAGGCCGCAACGAATGGCATGGCTCAGACATGCAAAAGGCCCCGACAAATATGTCGGGGCCTTTATGCGGGTCAAATGACCAAATTCGTTTCCGCTTTGCGGATCAGGCCGAAATTGACAGGCCCGATTTTGCCGGTGCCGGGGCTTCTTCGGTGCCCGATGCCGTATCCGGTGCTTCGATCTGTTCGGATGCGGCGGGTGCCGGGCGGTCTTGCTGGGCAATCATGATGGCCTGACGCAGTTCGCCTTCGCTTTTTTCAGCCAAGGCAGCCCACGAATCACGAAGCGGTGTCAGAAGACGGGCGACTTCATCGGCAGGTGCCGGGTCATTCTTGCGATCAACATCCATCAAGCGGATCAGGCAATGCGCATAAAGGCGCTCCAGATTGGCGGCGATTTCGCCACCCTGTTCCATATCCAGCGTGTTTGAAAGATGGGCAATCAGTTCCTGTGCGCTGCAATTCGCGTTGCAGCGCCCCTGAATGTCGTTGCGCTCAATCGCGTTCTTTGCCTCTTGCAAGCGCGACAGGGTCTTTTCGAACAGCATATACACCATCTTGGCGGGTGAAGCTGTATTGACCTGCTGGTGCTTGTACGTTTGGGCGGCGTGTTCATTCATGCGACACTCCTTGGTATGCGACGCGTCTCTTTAGTGTGCATGTATGGCATGGAAAAGTTAACTACTATCTTTACCTGCAGCCATCAATTCGTCGAGAGAGCTCTGAATGTTCTTCATCCGTGCGAGGGCAGATTCCATCGCAATGAACTGATCCATCAGGACTTCTCGCTGTCGGGAAAGGCGGTCGTCGATCCGCTCAACTTTTTCGTCATAGGACGTGTTTTGCGTTTCGAGATCCGAAATTGCCTGGGTCAATGTGCCGTTTTCATCATCCAGGATTGAGTCGAGTTCAAAATAGAACTGCGCACCAATACCAACAGATGTGGTCACAGTGGCCGTGTCGTTTGCCAGACCATCGCCACCATAAATCAGGCGAAGACCATCGGCTGTACGAATGCTGTTCCCGGTCACAACGGCGTTTTTGCCCGTCGTGGTCACGCCATCAACCGTGATGTCATAGGTCACACTGGTGATGGCACCGCCGGACGCATTGATGTTGAAATCATAGGTCGCGGCATTGGTCTTGTTGCTAAAGCCGGTCATGGTGACGTCGGAATTGTTCGATTTCCCGCGGAACAGGAACAGTTCCATCACCTCATCGGGCTCATTAAGCAGGGCCGCATTCAGAGCTGCTTCATCGACTTCGATGGTTTTGCTAACAAGCGGGTCCTCGTTCGAGCCATAGGCGACGAAATCCAGACCGATTTCAGCCAGCACCGAATAGTCATCCTTGCCTGCACGGTCGGTTACACCATTGGCAAAGGAACCGGCAATCTGCTGAAGGGCGGACTCAATGCTTTTGACAGACGTATTGCCAAGCAGAATCGCGTCTTCGGATGCTTCGCCGGTGGTCGGATCGACAAAGGTCTTTTCGTTGATAAAGGTCTGAACCGCGTTATAGGCATCAACAAAGTCAAGGATTGCCGTTTTCGCCTGGTTCAGGTCCTGTTCGATCTCGATCGTGATTTCGGTGCCCGGTTCGGCATCATAAAGGCTGATGGTCAGGCCATCGATCAGATCGGAAAATTCGTTGGTGCCACGGGTAACGGTAATGCCGTCAAGCGTGATGGAGGCATTATTGCCATCGTCAATCACATTGGCGGCGTTGATCGTGGTCGGATCGGTCAGAACACCCAGACTTTGCAGGACGTTACCGGTATCGTCACTAAAGGACATCCGGTTATCAACGCCTTCTTCGGTCGAGGTGAAGATGATCGTGCTTTCAGTCGCCGAAACCTTGATAACAGACGCCTGAACGCCGGTGGTGTCCTTGACGTTGTTGATCTTGTCGCGAATATCCTGCAGCGTATCGCCAGCCGAAACCGTGATCGACGAACTGCCCACGCCACCGGTAACGGTGAAGCTGCCGGTGCCGGTAAGACCGGTGACGTCTGCGCTTGCCGCGACGGCCTGGGTGTCACTGGACAGTTTGTGCTTGCTTGCGACATCGACGATTTCGAACTTATAGCTTCCGGTCGCCGCAGCATTGGTCGCGGTAACCCCCATCAGGGAGCCGGCGTCGCTGCCGTTTGAGGCGGCGAAAATCTGTTTTGCTTCGAAGATGTTCTTCGATTTGTCGAAACTGGTCGCACCATAAAGGTTCGCCATGGAATCCTTGAGCGTACCAACAAGGGTTTGCAGCTCTTTCAGGGCGGCAATTTTTTCGTCGTTGGCTTCGATGCGTTTTTCAAGATTGTCCGCAGGAATACGACGGGCAGCAATCATCTGGTCGACGGTGTCGACGAAATCGATGTTGGATGAGCCGCCAGACAACTGGACGCGGCCGTTATCGCCAACATAGATGTTATTTAAATTCAAGCTGCTCATTGGTTTAGCTCCTTGGGCGCGCCCGGTCGATTTTGCCTATGTGCGGACGTATCTGTCCGAAATGTCTGCAAAAACCGTGCCTGATGTGCCCGCTGGTCCCGTTAAATTTCTTCGTCCACGAAGCTGCCAAGATATTCGCGCATCTGGGAAAACAGTTGCTGCAACTCTTTGGACGGGATTTCACGCAGGACATCGCCGCTTACGCGATCGGTAACCTTTGCGACAACACGACCGGTGTCCTGGTTAAAGTTCAGCTCGACACGTGCCGATCCGTCAGCGACATCAGGCAGATCAAGACTTGCCAGCGCGTCCTGCAATTCTTTGGGAACAGCAGACTGCTTTTCTGCCGACTTCGCAGCAGTGCTTGCCGCGGTCGTGTCGATTTTCGGGGCAGGTGCAGGCGACGCAGCAGCGTAACTGCTGCCCGCTGAACCTGGTGAACTATAACTGTTGTTTACAACTTCCATTTTCCTAAGCTCCTAAGCCGCCATCCTGTGACAGCAGGATGTCTTGTTGAATTACAAAGGCAATCCAACATGGACGTGCCCAAGTGAGACAGCGTGCTTACTGCAACAGACGCAGCAAATTCTGCGGCATCTGGTTTGCCTGTGCAAGCATTGCTACACCGGACTGAACAAGGATCTGCTTGGAGGTGAAGGCGGTCATCTCGGCCGCAACATCAAGGTCAAGCAGGGTCGAACGCGCAGATTCAGTATTTTCCTGCGTGGTTG
The DNA here is from genome assembly GCF_002844235.1 of Thalassospira povalilytica. Lineage (GTDB taxonomy): Bacteria > Pseudomonadota > Alphaproteobacteria > Rhodospirillales > Thalassospiraceae > Thalassospira > Thalassospira povalilytica. The sequence continues at coordinate 2,184 of NZ_PGTS01000009.1, read as the reverse complement.
CAAGGTTCTGTCCCGCAAAGTCCAGACGGTTCTGGGATGTACCCACGGCTGCACGTGCGCGCTGCAGATCGTCAATCGCGCGGGTGACAACTTCAACCGAAGACTGCGCATTGGCCGCGGTGCTGATCGCGGTCGCGCCAAGGTCCTGCAACGATGTCTGGGTTCCCAGCGCACCGGCACCCAGCGTATCGGAATCAACCGCATTCAGGGTGATCGAAAGACGGTCATTTGCGGTATTTCCACCACCAACCTGGAATTCGATGGAGCTCTGAAGCTGCTGACCGTTATCGGCCGCCATGGATACGATATTGCCGGTTGCGGAGTTGATGCCGCTCGCGCCAAAGGTTGTATCGGTGCCAAAGTCGGATGCGCCGGTATTGTCAGCGCGAATAGCAGCAACAGACGTCGAGAAGTTGGTGTTGACTGTGAAAGTCAGACCCAGTTCGTCAAAATTAAGCGTCGCATTTTCGCCGGCGGCAATTGCAGTCGTCCCGCCTGTTCTGAAGTCCGTGATATCAATTGATTGCGTACGATCAGCAGCGCCATCAATAAGGCTGGTGACGGTCATGATGACCTGGTCGCCTACGCCGTAATTTATATTCACTTCAAAACTGTTGTCAGTGACTGTGTTGGTATTGGCATCAGTCGCCCAGTAATTGTTGTCGGTGATGGCAAAATTGTCAAAACCGTTCACGGGGACGAGGGCCTGACCTTGCTGGCCGGCTGCCAGATCACCGAACTCAAACGCCACATCGCCACCGTCACCCAGCAGCTGGATGCCGTTAAAGTTGGTCGATGACGCGATACGGTCGATTTCTTCACGCAACTGAACAAATTCATCGTTCAGGAAACCGCGCTCGGTGTCGGAAAGGTTGCCAGAGGATGCCTGAACAGCCAGCGTTTTCATACGCACAAGGATGTTATCGATGGTTGCCATGCCGCCATCGGCGATCTGGAGCATCGAGTTGGCCTGGCCAACGTTTACAGAAGCGGTTTTAAGGGCCTCGGTCGTCGCATTCAAGCGGGCGCCGATGGCCATGGAAGCTGCGTCATCGCGCGCGGAAACCACACGCGTACCGGACGACAATTTCGACAGCGAACGGGTCGCCATCGTGTCAGAAGCCGAAAGGTTACGGTGTGCTACGTTCGCAGCATAGTTCGAAATAATATTAAGAGCCATGACGCATCTCCTACTTGGACAGCTCTGAACAACATCTTGCTGTTCGTATCCGGCACATTTGCCAGAACTGCTTTTGCTGTTCTACATGGCAACAAAAGCGAAACTACAGGTAAGATGAAATATACTTTTAGGTTAGTTGCCTGTCCAGTGAAAAAATTAATCTGTAGTTAATCATAAAAAACAAAAGGTTAGTGGGCGGAAAAATATTGTCCTGTTGCCAAATCCGCAGATTTCAAGGCGAATCCGGTTTGGCTTTACTCGGATTCTGGTATGCTGCAATGCGATAGCTGTCATTCGTATAGGTATGCTTGTGGCTGTTCTGGTTGTGGGTACTGTGTCGTGTGGTTGCAGTCGGTTTACAATTTCGCGGCAAGCAGCAGGGCTGTGTCGTCTTCGGTGATGGTGTTCAACGGGGCGCTAGGAGCTAGGAGCTGTAGTCATCCCTTGCGGAGCTCATGCGCGCCAAGGCCAGAAGGTGGTGTTGGTCACCACGAAATAAAAAAAGGCGGCCAACAGGCCGCCTTTTCGTGAATTTTCAGGTCGCCAGGATTACTGGAGCAGACGCAGCAGGTTCTGCGGCATCTGGTTTGCCTGTGCGAGCATGGCCACACCGGACTGAACCAGGATCTGCTTGGAGGTGAAAGCGGTCATTTCCGCAGCCACGTCAAGGTCAAGCAGGGTGGAGCGTGCCGATTCAGTGTTTTCCTGCGTGGAAGCAAGGTTCTGACCAGCAAAGTCCAGACGGTTCTGCGAGGTACCAACCGCAGCACGTGCGCGCTGCAAGTCGTCAATCGCACGGGTAACAACTTCAACAGTGTTCTGGGCAGCAGCAGCAGTTGCAATGTCAACAGTTGCGGCATTCAGAGCTGTTTCAGTGCCACCAACGCCGGTTCCAAGAGATCCGGAGTCAACAGATGTCAGGTTGATCGACAGGCGGTCGTTTGCGGTGTTACCGCCACCAACCTGGAACTCGATGCTGTTTGCCAACTGCTGACCGTTGTCGG
>NZ_PGTS01000008.1 GCF_002844235.1 Thalassospira povalilytica | reverse complement strand
GGTTCCGGTTTCGGCTCAGGCTTTGGCTCGGGCTTTGGTTTCGGCTCGGGCTTGGGTGCCGGTTTTGGTTCCTTTTTCGGTTCGGGCTTTGGCAATGCCTTGGTCGGGGCAGCGGAAAACTCGTCCACTGTCACGACTTCGACCGAAATGGACTGCAATTCCAGCGGCGTTTCATCAAACAGGTCAGGCAAGCCCAACCACGCAATCAGAAACAGCGCAATATGCAAACCAAGCGATATGAGAGCGTAACGCAGCATAGTCTGTTACGAACCCTTGTTGGGCAATTCGGCGATCAGGGCGACCTTGGTAAAGCCGGCATCCTTGATCAGCCCCATAACTTCCATCACCCGGCCGTAATCAATGGCCTTGTCACCGCGCACAAAGATGCGGGTGTCGGCCTTGTTATCGGTAATGGCCGCGAGCTTTTCGGTCAGGGTGTCCTGCGCGATTTCACTATCCATAATATAGATGGTGCCTTCACGCGAAACCGAGACGACAAGCGGCTCGTCCTGCCCGGTCATCGGTGCAGCACTGGTTTCGGGCAGATCGACTTCGACACCAACCGTCATCAAGGGGGCTGCGACCATGAAGATCACCAGCAGCACCAGCATGACGTCCACCATCGGCGTGACGTTGATGTCGCTCATCGCTGCGCGTCGGTTGCTCCGACGTCCGCGACGGCGTCCTCCACCAGATCGGGATGCGAGTTGAGCGCCCATAATCAGTCTCTCGTATCGTCAAGTTGGCGCGAGAGGATCGAGCTGAACTCGTCCACGAAGGCTTCAAGACGGTTGCTGTAGCGGTTGAGATCACTGGAAATCTTGTTATAGGCAACCACGGCCGGAATTGCGGCGACAAGACCCATGGCGGTTGCAAACAGGGCTTCGGCGATCCCCGGTGCGACAACCGCAAGCGAGGTGTTTTTGGATGCGGCGATCGACTGGAAGGACACCATGATCCCCCAGACAGTACCGAACAGACCGACAAACGGTGCGGTCGAGCCGACCGATGCCAGGAAGGTCATGTAACGTTCGACGCGATCCATTTCACGGCCCAGCGTGATTTCCATGGATTTTTCAAGGCGCTGCTGCAAACGGGCGCGCATGGTATCACCATGAACACCGCGCGCATTCGAACGACGCCATTCGCGCATTGCCGAAACAAAGATTGCCGACATCGGATCCCGCGGTTTGTCCGCAATCCGGTCATACAGGTCTTCAAGCGAACCGCCCGACCAGAATGCTTCTTCGAATGTGCTGGCTTGCGCGCGCAGCTTGCGCAGGCGCATCAGCTTTTCGATGACAATCGCCCATACCCAGACAGATGCCAGCAACAGTCCGATCATCACCGTTTTGACGACCAGTCCAGCCTGCATGAACAGTCCCCACAGAGACATGTCATGCGCCATGACCGACTGCCCCAGCGTTACCGCGTCGACCACTTGATTTTCCATATTCCCGTTAGTCCTTGTTCACATCCAGATATCGACTAAATACTGTTCTTAATTCTTCGGGCAGTCTTTGTGCCCGAAGTTCTTCCAACGACATGCAGGCGAGATAAATCTCGATCACCACAAGTTCTTCTTCGCCGCGCATGATCTTTTGTTCATACCCGAGTGATGCGCCCCCTAGCTTAATCACCCTGGTTTCCACCGTCAGACGGTCTTCCAACTGAGCGGCGCGACGAAAATCGAGCGTACAGTGTCGAACGGCTATGGCAACTTTGTGGCGTTCTGCAACATTTCGATTGGTAAAGCCCAACAGGTTAAGCATCGCTGAACGCGCACGTTCCGCAAATGCAAGATAGTTGGCGTGATACACGATGCCGCCGGCATCGGTATCTTCATAAAATACGACTAAAGGATAAATGTGACGTTTGCCGTCCATGTAGCCCAACAGGGCATCATGCGTGTCCTGTCCCATCAGGAATCGCTCCTTGATGATCCATTACCCTGACTGTCAAAAAGATCGGACATCGGCATTCCGCCCGCTTCGCGCGGCGGCGTCAGACCAAGATGCTGGAACCCCTTGATGCCCAGCATGCGCCCGCGCGGGGTCCGCTGGATCAGGCCCTGCTGAAGCAGATATGGTTCGATCACGTCTTCGATGGTGTCGCGTTCTTCCGACAGGGCCGCGGCAAGGGTATCAACCCCGACCGGTCCACCACCGTAATTTCCTGCAATACAATTAAGATAGCGACGGTCCTGACTGTCCAGACCAAGGTTATCGACCTCAAGCCGGGTCAGCGCCGCATCGGCAATAAATTTATCAACCGGCGACTTTTCAGCCACGGCGGCAAAGTCACGCACACGTCGCAACAAACGCCCGGCAATACGCGGCGTACCGCGCGACCGGCGTGCAATTTCCATCGCACCTTCTTCGGTCATGTCGAAATTCAACAACCGCGCACCGCGCGATACAATCGAAACCAGTTCTTCGGGCTCATAGAACCGCAGACGCAGCGGAATGCCGAAACGATCACGCAGCGGCGTGGTCAAAAGCCCCGAACGCGTGGTCGCACCAACCAGGGTAAAGGGCGGCAAATCGATACGCACCGAACGGGCTGCCGGCCCTTCGCCGATGATCAGATCAAGCTGGAAATCTTCCATTGCCGGATAGAGGATTTCCTCAACCGCCGGGTTCAAACGGTGAATTTCGTCAATGAACAGAACATCGCGCGGCTGAAGGTTCGTCAAAAGAGCGGCAAGGTCCCCCGCCTTGGCAATGACCGGACCGGACGTTGCGCGGAAACCGACGCCAAGTTCACTGGCAACAATTTGCGACAACGTGGTTTTGCCAAGTCCGGGCGGACCAAAGAACAGGACATGGTCCATGGCCTCTTCACGCGCACGGGCCGCCTGAATGAAGACATCAAGGTTTTCGCGCACTTCTTTCTGACCGGTGAAATCATCGAGCCGGCGCGGACGCAGCGATCCTTCCTGATGGTCTTCTTCGCGACGCTCACCACTGAGCAGACGGTCTTCTTCTTCGCTCACGCGCTAAGCTCCTTCAGTCCCAGACGGATCAGGGTATCGATTGTCTTGTCATCGCCGGCCTGCTGGGCGGCCTTGCCGACCGCGCCAAATGCCTCGGACCGGCCATAACCAAGATTGACCAGTGCCGATACGGCATCCGCCATTACGACACTATCATCCACAACCGGTTCGGCCGGGGCTGTGTCGATTTTCACATCTGTTTTGGATTTTGCGGTTTTCTTTGCCTTGGCTTCCGGCTTGGCGGGTTCCGCAGCCGGGCTTGCCGGTGCGGCCACCGGACCAAGATTAAGCTTTGCGGCCTTGTCTTTGAGTTCGCCAACAATGCGGGTTGCGACCTTGGGCCCGATGCCCGGTGCGCGGCACAATGCCGTCGTATCCTGAGCGGCAAGGGCGCGCAAAAGATCGGTCGGGCTCAGCACCGACAACAGGGCAAGGGCGACCTTGGCCCCCACCCCCTGTACGGTGGTCAGCAACGAAAACCACTGTTTTTCGGCGTTATCGGCAAAACCATACAGGTGAATGTGATCTTCGCGAACGTGGGTTTCGATCATCAAACCGGCATCCCCGCCCTTTGGCGGCAACATGGAAAGCGTGCGGCGCGAGGCAAACACAAGATAGCCAACGCCATTCACATCAATGATGACGCTGTCTTCGCCAATGAAATCGACAATTCCGCGCAGTTTCGCGATCACCTGTATCGTCTCCCGTTTCCTGTTGGTTTGGCCGCCATGCTTGCCGCAAGCGACCGATTCCCGGCATGTTGCGCGTGACAGATCGCCACCGCAAGTGCATCGGCCGCATCCGCCCCGGCAATTTCACATCCCGGAAGCAGGGTCGAAACCATCATTTCGACCTGTTGCTTGGCGGCGTGACCGGCACCGACAACAGTCTTTTTGACGGCATTGGGTGTATATTCCGTTACCGGAATGCCATTGCGCGCCGGTGCGAGCAAGGCAACACCGCGTGCCTGACCGAGTTTAAGGGTGGATACCGGGTTCTTGTTGACAAAGGTTTCTTCGACCGCGGCCTCGTCCGGGTCCCAGGTCTGGATCACCTCGATCAGGCCGGAATGCAGCTGATCAAGGCGTTCGGCAAGGCTTAGCGACTGGGTGGATGTGACAATGCCGTTGGCGACATGGCGCATCCGGTTGTCCTGAAGGTCGATCACCCCCCAGCCCGTGCGTTGCAGACCGGGGTCAATTCCAAGTACGCGGACCACTATGTCACCCCATTTCCCGGAAGCCAGATACAAAACACCCGCCATTCAAACATGAAGGGCGGGCATCAAACCGCCCCCGAACATGATGGCGTTTGCAACCATATTCGGGGGAGTGGTTTTTAAACAAGTCTAGTTATCGAGACCAGCGACGATTTCGTCGGTCCAGGCAACGTTGGTCCAGACGTTCTGGACGTCATCATTGTCTTCGAGAACATCAACAAGCTTCATGATGCTCTGGGCCTGTTCGACATTGATTTCGGCCTCGGTCACGGCACGGAAGACCATTTTCGCACTTTCCGGATCGCCAAACTTTTCGGTCAGCGCTTCGCGAACAGCGTTCAGGTCTTCAAGTTCGGTATCAACAACGTGGCTGTTTTCATCAGACTCAACGTTTGCCGCACCGGCTTCGAGGGCCGCTTCGAAGATTTCGTCAGCATCAGCGGCATCCGCCGGATAGACGATTTCACCAAGACGGTTGAACATAAAGCCGACCGAACCGGTTTCGCCAAGGTTGCCACCGCTTTTTGCAAAGGCAGCACGCACTTCGGACGCGGTACGGTTACGGTTATCAGTCAGGGCTTCGACGATGACGGCAACACCAGCGGTGCCATAACCTTCGTAACGGACTTCTTCGTAATTGTCGCCCTCGCCTGCACCGGTCGCCTTTTTGATGGCGCGTTCGATGTTGTCCTTGGGCATGTTCTGACCGCGGGCCGCCGCGATCGCAGCACGCAGACGCGGGTTGCTGTCAATGTCTTCGCTGATTTTTGCCGCAACCGTGATTTCGCGGGCAAGCTTGGTGAAGATCTTGGCGCGTTTTTTATCCTGGGCACCTTTGCGGTGCATAATGTTCTTAAATTGGGAATGGCCGGCCATAACCTAAAACCTGTATTCATTGAACTCGATGTGGAACGGTATCGGGTGATACCACGCCGGTCATGCGGGAGTTCCCTGTCAGACCAGCCCGTCCGGACATCTGCAAGACAATGCTTTGTGTCGTTTGCAGCAGGTACGAACGAAAATTTCGACCGCTCCTATAGCCTGTTTACCTGCCAAGGTCCAGCGATGCTTGGTATCGCTGCCAAGATCACCGGGAATGAACTGCCCCCGACCGCCGATCACATCACCAATCCAGGTGGCAATTTTCTTGCATTTTACAGCTTCGGTTTGGTTAGATGTTGCAGTCGCAAAGATATTCTTTCATTAATAATACGAATGTAACTTATTAAACTAAAGAAGAACACTCTCCGGGGTCCAAGATGCCGGCCTGGTTGAAAAGACCATTTTCTTTTCAGGCGGCCGAAACAACCCGAATGGACACAGAAGCCATACGGGAACAGTCAGGAAACAAAGGTTAGATAGAATGGGAACTAAATTCGGGGTCCAAAGCAAGTTACTGATTTCATTTGCTCTGGTTGGATTGATGGCGGTTATTTCCGCTGTTGTCGGCGCTGTATCCTTCAACAAATTCGGTGATGCTCTTACGACCATCACGGAAGAAAAGCTTCCGCCTATTGCTGCGGCACAGGCCTTGGCAACCGAAAGCGCAGAAATTGTTGCCATTGCACCGCGTATCGTTGCATCCGCCAACACGGATGAAGAAAACGCGATCAATGACGAACTTGCTATCCGTCTTCAGGCGCTGGTTTCGAAAATCAACGAAATCGAAGCCACCGGCTTCATGCCCGAGGTCATTGCAAGCATCAATGACAATCGCGGTCTTTTGCAGGACAACCTTGAAAAGCTTCATGCGGTAACGCAGGAACGTTTCCAGATTGCCAACGAAAAAGCTGAAAAACTTACAGAATTCCAGAACCTGTCCAAACGGTATGCAGATACCCTGAAACCGGTTCTGTCCTATACGCAGAATGATATTTCCCAGGGTGGCCAGTTCGCCGCATCGCTTAAAGATGACCCGGCAAAGAAATTCAGCACCGACAAGGAAGAAATTCTTGAAGTCTTCCAGAAATATTCTTCTGCCATCGAGACCCGCACCCCGATCCTTGACATTGAGCGTCTTGGATCGTCTGCCTCAAACATGATCATTTCGAGCACCACGGAAACCCAGGCGGTGCGTCTTTCGATCATTCCGGTGCGTATTCGCGGCACCTATAGCGACGCGCTGAGCCAGCTTGATGCCATCGGCAATGACCGTCTGAAGGCATTTTATGTCGATCTGATCGACAAGATGCAGAAGCTTTCGGTCGGCGAAGGCAGCCTTCCGGATCTTCGCAAACGCGAACTTGAAGCCAGCGAACAAAGCCAGGCACTGGTTGTGCAGAGTGGCGAATATGCCAATGCGATGCGTGCAAGCGTTGCCGAACTGGTTGCCGGTCTGAATCAGGAAGTCGCAGAAGCCGCCGCCGAAGCCGGTATTGTTGAAAAGCAGGGCCTGACCGCCCTTGCCGCAGTTGCCGCAATCGCGATCATCATTTCGCTTCTGATCTATGTTCTGTATGTCCGCGGCAACGTTCTGCGTCGTCTTGGCGGTCTTCAGAAAACCATGGTTCAGCTGGCTGATGGCAATCTTGACGTTGATGTCCCGGCCAAGGGCAATGACGAAATCAGCGCCATGGGCCGTGCAGTTGAAGTCTTTAAGGACAACGCCCTTAAGGTTCGCGAAATGCAGGCCGAGGAAGAGCGCCTTAACCGTGAACGCAACGAAGCCCTTCGTGACGAGCTTCTGGGTCTTGCCGATACGTTGCAGAACGAAGTTGAAAGTGCCGTGAACGAGATCGCCGCCCTTGGTGATCAGCTTCAGGGGGTTTCCGGTCAGATGACATCGAGCGCCGAACTGGTGTCGGGTCAGACCGAAGACGTTGCCAATTCCGCACAGGAAGCCACCGGCAATGTCGAAACCGTTGCAGCCGCAACCGAGCAGCTTTCGGCATCGAATGCGGAAATCAACCGTCAGATGGCGGAGTCAACCCGCATTTCGAGCGAAGCATCGACCCGCGCACAGCAGACCAACGAACTGGTTGTCAGCCTGTCGCAGTCGGCTGATCGCATCGGCGAAGTGATCGCCCTGATCACCGACATCGCCGAACAGACCAACCTTCTGGCACTTAACGCGACCATCGAGGCCGCCCGTGCCGGTGATGCCGGCAAAGGCTTTGCCGTGGTTGCCGCCGAGGTCAAAAACCTTGCCAACCAGACCGAAAAAGCGACCGAGGAAATCTCGGGTCAGATTGCCGGTATCCAGAAAGCCACCGGTGAGTCCGTTAACGCGATTGGTGATATTGGCCGCATCATTGAAAACATCAATGAAATCGCCACCACCATTTCGGCCGCGGTCGAAGAACAGGGTGCCGCAACCGATGAAATCACCCGCAACGTGCGCGGTGCTGCCGATCGTACCCGTTCGGTATCGGCGTCAATCACCGAGGTTGCCAGTGAAACCGGTAAAACCGGCGAACTGTCCAGCCAAGTTCTGGCCACAGCCCAGAACGCATCGGAAAAAGTTGAAAACCTTCGGTCGCGGATCAACGGCATTCTCGATGACTTGCGCAAACAGGCGCATGATCGGGCTGCTTCCTGATCGAAGAATCGACACCATCCTGACTGAAAGGGTCCGCCATCCGGCGGGCCCTTTTTCGTTTTGCCCCTGTGACCGGGCATCCGATTTGTCGGAAATTCGGCAGAAACGCCCGTAAAAACCCGTAGCAAAACCGCACAACCTATACGTCTGTTTAAGCATAAAAACTCATGCTTAGTTTGCGTGCAATGTGCTATATGGGCTTTAACTATAACAGAAAAGTCGCTTTTTCCGATCAAGCCGCCCCACAACCTGGCAGACCGGCCCTACCCTTAAAGTGACATATCCAGGGAAGCTACATCTGAGAGACCCACAATAAGCAGGTCGACACAGCACGTGTGTCGGCACGGGACTCATTCGTCTATGGGGTATTATGAACTATGGGACTTAAATTCAAGCGCGGCAGCTCCCCGTCGCCATCCAGTAAAACAAAAACATCGGGACTTGGTGTCCGTGAAAAGCTTGCCGGTGCGTTCTTTCTTGTCGGTCTGATCGCTGTGCTTGCCGCGACTGTTTCGGTCTTTTCATTCAACAAATTTGGCAGCCAGCTTGACGAAATCACCCATGCCCAGCTGCCACCAATGTTCACCGCCCAGCAGTTGGCCACCGATAGCGTAAAGGTTGTCGCATCCGCACCGCGCATCGTTGCCGCCACGTCCCCGGAAGAAGAACAGGTCGTCAAGATCGAACTGGACATGCTGCTTGACAGTCTGCGCGAGAAACTTGAACAGCTGTCGCAGTCCGGCCTACCGCCCGCATCGCTGTCTCATATTGAAACCAACGGCAAAAACCTTGCCGATAATCTTGAGAAACTGCACGACACCACGCTTCGCCGTTTTGAAGCCGCCAACAAGCTGGCAGAAAGTCTTGATAAGTTTCAGCAGCTCAATAACCGGTTTGGTTCGATGCTCAAGCCATTGCTGGCAATGTCGCAGAACCAGATTTCCAACATCGGCACCCAGGTTGAAGACATCCGCAAAAGCGGTTCTTTCCTGACGCTGGATCAGAAAACCCAGGGCACCGAGCTTCTGGTCAAGCTTGATCAGACGATTGCCGAACGTGCACCGATTCTTGAGCTGTCGAAACTTGGCGGTGATATGGCCAACACAATTCTGGCCGCTGCATCAAGCACGGATGAAACCCGCCTGAAAATCATCGGCGTGCAGGTCAACGGGGCGATCGGCACCATCGAGACCCTGATCAAGAATCTCGAAAACAAGAAACTTCAGACATATTATTCCGACCTGATGGGCGATATCAAAACGCTTGCCGTCGGGGATCAGAGCATTCCGGCATTGCGTCTGGCCGAACTGCAACTGATCAAGGAACAGGGTGAAGTTGTTATTGAAAGCGCCGACTACGCAACCACCATGGAAAGTGGTGTGAATGCATTGGTCGAGGCCTTGCAGACCGGTGTTGACCGTTCTGCCGGTGCGGCCAATACGCTTAGCATCCAGAGCACCTATGTGATGTATGCGGTCGGTGCGCTGGCGGTTCTGTTGCCGCTTTTGATCTTTGTATTCTATGTGCGGGGCAACCTTCTGCGCCGTCTGGCCGGTTTGCAGAAAACCATGGTTGCGCTGGCAGCCGGGGATCTTGCAGTTGATGTCCCGTCCAAGGGCAATGACGAAATCAGCGCCATGGGTCGCGCGGTTGACGTGTTCAAGGAAAACGCCATCAAGGTCCGCGACATGCAGGCCGAGGAAGAGCGCCTTAACCGTGAACGCAACGAGGCCCTTCGTGATGAGCTGCTTGGCCTTGCCGACACCCTTCAGGGGGAAGTGGAAACCGCAGTGAATGAAATCGCCGCCCTTGGCGAACAGCTTCAGGGTGTTTCCGGTCAGATGACCGAAAGTGCCGAACTGGTTTCAAGCCAAAGCGAAGACGTGTCGACATCGGCACAGGAAGCCACCGGAAATGTCGAAACCGTTGCCGCCGCGACCGAGCAGCTTTCAAGTTCGAATGCGGAAATCAACCGTCAGATGGCGGAAACCACCCGCATTTCCAACGAAGCCGCCCAGCGGGCCCAGCACACCAACGAACTTGTTGTCAGCCTGTCACAATCGGCCGGCCGCATTGGCGAAGTGATCGCCCTGATCACCGACATCGCCGAACAGACCAACCTGCTGGCACTGAATGCGACGATCGAGGCCGCCCGTGCCGGTGATGCCGGCAAGGGCTTTGCCGTGGTTGCCGCCGAGGTCAAAAACCTTGCCAACCAGACCGAAAAGGCGACCGAAGAAATTGCAGGTCAGATTTCCGGTATTCAGAAGGCCACCGGTGAGTCCGTGACCGCAATCGGTGAAATCGGGACAATCATTGATAATCTTAATCAGATTGCCACGACGATTTCCGCCGCGGTCGAGGAACAGGGTGCCGCCACCGACGAGATCAGCCGCAATGTTCGTGGTGCTGCCGATCGTACCCGTGCGGTATCGGCATCGATCACCGAGGTCGCCAATGAAACCGGGCGCACCGGTCAGTTGTCGGGTGAAGTTCTGACCACGTCGCGGGCTGCATCGGAAAAAGTTGGCGAAATGCGCAATCGTATCGCCAGCATCCTTGAAGATCTGCGTCAGCAGGCCCGTGATCGCGCAGCGTGATCGCGCCCTGCCCGACGGTTCCAATCTGAATGACAAAGGCCCACCGGTTGGTGGGCCTTTTTTTCATCGCGGGTCCGGTTGATCCGTATATGCAATCTGATTGCCGGTACAATCAGGCGCTTGGCCAGCTGCCTTTAAGGCGTCCGCCGATGCGAACCGATTCAATACGTTTGGCAAGGCCGGTCTTGTCATCGGTTTCAACAAACACACCGCACACGGTCGCCGGGCCTTCGGCCGGTTCAAAACGCCCGGACGGCATTTTGGTCAGGAATTTGCGAACCGAGTTTTCCTTTTTCATGCCGATGACGGAATCAAAGTCGCCACACATGCCAACATCGGTCTGATAGGCCGTGCCATTGGGAAGAATTTGCGCATCCGCCGTTGGCACATGGGTATGCGTGCCCAGTACAAGCGATGCACGCCCGTCACAATGATGACCAAACGCCATCTTTTCCGACGTGGTTTCGGCATGGAAATCCAGAATGATCGCATCGACATTCTTGCCCAGCTTGTGCTTGCCAAACAGCTTGTCCGCACCCTGGAACGGGCAGGAAAGCGGATCCATGAAAAGACGGCCCATCATATTGATGACGCAGACCTTCTTGCCCGATCTGGTTTTGAACACGTAATCGCCATTGCCCGGCGTCCCATCGGGGAAATTCCAGGGACGCAGGAGTTTTTCATCCTCGTCGATATAGGCGATGATTTCGCGTTGATCCCAGACATGGTTGCCGGTGGTCAGGACATCCGCCCCCGCCGCGTAGAATTCCTTGCAGATTTTGGCGGTCACACCGAAACCATGGGCCGCGTTTTCGACATTCACCACAGCGATATCAACAGACAGGCGATCGCGAAGCATCGGTAATGCTTCCAGCGCTGCCTTGCGGCCGGTTTGGCCGAGAACGTCGCCAAGATGAAGTAAACGCATATTCTTTCCTGTGTTTTTTACATACCTCAACTTGCAGGCATGATTTTAGCAATGCTCCCTGATCCGGGACGCACCGCATACTGCATTACGCAAAGGAGAAGGGATTTGTTCAATAAGATAAGCGGGAGCCGCCGCTGCCGTTGGCCATGTGGTAATTCCTCGTGACCTGCAGGTGCAGGTGGGCGCCGTATAACCAGACCACGGCCTGGCAAGGGACAGCTCCCTAGAGAAATGAGCATCGGCCCCGGGAATTAGCGAACCTGACGAACAGGGCAGCCCCCTTATGCTGGGTTCTTGATCGCCGCGTACGGCGCATCGCAAACGGTCAGCGACGGGAACTTAGTCCCCGGTCATTGGAATTTCAAGTGGATTACACGCATTTGTCAGCGCCCCCCACCCCGCATCTGACCATCGCGCGATCACGGATCGCCGATAATCGGCAATCAGCTTTGTGCAAGCTTGTCGGCGATGGCTTCGACCCGGGCAGCCATGGTTTCGATATTTTCAGCCAGTTCATCACTTTGCGCATCGGACAAACCGACCGGTTGTGGCTGTTGCGGGGTCTGGTTTGCGAGCTGTTCCTGCGCATTACCAAGTTCATCGGCAATCAGCAGGCTGGTCATGACCAGCAAACGCTGTTCCCCGATCTGGCCGACCGCATCGGCAATTTCCTTAACACGGTCATTCACATAACCCGCAAGGGCGTGAATGCGATCTTCCTGCCCGTCATCACATGCGATGTCGTAGCTGCGACCATTAATGCGGATGGATACCTGTGCCATGGATTACGCCTGTTTCTTTACGGGGTCTTCGGCAAGAACGAATTTAAGCTGATCTACTGCACCGTCGAGCCGGGCGGAAACCGTTTCGGTTGCCTCGGTCAGACGATCATAATCCGCGCGCATCGCCGAAAGTTGCGCACGCAATGCTTCAACTTCCTGGGTGTCTGAAACGGCGGACTGATTTTTCTGACTGATGGCCGACTCCGCTGCCAGTTCCAGACGGTCCAATGCTGATTTCAGTCGATCACTTGCCTGTTGCAACCGCGACATGGATTATTACCCGATTGTTTGCTGTTTTTCCCTAGACCACAGAACGAATTGATCTGTGACGAATCACTATGAGCCTTATCAAGACCTGTGAAGATGTCATGATCATGGCTTTAACACCCGACACCCTGATCAACAACATTTTTGCCCGGCTGACGGCAAAAACACCACAAGCCGACATTGGTGATAACATCAGGAAAACACGGGGTGCCAATCACAAACCGGTCAGCATGGCGAACCGCAGCCATGCACAACCGACACATCTGTTAGCCGGAATCCGGGTAACAGGCGTCGTTTTTTGACAGAAGCGGTTGACGGATGCCCCCCATAAGGGCATCTTCCGCGCGAATTCCGTTAATTATGGAATAACCGTATTTAAAGTGTTTTCATCGCCCGACCGCGAAACCCCCAGGAACCGCATCACATGACGACGCAAGTAGAACACAACCGCATGGCCAATGCCATCCGCTTCCTCTCGGCAGACGCTGTTGAGAAAGCCAACTCCGGACATCCCGGCATGCCGATGGGCATGGCAGACGTTGCGACTGTTCTTTACACCAAATTCTTGAAATTCGATCCGAAGCACCCGAACTGGCCGGACCGCGACCGTTTCATCCTGTCGGCTGGTCACGGCTCGATGCTTCTTTATTCGCTTCTGCACCTGACCGGTTACGAAGATTTCGATCTTGATCAGATCAAGAATTTCCGTCAGATGGGCTTCCGTACTGCCGGCCACCCGGAATTCGGCCATGGCGCAGGCATCGAAACCACCACCGGCCCGCTGGGTCAGGGTATTGCGACCTCGGTCGGTTTCGCACTTGGCGAACGCATCATGAATGCCCGTTTTGGCAATGATGTTGTTGATCACTACACCTATGTGATTGCGGGCGACGGTTGCCTGATGGAAGGCATCTCGCAGGAAGCCATTTCGATGGCCGGTCACATGAAACTGTCGAAACTGATCGTTCTGTTTGACGATAACGGCATTTCGATTGACGGCCCGACGTCGCTTTCGACATCCGAAGATCACACTAAGCGCTTCGAAGCTGCTGGCTGGGATGTTCAGGAAATTGACGGCCACGACCCGGTCGCCATCGAAGCCGCCATTGCCAAGGCAAAAACCACCAACACCCCGTCGATGATCGCCTGCAAAACCCAGATCGGTTTTGGCGCACCGACCAAAGCTGGTAGTTCGGCAACGCACGGTGCTGCCCTTGGCGCCGAAGAACTTGCCGGTATGCGCAAGAAACTGAATTGGGATTACGAGCCGTTCGAAATCCCGGCTGACATTCGCGAAGCTTGGCTTGCAGCCGGTAGCCGCGGTGCGGATGATTTCAATGCCTGGGGTTCACGTTTCGAAGGTCTTGAAGCTGGTCTGAAAGACGAGTTCGAGCGCCGCGTCGAAGGCAAACTTCCGGAAAACTGGATCGAAGCATTCAACGACTACAAAAAGCAGATCACCGCTGATCAGCCGAAAGTCGCGACCCGTAAGGCTTCGGAAAACGTTCTTGAAGTTCTGACCAAAGCGATCCCGGAAATGATCGGTGGTTCTGCCGACCTGACCGGTTCGAACAACACCAAGACCAGCGTTCAGTCCCCGATTACTGCCGAAGGCGGTTATGAAGGTGCGTATATCTATTACGGTATCCGTGAACACGGTATGGCAGCAGCCATGAACGGTCTGGCTCTGCATGGTGGCGTTCTGCCCTATGGCGGGACCTTCCTGGTCTTTACCGATTATTGCCGCCCGTCGATCCGTCTGTCGGCTCTGATGAACCAGCGCGTTGTTTATGTCATGACCCATGATTCCATCGGTCTTGGCGAAGACGGCCCGACCCATCAGCCGGTCGAACATGTTGCGTCGCTGCGTGCGATGCCGAACGTTACCGTCATCCGCCCGGCGGACGCGGTTGAAACGGCAGAAGCATGGGCAATGGCGATCACCAATGAAAGCGGCCCGACCGTTCTGGCACTGACCCGTCAGAACCTGCCGACGCTGCGTACCGACTATCGTGAAGATAACCTTGTCGCACGTGGCGGTTATGTGATTTCCGATTGCGATGGTGATCGTCAGGTTACCCTGATTGCGACCGGCTCCGAAGTCGAGATCGCAGTGGATGCACAGGCCAAGCTGAAAGCATACGGGATCAATGCCGCTGTTGTTTCGCTGCCGAGCTGGGAACTGTTTGACGCCCAGTCGCCGGAATACCGCAAGGACGTTCTGGGCAGCGCACCGCGCGTTGCCATCGAAGCCCTGTCGGTGTTTGGCTGGGAAAAATATGTTGGCGATAACGGCAAGGTTATCGGCATGCACGGTTTCGGTGCTTCGGCTCCGGCCCCGGTTCTTTACGAGCATTTCGGCATCACTGCCGACGCGCTGGTCAAAGCAACCAAGGAACTGGTTTAATTTACAGGGCCGGATCGGTAACATGCCGATCCGGCCTTTTTTCTATGGGTTTTGAACCCTAAGCCGTGATTGATACTCCCCAGGTACCAATCATTATAATTTTGGAGGGATGAATGGCTATTCGCGTAGCGATTAATGGTTTTGGTCGTATCGGCCGTCTTGTTCTGCGTTCTATCGTTGAAAGCGGTCGCACCGACGTTGAAGTTGTTGCCATCAACGACCTGGGTGACGTCAACACCAACGCACATCTTCTGAAATATGATTCCGTTCATGGCGTTCTTGCCAACGAAGTCAAAGCCGAAGGCGACAACCTGGTCATTGACGGCAAAGCCATCAAGGTTTGCTCCGAACGTGACCCGGCGAACCTGCCGTGGGCAGCGCTGAATGTTGATATCGCATTCGAATGCACCGGTATCTTCCTTGACGAAGCCGGTGCAGGCAAACACCTGACCGCTGGCGCAAAACGCGTTCTGATTTCGGCCCCGGCAAAGGGCGATATCAAGACCGTTGTTTACGGTGTTAACTCCGACACCCTGACCGCTGATGACGTCATCGTTTCGAACGCTTCGTGCACCACCAACTGCCTGGCACCGGTTGCAGACGTTTTGAACAAGACCGTTGGCATCACCAAAGGCTTCATGACCACAGTTCACGCCTTCACCGGCGACCAGAACACCGTGGACAGCCTGCACAAGGACCTGCGCCGTGCACGTTCGGCATCGCTTTCGATGATCCCGACCTCGACCGGTGCAGCCAAGGCTGTTGGTCTTGTTCTTCCGGAACTCAAGGGCAAACTCGATGGCACTGCCATCCGCGTTCCGACCCCGAACGTTTCCATGGTTGACCTGACCTTCGTTGCTGGCCGTGACACCACCGTTGATGAAGTCAACGCCGCCATCAAAGAAGCTGCAAACGGTCCGCTTAAAGGCGTTCTTGGCGTTTGCGAAGCACCGCTGGTTTCGGTTGATTTCAACCACAACCCGAACAGCTCGACCTTTGATGCGACCCAGACCCAGGTCATGGATGGCAACTTCGTTCGTATCCTGTCCTGGTATGACAACGAGTGGGGCTTCTCCAACCGCATGAGCGACACCGCTGTCGCCATGGCGAAGTTCCTCTAAGCTTCGTTTGGTCCGAATTTGGAAAGAGCCCGAAGTATTCTGCTTCGGGCTCTTTTCTTTTGGCGGCCAATCGGTCAGTCTTGCCCTCACCCTGCCCGCCCGGTCAACGCAAAGGAACCAGACCGTGAGCCTATTGTTCAAGGAACTCGATTATCGACCGACCCCGATTGGGGTTTTGAGCCTGCGCCGACGTCGCGAGCTCAGCCTTGATATCGATGTTTATGAAATCAAGCTTGATGACGAATACCTGATGTCGAGCCTGTTTACCGATGCTGAAATCGCGCTGGCCGACCTTGGGCTGGCGGACCTTGCCGGTGACAGCCTTGATGTTGTGGTTGGCGGACTGGGCCTTGGCTATACCGCAAAGGCGGCGCTCGATAATCCGAAGACCGGAAAGCTTACGGTTCTTGATACCCTTCCCGAAGTCATCGAATGGCACCAGCAGGGATTGCTGCCACTTGGTGAACAGCTTTCGGGTGATCGGCGCTGCGAACTGGTTCATGCGGATTTCTTTGGGGCATCACTTTCCGATATTGCGGGCATGAACCCGCAACGCCCCGATACCAGACATGATGCTATTCTGCTTGATGTTGATCATTCACCGGGCAATGTTTTGCATGACGATCACAAGCGCCTTTATACAAAGGACGGCTTGCAGAAACTTGCGACACATCTGGTGCCGGGCGGGGTGTTTGCACTTTGGTCCACAGAATTGCCCGAACCCTGGTTTGAAGAAAATCTGGCGGCGGCCTTTGACGACATTCGCGCCGAGGTCATTACATTCCGCCATCCGCTGATTGACCGTGAAGATATCAATACGGTCTATATCGCGCGCAAAGCATCGTAAGACGGTCCTGCCGATGACGGTATTTCCCGATCCGGTCATTCGTATTCATGGCATAAAAGGTGCCAGATCGGCCTGTCGTGTGTTGGCCGACCGGCCATTTGTTTTGCTGTCGCCAGAACATGCTGCCCAAATCAACGGGGCACAATGGTTTGCCGGTCTGGTCGGGCTGACACGCGATGAGTTTCCGACTGCGGCCTTTCGCGCCATTCTTGATTGTCGCGGGCGCATGTCCGGGGCACTGGCCGCGATCGAAATCGGTCTGGATGGCGTGATCATTGATCCGACTGGTAACAGGCAAACCGAAAACCTGCGCGACATGGGTCAGCAACGCGGATTTCAGGTTTTCACAGCCCCGCCCCCGGCCGATGCGATATACGAGATGGAAGACCACCGGCTTCCCGATCATGAACTCGACCGGCGCCTTGGTGCCAGCCTTGGCTAGGCAATTGCCAAAAGCAGCGCCAGGCGTTACATAACACGCAGGAAATCATCAGGAATTATCACCGTGAACACTGACGAACTTGCCGGTCTTTATCTTTTGACCCCGCCGAAAATCGAACTTGCATCCTTTGGCGAGACGCTGAAGTCGGTTCTTGATACCGGTGCGGTTGATTGCCTGCAGCTTCGTCTGAAAGATGTCAGCGATGATGAAATCCGCAAGGCGATTGATACCATCCTGCCGATGTGTAACGACCGCGACATTCCGCTGATCCTTAATGACCGCCCCGACATTGCCAAAAAGTCCGGCTGTGACGGCGTCCATGTTGGCGAAGAAGACGCCAGCTATGACGAGGCGCGCGCCATCATGGGCGAGGAACATATCGTTGGTGTATCGTGCTATGACAGCCGCCATCGCGCGATGATCCTTGGTGAAAAGGGTGCGGATTACGTTGCCTTTGGCGCGTTTTACCCGACCCAGACCAAAGAAGCCAAAACCAGCGTTACACCGGAAATTCTTGAAATCTGGACGACCTTTACCACGGTGCCATGTGTTGCCATCGGCGGCATCACCGCGGACAATGTCGCCCCGATTGTTCTGGCCGGGGCGGATTTTGTCGCCGTGACCGGCGGGGTCTGGAACTATCCGGACGGACCCGAAGCCGGTGCCAGGGCCATCAAGGCGGCAATTGCCGCAACCGAGGCCTGAGACAGGCTGACATCGTAAAATGTCAGGGGTGGCAAAAGCTTGGCCCCAGCCATGCGGGAATGACGGGCTGTCATGCGCGATAACCCTGATCAATCTGCTTGCAGCAAAACAGCCAAACTGATAGTTAGAGCCCCTTAAATGGGGCGAGTGCCCCCTATTGCATTGTGAATCTGTGATCTGAAAGAACGGTTGGTGCCATGAAAATCAACGGCAACGAAATCCGTCCGGGTAACCTTATCGAACATAAAGGTGCCCTGTGGCGTGCAGTAAAATGCCAGGCTGTAAAGCCGGGTAAAGGCGGTGCTTTTAACCAGGTTGAACTTAAAGACATTCGTACCGGCACCAAGCTGAACGAGCGTTTCCGTGCATCGGAAACCGTCGAAAAGGTTCGCCTTGAGCAGAAAGAATACACCTACCTGTTCGCCGATGGTGACATGATCACCTTCATGGACACCGAAACCTATGATCAGATCACGATCAATTCCGACCTTGTTGGCGAACCCGCTGTTTATCTTCAGGATGGCATGGTTGTTACCATCGAATCCTTCGAAGGTGAGCCGCTTGGCGTGACCCTTCCGGAACATGTCGTCTTCCAGATTGTCGAAGCCGATGCTGTTGTAAAAGGTCAGACCCAGTCTTCTTCTTTCAAACCGGCCGTTCTTGAAAACGGTGTTCGTGTGATGGTGCCCCCGCATATTGAATCGGGTACGCGCATTGTCGTGAACACGGTTGAAGGCACCTATATCGAGCGTGCCAAGGACTAAGGGCGTTCCCTGCCCTTCGGTTTTTCTTTAATTCAAACACCGGGAGATATGCCGTGCGAGGCGCCGCCCGTCGTTCTGCGAATATCAACGTTATGTACAAGGCTGTCGAAAAGGCAGCCTATGGACTGAAACGCGACTTCGGTGAAGTCGAAAACCTTCAGGTGTCGATGAAAGGCCCGGCAGATTTCGTATCTGCGGCTGATCACCGTGCCGAGAAACGCCTGCGTGAAGAACTTGAACGTGCCCGTCCGGGTTACGGCTTCCTTCTTGAAGAAGGCGGTGAGGTCAAGGGTTCCGATCCGGAACATCGCTGGATCATTGATCCGCTTGATGGCACCACCAACTTCTTGCATGGCATTCCGCATTTTGCCATTTCGGTTGCCCTTCAGAAGGGTGACGAAATCATCGCTGGCATGATTTATGACGTTGCCAAGGATGAGTGCTTCTGGGCGGAAAAAGGCCTTGGTGCGTTTCTTGACAACCGTCGCCTGCGTGTTTCCGGCCGCCGTCGTTTGAACGAATGTGTTCTGGCTTGTGGCGTTCCGCATCTTGGTCATGGTGATCATGCTGCATTTGAAAAACAGCTGCATTCGGTCATGGACCGTTGTGCGGGTGTTCGTCGCATGGGTGCCGCATCCCTTGATCTGGCCTATGTCGCAGCCGGTCGTTATGACGGCTATTGGGAAGCACATCTCAATGCCTGGGACATTGCTGCGGGTCTTTTGATCGTGACCGAAGCCGGCGGTTATGTCCGCGACGCCAATGGCGGCACCAACATGCTTGGTACCGGCAGCGTGGTTGCAGCCAACGACTATATCCAGCCGGTTCTGGCCAAAACGCTTAAGAAAGCGATCACGGACTAACATCCCGCTTTTATTACCGTTTTTTGAAAGGGGCACTTCGGAATTTACCGAAGTGCCCCTTTTGCTTTATCGGTCAAAGCGGTTGTCCATTATCTGTCTCTAAGCTATGGTGCATGGTACTGCGTAGCCATTTGACGGGCTGCCAGACAACAGGGGTGGCATTCGATAAATTTTCCGGGTGCCTAACGATCGACACAAAACTGTGTAAAAAAGAAAAACGTTATAAGACGATTTCAAACACAGGGTATTAAGGGGCCTGCGATTTGATGAAGGGGTATTCCAAGATTTCCGTGCTTGCGATGTCGGCTGCACTGGGAACCACCGTGTTCTTTGCTGCGAACGCATCCGCACAGCAATACTCCCCCGTCTCGGTTGACAATAGCGTCCAGGTAAACTGGGACGTCGCAGACGGTTTTGGTGATCAGCCAACCGTCCCGCAATATCTTTCACCGTCCGTGTCACGCGAACATATCGTGATGCCCGGTGGTGATCTGATCTTTCCGGAAACCAAACCGAAATCCGAATTTCTTGCCAGCAACCAGTTTGCCGAAACCGGCAGTGCAGGCACCTATGACAGCGACTTTGAGACGGTTGTCATTGATGGTTCGGCTGGCGGCAGCGCATTTCCGACCCAATCAGAATTTTATGGTGTCCCGGGTGTAAACCCGTCAGCGGCAATGGATGATGGTGCCAATCAGGTCATCGCCCTTGAACAGCCTGCGCCGACGTCTGGGCCGCGCAGCAAGCCTGCCGCGCCGGTCGCGGTTGCCAGCAGCACATCAAATGCAAATGCGCCAACACCGCTGACCAAACCGGCATCTGCCCCGGCACCGACACCGGCACCAGCCGCACCGGTCATGACCGAAGCACCGGCTTCGAGCCCGGCACAGGCAACACCGGTCGCAGCGGCGTCTACATCTGCACCTGTATCAGCACCGGCACCTGCCCCGACGACAGAAACAGCCGAGATGGTCGAACCGCCAAAGGCCCCGCCGCTTTTGTCTGATGACAGTGGCGCATCGTCGGCACCAAGTGCACCGGTCGTCGAACCGATTGCCAAGGGCAACGAAGTTCCGCCGCCGCCGGCACCGTCACCCGACACCACGCAATCTGCCGCCACCATGGCGGAAACAGCCCCGGCAGCGAAAGCAGAACCGGCACCGAAACCGGCCGCCGAGGAAGCAGCCGTTCCCCCGGCAAACCAGGCCGCACCGGCCCCGATGCCGACCGCTGGCAGTGACGAATACAGCCTTGGCTTTGCCGCAGACAGCTTTGAGCTGACCGGTCAGGCCAAAAGCGCGCTTGATCAGGTGATTTCAGCAATGAACAAGGATGACAGTCTTCGCATCCAGCTTCAGGCCTATGCCCAGGGCGATGGTGCCAATGCATCCAAGGCGCGCCGCCTGTCGCTGTCGCGTGCGCTTCAGGTTCGTTCCTATCTGATTGATCAGGGCGTGCGTTCAACGCGCATTGATGTTCGTGCCCTGGGTGCGAATGTTCCGTCCGGCCCTGCCGATCGCGTCGATATCAAAACCGTTCAACGCTAGGATTAATCCATCATGAGCAGTCAATCGGCCAATGGTGCAGGTACGCTCCTGCCCATTACCAAACCCGGAAGTTATCTGACACGTATGGCGATCTTTGTTGCCATCATCGTCGGGGTCGGCGCCCTGCTGTTCCCTGCATTGTCTGATGCCTTTATGGCCAATGCTGTTCTTAATGGCTTGATCCTTGGCGTATTTGTCGTCGGGGTGATTTACACCTTCCGCATGGCTGCCAGCCTGTCACCGGAAGTCACCTGGATCGAGGATTTCCGTCGGTCGCGCCCGGGCCTGACATCACAGGTTCCGCCGAAACTTCTGGCCCCGATGGCCAGCATGATGGCCGAACAGCGCCGCGATCGCCCGCAACTTTCGACCACATCGACCCGTACCATCCTTGATTCCATCCGGTCGCGCCTTGATGAAAGCCGCGAATTGTCGCGCTATATCGTTGGTCTTCTGGTGTTTCTTGGTCTGTTGGGTACTTTCTGGGGCCTGCTTCAGACCGTGAACTCGGTTGCCGATGTCATTGGCAATGTCAATGTCGGCAGCGGATCGAACATGGATCTATGGTTCTCTGATCTTAAGGAAGGCCTGTCAGAGCCGCTGAGCGGCATGGGAACGGCGTTCTCGTCCTCGCTGTTTGGTCTTGCCGGTTCGCTGGCACTTGGTCTTCTGGATATGCAGGCCGGTCAGGCCCAGAACCGGTTCTTCAACGATCTTGAAGAATGGCTTTCAAGCTTCACCCGTCTGGGTTCGGGAAGCGCGCTTTCGGATGGCGAACAGTCGGTTCCGGCCTATCTTTCGGCACTGATCGAACAGATGGCCGACAATATGGAAGGACTGCAAAATTCCATCCAGCGTTCGGAAAGCTCCCAAATCAAGTCGCACAATACCCTGATTGATCTGGCCGACAAATTGTCGACCCTGACCGATCAGATGAAGGCCGAACAGCAATTGATGGTCAAGCTGGCGGAAAACCAGATGCACCTGAAACCGGTGCTTGATCAGCTGGCGGACTCCATGAAAATGGGCAGCTTCGGGATTGACGACAACACGCGCGCCCATATCCGTTCGCTTGATAACCAGCTTGGCCGTGTTGCCGAAGAACTGACCGTCGGCCGCCAGCAGTCCACACAGGAAATCAGAAGCGAGATCAAGCTTCTGGCCCGTACCATCGCCGCCATCGCCGAGGAGGGCTGATCGCATGATCGGGCTTTCGCGCCGTCGTAACCGCGATGTGAATACTTGGCCGGGCTTCGTTGATGCGCTGGCAACGCTTTTGATGGTGATCATCTTTCTTCTGATGATCTTTGTCATTGCGCAGGTTTATCTGGGTGCCGCCCTTTCGGGACGTGACGAAGCACTGAGCGATTTGACCGCCCAGGTCAACGAGCTGACCAATCTTTTGTCGCTTGAACGTGGAAACAATCAGCGGATGGAACTGGAACTGACCCAGTTGACCACCGAGCTTTCCAATACCAGCGACCAGCGTGACGACTTGAAGTCCCGCGCGGCCGCCCTTGCGACCCAGCTTGCAGATGCCAAACTTTCGGCTGACGAGATCGAGAAGAAGCTTCTTGCTGCTTTGGCGACCCTTGAAACCAAGGAGACCGAGCTTTCGGAACTGCGCAGCAACAGCGAAGAAAAGATCGCCGATCAGGAAACCCGCATCGAAGAACTTTCTGCACTGCTCGCCTCGCGGGCATCGGAACTTGAAACCCAGAAAAATCTGAGCGCAGAAGCACAGGCACAGGTCGCTGCCCTTAATCAGCAGATGCTTGCCCTGCGCCAGCAATTGCAAAAGATCGAAGCCGCACTTGAGGCGTCCGAACGCGAGAATGCCGACAAGGAAGCCCAGATCGTCAATCTTGGACAGCGCCTGAATGCGGCACTTGCCACCAAGGTTGCCGAGTTGCAGCGTTATCGTTCGGAGTTCTTTGGCCGCCTGCGCGAAGTTCTTGGCGACCGTCAGGATATCCGCGTTGTCGGTGACCGCTTTGTGTTCCAGTCCGAAGTTCTGTTTGGATCGGGATCAGCCGATCTTGGCGAAGAAGGTCAGGAACAGCTGGCAAAACTTGGTCAGACCCTGACGACGATTGCATCGGAAATTCCCGACGATATTGACTGGGTCATGCGTGTTGACGGTCATACGGACAAGGTTCCGATCCGTAACCTCAAATTCGCATCGAACTGGGAACTGTCATCGGCACGTGCCATATCGGTGGTCAAATTCCTGATCGATCAGGGCGTCCCGCCCAACCGGCTGGTAGCAGCAGGCTTTGGTGAATATCAGCCCCTTGATAACCGCGACGATGAAATCGCCTATCGCCGCAACCGGCGCATCGAGTTCAAGATCACCGAGCGATAAGTCTTCATAGGTGTAAAACAAACAGCCCCTCCAATGCGAGGGGATGTTTGCATTTCATCGGCAACAATTTAAGGTAGAATGACAACATTTGATGGCTTAGTTTAGTGAAGTTCGATTCACCGACAAAAAAGAAAGTTCTCTAATGCTCTCAAGACTTTGCTTTGCGCTTGTTATGACGGCTTCATTAACTGCATGCGTAACAGACGGAGGTCCGACCGATGTAAAAGGTCGTTCTCTGAAAATCGACGACAAGGGATCTTTTACTCCAACTGAAAGTCGGTTTAACACCTTCGCCTTCCTGAAACCTTCCAGCGACTACATCACAGACGCAAAACAGCGCAACAACGGTCAGGGATGGATGGAAACCATCATCTGGGATTCGGGGCGTTCATTCATTACGATTGAATTCATCAACATAGCCTGGTTCTCTGACAGTAACGAGAGACGTTTCGCGAATGTGGACATTTTCACAAAGTTGGCGAAAAAATTTCCTGTTTCCAAAGATGACTTTGTTGAACTGGACGTGATTTCTCCGAGAACAAAGGGCTATTTTGCCCAAAATGACAAATGCATCGTTGGCAGCTTTACCAAGCGATTTAAGGGCCCGACGCCCTACGATAATGATCGCGGGCTTCCAGATGCTGTCGTCGAGTTCGGAACCTGTGGCGACAAGTTCAGCGTGTCCCCTGAAGAGTTCATTCACAAAATTGACCTGATAACGGAAGATGACAAAAAGAACATTGCGTCTGCATTTTCCAATGTGAACCCGCTGCCGGGCGCGAAAAAATTGCCACTAACAACAATCAATGGTTCCTGGGCCGGGTTGGTTGATGAATTTTCTGGCTCCGTTACCCGCGAAACAGCAGCGCAAGTCGAGTTTAAATTCTCGCTCCCAGATGAAAGTGCGCAATGCACAGGAACAGCGGTGAATGCACAGAAAACAACGCTGACAGGTAGCTGGGAATTGGAATGCACCAATGGCCTTCACGCTGACGGCATTTGGACGAACCGCCCAGGACAAAACTTTGTCGCAAGCGGATCGGACACCGAAAAACGCAGAGTGCAATTTGAACTGCGTTCGTGAATAACCTGAAAAATCCGAAATACCGAATCTGGCCCTGCAACCTCATGGTGCAGGGCCTTAATTTTTCTGGTGGGATCAAGGACTTCCCGCTAGGGTCGAAAACCGCGTCACCTTGATATCAAAACATCCATATTCCGGAGCCACCATGCTGCGCGATATTTCGCCCCAGAGTATTTTCATGGGCCTGTTGGCAGGCTTTGTCGGGTCTGCCAGTTCGTTTGCTGTTGTCCTTCAGGGGCTGAGTGCGGTTGGTGCAACACCGCAACAAGCCGCATCGGGCCTGATGGCGCTTTCGATTTCCATGGGGCTGTGTGCGATTGTGCTGTCGCTCAAGACCCGTCTTCCGATCAGCATCGCCTGGTCAACGCCCGGGGCGGCTTTGCTTGCCACATCCGGTGCGATCGAAGGCGGATTTGCGGTTGCGGTCGGTGCGTTTATCGTCTGTGCAATCCTGATCATCATAAGCGGCGTGTGGAAACCGTTGGGCCGGGCCGTTGCCGGCATTCCTGCCCCACTTGCCAATGCGATGCTGGCCGGGGTGTTGCTGGGCCTGTGTCTGGCCCCGGTCAAGGCGGTTGCATTTGATCCGTTGCTTGGCCTGCCGATTGCGATTGCCTGGCTGGTGGTCGGGCGATTTAATCGTCTTCTGGCGGTGCCTGCGGCCTTGCTGGCCTTTATCGCCGTCATGATTTTCGGGGTCGATTTCCCGGAAAATGCGCTGTCGGATTTAAGCGGATCGATCGCCCCGCCGGTCGAATTTGTGATGCCGGTTTTCACGCTTGGTGGTCTGGTCGGCATTGCGCTTCCGTTGTTTATCGTCACCATGGCATCGCAAAACATTCCGGGCACGGCGGTCTTGCGCGCCAATGACTATGACACCCCGCCCGGCCCGCTTTTTACCGTGACGGGTATTTTTTCACTGCTTTCGGCCCCGTTCGGTGGTCATGCGGTCAATCTGGCGGCCATTACCGCAGCCCTGTGCGCGGGCAAGGATGCCCATCCCGATCCGGCCAAACGGTATTGGGCGGCGGTATCAGGCGGTGTTTTCTATATCGTGTTCGGATTGCTTGCCGGTCTTGTCACGGCCTTTATCAGCCTTGCACCGGGCATCCTGATCGAAGCGGTTGCCGGACTGGCCCTGATTGGCGCCTTTGCCGGATCAGCCGTTGCCGCCTTTCGCGAGGAAGACGCCCGCGAGGCCGCCGCCGTGACCTTTATCGTTACGGCCGCCGGACTGACATTCTATGGAATTTCCGGGGCATTCTGGGGATTGCTTGCCGGTGGTCTGATTTATCTTCTGACCCATCTCAGAAACCGCTAGATATTCTGAATTGCGAAAAAGCCCGGCAAATCGAATGCCGGGCTTTTTTATGTTTTCAGCCGGTTTTGGCAGATGAATTGTCATTCGTGTCAATCGCATCAGACACCGATAATTTGCCAAGCAGCTCGCGCATGGCGTCATATTGCGACAGAAAAACCCTTCCGGTCAGATCATCAAGAAAATGGGCGCATTTCAGACGGTCCATCACCGGGCCTTTGACTTCTGACAGATGCAGGGCAATACACATTTCATCAAGCCGGTGATTGATGGCTTCAAGCGATTCCAGTGCGCTCAGATCAATCTCGTTGATGGCCGAACACATCAGAATGACATGCCTGAGCCGGTCATCCCCGACCACACGATCAAAGATGTAATCTTCAAGAAAACGGGCATTGGCAAAATACAGGCTTTCGTCAATGCGGATCGTCAGGATCGATGGATCGGTAATCACCTTGTGACGTTTGATGTTACGGAAATGCTGGGTGCTTGGCACCAGTCCGACCTCGGCAATATGGGGCCGTGACGTTTTATACAGGAACAACCCGATCGACAGCACAACACCCGACGTCACCCCGACTTCAACACCGAAGCCCAGCGTCAAAAGGATCGTTGCCAGCACCGCGACGAAATCGGCCTTTGAATATTGCCAGCTGGTTTTAAGGATCGAAAAATCGACCAGCGACAGCACGGCCACAATGATCGTGGCGGCAAGCGTTGCCTTGGGCAGGAAATAAACAAGCGGCGTAAGCGCGATAGCCGCGATCGCCAAACCAATTGCGGTAAAGGCACCGGCCGCCGGGGTTTGCGCACCGGCATCGAAATTGACAACCGAACGGGCAAAGCCACCGGTCACCGGATAGCCACCGGTAAAGGCCGCCCCGATGTTTGCCGCACCAAGACCAATAAGTTCCTGATCCGGGTTGATGCGCTGACGGCGCTTGGCGGCCAAGGTTTGCGCAACCGAGATCGATTCAACAAATCCGATTACAGAAATCAGAATGGCTGGCACCAGCAAATCCGACACCAGTCCGACCGAAAAATCGGGCATGGTCAGCGGCGGCAGACTTTGGGGCACGTCGCCGACAATTTTCACGCCACCATCGGCCAGATGAAACTGCCAAACCGCAAAGGTCGTCACCATGACCGCGGCAACCGGTCCGGCCTTTGTCACGACATCGGCAAGTCGTGGCCCTATGCCGATTTTGCGCAAGGCGGGTTTAAGCCCCTTGCGCACCCAGAACAGAAACAGCGTTGCAAGCCCGCCAATCAACAGGGTCATCGGATTGGTTTGCGGAAGATGCGCAACAAGGGATGTCACCATTTCCCAAAGATTATGCCCGCCGGCATCCACGCCCAGAATGTGCCTGATCTGGCTTGTCGCAATCAGAATGCCCGATGCGGTGATAAATCCGGCAATCACCGGATGGGACAGAAAGTTGGCCAGGAAACCAAGCTTGAACACCCCCATCGCAAGCAGGATCGCCCCGGAAAGCGCCGCAAGTGTAAGGGCCGCCACCGCATAGCCCATCGTGCCTGCCTCGGCCACATTGCCGATCGCAGCGGCCGTCATCAGCGAAACCACGGCCACCGGCCCAACGGCCAATGCGCGGCTTGTGCCGAAAATGGCATAAAGAATGATCGGGACAATCGATGCATAAAGCCCGGCTTCTGGCGGCAATCCCGCCAGAAGCGCATAGGCCAGCGATTGCGGGATCAGCATGATCGTCACAATGATGGCAGCAACCATATCATTGCCGAACGCAGTCCGGTCATAGCTGCGGCCCCAGTCAAGGACGGGGATATATTTCCCAAGACGCGGCAAGGTCATGTTTGGCAACTTTCGATCATATTGCAAAGGTTCAAGGCGCAGCCTTACAACCCGTTCAGGGGAACCTTGAGCATCAGGCGGCCGCTTTGATCCTTGGGCAGTTGACCCGCACGCATATTGACCTGCAGCGATGGCAGGATCAGACGCGGCATATCAAGCTGTGCATCACGTTCTGTGCGGAATTTGATGAATTCTTCGCGTGTCTTGCCCGCGCCAACATGAATGTTGAACCGGCGTTCGTCACCAACCGTGGTTTCCCAGCGAATGTCACGGCCATTGGGTCCATAGTCATGGCACATGAAAAGACGCATCTCGTCGGGCAGTGACAGCACCTTTTGAATGCTGTCATACAAAACACCGGCATCCCCGCCCGGGAAATCGGCGCGCGCCGAACCGCCATCAGGCATGAACAGCGTATCCCCGACAAAGGCAGCATCCCCCATGACATGCACCATGCAGGCCGGCGTATGGCCCGGCGTAAAGATCGCAAAGCAGGTCATGGATCCAACCTGATAGGTATCGCCATCTTCAAACAGCTTGTCGAACTGGCTGCCATCACGCTGGAACTCGGTCCCTTCGTTGAAGATCTTGCCAAAGGTTTCCTGAACAACCCGGATATTGGCCCCGATGCCCAGCTTTCCGCCCAGCTGTTGCTGGATATAGGGGGCCGCAGACAGGTGATCGGCATGAACGTGGGTTTCAATGATCCATTGCAGATCAAGTTCGCGTTCGCGAATATCCTTGATGATGGCGTCTGCGTGATCAAAACTGATGCGGCCCGCGGCATAGTCGATATCCATGACGGAATCGACCACGGCACAGGCGTTGCTTTCCGGGTCCTTGACCACATAGCTGATGGTGTTGGTTGCGTCGTCAAAGAATGCGCGAACGTCTGGCTTTGCAGACATATTTACCGGATACGGGGACATGGTATCTCCTTCGGTCAGGCGCACAGTTCCGGCGCCGTTAAACACTGTTGAGATCATCCTACCCAGTCATTGTGAAGCGCGTCTGTGACCAAGTCACCAAACACATTCAAATATTATAATTTTTTGATTTTATTAATGAAACAGAAGCCTGAAATCAGGTGTCTTTACTGTTTTGCCAACGCCTTGATCTGATCGCGGTCAAGAATATGGATGACTCCGCGCGCCTGTTCGATCCAGCCCCGACGCTGAAATTCGGCAAGCTGGCGGGAAATGACTTCGCGCGCGGTGCCAAGCTCGCCTGCAAGTTTTTGGTGGGTTGTCTGGATGGTGTGCTGTTCGGATGACAATTCGATCAGCTTTTGCGCCAGCCGGATATCGAGCCTGCGAAACGCGATTTCTTCGACCACTGCAAACAGGTCGGTCATGCGGCGCGAATAGGCCATAAAGACGAACTGGCGAAATTCCGGTGAATCCGCAACCATGCGATCAAACACATCACGGGGAATGGCCACCGCCTGCAATCCGGTTTCTGCGATGCCTTCGGCGGAATAATCTTCATATGCCATCAGACAGGCTGTGGTTAACACACAGCTTTCACCGGCATGCACACGATACAGAACAATTTCACGCCCGGTTTCAGATGTTTTCTGAACCCGCACCGTGCCACTAAGCAGCAACAATAACTGTTCGGGTGGCTTTCCCGGGCCAAAAATCACGGTATCGACCGGAATATCAATAACCCGGCTGTTATCGGTCAGATATTGGCGAAGCTCCGTCGACAAACGCGACAATCCGGGAAACTGCATGATCCAGTCTGCGTGCGACATATTTTATCCTGTCTGTTTCCCGCGCCATTCAAAACAACAAAAACCTTTTGTGTTTTGTCTTCTTGGCCCTGCAAATGCAAGCCCAAAGCACTGATCTGAAATCCGGGGGATGGTGGGCAGCCCCGGAACCCGCGGCCAGTTTCCGCCTTTACGGCAACCGGATACGGGGTCGCTCGGAAAATATGATCATTCCTTGTTGGTCGGGATGATCAGATTGCCACGATCATCGATTTCCCAGAACGGGTTAAAGGCAACCTCCCAGGCGTGACCATCCGGGTCGCGGAAATATCCGGAATACCCGCCCCAGAAAACCTTTTCGGCCGGCTTCTGGATTTTGGCCCCGGCTTTCTCGGCCTCGGCCATGACAAGATCGACTTCTTCTTCGCTGCGCGCGTTAAAGGCCAGGGTCAGCCCGGCAAAGCTGGCCCCCGTATCATCATCGAACTTGCCGTCTTCCTTAAGCGCATCACGTCCGAACAGGCCAAGGGCAAGACCATTGGACAGTTGGTAAAACACCACCTGCCCTTCGACCATTTCGGTCATTTTCCAGCCAAGACCGTTTTCATAGAACCGGCGCGAACGATCCAGATCGGCAACGCCCAAGGTAATCAGCGAAACACGCTGTTCCATCTTATGCCCCCACTGATTGCTGCATTAAAATCTGTCTGACCATAGCACATTGTTTTTCCCGGCCAGAAGACAGACTCGATCATTGCTGGAATATCGCATCGCAACAGAGACGCAATTATATTGCGCGTAAATCGGTACCGGAATAAGTAAATAATAAGTTGACCCAACGTCAACCGATGCAATCGGGCGTTTTACGCATTGCGATGCGAGTTCATTTTGAAAAAAGGTCAGTATTCATTACCATTCTTGTATTCGGTGATGGTCCCGCAAACCGACCCGAATGAATGAGAGAACAGGTCATACCGAAACACTGCACCACATCCCATATAATAAAATGCAGTGCGTAAGACCCGAATGACCCGAATATCAGAGAGATCCCAAGGGAGACCGGTCATGGCACAATTGGCGGCAATCAGTCTGGACGACAAATACACCCTGGAAGAGGGTCGGGTTTACCTGACAGGTATTCAGGCACTGGTGCGCCTGCCCCTGATGCAGCGCCAGCTTGACGCGCGCGCCGGGTTGAATACGGCAGGCTGTATTTCGGGATATCGCGGATCGCCGCTGGGCGGACTGGATCAGCAACTTTGGCGGGCCAAGAAGTTCCTGACCAAACAACAGATCGAATTTCAGGCCGGTGTAAACGAAGACCTTGCCGCAACCGTCGTCTGGGGCAGCCAGCAGGTCAATATGTACAAGGACGCCAAATATGATGGCGTCTTTGGCATGTGGTACGGCAAGGGCCCGGGTGTTGACCGGTCCGGTGACGTGTTCAAACATGCCAACCATGCTGGCACATCCAAACATGGCGGTGTTCTGGTTCTGGCCGGGGATGACCATTCGTGCAAATCATCCACCCTGCCCCATCAGACCGAATATGCGTTTATTGACGCACAGATCCCGGTGCTGAACCCGTCAGGTGTGCAGGATATTCTTGATTTCGGTATTCATGGCTGGGCCATGAGCCGCTATTCCGGGTGCTGGGTGGCGATGAAAACCATCGCCGAAACCGTTGAAAGCTCGGCCGCGGTTGATGTTGCCCCGGACCGCATCACGCCCGTCATCCCGACCGATTTTGTCATGCCCGAAGGCGGGCTTCATATCCGTTGGCCAGATACGCCAAAGGAACAGGAACACCGCCTGATGAAGTACAAGCTGTATGCCGCACTGGCATATGCGCGTGCCAACAAGCTCAATAAAACCGTGATCGACAGCCCGAATGCGCGGCTTGGCATCATTACCACCGGCAAGGCATATCTTGATGTCATGCAGGCGTTTGACGACCTTGGTATTTCCGAGGAAGACGCCGCAAAGATCGGCATCAAGGTTCTAAAGGTCGGGATGAGTTGGCCGCTCAACCGTGACGATGTACGTGAATTCGCCATGGGTCTGGAAGAAATCATCGTTGTCGAGGAAAAGCGCGCGGTGATGGAAAACCAGGTCAAGGAACAGCTTTATAACTGGCGCGAAGACGTCCGCCCGACCGTGATCGGCAAATTCGATGAAAAAGGCGAATGGATCCTGCCATCAATGGATGAACTGACCCCGGCACGTATTGCCGTGGTTCTGGCCGAACGCATCAAACGTTTCTATGACAGCCCGGCCATTCATGAACGCATCGACTGGCTTGCCGAAAAGGAAAAGGAAATCGCCGAACCGCGCCCGGATGTGGCCCGCATTCCGTGGTTCTGCCCGGGGTGTCCGCATAACAGTTCAACCAAGGTCCCCGAAGGAAGCCGCGCGATGGCCGGTATCGGGTGCCATTACATGGTCAACTGGATGGACCGTTCGACCGAAACCTTTACCCATATGGGCGGCGAAGGTGTCACCTGGATCGGTCAGGCACCCTTTACCAATGAAAAGCACGTATTCCAGAATTTGGGCGATGGGACCTATTACCATTCCGGGTCTTTGGCCGTGCGTGCCGCCGTCGCTTCGGGTGTGAATATTACCTACAAGATTCTGTTTAACGATGCGGTCGCCATGACAGGCGGACAGCCGGTTGACGGTCCGTTGACCGTACCGCAAATCACCCGGCAAATGTATGACGAGGGTGCAAAACGCATCATCGTCCTGTCGGACGAACCTGACAAATATCCGATGGGATCGGACTTTGCGCCGGGTGTTGATATTCGCCACCGCGATGAGCTTGATAGCACCCAAAAAGAACTGCGTGAAATCGAAGGCGTTTCGATCCTGATCTTTGATCAGACCTGTGCTGCGGAAAAACGCCGTCGTCGCAAACGCAAACTGATGGTCGATCCGCCCAAGCGCGTTTTCATCAATGATCTGGTTTGCGAAGGCTGTGGCGATTGCAGTGAGAAGTCCAACTGCCTTGCGGTTGTGCCGGTCGAAACCGAATTTGGCCGCAAACGTGCGATTGACCAGTCGGCTTGTAACAAGGATTTCTCCTGTCTGAATGGCTTCTGCCCAAGCTTTGTCACCATCGAAGGCGGATCATTGCGCAAGCCCGAAGCCGCGGCCAAAGGCGATAAATCAGGTGATGCGGTATTTGCCAGCCTGCCACGTCCGACCCTGCCCGATATTGATGATCCGTGGTCGGTTCTGATCACCGGGGTTGGTGGCACGGGTGTTGTGACCATCGGCGCGTTGCTTGGCATGGCAGCCCATATCGAAGGCAAAGGCATTGTCGGGCTTGATATGGCGGGTCTGGCGCAAAAAGGCGGTGCGGTTGTCAGTCATATCCGCTTTGCCAATGACCAGAACAAACTGCATGCTGCCCGCATTCCGGCCGGTGAAGCCAATGTGGTTCTGGGCTGTGATCTTCTGGTTGCGGCAAGTTACGAAGGCCTTGCCAAGATGCGCCGCAACTTCACGCAGGCGGTGATCAACACCCATGAAACCGTCACCGGTGCCTTTACCCGCAATCCGGACTTCCAGCTCAAGACCAACGAGCATATGAAAGTCATTAATGATGCGTGTGGGGCGGATGCGGTGCATTTTGTCGAAGGCAGTGACATTGCAACTCGCCTGATGGGCAATTCGATTGCGACCAACCTGTTCATGCTGGGTGTTGCCTGGCAGCGCGGCCTGATCCCGATCAGTGAAGAAGCCCTGATGCAGGCGATCGAGCTTAATGGTGTTGGTGTGGATATGAACAAGCAGTCCTTCCACTGGGGCCGCCTTTATGCCCACGATCCCAAACGGGTAATTGATGTGGTCGGCCCGAACGAAGCCGAAGCCCATCCGATCGCAACCGAACTTTCCGATATCGTTGCCAAACGTCGGGCCTTCCTGACCGACTATCAGAATGCGGCTTATGCGGATCGGTTTGTTGCCCTGGTTGACAAGGTTGCTGCTGCAGAAAAGAGGCTTGGTGGTGGTGATGAATTGTCCCGCACGGTTGCCAAATATTACTTCAAACTGATGGCCTACAAGGACGAATACGAAGTCGCACGTCTTTATACCGATCCAAGGTTCCTTGCCAAACTGGCGAAAAACTTTACCGGTGATTACAAGATCAACTTCCACCTTGCCCCGCCGGCCATTGCGACCCAGGACCCGGAAAGCGGTCAGCTGAAAAAATCGACCTATGGCCCCTGGATGATGAGTGTTTTCCGCATACTTGCGAAATTCAAATTCCTGCGCGGATCATCGCTTGATCCGTTTGGCCGTACCCATGAACGCAAGATGGAACGCCAGTTGATTGCCGATTACGAGAAGCTTGTTACAGAAGTTATCGACGGCCTGACTGCGGAC
The DNA here is from genome assembly GCF_002844235.1 of Thalassospira povalilytica. GTDB lineage: Bacteria > Pseudomonadota > Alphaproteobacteria > Rhodospirillales > Thalassospiraceae > Thalassospira > Thalassospira povalilytica. Next base: position 162,777 of record NZ_PGTS01000008.1, on the reverse strand, counting down.
AACTTCCGCATTGCCAATGCGTTGCTGGCGCTTCCGGAACAAATTCGCGGTTATGGACATGTCAAGGACGCCAATATCGCCAAGGTAAAGAAACGCGAAGCCGAACTGATCGAACAGTTCCGCAACCCGCCAGAGCACCTCAAGGCAGCGGAGTAAATCCCTGCAATCGACAAAAGGCCCCGGGTATTCTTCGGGGCCTTTTGTTTATGCCGCTCAGGTCACAAACACCGCGTCACTGCCCCCACCCTGAAGACGGGCCGCCGCCGTTTGCCCAAACGAAATCAAAAGCTTTTTGCGCCTTGCGGCCAAAAGTGAGGTTTCCTCACATTGGCGAATAATCGCGGCTTCAAATCGATCTGCAATAATCAACCCGACATCATCAGGGATCAGATCGCGCGGAAAATCCATCGGCACGGCAAAGAAAAAGCGGTCACAATAATCAAGATAGCTTTGCCATTTCTGGTCAGCCCGGAAATCCTCGACCGAGGATTTGACTTCGACTGCCCACAATTCCCCCTTGGCCCCCAATGCCAAAACATCCAGCCGACGACCATTCCCCAACCGAAGCTCGGTCAGACAGGACATCTGATGATGATACAAAAGCCGACAGACACCATTGGTGACTTCGGCAGTGATTTGGGGACGGGTTTGCGTTTCCATGACGAAATCCTACAAAAACAAAAGCCCGCTCGAAAGCGGGCTTCTCGGGATCGTGAATGTCTCCTGACAGGAATTGTCAGCTCATTCCCAGTGCGCGTTTGTAGACCTCGAGGATTTCTTCCTGTTCGGTGCGCTCGTGGTCTTCCATTTTGCGCAGACGGATGATCTGGCGCAGGATTTTCACGTCATAGCCAAGGGCCTTGGCTTCGCCATAGACTTCCTTGATGTCGGCCATCAGGTTGGCCTTTTCTTCTTCGAGACGTTCGATACGCTCAACATAGCTCGCAAGCTGATCGGCTGCGATACCACCGACTTCGGTCATCAATTCTTCTCCGATGATGGATTGCACAGCGGATACCCGGTGCGCGAAATTTTCAATGCGGCGCGACGATACTCAATGCACTGGCCGCTGACAAGTGCCATCAGGACAGATTGCCTGATCCCGGCACGGTTCGTTCGATCAAACAATCAGCCACTGCCAGCAAGGCATCATCGACATTGGCCCCACGTTCGATGGCGGCATTGTAGATCTCGCGCTGACGGCGCGCACTGGTGCCGCGATGGATGATTTCGCGGGCATGTTCGACCTCGGCAACACAGCCGAAATACTCGGCATCAGGGCGGATCAGTTCAAGGATTTCCTCGACCAGATCGGCATAGGGCACGATTTCCCCGCGCCCGAAATCAATCAGTCCCGCCTTGTCCCCGGCATCACTGCCATATCGGCAAGCCCGCCAGCGGTTTTCGCGCACCAGCATGTTCGAATAAATGCGCCAGCGCTGATTATTGCGCCGCAAACGATACAGCATGCGCATCACACAACGGGTAATCGATGCCACGCAAATCGCATCTTCCAGATCGGTACAAACATCGGCAATGCGCATTTCAAGCGTCGGCCAGCGATCAGAGGGCCGCAAATCCCACCAAAGCTTGGTGCCGTCTTCGATCACGCCTGCCTCGATCAGCATATCGACATGGCGACGATATTCCGCCCAAGACCCGAAAACTTCCGGAAGCCCCGTCCGTGGCAGGTTGTCAAACACCGAAAGCCGGAACGTCTGAAGACCGGTATCCCTGCCCCGCCAGAACGGCGAACTTGTCGTCAGGGCCAAAAGATGTGGCAGGAAGTAACTTGCCTGCGCCATCAGTTCGATCCGCAGATCATCGTCCTCGATCCCGATATGGACATGCATCCCGCAAATCAGCAAACGATCAACCACGGTACGCAGGTCACGCGCAATCGTGTTGTAGCGTTCACCGTCGGTATGTTTCTGACTGTCCCATTGCGCAAACGGGTGGGTCGAGGCCGCAAGCAGCGCCATGTCATATTTCGCAGCCACCCCGGACAGGGTGGAACGCATATGGACAAGTTGCGCACGGGCCTCGGCCGCACTGTTACAGACCGTACTTCCGGTTTCGATCTGACAACGCATGAATTCGCTGGAAACCTGATCGCCAAGTTCTGCCTTGGCGTCTTTCAGGAAATCGGCGGGCGGGTCCTTGGCAAGATCGCGGCTTTGGCGATCAACAAGCCAGAATTCTTCTTCGATCCCGATGGAAAATCCCGGTTCGCGCGCACTGGACCCAACCAAATCAGTCTCTCCGAATCTTGTAAAGGTTCGGGTCGGCAAGAATATCGACAAAGGCATCGCCAAGGATCTTTGCCCATTTCTCGCAACCTTCGTCAGTATCAATCAGATCCTGACGGATTTCAATCGACACACAGGGAAGCCCGCCGGCTTCGCCATGATGGTCAATGGTGTAATCGGCCATGTGCTGCCCGGAATAGGGTTCGTTATCGCCAATGGTCAGATCGGGATTCTGTTCGCGCAGCTTGGCCAGAAGCGGTACCGGAATACGATCATCCTGATCCCACAAGACACCGATTTCCCACGGGCGTTCAAAGCCCTGGAACACCGGGGTGAAGCTGTGGATCGCAATCAGGGCCGGGACGATTTTATGCGCGTGGAAATTGGCAATGCGTTCTTCGATCGCACCGTGATAGGGCAGGAAAATCTCGCGGATGCGTTTCATATGTTCGGTCGGCGAGACATTCTTGTTGCCCGGAACAACCGTCTGATCGGCGATTTCCGGCATGCCGGTCGGATCCCAAAGTTGACGGTTGCAATCAATCACCAAACGGGAATACCCGCCAAGAACAGCCGGGCAATCGAACCGTTCAACCAGAATTTCGGTCACTTTGCGCGCACCGATATCCCAACCGATATGACGTTTGCGTTCCTCTTCGGGCAGACCAAGGGTGCCAAGACTTTTGGGAATAGCGCGCGATGCATGGTCGCAAACAAAAAGCGAATGCCCTTTGCCATTTTCGTTGAGAACTTCAAACGGGGCCGGATCATCTTGGCCCAACAGGGCCCCTGCATGGTGAGACACGCGTATTCTCCTGAAAGTCAGTATTTTGGGTAAAGGTGGCAGGTCAGGCTGAACAGTTCCAGACAGGGAGAAAACGGTGCTGGCAATCGTTCAGGCACTTGTTGAACTATCAATTTATCGCCCAAGAGACAAGATAGCCCTGCAATATCGCATCACTTCACACATCGACGCTTTGCGTCGGCCCCCAACATCCCGTAAAGTGGTATGACCATTATGGTCAGAACCCGATTTTCACCTGCGTTGGCGCCGAAGAACACGATTGGAGTAAACCCAACATGCCGTCTGCCAAATCAAGCCCGGCATCCGACAACCAGGACGCCAAACGTCCCAAACGGATTGCCGATCAGGTTGCTGATCAAATTCTTGAAAAGATTGCCGATGGTATCTTCCTGCCCGGGGACCGCCTGCCCGGTGAACGTCAGCTTGCCGAAAGCATGAAAGTCAGCCGGGTTTCGGTACGTGCGGCCCTGCAAAAACTTAAGACCCGCGGCTATTTGCGCGCGGTTCAGGGGGGCGGCACCGAAATCCTGTCATCGACCGGGATCGATATGGATACGGCGATGACCGATCTTGTGCGCGATTCGATCAATAACCTGCGCGATTTGCAGGAAATCCGCTGCACGCTTGAAACATGGGCGGCACGGCGTGCGGCGATCAATGCCAGTGACGAGGATATCAAACTGTTGCGGCTGGCCTTCCGTCAGGCCCATGACCCGCGACGTGCGGCCAAATATCGCGCCGATGATGACCATCGTCTGCATATGATGATCGGACGTGCCACCGGGTCGATCATTTATTATCACGTGATGAAGATGCTTCATGACGTGTTGCAGGCTGCCCTTACTGAAATCCGTTTCAATTCAATGAGCGGCCCGTCCTTTGACCGTATGGTTCAGGACCACCATCGCGACATCATCGAAGCAATCGCCGCCCGTGACCCGGATGCCGCCGAAAAGGCAATGTCCAATCACCTTCAGGCGGTGCTTGATTTCTTTAAAACGGCTTCGGACAAACAGGCGACCTGATCGCCCCCCCGAAACAAGGCCGAAAACATCATAAAATACATTCAGGGAACCCCGATATGACGACATCTCGCGAGAAACTTCTGGCTTTGATGGATGCGGCCCTTAAGGCGGCTGATCCCGGTGTTCAGATCCCCCGCAACATGCCATCCCCGCCCAAAGGAAAAACCATTGTCATTGGTGCTGGCAAGGCATCGGCCAACATGGCGCGCGCCTTTGAGCAGGAATGGAAAGGCGATCTTGAAGGACTTGTTGTCACGCGTTATGGCCACGCTGTTCCCTGTGAGAAGATTGAAATCGTCGAGGCATCGCACCCTGTGCCGGATGCTGCGGGCGAAGAAGCCGCGAAACGCATTCTTGAAATCGTTCAGTCGGCGGGCCCAGATGATCTGGTGGTCTGCATGATTTCGGGCGGCGGGTCGGCCCTGCTTGCCCTGCCCGGTCCGGGACTGACCCTTGATGACAAGCAATCGATCAACAAGGCATTGCTGCGCAGTGGTGCGACAATTTCGGAAATGAACTGTGTGCGCAAACATCTTTCGGCGATCAAGGGTGGACGCCTTGCCAAGGCCGCCGCACCGGCCCGCATGATAACCTATCTGGTTTCGGATGTGCCCGGCGACGATCCGGCGATCATCGCATCGGGACCGACCGTTGCCGACCCGACATCGGGTCAGGACGCGCTTGATATCATCCGCCATTATCAGATCGACATTCCCGAGGCCGCCGAAAAACTTTTGCGCAGTGCCGATGATGAAACGGTCAAACCCGATGATCCCTGCTTTGACGGGCATGAGACCATCATGCTGTCACGCCCGCAAGACAGCCTTGAAGCCGCCGCAGAAGTGGCCCGCAAAATGGGTCTGAACCCGGTGATCCTTGGCGATGCAATCGAAGGGGAATCGCGCGAGGTCGCCATCATGCATGCCGGTATCGCCCATCAGGTCGCCAATCACGGGCAACCGGCCGCCAAACCTTGTGTCCTGCTTTCGGGCGGGGAAACAACGGTAACAGTACGAAGCAAAGGCGGACGCGGCGGACGCAACAGCGAATTTTTGCTGTCGCTTCTGATCCAGTTGCGCGATCAGCCGGGGTTCAGCGCCATCGCCATTGACACCGACGGCATTGACGGCAGCGAAGACAATGCCGGTGCGATCATGGATGGGACAAGCTGGCAAAAGGCACAGAAAGCCGGTGTTGATTTGCGGCAATATCTTGCCAATAACGATGCCTATAGCGCCTTTGCACGGATTGATGATCTGATCATTACCGGCCCGACATTAACCAATGTCAACGACTTCCGGGCCATTCTGATCGAATAGCCAGCCTGACAAGACGGGCTCAGGCACCGGGTTTTGGCATCCATGGCCGAACCCAGCCAAGCCCGTCTTCGGTTTTGCCATGCGGCTTGTATTCGCAACCGATCCAGCCGTCATAGCCAATGCGATCAAGCATATAGAACAGGAACGGATAGTTCAGTTCCCCGCTATCAGGTTCATGACGGCCCGGCGCGCCGGCAACCTGCACATGGGCAATGCGATCAAGATGCTTGTCCAGGCGGGCTGCGATATTCCCGCCGACAATTTGCGCGTGATAGATATCAAATTGCAGCTTCAGGCGCGGATGACCCAGCTGCTCAAGGATCACGGCGGCCTGTTCGACGGAATTCAAAAGATATCCCGGCATATCAACCGGATTGATCGGTTCGATCAGGATATCGACCCCGGCCTGATCGGCAAGGTCGGCGGCATAAAGCAGGTTGTCGCAATAAAGACGCGCCAGTTCGCCGGAATTTTCGTTTTCCCCCATCACACCGGCCATGCAATGAAGCATCTTGCAGCCGGTTGCCGCCGCGTAATCAAGCGCCTTGACCACAGAATCGCGAAATTCGTCTTCGCGCCCCGGACGACAGGCAAGGCCGCGGTCACCGGATTCCCAGTTGCCGGCGGGAAGATTGAACAAGACCTGTTCAAGGCCGTTATCGGTCAGCAGTGATTTGACCGTCGATAACGGCATGTCATAGGCACCGATATATTCAACCCCGACAAATCCTGCATCGGCCGCCGCCGCAAATCGTTTTTCAAACGGAAGATCGGCAAACAGAAACGAAAGATTGGCGGCAAAACGTGGCATATTGCACCTGACGGGTGAATGGAAACGGGCACGTATGGTTTCCCAACTGCCTGATCAGGTCAATGATCAATCAGCGGATTTTCAGGATGCGGTTGGCAAAGTGGCGACCTGGTTTGAAATCCAGTCGGCGAATGCATCGACCTCTGCCCGGTTGGTACCGCGTCCGGTATGCAGGAAATGATAGGGATGACCGTCCAGATGTTGATCAAAGGGCATGGTCAAAAGACCGGCATCAAGTTCATCGCGCGCCATTGCCGGACTGGCAAGAACCACACCCTGCCCGGCAATTGCCGCCTGAATGGCGTGGGTATCATCGGAAAAACTGATGCCCCCCGATGTTTTAAGCCCCTTGATCCCGTTTGCCGCAGCCCAGCGTTCCCAAGTCGGCGTCACGTCATCGGGACTAAGCCAATCAAGATGCAGCAAGGTCGCATTGCAAAGATCATCACCGCTTTGAATGCCCAACATCGGGCTGCAAAGCGGGGCAAAGGTTTCACGAAACATCGTTTGGGCAACAAGCCCCGGATATGGCCCGCGCCCGTATCTGATCGCGGCATCCACCACCCCGCTGGCAAGATCAACTGCCGCAGCCGAGGTATGAAGACGCAGATGAATATCAGGATGGCGTTTCTGAAAATCAGGCAAACGGGGCAACAGCCATTTGGCGGCAAAAGACGGAAGAACCGAAACCGTCAAACCACGCGCTGTTTTGCGGCGACGAATAGCATCCACCGCATTGGCAAAGGATACAAAGCCATCACGAAGCACGGGATAAAGTTCCTGCCCGGCCTGGGTTAATACGACCTGGCGTGGTTTGCGATCAAACAGACGCACACCCAGCGCTTCTTCAAGAAGGCGTATCTGATGGCTGATGGCCGTTGGTGTTACGGCAATCTCGCCAGCAGCTTTTTTAAAGCTTTGATGACGTGCAGCGGCTTCGAACGCGCGCAAGGCAGCAAGGGGCGGTAAAGACATATGGATGAATTCAACTCATCTATAACATGATGAATTCGATTTTGCCCGAGGCATCAAAACAAGGCAAGTCTTGGTCATCACATGATCACAGATGAAGTGATTTCATCAAGAACGGAGACCGCGATGACCAGAATTCTTCATATCGACAGCAGCGCCCGCCCCGGCCGATCCGATCAGAAACCGCACGGATCCCACAGCCGCCGTCTGACCGCCAAATTCATCGAACATTGGCGTTCCGCGCGGCCCAATGACGAGATCATTTATCGTGATGTCGGTGCAAATCCGCCCGCACCTGTCACAGGCGACTGGGTCCATGCAGCGTTTACCAAACCCGATGATCGCGAAGACTGGATGCATGACGTTCTTCGTGAAAGTGACCTTTTGGTCGATGAACTTTTGGGTGCCGACATTATTGTCGCGGGCGTTCCGATGTATAATTTCGGTATGCCCGCCCAGATGAAGGCATGGGTCGACAACATTGTGCGTGTCGGCAAAACATTCGGCTTTGACCGGTCCCGCGAAGGCGTTCCCTATTGGCCGATGGTGACGGACGGCAAATCGATTGTCGTTTTGTCATCGCGTGGCGATTACGGTTATGACGCGGGTGGTCGGGTCGCGCATCTGAACTTTGTCGAAGGCGGGATTTTTACCCCGCTTGAATATATCGGCATCACGGATCAATACGGGGCCGCAATTGAATATGACGAGTTCGGTGATGACCGCACCCAAAAGTCGATCGCGCTGGCCGAGGCCGAGACAGTCGCAATTGCCGAAAAACTGATCCGAAAACACGCGACAAAAAATGCTGCCTGAAACCCGCGACCGGGCACGGTTGATCGCCCTGCCCGGTCCATTCACAAGCAGCGTTGTGCCAGATCATCCGGCTTTCTGTTTGGCGGGTGGCACGACCGCACGGGCATTGTCCTTGTCCAACCCGGTAATCAGACGCGCGCCTTTTTTGCGGAAAAGGTAGCTCCAGACCCATTGCACCATGACCAGTGCCGGGGCCCGAATACCGATCAGGAAGTAAATATGCGCAAGCCCCCAGAACCACCAGGCAAGCCAGCCTTTCAGCTTGAACCCGTTAAGGTCAATCACCGCACGGTGGCGACCGATCGTCGCCAGATTACCGGCATGGCTGTATTTGAATGCCGGTGTTGATCGCCCGTCCATCAGATCGAGAATACGACGCGCAACATACTTGCCCTGTTGCTTGGCTGCCGGGGCAATTCCCGGAACTGTCAAACCATCCCGCCAGGGCACATGGGCCGCATCACCGATGACAAAAACATTCTGATGGCCCGGCACGGAAAGATCGGGTTCAACAATAATTCGCCCGCCACGATCAGCGGGTTTCTGTACCCAGTCCTTAAGATCGGGCACCTGAACCCCCGCACCCCAGATCACATTGGCTGCCGGGATAAATTCGTCACCGATCTTAACCCCCTGTTCGGTGATGTCGGAAACCGGACTGCCAAGACGGACTTCAACGCCAAGACTTTCAAGGGATTGATGGGTATATTCCGACAGGCTGCGCGGAAATGCGCCAAGAAGCCGGTCGCTGCCTTCGACCAGAATGATACGGGCATCACGCGGATCAATCCGGCGGAAATCGTCGGTCAGGGCCTTTTTCGCCAGTTCGGCGATTGCACCGGCCATTTCGACCCCGGTCGGGCCACCGCCCACGACAACGAAATTGAGAAGACGGCGTTTCTGTTCTTCATCCTCGCTGTTTTCGGCACGCTCAAAAGCCAAAAGCAGGTTTTTACGGATGTCGGTGGCCTCGGTAATGTTTTTAAGCCCAGGCGCCAAAGACGCCCAATGGTCATTGCCGAAATAGGATGTGACCGCACCGGTCGCCAGGATCAGATAATCATATTCAAGATGATGATCCCCGGACAAAACACGTTGCCCGGCCAAATCGATCCCGGTGACCTCGCCCATGAAAACCGAAACATTCGGTGCGTGGCTGAAGATACTTCGGGTTGGCCAGGCAATTTCAGCAGGCGAAAGATCGGCTGTAGCGACCTGATATAACAGGGGCTGAAACAGGTGATGATTGCGCTTGTCAATCAGAACGACTTCGACATTCTTGCCCGCCAGTTTTTTGGCGGCACTCATTCCGCCAAATCCGGCCCCGACAATGACCACACGTTTCTGATCGGACATGCTGGCATACTCCGTTTTGTCCATAACCGGCCGGGCATGGCCCGGTCCCAGGCGAAAGCCTGGATCAGGACCTAGTGACAATATCGGGAAAGCGCAAGAAATCCAATGTGATCAACGGCACACGCAACCCAAGACAAGCAGGCACCTTGCCGCTATAAGAACGGTCTGTTGTCATCAAGATAGAGGCCCACATGAACAACGCCTTTTCGCTTCATCCCCAACTTGCCGCCGATACAACGCTGGTTACCGACGGCCCGCTTTCGCATGTGTTGTTGATGAATGATGCGCGTTATCCCTGGTTGATCCTTGTACCCAAGCGCCCTGATCTTGTTGATTACGATGATCTGAGCCCAGAGGACCGCATCACGCTGGGCAATGAAGCCGCCGCCGTTTCACAGGTGATCAAACGCCGGTTTGATGCGCATAAGACAAATGTCGCGATGCTGGGCAATATGGTGCCGCAACTTCATTGTCATGTTGTCGGACGGTTCAAGGATGACCCCGCATGGCCCGGCCCGATCTGGGGCGTTGGCACGGCCGAACCCTATGACGAGGAGGCCGGGCGTGACCGGCTTGCGGCATTGCGCGCCGATCTGATTTCGGCCTTCAAGCATCTTTGATCATCGATGCTCTTTGCTTGACGCACATCAAGGCAGCGCAGATTGGAATGATGCAAAAGACGGATAGAACGAATTAATCGGGATATCCGTCATGCAGCTGGCTCTTTACGAAAAATACGATCTGCGACTGCCGCGTTACACCAGCTATCCGACAGCCCCCCATTTCCATGCCGGGATCAACGGCACCGTGTTTGAAGGCTGGCTTGGGGAACTTGATCCCGCACAGCCGCTGTCGCTGTATCTGCATGTTCCCTATTGCGAAGAAATGTGCTGGTTCTGCGGATGCAACACCAAGATCACCAAACATTACAAGCCGGTCACCGGCTATGTCGGGGCCCTGCTTGGTGAAATTGAAAGCACGCTTGGCAAGCTGCCAAAGGGTCAGCGATTTGTCGTTTCCCATATCCATTTCGGCGGCGGCAGCCCGACCATCCTAAAGGCCGATGACCTGCGCACGATCATGGCTGCGATCAGCAGTCGTCTGGATCTGTTGCCCGATGCCGAAATTGCCATTGAAATGGATCCGCGCACCGCAACGGCCGACTTCATGGATGCCATGGTCGAATGCGGCTTTAACCGTGCAAGCATCGGTATTCAGGATTTTCATGACGACGTCCAACGGGCAGTCAACCGCATTCAAAGCATTGATCTGGTCCGTGATGTGATTGACGGGCTTCGGGATCGCGGGATTACGGGCATCAATGTTGATCTGATGTATGGCCTGCCCCATCAGACGATTGATACATTGCGTGACACGGTTGATCAGACCGTATCGCTGCGCCCTGACCGGCTGTCGGTTTTCGGATATGCCCATGTGCCATGGATGAAAAAGCACCAGCAACTGATCCCGACCGAAGTTCTGCCCGACACACAGGAACGCTGGGCGCAGTATGAAGAAATCCAGAACCGGCTATCGGCCCATGGATATATCGCCATCGGGCTTGATCATTTCGCCCATGAAGCCGACAGCATGGCTGTTGCACTTCGCAATGGTGAATTGCACCGCAATTTTCAGGGATATACAACTGATCGGGCCGAAGCCCTGATCGGGTTTGGTCCATCGGCGATTTCGTCGCTGCCACAAGGATATGCGCAAAATGATCCGGCACTGGCGCGCTGGCAACGCAGTATCGAGGCCGGAATGTGCGCGATTGAAAAAGGCGTCGCATTAAGCGACGAAGACACGCTGCGCCGCGAAATCATCAACGAATTGATGTGCAATCTTTCAGTCGATCTTGATGATGTATGCGCCCGTTTTCAGACATCAGCCGACCGGTTCCGCCCGGAACTTGATCGCATCGACGCAATGAGTTCGGACAACATCGTCAAAGTTAACGGCCATAACATTATTTTGACCGAAACCGGGCGCCCGTTGGTGCGTGCGATCTGTGCGGCCTTCGATATCTATCTTGACCCTGCGCATGGGCGCCATTCACAGGCTGTCTGACCGAACATATCGCGTAAAAAAGGGGCCATTTGGCCCCTTTTTCGTGGAATGGTGCCTTGCGATCAGTCCCAGTCCGGGGCCAGCCCATCCGGGCTTACGATCCGGCCGTTTTCATCGGCAAGGTCATGGATGGCCTGCATCTGTTCACCGGTCAGTTCGAAATCAAAGATATCGAAATTCTCAACCAGGCGCTTTTCCCCGACGGTTTTTGACAGGGCGATGACGTTGTTTTGTTCAATCACCCAGCGCAAGACGATCTGGGCCACGGATTTTCCCTGGTCTGCGGCAATCGCCTCAAGGGTATCGTTTTCAAACACCTTGCCATCGGCCATCGCAAAATAGCTTGTCAAAGACATGCCAAGCTTGTTCGCGGTTTCCATGACCACCGACTGATCGATGAAGGGATGATATTCGATCTGGTTGGTGACAATCGGCGCATCGGACAGGGCGACTGCTTCGTTCATCAGGGCGGTGTTAAAGTTGCTGACACCGATATGACGTACCTTGCCGGCTTTGCGTACATCGTTCAGTGCACCAATCTGTTCGGCAAGCGGCACGTCCTTGTTCGGCCAATGGAGCAACAACAGATCGACATAGTCGGTGCGCAGCTTTTTCAGGCTTTCATCAACCGATGCGATGAAATCATCATGGCGGTAATTCGACACCCAGACCTTGGTCGTCAGGAAAATATCCTGACGCGGGACGGATGACAGTTCGATGGCTTCGCCAACGGCTGCTTCGTTCTCATAGATCTGGGCGGTATCGATATGACGAAATCCGGTTTCCAGTGCCTTGGGCACAATCCGTTTCACGTCATCTTCGGAAATGCGAAATGTCCCAAATCCCAATGCCGGGATGGTGGCGCCATTTGTCGTTACATCAAACATGTTTTCAAACCTCGTTGATTATGGGTCTGTCTGCGAAACATCCCGCGGATGGTTTCGTTCCGGACCCGATGAAAATTCTTTGGGAAAGGCCGATCATTCGGCCGGTTGCAGACGGGCAACGTCACGACGGTCAAGCGACCCGCTCAGCACGGTCAGGCCAAGGGCAAGAACCACAAGAATCGCCCCGATCCACGGTGTTGCCGCCAGTCCAAGTCCGGATGCCACAACATGCCCGCCAATCCATGCGCCCAGCGCAATGCCAAGATTGAAGGCCGCGATATTGAGCGCGGATGCAACATCAACCCCGCCGGGCCGGTGTTGTTTGGCAAGTTTCACGACATAAAGCTGCAAGCCCGGAACATTGGCAAATTGCAGGAAGCCAAGCGCACCAAGGGTCACAATGGTCGCAACCGGTGAAATCGCGGTAAAGCTGAACAGCACCAGCACCGCAGCCTGAAGCACGAACAGAACGGTCAGGGCGCGCACCGGGTTTCGATTGGCAAGTTTGCCCCCGGCAATATTACCGACCGCAATCGCCACACCGTAAAAGATCAGGATCAGACTGACCGATGATTCGGTAAAACCGGTAATTTCCTGCAAGATCGCGGACAGATAGGTGAAGGCCACGAACGTGCCCCCATAGCCCAGGGCCGTCATGCCATACACAATCAGCAACCGCGAACTGCCAAGCACCCGCACCTGATCACCAAGACCGGCCGTTTCACCGCGTTTGAGGTTGCCCGGCAACAGCAACGCAATCCCGGCAAAGGAAATCACACCAAGCAGCGCAACACCCCAGAAGGTCGCGCGCCAGCCAAACATCTGCCCGATAAAGGTGCCAAGCGGCACACCGGTCACGATGGCAACGGTCAGCCCCATGAACATCATGGCAATCGCCGATGCCCGGCGGTCTTCCGGAACCAGATCGGCAGCAATGGTTGCCCCGACCGAGAAGAATACACCATGGGCAAAGGCCGAAATCACCCGCGCAACCAGAAGCAATTCATAACTCGGGCTTAGCGCGGCAACACCGTTGCCAATGATGAACAGGCCCATAAGCCCCAACATCAGGGATTTACGGTTCATGCGCCCGGTCAAAGCCGTCAGGACCGGAGCACCAAAAGTCACACCAAGGGCATAAACACTGACAATCAGCCCCGCCATCGGCAAGGTCACATCAAGATCGCTTGCAACTGTCGGCAACAGGCCGACAACCACAAACTCCGTTGTTCCGATCGCATAGGCCGCGATGGTCAACGCAAACAAGGCAAGTGGCATTCAAGTTCTCCTTCCGCACTTAGCGCGGATAAACAGGTTTCATCGGGGTTTCCCCGGAATTTGGTGTGACTATGCCAATCAAAACCTTGCGCGATAATCCGGATTGCGCGACAACCATATTTGAATTCAATTCAAAGACGAGGATGCATTGGACAACCGTGCGGGCGAAATGGAGACCTTTATCAAGGTCATCGAACATGGCAGCTTTTCACAAGCCGGGCGGGATTTGCACATGTCGCCATCCGCTGTCAGCAAGCTGGTCACACGGATCGAAGACCGGCTTGGCACCAGACTTCTTGTCCGTTCGACACGGCAATTGCAGCTTACCCCCGAAGGCGAGATGTATTTGCGCCGCGCCCGTACCATCCTTGATCAGATTGATGAAACCGAACGCCTGATTGGTGGCGGCGGTCAGGCTGCCCCGCGCGGCAAACTGAGCATCAATGCATCCGTGGCCTTTGCCCAGGTGTTTATCATCCCCCACCTGCCCGGCTTTTTGCGGCAATATCCCGATATCGAACTGGAACTGACCCAGACAGACGGCATTGTTGATCTGCTTGAAGAACGGGCCGATATCGCCATTCGTTCCGGCGGGCTTCCGGATTCCAGCTTGATGGCGCGCAAGCTTCTTGAAACCAAACGCAAGATCGTCGCATCCCCGGTCTATCTCGAACAGTTCGGGGTCCCGCAAACGCCTGCCGACCTTGCCGATCACAATTGCCTGCGTTTCAATTTTATCAAGGGACGCAATTTCTGGCCATTTACCGATCCGCAAACCGGACGCCAGTTTGATCAGACGATCACCGGTGACTTTCTTGGCAATAATGGCCCATTGGTCAAATCAATGTGTCTGGCCGGTATCGGCATTGCGCGCATTGGCAATTTCCACGTCCATCATGCGCTTGAAAAAGGGGATCTGGTGGAAATCCTGGCCGACTGGACCAAAGACGACATTGAAACCGTTCATGCCGTTTGGGCCGGTCACGACCATCTGGCGACACGCATCCGGGCCTTTATCGACTTTGTTGTCGATTGTGTGCGCAAAAGCCCGTCACGATGATTTGCGCAGGGTCAGGATCACAATCCCGCTGACCACGATCAACCCGCCCGCCATCTGGATCGGACCGATCATCTGATCAAGGATCACCCAGCCAAACAACAATGTGGCAATCGGTTCGACATTCATGACCGACGCATTGCGCGCCATATCCAGACGCGGCACAGTGATGAACAGAACCGAGAATGCACTGCCATAAAGGGCGACGAGTACGGCAAGCCCGATCCAGCCTTGCCCTGCCTGTGGCAAGGCCATTCCGCCCGGCAACACATCACCCAACCCGGCAAAGATCATGGCGACAAACACCACCAGCATGGTGAACATTGAACGCACTGAACCGTTCAGTGCCGCCAGCTTGTGATCGGTCACCCAAAACGCAACCGACAGCGCCGTTGCCGCCGTCAGTGCAAAGGCAATGCCAAGCCACCATTCATCGGTGACTGTCACCCCGCCGCCGAGAATTCCCGGAAGATCAAGCGCCAGAACAAGACCGGAAAGTATGAAAAGCATCAATGCTGCCGACTTCAATGTCGGGCGTGCCCCGCCCAACCCCCAGGTCAAAAGAGCCAGAATGATCGGAAATGTGTTGGCCGTCAGCAACGCCAGTGCCACCGGAACGCGGGCAACCGCGGAATAAAGACACAGGCTCTGCACCGTGATCATCACCCCCAGCAACACTTGCCAGCGCCCAAGCCGCTTGGGCAGGCGAATGGAATGATGCTGGAAAGTCACGATCGAAATCAGGATCAACAAGGCAACGCCGGACCGGCACAAAACCGCCAGCAAAAGCCCCGTGCCGTTTTCAAATGCCAGTCGGGCGGCAACATGATTTCCGGCAAAGCTGCATGCCACAAGGGCAAGCACCATCACCGCAATGTGGCGGGGAAAAAGTGCGGGCGCACCATTCTGGCGTGTCGGGGACGAATTGGCGTTGGCGGCGGGCATTCGCAGACATCCTGACTGTTCGGGGCACCCCGAATAGACCTTATGGCCATAGAAGAATCAAGGCGTTATATGGAATCCTGATGTTCTGTTGCGCGAAGAAGTTCCAGACATCTTTGCGCAACCAGACGGGCGGGCTGCAAGGATGGATGGCGGAACGGCACAAGTTCGGTCCCGGTTTGCATCGGCCGGGCATAATCGCCGTCATAAAGTGACTGGTGCAATCGTTGATGGCGCTCGGATGCCAATCCATCAGGGGCATAGATATACACACCGCCAGGCGCGGCCGCGGCCTCGCAACACATGGAAACAGAATCGCCGGTAACAATCAGCACATCGGCAAGGGCCAGATACCCGAAATAGGGATTTTCATCCTGCGACGTCCAGTCATGGAGATGATAGCCAAGCCCCGACGCAGCGAGACGTTCGGCGATCAGTTCTTCGTTCTCCGGCCCGGTGCGCCGACTGGTCGTCACCAGCAAACTGCCATCCACCGCGCGGGCTGCGTCAATCGCACGCGAAATCAGTTCATCGGCCATATCACGGGTAAAGGTGGTTTTCTTTGTGCTGCCCCCCACGATCACGGCAAAACGCGGCGCCGGCAATCCTTTGAAATGAGGACGCCAGGCATCAGCTTCGATCAGAAGACGCGTTTCGGTAACACGGTGCGGCGCGCCCGGAATTTCAAGGATGTTTTCACGAAGCGCCATCCGGTCATGGGCCGGAACAGCAATCAGATCAAATGCACTTTCACCACTATCGGGGCGCATGATCTGACAAATGCGGGTGTGGCCGCGGCTTTGTTTTTTGATCCATCTTGCCACCGGTGCGGTTCGCCGCCCGGCCGAAATCACCAGATCAGGCCAGGGTGCCACCAGACGCATGCGCGAGGGCACATCAACCCCGATCAAACTCGCCCCGCGAATGATATTGGGTAGGCGCGCCAGTTTTGTATATCCGATATCAACACGTTTGAAGGGTTGCGCCAGTGCTTCGGCCACACCGATTGCCTGATTGATGTTTCCCGCACGGTCATCGGCCAGAACCCAGATCAGATGCGTATCTTGTTCGGACATTCAGGGAGACTTTCCTGATTTGATTATTGTTATTGGATTGCGGCCCCGAAGATCATAGTCGCTAATCCTGCATGCGTCGATGGTCTGGCATGATTGGTAGCGTCAGATCACGGCTTTATCAAGCACCGACGCCGGGTTATGAAATTGGCGCTGGGCTTCGAAACAGTTTTGTAATTTAATCTGCGCCCACCCACCTATTCTTTAGGGTGGGTTTTAACCGTCAGTGAAGTGTGGACAGAATGCTTGGGACATCCGTTTCGGTCAAAAGAACATCGCGCATTGTCCTGTGCGTCTTGCTTGCCTTGTTGCCCATTACGGTCTGGATGGTCACGGAATTCTGGCGCGAGACCAAACTTGTCGACATCACCGAAGACGGCCGCAACAAACTGGAACTGTACCGGTCGAACCTTCAGGGTGCGATCAAGGAACACGAATATCTGCCGATCACGCTGGCATCTGACAAACGCATTCTTGATCTTGCTCTGTTTGCCGACCCGGCCAATGCGGCGGCGGTCAATGTCTATCTTGAAAAGCTGGCAGCCGACAGCGGTGCGTCCGACATCTATTTCATGGATCAGAACGGCACGACCATTGCGGCAAGCAACTGGAACAGTCAGGCATCCTTTATCGGGCGCAACTTTTCATTCCGTCCCTATTTCCAACAAGCCCAGGCCGGGCTGACCGGCCACTATTTCGCATTTGGCATCACATCAAACGTGCCGGGCTATTATATTTCGCATCCTGTGCGTCCGGACGGCACCACGTTTGAAGGCGCCGTGGTGGTCAAAACCCACCTTGAAACACTTGTCCAGCGCTGGGCACGCGGCAGTGAAAGCGTGCTGGTCACCGATGAAAACGGCATCGTGATCATTGCATCCCATCCCGAATGGCGTTTTCGCGATCTTGGTGGTCTTGCGGCCAAGGATCGCCCGCGAATTATCGCGTCGCGCAAATATGGGGATTACCCGCTTGCGCCGATGCCGTTGCTTTCGGGCCATTGGCCGTCCGATGATGATCTTGGCGTGTTGTCACTGGGGGGAACACCACGCAGCGCTGGGGATCGCAATACCGACCAGAATGCCCCGGCCCCGCGTGCACGCGGCGTCGCAAACACGCCATCAGGTGATAGCGCGTCGGGAAAATCCGAACCGGCCAGGACGACCTATCTGGTGACAGGAAGCACGCTTCCTGTTCAGGGATGGCGAATGTATCTGTTGACCGACAAGTCATCGCTTGATCGTTCCGTGATCAGTGCCGGGTTGATGGGAGGGGCTGCGCATATCATTTTCACCGGCCTTGTCTTTATCATTTTACAGCGCCGGCGCGCGATGCTGGAACAGCTTGAAATTCGGGACTGGTCGCAACGCGAACTGGAACGGCAAGTTCGCCTGCGCACGGCCGACCTGATGAGCACCAATTTGCGCCTGGCCCAGGAAATTACCGAACGATCGCGCACCGAAGATGCCCTGCGATCAGCACAGGCGGAACTGGTCCAGACCAGTAAACTTGCCGCCCTTGGCCAGATGTCAGCCGGGATCGCCCATGAAATAAACCAGCCGCTGACCGCCATTCGCAGCTATGCGGAAAACGCCCTTAAATTCATTGCGCGCGGCAACGAGGAAACAGCGACCCGCAACCTGCAACGCATTTCCGAACTGACCGACCGCATGGGGCGGATTACCAACAACCTTAAAACGTTTTCCAGACGCCCGGAACAGGACAACCACCCGGTTGACGTTCCCAAACAGGTGCAGACGGCGATTGACCTGGTGCTTGAAACCGGTCGGGCCGGTGTTACCGACATTGCCCTGAGCCATGATGAGTATGTGCGCCCGGTCATCGCCGAGGCCAATCAGCTGACACAGGTTTTCATCAACCTGATCAACAATGCTGCCGATGCCTGCCAGAATATCAGTGACCCGAAAATCGAAATTTCAATCACCGAACGCGAAGACCGCGTTCTGGTAAAGGTCAATGATAATGGCCACGGCATTCTGCCCGAAAACCTGCCAAAACTGTTTGACCCGTTCTTTACCACCAAACCGTTTGGTGACGGCCTGGGGCTGGGGCTTTCGATCTGTTATGGCATCATCCGAAGCTTTGGCGGGACCATCCGTGCGGAAAACCGCCCAAATGGCGGGTCCTCCTTTATCATCGAGTTGCGCCACGAAGGCATTGGCGAGGATACAGCGGAAAACAGCCTCTCGACGGCAATCGCCGGGCCTGATAGAAACTTCGGCCAAACCACGACCATGCTTAATATGCACAGCGATCAGGCCGACCTTTGACCGGGTTTCCTGATCCCTGATCCGGGCCGAAGGATACGCCAGTGCCAACCACCGCCGATTGCGTTCTGTTTGTTGACGATGATGCCGATGTGCGTGAAGCCGCACAGCAAACGCTTGAACTTGCCGACATTCATGTCGAAGTCTTTGCCGATGCCGGATCCGCACTTGCCCGATTGCGCAAAGGCTGGCCCGGGGTGGTTATTTCCGACATCCGCATGCCCAAGATGGATGGTCTGGAATTTCTGGGCGAAATCAAAAAGATCGATAATGACATGCCCGTCATCATGATCACCGGTCATGGCGATGTCGCGACCGCGGTCAAGGCGATGCAAAACGGCGCGTTCGATTTTATCGAAAAACCATATTCCCCGGATCTGTTCATCGACATTACCAAACGTGCGATGGCCCACCGCAAGCTTATCCTGGAAAACAGGACGCTGCGCATCGAGTTGGCCCGCCATACCAAAAATGCATCCGACTTTATCGGGCGCAATCCGGCGATGGAAAAGCTCCGCACCCTGATCAGCAATGTCGCCAGTACCAATGCCCATGTCCTGATCAATGGTGAAACCGGATCAGGCAAGGAAGTGATTGCGCGCAATCTGCATGAAATGTCGGGACGTCCCGGACCGTTTGTTGCGGTCAATTGCGGGGGCATGCCCGAAAATCTGATTGAATCGGAACTGTTTGGCCATGAAGCCGGGGCCTTTACCGGGGCGGACCACAAACGCATCGGCAAATTCGAATTTGCCGACAAGGGCACGATCTTCCTTGATGAAATCGAAAGCATGCCGCTTGCTCTTCAGATCAAGCTTCTGCGTGTCTTGCAGGAACGCGCCCTTGAACGGCTTGGCTCAAACCGGGTGCAGCCGATTGACCTGCGCGTTGTCGCGGCAACCAAAACCGACCTCAGAGAAGCATCTTCACGCGGCGAATTCCGCGAAGATCTTTATTACCGGCTGAATGTCGTACAGCTCCATATTCCGCCATTGCGCGAACGCAAAGACGACATTCCGCTGTTGTTCGAACATTTCACCCGCGATGCCGCCAAACGGTTCGACCGCCCGGTCAAGCTGGTCACCCCGGCTGAAATGGCACAATTCACCGCCTATGACTGGCCGGGCAATGTACGTGAATTGCGCAACGCCGCCGAACGGCGCGTTCTTGGCCTTGATCCGCTGGCGACCGGTAATGACATGGCCAGCCAGAACGGCATGACCCTGCCCCAACAGGTCGAAGCCTTTGAACGAAGCCTGATTACCGAGGCCCTTCGCGAACATGGCGGCAATGTCACCGCCACGGTCAGTGCCCTTGGCGTACCGCGCAAAACCTTTTACGACAAGCTGACCAAATACGACATAACCCCCGCCGAATTCAGGCGCGCACGCAGCGCATCGGAATAATCCAAAGCCCGCCCTTCCGGCGGGCTTTTTCTTTGCCCTTTTGCCCGCAAGACCAGCGCAGCCACAATGTGCGGACATCCACACATCAGACAAGATTTCATGTGTGAAATCGACAACAAAACAGCCGAATATGCTGCGACGCAACAGCGACGAATACTGCACAAGTGTATGATTTTACGTTGTTATCCAACATCCCTGAAAACTGGCCCGTACCTTGCTGATTACGGCACAGCGCCAAAAGGCGTTTTAAAACGACGCCACAAAAGGCGCGCTTACGGGAAAACGCATAAGTTAGTAAAGGGAGACACTTTAATGCGTCCTATTACCAAGCATATCCTCGCAGCAGGCGTTGCCGCCGCAGCCCTTATGGGTGTTAATGCCGCCTCTGCACAGGAAGTCATCAAGTTCGCACACGTTGTCGCACCGAACACCCCGAAAGGTCAGGGTGCGGAATATTTCAAAAAACGTGCGGAAGAAATCCTTGGCGACAAGGTAAAAATCGAAATTTACCCGAACTCCCAGCTGTTTGATGACGACAAGGTTCTGCCGGCCATCCTGCGTGGTGATGTTCAGTTCGGCGCACCGTCGCTTGCCAAATTCGGCAAATGGACCAAGAAACTTCAGGTCTTTGATCTGCCGTTCCTGTTCAAGGACATGGATGCTGTTTCGTGCTTCCAGGATGGCGAAAAAGGTCAGGAACTGCTGAATGCCATGTCTGGCAAAGGTCTGACCGGTGTCGGTTACTGGCACAATGGCCTGAAACAGCTTTCGGCGAACAAGCCGCTGCGCGTTCCCGAAGATGCCGCTGGCCAGAAATTCCGTATCCAGTCGTCTGACGTAATCGCAGCCCAGTTCGAAGCTGTTGATGCCGTCCCGCAGAAAATGGCGTTCTCGGAAACCTATTCCGCGCTTCAGACCGGCGTTGTTGATGGTCAGGAAAACACCTGGTCGAACATCTATTCGAAGAAATTCTTCGAAGTTCAGGATTACATCACTGAATCCAACCACGGTCTTCTCGACTATATGGTCGTTACCTCGACCAAATGGTGGGAAGGTCTGGATCCGGAAATTCGTGACGGCCTGACCCAGGCAATGAACGAAGCATCCGATTACGCAAACGGCCTGTCGGCTGAACTGACCGCAGAACAGCGTCAGGCAGTGATTGATTCGGGTGAAACCGAAATCCTTCAGCTGTCGGCAGACGATTTCGCAAAGTGGCAGACCGCAATGAAGCCGGTCTGGGATGAGTTCTCTGGCGATATCGGTCAGGACATCATCGACGCCGCTGCTGCGTGTAACTGATCCTTACTTTTTCCCAACATTATCGGAAAAGGGCCGTTTACGATGATCTCAACGGTCGTTAACCGGCTGGAGGAGGGCATTATTGCCCTCCTGCTTGCCTCCATGACTTCGCTGACCTTTGTTAACGTTGTCATGCGTTACGTCTTCAATTCCGGCCTGACCTGGGCCCTGGAAATTACCGAATTCCTGTTTGCCTGGCTGATCCTGTTTGGCATGTCATACGGGGTCAAGGTCGGCTCGCACATTGGTGTCGACGCGCTTGTGCGCCTGTTCCCGGACCGGGTTCAGCGCGTGATTGGCCTGATCGTTGTTGCCACGGGCATCCTGTATTCAAGCTGGTTGATCATTGGTGGCTGGGAACTGGTCAGCTTCAACCACATGCTTGAAATGGAAGCCGAAGACAGCCCGATCATGCTGTGGTTCGTCTATCTGATCATGCCGGTTGGCGCTGCTTTGCTGGCGTTCCGTCTGGCACAGGTGGGCTGGCGCATCATTACCGGCAAACAGGTCGGCTTTAACCTGGCAGACGAAGCACGCGAAGCCATTGACCAGCTTAATCATGCTGGCAATGCCGCAGATGGCGACAAAACCGCCACACCGTCAAAGCCAAACGCATAAGCCGCGCGGGGGACATTTTTCATGACTATCGCATTTCTGTTTATCCTGCTGTTCGGCTTGATGGCACTGGGCGCACCGATCGCCATTTCGCTTGGTGTTTCTTCGCTTGCGACCATTCTGATGTTTGGCGATGACAGCCTTGCCACGCTGGCCGAAAAGCTGTTTGGCGGGATGGAACATTACACCCTTCTTGCCATCCCCTACTTCATTCTGGCATCGGCATTCCTTTCGACCGGCGGGGTTGCCCGCCGTCTGATCCGGTTTGCCATTGATACCGTGGGCTGGTTCCCCGGTGGGCTGGCCATGGCATCGGTTCTGGCCTGCATGCTGTTTGCTGCTGTGTCGGGGTCAAGCCCGGCAACCGTGGTTGCCATCGGCTCGATCGTGATCGCCGGCATGGTGCGCGCAGGTTATCCGCAAAGTTTCGCCGCCGGTGTGATCTGTAACGCCGGGACGCTTGGCATCCTGATCCCGCCATCCATCGTTATGGTGGTCTATGCGGCCGCGACCGAAGTTTCGGTCGGGCGCATGTTCCTGGGCGGGGTCATTCCGGGCATCATGGTCGGCCTGATGCTGATGATTGCGATTTACATCGTTGCACGCATCAAGAAACTGCCAAGCCAGCCGCGTCCGTCACTTGCCGAATGGGGTGGTGCCCTGTTCTCGGCGTCTGGTGGGCTGTTGCTTGTGCTGCTGATCATGGGCGGCATTTATGGCGGGGTCTTCACCCCGACCGAGGCCGCAGCAGTTGCCGCCTTTTATGCCATGTTTGTCGCCGTACTGTTTTACCGTGACATGGGCCCGATCAAGGAAATGCCCTGGGTCCCGGAAAACGGCAATAAAAGCATCGGCAGCCTGATCGCTCACAACGTTCCGCAAATGGGCAAGGCACTGGCGTTGCTGCCATTTGACAAGGATGTGCGTCACGTTCTTCTGGATGCTGGCAAAGTCACCATCATGCTGATGTTCATCATCGCCAATGCGATGTTGTTTGCCCATGTCCTGACGTCTGAACGCATCCCGCACACCATTGCCGAAACCATCATCGGATGGGGACTCCCGGCATGGGGCTTCCTGATTGTGGTGAACATTGTCCTGTTGCTGGCCGGTAACTTCATGGAACCGAGCGCCATTCTTCTGATCATGGCACCGATCCTGTTCCCGATTGCCATGCAGCTGGGCATTGATCCGATCCATCTGGGCATCATCATGGTGGTCAATATGGAAATCGGCATGATCACGCCGCCGGTGGGTCTGAACCTGTTTGTGACATCCGGGATTACGGGCATGCCGTTGCTCAAGGTTGTCAAGGCAGCCCTGCCCTGGCTGATGATCCTGCTGGGCTTCCTTATCTTGATTACCTATGTCCCGGCGATATCGACCTGGCTTCCGACAACCCTTATGGGGCCGGAACGGATCATGACCCACTAGTCATTCCCGTTTCACGGAAACCGATCTTCCAAAGGGCGACACCGCAAACCGGTGTCGCCTTTTTTGCATGCGCATGCATGGCTGCCATTCCGCACTTGGCAAACTGTCGCGCTTGGAAAAAACAGCGATCTTGTGGATAATGATCTTTCTTCAATCGTTTCAGGTTGCTGTCCCTGATGGCGTGATCGACAATCGCGCAAGCCCGGACGCAAAGTTGCGCCGTTTATTTGCCTTTTCCTGTCCTGGTTCCGACCGTGACCCGCGTTCACATTTGTGCGCGGCCCTTTGCGCCCCACGCATTGGCAAATCAATGGCGACTTGCGCCGGCAATCAGGGATATGCGCCCTAAGCGCCCCTAATGAAACGGAATGCAGACATATGGCAAAGTCCATGCCCGATACCCGGCCCGATCCCAAACGTCTGGCCCTGCTTCTTGCAGCCCTGATTGCAACCGCGCCGTTTGCAATCGACACCTATTTGCCTGCGATCCCCGCCATGGCAGCCGATTTCGGCACTGCCACCCATGCGGTGGAAGTTTCAATCAGCACCTTTTTGATCGGCTTTGCACTGGGTCAGCTGATTGGCGGGCCGCTTTCCGATCGTGTCGGACGCAGACCGGTCGCCCTTGGCGGTCTTGTGATCTATATCGTGACCAGTGCGATCATTACCGGTGTCGACAGTGCGGCAACGCTGAATGTCATGCGGTTTGTTCAGGCGATTGGGGGTGGCTTTGCGCTTGTCGTGGTCGGGGCATCTGTCCGTGATCTTTACGAGGGCAAGGAAGCGGCAAAGATGTTTGCCCTGATTGCGGTGATCATGATGATCGCCCCGCTCGCCGCCCCGACGGTCGGTTCGGTGCTGCTGGTCTGGTTTAACTGGCAGGCGATCTTTGTTCTGTTGATTGTATATGGCAGCCTGATGTTGGGGGTTGTCTGGTTCAGAATGCCTGAAACCACCCGGTTCCGCCCGCATTATGCCGGCCCGACCCGGCGCGTCTGGTGGACTTATCTGGAAGTCTTGCGCACCCGGCGTGCAGTCGGTTTCATGCTGACCCATACCGGGGCAAGTGCGGTGATGTTCAGCTTTCTGACTGACAGCCCGTTCATGTATATCGATTTCTTTGGCGTCAGCCCGGCCCAGTTTCCCTATCTGTTTGGTGCCAATGTTCTGGTGATCGTGGTGTGCAACCGCTTGAACACGCCGTTGCTCAAACGTCTGGAACTCCATCAGATCCTTAAGATCGCAGCCGCCATTCAGCTGGCAGCCGTCATCGGACTGTTTCTGGCGATCAATGTCTTTGAGCCAAGCCTTTATAGCGTCGTACCCATGGTGATGATTTCGGTCGGAATGATCGGCCTGACCGCGCCCAGTGCGACCGCATCCTTCATGCAGTTTTTCCCCCATATTGGCGGAACCGCGACCGCATTGATGGGCACCATCCAGTTCGCAACCGGTGCCGTGGCGGGCATGGTGATCGGCCATTTCCACGACGGAACCTTGTTGCCGGTGACCTTGTCCATGCTGGGCTTCGGGATTTTTGCCAATGTGATGGTCCATTTCATCGCAGAGGCCCGACCATCGGAAATCACGGCGAATTTACATGAAACGCGCTCGACCGAAGCAGCGGGTTAAGACCTTTCCAAGGAGCACCATCAACCATGGCAAAGATGAATTTCAACGATTACGGGCGCTGCATGGCGACCTATAACAGTTGGCAGAATGCGGTTCTGTTTGATCTGTGTGAACAGATTGGCGACGAGGAACGCCGCCGTGATCGCAACATGTTTTTCACATCAATCCACAATACGCTGAACCATATTCTTTATATCGATCTGCGTATTCTCGACATCCTCAAGACCGGTCAGGCCGGCCCGTATGATGCACGCACCATTGTTGCCGATGATTTTGACGATCTGAAAGAACAGCGCATCCGGATTGATCGTGAAATCGGCGCCTTTGTCGATGCCAATGACCATGCCTGGCAGGACGGTATTCGCGAATTACAGGGGCTGGACGGGATCAAGCGCAAACTGCCCCGCCAGCTTTTCCTGATGCAGCTGTTTAACCATCAAACCCATCACAGATCGCAAATCACCAGTGAATTGCACAAGATGGGCATTGATTACGGCATCACGGACGTTCCGTTAACGCCCGACCTGCCGCTGTAAAGCCGGGCCTATTTGCCGGTAAAGACAGCTTTGCGCTTTTCAAGGAAGGCGGTGTAGCCTTCCTTGAAGTCCGCACTGTCAAAGGCGCGATAGCCTTCGTCAAACTCGCGCGCGTCAATTGCCCCGCCCTGACGCAGGCGATTGATCATTTTTTTGTGCAGGCGCTGGGTAATTGGTGCTCCACCGGCGATGCGATGGGCGGTCTTGTCGATCTCGGCATCAAAATCGGCAATCGGCACGTGACGGGCAACAAAGCCGATCTCGCGGGCGCGTTCGGCACCAAACACCTGTCCTTCAAGAAGAATTTCAAACAAGGCGGCCTCCCCCAGAAGATCAAGCATGATCTCAAGCTCCGGATAGCCAAGTGTCGCGCCAAGTTTCATCGGCGGCACGGCAAATTTGGCGTTATCCGCCGCAATGCGCAGATCACAGGCCGATGCCAGGACAAACGATGCCCCCATGCACGGACCATCGATTGCCGCAATGACCGGATGGGTGCAGTTCTGGATTGCTTGCAGGGCCTCGGCATGAAGCAACCCGTAATCGCGGGCTTTTTCGAAACCGGCCCGTTCGCGGACAAATTCATGAATATCGGCCCCCGCGCCGAACCCGACCCCGTCGCCGCCGCGAATAACAATACAGCGCAGATCAAGATCGTCGGAAAGCTCCTGTGCGATATTGGCAAGCGTGCCCCACATCGGCTTTGTCAGCGCATTCTTGCGTTCAGGCTGGCAAATGGTGACAGTCGCGATGCCATCTGCAATGGCAACATTCAATCCGGTCTGGTCGGTCATGACATTTCCTTTGGGGCTTGCTGTTTTGGCACAGCTTAAATCGGTATAACTATACCGAATAAACCGAAACATCCAATTTGCCAATATAAGACAACAACTTCATCGCAGTCGGCGTCAGGCGTGATGCTTGCCCGTCAGTTCGGTTTTTGCCGTGACCACGGGATCAAGCCGTTTGTTCAGCCAGGCGACCGCCTGATCAATGTCGGCTTCATAATGTACCATTGGTGGCTTCATCCCGTGGACAAAAAGGTCACGCCGGATATCGTGTTTGGTCCCGCAAAAGACAATATTCCCGCCGCGCCCGCGCACCTTCTGTACCAACCCCGCCAGCGTATTGGCCGCTGTTGAATCCAGAAATGGAACTGCGGAAAAATCGATCACAAGTGCCCGGCGCGTATCACCAATACGATCCAGGACCGATCCGAACGCCGCCGTCGCGCCAAAGAAAAACACCCCCGAAATACGAAAGACAACAATATCGCGATCGCCTGCCAAGGCGGTTCCATCCTGGGGTACTGAAACCTGACTGTCTGCGCGGTCTTCGGCAACAAATGGCGTGTCGCTTTCGACATCGGCGATATTGGACATCCGGCGGATAAACAAAACCGATCCCAGAGCAAATCCGACCACAATCGCCTCAAGCAGGTCGCGAAACACCGTCAGCAACAATGTCGTCAGCAAAACAGCCGCATCACCACGCGAAGACCGCAACAATGTGATGATCGCATGTCTTTCAATCATGTTCCAGGCAACCACCGCCAACACACCGGCAAGACATGCAAGCGGAATGAAGCTGGCCAAAGGTGCAGCAATCAGGATGAACAGCAACAGGAAAACCCCGTGCAAAATCCCGGCAACCGGCCCATGTGCCTTGGAACGCACATTGGTTGCAGTACGCGCAATCGTGCCGGTCACGCAGATGCCACCAAACAGACCCGACGCAACATTGGCGACACCTTGTGCCACCAGTTCACAATTTGAACGATGCCGCCGCCCCGTCATCCCGTCCGCAACCACCGCCGAAAGCAAAGACTCAATCGCACCCAGCAACGCAAATGCAATGGCGTTGGGCAAAACGGCCTGAATTTTGGCCACCGTGATTTCCGGAAGCGACGGCACCGGCAATGAACCGGGAATGCCCCCAAAGACACTGCCGATCGTTGAAACCGGCAAATCAAGCATGGCGGTCGCCGTTGCCGCACAGGCCACCGCAATCAACATTCCGGGCCAATGTGGCCGCAGATGTTTGAGACCGACAATTATCAGGATTGTAAGCCCCGACAGGACCACGGTGGTCAGATCCGTTCCGGGCAAGGCATTCCAGATGACCGGCAATTTTTCAAGAAGCGGTCCGGGCTCCGCCCCCGACAGCTTCAACCCCAAAAGATCCTTGATCTGGCTTGCAAAGATAATGACGGCAATACCGGCCGTAAAACCGACCGTAACCGGATATGGAATGAACTTGATATAGGTTCCCAGACGTAGAAAACCGATCAAAACCAGCATCACCCCAGCAAGGATTGTTGCCAGCAACAAGCCATCCATCCCGTGTTGCTGAACCGTTGCCGCGACAAGCACAATAAATGCCCCCGCAGGTCCGCCAATCTGAAAACGGCTTCCACCAAGAAGTGATACCAGAATACCGCCGATGATCGCGGTATAAAGCCCCTGGGCCGGGCTTGCCCCCGATGCGATGGCAATGGCCATCGACAAGGGCAAGGCCACGATTGCCACCGTCAATCCGGCAATCGCGTCGGCGCGCAACTGCGCAAGACCATAGCCTTCCCGTAAAACCGTGATGAGTTTCGGGGTGAAAAGCTCCACAAATCCCGGGCCGGTTGCGCGGCCCTTGTTTGGTGTTGCTGTCTTCATGGTGTCTGGCAACCTCGTGACAGTGATTGCACAAAACGGTTCCCCGTTCAGAAAACCGGGCAACCGCACTATTCGTCAATGGACTTTGGCCCTGAACAAGGGCGTCTTTCTTAAACCGCGTTATCGTCGCGGGCAGGCTGTGACACCGGGTCCTTTAATCGAACACCGCGCCCCGTGGCTGTGCTGGGTGCCTGTTCACCGATAAGTTCGATACCGGCACGATCAAGGGCCGTGACCACCTTTGACAACGTATCGACCACTCCGCGAACATTGCCCTGACTGGCTTCCATCCGCTGAATGGTCGGCACCGATACCCCCGCCATTTCGGCAAGTGTTTTTTGATCAATCCCCAAAAGGGCACGCGCAGCCCGCATTTGTCCGGCTGTAATCATATCGGCACCTTTGTCTTCGTCGTCCTTGCACACGTCCCAAAGGACCCAATGCGCATAACTCCGATACTAAACCATAATATTGATGTTTAAAACATCAATATTGCTGCTTGTGATACCACATTACGCGCAACATGGAAAAATCAGCACCGGCATAGACACCCGATCAGCCGGCAACACCGGCAAACCTGACCAAATGGTCAGCGGCTTTTCTTTGCGCTTTTTGGCAGAAAGCGTTAAGAGGTCGGCAAATATACGATCCGAGAAGGGTAAATTCGTCATGACCAACGCCAATCCGACCGCGCATTGCACATATGCCGCGAAAACCGTTGCCAAGATTTTGCTTGATATCGGAGCGGTGAATTTCCGCCCGGAAGAAGCCTATATCCTTACGTCCGGCTGGGCCAGCCCGGTCTATATCGATTGCCGCAAACTGATTTCATTCCCGCGAGCGCGCCGCAAGGTCATCGAACTTGCGGCCCGTCAGGTTTCTGATGCCGCCGGTTACGAGGCATTCGACGCGGTTGCCGGTGGTGAAACGGCTGGCATCCCCTATTCGGCGTGGCTGGCAGATGCCCTTGACCTTCCGATGCAGTATGTCCGCAAAAAACCCAAAGGTTTCGGTCGCAAGGCCCGCATCGAAGGGGACATTCACGAAGGTCAGCGTGTTCTTCTGGTCGAAGATCTGGCAACCGATGGCGCATCGAAAGTCAATTTTGTCAATGCGATCCGCGAAGCCGGTGCCGAGTGCAAACATGCCTTTGTCGTTTTCTTCTATGACATTTTCGAAGGCGCACTTGATGAACTGCGCAAAGACGACATCGAAATGCATTATCTGGCAACCTGGGCCGATGTTTTGGCCGTTGCCGAAGAAGGCGAATATTTCAGCAAGGAAGCCATCGAAGGTGTTCGTTCCTTCCTGAACGACCCGATCGGCTGGTCCAAGGCCAATGGCGGCAAGCACGACTAAACTGCAACAAGCCCAAAAGACAAAACGCCCGCAGGTTCAACCAAGCGGGCGTTTTTTTTGTTGCCTTTATTGCGCATCACGTCATCAGCTTGGTGGCGCAAGCACAATGTTGTCTTGCGGTATCATGCGTAAACGGTTTGCCAGATATCCACCCTTGCACGCGATGAACTCGTGCAGTTCCCGATAATAGGTGGCGGGCACTGCGTTTCGGACCGTTTCGTGCTTGGCCAAATCGCTTGCCCAACCACGCAACCCGGGAAAACCGGCAAACAGTTCCCGGTTTAGCGCGACCGCGATCAGGGCGAAAGGCCGAAAAACCGTCGCAAAAACGATATCGAGCATCGAAAGCTCTTTGCCCGCGCCTAAGGCCTGTGGCAACACAAGACCGGACACAATCGACATCTGTTTGTGGATCTGATGCATCGTTGCATCGAAGCTGTTTTCAGACAGATCGCGATAAATCATATCTGCCGTGAGGGATAATAACTTATCCCCGATCGCAACCACCCCCTGCGCAAAGGCAAGGTCGTAGGCATCCGTCGCATTCGGGCTTTTACCCGCTATTGCCTCAAGGTATTGGCAGATGGCGGCGGCCTCAAACAAGGTCCGCCCATCATCAACCACCAAAACAGGAACATTTCCGGTTGGGCTTAGCCCCAGAAACCAGTCCGGCTTGGCATCAAGGACAATGTCTGTGCGTTTGTGGGTAATGCCATTTTGCGCCAGAACCATCGCGACACGCTGGACATAGGGGCAAAGCCGGTGACCGATCAAATGATACGATGTCATCAGTTCATCGCCCTTAGTATCACAACCAATCATCGCCCTAGCCCATATGATGGATGTTGAGTTTGTTACCATCCGGATCGCGGAAGTAGGCCGCGTAAAACCCGCTTTCATGTCGTTGACCCGGCTCACCTTCCGACGTCGCACCAAGCGAGATCGCCTTTTTATAAAGCGCATCGACCTGATCACGCGACGCTGTTGAAAGTGCGATCATCGTGCCATTTCCAACCGTCGCCGCATTCCCGTCAAACGGAACATGCACCGAAAACGCAGGGACGTTTTCGCTAGCACTCCAAACGATAAAGTCCGGCTGCTCAAAGACCCGCTGCGCACCAAAGCCGGCAAGCAATGCGTCATAGAACGCGCCCGAACGGGATAAGTCATTGGTGCCGAGTGATGTGTATCCGATCATGTTTTCTTTCCTGACATATGAAGGTGAAATCCGTATGTCGACCAATGTAGGTAATTTCAATTTTGCAATACACAGGCAACTTTGTAGTATTTAATTGCAAATTTGAAATGGAGTATTCGGTGGATTGGAACTACATCAAGTCATTTCTTGCCATTGTCGAAACGGGAAATCTCGAGCAGGCAGCACAGAAAATCCGGGTAAGCACCACTACGGTATTTCGCCATATCCACGCCCTGGAGGAGCAAACAGGAAGCCGGTTGTTTGATCGAATACGCGGTCAATATCACTTGACTGACACGGGAAATGAAATGCTCGTTCCCGCCCGTCAGATCATGAATAGTTTCGATACCATCAGCACTCATGTTGCCGGTGCCGATACTGACCTTGGCGGGTTGGTCCGATTAACCGCCCCGACCAGTTTTTCATATTTTCTCTTGCCAGATTGCATCGCCAAACTTCATCAACGCTGGCCCGAAATTCAGGTGGAATTGCTTGCCAGCAATCTGGAATTCAATATGACACAGCGATATGCAGATATCGCCATTCGCGTTGCGGCAAACCCGCCAGACCATCTCGTTGGTACCGAAGTCCGAACAATTGAATGGGGGATATACGGCGCAACAGGAAAATACACACCGGACGGGCTAGACACGATGTTCGATCACAGATTCATCGGTGGTGCAGGAAACCTTGTGGGTCACGCGACGTTCAAGTGGCTCGATCAACATATTCGCAAACCATACAAACATCGAACAGATGATCTGATTGCCATGGCGCAACTTGCACATGCGGGATGTGGCCTTGCCTGTTTGCCTGCTGATCTTGCCCGGCCCGGTTTGCAATTGCTGGCAAAGCTGCCTGATGTTCCTGCAAACAGGCTTTGGGTTTTGACCCATCCTGATCTGCGCCATATTTCGCGCATCCGCGAAACCATGCGCTGGATCAGCAAGTCCTTGAAAAATGATCCTCGGCTGAATCTTGCTCAGACTTAGGTGTTCGGCGCACCAAACATCGCAATGATGGATTGTTCATCCTCGCAGACTGGACAGCGTTAACAACCACGTTCAATATGCTCCCAAGCAAAAGCAAAGTCATAGCACCAACTGTGACGGCCCCGGGACAACAGATGACGCGATGCGGGCGATCGCCCGACGGTCAAAGGAGCAACGCATGTCGACGCACAAGACGGCCAAATGCCTGACCATGATTGCAATGGGTCTTGCCTTGTCCGGGTGTTTGCTTGAGGCCAAGGAACCGGTCACTGTCACCAACGATTCCCAAACCCTTGTCACGCCATGGGGGGCGCCATCCGGTGTATCCCGTGCCCCGGCGGCCCCGTCTGGCATGGCGACAAAACCGCAGGGCCAGGACAATCTGGTGATGATGGAAGACGCCAATCGCAAGGCACTTGACCAGATTCAGCAAAAACAGATCGACGAGGCACGCATAGCACTTGGCATCCTTGACCGCATGGCGCAACGCTGCGTTCAGGAAGGCGATAGTGCAGCCTGTGCAACGCTTCAGACCAATTGGGGAACACTGTCCCAGCAGTTGCACAAAACTTTGTCGATGATGTCGGGCAACAATATGCAGATGCCCTCAACCGGATCGTCCGGATCGTCCGCCATGCCGGCGATCGAGGACAGCGAACCGATGAAACCGGTTATGGATGCCCCGCCCGCCAACAACACCGCACCTTCTATGGAAAAGGTCATCCCGATGACCCAGCCCGGCGTTGACGGTTGAAGATCTTTTATCCTCAATGACCTGCAATTTGAGATAGAACAAAGAAAACTTCCGATTACCCCGATATCTTGGTTGGCATGACGTTATGGCCTGTCGGGCTTGGCACCGTTCTGGTCTGCGCCACGTCTTTCACCCAACGGAGATCGCCCAATGTATCGGGATATTCTTGTTCATATCGACACCTCGCCAGCGTGCAAGGAACGTCTTTCGGTCGCATTGAAAATTGCAAAGGCTCAGAACGCCCACCTTACGGGTCTGTTTCTTTTGCCCTATGC
Organism: Thalassospira povalilytica; assembly: GCF_002844235.1. Classification (GTDB taxonomy): domain Bacteria; phylum Pseudomonadota; class Alphaproteobacteria; order Rhodospirillales; family Thalassospiraceae; genus Thalassospira; species Thalassospira povalilytica. Next base: position 129,663 of record NZ_PGTS01000008.1, on the reverse strand, counting down.
CGAAATTCCGCGCTTCATGGAAGTTCAGATCACCGAGGAAATCATCTCCCAGCAGCGCGCAGCCATGGCCGAAACCGCCAATGATGCGCGCAAGGAATTCGAAAATACCTGCAAGGAAGCCGGTATTGCCTTTAGCTGGCAGCAGACAGCCTGTGCGGCATCTGAAATTGCCGATACCGCTGCCATGTATGCCCGTCACCATGATTTGACGATCATGGGGCAGCATGATCCTGAAAGTTCCGATCCGTGTTCGGCATCGGACATGCCCGACAAGGTCATTCTGACATCGGGCGCACCGGTTCTGGTCGTACCCTATGTCGGGCGTTTCGATACGATCGGCGAACGTGTGATGGTGGCCTGGAAACCCTATCGCGAGGCCGTCCGTGCCGTAAATGACAGCATGCCGATCCTCGAAGGTGCGAAATCCGCGCTTATCCTGTGCGCCGACCCGAACAAGGGTGCACGCGATACCATGCCGGTACCCGGTGTGAATGTGACCGCGCGCCTTGAACGCCACGGCATCAAGGTGCGCCATGAAACCATGAATGCATCGGGTATCAGTGTTGGCGATCTGGTGCTTTCACGTGCGGCAGATGAAAGCATTGATCTGCTGATTTGCGGGGCCTATGGCCGCCCGCGCCTGCGTGAACTGATGATGGGCGGTGTGACCCAGCATCTTCTGCGCCACATGACGGTTCCGGTTCTGATGTCGCATTGATCCTCCATCATCACGTTTGACACAGAAACCACACAAAACCGGTCAGTCGATCTGACCGGTTTTGTTGTTTTGTGACCCGAACCGAACAGGAACATACCGGTCTGATCAGGAAAGAGTTGCGCCGCACACCGGTAAGCTTAAAGTGCGATGAACAGCTTTCGGGTTTCAGGGTCCCACATCAAGAATTAAGAGGTTCGAAATGACCATCGACGCCACCAACGTCAATCCGACCGTCCCGGGGAATTCGGATGCAAGCCGCGATGTCGCAAGCTATCTGCATCCCTATACCAATCTGGTCACGCATGAAAAAACCGGCCCGCATATCATTACCGGCGGCGACGGCATTTATGTCATTGATGACAGCGGTCGCAAGATCATCGAAGGCATGGCTGGCCTTTGGTGTGCGTCGCTCGGCTTTAGTGAAAAGCGCCTGGTCGAAGCCGCCACCAAGCAGCTGAACACCCTGCCCTATTATCACACCTTTGCGTCCAAAAGCACCAACCCGGCGATTGATCTGGCCGAGAAGCTTCTGGAAATCGTCCCGGTGCCGATGTCCAAGGTCTTCTTTGCCAATAGCGGCTCGGAGGCAACGGATTCTGCGGTCAAGATGGTCTGGTACTATCACAACGCCATCGGCCAGCCCGAAAAGAAAAAGATCATCTCGCGCAAGAAAGGTTACCACGGCGTCACGGTTGCCGCGGCGTCGATGACCGGTCTTCCGGGCAACCACAAACTGTTTGATCTTCCGATTGACCGGATTCTTCACACCGAAACACCGCATTACTGGCGGGAAGCACAGCCCGGCGAAGAGGAAGAAGATTTCGCAACCCGCCTTGCCGAACAGCTCGAAGACCTTATTCAGGCCGAAGGCCCCGAAACCGTCGGTGCATTTATCGCCGAACCGATCATGGGGGCCGGTGGTGTCATCGTGCCGCCGCGCACCTATTTCGAAAAGATCCAGGACGTCCTGAAAAAATACGACATCCTGTTCATTGCCGATGAAGTGATCTGCGGTTTTGGCCGTACCGGTCGCATGTTCGCGACTGAAACCTTCAACCTCAAACCCGACATGATCACGGTCGCCAAACAGCTGTCATCAGCCTATCAGCCGATTTCGGCCCTGTTCATCAATGACAAGATTTATCAGGCGGTCAAAAAGGGTTCGAACGAGGTTGGCACATTCGGCCACGGATTTACCTATTCCGGTCATCCGGTGGCAGCAGCGGTCGCGCTTGAAACGCTCAGGATCTATGAAGAAGACGGCATCATCGAACATGTGCGCACTGTCATGTCGCCGTTCCAGAAACGGCTTAAAGACCTTAACAAGTTCGAACATGTTGGTGAAACCCGAGGGCGTGGCCTGATCGGGGCGTTTGAACTGGTTGCGGACAAATGCGCGAAAACGCCGTTCGAGCCCTATGGCGCGGCGGGCAAGGCGGTTGCCGAGGCCTGCCTTGCACAGGGTGTGATCCTGCGTGCCTTGGGCGATACCGTTGCCTTCTGCCCGCCACTGATCATCACCGAACAGCAGATCCACGAAATGTTTGATGCGGTTGAGGCCGGCCTGACTGCCTGGCACGCGTCCCGTTAAGCGGGTTCATCCCGCCAGAATGACATTCAAATACCGCGCGACACGTATGGTTGCGCGGGATTTTTTGTTCCACGACTGCAAGTGACAATTTGGCCTTACGTCGATAAATAGAAACCCATCAAACGCAATCAAACAATTGATCGATTTTATCTATATCTAAAATCAATATAATTGTGCGGCCAAATACGTTCAAATCCTTGCCAAATGAAGACAATAGGCCCAAATTGGGAACTGTATTGAGACGGGGCGCGTCCGCATTTGACGATACGGGACGCCTCTTGGGCAAGATCGACAAACGAGAGACGAAACACCTTCTCTGCTCGGACGGTTCCAAACAAAACTGGAATCGCTTTAATTTTTGACAAGGGTCAATGCCCGATCGGTTGCCATGTCCGATAAGGGAACAATCAAGCCCCGGTCAAAAGACGGATCGTCCGGATCCATGATCAGGTCGGGGCGCTGACAGAGCTTTGTGACCAGCCACCTTGGTCACACAGAGACAGGCGAAAGAACCAAAGATGAATTATAACAACTTCTTCAAAGACGCGTTGTCAGGCCTGAAAGCAGAAGGTCGCTATCGCGTGTTCGCCAACCTTGAACGTATTGTCGGCAAATTCCCCAAGGCCCTGTACCATCCGGGCAATGGTGACGCCCCGCGTGAAATTACTGTTTGGTGTTCCAACGATTACCTTGGCATGGGACAGCACCCCAAGGTGCTTGCCGCCATGCAGGATGCCATCACCGGCCAGGGCGGCGGTGCGGGCGGTACCCGAAACATTTCCGGCTCCAACCATCTTCATGTCGCGCTTGAGCAGGAGCTCGCCGATTTGCATGGCAAGGAAGCCGCACTTTTGATGACGTCGGGCTATGTTGCGAACTGGACGACGCTGTCGACACTTGGCTCCAAGCTGCCTGATTGCGTGATCATTTCGGATTCGCAAAACCACAATTCGATGATCGAAGGCATGCGCCATTCCAAGGCCGAACGCCGGATCTGGGAACATAACAATGTCGAAAATCTTGAAGCGATCCTGAAGGATATCGGCCCCGAACGCGCCAAGATCGTTGCCTTTGAATCGGTCTATTCGATGGATGGCGATATTGCCCCGATCGGGCAGATCCTTGATCTTTGTGAAAAATACAACGCCATTTCCTATCTGGACGAAGTCCACGCGGTTGGCATGTATGGCCCGCGCGGCGGCGGTGTTGCCGAACGCGATGGCGTCATGGACCGTGTCGACATCATCCAGGGCACACTTGCCAAGGCCTTTGGCGTGATTGGCGGCTATATCGCGGCCAAACCCGAAATCGTTGATTTCGTGCGAAGCTTCGGCAACGGCTTTATCTTTACCAGCTCCCAGCCGCCAAGCATTGCGGCAGGTGCGCTTGCCTCTGTCCGTCATCTCAAGGAAAGCGATGCGGAACGCCAGGCCCAGAAAGAACGTGCAGAAACCCTGCGTCAGCGAATGCGTGCAGCCGGCCTTCCGGTCATGGACGCGCCAAGCCACATCGTGCCGCTGATGGTTGGCGATGCCGCCATGTGCAAGGAAGCCAGCGACCGCCTGTTGTTTGAACATGACATCTATGTTCAGCCGATCAATTACCCGACCGTTCCGCGCGGCACCGAACGCCTGCGCTTTACCCCCGGTCCGCTTCATGATGACGAGCTGATTGATCATTTGATCGACTCGCTTCTGACGGTCTGGGGACAGCTCGGCATTTCCAAGGCTGCCTGAGACACCAGACAGACCAGATAACAAAGGCCGGTGGCATTTGCCCCGGCCTTTGTTATCTGGTCAAAATGACAGCCCGTACCGCTATGTGATTGATGTCCGACATTTGCTTTCGCACGCGCGCGTTCTATATTGAGGTCTGCATACGGGTTGCCCGTTTCGATACGGAAAATCCAACTTGCAATTAAGAACCGTTCGCGTTAACGTCGGGCCCGTTATCACACAGGGACCGCATCATGTATTCGGATAGAACCTTGCTTCCCAAAGAATGTCTGCGACTTTGCGCGCTTGGCACCCTTGCCCTTTCGGACAAACCGATCAGCTATGCCGATCTGGCCAATTCCGTGCGCCATTTCATGTCCCACATCATGGGGCCGTCGCTTGATATGATGGGAAGCTCGCTTCAGCTTCTGAAACTTGAAGGTTTGGTCAAGGAAGACACCGCGAACGGATCATTTTCCGACGCGCAACTGAGCCTGACGACAGCGGGCCATGAAAAATTCGTCGAACTGATGCAGGGCAACCTGCGCGATACATCGGGCGAACTTTCCCGTCTGATCATGGCGCTCAAAATGCGTTTTCTGCATCTTCTTGATGACGATGTCCGCGCCGAACAGATCGAGATTCTTCAGGATGTCTGCGAGCTTGATCTTGACCGTGTTCTTGCCCTTCGCGAAGAGCATTCCAACGAGGCCGGAAATTTCACCGGCTGGCTTGAAATGGAAGTCAAACGACTTGAACAAAAGCGCGACTGGCTGAAAAGCCTGTTGGCCTGAGACATTTTCCCGTTATAGTCGTGACTGAAGACCAGCAGGAAGCCGGTCAAACGTCACAGGCAGGGACGGAAAATGTTGATACGTGAAGAAACCGAAAAAGACTTCGCGGCAATTAATGCGCTTTTGGCCAGTGCTTTTGAAACGGCCCCTCATAGCCAACAAACCGAACATCTGATTGTTGATGCACTCAGAAAAAGCGGCAATCTGACACTTTCACTGATTGCCGAAGAAGACGACGAACTGGTCGGCTGCATTGCCTTTTCGCCTGTTCGCATCAACGGGGTGCATTGCGATTGGTACGGTTTGGGACCGGTGGCCGTTACCCCGGACCGGCAAGGCATGGGAATCGGTTCCGAACTTGTCCAAAGCGGCATTCGTCATCTGCGTGCCAATGACGCGCGCGGCTGTGTGGTATTGGGGGAACCCAATTATTACAGCCGGTTTGGCTTTGCCCCCCTGCCCGGGTTGAAGCTTGACGGTGTGCCTGACGAATATTTCATGGCCCGGCCACTGATCAACGACATCCCGACCGGCAATGTCGATTACGATCCGGCATTCGATATCAAACCGTCTGCCTAGACACCGACGACAAGTACCAGGACTTGCGCGCGCTGTTTGACACAGCCAACGCAGATGGGTCGTGCCCCGGCCCGTTCAGACATTATAACATGATCTGAATGACTTGACCTTCTTCGCGCACCGTCATGTCAGCACCTAATAAAGGTGCTGACCGCCAGTGACAAAGATTTCGGTTCCCGTGACATAACTGCTGTCATCGCCGACCAGATAATGTACTGCTGCGGCCACGTCTTCGGGGGTTCCCATGCGGTTCATCGGGATACGCGGCACCAGTGCCTCATATTCCGGGGAAATCATGTCGGTCTTGATTTCGCCCGGTGCCACCGCATTGACCCGCACGCCCAGTTCGGCAAATTCCACCGCCATTTCACGGGTCAGCCCGGACAGGGCCGCCTTTGACGTTGAATAGGCCGATCCGGCAAACGGATGCACATAATGCCCGGCGATCGAGGTGATGTTGCAAATCGCCCCCTTGCCACGGTGCAAAGCAGCGGCAAAACCGCGCGCCAGTGTCAGCGGCGTAAAGAAATTAAGCTCGAACACATCGCGCCAGGCACCGATATCCCCGTTCAGGCAGCCCAATCGTTCCTTATAGGGGGTCTTTGGTGACACCCCGGCATTATTGACCAGCGCATGCAGCGGATCATCGCCCAGAACTTCGTTGGCCTGTGCGATAAAGGATTCGACATCTTCGGGTTTGGAAAGGTCGGCACGAATGTGGATCCCCTGTGCCGGATCGCGCGGACAGCTTGGCGGCGGCGCTTCACGTGAACAGCAAATCACGCGCCAGCCACGCCGGGCAAAATATCCAACCGTGACATGACCGATGCCTCGGCTGGCACCTGTCAGGACAACTGTTTTCGGGGCGCTACTGGTCATTTATTCTGCTCACTTCGCGACTGGGGCATCTTCACCGGCCCGGCCCTGATCGGGCCTGACGGGTGATTGCCTTCTTATAGCATTGCCACAGCAAACCATTGAAGCAAAAGCCCGGAAAAGATCAATTTTTTAACAGCACATCGCACATTTCACAGCGTCACGCTGTTTGGCATGACATGCATTAGCCGTTATGATCGGGCCACGGCATCGGTGAAAAGATATGTGCAGTCGATTTGATCTTAATAGCGACATTCGGGCTTTTCAGGTTCAGCTTGGGCTGAATATGGAAGATATCCGGCGTATGGCAATGCAGGATGAAAACCGCACAGCCAATGCCAATGATGAGGTCGGAGATGACGTTTCAGATGATCTTGATGCCGCGTTTGAAGGGCTGACGGGTACACGCCGTCCGACAGACCCGATTGCCGTCATCCTGCCCGGTCAAAAAGTTGCGATACGATCCTGGGGATTGACCGTGCCCGGCCTGAACAGTCCGATGATCAATGCGCGGGCGGAAACCCTTCGTGAAAAGCCGACCTTTCGCCCGCTGCTTGAACGACGCTGTCTGATCCCGGCAACGGGCTGGTATGAATGGCGCAAGAATGGCGCGGCCAAACACAAAAACCGGATCACCCTGCCCGATCATCAGCCGTTTCTGTTCGCAGGACTCGAAAATGGACGCGAAGCCACCATCATTACCTGCGCACCGTCACCCGCCATTGCCCATATTCATAACCGAATGCCCGCGATTATCGGCCCCAATCATATCGCACCGTGGCTGGACCCGATGATCGGCTTTGAAGATCTTGGTCACATGCTGGGCCCGTTGCCCGACCACATACTGGCCTGGCACGAAGAAACACCGGGACCCCAAACATCCGGCCCGGATCGCAATCAGATTGATTTGTTTTCGAAGTAGGATCACCCGCAAACGGGTTCGACCAGCACTTACATCCCGGCAGGACTAGTCGAGATCAACATCATTTGCCGCACAGGGCGCTGCACCGCATCCACACATATCCGAAGCCAGACCGGCCTTGCCCGCAACAACGGCGCCAAGATCGGGAAGACCGACCTTCGGGTTGTTGAGTTCATGTGCCAAATCCTCGGACATGGCTGCGAAATCAATGACATCGCGCAATGATAACATGGGAATTCCCCTGCCAGACGTTTCTCTTCCTCAATGCGAAACGCCTCGTTTATCGGGGTTTCGTCTTTGTAAGATTTCCGTAACCCTGTCGCGAATTGTTCGCGAGTGCAACAAAAAAAGGCGCATCAAGATGCGCCTTTCTTCCTTCTCGAACGCGAAACTGCCGGTTAGCGCCGCGAAATCATATGGTTAAGATAACCGTTGCGTCAGTGCATAATCCAAAGCGGCAAGGTGCATTTTGCCAACATATCCTGGGTCACACCGCCAAGGATCATCTCCTTGAAGCGCGAATGGCTGTAAGCGCCCAGAACGATCGTATCCGCACCGCATTTTTCCGCCTCGGAAATCAAGGCATTAGCCACATTTGACGTTTCGGTATTGTCAACGACCCTGGCTTCGACTCCATGCCAGCGGAACTGCTCGGCCAATGCTTTGCCACAGGCCCGGCCATACGGGACATCGCCGATACTGACGATTGTCACTTCCTTGGCACTGCGCAAAAGCGGCATGGCCGAGGTCACGGCACGTGCAGCTTCGACCCCGCCATTCCAGGCGATCATGACTTTTTCGCCAACCGTTGCCGGGGCTGTTTCCGGGGCGACCAAGATCGGACGCCCGGTTTCCATCAGCGCGGCATCAAAGGTCAGTGACGCAGATGCTTCCTTGGGATCCCGACCGATCACCACAAGATCAAACAGCCGCCCGCGGCGGGCAACGGTTTCATCTTCGCGGCCGCTATCCTTGCGCCAGGCGCAGGTCGGCTTGGTTTCCCGGGATGGTGTATCGGATGTTTCGACACCCGATGCCTTAACAGCGGCCTCGAACGATGCCTTGCCGCTGACTTCGCGTTTTTCGGTTTCGTTTTCAGCAGCGCGGATCATTTCTTCGATGATCAGACCCGACATGCCTTCGCCAACGATCGGGATGGCGTCCTGCGGTTCGGCGGCAACGAACAGCGCCTCAAGATGGGCGTCAAATCGCTTGGCCATCCGAAAGGCCGTTTCCATCACCCGTTCATCAATGGCAGTCCCTGCCACCGGTGCCAGAATTGTTCGTATTGCCATAGTACACACTCCCGCCAGTCAGTTTGATAACCGAGCGACCCGAAAGCCGAGCCCGGCCTTTTTCAGGTCTGTGTCAAGTTTGCAGCTTTTGGCCGCCCATTTCTTTGTTCAAGATCAAACTTCGGTCTATGTGATTGCCATTGTTACACATATCAAAGGCCCGATCCCGTTTTTCATTAAGCCTAACACATAAAATGATTGTATCATCTATGGTTGTGATTACGATGGCGGTTTCAATATCGAACCAAAAATTTCGTCCTTTAAAAATCGCAAAAGCACAACATCGGACGAACACACACACAGAACTTTGAATGGGTCATCTGGCGAATGGATTATGAAGCACTCCAGGAGAATGTCCGCGAAGCAGCGGAATTTCTCAAAACCCTTGGCAATGAGTGGCGCCTGATGATCCTGTGCTCACTCGGGGATCAGGAAAAGTCGGTCGGCACGCTGGAAAACGAACTGGGCATCAAACAATCTGCCCTGTCACAGCATCTGGCACGTTTGCGCCGCGAAGGACTGGTGAAAACCCGTCGCGAAGCACAAACGATCTATTATTCGCTGGCCAATCCCGACATCATGAAGGTGATCGTGATTTTGCAGGAAATCTTCTGCCCGCCCGAAGACAAAGCCTGACCTGTCGGGACGCACAAGCTTGCCAAAGAAAAACGCACAAAGTCATCTGACCTTGTGCGTTTTGTTTTATCCGTTACAGCCCGGCTGGCTTATGGGAACAGCTTGTCGATGTCCCAGCCCGCATCGTTGGCATCACGGGTATAAAGTTTGCGATCATGCAGACGGAATTTTCCTTCGGACCAGAATTCAACTCGATCCGGGACAAGACGGAAACCGCCCCAGTGATCCGGGCGCGGCACTTTGCCAAGACCGAATTTGGCGGTGAATTCCGCCACCCGTTTTTCCAGATCAAAGCGGCCACTCATCGGGCGCGACTGGATTGATGCCCAAGCACCAAGCTGACTGCCGCGAGGGCGGGATGCGAAATATTCATCCGATTCAGCACCATCAACCTTCGATACCTTGCCCTCGATGCGGACGCATTTTTCAAGTGTCTTCCAGTGGAAACACAGCGCGGCATAGCTGTTTTCGGCAAGCTGGCTGCCCTTGCGGCTTTCATAGTTGGTGTAGAAAACAAACCCGCGCGGATCAAACCCCTTAAGCAGGACAATCCGTGCTGATGGCCGCCCCTGCGCATCGGCAGTCGCCAGCGTCATGGCATCCGGATAGGCCTTTTCCGCAGATTTGGCCTCGTCAAACCATGACTGAAACTGTTCAAAGGGCGCTTCATGGGGTTCGTGCCCAAATTTTGGCGTATTTTTTTCGTCCATTGGGAAAAGAATTCCTTCGGCTGAGTGAATTAGTTGCCTTTCTGCGCAACTAATTCGGAACATCGGTGGCAGACGCATCGTTTGATTAACATATATACGCAAAGCATATCGGTTGGGACCGTAAAGACAAGATGGGCAAAACAAACATGAAATTCCGTCATATCGTAATTCCGGTCGTCATGACCGCCTTTATCGCTGGCTGTGCCCAGGACCAGGGTCAGAAGCAGACGGCTGGCACCCTTCTTGGGGCTGTTGGCGGTGCGGTTGCCGGATCGCAGTTTGGTAAAGGCAAAGGCCAGCTGGTCGGTGTCGCACTTGGTACGCTTGCCGGTGCCTTCATCGGTAGCGAGGTCGGCCGTTCGCTTGATAACGCGGACCGGGCCATCATGGCGCAAAGCACGCAGCGGACGCTTGAAGCGACCCCGACAGGTCAGACTTCCACCTGGCAGAACCCCGATACCGGTGTTCAGGGCACGGTCACCCCGACCCGCACCTATCAGGAACCCAAGACCCAAGAATATTGCCGCGAATATCAACAGACTGTCATGATCGGCGGCCAAGAAGAAACCGCCTATGGCACCGCTTGCCGCAAACCGGATGGCAGTTGGCAGGTTGTGAACTGATCAATATCTGGCCGTCTGGCCAAAACACCGAACAAGGCGGCGCAATCAGTCTGATTGGCGTCGCCTTTTCGCATTCCGACATCTGAAAAGACACATGCAAACAGGACTTGCTGATCGCGAATAAGGTTCATATTTCACCGATCATGATCTAATAATGAACCAACGTGCTTTTTGTTTTTACAACCGGTCTGGACATGCAAGATCCCTACAAGACGCTTGGCGTTTCAAAAAACGCCAGTCAGGAAGAAATCAAGAAAGCCTATCGCAAGCTGGCGCGCGAACTCCATCCCGATGTAAATCCCGGCGACGCTAAAATCGAGGAACGCTTCAAAAAGGTATCAAGCGCCTATCACCTTTTGGGTGACGCCGAACGCCGCAAGAAGTTCGATAATGGCGAAATCGATGCCGACGGCCGCGAAACAAGCCCGTTCGCACGTGGCGGCGGACGTTCCGGCGGTTTTGGCGGCGGCAATGGTGATCCGTTCGGCTTTTCCGGCGCCAATGCCGAGGATATCTTTGACGAGATATTCGGCAAGGGACGCGGGCGCAGTGGTGGCGGTTTCGGCGGCTTTGGCGGGGAACGCAAACCCCAGAAAGTCAAAGGCCCTAATATTTCCTATGAGCTGAGCCTTGATTTTGCCGAAGCCATTCTGGGAACGACCAAACGCATCAATCTTGCCAGTGGCAAAAGTCTTGAAGTCCGCATCCCGCCCGGAAGCGAAGATGAACAGACCTTGCGCCTCAAGGGTCAGGGCATGGCCGGCATGAATGGCGGCGAACCGGGTGATGCATTGATCAAGCTGCATGTCCATCCGGACAAGACATTCCGTCGCGAAGGCAATGACATTCATTGTGATCTGGCAATCAGCCTGTCCGAAGCCATTCTTGGCGGCTCGATCGAAGTGCCGATCATTGACGGCAAGGTCAATATGAAGCTTCCAGCCAACGCCAATAGCGGCACCAAATTGCGGTTGCGCGGCAAGGGTGCACCCTTTGACCGCGGCAACAAGCGCGGTGATCAATATGTGCATCTGACGGTGAAACTTCCCGATGAACGCGACGATGAACTGATCGATTTCATCCGGGAATGGTCAGAAAAGCATCCCTACAAGACGCGCTGAACATCATTTCAAAAGCCGGCATTTGCCGGCTTTTTTCTTGTTCCTGTCCAGCCGCCGACCCTGGACCGCAATCATCTGACTGTAAATATGGTTTCGTGTTACCATATGGAATCAAAGGATTTTGGATCCCCATTCAGTTGGCAAAAGACCAAACAGCAATCAGGGCATGATGGAACAATTCACCAATCCGGACCAATACGCAAAGTGGCTTGAACAGGCAATCAACTGGCTTTCGGCCAATGTGTTGCTGATCCCGATCCTGATACAGATTGTCGCCTGCGTCGCGGTGATCATTCCGGCATTGCTGTTGCGTTCGCGTCTGGAAAAACTGTTGGCGCGGCTGCAAAAATGGAAACCGTTTTTGCAATATGCCGGCTTTCGGCGGTTCGCCAATGTTCTGCCCGATCTGGCCTTTCCCTTGTTGCTGGTGGTGTTTGTCTGGCTGCTTGATGCCATCGCGGTTCAGGCGGGATATCGTCACAATGTCATTCGACTGATTGCAAGCCTGCTGAATGCCTGGATCGTCATTCGACTGGCTGCTGCCATTGTCAATGATCCGGTATGGTCGCGCACCATTGCCGCGGTTGCCTGGGGGCTGGCGGCATTGAACATTGTCGGATGGCTGGATCCGACAATTGAAATCCTTGACGGGCTGGCCATGCAGGTCGGCGAATTCCGGGTATCGGTTTACGGAATTATCAAGGCTGTGCTGTCACTTGCGGTATTGCTTTGGGTTGCTTCATTTGCATCACGCCTGTTTGAACAGCGCATTCAGAAAGTCCACCGCCTGACCCCGTCGGTTCAGGTCCTGATGGCAAAGCTTCTGAAACTTGTTTTGCTTTCGGTTGCGGTCTTGTTTGCGTTGTCGACCATCGGGGTCGATTTAACCGCACTTGCCGTGTTTGGCGGTGCGGTTGGTGTCGGGATCGGGCTTGGTCTGCAACGGATTGTTGCCAACCTGATCAGTGGTGTGATCCTGCTTCTGGACCGGTCGATCAAACCCGGCGATGTCATTGCGATTGGCGAAACTTTTGGCTGGATCCAGTCGCTGGGTGCCAGATACACCGCTGTTCACACCCGTGACGGCACCGAATTCCTGATCCCGAACGAAGACCTGATCACCACCCAGGTCGAAAACTGGAGCCATTCCGACGTCAAACTGCGTCTGAAAATCCCGGTTGGCATTTCCTATAACTGCGATCCGCATTTCGCGATCAAGCTGTGCAACGAAGCCGCCGCGAAGTGCCAACGCGTTCTGGAAAACCCGGGGCCCAACACCCTTTTGCGCGGGTTTGGCGATAATTCGGTTGATCTGGAAATCCGGTTCTGGATCGATGATCCGCAAAATGGCCGGGGCAACATCATCAGTGAAATCCTGCTGAATGTCTGGGATGCCTTCAAGGAACACGATATCGAAATCCCGTTCCCGCAACGCGACCTGCATTTGCGCAGCGGCGACGCCCCGATCAAAATCGAAATGAGTTCCCCGCAATCCCCGCCGCAAACGCCAAAACCCGATGGCGCGTCGCAGGACGCGTAACCATAATCGTCACGGTTGGTTTGCCTTCAGGTTGCTGTCAGCTCGATCGGACAAAATGTGTCCGTACGCTGAACCATCCAATGCAAAAGCATCCAACGCAACCTGTGCGGAGCCACCGTGAACGATTTTGCCCATCTGTTTATTCCCTTGTCTATGACTCTGGCGCGACCGATCGGGCATCGCCATGCGGGTTGATGGCAAACACGTCTTTCTGACCGGGGCAACCGGCGGTATTGGTCGTCCGCTTTCTGCGGTTCTGCGATCACGTGGGGCAATTGTTACGACCCATGACCATGCCGAACAGGGTGATCTGATGGAACAGATCGATACGGTTTGTAAGTCACTGCGCGAAAACACCCCGGATATTCTTGTCAATTTGGCAGCGATCAATGCGTTTGATCTTGCCGAACATCAGAATTACGACGCGTTGCTGACACTGGATCTGCTGGTGCCGATGCGCTTGTGTCAGGCGGTCTTGCCCGCCATGCGCAATCGCGGCCATGGTCAGATCGTCAATATCGGATCAATGGCCGGCCTTATCGCCCCGGCACATCAAAGCGGATATGTCGCAGCCAAGGCCGGGCTTAAGGGATTTAGTGATGCCTTGCGCCGCGAAGTTGCCGCCAATGGTATCGCGGTATGCCATATCGCACCGCGCGCTACTCACACAGGCATGAATAGTGCGAAACTTGGACTGCTTCATCGGCAAACCGCAACATCCGAAGATCGCCCGCGTGATGTCGCAATCCGGATCGCCAACGCCATTGAACGCAACCGGATCGACCTGCGCATCGGTTGGCCCGAACGGCTGTTGGCACAGATCAATGCCCTGTGCCCCGCCATCATGGATAAAATCCTGCACGGCAATACCCGAACCGGTTTGAATATTCTGCTTTCCGATCAACAAAATTCCAGGATTGCGGATATCGCGGATACAGGCCCCGCACCGTCAGGCACAGTTACCCGCAAAACCATTTTCTAAGGCCAACGCCCAAATCCGGGCGATGCCCAGATCAGCCGATGGTATCGGTCATGTCCTTTTGATCGATTTCGCGGGACTTTTGTTGATGCGGGTCGGCTTCGACCGGTTCGGGAACCTTGTCTTCGGGTCGCGGAGTATCGAGCAACTCACCAACACTGATATCAAGAACAGACTGGCGTTTCTTTTCCAACTCGACCAGCCGTTCGCGCATCACCACCGGCCAGCCGCCATCGGTCTGCACCAGCAACAACCGGTCATAATCAAGAAACAGCCCAAGCCGCGTCATCAATTGCATCAGGCTGATCCGCGACAAATCCCCGGATAACAGCCAGCGATGGCTTTCTGATCGGTCAATCAGCTTTTCACGTCGCAGGGCGGCCAGCGCCCAGTTAAGGTCACGCCCGCCAAGCTTCAATTCGCGCATCATGCGACGATAGGTCGGCGGTTTCCCGGCTTCGTGAAAACGGTGTTGCAGATATTCCAGCACACGCAAGACCGCAATGATCCGTTCCATATGTCCCGGCACCGCCCCGCGCGGATCGGGGATCAGTCCGGCTGCGCGTGCTGCACGCCATTCCGATTGTGCGGCGGCCACCTGTGCGCCGAGCAAAATGACGATCCATGTCAGATACATCCACAACAGGAAAATGGGCACCACCGCCACCGCCCCGTAAATCGTCTGATAGGTCGGAAAGTTGGTGACGTAAAAACCGAACCCCTTTTTAAGGGCCTCGAACAGCAAGGCGGCAACCATGCCCCCGACAGCCCCGTCGCGGATTTCCACAGAACGGTTTGGCATGCCGATAAACAGCAATGAAAAGGCCGCTGCCGACAAAAAGAACGGCGCAATAAAGGTCAGTTGTCCGATCTGCTGGCCCAGTGCCTCGCCACCGACCAGATGGCGCATGGCAAAGATATAGGACGCCAGTGACAGGCTAAGCCCCAAAAGCATCGGCCCGACCGTCAACAAGGTCCAGAAAACCACAAGTCGCGACAGCAATTTGCGCGGGCTGGTCACGCGGAAGACGTCATTCATCGCCCCTTCGATCGCGCCCAGCAACATCACTGCCGTCAGGCCAAGCACAATGGTGCCAACAGCGGTCATCTGACCGGTATTCTGAAGGAAACTTCCCAGATACCCGCTGACCTGTTCGCCGGTTTCAGGCAGAAAGTTATTCAGAACAACGTCCATGATCTGATCTTTGAACTGATCAAAAACCGGAAATGCCGAAAGAACCGTCAGCGCCACGGCAAGAAACGGAACCATTGCCAGAAGCGTCGTGTAAGACAGGCCCGCTGCGCGCTGCACCGATTTGTCATGGACAAAACGCATGGCGGCATAGCGCCAGAATGCGGTCCGATCCGCGATCATTTTCTGAATTTCGACCATTAAACGCTTATCCCTACGCATTTTCCGGTTATACTGCACGTGATCAACAAGATAGCGTGCCCGCACACGTTAGGACAGGCCAGATTGACCTTGAGCCAGCTTTGTGTAGGATGCGCCGAATGTCTAATGCCTCCTGTGCCGGTCGCGGCTTTGATTGAATGCCTCCACCTGCCAGAGAGAGATCGTGGGAACGAGAGGAAAAATGAGCCTGTCCACCGAAAACATTTCGGGCCTGATGGCCGGTAAGCGTGGCCTGATTATGGGCGTCGCCAACGATAAATCCATCGCTTGGGGCATTGCACGTGCCGCCGCCGCCGCCGGTGCCGAAATTGCTTTTACCTTCCAGGGTGAGGCCCTCGAAAAACGTGTTCGTCCGCTTGCTGAATCTGTCGGCAGCGACATCGTCTTGCCATGTGACGTGTCGGACGCGGCCAGCATTGACGCTGTTTTTGACACGCTCAAGGAAAAATGGGGCAAGCTGGACTTCGTCGTCCACGCCATCGGCTATTCCGACAAGAACGAATTGCGTGGTCGCTATGTCGACACCTCGCCTGAAAACTTCGCCATGTCGATGAATATCTCGGTTTATTCGTTCACTGCTGTTGCCCAGCGTGCCGAAAAACTGATGTCTGCGGGTGGGTCGCTTCTGACCCTGTCCTATTACGGGGCAGAAAAAGTCATGCCGCATTACAACGTCATGGGCGTTGCCAAGGCGGCCCTTGAAGCCAGCGTAAAATATCTTGCCAATGACCTTGGTCCGGATGGCATTCGTGTGAATGCGATTTCGGCCGGCCCGATGAAGACCCTTGCGGCTTCGGGTATTGGCGATTTCCGCTATATCCTGAAATGGAATGAATACAATTCGCCGATGCGTCGCAACGTCACCCTTGATGATGTTGGCGGGTCCGGCCTGTACTTCCTGTCTGATCTGTCGACCGGTGTTACCGGCGAAACCCATCATGTCGATTGTGGTTATCACACGGTCGGCATGAAACAGGTTGATGCGCCTGACATCTCGGTTGTTAAAGGCTGATCAGCAAAAACGCTTATTTCCGGGCCGCCCAAAATCCTTTAAAGATCGGGCGGCCCGATTTGTCTCTGACCCTTGCATTCTGGAATTCGGATATGGCTGGCAACAGTTTTGGAACTCTTTTTCGGTTCACCACCTTTGGCGAAAGCCACGGCCCGGCAATTGGCTGTGTCGTTGATGGTGTGCCCCCCCTTCTGGAACTTTCCGAAGCCGACATTCAGGAATTCCTTGAAAAACGCAAACCCGGTCAGTCGCGCTTTACCACCCAGCGTCGCGAACCTGATCAGGTCAAAATCCTTTCGGGTGTGTTCGAAGGCAAAACCACTGGAACCCCGATCGGGCTTCTGATTGAAAACGTTGATCAGCGCTCCAAGGATTACGGCGAAATCAAAAACCAGTTCCGCCCGGGCCATGCCGATTACACCTATTGGGAAAAATACGGCACGCGTGATTATCGTGGCGGCGGCCGTTCTTCGGCCCGCGAAACGGCGATGCGTGTTGCTGCCGGTGCGATTGCGCGCAAGGTACTTGGCGATGATATCCAGATCCGCGCTGCACTGGTCAAAATGGGTACCAAGGAAATCAATCGCGACAACTGGAACTGGAACGAAGTTGATAACAACCCGTTCTTCTGTCCCGATCCCGAAGCGGTGCCGGTATTCGAAGAATATCTTGATGGTCTGCGCAAGGACGGATCATCGGTTGGCGCGGTGATTGAAGTCGTTTGTTCCGGCGTTCCGGTCGGGCTTGGGGATCCGGTTTATGACAAACTTGATGCCGATCTGGCCAAGGCGATGATGACGATCAATGCGGTCAAGGGTGTCGAAATCGGCAACGGTTTTGAAGCTGCGGAACTGACCGGCATTGAAAATGCCGATGAAATGCGCCTTGGCAATGATGGCAAACCGGTTTTCGGCTCCAACCATGCAGGCGGCATTCTGGGCGGGATCTCATCCGGGCAGGACATTGTGGTGCGTTTTGCGGTCAAACCGACCAGCTCGATCCTGACCCCGCGCAAAAGCATCGATATCTATGGCAAGGAAGTCGATGTCGTCACCAAGGGCCGCCATGACCCGTGTGTTGGTATTCGCGGCGTTCCGGTTGGCGAAGCCATGGCCGCCATCGTGCTTGCCGATCACCTTCTGCGCCATCGCGCGCAATGCGAAGGCTGGAACACCAACAAACATTTCCCAAGCTGATAATTAGGGTCTTTGCCCAAGGTTTCCTGTCACAACCAGGTTGATGCCACGTCTTGATGGCATGAACCCAGTATTGCTCAAAACCCTGATCTCACTTGCTGCATCCAACAACAAGCCCGCCAAGAGCGGATCCCTTGGTGATGATGCACAACTGCGTGGCCGCACGATCCTCTATCCGGACGAGGCATTGGACCTGCCCGAATGGGGAATTGCCGGAATGCCCGGCATGGTCCTTGGCGCGGCACCGCAGACCTGTCTGTTTGTCAGTGATATGCACATATCAGGCGCCAGTGACGATGCCCATAGTAGCGACACGGCATCTAGCGACAATGCATCAACGACAAACGACAGCAGCGATGATCAGGACAAGGACGCCGGCGAAATCGTTTCTTTCAGCCTGACGCTCAAATGCAATCCTGCACCTGAAAGCAATCTGAAATCCTGTACCATTGTCTGGAAGCTTGCCCTTCCGGTTGCCGGATATCGCGACATCCAGACCAGCAGCAACAGCGCAAGTGTACGCGCCCCGGTCATTCACACCCGGATGAAAATTGGCGGCATCATGCGCGATGTTGAAATCGGCCTGTTGGAAATGAGCGGCCTTGAACAGCCACTGCTGATCGGACAGGACACCCTGGCTGACAAATTCCTGATCCGTCCGGACAGAACCGAAAAAGACAGGAAAGTCGCAACCCCGTCAGTCGATCTCAATCCGCAAAAACCGGTCGAAAGCCCTGCACCTGCGGCCAAGGACGGTTCAGCGCCGACCACACCGGCGACACCAGCAACGCCTGCGGCACCCACTCCATCAAGCGACAGCACCGACAGCACGACGACGCCCCAACCGGCCCCCGACGCACCGCAGCAACCCGTAACGCCCGGCGCAACAGCGGATGCAACCCCGACCTCGACTACGGCAGCGTCCCCGACGACGGCGACGACCACGCCCGATACTCAGTCACCCCCCGTAACGCCGACACCAGATACAGCAGCAACACCAGAAGCACAGCAGCCCCCGGCAGCACAGCCAGACAGTACACCTGATGCATCCGGTGCGTCCGGTGCATCCAGCACACCCGCTACACCCGGCTCCAACGAACAAAGCCAGGAACCCCGGTCGGCCGACACAGCAACCAGCGCCGACAGCAACAACACGCAAACCAGCCCAGCACCCGTCCCCGCGACCGGCACGGAGACACCAACAACACCGGACACAACGAGCACCCCGGAAGTCACCCCGCAACCTGCAACAGATACCCCCGATACATCACAAGATGGATCCACCAATTCCGATGTATCCCCAGACCCCAAAACCGCCCCAACGGCGGACAGCACGGAACAAACGCCCAACCCCGTCTGACGTTCCTGCGACATATCCCTGTATAAACTGCACCGTCCCGATTTGGACGGTGCTTTTGTTTTGGAAGCGATCTGGGAAACCCGGAAATCCGGCACCTTTTTTACCGATCAAAGGTCGATTTTTCCTTGAAATACGGGTCTCCACCCATTAATGTTAACTTAGTTAACATAAGAAAATCGAGATACGAGCTAATGGGGAAATACCATCACGGTGACGTCCGTAATGTTCTTTTGCAAAAAGCCGAAACCATCCTGACAGAAGAAGGCCCGACCGGGCTGTCATTGCGCCGTCTGGCCCGCATGACCGGTGTATCAGAAGCCGCACCCTATCGTCATTTTGACGGAAAGGATGGCATTTTGGCGGCAGTTGCAATTGCCGCGTTTGAACGCTTTGCCGAACAGCTTGAATCTGTGGCGGCAAATGTTGCGCATCACGAAGAACGCATCATGAAGCTTGGCGCGGCCTATGTCGGCTTTGCCGTGGAAAACCCGCAACATTTCCGACTGATCTTTGGCCGCGAACGCCCGCCACTTGATCAGTATCCCGAATTACGTGATGCCGCGGATAATGCCTTTGATGTGTTGCAACGCGCGGTGACCTCGGTCGATCGCAAGGCCGAAATGACCCTGACCGAGGCCGCAACGGCCTATAACCGTGCGCTTGCCGCTTGGAGCCGTGCGCATGGCATTGCCATGCTGGTGATTGACGGCATGATCGTGCCTCCAGCCGATCAGGAACTTGGCGATTTTGTCCTTGGCCTTCTTGCAGAAGACCTCACCGCCCCAAGCGATCTGTAACCCCGCCTTTTTCAACCGCCATCAAACCGGATCAACCGATGGAATATTTCACCGTTAAATTCATTCATGTTCTTGGCGTTGTACTGTTTCTTGGCAACATCATTGTATCGGCACTGTGGAAGACACAGGCCGACAAAACCGGCAATCCCGTGATCATTGCCTTTGCCTGTCGGCTGATGAATATGACGGATCTGGCCTTTACCGCATTGGGCGGTGCCTTGATAACCATTGGCGGGATCGGGTTGTTTCATGCGACCGGAATTGCGATTTCGGATGCGCCCCATCTGACAATCGGCATCAGTCTGTTTGGCATGGCCGCAATGCTGTGGGTGACCGGGTTGGTCCCCTTGCAAATCTACATGTCAAAGATCGCCAGCCGGACCGTACAGGCGGGCGATCAAACCATGCCACCGGCCTATGAAAAATGCCGCAAACTATGGAATATCATCGGGCTGATTGCCGTTATCTTGCCGCTGGCAACCCTGTATTTCATGATTTACCGCTAGGCAGAGCCAAGATGCTGGCATTTGGCGAGTATTGCCCATCGCATCCGTCACAGCGGTGATGCCAACACCATGATTGTTACCGTCATCACCGTCGGCCACGCCATTTTCGCCATGCCGCGCCGTATGGCGCCACATACCGGGCTTCATCACCTGCCCGACACGGCATTACCGCCCCTGCCATCGGTTGATATTAGCCTGATGGGGCGCGACCGTGCCGATCCGGTGCTACGCGAATTGGGCCTTGGTGCGATTGCTGCCTTGTCGCCTGATGACATTGCCTTGAAACGATTCCGGCCGGATTAGCCAGGCAATCTTCCACCATGTGAAAAGACGTTTTATGTGATTGATCGGCTTTTGCGCCACCACATAAGATGCGCCAGCTTATTTCAAATCCCCGGAGACGTTCCATGCTGACCATCAAACGCCTGTCAATCGAAGACGCCTATATCCTGATTGAAGGTGCACGTAATCGCGCCAACGAAATCGGCGTTCCGATGTGCATTGCCATCACCGATGAATCCGGCGTCCTTATCGCTTTTGAGCGCATGGATGGCGGCAAGGTCACCAGCACCACCATCGCCCAGGACAAATCATTCACCGCATCGGGCGCGCGCAAGGGCACGCATGAATATGCCGCTGCCGCACAGCCGGGCAAGCCGGCCTATGGCATTGACAGTGAAATCGGCGGTCGCCTGTCGATTGTTGCCGGTGGTCTTCCGGTATTTGTTGATGGTGAATGCGTTGGCGGCATCGGCGTCAGTTCCGGCACCCCGCCCCAGGATCAGGATTGCGCACAGGCCGGCATTGATTTCTTCATGAAGAAAATCGGCAAATAACGATACGGTCGCAGGTTGGAAATTGGCCTGACTTCAGGCCGATTTCCGCCCGCAAATCAAAAACTCGACATTGCCTTCCGGCCCGGTGATCGGGCTTTTGGTGATGCCCAATACTTCCCAGCCCGGCAAGTTTGCCAGCCAGTCGGAAATGGTGTCACAGACTTCCTGATGCAGTTCGGGTTCGCGGACGACACCTTTTTTGCCGACGCGTTCCTTGCCGACTTCAAATTGCGGTTTGATCAGCGCAATCAGATGCCCGCCGGGTTTCAGGCGTTCCATACTTGCCGGAAGCACGGTCCGCAATCCGATGAAGCTGGCATCGCACACCACGATATCAACAAGATCGGGAATTTGTTCATCGGTAAGATGACGGGCATTGGTCTTTTCCATGACCACGACGCGATCGTCATTGCGCAGCTTCCAGTCAAGCTGCCCTTGCCCGACATCGACGGCATAAACCTTTGCCGCACCGTTTTGCAGCAAGACATCGGTAAAGCCACCGGTTGATGCCCCGACATCAATGCCGATAAAACCGGTCACATCAATCCCGAATTCAGCCAAGCCTTTTTCAAGCTTGAGCCCGCCGCGCGAAACCCACGGATGAGGTTGCCCGCGCAGCGTGATCGCCATGTCTTCCTTGCACTGCATGCCCGGCTTATCAAGCCGCTGCTCGCCGCTAAAGACATTGCCTGCCATGATAAATGCCTGCGCCTTGGACCGGCTTTCCACCAATCCGCGTTCCACAAGCAACTGATCTAAACGTTTCTTTGCCATGGCTGCGTTTTAGCTCAACCGGACAAAAAGGTCACGCCCAATCACAGGCAAGTTTGCCCGCCGGACCAGCAGTTTTTGAAAGTCGTGAATAAGACGTCAGCTCGCCAGCGGCTCAAGATATCCGCGCGGGACGATCGCCAGAAGATCGTTCAGGGCCTCGCCCTGAACCGCAACATGCTGTTGCATCAGTTTACCGGCAATATCGGCCTCGCCATTTGAAATGGCGCTCAGGATATCGGCATGTTCGTTGTTGGATTTTTTAACGCGCCCCGGGCGATGAAGCTGCAAACGGCGATACGGCGCCAGCCGGTTGCGGACATTCTTGGTCTGGCGTTCAAGGAAACTGTTGCGGCACCCGGCATAGATCGCTTCGTGGAAACGCACATTGGCCTCGTAATAGGCATCAGCATCGGCATGTTCCTGAAGCGCGCTGCATTCATCGGCCAGTGCGATCAGGTTATCGATATCGACACGTGGCATCCGACGCGCGGCAAGGCGGGCACACATGGCTTCGAGTTCGGCCATGACTTCGAACATTTCAATCAGTTCGGCAACCGTGATCGACGCAACAATGGTTCCGCGACGGGGCATGGTGGCAACAAGCCCGGATCCGGCCAAAGTCTGGAGCGCTTCGCGAACCGGGGTGCGTGAAACACCGAACCGTTCGCTCAGGGAACGTTCGTCAAGCTTGTCACCGGGTTTAAGAACACCGGTCACAATATCGCGTTCAAGTTTCTGCACCAGATCGGTGGCAAGCTTACCGTTTTGCGCCATAAAACGCCCTTTTCTACAATCGGCCACTGGTATACCAGAACACATAAAATGGTACTAATCAAAGCCTTTTCTGTGCTGCTGCGCAGGGTTTTCATATTGCATTGCAAAAGTTGAATGGGAAATTTCCGCGATTTTCAAGCAAACACTCACAGGCGCGTTTGTGGCACTGCAAAACGCATCTCTGGTATACAAAATTGCATAGACAGGATGCCAGAAATCTGTAACGCTTTCCTCCAATGCGAAAACCGCATCAATAAAAAGACGCGCAAAAGCCGTCACAATGCATCCAAAAACGCATGCTTCATCCGGGAGGAAAAGATGAAGATTTTTAAAAAGACCCTTTCGGCGTCTGTCGCCGCCATCACCATGTCTGTTGCCGCTTTTGGCATGTCCGCATCTGCTGATGCGGAAACCCTGAAACTGTCGCACCAGTGGTCGACCAGCGACATCCGTCACAAGGTTGCACAGATTGTTGCCGACGAAGTCAAAGCGGCCAATGTCGATCTGGAAATCCAGATCTTCCCGTCCGGCTCCCTGTTCAAGGCGAAGGAACAGTGGACCCCGATGACCCGCGGGCAGCTTGACATGATTGTTTACCCGCTGGCGTATGCCGGTGGTCGTGTTCCGGCAACCAACCTTACCCTGATGCCGGCACTGGTCAAAAACCATGACCATGCAAACCGCATCAACGAATCCCCGTTCATGGCTAAAATCGAAGAGCTCCTGAACGAGGACGGTGTTGTCACCGTTGCCAAGGGCTGGCTTGCTGGCGGCTTTGCATCGACCAAGGGCTGCATTCACAAGCCTGAAGACGTAAAAGGCCTTCAGATCCGCGCTGCCGGTAAATCGTTCGAGCAGATGCTTGAAGGTGCCGGTGCCTCGATCGCTGCAATGCCGAGCTCGGAAATCTATCCGGCCATGCAGACCGGCGTTCTTGACGCAACCAACACCAGCTCGTCGAGCTTCGTTTCCTATCGTATCTACGAACAGGTCAAATGCTACACCCCGGCTGCCGGCAATGCGCTGTGGTTCATGTATCAGCCGGTTCTGATGTCGAAGAAAAGCTATGACAAGCTGAATGACGCGCAGAAAGCAGCCCTGGCTGCTGCTGCGAAGAAAGCAGAAGAATACTACACCACCGAAGGCCGCAAGCAGGATTCGGACAGCATCCAGGTCTTCAAGGATGCCGGTGTTGAAATCGCCGAACTCAGCGATGAAGATTTCGCAGCATGGCAGAAACTGGCCATGGAAACTTCCTACAAAAAGTTCGTCGAAGAGACCCCGAATGGTCAGGAACTTCTGGATATGGCACTTGCTGTAAAGTGATCCATAGCTGATGTGCTGGTGGTGCCGACATGTTCGGCACCACCCCATTTCCCAAAGAATACAAATAAACAGAACAATACGGTTCCGTCAGAGGAGTACGCGCGTGTCCAACGCCATGTCCCCGCACCCACTTCCGATTGATCTGCCCGATGATTTCGCGCAGACCCAAAGTGCGTCGCATTCCGTTAAGTCCGATATGCCGCCCCCGCCTGATGTCGAGCCGATCGACGACCACCACGCAAAGGCAGCCCGCCACCCGATGCCGCCCAAGGGGCCGCTTGATGCCTTTGTTGCGGTGATTCACACCGCATCACGGATCTGCGGCATCGCGTCGGCAACCATGTTCGGGGTTGCCATGCTGATCATTTGCCAGCTGGTGTTCATTCGTTATGCGCTTAATGACTCCACTGTCTGGCAGACCGAGGCGGTCATTTTCCTGATGATTGGCGCAACTCTGATCGGCCTGCCTTATGTGCAGTTGCTGCGCGGGCATGTGAATGTGGATTTGCTGCCGCTCTATCTTAAAAGCGGCGCGCGCATGACGCTTGCCGTCCTGACCTTGTTGTGTGGCATGGCGATCAGTGCACTGTTTGGCTTCTATGGTCTTGAGCTCGTGCTTGAAGCCTATGACGGCGGCTGGCTGTCTGAAACCATCTGGGCGGTTCCGCTGTGGAAACCCTATTCGGCATTGCCGATCGGTTTCGGTCTTCTGTTCCTGCAGTTCCTGGCCGACTTCCTGACCCTTATCACCCGCCGGTCGACGCCGTTCGACCTGCGTGACGACGCCCTTTAAGGAGGCCGCATCATGGATCCGTTGCTTCTTGCGGCCATCGTTGGCATCGCAACCACAGTTGTTCTTTTCTCCGGTATTCCGGTTGGTATCGGCCTGCTTCTGGTCAGTGTCGGTTTCATCATCATCTTTGATGGCACCGGTTCGCTGCCGCTTTTGCCCGAAATCCTGTTTGGCAAACTTGAAAGCTTTGAAGTTCTTGCCATCCCGATGTTCATCCTGATGGGGGCGGTTGTTGCGTCCTCACGCGCCGGGGGTGACCTTTATTCCGTTCTTGATCGCTGGTTGACGCGTGTGCCAGGGGGTTTGGTTATTTCCAACCTGGGGGCATGTGCGATTTTCTCTGCACTGTCGGGGTCTTCCCCGGCGACCTGTGCTGCGATCGGGAAAATGGGCATTCCGGCAATGCGCGAACGCGGCTTTCCTGACACAGTTGCCGCCGGATCGATTGCAGCGGGCGGTACGCTTGGCATTCTGATCCCGCCAAGTGTCACCATGATCGTGTATGGCATTTCGACCGAAACCTCGATTGGTCGTCTTTTCCTTGCCGGTCTTTTGCCGGGTCTTCTGGTCACCGCCCTGTTCATGGCATGGTCGCTTTATTCGACCTGGCGTCAGGGCAATGCCCAGGCGGCACTTGGCGTCGTCAAATACAGCTGGAAGGAAAAGTTTGAAATCCTTCCGCGTGTTCTGCCCTTCCTTGTGATCATCGGTGCGGTTCTGTTTGCGCTGTATGGCGGTGTTGCGACCCCGTCCGAGACGGCTGGTGTCGGGGCATTGTTCTGCCTGATCACCGCGATGATCATTTACAAGATGTGGAAACCCGGCCAGCTTTGGAATGTCTTCCGCGACACCACCAAAGAATCGGTGATGATCCTTCTGATCATCGGGGCGGCGGGTCTGTTCAGCTATATGCTGTCATCCCTGTTCATTACCCAGTCGATTGCACAGTGGATTTCAGCACTTGAGGTCAACCGCTGGGTTCTGATGGGCTTCATCAACCTGTTCCTGCTGATCAGTGGTTTCTTCCTGCCGCCGGTTGCCGTGATCCTGATGAGCGCCCCGATCCTGCTACCTGTGATCATCAATGCCGGTTTTGACCCGTACTGGTTCGCCGTCATTCTTACGATCAACATGGAAATCGGCCTGATCACCCCGCCGGTCGGACTGAACCTGTATGTCATCAACGGCATTGCACCCGACATCCGCCTGCAAAGCATCCTTAAGGGCGCCTTCCCTTACGTGATGTGCATGATCGCGGCCATTATCATTCTTTGCTTCTTCCCTGAAATCGCCACCTGGCTTCCAGAAACGATAATCGGAGGACGCTAATGTCAGGCATCTCTGTCAGAAGCTGGATTTCAAGCATCGCCGACCGTGGGCGTGAACTGCTTGATCTGCCAATTTCCCCCCCGCAGGATTCCTTCACGCAACTCGGTGCCATGTGCAAAGACCTTGTTTCGCAAAAAGGCGAAGCACGTGGCACCGCCGTTGCCCGCGAAGTGGTCCGGCTTTGGGAAAACCTGCCAGAAGAAGATCATCTGCGCTTTTTCCAGATGATGCAGAACGACTTCAGCGCAGACCGCACCAAAGTTTCAAAAGCGGCCGACGCCTTTGCCAAGGACCCGTCAGAAACCAATCTGGCGGCCCTGACCCAGGCATCGGAACCCGCACGTCAGGAACTTCTGCGCCGCATCAATATGGCACCGGGCGGCACCCGCGCCATTGTCGATATGCGTGAAACCCTGATCGGTCTTTTGAAAACCAACCGCGATCTGGAACCGCTGAATGCCGATATGCAGCACCTGCTGACCAGTTGGTTTAACCGTGGTTTCCTTGAACTGCGTCATATTGATTGGGATACATCGGCCGCCATCCTTGAAAAACTGATCCGTTACGAAGCGGTACATGAAATTCAGGGCTGGGATGATCTGCGTCGTCGTCTGGCAACCGATCGCAAATGCTTTGCTTTCTTCCATCCGGCGATCCCCGATGATCCGCTGATCTTTGTCGAGGTCGCCCTTGTCCATGGGCTGGCCGACAGTGTTCAGGCTCTTCTGGCGCCGGAAATCGATGAAAAGGCGCCCGAAACCGCCAAGACCGCGATCTTCTATTCGATCAGCAACTGTCAGGCGGGGCTCAAGGGGATTTCATTTGGCAACTTCCTGATCAAACAGGTTGTCGAAGAACTGAAACGTGAATTCCCGCAGCTCAAGCAATTTGCCACCCTGTCGCCCATTCCGGGCTTCATGGGCTGGTTGCGGACACGCCAGAAAAGCAAGGCCGACGATGCGGATCTTGCCGGTCAGGTTCTGGAAGGCCTTAGTCAGGATGGCTGGATCGACGATCCGGAAAAGGTCGAAGCCCTGCGCAAACCGACTGTTGCGCTGTGTGCGACCTATCTTGCGACCTGCAAACGCGGTAAATCGCCACTCGATCCCACCGCACGGTTCCATCTTGGCAATGGCGCACAGCTCGAACGGCTTAACTGGTTGGGCGACACATCAATCAAGGGCCTGCGCCAGGCGGGCGGCATGATGGTCAATTATGCCTACCACCTTGACGATATTGAGAAAAATCACGAAGCGCTGATGAATGACGGAAAAATCGCAACATCGAAATCCGTCGCACAGCTTGCCGGCATTTAAGTAGGTATGACCATGTCCGATAATCTTTTTCAAACCTTTCTCGACCGCTTCCCGGCAGACAAATCGCGTACGTTCCTGATCGAACGCGATGGCACCGAACGCAGTTTCGCCTGGTTGCTGGACCGCACCGGTCGTTATGCCGCGGTGCTGGCATCCCATGGCGTGGTCAAAGGTGACCGCGTTGCCGCACAGGTCGACAAATCATCAGACGTGATCGCGCTTTACCTTGCTTGTCTGCAACTTGGCGCCATTCACCTGCCGCTCAATACCGCCTATACCGGTGACGAGATCGCCTATTTCCTTGGCGATGCCGCACCGCGCGTCTTTGTCTGCCGCCCGGCACATATCGATGCGGCCCGGACCCTTGGTGCGCAAAACAATGTCGGCGCGGTTCTGTCGCTTGGTGCCAACGGTGACGGCAGCCTGAATGACGAGGCCGCAACAGCCACCCCGATCACCGATATTGTCAGTGCCGACAAGGATGATGTTGCAGCAATCCTTTATACCTCGGGCACGACCGGCCGATCCAAGGGCGCGATGCTGACGCACAACAATCTGGGATCAAATGCCAAAACCCTGCATGCGGCATGGGGCTTCAAGCCCGGTGATACGCTGCTGCATGCTTTGCCGCTGTTCCATACCCATGGCCTGTTCGTTGCCATCAACATCATGCTGATGAATGGTGGCAAGGTCATCCTGCTTCCGAAATTCGACGCCGATGATGTGATCGAACGTTTGCCGCAATCAACCGTTCTGATGGGGGTTCCGACCTTCTATACCCGTCTTCTGTCACATCCGCAGTTTGACAAGGATGTTACCGCTAACATGCGGTTGTTTGTATCGGGTTCCGCACCGCTTCTGGCCGAAACCCATGACGCGTTCTTTGAACGTACCGGGCACAAAATCCTTGAACGTTACGGGATGACCGAAACCTGCATGAACACGTCCAACCCGCTGGATGGCGAACGTCGTCCGGGTGCGGTTGGCCCGACGCTGCCGGGGATCGAAGCCCGTGTATGCGACAAGGATGGCAATGTCCTTGGGGCCGGTGAAATCGGCGTTCTTGAAGTACGCGGTCCGAATGTGTTCAAGGGCTACTGGCAGATGCCGGAAAAAACCGCATCCGAATTCCGCACCGATGGCTTCTTTATCACCGGTGACCTCGCCACCATTGGCGAAGATGGCTATGTCACCATTGTTGGTCGTGACAAGGACCTGATCATTTCGGGTGGCTTCAACGTCTATCCGAAGGAAGTCGAAGAAGTCATCGCCGAATATGACGAAGTCGAAGAAGTCGCAGTCTTCGGCCTGCCCCATCCCGACTTTGGCGAAGCCGTTGCCGGTGTCATCGTGGCTGCAAATGGCAGTCAGGCCGACACCGACGAAATCATCAAACGCACCCAGGACAAGCTTGCGAAATTCAAGGTTCCCAAGCGCATCTGGGTGATCAAGGAACTGCCGCGCAACACCATGGGCAAAATCCAGAAAGCCCAGCTGCGCAAGCAATATGCCGATACCTTTACCTCCCCAGCTGCATGATGCGATGTAGTCTGTATCTCCCGCTGTCCTGACGGGCAGCACCCAAAGGGTCTTTGACCCAACCTTCCTTCCGGTCAGAGCCGATCTGGCCGGATTTTTTTTTGCATAAATGCAATTAGCCCCACCCCGCCTGGGCCCGCTCGGGCCCTATCCATGGTTGATCGTTTCCTTTTGTTATCAGCTTGTTAGGAATTGGAACGCAAAGATGCTAAATTAGACAAGCAAACAACAACCATAACGTCGGCACGTTTTCATGTGCCAATCAGGAAGTCGCTGGGATCAATGGCAGAACTTGATGAGGCCATAGACACAATAGCAGACAGCATCGCCCAGACCGGCGCGCTGACATTTGAAGCATCGCGCCGCTATGACGAGATGTTCCAGACATTTCGTCGCGTGCTTGAAGATGCCCTTGATGCGCAGCCAACCATGACGGATGCCGCGCGCGTTGCAATGTCGATGGTTGACACCGCATCACGTGCCATCCAGTCAAACTTCCCCAATCCCCAACATCGCGATTGCTGCGATCAATGCAGCGCCTGCTGCAACCTGTTTGTCAGCGTCCCGCCCGGCGTCACCAGCCTGATTGCCGACCATATCCGCAAAACATTCACCCCCGAACAACAGGCTGATCTTTTGCAACGGCTGGCAACTGCCGCCGCAACCATTGAACAATCAACCACAACGGCCGAAGTACGGGTACGTTGCCCGCTTCTTGGGGATGACAATCGCTGCACGATTTATGAAATCCGCCCGCTTTCATGTCGGGCCTTTACATCCTCGGATGCGCGCAAATGCCACAGGATGGTGTTCGGAACAGCCGAAGAACGCACCACCACCATTGATCAGGACCCGGGCCATTACCGCTTGCATATCGAAGCAACCGACGCCCTGCAACAGGCCGCGGCCCGGCGTAACCTGAACCCGCGCCAGAAGGGCTTTGTCCATGCCCTGCTTGATCAGCTGTCCCCGGCCGCAACGTAAATTGGACCGAGATCAATCGATCAATCCGGCGGGCATGGCATTGCAATTGACGAAAAATATGCCCATTTTCCGCGTTCCGGCCCATCCGGCTACCTGAATTCATCCAACAGATACGGGGAAAATATGAACAACGCGTCTGATCAACCGGTTGCTTTTGTAACCGGTGCCGCACAGGGTTTGGGTCTTGGCATTTCAAAACACCTTCTTGATGCGGGCTGGCGGGTCACCTTGTTTGATCAGGACGCCGACGCCGGACAGGAAGCATTCGATGGCCTTTCCCCCGCCCATAAGGATCGCGCGCTATTTATTGCCGGTGACGTCGCCAACGAAGCCGACGTCAAACTTGCCATTCAGCAAACCGTTGACCGGTTTGGCCGGATTGATGGCCTGGTCAATAATGCGGGCATTGCCGATCCCCATTCGGGCAGTATCGAAGACCTTGAATGGGATCGCTGGCAGCGGGTGATCAATGTCAATCTTGGCGGTGCTTTCCTTGCGGCCAAACACGCGGTTCAACATCTGCGCCCGGTCAAAGGGGCGATTGTCAATATCGCCTCGACCCGCGCGTTTCAATCAGAAGCCAATACAGAATCCTATGCCGCGTCAAAGGGGGGCATTGTTGCACTTACCCATGCGCTTGCGGTCAGTCTTGGCGGCGATGTGCGGGTCAATGCAATTGCCCCGGGCTGGATCGAAGTCGGTGACTGGCAGAAATCGGACAAGCGCACCACACCATCCCATAGTGATATCGACAAATCGCAACATCCGGTCGGGCGTGTCGGCACACCAGAAGACATCGCACAGGCGGTAAGCTTCCTTCTGGACCGCACCAAATCCGGCTTCATGACCGGGGAAACCATCCGCATTGACGGCGGGATGACCCACAAGATGATTTATGCCGACTGACACCGACTGACACCAACTGACAATGCAAAACGCCGCCCCGAGGGCGGCGTTCTGTTTTAATGCTGCGGGCTGGTATTTCGGCCAAATTCGATCAGGCGCGCGCCTTGCTTTCGCTAAGGCCAAGGGCGCCAAGGGCTGTCTTGACGATGCTTTGCGCATCAAGACCGGCTTTCTGATACTGGATTTCCGGCTTGTCATGGTCAATCAGTGCATCGGGCAATGCCATGGTGCGGATCTTGAGCCCGTTATCAAGCAATCCCTGCCCGGCCATATGCTGAAGAACCATGGCGCCAAAGCCATTGATCGATCCTTCTTCGATGGTGATCAGCACTTCGTGATTGCGCGCAAGGTCGGCAATCAACTGATGATCAAGCGGCTTGGCAAAGCGGGCATCGGCAACCGTCGCCGGAAGGCCGCGTGCGGCAAGGTCTTCTGCGGCCAAAAGCGCCTCGGCCAAACGGGTGCCATAAGACAGAATGGCGATCTTGCTTCCTTCGCGCAGGATACGGCCCTTGCCAATTTCAAGAACCTGTCCTTCGGTCGGCATTTCAACACCAACGCCCTCGCCCCGCGGATAGCGGAAAGCACTGGGCCGGTCATCAATCGCCCAGGCCGTCGTGGTCATATGGACCAGTTCCGCCTCATCGGCAGCCGCCATCAGGACAAAGTTCGGAAGACACCCAAGATAGGCAATATCATAGGCCCCGGCATGGGTTGCCCCGTCCGCGCCCACCAGTCCGGCACGGTCCATGGCGAAACGCACCGGAAGGTTCTGGATCGCCACATCATGGACAACCTGGTCATAGCCGCGCTGAAGGAAGGTCGAATAAAGCGTGCAAAACGGTTTGTAGCCTTCGCACGCCATACCGGCGGCAAAAGTCACCGCATGCTGTTCGGCAATACCGACGTCAAACGCACGATCCGGGAAACGATCGGCAAAGATGTTTACCCCCGTGCCCGATGGCATGGCAGCCGTAATCGCCGTGACCTTTTCATCCTTTTCGGCAATCTTGACCAGCGTTTCGCCATACACCTTGGTGTAACTCGGCGCATTCGGGGTCGGCTTGGCCTGTTTGCCGGTCACAACGTCAAACTTCGCAACGCCGTGATATTTGTCGGCGGCATTTTCCGCCGGGCCATAGCCCTTGCCCTTTTGGGTCACCGCATGGATCAGGATCGGTCCATCGACATCGGCATCGCGGACGTTTTTCAGAACCGGCAACAGATGATCCATGTTGTGACCATCAATCGGCCCGACATAGAAAAAGCCCATTTCTTCAAACAGGGTGCCGCCCGTGACCATGCCACGGGTATATTCTTCAAGCTTGCGCGCCGCTTCTTCGATCTGGCGCGGCAGATGTTTGGTCAGCCCCTTGGCCGCATTGCGCAGGCCCTGATACCCTTTGCCCGAAATCAGACGCGACAGATACCCCGACATGGAGCCCACCGGCGGAGCGATCGACATGTCATTATCATTCAGGATCACAATCAAACGCTGATCGGTGGCCGCGGCATTGTTCATGGCTTCATAGGCCATGCCCGCACTCATCGAACCGTCGCCAATGACCGCAATCACGTTCTTGCGCTTGTCATTCGAAAGCTGATTGGCAACCGCCATGCCCAAGCCGGCCGAGATCGAGGTCGAGCTGTGCCCGGCTCCGAACGGGTCATATTCGGATTCAGACCGTTTGGTGAACCCCGAAAGCCCGCCGCCCTGACGGAGCGTGCGAATACGATCCCGACGCCCGGTCAGGATTTTATGGGGATAGCACTGATGCCCGACATCCCAGATCACCCGGTCATCGGGCGTATCAAACAGGTAATGGATCGCAACGGTCAGTTCGACCACACCAAGACCGGCACCAAGATGCCCGCCTGTGACAGATACCGCATCAATCACCTCGGCGCGCAATTCATCTGCGACCTGCTTCATCTGGGCAGGCTGCAATTTGCGCAGCTCGTCTGGGGTGTTAATCGTATCCAATAGCGGTGTCTTGGAGGTCGTGCTCATACCGATCTCGATTTTCAATTTTTTATATGGCGTAGATTACAACAGAGTGACGTTTCCGGGTCGATGTTGCAAGCTGCGTAAAATAGCGGGGTTCAACCGATTTAGCGACCCTGAATTTCACCGCTTTGCACCTTCTCGAAGAAACGGTGAACAACCTGTTCGACAGTGCGGTGAATGGTGTCGCGATCCTGACCGAAATCACGGCACAAATAGCTAAAGTTTTCAGCAATATAGGGCGTGCATTTCGGCAGAAATGAATAATGTCCCGCCCCTTTGACCTTGATGAATTTCGCCCGGCCGCGCAACAGATTGCGAAAGTGGGCGGCATTAACATGGTCATGCAAAATTTCGTCTGTATCGGCCTCGACAAACAACATCGGCACCTTCACATCGGCCAACCCGTCATCGGTTGCCGCCACCCCAAAGGCCGGGGTTACCGCAACAATGGCCGATATCCGGGGATCGTATTCCGAAACCACCGGCCCGCCATAGGTTTGATGCAGACGATCAATATGATCATCTGTCGGGGCATGCTGGCAAATGACCTTGTCGGTTTCGCCATTCACGGTGCAGTAACTTTGCCAGGCCCGGGCATCAAAATCCCATCCTGCCAGTTTAAGCACCGTGGCACCGCCCGCCGAATGGCCAAGCGCATAGATCCTGTCATGATCAATCTGCTCGGCGATGTCATCGTGATCAAGCAACAGATCAAGCGCCAGCCGCATTTCACGCGGACGACGTTCAATGATCGTGATCTGGCGGGCATCGGATGCATCAAGGTAGTTGTCACCCTCATGCTGCGGGGCTGCAACAATATAGCCCCGCCGTGCCAGATATTCCGCCAGCCAGAACTGATTGAAACGATGGCCTTCCGAACCGTGCGAAAACATCACGATCGGAAACGGACCATCCGTGGCAAAGGCCGCATTGCGCGCGGCATTTGATGCCACGCCCATATGACGCACCGAACTTTCCGGCGCGGATGCGGGATACCAGATCGCCAGCGGAAATGGATCCTTGTCAAACAGCCTGTCGCGAAAACCGGCTGTGTATTTGGGCTGTTCAGTCATTGTGGGGCGCTTTGACGATATCGGGCTTAACGGCCGCGTTCGACAACGAAACGCGCCACCGCGCGCAGCGGTTCGGCCTCGCCGTCAAAGCAGCTCAGATGGTTGATTGCCTGATCACACAGCATGGCGGCCTGATCACGCGCCTGATCAAGGCCCAGCAATTTGACAAAGGTCGACTTGTCCTGATCAAGGTCCTTGCCCGCTGTCTTGCCGAGCTCCTCGGAACTTGCTTCGACATCAAGCAGATCATCCTTGATCTGGAACGCCAGTCCCATGTCATGGGCATAGGATCGCAGCGCCATGCGAATGCTTTTGGGTGCCTTGCCAAGGATCGCCCCGGCTTCACAGGCAAAGGCAAACATGCGCCCGGTTTTCAGCAAATGAAGATGCGTGACCTGTGCCTGATCAAAGGACTGGCCTTCGCCCGCCAGATCAATCATCTGCCCGCCAACCATGCCATGCGGACCAGCCGCACGGGCAAGGGCGCGGACAAGATCGGTGCAAACGCGCGGATCGGGATGGGTATCCTCGTCGGCCAGAACTTCAAACGCCTGGGTCAAAAGCGCATCCCCGGCAAGGATCGCGGTTGCCTCGTCAAACTGCTTGTGGCAGCTCGGCTTTCCGCGACGCAGATCATCGTCATCCATCGCAGGCAAATCATCATGGATCAGCGAATAGCTGTGGACCATCTCGACCGCCGCCGCAACCCGAAGGGCGGACTGGCGCGATACCTTGAACAATGACGCAGAACTCAACACCAGAAACGGGCGCAGACGTTTGCCTTCGCCCAAGGTGGAATAACGCATCGCCTGAAACAGGCGTTGCTCGATCTGGCCATTGGCACGCGGCAAAATATTATCCAGCGTCTCGCCAAGATCAGCAGACGCAGCACTCAGTCCGGCAAGCAGGTCGTAACTCACCATGGCCTCCGATTACTCGATTTCAGTCGGGGTTGCCGACGGGCGGCCATCCGCATTCAGGGTGATTTTTTCGATGCGTTCTTCGGCTGCACGCAATTTGTCCGCACAATGCCGTTTCAGGGCCGCACCACGCTCATAGGATGCGATTGCGTCATCAAGCCCGACCTGTCCCTGTTCGAGCTGACGAACAAGAGTCTCAAGCTGGCCCAGCGCCTCTTCGAAGCTGAGTTTTGCGATATCCTCGGGAATGGCGGAAGATGAAGTAGCCTCGGACATGTAAGCTCCATTTCTTTGATTGGCGCGGAGTTTACGCGCAAGTCCGGATCAGGGCAACCAGACAGAATGGAATTTCGTCACGCCGAAATATTCCTGTGCAACACAGATCGCCCTATCCGGTCATCAGGGTCCGGACATGTTGCAAAACACTGTCGGCAAGGGACGGCAAATCATATCCGCCCTCCAGCAACGAGACCAGCCGCCCCTGACATTGCGCATCGGCAAGCGCCATCAATTGCCGCGTCATCCAGACAAAATCGTCGGTCTCGAAACACAGCCCGGCAAGCGGATCATTCTTGTGGGCATCGAACCCGGCCGAGATGATCAGAAGTTCCGGCTTGAAGGCGGAAATTCCGGGCAAGACGGTCTGGTTAAAAGCAGCCTGCATTTCCGCAGTACCCGCCCCGGCGGTCAATCCGACATTCAGGATATTGTTGGCACAGCCGCGTTCGGTCTCGGCCCCGGTTCCGGGATAAAGCGGCCACTGATGGGTCGAACAGTAAAACAGGTCCGGATCATTATAAAAAAGATCCTGGGTGCCGTTGCCGTGATGCACATCGAAATCCATCACCGCAATGCGTTTAAGCCCATAGCGTTTCCGTGCGTGATGGGCGGCAACCGCCGCATTGTTGAACAAACAGAACCCCATTGCCCGGTCATATTCCGCATGATGCCCGGGGGGCCTGGTTGCGACAAAGGCGTTACTTTCATGCCCGTCAACAACCGCATCAACCGCAACGCATGCGCCGCCTGCTGCGCGCAAGGCCGCCTTGCCAGACTTCGCCGAAACATAGGTATCCCCGTCAAGCGACCTGATCCCGGTTTCGGGAATCGTTGCCATCACCTTGTCCACATAGGCCGGATCGTGCACCGCCTTGATCAGATCGATATCGGCAAGCGGGGCTTCCTCGCGGTGCAGGAACATGAATTCCTCGGCCTCGAATACGCGCTGGATCACGCGCAGCCGATCCGCGGACTCCGGATGTCCGGGGCCGGTATCATGTTCAATGCAATCGTGATGGGTAACGAACAAAGTCGCCATCTGTCTGGGTCGCCTTCCTGATTGGATCAGTTGTCTGATCGGTCTTGCGGGTTCATGGCCGACATGTCCCGCTTTTATGCGTGATTTTGATATTATAATCGCGATACGTGACGTCCCGCTTTGTTCTAAATCAGCATATCGGGCATGGGCGCTGCAAGTCCTTTGGTCCCGGATTCCGGACTCTTTGGTTATATAACAGTGCCAAACCTGTAAAAGCGTTCACAGTTTTGCCCTTTTTTTAGTGTTATATTCTTGAAATCGGATCCATTGTTGTGCACAGAATAACAATCGAGGTTCGATGACAAATTGCCCGTAAATCGGCGCAATTTTGCCTTTAAACCCTGCGACAAGTCAGGGTAATTTGAACATGAGCTTATCGGATAAATTTCTGATATTTGGGCGAAAATCCGGAGTGACACGAAGTTTTCCAACCGGTTCACATCCCGCAGAGGCACTGTTGAGAACAAACACCATCTTGACAGAAACTGCATATACTTGAGAATAAGAACGAACCAAACATTAGTGTTTGGCTGGTTCAAGAGCAACAGCCTCAAAGGTTGTAAAAGGAATGGAAAATCCGGTCACATGATCCCGTCAAAATTGTCGGAATCAAATGACAAAAAAATACGGATTTTCATTGGGACAATGGCCGCTTACGGTCAGGCTTATAAGGAAGCCAAATGGAACTAAACCATCTAGAACAAAAGGCCCAGCAGGCGAGCACCCTGTTGAAGGCCATGAGCAATCAGAGCAGACTGCTAATCCTTTGCCAACTTAACGAAGGCGAAAAGTCCGTTGGCGAACTCGAACGTATCGTCGGGCTCAGCCAGTCCGCCCTGTCGCAGCATCTTGCACGCCTGCGTCGTGACAAACTTGTAAAAACGCGTCGCGAAGCACAGACCATCTTCTATTCGTTGCATGGTGATGAAGCACTGCGTGTTATCAAAACACTTTATGGGCTTTACTGCGATACCAGTAGCAATGCCGCTGCTGCGTGAAGATGACCAGGGTACTCCCCCACAAAAAAAGCCTGCCAATGTGGCAGGCTTTTTTTGTGGGTTGATGCACGCATCACCCGATCGTTCACAGGCGTCATCCGCAATCGGGTTGCGGCAACTTCGATATCTTGTCCAAAGTGCCGAACACTTCGAACTCGCCATAATCAAACCGCATGGCATGGGCCACACCGTTTTCCCCGAAATCAACCGCCATTTCGGTCGAAGGTCCGTTTTCCGCCTCGCCCAGTGGATAGAATGCCAGGCTCATGCGGTGAAACGGCGTATCGGCGATCCCGTCGGGGTCATCGGCCTTGTGTTCCGGTTTCTTTTCACCGGAAATCACCACCGCAATCCGATTGGTCGGGGTTTCACCGCTGCCATCAAAGACCAGATCATTGCCAAATTTCTCGCCGGCAGCCGCCCGTTTTAACAGTTCCACCGAATGCTGGGTCGGGAACATGGTATCAGCTGGAAGTTCTTCGGTAACTTCGACCGGGATTTCATAGGTGACCGTCACCCCGTCGCTTTCACGCACGGCCTTGCCAACGATTTCGTCGACCTTGGTGCCATCCAGATAATCCCGCATTCTGAACCGATATTGTGTCCCGGCGAAGTTTTCCCACTGGGTCATCGAATAGGCGGAATTGATTGACGCCCCCTCGGCCCCTTGCAGGATCATGATCTGCTGCATCTCTGTGACCCAGCCATCGCACATTTTTTCAAAGCGATAGCCCAGAACACCGGACGCATCGACCACCGAACTGCCCTGCTCGGACCGGGTCATCTTGAAATGATATTCTGCAACATGGGGCACCATCGTGCTTTCCATGGCGGAAATATTCCCCGCCTGTGCGGCACATCCGGCAAGGCCCGAACACAAGATCAGCGTTCCTGCAAAGGAACGCCGATTGACTTCAAACTTCGAAAACAAAACCGACAAAATCACTCTCCGGTGGCGCCAATCCCGACAATCCAGGGATCTTTAACACCCTTTTTGGCAGCAAGAAGGCGTAAATCATTTGCATGTTCTGCCGAAAGCGGCCCGACAGCGACCCGCATATAGGTGCGGCCACTGACAAGTGCATTCAAAAGTCGCGGCTGATATTCGTGATAAATCTCAAGCGCCTTCTGGGCACGCAGCTTGTCGGTAAAACTTGCCAAAATGACATAATCACCGGGCAGCGGCGCTGCAAGTACATCACCGGCCAATCCCTGGCCGTCTTTGGTCACATCAATCGGTGCGGAAACCGTTGTGCCATCATCGGTCATAACGGTGGTATCGACCAGGGCGGCCGTCACGGTTCCGCTCAGGGCCGGCTCCGCCGGTTTTGCATCGGGGACATATCCGGCAATTGCCGCATCGGCCTCGGCCTGGGGATCAAGAACATTCCCCTCGCGGCCATATGAATTCACATCACCAAGATCGAGTTGCTCGCTCGCAGATGCGACTTCAACCGGCTGTGCATCGCCAAGCCCGTCATTGGTTGCCACTTGATCGGCCGGCACTTCATCGACTGGTGCGACAGGTGCATCAAGTGCGGCTTCGCTCACGCTTGCGCGCGGCGGAAGATCGGTTTTGATGATCGGGGTTGCCGTCATCTCGATCGGGCGCGACCAGTTTTCAGCCGGTGCATTGACCGCATAGATTTCCGGACGGGCGGCGCGAATTTCACGTTTGATTTCGGGCTCGCCCATCACCGCAAGGGCGGCAGCCTCTTCTTCAAGGATGGTGTCCTCATCCTTGCAAACATCCTGATCAAACAGCGGACGGTGCAAGGCGCAATCCTGCGCGGCGACGATTGAAACGGCGTGATCGGTGGTACTTTTGCCGGTTGTGACATAACTGATCAGGTCACCTGCCAGTTTGGCGACGGTAAGTTCGATCGGCCCGCCACATGCGCCCAGCGCCAAAGGTGCCGCCACAACTAGTATCTTTTTCACAGCCCGTCCCCCGCAGGATCAAATTTGTTCTCTTGCGGGCACTTTGACGCATTGGCGGTTAATATTAGGTAACCAAAACCTGCCCGCATCATCCGGTGGGGCACAAGTTCAACGAAAAACGGCCCGGAAAACCGGGCCGCTCTTTTCGTTTGAAATCCGGGTCGGATGACCGGTCTTTCAATCAGTCTTTTTTCGCCTTCGGCGGCATCTGGACACGCAGATGCAATTCCTTGAGCTGCTTGTCTTCGACATTCGACGGCGCATTCATCATAAGGTCCTGCGCCTGCTGGTTCAGCGGGAAGGCAATGACTTCACGAATGTTCGGCTCGTCTGCCAGCAGCATGACGATACGGTCAACACCCGGTGCGGAACCACCGTGCGGCGGGGCGCCGAATTTGAATGCGTTAAGCATGCCACCGAACTGTTCTTCGACAACATCCTTGCCGTAACCGGCGATTTCGAACGCACGATACATGATGTCCGGGCGATGGTTACGAATGGCACCCGACGACAGCTCGATGCCGTTACAGACGATGTCATACTGCCACGCCTTGATATCGAGCGGGTTCATGGTCTCAAGTGCTTCAAGACCACCCTGCGGCATCGAGAACGGGTTGTGGCTGAATTCGATCTTGCCGTCGTCGTCTTCCTCATACATCGGGAAATCAACGATCCAGCAGAATTTGAACATGCCTTCTTCACGCAGTTCAAGTTCGTCACAGACCTTGTCACGGACCTTGCCGGCGAATTTGGCGGCTGCCAGTGCCTTGTCACAGACAAAGAAGACCGCGTCGCCATTGGCAACACCGGTGATTTCCTTGATCTGGGCGATCCGGTCAGCATCAAGGTTCTTGGCAATCGGGCCTTTTGCTTCGCCGTCTTCGCCATAAACGATGTAGCCAAGACCTGCCGCACCTTCATCACGTGCCCAGGAATTGAGCTTGTCAAAGAAGCTGCGTGGTCGTGCTGCGGCACCGGTTGCCGGAATGGCACGAACGACCGAACCTTTTTCGATGTTCGACGCAAAGATGCCAAAGCTCGAACCACGGAACGGCTCGGTCACATCGGAAATGATCAGCGGGTTGCGCAGGTCCGGCTTGTCCGAACCGTATTTTGCCATCGATTCATCAAACGGAATACGCGGGAACGGGAACGGGGTCACATCGCGGCCACCGCCGAACTCGACAAAGATTTCGTACAGAACCGGCTCAATCGCGGCAAACACGTCTTCCTGAGTGGCAAAGGCCATCTCGAAGTCGAGCTGATAAAACTCGCCCGGCGAACGGTCGGCACGGGCGTCTTCATCACGGAAGCACGGTGCGATCTGGAAGTAACGGTCAAAGCCCGAAACCATCAGAAGCTGTTTGAACTGCTGCGGGGCCTGCGGCAGGGCATAGAACTTGCCCGGATGCATGCGCGACGGCACCAGGAAGTCACGCGCGCCTTCCGGCGAACTTGCCGTCAGGATCGGGGTCTGGATTTCCAGGAAGCCCTGTGCGGTCATTTTCTGGCGCATCGCCGAAATGACTTTGGAACGCAGAACGATGTTGGAATGCACGCTTTCACGACGCAGGTCGAGATAACGGTGACGCAGGCGGATTTCCTCGCCATATTCGACATCGCCAAAGACCGGCATCGGCAACACTTCGGCCGAAGACTGAACTTCGACATTCGATGCGTAAACTTCGATTTCGCCGGTCGGCAGATTCGGGTTGATGGTTTCTGCGGTACGTTTGACAACCTTGCCATCCACCGTGATCACGCTTTCGGCGCGCGCTTTATCAAGCGTTTCAAACAGCGGGCTGGAAATGTCGATCACGACCTGGGTGATGCCGTAATGGTCGCGCAGGTCAACAAACAGAAGGTTGCCGTGGTCACGCTTACGGTGAATCCAGCCAGACAGACGAACTTCCGCATCTGCGTCAGTCGCGCGCAGCGCATTACAATTGTGTGAGCGATAAGGATGCATTGTCATTCCAGGTTGCTTTATATTTTGGGCCGCAAATTTGGCCGCAAAGGTGCATGCCAGACCCGCGCTGTCAAACAAAAAACGCACCACAACATGCCCGTCCCGAACAATTCGGGACGTTTTGCTGTGATGTGTCGGTTGCCGTTCAGACGCGGCGTCAAAATTTCAGCGGTATAAAACGCTCTCGGGGGCTGCGCGTCAAGTACTGTCACCAGAGACGGTCAAATCATTCCGATCCGATTTTGACAGCCTGCAATTCCTTGACCTTGGTAAAGACGATCAGCCTGCCGGTGCCAAATGCAATATCGGTCCAGTTTTCAACATCAAATTCAAAATGCGCCAACGCACATGTCGGGAATTTTCGCGCCATAGCGTCGCGCGCGACCTCGTCCCCGCCGCCAAACAGTGCCTGGGCGAATTGTTCCATCCCCGGATTATGGCCGATGAACATCACGGAATTTGCGTCCTCGTGGGTGTGATGCAAACTTTCAAGCAGCACCCTTTCCCCCGCCATATAAAGATCTTCGCTATAGATAACGTCCGCATTGCTGGCAAAATCACGCCCAAGAAGGCCAAGCGTCTGAACCGCACGGGCGGCTGTCGAACACCACACCAGATCAGGGATAAGAGCCTGCTCGCGCAAGTAACGCCCCATAAAGGGGGCTGCCTTCTCGCCACGGCGGTTCAATTCCCGATCATGGTCGGCCCGACCGGGATCGGCCC
The DNA here is from genome assembly GCF_002844235.1 of Thalassospira povalilytica. Lineage (GTDB taxonomy): Bacteria > Pseudomonadota > Alphaproteobacteria > Rhodospirillales > Thalassospiraceae > Thalassospira > Thalassospira povalilytica. Next base: position 87,752 of record NZ_PGTS01000008.1, on the reverse strand, counting down.
AGCTTGATTTGGCATGTCTGAGCAACAGCAACGTTTTCATGTCTTTGGTCTTTACGGCCATGAAGGATGATCAAACGGTGTTCTTCCATGCCATATCAACGCCCGCGATGCCATCAGAAAAACTGACACATAAATTTAAGAAAATTGCACGGGCGCAAACAGTTATCCTATACTCCATTTGCAACCGGGACCTGTCGCATAAATTCAAAGACATTCCCTCAATCCGCAGGAGGCATAGCGTGACTCACGCCGCTGCAGTTCAATCAAGCGCGATCACCATTGATTCGGAAAGCCGCTTTATCAATCGCGAACTTTCGTGGCTGGCTTTCAACAATCGTGTTCTTGAAGAAGCCCAGAACAGCGGGCACCCGCTGCTTGAACGTTTGCGCTTTCTGTCGATCTCGGCCAGCAACCTTGATGAATTCTACATGGTCCGCGTCGCGGGCCTTGTCGGGCAACTTCGTGCCGGCATGACCAAAGTCAGCCAGGATGGCATGAGCCCGTCCGAACAGCTGCGCGCCATTACCTTTGATGCCAACCAGTTGATGCAGGATCAGCAGCGCATCTGGCGTCAGCTCAGCCGTGAAATGGAACAACAGGGCATCTCGGTCATTGATCAGTCCGATCTGACCCAGACCGATCGCAAATGGCTGGATGGCTATTTCATGCGGGAAATCTTCCCGACCCTGACCCCGCTTGCGATTGACCCGTCACACCCGTTCCCGTTCATTCCCAACCTTGGCTTTGCCATTGTGATGCAGCTGTTTGACCCGGCGGATGGTCACAATATGCGTGGTCTGATCCCGGTCCCGCAAAAGATCGGCCGGTTCCTGCGCCTGCCCGGCCGGACCGAACGCTATCTTCCGGTCGAACAGGCGATCTTGCTGTATCTCGGCAAGCTGTTCCCGGGCTTCGATATGATCGAACATGGTTTCTTCCGCGTCATCCGTGACTCGGATGTCGAGATCGAAGAAGAAGCAGAAGACCTGGTGCGCGTTTTCAAAACCGCCCTTAAACGCCGCCGTCGCGGCAGCATCATCCGCCTTAAGGTCAATGCCGGCATGCCCGAAGACCTTCTGGACTTTGTGATCGACGAACTTGATGTCGCGCTCGAAGAAGTCGTCAAGGTTGATGGTCTTTTGGGTGTTGTCGATGTCAAACAGTTGATCGATTCCGATCTGCATCATGATTTGCTGTTTGCGCCCTATGCCGCGCGCTATCCGGAACGGGTGCGCGATTTTGGTGGCGATTGCTTTGCCGCGATCAGCAAAAAGGACCTTGTGGTTCACCACCCGTTCGAAGATTTCGACGTGGTGGTGCAGTTCCTGCTTCAGGCAGCGCGCGATCCCGATGTCGTCACCATCAAACAGACGCTTTACCGTACGTCGGAAAACAGCCCGATCGTCAAGGCCCTGATCGCCGCGGCCGAGGCCGGAAAATCCGTTACCGCCATGGTCGAGCTCAAAGCCCGCTTTGACGAGGAAGCCAACCTGCGCTGGGCGGCCGACCTTGAACGTGCGGGTTGTCAGGTGGTCTATGGCTTCCTTGACTGGAAAACCCACGCCAAGGTGTCACTGGTTGTCCGCCGTGAAACCCACGGCCTTAAAACCTATGTCCATTTCGGGACCGGCAACTATCATCCGATCACGGCCAAATTCTATACCGATATTTCCTTCTTCTCGTGCGATCCGGCCCTGGGGCGTGATGCGGCAAGCATCTTTAATTTCATGACCGGCTATGCCACGCCGCGTTCTTTGGAAAAGATCGCGATTGCTCCGCATACCTTGCGCCCGACCCTTCTGACCCACATCGATCAGGAAATCGAAAACTGCAAGGCCGGCAAGCCGTCCGGCATCTGGGCCAAGATGAACAGTCTTGTCGATCCGGTGGTAATCGATGCACTTTATCGTGCAAGCCAGGCCGGTGTTCATGTCGAACTGGTGGTGCGCGGGATTTGCTGTTTGCGCCCGGGTGTGCCGGGGCTTTCGGAAAACATTCGCGTCAAATCGATTGTCGGCCGGTTCCTTGAACATTCGCGCATTGTGGTCTTTGCCAACGGGGCCAAGCTTCCGTCGCGCAAGGCCAAGGCATTCATCTCCTCTGCCGACTGGATGCCACGCAATTTGAACCGCCGTGTTGAAACCCTTGTTCCGGTTGAAAACCCGACCTGTCAGCGCCAGATTGTTGAACAGATCATGATTGCCAATCTCAAGGACACTGCACAGGCCTGGTATCTTCAGCCAGATGGCTCTTACGAACGTTGTGAAGCTGATCAAAAGGCATTTTCATCCCATCAGTATTTCATGACCAACCCGTCCCTGTCAGGTCGCGGCAGCGCCCTGAATGAAGAGGACCCGAATGTCCCCGTTCTGCAACTTGATGACTGATGCCGTCAAAATGCAGACACACGACCAACAGGTGCCACCAACAGTATGCTAACTGACCAACGGGCTTCCAACCGCATCGCGATCATTGATGTTGGCTCCAACTCTGTGCGCCTTGTGATTTTCGACGGCATGACGCGTGCCCCGATCCCGATTTTCAACGAGAAAGTCATGTGCGGACTGGGGCGTGATCCGGAAGATACCGGCAAGCTCAATCCCGAAGGGGTCGAGCTTGCCGTGGTCGCCATGCACCGGTTTGCAACGCTTCTGCGGGCGATGAAAGTTACCCATGTCGATGTGCTTGCAACCGCGGCGGTCCGTGCGGCCAGTGACGGCCAGCTGTTTTGCGATCGCATCGCCAAGGAAACCGGATTGACCGTCAAGGTGATTGACGGCCTTGAAGAAGCAAGACTTTCGGCACTTGGCATTATTTCCGGCGATCCGGTTGCGACTGGCATCATGGGCGATATTGGTGGCGGGTCGCTCGAACTGGTTCTTCTTGATCAGGGCGAAATCAAAAAACGTGTCAGCCTGCCCTTGGGGGCAATGCGCCTTCATGCGGTATTCGGGTCCGATCGCGCCCGCCTGACCAGTGAAATCACCCGCCATCTCGACAGTGTCGACTGGCTGGCAGAGGCCGCCGGGCAGCAACTTTTTGCGGTTGGCGGATCATGGCGCTCGATCGCAAAACTGTTCATCGCCCAGGAAAACTACCCGATTTCGGTTGTCCATAACCTGGCAATGCCGCGTTCGGAAATGGATGAACTGACCCATATCATTTCCCAGCAAAGTCGCATCTCGCTTGAAAAGGTTGGCGGTGTTTCGAAACGCCGTATCGACAGCCTGCCCCATGCCGCCCTTGTCATGAATATGTTGATGGCCCGCATGCGCCCAAGCGAAGTGGTCTTTTCCGGGCACGGATTGCGCGAAGGCTGGATGTATGAAGTCCTGCCCGAAGACTTGCGTCAGCGCGATCCGGTACTTGATGCCTGTCTGAGCTTCGCCGAAGACGGCGAACGCTTCCATCAGCATGGCGAAGAACTTGCCCACTGGTGCGCGCCGATCTTTACCGCACTTCCGGTCAATATCGAACGGCTGCGTCTGGCGGCCTGCATCATCGGCGATATCGGATGGAACGAGCACCCCGACTACCGGGCAATCCAAAGCTATAACCGGATTTTGCGCCACCCCTATCTTGATCTCAATCACCATGACCGGGTGTTTCTCGCCTATACCATCGGGTCGCGCTATACCGGCAACTTCAAGGGTGATGAGTCAAGCGAACGCATCCTTGACGAGGATGACCGTCTGACTGGCCGACTGTTTGGCCATGCCATCCGTCTTGGCCATACGCTTTCAGGCGGGGTTGAGGGGATATTGCCCAAAACCCGTCTCGTCCTCGAAGCCGATAAATTGATCCTCGAATTCGACAAGCAGGTCGCCGCACTTTACGGCGAAGTAGTCGAACAAAGGCTTTCCAAACTGGCCAAGCTCATGAACCGCGAAAGTGAAGTCCGTCTGGTGTAAATCAGGAACGGTTTGCTTTCGCACCGAAAGCCGCTATGTTGGGGATGCTTCCAAGCACCCCGTCCGCGGAAAGGGCTGCGCCCGGTTTAACACATATGAAACACACGGTTTCCTTGCCTGTCTGGCGGACACAGGCGTTATGATCAGGGGAATCGTATGTCTGCATCACGCACAACGAAATCCGATAAAGCCAAATCTTCGCGCCCAAACCGTATCTTCTTTGACGGGCGCCTGAACCTTGAACAGCAACGAAAGCGCGCCAAGGATCTTTTGCGCGCCCTGCGTGCCGGGAACCGAACCGCGCAACAACGCTTTGTCGATGCAAATCATCCGATCGGGGCTGCGGGATTTGCCGATATCCGGCTTGCTAACGCCCAGTTGGTGATTGCACGGGAAAACGGCTTTGCCAGTTGGCCCAAACTGAAAAACCATATCGACCGCATCACCGAACAGAACCGTCAGATTTCCAGCGGAAATCAACCCGTGCTTGATACCAAACGCACCCTGCATCTGCGTTGCGGATCAGACATTCGGAACGGACTTGGCATTGCCGGCTTTGTCGGTGATTTTCTGGAATTTGCCGATCCGTTCTGTCAGGGGCCGGTGCCGGATCTGCCACTTGATGAATTCATTTCAGTTCGCGCCGATTTCATCGCAAGCGGTTATCACATCACCCCAAAGGATGCATTGGCCAGAAGCAAACGCGAATATGCTGCGCTGAACCGCCTGGATCAATATGATCATGTGGTTTTGTGGTTCGAACATGACGGCTACGACCAGCTTATTCTGGCCTTCCTGATGGACTTCATCGCCACCGCACGGCCCGCGACAAGGATCGAATTGATATCGGTCGGCGCAATCCCCGGTGTGGAGCGTTTTATCGGTCTTGGGCAATTATCCCCGGAACTGCTGATCTGGTGCTGGGAAAATCATCGGGTACCGGTGACTGACGCCATGCTTGAAACCGGTCGCACGGCGTGGAAGGCCATTCGCTCCGCAATGCCCGACGCACTGGAAAAATTCATCCAAACCGGAACCAGCGCCCTGCCCCATCTGATCCCGGCTCTTGAACGCCACATCGCCGAATTGCCGGACCCGCAGTCGGGGCTTGGCCTGACGCAGAAACTTGTCCTTCAGATAGCACGCGATCACGGCCCGCTTCCGGTTGGCAAAATCTATGCCCATCTCATGCGAAGCTACGATCCGCTTCCCTATCTTGCCGATCTGATGTTCTGGTCTGAAATCCAGACCATGATGCACTGCAAATCGCCGCTATTTACCCTGTCAGACAATCCGGACCAGCACTGGCCAACCCGCATCCTGACCATAACCGCGACCGGATCAGACACATTGGCAGGCAACCAAAACTTCCTCGACAATTTCACCACCACCCGCTGGGTCGGCGGGACCGAAATAACGCCGGAAACAGTCGGAGTTTTCTATTCAGAACGCCTGAGTGAATAACTTTGTTGGACGGGTTTCGCCTTTTTTGACAAAAGGCGAAACTGTCGTTGGACATTGTGACGGGATTGAATATGTTCACCGGCAACGGGACAGCATCAATTCTGCAGGATATTTTAATGGCAGCAAGAACAACTGTAATCACGATTACCCACAATGGTGGGCTGGTTATTGGTGGCCTTTTGAAATCGCTGCCTGCTGATCTTCCCTTGATCGTTGTTGATAACGCATCAAAGGACGATACCCTTGATATCGTTACGTCCTTGCGTCCCGATGCGAAAATCATTCGAAACCCAGTTGGCTTGGGCTATGGCGCTGCTGCCAGTCAGGGGCTTTCAGAAGTCTCAACCGAATTTGCCCTGCTTGCAAATCCTGACGCTTTGATGACGCAGGATGCTATTGATGCCCTTGTTCAAGCGGCCGATCAATATCCAGAAGCGGCAATGTTTGGACCGCTCCATAAGGATGGCAACGGAAATATAGAACCCAGCCACGACGTCGAATTATGGAAGCGCGGCATTTTCGGAAAACAGGCATACGAAATTACGCCTGAGGGTCCGATATGCGTTGAATTCTTGTCTGGCGCAGTGAACCTTGTGCGAATGAACGCGATGAAGGAAGTCGGGTTTTATGATCCCGAAATTTACCTTTATTTCGAAGACGACGACATGTGCATGCGCTTCCGACAGGCCGGATATGGACTTATTCTTGTTGCTGCATCCGTGGTCACGCATCTGAATGGCGGCTCTGTCCGTCCAAATCGGGCATATTACTGGGAAAAGTTCTGGAACATTGCATGGTCCAGAATATACTTTGAAACCAAATACAAAGGCCGTCTGGCCGGAAGCTGCCTTGGCATAAAATACGCATTGCGGTATGCCGGCAAGGCACTGGTGCATGGCATCGCGATGAAACGGGCAAAAGGCTGGCGTGATCTTGCCCGTTCGGCGGGGTCCTTGGCCGCCGTATTCGGTGTCAGGGCCTCGAAACTTCCGCGCTGACACTTGAGTTCTGACGAACTGACGCATCAAACTGGATGAATGGGTACCTATTCTGATGAAGGCAGTAATTCTTGCTGGCGGGTATGGCAGCCGACTGAGTGAAGAAACCTCGGTCAAACCAAAACCGATGGTCGAAATCGGCGGCAAACCGATCCTGTGGCACCTGATGAAAATCTACTCAGCACACGGCGTGAATGAATTTGTCATCTGCCTTGGCTACAAGGGCTATGTGATCAAAGAATATTTTGCCAATTACTTCCTGCATCACGCTGATGTCACCATCGATATGGCATCCAATCAGCTTGAGTATCACAACGCCAATGCCGAGCCCTGGAAGATCACCCTTGTCGATACCGGCACCAACAGCATGACCGGCGGCCGTATCAAGCGGGTTGGTGATTATCTTGATGATGACAAACCGTTCTGCCTGACCTATGGCGACGGTCTTGGCGATGTCGATATTACGGCAAGCATCGAATTCCACAGAAAACAGGGCCGCAAGGCAACCATGACGGTTGTCTCGCCTCCTGGCCGTTTTGGTGCAACTGTTCTTGATGGCAACCAGGTAACGGCGTTTCAGGAAAAGCCGCTTGGTGACGGCGCGCGCATCAATGCCGGATTCTTTGTGTGCGAAAAATCCGTCCTTGCCGAAATCAAGGGTGATCAAACCGTCTGGGAAGCAGAACCGCTGCGCAACCTGTCAGAAAGCAACGAGCTTTCGGCATGGCGCCATGACGGCTTCTGGCAACCGATGGACACACTGCGCGAAAAGCAGATGCTTGAAGGCCTGTGGGAAGGTGGAAACGCCCCCTGGAAGGTCTGGTAAAAACGATGCGTCCAAGTGAAAACCTTCGTTCTTTCTGGTCTGGCAAACGGGTCCTTTTGACCGGTCACACCGGCTTTAAAGGCAGTTGGGCAGCAGCATGGTTGATCAAGATGGGGGCTGAGGTTCACGGCTTTGCCCTTGCTCCGGAAACCGATCCCAATCTGCATGACCTGCTTGATCTTGACTATGCCTCGGAAATGATTGCCGATCTTCGCGATCGTGCAGACGTGCAAAAGATGGTCCATAAGGTCCGGCCCGATCTGGTTTTACATATGGCGGCACAGCCCTTGGTGCGTCGCGGTTACCGCGAACCGGTCGAGACCATGGCAACCAATATCATGGGCACCGCACATCTTCTTGATGCGCTGCGCGACTGTGAAAGCGTCAAGGGCATTCTGGTCGTCACCAGCGACAAGGCCTATGACAATGACAGCTATGATCAGGCCCATGGCGAGATTATCTTCCGCGAGAGCGATGCACTGGGCGGGCGTGACCCCTATAGCGCGTCCAAGGGCTGTCAGGAAATTGTCGCGCGCAGCTTTGAACAAAGCTATTTCCGCGCCAAGGGTATCGCGCTTGTCACGGCCCGTGCAGGCAACGTCGTTGGCGGCGGCGACTGGTCCGAAGATCGTCTGATGACCGATATCATTCGCGCGGCCGCGAACAACAAGGCGGTCGAACTTCGCAATCCCGGCACCACCCGCCCCTGGCAGCATGTGATTGAACCGGTGGCAGGATATTTGATGTATCTTCAGGCTGTGGTCGAGAAAAAGGCATCGGTATCCGCACTGAACTTTGGCCCGAAAGAGTCCCATACCGTTGCGCATGTGACCGATCTGGTCCTGGATGCTTGGGGGTGCGATGCCGGAACCACACAACAGGATGTGTCGGCCGCCAGCAAGGAAGCCCTTACCCTTGCACTGGACTCAAGCCTTGCAACGACGACTTTGGCGTGGCAACCACGCCTTACACTGCCCGAATGTGTAAACTGGATTGTCGAATGGCATAAAGCACATCTGGCAGGACAGAACATGCTGGACCTGACCGAAACGCAGATTACTTCGTTTGAAGCGATGATGGATAAAGAATGACAACGCCAACTTGCCGTGCTTGCGGCACCAACCTTGAACATACCCTTGTTGATCTTGGCCTTAGCCCGCTTGCGAACTCCTATGTTCCGCTTGTTCACAAGTCTGATACCGACCCGGCTTATCCGCTCCACGCCCGTGTATGTGACCAGTGTTTTCTGGTTCAGGTTGATGACGTTGTCCCGCCATCCGATATCTTTAGCCACTATGCCTATTTCTCAAGCTATTCGAGCAGCTGGGTCGAACATGCTCGCAAATACTGCGCAAGCGCGACCGAACGGCTTGGCCTGAACGATAAGTCATTCGTTGTCGAAGTGGCCTCCAACGACGGTTATCTGTTGCAGCATTTTGTTGCCAACAGCGTTCCTGTTCTTGGTGTTGAGCCCGCGGCCAATGTCGCCGCCGAAGCCGAGAAAAAAGGCGTTCGCAGTCTGGTGGCGTTCTTTGGCAAGGAAACGGCAGAAAACATTGTCGCCGAACACGGCCATGCCGATCTGACGGCGGCCAACAACGTTCTGGCACATGTACCTGACATCAATGATTTTGTCTCAGGCTTTGCCGCGATCCTCAAAGACGTTGGCGTTTCAACATTCGAGTTCCCACATCTTTTGAACCTTTTGGAAAAGACCCAGTTCGATACGATCTATCACGAACACTTCTCCTACCTGTCGCTTTATGCGGTTGAGAAATGCTTTGCTGCGAACGGGCTTAAGGTCTTTGACGTCGAAGAACTGCCCACCCATGGCGGAAGTCTGCGTGTCTGGGCGCAAAAAACAGTTGGCACCCGTCCCGAAACGGACCGCCTGAATGCCGTCCGCGCCAAGGAATCCGATGCAGGTATTGCTACCCTCTCCTGCTACGAAGGGTTTGAAACCAAGGTTCAAGCCATTCGTGACAGCCTGCTTGCCTTCCTGAAAAAGGCCAAGCTCGATGGTAAAACCGTTGCGGGTTATGGTGCTGCGGCCAAGGGCAATACCCTTTTGAATTATTGTGGGGTCGGAACAGATCTGATTGATTTCGTTGTCGATGCCAACCCGCACAAGCAAAACACCTTTCTTCCCGGAAGCCGTATTCCGGTTCATGCACCTGATATGCTTAAGGAACGCAAACCGGACTATGTCCTGATCCTGCCCTGGAACCTGCAGAACGAGATCATGGAAAGTGTCGGTTATATTCGAGACTGGGGTGGACAGTTCCTTGTCGCTGTGCCGGAAGTCACCGTTCTGCGATGAAGTTTACAAAGACAAATATCGCGGGTGTCGACCTGATCGAACTGGAAACACACGAAGATAACCGTGGTTTCTTTGCACGGTCATTTTGCGTTGATGAACTTGGCGATAATGGCCATGACTTCGCGGTCCATCAGGCGAACCTGTCTTTCAACCACCACGCAGGCACCTTGCGGGGAATGCATTATCAGGCAGCCCCGGTTGGGGATCCGAAAATTGTCCGCTGTATCGCCGGACGGATTTTTGATGTGGTAATTGATCTGCGCGCAGGATCACCAACCTATTGCCAGTGGACCGGTGCGGAACTTTCAGCCCAAAACCGCAAATCTTTCATCATTCCCGAAGGCTGCGCACATGGTTTCATCACGCTCGACGACAATTCCGAGGTGATGTATCTGATGGGAGCCCCGTTTGAGGCAAATCTTGCAGCCGGAGTTCGCTGGAACGATCCGGCATTCGCGATTGACTGGCCGATCACGCCATCCCTGATCAATGATCGTGACGCGAACTATCCCGATTATGAGCGCCAAGAATGAAAGTCCTTGTAACCGGTGCCAACGGCCTTATCGGGTCTCATACCTGCCGGGCATTACTAGCATCCGGGTATGATGTTCTGACCTGCGGTCGATCCGGTTCCCAATCATCAAGCCATCAAGTTGGTGACTTGCTTGACCCGGATTTCCGATCCCGGATCATGCGGGACGAGCGCCCCGATGGTCTGATCCATCTGGCATGGCAAACCAAGCATGGTTATTTCTGGAACGCACCGGACAATGCCGACTGGCGTGTCGCCTCCATTGATCTGCTTGATCGCTTTCTCGAGATTGGTGGAACCCGCGCGGTTCTGGCCGGCAGTTGCGCAGAATATGACTGGACCATATCGGAAATTGGCAAGAAAACCTGCGAAACGGATGCTTGTGTACCCGGCACCCTTTATGGGCAGGAAAAACTGAAACTGGCCCGACACTGTCAGAACCTGATTGATCAGGGCAGTTCAATTGCATGGGGACGATTGTTCCTTCTATGCGGACCGGGTGAATATCCGGCACGTTTCGTCCCGGCAGTAACCAAGGCCCTTCTTGCCGGGGAAACTGCAAAAATGAGTTCGGGGAAACAGGTCCGTGACTTCATGCATGTTGCGGATGCCGGAACTGCATTTGCGTCAGTCTTTGAAAGCACATTCAAAGGCATTTTGAATGTTGCAAGTGGCGAGGCGCATTCGCTGCTATCGGTCGCAAACAGCGTGCAACAATTGGTCGGACGTGGACAGGTATCAGCCGGCACCCTGCCCGATCGCCCTGACGATCCCCCTTACCTCGTTGCCGATACGTCGATCCTTCATGATACAATCGGGTTTGAGTCGAAGTACAATCTGATCTCGGCATTGAAAAGTTGCATTGAATGGTGGCGCAGTCATGAAGCTTAAGGACCGCTTGCGCAAACTCGTCGGTTTGCCCCCCAAAAAAGCGAAGCTTCCGGCCCATGTAACCGTTGGAAAACATTCATACGGACTGCACAAGAACATGGTTGCCGGTGCATCGGCAGATGCACCTTTGTCTGTGGGGACTTATTGTTCTATCGGGCCTGACGTTCAATTTCTTTGCAAAGTGGATCATGCACTTCACCATGTCAGTACGTATCCATTCAAAACGCTACTATGGGAAACCGAACAGGGCAACCAGGATGCGATTACCAAGGGCGCAATCACTCTTGGGCATGATGTCTGGATCGGCGCACGTGCCATCATTCTTTCCGGTGTAACCATTGGCACAGGTGCCGTTATCGCAGCCGGGGCTGTTGTGACCAAAGATGTCCCGCCCTATGCTATTGTTGGCGGCAATCCGGGGCGGATCATTCGGAAACGCTTTGATGATGCGATGATCGAGCAACTTCTTGAAACGCGCTGGTGGGAATTGGAAGAATCCAAGCTCAAAGCCCTGCAGCCAGAGCTTTACGGTCAGCCGGAAGATTTCATAAAAGCCCTTCAGCGCGACTGATCTGACCACTGATGCCCAAGGCTTTGCGTGTTAGCCCAGGCCACGTGCAATCCTGAAAATCTCGGCGCGCAGCCATTTGTGGGCTGCGTTTGCGGCGTTCCGGACGTGCCAGTATTGGGCGAAACCATATTCGGGAAATTCCAGCGGAAAGTCACAGGTCGCAAAGCCGTCCATCACGTTTTCCGCCAATCGCGACGGCAATGTCGCGATGACCTTGGTGCCGCGGATCAGGTTTGGAATGCTGGCAAAGGTTGAAACCTGCAACGCCGTGCGGCGTGATCGGCCTGTTGCACGCAGCAAATCGTCAATCGCCGACACATCATTCGCCCCGATGATCACACGCGCATGATCCGCCGCACAGTACCGATCAAGGGTATCGGGCGCAGCATCATGAAAACCCGGATCATAAAAGCAACGCATCTGTTCACGGAACAGCGCCTGCATTGCGATATCGGCATGCTTGCCCGCCGACTGGATGCTGATGGCATGGTCAATCTTGCCACTGCGCAGCAAGCCGACAAAATGATCCTCGCCGCTGATCGACAAGACCTTGAGACGAATATCTGCCTTGCAGGACTGCAATCGTTGCATCAATGCCGGCAAGACGACGCTGACTTCATAGTCATTACACCCAATCGTAAAATGCGCGCTATGAGACGGATCATCCGGATCAAACGTCACAACCCTGGTCAGATCACGCATCCCTTGTAACAAAGCCCGGATCTGCGGCGCGATTTCATCGGCATGTGCGGTTGGCGCAACCGATCGCCCCGACCGTACAAAAAGCGGATCGCCGATAATCTGGCGCAACCGGTCAAGCCCGTGACTGACGGTGGGCTGGCCAACACCAAGGCGATGTGCCGCAGCCGTCACCGATCCTTCGTCATAGATGGTCAGGAACAGACGCAACAACCGATAATCAAGATCAAATTCATCGACATTCATGCATACTTATTATCATACCCATCGAATTGACCCTATAGGTTTTAAAGATCACATTCTCCGTCATGAACAGGCGATGCCTGCCCCAAACTGGAGAATTCAAATGACAACACTGATTACCGGCGCAACCGGTCAGCTCGGCACCCTCGTTGTGAAACACCTGCTTGATCGCCTTCCGGTCAGCGAAATTGCGGTAAGTGTCCGCACCTCGGCCAAGGCCGAAAATCTTGCAGCACTTGGCGTTGATGTTCGGCATGGTGATTTTGATGACCTTGCCCTGATGACCACGGCCTTCAAGGGCATCGAAACCGTCCTGATCATTTCAGCAGAAGCCGACAATGCAACCCGCATTGCCCAGCACCGCACAGCGGTTGATGCCGCCAAGGCCGCGGGAGTCAAACATCTGGTTTACACCAGTATCATTGACCCGCGCGCTGATGCCGATTTCACCTATTCCGCCATTCACCTTGATACCGAAAATTACATCAAGGAAAGCGGCCTGAACTACACCTTCCTGCGCAACAGTTTCTATGCCGACCTTCTGCTTGCCGGTGTTCCCCATGCACTTGAAACCGGGGCTTATGGCGCACCGGCGGGCGATGCCAAAATCACCTATATCCCGCGCAATGATTTGGCCGAGGCCGCCGCAGTGGTTCTTGCCAATCCCAAAAACCACATCAATGCGACTTATGATCTGACCGGTGCGAAAGCCGTGACCCATACCGAAATTGCCAGCTACATCGCCAAGGCGACTGGCAAGGACATTACCTTTGCCGACCTGCCGGCTGACGTCCACGTCGGGATCCTTAACAGCATCGGCCTTCCGGGCCATCTGGTCGAAGCCCTTGCCGGTCTTTATGTCGGCGCGAAAAAGGGCGATTACGAAACCGTCAGTGATGATTTCGAAACGCTGGTTGGCCGCAAGCCGCAATCTGTCGAAGATTTCATTCGCATTGCCCTGACGAACTAAGCCAACCTTGCTGCCAAACAAAACAGCCGCCCGGCATTCCGGGCGGCTGTTCTTGTTTCCAACATGCACAACAGATCAGCGCCAAAAAAAACGGACCCCAAACGGGGCCCGGCAAGTTTCAGGGAGGCATCGGAACAAGGGACAATTCCGGTGATCTCGTCGCCCTGCATTACGGTGCAAAACTGAGCAACGTCGAAACGAAAAGCACGGCGGTCGATGTGATCGAAAAGACAACATATTTGACAATCATGTTCAGGGTCCTTTGCGGGCGGGGGTGACAGACAAGACAGCACCGGGGACGTGCCACCTTGCCTGCCGGGAGACGAATGTTTTCCGCCGGGATTTCCTGTCCGCTTCGCGACACGGAACATGGCGGTCAGGCATCAAAGCCCAAGATCGGACAATCCGGGATGATCATCGGGACGGCGTCCTTGCGGCCAATGGAACAAGCGTTCCTGTTCCGTGATCGGTTTGTCATTGATCGATGCAACGCGATGACGCATCAGGCCATCTTCATCAAATTCCCAATTCTCGTTGCCATAGGCACGGAACCAGTTGCCGCTGTCATCGCGATATTCATAGGCAAAGCGCACGGCGATCCGGTTTTCATGAAACGCCCACAGCTCCTTGATCAGGCGGTATTCCATCTCCCTGACCCATTTGCGGGTCAGAAAAGCGACAATGTTTTCGCGACCGGCAAACATTTCCGAACGGTTTCGCCACTGGCTGTCTGGCGTGTAGGCCAGGGAAACCTTTTGCGGATCACGGCTGTTCCAGCCGTCTTCCGCCAGGCGGACTTTTTGTTTCGCGGTCTCGATATTAAAGGGAGGAAGCGGCGGCCGTGACATCGATCTTGTCCTTTGATGCTGGTTTGAAAAAGGAACCCCGGTCGGTTCGGAGCGATATGCGGAGGGGGGACCACCGACCGGGGCCTTGCCGGAAGCAGGCCTGCCCTTAGGCGGCAGATGCCGTCACGACCGGGAAATCAATCGGCGTATCGAACGCCTCATTCAGGTAATTGGTCAGGGTATTCAGCGCGACATGTGCCACGATCTCGACCAGTTCGGCCTCGCTAAATCCGGCTTCCTTGACAGCCGAAACATCAGCAGCAGAAACCTGGCCGCGGTTATGAACCAGTGCCACGGCAAAGCGCACGGCGGCATTGGCCTTCGGGTCGGTCGACGCACCGTTGCGATTGGCGGCAATTTCCGCATCGTCAAGTTTCGCAAGGTTCTTGCCAAGATAGGTATGCGCCGACAGGCAATAGTCACAGCCATTAAGCTGGGCAACCGCAAGGGCGATGCGTTCACGGGTCTGGGGATCAAGCGCGCCTTTGGCCAAGGCACCGTTAAGACCAAGATAGCCTTCAAGGGCTGCCGGGCTGTTGGCCGTCAAACGAAACAGGTTCGGCACCGATCCGAGCAGTTTTTTCACGCCTTCAAGAAGCGGCTGGGCATTTGCCGGTGCGGCATCAATGGATGCAGGAAGCGTAATTCGGGTCATGGACTTTCTCCTTAAAAGATTTTGCGTCATCAGCTGATGAACGATATATACAGACAGGTCTGTCTACTTGTCAAATATTTTTTGGACTGGTCGTTCTGAAACGCGCAGTGCTTGCATTTCTGCGCCCTTCGCGGCACAAGAAGACAGACCGGTCTGACTATTGGAGAAAAAAATTGAGATCAAAACGCGACGATCTGATCGATACGGCGCTGCGCCTGTTCTACACACAGGGCTTCAACGCCACCGGCATTGACAAGATTCTTGCCGAGTCCGGCGTCGCCAAAATGACGATGTACAAACATTTCAAATCAAAGGACGACCTGATTGTTGCCGCCCTTGAACGTCGCGATGAACAGTTCAGGGACTGGCTGACCGGTGAAATGGAAAAGGCATCGTCCGAACCGCGCGCCAAACTGCTTGCCATGTATGATGCGCTTGAAATCTGGTTTACCGGGCGCGCCTTCAAGGGGCTCGGTTTTGCCGGCTGTGCGTTTATCAATGCATCGGGCGAATTTTCAAAACTCGACCACCCTGCCCACCGCATTGCCGCCGATCACAAGAAAAAGATCCTCGACTATCTTGTCGAACTTTGCAGCGCGGCGGGTGCAGCTGATCCGGTCGGACTTGCCGAACAGCTTGCCCTGCTTAAGGAAGGGGCGATTGTAACCGCACAGGTGCGCGGCCTGTCTGATGCGGCCCAGATTGCCAAATCAATTGCCACCGGCCTTCTCGATGCGGCCATTCCGGCATAAGGCAGCAACCTGCCTTGATTCGTGCGCCCAACAAAAACCCAACAAAAAACGGAGCCATCCGGCTCCGTCTTTTTGATCGGCAATGCGTAAGTCGTCAGGCGTCAAGATCGACCAGAACGACTTCACCGTTTTTCAGCTTGAGACCAAGCTGACCGTGTTTGAGACGCAAGGCATATTGCCCGAACAATTCGCGACGCCAACCATGCATGGCCGGAACATCGGCATTGTCGTCTGCGGCAATATTTTGCAAATCATCGCCGGATGCCACCAGTCGCTGGGCCACACCCTTTTCCTCGGCGCACAGCTTGAGCAACACCTTAAGAAGCTCGACCGTCGGGCCGATGCCGGCTGGCAATTCAATGCGCTGTTTTGGTTTGGGCCACTGATCCTGTGGCAAGGCCAAAGCCGCCTTGATTGCTTCGATGATTGCCTGACCGGGCTTGGAGCTTCCGAAATTGCGGCCAACACCGCGGGTCTTGTCCAGATCGGCTTCGGTCATTGGCTGACGCGCGGCGATATCAAGCAACGTGTCATCACGCAAAATGCGATTGCGCGGCAGGTTCTTGCGCTGGGCCTCTGTCTCGCGCCATTCGCCAAGCGCGCGAGCAACGGCCAGAAACTTCGGGCTGTTTGACCGGGTCTTGAGACGCAACCAGGCATCTGCCGGATCAATCGAATAGATCGACGGATCGGTCAGACGTTCCATTTCTTCGAAAAGCCAGACCGCCCGGCCATTGGCCTCAAGCCGTTCGTGGAAATCTTCATAGATCACGCGCAGATGCGTCACATCCGAAAGCGCATAATTGATCTGTTTCGAAGATAACGGACGACGTGACCAGTCGGTAAACCGCATGGATTTGTCGATGCTTTTGCGCGCGACCTTGTTGACCAGTGTCTCGTATCCGACCTGGTCACCATAGCCAAGCACCATGGCCGCCACCTGGGTATCAAACACCGGATGGGGCACCTTGCCCGACAAATGTACGAAAATTTCGATATCCTGACGGGCCGCGTGAAACACCTTGATCACGCTTTCATCCTGCATCAGCTCAAACAGCGGCGACAGGTCAATGCCTTCGGCAAGCGGGTCAACCGCCGCACCGTTGTCCGAATGTTCCGGACTCGCAAGCTGCACAAGACACAGTTGCGGCCAATATGTCGAGTCCCGCATGAATTCGGTATCGACTGTAACGTAATCGAACTTGCGCAAGCTATCGCACAAGCTTCGCAGTTCTTCTGTAGTTGTAATAGGTTCCATGTCGATTGCTATAACATTGCCCGGAACAATTCGCCAGTGGCTTAGACGCAGGTCAGACCACCGCATGGACGGAATGGCTGATCGCCAAAAGCCCCGCCCTAGATGATTTCATCCTCATCAAGCAGCGGATCGGATTGCAGGTGGGTTTCGATGGCGTCCATGCGTTCCTGGACTTCTGCCGGGCGTTTGATTGATGCGACATGAAACAGCGCATCGCCCTGATTGACGATCGGCAAATTGGTCCGCCCGATAATCAGGCCATCCTCGCGCGCCAGGACTTCTTCGTCGGTTTGCCCGAACGGATCGGCCACCGCTGCGACAACATCACCGGCATGCACGAATTCACCTGCCAGCTTGAAGGTCCGCAAAATCCCGCCAACCGGCGCACGCAGCCAGTGACTGTTGGACGATTTGAACGATGGCACGCGCGGTGTCCGCACGGTGCGTTCCGACGTCATACCCAGTTTGCGCATCACACGCAGCACACCTGACACACCAGCCCGGATCGACATTTCATCAAAACGAAGCCCCTCGCCTGCTTCATACAGCAGGATCGGCACCCCGATTTCGCGCGCGGCCTGGCGCAGTGACCCTTCGCGCAGCGGACTGGTCAGAATGATCGGCGCGCCAAAGGCCTCGGCATATTCCATGATTTGCGGGTCGTCTTCATTGACCCTGATCTGGGGCAAGTTAACGCGGTTAACCGCGGCCGAATGCAAATCAATCCCGAAATCGGACCGTTCGACAATTTCATGCAGGAAAAGATGCGCAAGCTGCGCGGCAAGCGATCCGCGCGCATGGCCCGGGAAACTGCGGTTAAGATCGCGACGGTCGGGCAGATATCGGGTGTGGTTCAAAAAGCCGAATGCATTGACCAGCGGCACGGCAAGCAATGTACCACGCATCCCCTTCAATGCCGGGGATTTCAAGACACGGCGGATCACTTCGACCCCGACAATCTCGTCACCATGCACAGCCCCGCTGACAAACAGAACCGGCCCCGGCCGTTTGCCATGCACGACATTGACGGTCAGATTGACCGGCGTGTGGTTGGACAGAAGCGAGATCGGAATATCGACAATCTTGCGCGTCCCCGGAGCAACCTTTTTCCCGCCAATTTCAAAATCAGGTGTTTTGGGGGCCTTGGGAGTTTTTTCTTTTCCCTTGGTCGATCCGGTTTCGCTCATGCCGTTATCCTTTGCCTTTGGTCCGGACTTTTCCCGGACGGTAATCTTTTTCAAGGAATTCGATAATCATCCCGGCGATATCCTTGCCGGTTGCGCCTTCGATGCCTTCAAGGCCCGGCGATGAATTGACTTCCATCACAACCGGCCCGTGGTTCGAGCGCAAAATATCAACACCACAAACATTTAGCCCCATTGCCTTGGCGGCTTCAACTGCCGTTGCACGTTCCTGGGGGGTAATGCGGACCGAACGGGCCGATCCACCGCGATGGATGTTTGACCGGAAATCGCCTTCGGCACCTTTGCGTTCCATGCTGGCGATGACCTTGCCGCCGATCACGAAACAGCGGATGTCGGTATTGCCGGCTTCCTTGATGAATTCCTGAACCATGATGTCGACGCTGGCGCCACGGAATGCCTCGATAACCGATTTGGCGGATTTCTCGGTTTCACCCAGAACCACACCAATGCCCTGGGTTCCTTCCAGAAGCTTGATCACCACAGGCGCGCCACCCACGATCTGCAAAACCTCGTCGGTTTTCTTGGGATCATGGGCAAAGGCCGTCACCGGAAGGCCGACACCGCGACGCGACAGAATCTGAAGCGACCGCAACTTGTCACGCGAACGACCGATCGCAACCGACTCATTAAGCGGATAAACCCCCATCATTTCGAACTGGCGCAATACCGCTAGTCCGAATGACGTCACCGACACACCGATACGCGGAATGACTGCGTCATAGCCCAGAAGTTTCTTGCCTCCGTAATAGATTTCCGGCTTGAGCGAGGTAATGTTCATCGTCACCCGCAAGGTGTTGATGATTTCGATCTCGTGCCCACGCGCTTCGGCAGCCTCGACCAACCGTTTGTGGGAGTAAAGATTTGGGTTACGCGCAAGCATCGCGATTTTCATAAAATGAACTCCCGTGGTCGGTCACAATGGCCGTGCAGACGATCAGATGTCGCATGCCCGGTCTTGGAATATTGTCAGAAAGAAAAAACGATCCTGTCGGGAATTTGTTCCGCCACATGATCGTTCTTCTGCGCATCTAACTCTGTTCGGGCTTCCCTGCAAGATAAGATTTCGATGGTTGCACCAAAAATCTTCCTGCCTTCATCGCTGTACGCCCCAAAAGCATGGGAAACCCCATGATTGACCGGTTGGCGAGCGACACTTCAACTTTCAATCTGTGATGCCCGACAACGATATGGGTCGATATAATGAACCGTTCTTCGGCATTTCCGTTCGAAGACCGAATCTCGCGAAGCTCGACCAGCGGGGCCAGGCATTGAATGCGTCCATGCCCATCTCCGCGATAATGGGGCAACACGAACTGGACGTAATCCTGTCCGTCCCGGGTTACCTGTTTGGGATTAAGTGCATGAAGCGACGATGTCCGCGCCCCTGTATCAACCTTGGCCTTGATCAGCGGAACGTCAAGATCAGGAAGTCCGATCCATTCACGCCAGCCAAGAACATGCCCCCCCGCCACCAGGGCATCGGTATGGGATTTGAATGACGGTTTTACTTTAAGTCGTTGTGGGCTCACATGCACAATCCGGTAATTGAAAGTGCCTTGAATATAGCCTGCAAAAGGCTGATCGGCCTATGATTTTAACAGTGCGGGCGAAATTAGTCGGCGCGATCGGTTCCCGATGCCACCTGCATTTCTTCCATCACACTGCGTACAAGCGGCAAGGTCACCGCCCGCTTTTCGGCAAGGGCACGGCGATCAATCGCTGCGACCAGATCGGTCAGTGCGACAAAGGATCGCTCGATCCGGGGCAAAATATAGCTCACGGTTTGCGGCCCGGCCTGAATTTGCCGATCAGCAAACAGTTTAAGAAGAAGACCGACCATCAAATCGTCATCGGGCGGGGAAATCTCGCAGACCAGGGCCGCACCAAGACGGGATTTGAGATCCGGCAGCCCGACATTCCAGCGCGCCGGCGGCTGTGTCGCGGTAAGCAACAAATGCCCGTCCCGTTCCTTGAGCATGTTATAAAGATGGAAACAGGCGGTTTCATCAATGCCGCCATCGGCATCTTCGATCACAAGCCCCCTGGCATCGCCCAGCAGCGCGTCGGGATCACAACCGGCAAGATCGATTGCGGCAACACTCAGTGCAGCAGACCGGGCGCGCCAGACCTCTGCCAGATGACTTTTGCCACAGCCCCTGGGCCCATAAAGACACAAGGCCGGCACCGGCCATTTCGGCCACAGATCAATCCAGGCCACCGCATCACGATTGCATTGCGCGACCATGAAATCATCGCGCCCCAAAGCCGGACGCAATTCAAGTGCAAGGGGCAATTGCTGCGGGCCGACATCGGGCGCGACACTGTCGCGCTCGGCTGCAAGTTCTGCCTCGGGCACCGGTTTGTCCGTGTGATGGGCCGGATTGTGTTTCGCCGGGGTCACTGTGGTCTCAATTCTCGCCGTCTTCGATCGCATCACCGCGCGGGTGATCCGGTCCATGATCATATAAACGACTACTGAGATACTGCCTTAAACCGTAACGCACAAGTACGCCGATCACCGCAGCCACCGGAACGGCCAGCATCACACCAAGCAACCCGAACACCGCACCACCGGCCAGTAAGGCAAACATCACCCACACCGCATGCAGCCCGACCTTGTCACCAACAAGCTTCGGCGTCAGGAAATTGCCTTCAAGAATCTGGCCGATCCCGAAGACCAGCGCCACCAGACCAAGATCAAGACCGAACCCGAACTGGGCAATCGCGACCCCCATGCCTACCGCAAACCCGGCGAACATCCCGAAATAGGGCACAAAGGAAACAAGACCGGTCATCAACCCGATGACAAAACCGAATTCAAGCCCGACCAGCGTCAGGCCAAGCCCGTAAAACAGGCCCAGCAACACACAAACCGATGCCTGCCCGCGCACAAAGCCCGCCAGGGTGTCATCAATTTCACGCGCGCACTGGCGGATATCGGTGGCGGAATGCCGGGGCAGATAACTGTCGACCTTGGCAACAATCTTGTCCCAGTCCCGCAGCAAATAGAACGACACAACCGGTGTGATGAACAGCAAACTGATAAAGTTCAAAAGCGCCAGCCCGCCCGACAGCACATTGGTCAGCACATTGCCGATCCATTTCAGCGCATTGGCGCTTTGTCCCTTGACCGCATCAGACACACTTTGCAGGGTCTCGGGGGCCACCCGGTCCAGCACATGCTGAAGATAGGGCGCAACATTGGTGCGCAACGCATCGACATATCCCGGCAACCGTTCAAGGAACCCGGCAAGCTGGCTTCCGATCATCGGAACAATCAGCAACAGCACCAGAATGAAAACCAGGAAAAACAGCACCGTGATGATGCTGGTCGCGACCGTGCGGCTGGCACCGCGCGCCTCAAGCTTGTCTGCCAGCGGATCCAGGAAATAGGCAATCGCCATCCCGGCAACAAACGGCAGAAGGATGCTTGAAAACAGCCACACCAGAAAGAAGAATCCGACAATGAAAATAAGCCAGAAACGTGCCTGTTGCCGTAATGTCATGTCCGGGTTCCCCTTTGTTGCCAGACTCCCGAAGGACGCCGATAAGACGCCCGAAACCGGCCACTGACGATCAATATCGCGGACCGCCAATTCGCGGACAGTCGATATCGCGGACTGGCCGGTGTCACGGGTTTATGACTAGCCGCCGATCGACAAGCCCTGCAAGCGGTCCGATCCGGTCGGCTGGATGAACCACAATTCACCCATCCGCGTCAGGTTCAGGTTCTGCTGGTTAAGTGCAGTCTGAAGCTGACTGGTTGACCCGACAAAGTCGAGTGACAGTTGCACTTCACGGCGCGACATCGCGACAACGCGCGAATTGCGCACCACCGGAAGACCGATCAGCTTGTCTTCGATCTTGGCCCAGTCCTGAAGCCCGGTAATCGGAATAAACACCATCAGGCTGCCGCCCGTGCTGTAATTGATCAGGTTGGCGCGTTTCCAGCCATCGGCAAGCTGATCCTGAACCGCCTTGGCCGCACGGACCAGCGTTTCATTAAGCGTCTCGTCAGGCAGCGTGTTTTCCTGAACACCAAATACCTGCGGGCCGCTATTGGGATCATAGCGGGTGACCGTCACATCAACGGTTTCCGCCCCCGTCGCCCCACTGACATCGGCACTGGCGACAACGGCAACATCCGCACCATAGCGTTTTGCCAATGCCGCCAGACGTTCCATCGATCCGTTTTCGGCCTGTTCGGCGGACACGGTCCCGATATCGGTCAGATCACCAATCGGTGCCTTGATCGGCACCAGACCGGATGTGGCAACATTGCGTGCCCAGACATCGCGCCACGGGTTGGGATCATCCCACAAGGTGACATAGCCCGATGTCCGGTAAACCGGCACAATCATCACCGGCTTGGATTGCAGTTCGGCAAAGGAAATGTCGCGGAACCGCAAAAAGCGCCGCAACTCGTCATCCTTGAACCGCACGGTCATGTCCGCGATATAGCGAACCGATGACGTCTTTTCATTCGACACCCCGAAATCACGCACCATATTGGTAATTTCCGAGCCCGCCGGCATCTGCAATCCGGCGCGATCTTCCGGCAGGGTCAAACGCGCAATCACTTCTTCGAATGCCTTGCGCTGGCCGATCTCGAGTGCCTTTTCACGGGCGGCGGCGGCTGTTTCCGCACTTTCATCAACGTGAACACCGGTCACGGTGAAAATGTCCTGCGCAAAAGCCGGAAAAGCCATCAGCGCAGAAACCGTAACAGCGCCAGCCAACATCTTGATGTTTTTCAATGAAGTAAGCACGTATGCCTCGTTGCCCTAATCGTGTCTTGTCGAATTATTTTGCAATCGCCCTTGTGGCATGTTGCACGCATTCTGGAAAGAAAACTCTGTCATGCGCAGGTGATCATTGCATATTGTCCGCGTTTGAGTATTTTCGCCCCAGCGGAAATTATCAAGCCCGCGTTTTTTATCAGTAGGACTGGCGGACATTCCTGCAACTGATTAAAGGCGTCAGTAAGGCGGATTGGTCAAACAGCAGCATATTTGCTGCGGCCCGGCCCGCAAATGCCCAGTGAACGTCGCTTGGAAGTCGGTACGTATTGATGAAAAACGCGGGTTGCCCCGCTGTTTTTTCATGCATGCGCGAAGCCAAGGATCACCAAAATGACCGCCTCCAAAGGCCTTACCTATAAGGACTCCGGTGTCGATATTGATGCCGGAAATGCCCTTGTCGATCGAATCAAACCGCTTGCAAAAGCAACCTCGCGGTCCGGTGTTTCCGGCGGGCTTGGCGGTTTTGGTGCCCTTTTTGACCTCAAAGCGGCCGGCTACAACGATCCGGTTCTGGTTTCCTGCACCGATGGTGTCGGCACCAAGCTCAAAGTCGCCTTCCTCGCCGACAAACATGACACGGTTGGCATCGATCTGGTCGCCATGAGCGTCAATGACCTGGTCGTTCAGGGTGCCGAGCCGCTTCTGTTCCTCGATTACTTTGCAACCGGCAAACTGTCGGTCGACAATGCCGCCGATGTGGTTGCCGGCATTGCCGAGGGCTGCAAACAGGCTGGCTGTGCGCTGATTGGCGGGGAAACCGCCGAAATGCCGGGCATGTATTCGGATGGCGAATATGACCTTGCCGGTTTTGCCGTCGGTGCGGCCGAACGTGGTGAACTTCTTGATGGCAGCAACGTTGCCGAAGGCGACGTGATCCTTGGTCTGGCATCAAGCGGTGTTCATTCCAACGGCTATTCGCTGGTCCGCAAGGTTGTCGACAAGGCAGGCCTTGGCTATTCCGACGAAGCCCCGTTCGCACCGGGCAAAACCGTTGGCGAGGCCCTGCTTGAACCGACCAAGGTTTATGTCAAAAGCTGTCTGGCGGCGCACAAGGCCGGGATGGTCAAGGCCCTTGCCCACATTACCGGTGGCGGCCTGACCGAAAACGTTCCGCGTGTTCTTCCCGAAAACCTGACCGCTGTCTTTGATGCCAGCACCTGGGAATTCCTGCCGATCTTCAAATGGCTCGCAGCCGAGGGCGGCATTCCGGCCGTCGAAATGGCGCGGACCTTTAACTGTGGCATCGGCATGTGCGTCGTGGTTCCGGCTGACAAGGCGGATGCGGCCGAAGCATTGCTGCGTGAACATGGTGAAACCGTCAGCCAGATCGGTGTTATCGGCCCGCGCGCCGGTGATGGCCCGCAGGTCGTCATCAAGAACATGGGCCCTGCATGGGAAAAGTAAGCAAATTGAAACTCGCCGTTCTGGTCTCAGGCGGCGGGTCCAACCTGCAAGCCATCATTGATGCCTGCAATACGCCCGACTACCCGGCCGAAATCGTTCTGGTTTTCTCAAACCAGCTTGATGCAGGCGGGCTGGAACGCGGGCGTAAGGCCGGTATCCGGTCCGAGGCCATCTCGCACAAAGGCTATCCGGGCGGACGCGAAGCCTATGACACCGCCGTCAGTGCCCTGATCGAAGAAAGCGGTGCGGATCTTGTGGTGCTGGCCGGCTACTTGCGACTGGTCAGTGAAAGCTTTGTCACCCGCTGGAAAGACAAGCTGATAAATATTCACCCGTCGCTTCTGCCAAGCTTCAAGGGCCTGCATGTGCATCAGGCAGCCCTGGATGCCGGGGTCAAATTTGCCGGTTGCACCGTGCATTATGTCGTCCCCGAAGTCGATAGCGGCCCGATCATTGCCCAGGCCGTTGTCCCGGTGCTTCCGGGGGATGATGCAGGTAAGCTGGCCCAGCGTATCCTCAAACAGGAACACCGCATCTATCCGCAGGTCATCCGTTGGATCGCCGAAGGCCGCGTTTCGGTTGATGACAAGGGCATCGTAACGGTTGCCGATGCCAAACCTGCCGAGTTTGCGGAAATCAATCCGGCGATTGAACCGGCTTGAAAGAACCTTTGGCGCAGATTGCGCAGGCTGATTTAAGGGCGGTTTGATCCGCCCTTTTTTCATGGCGGCATCTTGCGCCCGACCGGTTTCAGACCAGATTACGCAAACGGTTTTCCATCCGTTTCCCCTGGTCCAAAGGCCCATCATGAACAAAACCATCCGCAACATCGTCCTTGGCGTCATGCTTACAACCTTTATCGCGCCAATCGGTCTGGCGATCACTGAAAGCCACGCCCAGAACGCAAACTGGCGTGCAACCAAATGCGCACTTTATCAAACCCATCGGGATGATATCCGGGCACAAATGCCCGCAAACGCCACCAGCACTGCCTTTGACGATCAGGAAGACGCCTTTGTCGCATCGGGCTGCACGGCACGCGCCTATGTCTGCCCGCAAAACCGGGCCGAACTCGAATATGCCAATCTGATGTCTGTCGTGATGATGAACGAAGGGGCCACCGGATCGTTTCTGCCCTTTGCCTGCAAGGAAACCGGCAGATAGGACGCAGATAGGACAATGTGATCCTGTCCACACCCTTGGCCAAAGGGATGATATCCCCGGTTAATCTTACCCTTGCCCGCGCTCTACCTTGCGGATATACATTGGAAAAATCCCAAAACCCAGGAGGTAGATTTGCAGGGTAACGATTACGAACTGACCGAAACCCATGTTGCCATCTATGAAGGCTTCACCAGCTTTGTCAAATGGTCGACCATTTCGGTTATTGCCATTCTGATCCTGATGGCGATCTTCCTGCTGTGATCTGCCAAATGGCAGAACCGGAAATGTAAAAAGCTGCCGTTGACCGGCAGCTTTTTTTGTTTGTTAAGGCGCTTAAATCGTATCGGTGTCATAGGTGATGACGTCAAATCCCTCTGCCGCAATTGGTGGCTGAAACGCCGCACAGATTTGATGGAACTGAGCGTCACTGGCAGAAAATTGATGTTCGCCCGCCTGATTGCGGGCATGCAGGCGCTGTTTGCAGATGTCTTCTTCCAGATCAAGGAAGTGCAATTTGTGCCCTGCCCCGACCTCTTCATAAATGTCGCGCATCCAGCCACGTAACACGCGCGTGTTGGCCGGGAAATCCAGCACCACAGAAACACCAGACATCAGCAACATGCTGACATGCGGCCCCATGACGTCACGCAGTTTTCGCGACGCATGGACATAATCCGACACTGTGTGCATCTGATCGCCAAACAGAACGGATAACCATTCATCTTCGGCAATCAGAACCATTCCCGGTTTGCGCGCCAGTTCGGCGGCAAGAGTCGATTTCCCCGATGCAATTTTACCGCATAACATATGCAGCACCGGTTGCCCCACCAATGCATGGGCCGGTGACCTTCGATCTTGATCTGATGTGGATAATGACATTGCGATCTCCCTGTCGGAAATGCCGGGAGACAGACACAAAAAAAACCCGCCTCACGCGGCGGGTGGTTTCATTTGGTCAAAATGTCACAACCCCGCCATCCTGTGAATGGCGGTAAAAATTCGTGCAGAACTGGTTACGACATTTTCCATGGCCTGATCATGGCATGGTCGCGCAATGCTGTCCAGCACACTGCGTCGCACAAAAGGATACAAAGATAAAACCTATTCACCCATAGGTTAAATATCGGTAAGATCAATCTGTTGTCCTGATATGGATCCGGACCGCACCGGATGCAAAGGGCGATCCGAACGCCCACAGCACCACAACCCTGAAATCCGAAACAATCGGACCCGCAATTGGGGAGGAAACAATGCAAGGAAGCGACTACGACGTCGAACTGGTCAAAATCCACGAAGCAGGCTGGCACCATTGGACCAAGTTCGTTTTGTGGAGCATTATCTCCATCTCTGTTTTGCTGCTATTAATGGCAGCTTTCCTGATCGATTAACCGCGCCGTTCTGTCACACAGACACAAAAAAACGCCCCGCAATCTGCGGGGCGTTTTGATGCCGGATGAACCGGAATTCTGTATTCTAAGCTTAGCCGACGATTTCGGTCTGAGCGAAGAAGTAAGCAATTTCGATTGCAGCGTTTTCGAGCGAGTCCGAACCATGGACCGAGTTCGCTTCGATGGATTCTGCAAACTGCTTACGGATGGTGCCTTCCTCGGCGTTTGCCGGGTTGGTTGCACCCATAACTTCGCGGTAGGTCGCGACAGCGTTTTCGCCTTCCAGAACCTGGACGACGACCGGGCCGGAGACCATGAAGTCTACCAGTTCACCGAAGAACGAACGTTCTTTGTGAACTGCATAGAAACCTTCAGCCTGAGCGCGGGTCAGAGCGACGCGCTTCTGTGCGACAATGCGCAGGCCAGCTTCTTCGATGACGGCGTTGATTTTGCCGGTCAGGTTGCGGCGCGTTGCGTCCGGCTTGATGATCGAAAGAGTGCGTTCGACAGCCATTGGTTTCACCTAGCTACTTTAAAAATTTCGTTACCCCCCAAGAGGGCTTCCAAAAGGGCCTGCGGAACATAAAGGAGCCATACATAAGCACTCCCTTATCATCCACAGACCCAAAGGTTGGCGCTATATAAACGGGGTTGAAGCGCAACGCAACAGATAGTTCTGCCCGCGCAATACAGACTTGCAGTAGCTGCATTGACCTCAAAACCATCACGAAAATGCGCAAAAACGCATAAAACTGCGATTTTCCCGACGGTTACTTTGTCCCCCCCGGCCGCCAATTCCCGCCGGTTACAGTTTCAAGAAACCTTGCTTCAAATCGCACTCTGCCCTATTGAAAGCACAGAAATCCTTGCGATTCCCCCGGATCAAGGCGGGAAAGACCGGGAAACCCGATACCCAAGATCAAGAGAACGACCGATAAAATGCTGCAAATTACCGATCTCACCTATCGTATTGGTGGCCGTGTCATTCTTGACCAGGTTTCCCTGACCATTCCCGATGGCCACAAGGTCGGCCTGATTGGTCGCAACGGGGCGGGTAAATCCACTCTTTTGAAACTGATTTCCGGTGAACTGGCCACCGATGGCGGCGACATTCGCCTGTCCAAGCGGGCGCGCATGGGGGTTGTCTCCCAGGAAGCCCCGGCAGGCAGCCGTTCGCTGATTGAAACTGTTCTGGCTGCGGATACCGAACGCGCCAGCCTGCTTGAAGAAGCCGAAACAACCACCGACCCCCATCGCATCGCCGAAGTCCACACCCGCCTTGCCGATATTGATGCCCACACCGCCGAGGCGCGCGCGGCATCGATCCTTTCGGGTCTGGGCTTTGATGCCGATGCCCAGCAACGCCCGTGCGATGATTTTTCCGGCGGCTGGCGGATGCGTGTCGCACTTGCCGCGACCCTGTTCCTGCGCCCGGATCTGCTGCTGCTTGATGAACCGACCAACCACCTTGATCTCGAAGCCACCATCTGGCTTGAAAACTATCTGATCAACTATCCCGGCACGATCATCCTGATCAGCCATGATCGTGATCTTTTGAACCGCGCGGTCAAATCGATTGCCCATCTACATGACGGCACCGTCACGCTGTATGGCGGCAACTATGACAAGTTTGCCAAGACCCGGCGCGAACAGATGGAACTCGCTTCCAAGCAATATGAAAAGCAGATCGCCCAGCAAAAGCATCTGCAATCCTTCATCGACCGCTTCCGTGCGAAGGCCAGCAAGGCCAAACAGGCGCAAAGCCGTGTCAAGATGCTTGAAAAAATGGGGCCTGCGATCCCGGTGGTCGAAGACCGCGGCATTACCTTTGACTTCCCAAGTCCCAAGGAACTGCCACCGCCCCTGATCAATATCCATAATGGCGAAGTCGGCTATGAACCGGGCAAACCGGTATTGCGCAATATCAGCCTGCGCATTGATATGGATGACCGCATTGCCCTTCTGGGCGCCAACGGCAACGGTAAATCGACCCTGGCGAAATTGCTCTCGGACCGGCTTGAACTGATGGCCGGTGAAAAGACCGCCTCAAGCAAACTGCGTATCGGCTATTTTGCCCAGCATCAGACCGACGAACTGATCGGTGAACAGACCCCCTATCAGCATATGGCGGCCCTGATGTCCGATGCGATCGAAAGCAAGGTGCGCGCGCAACTTGGCCGCTTTGCCTTCGAAGGGGACAAGGGCGACACCAAGGTCAAAGACCTTTCGGGGGGCGAAAAGGCGCGTTTGCTGTTTGCGCTGATGACCCTTGATGCACCGCATATGCTGATCCTTGATGAACCGACCAACCATCTTGATATCGACAGCCGCGATGCGCTGAACCATGCGCTTAACGCCTATGAAGGTGCCGTAATCATCATCAGCCACGATCCCTATCTGATCGAAGCCTGTGCCGATCGTCTGGTTCTGGTGGCCGATGGCACGGTAACCGCCTTTGACGGCGACGTATCGGAATATCGACAGTATCTTCTCGATCGTGCGCGTGCCGAACGCCGGGCCAACAAGGCCGGCGAGGACGATGCCAATGGCAAGGACGCCAAACGCGACCGCAAAGCCGAACGTCAGCAGGCTGCCGAAAAACGCAAGGCCGCCGCCCCGGTCAAACGCGCAATTGAAAAGCTCGAATCCCAGATGGAAAAATTGTCCGCGCGCAAGGCCGCAATCGAAACCGAAATGGCCGATCCCAAACTTTATGAGGCCGCCAATGGCCAGAAACTCGGCGACCTTCAAATGGAACTGGGCAAGATCGAAAGCCAGCTTGGCGACATCGAAATGCAGTGGTTGGAAAAGCAGGAAGAATACGAAACGCTTGTTGCGTAACCTTTGCCGGTCACCCTCACATCCCAGACCAAATCAAAAAAGGCAGGCTCGTTCAGCCTGTCTTTTTTTTAATCCCGGCATTGTCCGCTGGTGGTTTAATGCAGTGCCCTTGCTGCGTCACTGCCCTTTGCCTTGCGCACGCGCTTTTGCTGATACATTTTTTCATCGGCAAATCCGATCAGCGCGATCGTTTCGTTGCAATCCCCGGGATAGACAGCAATCCCGATGCTGGCCCCGACCGTGATGCTAAGGGCATCAATCTCAATCGGGCGCTGGATCGATGCCGCGATTTTCTGGGCCACCCATTCGGCTTCATCGCGTCCGTTCACCGCATCGGCAATCACGGCAAACTCATCCCCGCCCAGTCGGGCAACCGTATCGCCCTGACGCACGGTATTCTTGATGCGTTCACCGACCTTGCGCAGGACCTGATCGCCGATTTCGTGACCATAACGGTCATTGACCGGTTTGAAACCGTCCAGATCAATATAAAGAAGCCCGATCGAATGGCCTTCGTTTTCCGCATGACCACAGGCAACTTCAAGCCGGTCTTCAAACAGCAACCGGTTGGGCAACCCGGTCAGGGCATCATGATTGGCCTGACGCCACAATTCCTGTGCGTTTTCCATGTGGCGTGAAATGTCAAAACCCATCTCGACGAAATTGACATCCGATGTTGTCGGATCGGTAATCGCGCTGACCACGACATTGGAATAAAAGAAATCCCCGCTTTTGCGGCGGTTGCGCACTTCGCCTTCCCAGGTGCCATTGGCACGCGCCGCCATCAGGATCTCGTCGAGTGCCTCGGCATTTTCGCGCTGGGCACGCAGGAATGATAACGGCTTTCCAATTGCCTCGTTTGGCAAATATCCGGTCATCGCGGTAAAGCCCGGATTGACCTTAAGGATCGTACCCGTGTCATCGGCGACAACCACACTGTTTTTTGATGCCCGCAGAACCTGTTCGGATAAGCGCGCGTCAAAGCTTGCAACGATCTGGTTCTGACGGGTCCAGGCATAGGCCGCACTGCCGATCGCAATCAGGAAAATGAACGCGGTCGAAACAATCGTCAGCGTGTCACGTTCGGGCGACAGCAACTGTTCAAGCACATCATTGGGCAACCGCGCCCCGACATACAGGTTCAGCCGGCTGCTTTTTTCCTGATCACTGCCAAAGATCACCGACAGGGACCGGTTGGAATTGCGCGCCAGAAGAAGATCGGAAACATCAAGCCGCTGGACCGAATAGAAACCGCTATCAACCCGGAAACTTTGCAATCCCAGTTGCATGCTTTCCCAGGCCTTCGGGTAACGGTCACCGATCACCGCGGGCATTCCTGTCAGTTCCTCGGACCAGTTTTCGCCCGGCTTGCCGCCCAGCATCCAGCCGCCATCACCATCCAGAACAAACGGCTCTGCCCCGTCAAGTTTCAGCGACTTGACCACTTCTTCAAGTGTCGATGCCGCCCGAAGGTTCAAGACCACAACGCCATGGCGTTCCCCGAACCGGTCAAAGACCGGCGCCGACAGCCGGATAACCGGCTTGATCGGCTTTTCGATCTGGCCAAATTCCTCGTTCAGATCGACACCCGATATATAGATCGTCCCGCGCGGCGCATTGCGGGCCAGCTGGAAATAGGGTCGCTCGCTTTTGTTCTGAAGTTCGCGTCTGGGCACGGAAAACGGAATGCCGCTGCCGTAATTGACGCGCACGATTTCCATGCCATCATTGTCAAGCAGCCTGATCTGGTCATAAATCCCCCGCCGCAGCGAAAAGACCGCAAACTCGTCCGCCACCTGATCAAGACTGGCCGTCCCGGCGATTACCGCGTCGATCTGCTGGCTTTCTGACAGGATCAAAAGATCGGAAACCACGATATCGATGCGTTCGCGCAATACCGATATCGATTTTTCCAGTGCATAACGCTGGTCATCGGAAATGACCTTTTCGCGCACGGCACTGCCTTCCCATGACAGCAACCCGACCACAGCCAGGAACACGGCACTCAGCGGTGCGAAACACACCAGAAATGACTTCACATGACCGAATCTGATCATCGCTTTCCCGCTGTTTGATGAACCATGTTCCAAGCCGTTTCTGGCTGGCACCGTTATGGAAACCCTATTCATAACAATGATTTCAACAAATCATAACGCATCAACCGGCATTCGCATACCGCTTGTCGGGCTGATCACGCGATATTGTCTCCATGCCCCGGCAACCAGATGCCACAATCGCGCAATGACGATGCCGCGCATTGGCAAATCATCCTGACATGATCCTGTCAGCAGCCCCCTGCTACCTTGCGCCCATCACAACCGTTATTCATCTGGCAAGGTCCCCTCATGACACTCATGACACCCATGACTTATGTTGAAAACCTCTGGCTCTTTTTCGTTCTGCTGTCGGGCATCATTATCGTGCCTGGCATGGACATGTTTTTTGTCATTGCCAATGCGCTGACCGGCGGGCGGCGTGCCGGGCTTTCGGCCACCGCCGGCATCATGCTGGGCGGTGTTTATCATACCCTGCTTGGCGCGATTGGCATCAGCGCCCTTCTGGCAATTGCGCCATGGCTTTTGAATGTCATGCTGTTTGCCGGTGCGGCCTATATGATCTGGATTGGCGTGACTTTGATCAAAAGTGCAATCACGGTCGGGGCCATCCGGGCAGCCAGACCGTCCTCACTCTGGATCGCCTTTCGCCAAGGCATGATTACCTGCATGCTCAATCCCAAGGCCTATTTGTTTATTTTCGCCGTCTACCCGCAATTCATCCGGCCGCAATATGGACCACTTTGGTCACAGGCACTGGTGATGGGGATCATGACGGCGGCGGTCCAGCTTGCGGTCTATGGCGCACTCGCACTTGCGGCGGGCACAAGCCGCACCCTGATCACCGGCAACCCGACCGCAACCATCTTTATTGGCCGTGCCGCCGGGGCATTATTCATCGGCGTCGCCCTTCTGACCGCCTGGCAGGGCGCAAGGACCCTGAACTGAACTGAACTGAACTGAACTGAACTGAACTGAACTGGGCTGGGCTGGACTGGGCTGGACTGGACTGGACTGGACTGAACCAAGCCGTGCCGGTCCGGACATCCCAGCTTGCAGGCTGAACTGAAGGGCATCGGGCCGATCCGAGTCCGTGTCCGAGTGCGGGTCAGGCTGGGATCGGACTGAAGAGAGCTGAAGCACGCTTAAATGGGCAGAAATGGATATAAACACCCCAAACTGGCCGAACGCCTGACGCCGCACTCCAAATCACCGTCCCTGCCCTTCCCCGGCCGATCCAGCCGTGATCTGTCTTAAGTCATCCTGATCAGAGATAAGACAGGATGATGTCAAATGACATGCAGACCGGACGACGCGATCCGGTCCGGATCACGCGGATGGCTTGAACGTAAAACACCCGCGAACCGGATTGGCTCGCGGGTGTTTTGACTATTCAGCCAGATTTAATAATCAGGCCGATTATTCGGAAATTTTAAAGACCGGAAGCACCGAACCTTCGTATTTGGTTTCGATGAACTGACGGATCGCATCATCGTGATAGGATTCAACCAGGGTTTTGACCCACGGTGCGTCCTTGTCCTGGGTGCGGGTGACGATCACGTTGGCATACGGGCTGTCATTGCCTTCGATCGCGATCGAATCCTTGATCGGGTTCAGACCGGCTTCAAGCGCGTAGTTGGTGTTGATCGCCGAGGCATCGAGATCCGCCAGCGAACGCGGCAGCTGTGCAGCGTCCAGTTCGACAAAACGAATGTTTTTCGGGTTTTCAATCACGTCAAGCGGGCTGACAACCAGACCGACAGACGGATCAACCTTGATCAGGCCCTGTGCCTGAAGCACCAGAAGCGCACGACCGCCATTGGTCGGGTCGTTCGGGATACCGATTTCGGCACCGTCTTCAAGCTCGTCCAGGCTTTTGATCTTGTCGGAATAAATGCCCATCGGGGTCAGGATGTTGTAACCGACAACCGCCAGGTCATAGCCACGATCCTTGATCTGGTTGTCCAGATACGGCTTGTGCTGGAAGCTGTTGGCTTGAAGGTCACCATCATCAAGCGCCTGGTTCGGAATGACATAATCCGAGAAGCTGACGATTTCGATATCAAGGCCCTTGGTCGCCGCAACCTTGACGACTTCTTCCATGACTTCTTCATGCGCACCCGGGGTAACGCCGATTTTGATTTTTTCGTTGGCAAGTGCCTGACCGGTCAGGGCCGATGCCAGAACGGCCGCAGCCGTCAGTTTAAGCAGAAACCGCATTGTAAAAACTCCTTGTTTTCGCTGTTTTTTGCGGGAATTTCAAAATATGAGGGTTGCTCATATATTCCGTTTGTCGGCTTTGCGCGCCATCCAGTCGCCGGAGCTCTGAACCGCCTGCACAACCACAATCAGGGTAATCACCACAGCCGCCATCACATCGGGGCGGAACCGCTGATAGCCGTACCGAATGCCAAGATCACCAAGACCGCCGGCACCAACCGCACCGACCATCGCCGAATAGCCGATCAGCGTGACGGCGGTCAGGGTCAGACCATGAATAATGCCGGGCAAGGCTTCGGGCAGAAGCACCTTGGTCACGACCTGAACCGGCCGGGCGCCCATGGCCTGGGCAGCTTCGATCAGGCCGCTATCGACTTCGCGAATGGCGCCTTCGATGATGCGTGCGATGAACGGGATCGCCGCGACGGTCAGCGGGACAATTGCCGCAGATGTGCCGATCGAGGTACCGACGACAAACCGGGTGAACGGAATGATCGCAACGGCCAGAATGATGAAGGGTACGGAACGGGTCGCATTGACGATCGGACCAAAGATGCGCTGGAACCAAAGGGCTTCAAACAGCTCCCCCCGGCCCGACGTCGCCAGAAGCACGCCAAGCGGCAACCCCATCGAGGTGCCAAGCGCCAAGGCAGCCGCCACCATATAAAGGGTTTCTCCGGTTGCCTGAAGCAAGATCGGTGCGAGTGTTGAAAACATGATTAACCCTCCTGCCCGCTGGATTGGTCCCGGGATTGCGCACTATCCTGACCGGCGCGAAATTCGACGAATTCATCGGCCAGAAGCGATTTGGTGGTGTCATGGACCGGGTTGGCAAAGATGCCGTCAACCAGCCCTTCTTCGACAATCACCCCGCCATCCATCACCGCCACACGATCACAGAGCGCCTTGACCACCGCCATTTCATGGGTGATCACCACCATGGTCAGACCAAGGCGTTTGTTGATGTCTTTAAGCAGATTAAGGATCTGACGGGTGGTTTCCGGATCAAGGGCCGAGGTGACCTCGTCACACAGCAAAACCTTCGGGCTTGATGACAGCGCACGTGCAATGCCGACGCGCTGTTTCTGGCCACCGGACAGTTCGGCCGGGTAGCGGTCACGCTTTTCCTCAAGCCCGACCAGCGGCAACAACGGATCGACGGCTGCGGCAATCTCGGCCTTGCTGGCACCGGCCAGTTCAAGCGGCAATGCGATATTGTCATAGACCGTGCGCGACGACAGAAGATTGAAGTGCTGAAACACCATGCCCAGCTGACGCCGAAACAGCGGCAGGTCACGGTTGGAAAGCTTGGTAACGTCGGTGCCATCAACAATCACCGAACCCGAAGTCGGCGTTTCAAGCAGGTTGATGCAACGGATCAGGGTGGATTTCCCGGCACCGGAACGGCCAATGACACCAACAATCTCGCCGGCTGCGATATCAAGATCGATACCGCGCAGCGCCGTATGTTCGTCACTGCCACGTCGTGCAGGATAAGTCTTCTGGACGTTCGAGAGCCTGATCATGGACCTCAACCTTTCCGTAGATACAAAAAAACCGCCGCGGCTTCACCGAGGCGGTCGTACATACGGAGCATATACGCCCTCTCGCTTTAGCCGCATTTTTATCGCGCCCGCAAGCTGAGGAGCAAATCGGCGCGTTCGATGTAACCTGTGTACCCCACTGAACGCAGTTCATCAATGGCAATGATCATGCATTTTACGCATGGCTTTTATGATCGGCAAATATACAACACTAAAATTTTGTTTAAACCACCTCGCCGCCACAGCGTCACAAATGGCTGCTTCCCCCGTCTAGTTTTGGTCAACATCAATGCGGGATTGGACAGATGGCCTATGCCGACCGGATCAGTGACCTTGCCAGAACCCTGGCGCAATACCCGACCGTGGTAACGGTAACGGGCAACAAGGTTGATGTACGCACCAAGGCGCAGCTTTCAACTCTGTCCTCGGAAACAGCGTCGCTGCAAAAGCTCGCCGCCGAAGGGGACGCTGCCCTTGCCAGTGGCAAATGCCCGGATGCCGCCAACCTGTCATCGCGCCTGCAATCCGGCGCCGGTCAAATCACCGCCACCCTGTCTGCCTTTGGCGCACAGGATGCAGAACGCCTGAAATCCATGAGCATCTTCAGCAAACAGAAATTCGATGCCAGCGCCACGTCACGCTATCAGGCAGAGAAACGCTTTGCCGATGAAGTCAACAGCCTGCTGACACAGGAAGCACAGGCGGTCGCGAAATTGGAAAGTGGCACCAAGCCAGCTCCTACACCGCAGCCCGATCCAAAACCCCAGCCAACCCCAGAGCCGACGCCGGCACCAAAGCCGGAACCGACGCCAACACCGACACCCGGCCCCTCACCTTCTCCACAGCCGGAGCCCGTACCCGTACCGTCCCTGAACGACGTGATTGGCGCAATGCCCGGTTACTTGCAGGCGAACTATCCGGACACCGTAAGCGGTTACGATACTGACCAGCTTGCCGACTGGTGCTCTGCCACAGGGAAGCAAGCGATCAAACTGGGCGTGAAGACGAGCGACGGTGTTATGGATTTCATCGTCGCATCGGCTCTCAGCAAGGGCGACTTGCAAAAGCAGGATTGGGCCGAGGCCATTCTCAAAGACAGCACACTTGGTACGGTTGATGACCAGGCTGCGATCCTGCGCAATGCCGCCGAAGTGCGCAAAGAAATGGACCTGGTTCTTTCGATCTAGCCGTCCCTGTCTTTTGTCAGAATCTTAAAAACGATTGAGGTCGCCATGCCACAATACACAGTCCAGCTCACTGCACCGGCAGGCAACTATCCGTTCAGCTTGGTAACTGTTTCCCTGTTTTGCGCAGGCCAGCCACAGCAAAACTGCGACTTGCGGTTTCAACCCAACGCCCTTGTGCAGCAGCATGTTTTCAATATTGCAAACGGCATTTGGCGGCTGCGCGTATCTGGCCGGGGTTTTGTTCCGATTGATCAGCAAAACATCAATGTGAACGCCAATGCAGTGAACGCGCAAAACCTGACGGTGCTATACTACACCTTGCATACCGACAGGGATCGCGATGGAAATCTTGACGGGCCGGGACAACTCAACCAGAAAACCCCCAATGCAATAAGCTTTGGCACACAGGGGCGCGGGGCGATAATTCCCGTTAACTGCAACCGTCAGGGTAACAATGCCGGTATTGGCTACACCGACAATCAGGACCAGAATATCAACGGAAATATTGATCTTGCGCATGATGTGGCCCAGATCGAAATTCGAAGGAACATTGTTGGTCCGCCGGCCGGTGTTCCCGGAAACTGGGGTCTGAGACTGAAACTCGACAAGGCCACGGATGACGACGACGACGCGGTTCGACATTTCCGGATTTTTGACGGCGTTGCGCATAACAGTGCCGAACTCATCGGACCGCAAACCGTTCAGGAAGTCGCCGTCACGACCAACAGTGTCGGAAATGCACGTACACTGGGCATTGAGGCCATCCGGTTTGCCGGCCACAACTTTCCCTCTGGCCAAGCTGTGCTAACACTTTTCACTATTCAGCCAGAAGTAACCGGCGCAGGTAACCCGACTTATTTCTATAGCGAACGACTTGCCGTTGCCCGCTGGATCGGCAGCCATCACCGTCAGGCCGTGTCATGGCTTTACGTTGCTGATGCTCCGAATGTTACACCCGATCCTGCAAACCCGGACAACCCGGACCCGGATCCGAATATTGCAAATTTCTGGACCAATTTGGGAGCCAATGCGACCAATAACGCTTTTAGAACTGCACTCGGAAATGCGGCGGCTGCGGACAATCCCGTCATCCAGGTCAATACCGCCGATCCCGTCCATACTGCCGCGACCCGCAACTATTTCCTTCAGGGGAATAACTGGGTCAACTATGCCCCGGAAGACCGGTATGATGATCGATGGCTCCGCGATACAATGATTTCCGGATTCAGCAAATGGCCTGGCGCGGCAGGTGCGGCTGAACTTCAAAATGTGTTTATGAAGACACATCGTTGCAGGCCACTGCAAAACTGGGTGTATCGGACGTTACTTGACCTACCTGCTCTTGTGAATCCGGGCAACCCGCCCCACCCGAAAGTTGGTGTCTATTACCCGGCTGCCAGTGATCCGGACGATCCGGTTTCGGCCAATTCCGGCGGCAATTTCGGTGTGACGCCACCGGTACAAAAAACGGTCAATGGTGCCACCACCAATTATCTGTATGGCCGGATTTACTATGGCCATAGCACCGCACACCAGAACTCGCATCAAGTGGACCCAAGCAGCCGGGAGTTCCTGTCCGCTCAGAACATTCAGGCGCCAATTCACCTTGATACGGACTGGCTTGTGGTCGGACATGTCGACGAGATGATGACCTTCGTCCCTGATGAAGGTCAGGCCGACCAATTCAAGAAATGGAAGCTTCTGGTTGCAAGTCCCAAAGCTGCCTATGACATTCTAACCGCAAACAATCAGGCCCATGGCAATGCAAGAATGCTGCAAAGACCAGCCTGGAATGTTGTTGGAAATACCTTCAACTATACCAATCTCAATCTCGCAAACTCGCAATGGAATGCAATTGCCGGACAACGCGAAGAGGTCGGCGTTGCAGTCAACGCAACCATTGCCGATTTCCTGGGTAATGGTCAGGCCCCGTTGCACAATCCGCGCCGCGATAAACAGCAGGTCATCCGTTACACGTATCAGGATCTTCGAAACTGGAATCTCAATGGTGTTGAAACCGTCATTGAACGCAATATCACCAAGCTGAAAAACGCGTTTGATCTGTCGGAGCAGGATATCATCCGCGTTCCCGTAATTTTTTATCCTGATGGTTTCCTGCGCGGCAATTTCACATTTGGCGATAAAATTTCCCCCTGGACGCCTGGACGCAACGAAGGCTTTAACGTCTTCCCGGGTAAACAGGGTGGTTTCCAATGTGGGGCCCTTACAGCAGACATGCCCAATATGTTTGTTGGCAATGACCGTTTGATTATTCCAAAGCCATTCGGCCCCTGGGTTGAA
This sequence comes from Thalassospira povalilytica, assembly GCF_002844235.1. Taxonomy (GTDB): domain Bacteria; phylum Pseudomonadota; class Alphaproteobacteria; order Rhodospirillales; family Thalassospiraceae; genus Thalassospira; species Thalassospira povalilytica. Next base: position 48,704 of record NZ_PGTS01000008.1, on the reverse strand, counting down.
GCCCCCGGACATGACAATGACCCGAACAAAACCAACGAGGACAATAACGGGTATGACCTGTTCGAACGTGATCTGGTCACCAAACTTCAGCAGGCCGGTATCAATCTGAGATGCATCTTTATTGATGACTGGTACGATTATCATGTTGTCAGCGGCGAAATTCATTGCGGTACAAACGAGTTGCGCGCGCAATTCAACGGACAGGCCGCCTTTGGAAATGCCCGATATGCGAACTGGTGGACTGCAGTCAATGCTTAGAACAGCAAGACCCACCAGACAAAAGCTTGGAGCGATGTCATGACCGCACAATCAGACTATCAGACAGCCTTGCAGGAAGTCGGAAAGCTTGCCCAATGGGAATCTCGCCGGATTACAGGCCGTCCCTCCCCCAACGATACGAACCAGATATTTCGGCAGTATAAGGGAAGCATTGCCGCCCCGATGATTGATGACCTCAAATCGGGAAGCTGGAAGAAGCTTGAGAGCTGGCAACTGAACGGCATGCTTCAATATCTGTCGACCTATGGCACATCGGCGGCCGTCAGTCCGTTACGCGACATCGAAAAGGACTATCCAGTCGATCAGATCAAGCAACAGGCAAAGGAACTGGCCGATTTGCTGGCGACACTTGATGTTGCTGTTTCCGAGGCCCGCAAACTGAAATCCGTTTCAGATGCCATTTCTTCTGGCGACACGGACAAAATGGCGCGTGCAATGCTTTTGGCCCTTGCGCAACTTGATCCCGATTGGCCGGTTCGCGCATCCGCCATCCAGTCGGACCTGTTCAAGCTGTCCGCAGACAGCTTTCCGGCCATTAATGAACTGGCGTTGGGAAAATTAAGCGAAGATGATGTCACCAAGGCATTGATCGAAATTCTGTTTGCAGAATTTCTAACCCCTCCGGGAACCACACCGTAACTGGTATCTCGGCTACAGATCAGGTCAAACGCACAGGAATATCAGCTTTCAGCCTTCTTCTCCCACGCGCCTTGCGGGGATTGCTGCCAGTAGGAAAGCTTGTGCCCGGCGTCTTTCCAGTCTTTCCAGCGGGTACGGGCCTCGGCCACCGCGTCGTGGTCACGGTCATCAAACAGCATGATGACGCGTTCGTAATCGGCGACCTTGTCACTCATCGCCCGGTCGGTCAGAAACAGGAACTGGGCACTGTTGGGATTTTCATCCTCGGATGTCAGCCAGACCGGCTGCATTTCCGGATCGCCATCGGATTTGGACCCGTGTGGCAACCAGCTTGCCGGATCATAAGTCCAAAGCAATGTATTGATTGCCTCAATCCGCTGTTCATTCCCCGTCATCACCACAGCACGTTTTTCCCGCTCCAATGTTTTGGACAGCAGGGTCGGCAATGCACGTTCCAGCGGCATGCTGGTGAGATGATAAAACCAGATATCAGCCATAAAGCGGTTTTAGCCCGAACATGAAAACGGGGCAAGGTGATCCACACCCTGCCCCGCAAATTACGGCTTATCGAAACCGAAATCAGTTTTCGTAATTATCGGCAACAAAGCGATCCAGCAGACGCACGCCAAAGCCGGTACCGCCTTTGGGTACGACTTCCTTGTCAGCGGTCGACCATGCCATTGCCGCGATATCAAGATGCGCCCACGGGCGGTCCTTGGTGATAAAGCGTTTGAGGAACTGGGCCGCGGTGATCGACCCGGCCGGGCGACCGCCAACGTTTTTCATATCGGCAATGTCGGATTTAAGCTGCTTGTCATAGGCCGGTGACAGCGGCAGACGCCACACACCTTCATCAACGGCAAGACCGGCCGTTGTGATCTGGGCAGCCAGATCGTCATTATTGGAAAACAGACCGGCATTTTCATGACCAAGGGCAATGATCACCGCCCCGGTCAGGGTCGCCAGATCAACGATCAGACGCGGATCGTATTTTTCCTGAACATAGGTCAGCGCATCACACAGAACCAGACGGCCTTCGGCATCGGTATTGATGACTTCAATCGTCTGACCCGACATCGAGGTCACAACATCACCCGGACGCTGCGCGGTCGAAGACGGCATATTTTCAACCAGACCCAGAACCGCAACCACGTTGCATTTCGCCTTGCGACCAGCCAGGGCCTTCATCAGACCGGAAACGACACCGGCACCGCCCATGTCCCATTTCATGTCTTCCATGCCCGCCGCCGGTTTAAGCGAAATACCGCCGGTATCAAAGGTCACGCCCTTGCCGACAAAGGCAATCGGAGCGTCTTTTTTCTTGCCACCGTTCCAGCGCATGACAACCATCGCCGGTTTTTTGGCCGATCCCATGGCAACGCCCAGAAGCGCGCCCATGCCGAGCTTTTTCATTTCCTTTTCATCAAGGACGTCAATTTCGACACCGAGCTTTTCCAGTGCGGAGACTTCCTTGGCAAAGGTCTCCGGATAAAGAACGTTGGCCGGCTCAGACACAAGATCACGGGTGAAGAACACGCCTTCGACGACCTTTTTGGCGCTGTCGAACTGTTTCTTGGCGTCCTTGTGGTCGCGGGTGGCGATATCGAACGCCTTAAGAACCGGCTTGTCTTCCTTGGTTTCGGTGGTGCGGTATTTATCGAAGCGATAATCACGCAGCATGGCACCGGTTGCAAAATCACAAGCCAGGTTTTCCATATCGAACAGAACGGTAAGTTCCTTTTCCCCGGTCGCCAGGGCGCGCGCCGTGACTGAGCCGCCAAGCTTCTGAGCGGCGATCACGTCAAATTCGGCTTCCTTGCCAATCCCGAAAATGATCACGCGCGACAGATCGACATTTGCCGGAGCAAGGATCTGGAGGCTTTGCCCCGACTTGCCCTTGAAGGTCGACGACTTGATCGCCTTGGTGATCGATCCACCGGTTGCTTCATCAAGCGCAACCGCACTTGGCATCAGATCAGCCCCCTCAGTCGCAAAGGCAATAACGGCACCGCTGGACGGAATGGCGAGATCGGAAAACGTGATCTTCATGGTGAACAGGACTCCTGTCATGTTTCGGGGCGCGCGGCCCTTTCAAAAGCAGCCGCGTTGAAATTCTGCCCCTAATCTAGCGTGAATAACGCGCTTGAAAAGCCTTATCATCGAAAAACACAGGGTTTTCACGTAAGAGCAACCTGTTGCCCCCGTGATTTGGCATGCGTCAAAATTGCGCAACGTCAAAGACAGCATTTCAAACACCGCTATGATCGCCTCATAACTTGCAGGAGGCCGATCATGCCCGCCAAGCCCGCCCCGATTTCGATCACCGAACCGGCCGCCCGTTCCCATCCGTTCTGGAGCGGGGCGTTTCGCCCGCTTTTTCTGTTGGCCGGGATCCTCGCGCTTGTTGCCGTCGCCTGGTGGGTGGCGGGCTATGTCCACGGAATTACGGTGCCAAGCCTTGGCACGCCATCCTTCTGGCATGCCCATGAAATGATATTCGGATTTGGCGGGGCGGCAATTGGCGGTTTTTTATTGACCGCGATTGCCAACTGGACGGGACGACCACCCGTTGCCGGGTCGATGTTAATGGCCCTTACATCAACATGGATTTTGGGGCGTTTTGCTATTGGCTTTGCCGAAAACCTGCCGCCGCTTGCCGTGATTGTCGGAGCATTGGCCTATTTCGTGTTTCTGATTACGTTGGGGGCGCGTGAGCTGATGGCGGCGCGTAACCTTAAGAACATGCGGGTTCTGGCGGTGATTGGCATCATCGCGCTGTTTGACGGGCTGTTTGTTGCATCCTGCCTTGATGTCATCGCCCTTGATCCGGTGATGCTTTATCAAACGGCGATCCTGACGATCATTTTGCTGATCGCGCTGATTGGCGGGCGGGTGATCCCGGCCTTTACGCGCAACTGGATGCAACGCGAACAGATTCCGGCGCCCCTGCCCGTCCTGTTTGGCCGGTTTGACATGGTGTGTCTGGCAAGTATCGCACTTGCCATCATCACCGTGATCATCACGCCCGATCCGGCCCTGCCCGGTTATGTGTTGCTGATGGCAGGCGTGCTTCATGGCGCGCGCCTGATGCGCTGGCGCGGGGTTCACACTTGGCGCGAACCGATTGTTGCCATGCTGCATCTTGGCTATTTCTGGGTGCCGGTCGGATTGGGACTTTTGGGGGCATCGATGATTTGGCCCGATGCCATCGGATCGCGCGATGCCTTGCACGGACTTACCGGCGGGGCGATGGCCTGCATGATCATTGCGATTGCCGGGCGGGCCGCCCTTGGCCATACGGGCCGCGAATTACGCGCCAGCATGATGCTTAATGCCGCCTTTGGCCTGATCTGGTTTTCTACCGTGTTTCGGATAGTGGCCGGGCAAAGCAATGCGCATTATGTCACCATTCTTGCCATTGCGACCCTGATGTGGGTTGGCGGATGGCTGGCTTTCCTGATCGGCTATGGTCCGGTTCTGCTGGGACCGTCGCAAAAGAAAACAGGCGGCATTCCGGTGCGCTAAACAATCGCCGCCTAAAAATCAAACAGCGATAACGACGGGTTGGATTTGATATATTCCACATCGCCGTTATCGATATCACCCGTGCTGTGCCAGCCATGCATTTCATAAAAACCGTGCGCACGGTTTTTCGGGTCTGCCCCGGTGGTCAGTGAAATGTCATTGCATCCCTTTGCAAACAGCCATTCCTCGGCCGTGCGCAGCAAGGCCGCACCAACACCGCGCCCTTCGAAATCGGGATCAACAAACAGCGCCCAAAGCGTCGCCTCGCTTGGGATGGCGATGGCAAAACCGGCTGCTGATCCATCCAGATCGGCAATCCAGATGCCATACCCGTCGGCAAGCCATTTGCCAAAAGCCGCCTTGGTGACGCCGCGTTCGGCAAGCTCGGTCGCGGAAAGATGGTTTTCGCGTACACGGCTTCGAATGGCAAAAATGGCGCCGACATCACCCAACCGTGCTTTTCGAATTTTGATGCCAGCCATGCAGCGCTTCCAGATGCGTTAAAACCGCGCGCACTTTAGCCAAGCCGACGAATTACGCTACTAAAAACGTCATGATTGTCAGGCGCCGGTGCCAAGGTAATCTTCGTCACTGACCGGCTCCAGCCAGTCAACCGGCGATCCGTTCAGTTTTTCCTGAATGGCAATATGGGTCATGGCCGTTTCGGGCCCGGCACCATGCCAATGCTTTTCGCCGGGCTCGAACCAGACGATATCACCGGGGCGAATTTCCTCGACCGGGCCGCCTTCGCGCTGTGCCCGGCCAACCCCGGCCGTAACAATGATGGTCTGGCCGAGCGGATGGGTGTGCCATGTGGTGCGTGCGCCGGGTTCAAACGTCACATTGGCCGCTGCCACCCGTGCCGGATCGGCAGCACTTATGATCGGTTCGATCCGCACCCGGCCGGTGAAATATTCCGGCGATCCGGTGGTCGAGGCTTGCGATCCTGCGCGCTTGATATCCATGACGTTCCTGCCTTTTTGCCTATCACGTTTTTGAAAGAAGTTTCACCGGCTGGCGCTTTGGCCCCCAGGTTCCCGGGTTGGCCTGAAACACGCCGGCGCAATGGGTGCCGCAAGTCTTGCAGGCCCCGTGGGTATCAAGGTTCCAGTCTGATAACTGATACCAGTCCCGCCCGATCAGGATATCGCCACAGCCATGGCAAAAGGTGCTGCTATGGGTTTTGTCATGGACGTTGCCGACATAGGCGTAGCGGATGCCGTTTTGCATGGCGATCCTGCGCGCACGCACCAGTGTTTCGGCCGGGGTGCGTGGGGTATCCATCATTTTCCAGTCGGGATGAAAGGCCGAAAAATGCATCGGCACATCAGGACCCAGTTCATCATGGACCCATGACGTCATTTCATGGAATTCGGCGTCGCCATCATTCTCGCCCGGGATCACAAGATTGGTCAGCTCTACCCACACACCGGTTTCATGGCGGAGATATTTAAGGGTTTCCAGCACGTCATCCAGATGCGCCGAGCACAGCTGATGATAAAAGCGATCCGTAAAACCCTTCAAATCGACATTGGCGGCATCCATGTGTCGGAAGAATTCCACACGCGCCTCATCGCCAATATAGCCCGCCGTCACCGCCACGGTGCGCAAGCCCATTTCACGGCAGGCAATGGCGACATCGACGGCATATTCAAGAAAGATCACCGGATCATTATAGGTAAAGGCGACGGATGAGCAGCCATGGGCCTTGGCGGTTTTGGCGATCATTTCCGGGGTCGCGAGCGAGGAAAGCTTATCCATCTCGCGCGCCTTGGAGATTTCGTAATTCTGGCAGAACTTGCAGGTCAGGTTACAGCCCGCCGTGCCGAATGACAGGATCGGGGTGCCGGGCATGAAATGATTGAGCGGCTTCTTCTCGATCGGATCAATGCAAAAGCCCGAGGATCGGCCCCACGTCGTCAGCACCATCTGATCGTCAAGGCGGGCCCGGACAAAACACAAGCCCCGCTGCCCGTCGTTTAGCTTGCAAAAGCGCGGACAGACATCGCACTGAATACGGCCATCCTCAAGAAGATGCCAGTAGCGGCCGGGGACGGTGTCGGTCAACACACACGTTCTCCCACTAAATCATTTCAAGAAGTAAGTAAAAACCGAACCTAATGAAGCAGCAACAATAGCAGTCAAAGTTTGAACAACTATTTGATCCTTGTTTCTAGTAAAGAAACTTTCCCTCTTTGATCGCCAAGTAGGATTAATCTTCACAGGCTTTCTAAACAGAAAACAGTAGCAAGCCAGAATCCAAAAAATAGCAACCAGAAAAACACCAGAAAAAAACAAAACCTCTCTGTATTTTTCATTGGTCACACCGAAAATATCAATTATCTGCTCAAGAAACAGAGCGAACAATACAAAAATAAAATTAGCCGGTTGAAAAAAATACCATCTACGGAGAAAATCTAACTTCGGCACACTATGACGTAAAATATTTGTTACCTTTAAATATTGGTCACCTTTTTTCTGATCACAAGTAAAACTAACACCGTATTTTGATATTCGAATCCTACAGAAATCATCAATCGACCCGCACCTTATGACCAATGCGTCCATGCCCGACAGACCCTTAAAGTTTATATACAGGTCTTCAATACTTTTAAATTTGTAGTCGTCAGTCTCTATACCTACATCACCAGAAACTGTTTGAAATATTTTGTAGATTTTATCTATATCGTCGAAAAATAAAACGGCGCCATCCAAATCAAACGACAGATCCTTTTGCTTCTTCTCCATAAAACCTCGACAAAACAATCAATAAACTGGAAAAATATCGCTATATTATATATTCTTATTATTGAGAGAACAACCGAAACATAGTCGAGATTCTCCATGACCATCATCCGCCCGCCTGCTGTTGCCGGGACGTTTTATCCGGCCGATGCCGATCTCTTGCGCAGCGAGATTGACGGGCTGATGGGTGCGGCCTTGCATGCCGATGCCGCGCAGAATACGGCCATTCCCAAGGCGATCATTGTTCCGCATGCCGGTTTGATGTTTTCAGGAAGTCTTGCCGCCCTTGGCTTTGCCACGGTGCGTGCCCTTAAGGGGCAGATAAAGCGCATTCTGATCATTGGTCCGGCGCATCGCATGGCGTTTCAGGGCATTGCACTGGCCAAGGCCGATGGTTTTGCCACCCCGCTTGGCACCATGCGTTGTGATCTTTTAGCCCTGCAAACCGCCCTGTCGCTGCCACAAGTTCAGATGCTAGATGACGCGCACAAGCTTGAACACGGGCTTGAGATCGAGTTGCCGTTTATCCAGCGCCTGTTTGGCGAAAATACAGATATCGGGATTGTGCCGCTTCTGGTCAGCCGGTGCAGCCCGCGCCAGGTCAATGAAGTGATTGAAAAGCTGTGGGGTGGACCGGAAACCCTGATTGTCATTTCATCGGACCTGTCACATTTCCATGATTATGACACCGCCCGGCGCATGGATGGCAATACGCGCAACATGATCGAGAATTTCGATGCGGAAAATATCGGAAGCGATGATGCCTGTGGCGCGCTTCCGGTGGCGGGGATGTTGCTGTCGGCACGAATGCGCAAAATGCGGATCGAAACATTGGGCATGCGCAATTCCGGTGATGTCACGGGGGATAAATCCCGCGTCGTCGGCTATGGCGCCTGGGCACTTTATGAAGAAAGCAGCCAGCCGATGATCACACCAGACAACACCGAAGACAATTTCGCCAAGGCGACCGAGGATCTGATCAAGGCCCATGGCCCGGCCATGCTTGATCTGTGCCGCAAATCGATCCTGCACGGGCTTGAAACCGGCGCACCATTGCATGTATCGCCGGGCGAAGTCGCACCGGCCCTTGCCGCACCGGGGGTATGTTTTGTGACGCTGAAGAAATCCGGGCAATTGCGTGGCTGCATCGGGTCGATCATTGCACACACCGATCTTGCCACCGATCTGTGTGAGAACGCGTTCAAGGCAGCGTTTCGTGATCCGCGCTTTGCCGGTCTGACACAGGACGAGATCAATGATGATCTTGAGCTTTCGATCTCGGTCCTGTCGCCGCCCCACCCGTTCCCGTTCAAAAGCCAGGATGATCTGATTGCCAGACTGACCCCGTTTGAAGACGGCATCATCCTGTCGGATGGCAATCGGCGTGGCCTGTTCCTGCCACAGGTTTGGGATCAGTTGCCCGATCCCGGGGACTTTGTCGCCCATCTTAAACGCAAGGCCGGATTGCCGATGGATTACTGGTCAAACACCATGCAAGCCCAGCGGTTTATCACGCGCGGCATCGCAGGCCGTGACGTGACACCAAGCGGTTTCTGGCGCGATGCCTGATATGTCGAGCAACCAGGCACCCGATCCAAGATATGACGACTTTCTGGAACTTGCGGCGAAATGGGAAGGCTTCTGGGGCCTTTATCATCATGGCTGGTTGCTTCATACCAGTGATGGGCAAACATTCTGCCCGGTCTTTGCCAACCGCGAGGATGCACAAAGCTGGGGGGCCAGCATCCAGACAAATCATATTCCCGTGCCCATCACCCTGATTGATGCCATTGAACATATCGTACCCGATTGGCGAGAAAACGGAATTATGGCCGGTGTTTCGCCCACGCCCGCCCTTGCGCCGGTTTTGGTCGCGCCGGGTGATCTGAGCGCGGATTTGCTCGGCGCGCTCAAGACAGCGATGACCAAACAGTTTGGCCGGACATAGGTTAAATTGCCAGGCATGCCAAACGCGGGCTGGACCTTGGGCGTAAAATTCCCTATCCCCATCAAACATCATTTTCACGCCAACGAACGAGACAGCAATGACCATTGCCCTGCCTGCCAGCGCAGATGCGCTTGAAAACGGATTGATCGAGATCGCGCGCAAAGCCGGTGCGGCGATGATGGAAATCTATAAAACCGATTTCGAAGTCCGTTCCAAGGATGATGCATCCCCGGTCACCGAAGCCGACGAAGCCGCCGAGGCCGTGATCCTGCCGGGGCTGCGCGCCCTTACCCCGGATGTCAAAATCGTGTCCGAAGAATCTGCGGCCAAGGGCGATGTTCCCGATGTGAATGGCGAGACCGATTTTTTCTGGCTGGTTGATCCGCTTGATGGCACCAAGGAATTCATCAAGCGTAATGGCGAGTTTACGGTCAATGTCGCGCTGATCGCCAAGGGCCAGCCGGTTCTGGGCGTGGTCTATGCCCCGGCGATTGAAAAGCTGTATTACGGTGGCCCGGATGGCGCGAAACTGATCGAAGGCGATGCCGCCCCGGTCACGACCAATATCACCGTGCGCGACATGCCCGAGGACGGCGTGGTTGTCGTCGGGTCGCGTTCGCATGGCGATCCCGAAGCCATGAAGGCATTTTTGGGTGATCTTCCGGTCAAGGAACTGCGCCCGGCGGGTAGTTCGCTTAAACTTTGTCTGGTTGCGGCGGGCGAAGCCGATCTTTATCCGCGCCTGGGCCCGACCATGGAATGGGATATCGGTGCCGGTCATGCAGTTCTGGCGGCGGCCGGCGGGGTTGTTGAAAATATGGACGGTTCCCGATTCCTTTACGGAAAAGGCGAATTTCGCAACCCGTTCTTCATCGCCCGCAGCCCGTCAGTACCGGTAAAATACCAGGACTGATTTACTGCGCAGCACAGATATTTGCGAATTCATTCGTATGATCAGCGGCTTGTCATTTGTGCATTGCACCCGTGACAGGCCGCTTTGATTTTGAACAGTTCAAAACCACCCCTGTCCCGCAGTTTTGTTGACTTTTGCGCCATTTCGCAGTATACAGAATTTATCGCCACACAGAGTGTAGGTGACGTAAATAGCCGCCGGAATCACGGCGACGCGGTCCAGTTTCACCACCGCGGGGCGAAATTGGGCTAGAGCGTAAATTGGAGCCGCCATTTCATGGCGGCTCTGCGCTGTTTGGGGCCAAGTTTAGGGCCAAATTCATCCTTGATATGCAGTTCTTTTTTGGCTGTCATCGCACGGTAACGGGGCGTTCTTCCTTGTCATTGGCCATGATCGTAGCTAGGTATCTGAGTAGATTGTCTTTTCACGGATACTTGCATGTCACCCGCATTGACCATTCGACCCTATTCCGAAGGTGCCCTTAGCCAGGCTGCCGCGAAACTGCGCGCGGGCGAACTGGTGGCCTTTCCGACCGAGACGGTCTATGGGCTGGGTGCCGATGCCACAAATGCCGATGCGGTTGCCGGTATCTATGCCGCCAAGCAACGGCCAAGCTTCAATCCCCTGATCAGTCATTTCCCCGACCGGGATGCCGCCGCCAAACATGCCGTCTTTGATGACCGTGCCGACAAGCTGGCCGAAACATTCTGGCCCGGCGCGCTGACACTTGTTTTGCCGCGCCAGACTGATAGTGATGTGTGCGAGCTGGTAACGGCGGGCCTGCCCAGCATTGCGGTGCGCGTTCCCGCCCACCCGATGGCACGTCAGTTGTTGCGCGCGGTCGGCCGCCCGATTGCCGCCCCGTCTGCCAACCGGTCCGGGCGCATCAGCCCGACCACGGCCGGTCATGTTGCCCATTCGCTGGGGAACGCGATTGGTATGATCCTTGATGGCGGGCCATGCGGGGTCGGACTTGAAAGCACGGTCATTGATCTGACCACGGACCGGGTGGTGATGTTGCGTCCCGGCGGAATTACCAGGGAACAGGTTGCGGAAATTCTTGGCTGTGACGTCGTGATGGCCGAAACCGATGATACAGCACCCAAAAGCCCCGGCATGCTGACCAGCCATTATGCGCCGGGCCTTCCGGTGCGTCTGGATGCCACCACCGCCAATCCCGCCAAATATGGCAATGAAATCCTGCTGGCATATGGTGATTGCAACACCAAAGGATTTGATGCGGTTTTGTGGCTTTCGAAAAGCGGGGATGACCGCGAAGCTGCGGCCAATCTGTTTGCCAAGCTGCATGAAGCCGATCAGCCGCGTTTTGACGGCATTGCGATTGCGCCGATCCCCGAAACCGGGCTTGGACTTGCGATCAATGACCGGATGAAACGCGCAGCGGCCCCGCGCACCCCCCATCCATCCCCCTGACCGGAAAGCTGAAAGCTGCCATGTCCCATCTGCCAGACGGCGTGATTGATGAATTGCAAACCCTGCTGGGTCCCAAGGGGATCAGCACGGACGCCGACATTCTAGCATCCCACAATGCCGAGGCCCGGGGCAAATTTGAAGGCAAGGCCGAAATCATCCTGTTTCCGGCCAGCACCGAAGAAGTCGCAAAATCCGTTGCGATCTGTGCGGCACATGATATCGCCATTGTGCCGCAAGGCGGCAATACCGGGCGCTGTGGCGGGGCAGTTGCCGGCCCGCGACAGGTTTTGCTTAATCTCAAACGCATGAACCGGATCATTGAAATTGATGATCGCGATTTCACCGCGACGGTCGAAGCCGGTGCGATCCTGCAAACCATTCAGGACGCCTGTGCCAAACATGATCTTCTTTTCCCGCTGTCTCTTGGGGCGGAGGGCACCTGCCAGATTGGCGGCAACCTTGCGACCAATGCCGGTGGTTTGAATGTCATCCGGTATGGCAATGCGCGCGAATTGTGTCTTGGGCTTGAGGTTGTTCTGCCCGATGGCAGCATCTGGAACGGGCTTTCCAAATTGCGCAAGGACAATACCGGGTATGACCTGCGTGATCTGTTTATCGGGGCGGAAGGCACGCTTGGGATCATTACCAAGGCAACATTAAAGCTGTTTGCGCAGCCGCAACATGTTGCCACCGCCTGGCTTGCCGTACCGTCACCGGCCTGCGCGATTGATCTTTTGGCACTGGCACGCCGCCATACTGGCGACGGCATTGCCGCGTTCGAGCTGATCAGCGGCTTTGCCCATGATATGTCGGTCACTTACCTTAAGGGGCTGACACGTCCGCTTGCCACGCAAACCGACTGGCATGTTCTGATTGAACTGACGTCATCGCGCCCCAATGATGATTTGCAGACGCTTCTGGTTGATCTTTTAAGCAATGCGGTTGAAATCGGTCTGGCAACAGACGCCACCATCGCCCAGTCGGAAAAGCAGCGGGCCAATTTGTGGGCCATCCGCGAAGGCATCCCCGAGGCACAGGGGTTTGAAGGCGGATCGATCAAGCATGATGTGTCGGTTCCGGTGTCAAAGGTGCCTGATCTTCTCGATCGCGGTATCACAGCCGCATCGGCATTGATCCCGGGCATTCGCCCCTGCCCGTTCGGGCATGTCGGCGATGGCAATATCCATTTCAATTTCAGCCAGCCCGTCCAGATGGAGAAATCCGACTATCTGGCCAGGTGGGAAAGCCTCAACAGCGTCATTCATGACATCGTTGCCGATCTTGGCGGATCGATCAGCGCCGAACACGGCATCGGACAACTTAAACGTGACGAGCTTGCGCGCTATGCCAGTGCCGAGAAAATGAAACTGCTGCATGCGATCAAGGATGCGATCGATCCGGATCATCGCCTGAACCCCGGCAAGATCGTCTGAGCGGTCTTCTTCCCCCCATCCAACCGGCCCCATGGCCGGCCATGCAAAAAGGGCGCCCGATCAGGCGCCCTTTCATTTTAGTCAAGCTGATATGGGCTTATTCGCCCGGGCCTGCCCACGGATCCATGGCATTGAGCTTGTCCTGACGGCGTTCGCCACCGGATTTACCCCAGTCACCACCAAAGGCCGCCGATTCCCACGAACCGTAGCTCGGATTTGGCAGCATGAACCAGCGTTCCCCCCAATAGGTCGCGTATTTGTCCATGACGGCAAGACGTTCATCAATGGTGCCATCGATATCGTCGGTGAAATCACCAAAGTTGTCGCCAAACATCATGATGACACGGTAATCATCGGCAACTGCCTGACGGCGCGGTGCCTTGGCCGAACCCCAGGTTTCGATCTCGCCGCGCAGCATCACGTGTTTTTCATCGGCATAGGGGAAACCGTATTTCTTGAGGTTTTCGATGGTCGGGGCTTCTTCCGGTGCCTTGCGGTTTGACACATAGAAGACTTCAACACCCTTGGCAGCAGCCGCCTTGGTGAATTCCAGTGCTCCCGGGGTCGGGGTTGAAACCATGTCATGAACGAATTTCGCCCAGGTCTTGGAGCTGTAATAGGTGTTTTCCGTTACAACCCATGCCTGATATTTCGAGTTGTCCAGAACCGTTTCATCAACGTCAAGGATCACGGCCGGCGGTTTGGCCATATAGTTGCCGTCCTGCTCAAGGGCGGCGGTCCAGCTGTGATCGCCAATAGCAGCGTCCAGCAGACGGGTCGCACCGGCATAGACCGACATGGCGGTCGTTTTGTATTCGACCGAGGTCTGAAGCCAAAGCGTTCCGTTCAAACCGTCATTCTGTGCCGGTTCCTGCGCCTGCGCGCCAACCGCGCAAAAGGCGGTGGTCGCAACAATGGCAGCCACACCGAATGATTTCGCGATAAAGGTCATTTGTATTCTCCCTGTTGATTTCCCGACCAAATGGATGCTGACCATACAGACAGGATGCCGCTAGAATGCCATCGCACTGCATCAAAGAAAAAGCCTTTTTCGGCGATTGCACCGAAAAAGGCTGATTAAGTTATTTTGACAATAGCGCCACATGACCGCGTGGCGATGCGGTGTCAGGCGGTTGGGCGTTTTTCAAAACCGGTGAAACCGTCTTCCAGGGCGGGTTCTTCGTGAATGCGGTCAACACGGGCATGAAGCGGCCCTTCGTGACAGGCCCCAATCATCGATTGCACGCGGTCCACCGGCCCGCAAAAGACCGCCTCGACCGTGCCATCGGTGCGATTGCGCACCCAGCCGGTCAGGTCGCGCTTGCGGGCTTCTTCAACGGTCCAGGCCCGATACCATACCCCCTGCACCCGGCCTTCGATCCGGGCGTGAACGGATATGTTGCCTTTGCCGGTGGCTGGATCGGGGCGTGTGTCGGTCATGGTCGCACTCCTTCCCCCGGACGCAGGTTACTTTGCACCGGGGATTTTGGCATGCAGATGGGCGGTATCGACGAATTTCTGTTTCTGTTCGTCGGTTGCCGGGGCCTGATGGTTATCTTTCCATTCGTCATAGGTCATGCCATAGACGACTTCGCGCGCACCGTCATAATCCATCGCCACACCGCGTTCACGGGCCGCGGCAAGATACCATTTCGACAGGCAGTTGCGGCAGAACCCGGCAAGGTTCATCAGATCGATATTCTGAACGTCCTTGCGGTCCTGAAGATGCTTCACAAGCCCGCGAAAGGCCGCGGCTTCGAGTTCCAGTTTGGTTTGCGGATCAAGATCGGCTGCCGGGCCATTGGCCAGAACGGCCGCCGTCGACATTTCAGAACCGGCGCAATCAGACATGTTCCATGCTCCCAGCAGTGCGGTGTTGTTCAAGTTGTTCAATCATGGCCGGAACATCAGCAATGCTTTCGGCGGTCACGACATTCTGGTTTTCAATTTCGGTCTGATCGACCATTTCATGAACCCAGGTGATTTCATAGGGAATGTGGATCGCAGACCCGCCACACGCAAGCACCGGCAGGATATCGGATTTCATCGAATTGCCGATCATGATCGCGTCTTCGGGCTCCACGCCATAGCGGCCAAAGATATTGCGATAGGTCAGCGGGTCCTTTTCCGAGACAATCTCGATCCCGTCAAACAGGTCTTCGAACCCGGACCGGTCGATCTTGAGCTGCTGGGCGATCAGATCCCCCTTGGTGATCAGGACCACCTTGTATTTCGGATCATGGGCATAGCGTTTAAGCACATCTTCAGCGCCATCAATGATGCGGGTCGGTGCACGCAGCATGGATTTGCCGATTTCGGCCAGCTTGTGGATGTCTTCGGCACTGATCTTGCGGTCGGAAAGTTCGATCGCGGTTTCGATCATCGACAGGGTAAAGCCGGTAACGCCATAGCCATAGATTGAAAGATTGGCCAACTCGGCCTGATAGAGCCGGTCATCAACCTGATCGGCCGGGACATAATGGCTTAGCATTTCGCGCAGCTGCACATGGGCTTCGCGGAAAAGTGGCTCGTTGTGCCACAGGGTATCGTCGCCATCAAAAGCAATCAGTTTGTACATATTCACGCCTCGTTTCTTGTTATTGGATGGCCGTATTCATCGGGAAGTACAGCCTCGATTTGCGACCATATGGCAGTGCAAACCCGGCGTAAAGCCCCGTTGTCTGTATTTAATATGCGTGATCGCCTTGCGAAAGGGGTTGAAAAAGCAAGCGGTTGTACAGGTTAAAAGAAAAGGCGCCAGCGATTTGATCGCCAGCGCCTTGTGCGGATATCACCCTTGAGGGATCGGGCGATCTATTCGTCTTTTTCGAACTCGATGATGATGGCATCGACCGACAGGTTTGCGCCCTGTTCGGCATGGATTTTTTTGACCACACCTTTGCTTTCGGCTTTCAGCACGTTTTCCATTTTCATGGCTTCAAGGATGCAAAGTTCCTCGCCCGGCTGAACGGTTTGGCCTTCGGTTACGGAGACCTTGACCAGAAGTCCCGGCATCGGTGATTGCAGGAAGTTCGACATGTCTGGCGGGGCTTTGAACGGCATCAGTTTCTGAAGTTCTGCCACCCGGGGCAGAAGAACCTTGAAGCTGCGCTGCACCCCGTTTGATGACAGTCGGAAGCCAACACCTTCGATATCGATCTGCACACAAACCGGCGCGCCGTCGATTTCACCGACAAACATCGGATCACCGATTTTCCAGTCCGACACCACGCCATAGCTGCGATCGCCGATGGCGACGATGTAATCGCCGTTAACACCATCAAACTCGATATCAAACGGGGTGTGTTCATCGCCACTTACCGCGACCCAGCTTTCGGCGACCTTGATCGGATGGTCGCTGACCTGTCCGGTAATGCCGGAATTGCGTTCGGCATAACGCTGATTAAGGTATGCCGCGACAACAACAAGCATTGCCGGGTCTTCATTGGGAAGATCATCGGCCGAAAAGCCGTCCGGATATTCTTCGGCAATGAAGTTGGTGGTGATATTGCCATCCTGGAAGCGTTTGTTGGCCATCACAGCAGCCAGGAACGGGATATTGTGCGAAATGCCGCGAATGTAATAGGCATCAAGGGCGGCGCGCATTTCCCCAATCGCCTGATCACGGGTTTCGCCATAGGTGATCAGCTTGGCGACCATCGGGTCGTAATACATCGAAATTTCGCCGCCTTCATAGACGCCGGTATCAACACGCACCGTCGCACTTTCGGCGGGCGGCTGATATTTCACCAGACGCCCGGTAGAGGGCAGGAATTCACGGAACGGGTCTTCAGCATAGACGCGGGTTTCCATCGCCCAGCCGGTCAATGTTACGTCATCCTGTTTAAGGGTGAGTTCCTGACCATCGGCGATCCTGATCATCCATTCGACAAGATCCTGCCCGGTGACAAGTTCGGTCACCGGATGTTCGACCTGAAGACGGGTGTTCATTTCAAGGAAGTAGAAATTCTTGTCCTTATCGACAATGAATTCCACCGTCCCGGCCGAGCAATAATCCACCGCGCGCGCCAGAGCCACGGCCTGTTCGCCCATGGCCTTGCGGGTTGCCGGATCGATAAAGGGTGACGGCGCTTCTTCGACGACTTTCTGATGGCGGCGCTGAATGGAACATTCACGTTCGCCAAGATAGATCGCATTGCCGTGCTTGTCGGCCAGCACCTGAATTTCGATATGGCGCGGTTCTTCGACGAATTTTTCAACGAAAACGCGGTCATCGCCAAACGAGCTTGCGGCTTCCGACGTTGCACGTTCGAACCCTTCGCGGCATTCGGCGTCATTGCGCGCAATGCGCATGCCCTTTCCGCCACCGCCCGCCGATGCTTTCAGCATCACCGGATAGCCGATTTCATTGGCGATTTTGATCGCTTCATCAGTGTCCTTGATGACACCCATATAGCCCGGAACGGTCGAAACCCCGGCGTCCGCAGCGATTTTCTTGGAGGTAATCTTGTCACCCATGGCGGCAATCGCGCCGTTCGGCGGGCCGATAAAGGCGATATCGGCGGCATCAAGCGCCTTGGCAAAGGCCTGGTTTTCCGACAGGAAGCCATAGCCCGGATGAACGGCCTCGGCCCCGGTGGATTTGCAGGCCTCGATGATCTTATCAATGATCAGATAGGACTGGTTGCTCGGTGCCGGGCCGATATGCACGGCCTCGTCGGCCATCTGCACATGCAGGGCGGCTTTATCCGCATCGGAATAAACCGCAACGGTTTTGATGCCCATTTTGCGGGCTGATTTGATCACACGGCAGGCAATTTCACCGCGGTTGGCAATCAGGATTTTGCTAAACATTCTTTCTGTCTCCCAATTTGTCTTGGCGGCTTACAACGGAATGTTGCCGTGTTTCTTTTCCGGGTTCTTGATGTCCTTGTTGCGCAACATGCCAAGCGCCTTGCACACACGGCGACGGGTCCCGTGCGGCATGATGACATCGTCAATGAACCCCTTGCGACCAGCGACAAACGGGTTGGCAAATTTTTCGCGATATTCTTCGGTGCGGGCTTCGATCTTGGCCGGGTCGTTCATGTCGGACCGGAAAATGATTTCCACAGCACCCTTTGGCCCCATCACCGCGATTTCGGCGGTTGGCCAGGCATAGTTGACATCACCGCGCAGATGCTTGGACGCCATAACGTCATAAGCCCCGCCATAGGCCTTGCGCGTGATCACGGTGACTTTGGGCACCGTTGCCTCGGCATAGGCATAAAGAAGTTTGGCGCCATGTTTGATGATCCCGCCATATTCCTGTGCGGTGCCCGGCATGAAGCCCGGAACATCAACAAGGGTGACAATCGGAATGTTATAGGCATCGCAGAACCGGACAAAGCGCGCGGCCTTTTTCGAACTATCGATATCAAGGCACCCGGCCAGAACCATCGGCTGGTTGGCGACCACGCCAACTGTGCGGCCATCCATGCGCGCCATGCCGATGATGATGTTTTTGGCGTAGTCAGGCTGAATTTCAAAGAAGTCGCCTTCATCGACGATCTTTGTAATCAGCTCCTTCATGTCATAGGGCATGTTGGGGTTTTCAGGCACAAGCGTATCAAGCGAGAAATCATCACGCGTGATCGGGTCCTCGCACAGATGGGCGGGCGGGTCTTCCTTGTTACAAAGCGGCAGGAAATCCATGAAACGACGGGTCTGCAACAGCAGGTCCACATCGTTGTCAAAGGCCAGATCGGCAACACCGGAAATCTGGGTATGGGTCGATGCCCCACCCAGCTGTTCATGGGTGACTTCTTCGTGGGTCACGGTTTTGACCACGTCAGGCCCGGTCACGAACATATAGGAGCTGTCCTTGACCATGAAGATAAAGTCGGTCATGGCCGGGCTGTAAACCGCCCCACCGGCGCATGGCCCCATGATCAGCGAAATCTGCGGGATGACGCCCGATGCCTCGACATTGCGCTGAAACACATCGGCATAACCGGCAAGACTTTCGACCCCTTCCTGAATACGGGCACCGCCCGAATCATTCAGGCCGATGACCGGTGCACCGACCTTCATTGCCTGATCCATGATCTTGCCGATCTTGCGTGCATGCGCGCCCGAAAGCGCCCCGCCAAACACGGTGAAATCCTGTGAAAACACAAACACAAGACGACCATTGATCGTGCCATGCCCGGTCACAACACCATCGCCCGGGATGCGGTTTTCGGTCATGCCGAAATCCACACAATCATGTTCGACAAACATATCCCATTCTTCGAAGGAACCTTCGTCAAGCAGCACATCAAGACGTTCACGCGCGGTGAGCTTGCCTTTGGCGTGCTGATTATCAATGCGGCGCTGGCCACCGCCCATGGCGGCTTCGGCGCGTTTCGCTTCGAGCTTGGCGACGATATCTTGCATTTGTGTTTTCCTTGCTGTGATCAGGCGTTTTGCACATTTCGCCCAATGTGCGCGTCCTGTGAAATGAAATAGCATTATTCGGTACTGGAATGCCAATTATTTTTCACACGATCGAACGACAACAAAAATAGCCGCAAATGCCTGATTTCCCTAACGTCATTGCGATATATCAGGATGGGCTGGACTAAAGTCTAGGCAACTGGCCGGATATGCCCGGCATTACAGACAGTTCTTGCCCTTGGGCGTTGGCGGCGACATGCTTCTTGCAGCCAAGCCGCCCACCGGAAATTCTGCCCAAACATATGAGTTAAGCTGTATGCCCAGATTTCATTTTTCTCCGCGCGCGCCCGAACGTACCGGCGATGACCGCCCTGCCCCGTCATTGTGGCGTTATGTCTGGCGCATGAGCGGCTGGCACCAGGTGGCGGCTTGCCTGATGGCGGTCAGTGTTGCTGCGCTTGGCATCGCACCGATCGAGCTGCAACGGCGGATTGTCGATGATGCGATCACGCAGGAGAATTACCAACTTCTGACCATACTGGCGTCAATCTATCTGGCGATCATCATCGTGCATGGCCTGATCAAGCTGGCGCTGCGCATGTATGAAGGCTGGCTGAGTGAAAGTGCCATCCGTTACAACAGACAACATCTGTCGCGGCTTCATGCCGACAATCAGACCGGTGACGAAGATGAAGGTAACGGACGCGCAGTCTCGATCATCGGATCGGAAATCGAAAAGCTGGGCGGCTTTGTCGGTGACGGGCTGTCACAACCCGTCGTCAATAGCGGGATGCTGATATTCGGGCTAGGCTATATGATCAGTGTCGAGCCGGTGATTGGCGTGATCGGGCTGGTCGCCCTGATCCCGCAAGTCGCGCTGGTGCCGGTTATTCAGAAACGCATCAACGCCCTGATCGAAGATCGGGTCAACAAGATGCGATCTGTCAGTGACGAATTGTCCGAACTGTCACCCGGTGCGGAAAACCGTGACCGGCTGACAACCATCAATCGCGGGATTGATGACATATTTGACAATCGGATGCGGCTGTTCTTTCTGAAATTCGGCATGAAGGCGCTGATCAATTTTCTGAATGCGCTGGCACCGATTTGCGTGCTGTTTGTCGGGGGTTATCTGGTGCTTGAAGGCGCGACGTCGGTCGGCATTATCGTTGCATTCATATCCGGGTTTGACCGGATGTCATCGCCAATGCGCGAATTGCTGTCCTATTACCGAGTGGCGGCACAGGCCGCCGTTCAGCACAAGCTGATTGCCCGCTGGATGCACTAAGACACCACACACATTCAGGCACTCAAACCACGGCGTACCCAGACAACGACGCACCCAACACACGGCCCGCCGACAGAAACCCGGACCCTGTGAAACCCGACATTTACAGATCAAGGGATATCAAACCAGCCATCAGATGGCTGGCGACACTGCCCGGTGCCTAGCGACCGGCAAGAAGATCAAGATAACGACCGGTTGCCAGCAATTCCGCCTGATGACGGTCGCGGCGTGCGACAGCTTCGGCGTCTTCGCCCCATTGTTCGATCGCGTATTCTTCGTCAACCATGGCGCATTCAAAGGCCCGCTGGGCGTCGATCTGACGGTTCATCACGGCAAGACCGATAATCACTGACCCCGACACCGTGGTCAGGCTGTGCAATGCGGTCAGGTGATAGTCATCAAAGCTTTCGACATGATCCTGCAACCGCAGAAGCGATGCATCATCCTGGCCGATCGGCATCACGCCTTCGGTCACGGCAAGCGCGACACCAAGGCCGTCCTTTGCCCAGTCAAGCAACGGCTGCCATGCCTTGGCCTGACGTTCGATCAGATCTTCGGGGAAGGTTGCACGATAACATAACAGGTCAGACCGCCCGTATCCGGTCAGTTCGGCAATCACAGCAGCACGGTTTGGCGCCACCCGATCGATGGCGGTTGCCGCGCGCTGCATGATCGGCATGGTCGCGGGTTGAACTTTTTCCCCCTGCGCATCCCATTCCGCGGCAATTTCGCGCGCCAGAACTTCTGACGGCAGCAGGAATTCTGCCTTTGCCGGCGATTTCACTGCGCGGCCGTCAAGATGCACGCGCCAACCCGAACCGCTGTCATCTGCGACAGCTTCGGCTTTTTTGTAGAAGCGATTGATCGTTTTTGTAAGCATGATCGCCATATGCCTAAAAGCAGCGCGCTGCGCAAGGCCTTTTAATCGCGATTGGCCGTGAACAGAACGCTGATTGGGCGATTATCAAGAAATTCTGTATAATTTTTGATCAATTTGCCCCATTGACCAAATAATAAACAACTCTACTCTGTTTCGTGAAGATTACAAATCCGCGGCAAAGCGGGTGCATTCGCGACATGGCATGTGAATTGCTGTGTCATCAGGGGATTATTCGGTTGCAGGGTCGGCATTATCGGCCCGAAACAGGAGGCTTCTTAACAAATGACGACTTTTACAAACCGACTTTTGGGTGCAGCACTTGGGGCGGCGGTTGCTTTGGGCGCGCATTCGGCAATGGCGCAAATGGCGATCAAGTTTTCGCTCGACTGGAAATTCGAAGGTCCGGCAGCCCCGTACCTTCTGGCCAAGAAGAACGGCTATTTTGACGAAGAAGGCCTGGATGTCACGATTGACTCCGGCAACGGTTCGGTTGGCGCGATTACCCGCGTTGCCAGCGGCGCCTATGACGTATCACTTGCCGATATCAACTCGCTGGTCGAATTCAACGCATCGAACCCCGATCGCGCCATGAAATCGATCTTCATGGTCTATGACCGCCCTCCATTTTCGCTGTTCATGCTCAAGAAATCGGGCATCACCAAACCCGAAGACCTGGTCGGCAAAACCCTTGGCGCCCCGGTCTTTGACGCGTCGCGCAAGCTTTATCCGGCATTTGCATCGGCAACCGGGCTTAAACTTGATGATGTGACCTGGGAAAGCATGGATCCGCCGCTGCGTGAACCGATGCTGGTGCGCGGTGATGTTGATGCCATTTCCGGCCATTACTTCACCTCGATCCTCAATCTTCAGGCACAGGGTGTGACCAAGGATGATCTGACCGTTTTCCAGTACAAGGATTTCGGCATGGACTTTTATGGCAACGGCCTTTTGGCGTCGCCTGACATGATGGAAAACCATGCAGAAGAACTGCGCGGCTTCCTGCGCGGTGTTGTCAAAGGCTGGCGTGCGGCAATCGCCGATCCGGCATCGGCGATCGAAGCCCTTAAGGAAGTCGATCCGCTGATTGACCCGGCCTTGGAATTGCAGCGTCTTCAGATGGCGATTGATGAAAACGTCGTCACCCCCGATACGCTTGAAAACGGCATGGGTCTGGTCAAAACCGACCGTATGGCAAAGGCGATTGATCAGGTCGCACTTGCTTTTGGCTTTGAAAACAAGCCGACAGTTGGCGATGTCTTTACCGATATCTTCATGCCCGGTGCCGAAGACCGCAAAATCAAATAAGTCACAATGCATTCCGGGGCGGTTTTCCGCCCCGGTTTCCTTTTGACCACATCCGATTTCACAAAAAAGAACGACCAAGACCAGGCAGGGGGACTAACTGCAGTGTCGAAGAGCTTTGTCGAACTCAACAACGTCAGGCTGCGCTATAGCGAAGGCGATGATCTGGCACTTGAAACCACCAATATGAAGATCGGCAAGGGCGAGTTCATTGCTGTTGTCGGACCGTCGGGCTGCGGCAAATCTTCGTTGCTGAAACTTGTATCCGGCCTGATGCCCCCGTCCGAGGGGACCGTCATTGTCGATAACAAGGAAGTCGCCGGACCGCTTAAGATTGTCGGCATGGCATTCCAGAACCCGACCCTTCTGCCATGGCGGACGACACTTGATAACGTGTTGCTGCCCATGGAAATCGTCAAACCGCATCGCAACCGGTTGCGCAAAAACCGGGCCGAATACGAAGAACGCGCGCGCAAGCTTCTGGCCAGTGTCGGCCTTGAGGGCCACGAAGACAAATATCCCTGGGAATTGTCCGGCGGCATGCAGCAGCGCGCATCACTGTGCCGGTCCCTGATCCATGAACCGGATCTTCTGATGCTTGATGAACCGTTTGGCGCACTTGATGCCTTTACCCGTGAAGAGCTTTGGGACATCTTGCAAAACCTTTGGATGGTGCGTCCCTTTACGGTCATTCTGGTTACCCATGACCTGCGCGAAGCGGCTTATTTGGCCGACACCATTTATGTGATGTCCAAGCGGCCTGGCAAAATTCTGGTAGAGCGTGAAAATCCCCTACCCCGCCCGCGCGATCAGGAAGCCACCTTTACCCAGCCATTCACCGACCTTGTCCATGAACTGCGCAGTCACATCCGTGACGTGCGAGAATCCTAAGAAGGGCGGGCAATTATCATGAAAAAGAAACCCAATCTTTCCAAAGCAGCCCCGTGGCTTAGTGCGATCGGTCTTTTTGTTCTGTGGGAACTGATCGTGCGGATCTTCAATATTCCGCCCTATGTCCTGCCAACCCCGTCCGAAAGCATCATTGTCGGCTGGCAATTCCATGAAGCGATCTGGATGCATGCGGTTCACACGCTTTATACGACCCTTGCGGGCTTTGCCATTGCCGTGGTGTTCGGGGTGATCCTGGGCGCGCTGGTGGGGTCCAGCCGGGCGATTTATGATGCGGCCAACCCGCTTCTGGTCGGGTTCAACTCGGTCCCGAAAGTGGCCCTTGTACCGGTACTGGTCATGTGGTTTGGCATCGGCACCGTGCCGGCCATCATCACCGCGTTTCTGATTTCGTTCTTTCCGATCGTGGTCAATGTCGCCACCGGGCTTGCCACACTGGAACCGGAATTGCGCGATGTGTTGCGCTCTCTTGGTGCTACGCGCACCGACATTCTGGTCAAGGTCGGCTTCCCGCGTGCCATGCCCTATTTCTTTGCATCGCTCAAGGTTGCGATCACGCTGGCCTTTGTCGGATCGGTGATTTCCGAGACCGTGGCATCGAATGTCGGTGTCGGATATCTGATGCTGTCAGCATCGTCGAAATTCAACATGCCGCTGGTCTTTGCCGGACTGCTGGTGATCGCGGTGATGGGCATTGCGATGTATGAGATCTTCAACGTCATTGAACGCCGCTCGACCAAATGGGCGAACCGCGGCAACCAGACCACCTGATCCAATCATCAGACCAATAAAAAGGCCGGGTCATCCCGGCCTTTTTTCCATCATACAATTGCGTCCGGGGACTATCCCAGATGCTGATCAAAGAACGCCATGGTGCGTTCCCAGGCCAGCATGGCGTCTTCGCTGTCATAGCGACCGCCACTTGGATTGGCAAAGGCGTGATCGGCATCATACCAGTAGAACTGATAGTCCGACTTGCCGGCAATGCGCAGGGATTCCTCGAAACCTTCGACCATTTCCTTGTTGATGCTTTTATCAAGGGTGCCGAAATGCCCCATCAACGGCGCATTGAGGGTTGCGACCTGTTCCGGGGTCTTTTTGACATTGCCGTAATAGACCACAGCAGCATCGATATCAGTGGCAAGGGCAGTATTAAGCGACCATCCGCCGCCAAAGCACCAGCCGACCGAGCCGACCTTGCCCGTTGAGTCCTTGTGATTTCGAAGGAACGCGACCGATGACTGCAACTTGCGGGTTGCGGCAACTGGATCAAGCCCGGCCATCAGTGCCTTGGCCCCGTCAGGCGTGGTTGCAGGTGGCTCGCCATACAGATCAACCGCAAGCGCGATATAGCCCTGTTTGGCATATTCCGCGGCAACCGCGCGGATCTGGTCATTCAGCCCCCACCATTCGTGGATCAGAATGACCGTCGGTGCCGGAAGCGTTGCCGGCATGGCGATTTCGGCCATCATGGCGTCGCCTTCGGGGGTCGTAATCGTGACTTTTTCAAGCGTCGACCCAGCCGCATGGGCAAGCATCGGATCGGCAAGAATTACAGCAAGCGGCAGGGCAACAGCACCTTTGAGAAACAGTCGACGGTCTTCGTCGGTCGCCTTGGGCGGCGGACCAAGATGTTCGTGAGAACCACATCCATCAAGCGTACACATGTTCAGGCCTCCTCTGATTCTTGTTTTGCAGAACGTTTATCATTTGCAACCACACCGGGTTTTGGCAAATGACAATCATGTCATCGACCGGCAAGACCAACCGCCTGGCGGGGCATGTTGGCACACCGGTCATCTGGAATGCCCCTTATTACGTTCCCGTTCCCCGGCAAGATCATAGCGCATCTGCAATCTTTCAAGAAACTGCAGCTTGCGATTGCGCGTGCCAACTGGTTTAACCAACCCGTAACACGCAATCCATTGCCCCGGGGAGACATAGGGAAACATCATGCGCGATATCGAAACTGTCCTGTTTGATCTTGGTGGGGTTCTTGTCGACTGGGATCCGCGTCACCTGTATCGCAAGATTTTCAACGACCCCGCGGAAATGGAAAAATTCCTGACCGAAGTCTGCCATCCGCACTGGAACTTTTTGCATGACAAGGGCGCGCTGAGCTTTGCCAATTCGATCCCCGATCTTCAGCATCGCTATCCGCATTATCATGACGAAATTGCGGCATGGAACGAACGCTGGCCCGAAATGATGAAAGGCCCGATCGAACGCACAGTCGGCATTCTGGAAGACCTCAAAGCGCGCAAGAAAGTCCGCCTGTTTGCCCTGACCAACTGGTCGGCAGAAACATGGCCACATGCGCTGGCACGGTTTGATTTCCTAAATCACTTTGAAGGCATTCTGGTATCGGGGCAGGAAAAGCTTGCCAAACCCGACCCGCAAATTTTCGAACTGGTCTGTGCGCGTTTCAAACTTAACCCGCGCGAAACCCTGTTTATCGATGACAGCGAAAAGAACATCCAGCAGGCCCGCGAAATGGGCTTCATGACCCACTGGTTCCGCGATCCGGTCAAACTGCACCGTGAACTGATCGAAGACCGGGTCTTTTAACCCCACATCACCCCACATCAAATCGACATGACAAAGGGCACCACAGGGTGCCCTTTTGCATTTCAGTCCAAAGACCCGAGATTTATGGTCTGAGTTCGGGCTTAGCGGCGCGCTGTTCGCAGGTAATTGGCGAAACATTCGCCAAACACGAATTCCCAGCCCGACAAATATCCGTCCCGCAATGCCGGTGCGATATCACCGACATTTTCCCATGCCCCGTGCTCAAGACGAATGACGCAACGCCCGAAATCATTCAGGCCAAACCGCACATCAATCCGGGTAAAATCGCCAGCATCCCATCCCGGGTGCCAGGTAAAGGCAATCCGTTCACCCGGCTGCCAGATATCGATCCGGCCCCACGGAATGTCGTCCTTGCCTTTGACATGTTCGACAATTTCACCCCCGGCCGCCGGATCAAGGACAATCGCCAGGCAATCCTTTTTGGAAATGGAATGGCTGTCGGTCGGCCACCAGTCCCCGAAGCCTTTGGTAAAGGCATCAAAGGCATCCTCGGGATCGATTGCCATCGTCAATTCAAAACGGATCGGTGCCAGATCCGGGTTTTTAAGCGGCGTCACGGTCACTTTCCCATATTCTGTCAAGAACCACAGGCAAATCATCAAAATGGCTGATCACGGCATGTGCGCCGGATTTATGAAGCGTATCGACATCATGATAGCCCCAGTCGACACCAATGGCGATCATGCCCGCGGCACGGCCCATTTCGATATCATAGCTGGTATCGCCAACAATGACCGCATTGGGCGCATCCACACCGGTTTCCTCAAGGGCAGCCATCAGCATCGCCGGATTGGGCTTTGACGGGTGATTGTCACAGGTCTGAAGCGTTACGAACCGGCCTTCAAGTTCATTCCGGGCCAGTACGGCATCGAGACCACGGCGGGCCTTGCCGGTGGCAACACCGCTCAGCCATTGGCGACGGTCAAGCTCGGCCAGAACTTCGCGCACACCGGGAAACAGCGGTTCGTGGAAATCAGGGGTCTGGCGCAGGGTAAAGAATGCCGTCTTGTAGGCCACGGTGATCGCATCAATCAGGGCATCGTCAATACGGTTGGGGGCGGCCAGCTTGGTGATGGCTTCGGGCAGACTCAGACCGATGATCGTGCGGGTATTTTCAAGCCCCGGGCAATCCAGCCCGTTTTGCGCAAAGGCATGGTCCATGCAATGGGCGATCGCATGCTGGCTGTCGACTAGCGTGCCGTCACAATCAAATACGACAAGTCTGAGCGGATCTGTGGTCATGTGGGGTCTTTCATCCTGTCTAACGGAAAGGCAGAACCTAATCCAAAGCCGATCAAAGATCGAGTCCCTGACATCTGCAACCAAGAACCATTTTTTGCTTTGCCCGAAGCACCGGAAACCAATGGTGAAATTTGAACTTCTTCTGATCACCCAAAAGGCGCGCTATACTGTGGTTCTGACCTTTATGACAGCGGAGGCAGGCGATGCTCACGCTACGGGACTGTATAGATTTCAGCGACCTTAAGGAGGAAGAAATTCTCGCGATTGCCGAGTGTGAGCAAATCCCGATTGTGACCGCACTCGAGGAAGGCGAGAGCATGGTTCACACGACGCAAGGCCGCAAGCGCATTGCGTTCATGATCAAAGGTCAGGCTGAAATGTGCGAATGCATGGGAAATACGGTTCATGCCCAGCATCTGAACCGGGTGTATGATGCCTTCATAAAACGTTTCGGCAAAAACTAACATACCGCTTGATAATAAGCTCGAATGTCATTCAACGCCTTTTGGTTTTGACTTCAGACAGGGACGAAAAAGCCGACGCATTGCGTCGGCTTTTCGCGTTATCGGGTCATTTGATCGGGCGTTATTTCTTGCGCGAACGCGACGGTTTGGCCTTGGGTTTCGGCTTTTCTTCCTTTTCACGGTGAATTTCCGGAGTCAGGAATTTGGTCGGCGTTTTCGGATCAAAATTCAGCTTTTTCAGCGTTTCGGCAAAATGCGGCGGCACCGGTGCCTCGATCACCACGCGATGACCGGTCACAGGATGCGGGAAATCAATCGCGCGCGCATGCAGATGCATCTGGTTGGACAGACTATCGATGAATGCTTTGGCCCCGCCATATTTGCCATCCCCCAGGATCGGGCATTCGATTGCCTCGCAATGAACGCGCAGCTGATGGGTACGACCGGTCAGCGGCGACAGCGCAAGCCAGGCGGCCTTGCGCCCGGCGCGATGAAGCTGCCGGAACACGCTTTGCGCCGATTTGCCGAGCTTTTCGTCAATGACCATCTTTTCCCCGCCCTTGCCGGCCAGCTTGGCAAGCGGTGCGTCAATCAGGCCTTCGCGTTCCGCCGGTGCGCCGGTGACAATCGCCCAGTAAAGTTTGCGGGTGGATTTGTCCTTGAACGCCTTGGTCAGGGCATGGGCCGCAGACGCCGAACGGGCCAGCAGCAAAACACCGCTGGTGTCCTTGTCAAGACGATGCACCAGTTTCGGGCGTTCCTTGCTATCGAGTTTCAGGGCATCGAGCATCCCGTCAACATGCAGACTGGTATTGGTCCCGCCCTGCACCGCCAGACCTGCGGGTTTATTGATCGCCAGCACCATTTCGTCATAGAAAATGACGGAATCGCGCAGGGCCTGAAGCTCTGCCTCGCTGGCATCGGATTTTGACGGACCGGCCTGTTTGCGCTGCTGGACTTCGGCGGGGTTATAGGCACCTTCTTGGGCCCATGGTTCCGAACCGCCACCTGACATTACCGGCACCGGCGGGATGCGGATTTCCTGTCCCGGCTCAACCCGCTGGTTGGCCTTGGCACGTTTGCCATCCACACGGATCTGGCCACCACGCAGAAACTTTTGAACCTGCCCGAATGTGAATTCCGGGCAGTTGCGCTTGAACCAACGATCAAGCCGGATATCGGCTTCGTCAGCTTTGACCTTGCGCAGAGTGACACCACTCATTGCAGAATACCCCTTACCAGCGCCATCGCGCCGAACAATGCCGAAATACCGACCACAACCGAAACAATGACATACAAGGCCGACAGGCCAAGATTGTTTCGTTCATATAGGGTCGCGACATCCAGCGAAAAAGTCGAAAAGGTTGTAAACGCCCCCAGAAAACCGGTCACAAGAAGCGCGCGCATTTCCGGTCCCATCGAAAGTTTCAGGGCCGAAAGTTCGATCAGCGCCCCCATCAGGAAAGACCCCACGATATTGACCGTAAGCGTCCCCCAGGGAAATCCATTGCCCAGCATCGAGCCCATCATGACAGACACACTGTGACGTGCGACCGCACCAACAGCACCCCCAAAGGCAATGGAAGCGATTAACAACGGTGAAAATTGCATGGCGCGGAACCTATTCTTTCAAACATCAAAAGTCACGTGTGAAAACGGCATGGGGCCATGGCAATATCTGAACCCTTTTTCACACCGTAACGAAGCACGCCCTGAAAGGTCATCAGACCCCAGAGCGCGCGTATTTTCAATCTTTCAGAATCAGAACAAATCAGGCATCACCCGGACGGCCCCATCCTTCCGACAATATCCGCCAACCAGGCGCGGGTGCGTTTTTCGTTTTGCTGGATATCATCAAGTCCGTACACCGACTGGGCGAACAGACAGAATGTGATATCGCCGCCCTGTTCGGGCAGGATGAATTCGACTTCGACCCAGTCCGGGAAATGAAAGACCGGTGTTCTGGCAAGGAAGTAAAGCCGGCCCGGTTTGCCCCCGGGAACGCCGCTCATCAATTGCATGCCATGTGCCGGTGCGGTTTCGATCATCACATCGGCCAATGTGGCAGCCGTCGCATCAAATGACGGGCTTGGCATCGCGCGGTCGGTGCGCGGGGATCGTCCGGGCGGACAGGCAATAAAGAAATTGCGGGCCTGTGGCACCGGTGTTTCCGGTGCAAAGGTGAAGTTGGGCGGATCACCAGCCGGCAACATATGGTCAATCAGGCCGGTAAAGCGGATAACCACAAATATCCCGGCAAGGACGATCAAACCCCAAACAGCAAACATAACCAGTCGTCTCAATGGCACCACCTGTCTGTTAACGTGCTGTTGGCGGCAGACAACACACGCGGACACGGCACCACAATAATACGGATTGATCCGGAATCAAAATGCCCGACTGGGGAACAGTCGGGCATCACAGGATGCAAACACGGCAATCAGCGAACGGGGGGGGAAGTTGCTTTCGCCGATCACCGGGTTGGCATGGATCGTCAGATCAGTGCGTTGACATCAGGCAACTGAAGGCAAGGCCACTGCTTCGACATTGGCAATCGCACGTTCCATGGCTTCTTCGGCATTTACTGCAAAGCCCGACGCGTCGATCACTTCAACATCGGAGATACCGACAAAAGCAAGAACCTGCTTGAGATACGGGGTTGCGAAGTCAGCCGGGCTGTTGACCGGCACGCCGCCGGTGGCAACCACCAGATAGGCTTTCTTGCCGCTCAGCAGGCCAACCGGGCCGTTTTCGGTGTATTGGAAGGTCACGCCAACACGTGCAATCAGGTCAACCCAGGCCTTAAGGGTCGAAGGCACGCTGAAGTTATACATCGGCGCGCCGATGACGATAACGTCGGCGGCCTGAACTTCGGCAACCATTTTGTCGGAAACGGCAATCACGTCCTTCTGTGCGTCGGAACGGGACTCTTCGGGGGTGTAGAAAGCGCCAACGGTTTCACCGGTCAGTGCAGTGATTTCCGTGTCATTGGCATCACGCTCAACGACTTTGGCGGACGGATCAGCAGCGACAATGCGCGCGATCAGTTTGGATGCGATCTGGCGGGAGTTGGAATTCTCACCATTCACAGATGCATTCACGTGCAGAATATTGGTCATTTGAGGTCTCCAAAAGCGTGTTCATTTGTTGACCTGAACCTAACCTGTTCCCTGTTCGGTGTTTATCCCGATACTGGTCACCAGATTGTTTCCAAAATGACGCCATGCAGCATCAGTTCTTGTCCCGCTTTTGTTGCCGTTCCTGACGCAATCGATCGAAATACTCGACCCGTTTTTTCAGATCGCGTTCAAAACCGCGTTCGACCGGCTCATAGAAATTCTGCCGGCGCATGCCTTCGGGGAAATAGTTCTGCCCGGAAAAGCCGTCTTCCTGATCATGGTCATAGGCATATCCGGTCCCGTAACCGATATCTTTCATCAGTTTGGTCGGCGCATTCAAGATATGGGCCGGCGGCATCAGAGACCCTGTTTCACGCGCAATCTTGAGCGATTTCTTATAGGCCGAATATCCGGCATTCGATTTCGGCGCCAGTGCCAGATAAATCACCGCCTGCGCCAGGGCTAGCTCGCCTTCCGGGCTGCCGAGCCGTTCATAGGATTCCCAGGCACCGATGCAGAATTGCTGGGCCTGCGGGTCGGCAAGGCCGATATCCTCGACCGCCATGCGGGTCAGACGACGGGCAACGAATTTCGGGTCTTCACCCCCGGCCAGCATGCGATTGAACCAGTAAAGGGCCGCATCCGGGTCCGAACCGCGAATGGATTTATGCAATGCACTGATCAGGTTGTAATGACTGTCATCGCCCTTGTCATAGATCGGCATGCGCTTTTGCACGGTGCGGGCCAGTTCGGCCACACCCAGCGGGCCATCATCGCTGGTGTCACTGGGCGGCATGGAAAACAGTTCTTCGGCAAGGTTCAGCAAATAGCGCCCGTCCCCGTCGGCCATGGCGCGCAAGGTTTCGCGGGCCTCGGGCGTTACCGGAAGATCAAAACCCATTTCCTTTTCGGACCGCACCAGAAGTTCTTCAAGCCCCTGATCATCCAGACGCTTAAGGACAAGCACCTGACAGCGCGACAACAGGGCGGCATTCAGCTCGAATGACGGATTTTCGGTCGTCGCACCGATCAGGGTGATGGTGCCATCTTCGACATAGGGCAGGAAACTGTCCTGCTGGGCCTTGTTGAAACGATGGATTTCATCAATGAACAACAGGGTTGCACCACCGGTTGACCGGCGGCCGCGGGCGCGTTCGAACACCTTGCGCAGGTCCGACACCCCCGAAAAGATCGCCGAAAGCGGTTCAAACGCCATGTCGGCAACATCGGCCATCAGACGCGCCAATGTCGTTTTGCCGCAGCCGGGCGGCCCCCACAGAATGACCGAGGGCACCCGCCCGGTTTTGATCATGCGCGTGATCGGACCGTCATCGCCAAACAGATGCCCCTGCCCGACCACCTCGTCAAGCTTGGCGGGGCGCAGTCTGTCGGCCAAGGGCCGGGTTACCTGACTTTCAAACAGGGATGGCATGAACGGTCTTCTCGTTACGGGTGGCGGTTACAGGGTAAACTCGCCTGTCAAAACCTTGCCATCGCGTTTGACCGCGATTTTCCAGTCCCGACCGCGCTGGCCTGCTTTGACAACTTCCTTCAGGCGGGCGACCGAGTCAATCTTCTGACCATTGATTTCAACAATATAATCCCCGGCCTGAAGCCGTGCACGCCGCGCCAGACTGTCACGGGCAATGCCAAGGATCACTACCCCTTCGCTCAGCGTATCAACGCCAAGCTCATCGGCCAGTGCCGGGTTCATATTGGCAACCTTTGCGCCGCTGAACGGATTGGTGCCTTCGATCACGCTTTCATCGCGCGCCGGTTCTTCCGGGGCGACTTCAAGCGGCATCGACAGGATGGTTTCCTTGCCACGGCGCAGCACCGTCAGCTTGGCACTGCCATCAAGTTCCAGTGTCGCGATCCGGAATTTGAGTTCATTGGGATTGTCGACCGGAAGTCCATTGACCGCCACAACCACATCCCCGGCCAGCAGACCGCCACGCTGGGCCGGGCTGCCATCACGGATCGCACTGATCAAAACACCATGCGGACGATCAAGTTCAAGCGAAGTTGCAAGATCGGCCGTCACTGCCTGACCGGTGGCCCCGATCCACGGACGGCGCAAATCGCCACTGATCAGGCCACGCATCACGACCTTGACCATATTGACCGGCACGGCAAACCCGATGCCGTTTGATCCGCCCGATTTGGTAAAGATCGCCGAATTGACCCCGATCAGCTTGCCATCAATATCAATCAGCGCCCCGCCCGAGTTGCCCGGGTTGATCGCGGCATCGGTCTGGATAAAGGACTGATAATCCTGTCCGGTCACACCGGCGCGTGCAAGGGCCGAGACAATCCCGCTGGTCACCGTCTGGCCAACCCCGAACGGGTTACCGATGGCAAGAACAAGATCACCGACTTCGACCGCATCGGAATCCCCGAAACTGATCGCTGGCAGTGCGGTTTCAACCCCGCGCAATTTCAGAACCGCCAGATCGGTACGTTCATCCGACCCGACAAGATCGGCATCAAATTCGCGGTTGTCATGCAACACAACACGAATTTCGCTGGCACCATCAATCACATGATGGTTGGTCACAATCGTCCCGTCACCGGAAACAATCACCCCGGATCCGAGCGAACGTTCAACCCGCTGGCGCGGTGCCCCGAAAGCACCGCCAAACCGTTCGCCAAAGAACTGCTTGAAGAACGGATCATTGAAGAACGGGGTGCGCTGGCGCTGCTCGACCACCTTTTTGGTATAGATATTGACCACTGCCGGGGCCGTCTGTTTGACCAGTGGCGAGAAAGACATCTTGATCTCGGCCTGGCTGGTGGGCAGGCGCCTGTCGTCATTCTGGATGTTGTTCTGGGCATGTGCCGGGTTCAGGGAACCGGCAACCGAACCAAGGGCCAGAACGGCGATTGTGAAAATGGTGGGAATCCATCTTGCCTGCACGACACACTCTCTCTTTTTCGTCAAACAGTTCGGGGATGCGACCGCATTCCGCGTAGCAAATGCTCAATTAGGAAAACAAGGACTGCCGCGCAACCTTGGCAGAAATATGAACAATGTCACAGCCTTGCGAGATTGCCCAGTGACCGGGCCATCGAGGGATTGCAAAGCGCCAAAAGAAAACGGGCGACACCGTATGGCATCGCCCGTTTCTGTTTCTTAAAGGCCGAAGCGTTGCTTATTCAGCAGCTGCTTCTTCGCCTTCGCCCTCTGCTTCGAGGCGAGCGCGGTCAGCCGCGCCTTTTGCTTCGACGTTGCGATCGACAAGTTCGATCACAGCCACCGGAGCCGCATCGCCGTAACGGAAGCCAGCCTTGAGAACGCGGGTGTAACCACCGGAACGCTCTTTGTAGCGGTCAGCGATTTCGCCGAACAGCTTGGCAACGACTTTATCGTCACGCAGGATCGAAATAGCCTGACGGCGTGCATGCAGGTCGCCCCGCTTGCCCAGCGTAATCAGTTTTTCGACATACGGGCGAAGATCCTTGGCCTTCGGAAGAGTGGTTTTGATCTGCTCGTGGGTGAGCAGCGAAACTGCCATGTTGGCAAACATCGCCTTACGATGGGACGAAGTACGATTAAGCTTACGGCCTTGCATACCGTGACGCATGGTAACTCTCCTAAATAGCCTGGCTTCGCTCACGAAACCGATTGTAAAACCGCGCCGCCACCCTGATCACTTTATGCAAAGGCCAGGTCATGCACGTGCGGTGTGGGCAACTCGCCCGCCGGATGCCCAAACAACTGGGTTATCCGGTTTGGAACAGGGATGTTCCGATAACGGCCCGAAGGCCGAAGACCCGTTCTTAGAACGGATCTTCGAACTTGCGAGCAAGTTCTTCGATGTTTTCCGGCGGCCAACCGCCGACTTCCATACCGAGATGCAGGCCCATCTGAGCCAGCACGTCTTTGATTTCGTTCAGCGACTTACGGCCGAAGTTCGGCGTACGCAGCATTTCTGCTTCGGTCTTCTGAACAAGATCACCGATATAGATGATATTGTCGTTCTTCAGGCAGTTTGCCGAACGTACCGACAGTTCAAGCTCGTCAACCTTACGAAGAAGGTTACGGTTGAACGGCAGTTCGTCTTCTTTCTTCTCTTCGACAACCGCTTCCGGCTCTTCGAAGTTGACGAACAGAGACAGCTGGTCCTGAAGGATACGGGCAGCAAGTGCAACCGAATCTTCCGGGGTCAGTGCGCCGTTGGTTTCAACGGTCAGCGACAGCTTGTCAAAATCGGTATCCTGACCAACACGGGTGTTTTCCACCTTGTAGGCCACTTTACGGATCGGGCTGAAGATCGCATCGATCGGAATAAGACCGATCGGCGCATCCGAAGAGCTGTGTGCGCTGGCTGCGACATAGCCTTTACCGTTATCAACGGTAAATTCGATGTTGAGCGTAGCACCATCGTCAAGATGGCAAAGTTCGAGATCCGGGTTAAGGATTTCGATATCAGCGCCGGTTTCGATCTGACCTGCGGTGACGGCACCCGGGCCGGTCGCCTTCAAGGTCATTTTCTTCGGACCTTCTGCATGCATACGCACGCCCATGGTCTTGATGTTCAGGATGATGTCGGTAACATCTTCACGCACACCCGGAATCGACGAAAATTCGTGCAATACACCGTCGATCTGGATCGCAGTCACCGCCGAACCCTGGAGCGACGACAGCAGAATGCGACGCAGCGCGTTACCCAGAGTCTGACCAAAACCGCGCTCCAGCGGTTCCGCCACGATCGTACCGATGCGGCTGGCATCTGTACCCGGAGTAACATCAAGCTTCGTCGGCTTAATCAGTTCCTGCCAGTTCTTTTGAATCACGAGACCCACCTTCGCAACTGGAGCCTATGGTAAGGAGGACAAAAATCTGCCCTCGCGAGAAACGCGAAGGGGCCCGGCGTATCCGGGCCCAAACGCGGGGTCGTCCGCAAAGATCGACGCGATTAGACGCGACGACGTTTACGCGGACGGCAACCGTTGTGCGGAATCGGCGTTACGTCTTTGATCGACGTAATGGTGAAACCGACAGCCTGAAGCGCACGCAGTGCAGATTCACGTCCCGAACCCGGGCCTTTAACCTGTACTTCGAGGGTTTTCATGCCGTGTTCAGCAGCTTTTTTACCTGCGTCCTCGGCAGCCATCTGTGCAGCATACGGAGTCGATTTACGCGAACCGCGGAAACCCATACCACCAGCGGTCGACCAGGAAATGGTGTTACCCTGAACGTCGGTGATGGTGATCATGGTGTTGTTGAAGGTCGCGTTTACGTGCGCGATACCATTCGTAATGTTCTTGCGCTCGCGGCGACGGACGCGAGTCTGAGGAGCTTTCGCCATTGTCGTTCCCCTACCTTACTTCTTCTTGCCAGCAATCGGCTTAGCCGGGCCCTTACGGGTGCGAGCGTTGGTGTGGGTACGCTGACCGCGTACCGGGAGACCGCGACGATGACGGAGACCGCGGTAGCAGCCCAGATCCATCAGACGTTTAATGTTCATTGCGGTTTCACGACGAAGGTCGCCTTCAACGGTGTAATCAGCGTCGATGACTTCACGAACCTTGAGAACCTGGTCATCAGAAAGCTGATGAACGCGGGTTGCTGCTTCGATTCCGACCTTTTCGCAAATTTCTTTAGCTTTCGCCGGGCCAATGCCGGTGATGTAGGTAAGCGCAATCACGACGCGCTTCGCGGTCGGGATATTTACGCCAGCAATACGAGCCACTGTGTGAGACTCCTGTTTCCTGTTAACAAACCCAAGGGCAGATCCGGTAGGGTAGAGCGTTGCAAAAGCGGGCCAGCATCACTGCCAACCCGCAAGCAAAAAGCGCCCTGCCCGGGAAATTACCCCAGGATGGCTTCAATCTCGCGCGTAACTTCGTCGATTTCGGCCATCCCGTCAACTGTTTTCAGCTTACCGACCTTTTCATAGTAAGGAATGATCGGTGCTGTCTGCTTGTGATAAGCTTCCAGTCGCGATGTGACCGTCTCGGCGTTGTCATCCGCACGGCGTTTGAATTCAGTGCCGCCACATACGTCGCAGACACCTTCTTCAGCGGGTTTCTGGAACTCGTCGTGATAGCCCTGCCCGCATTTTGCACAGGTATAGCGGCCGACAATGCGGGCCACCAGTGCTGCGTCATCGACGCGCAGTTCAATCACATAGTCAAGTGCCAGACCTTTGGCTTCCAGCATGATGTCCAGGGCTTCTGCCTGGGCAGTCGTGCGCGGGAAACCGTCCAGAATGAAACCGCCTTTGGTATCATCCTGGTCAAGTCGTTCGGAAATCAGACCGATCATCAGATCGTCGGATACGAGCTGCCCCGCATCCATGACTTCCTTTGCCTTCAATCCCAGTTCCGTTCCGGCAGAAACTGCCGCGCGGAGCATGTCACCAGTCGAAAGCTGGATCATGCCGCGTCCCGTTTCGAGACGCTTGGCCTGGGTGCCTTTCCCTGCACCGGGAGGGCCAAGAAGGATAATGTTCATTGTCGTCCCCCTGAATTCCGTGGCCGCTCTTATCGGCGGCGACCACGCAGTTTGGATTTCTTGATCAGGCCTTCATACTGATGCGCCAGCATATGAGACTGGATCTGAGCAACGGTATCCATGGTTACCGTGACTACGATCAGGAGGCTAGTCCCACCAAAGTAGAAGGGTACAGACCATTCCGCGATCAGCAGTTCCGGCAGGATACAGACGAATGCGAGATACGCTGCACCGATCACCGTCAGGCGGGTCAGGATGAAATCAAGATAGTTCGCGGTATTTTTACCCGGACGGATGCCCGGAATAAAGCCACCGTGTTTCTTCAGGTTGTCTGCCGTATCTTCCGGATTGAACACAACCGCGGTGTAGAAGAAGGCAAAGAAGACGATCAGACCGATATAAAGCGCGATATAGAGCGGCTGGCCACGGCCAAGCAATGCGGTCGCGGTCGTCAGCCATTCCGGCGCGTTGCCACCGGCGGTGAACTGTGCAACCGACAGCGGCATCAGCAGAAGCGAGCTTGCAAAGATCGGCGGGATAACACCGGCGGTGTTGATCTTGAGCGGCAGGTGCGAGCTCTGACCTTCCATGACCTTCATGCCGACCTGGCGTTTCGGGTACTGGATCAGAACACGGCGCTGCGCACGTTCAACAAAGACGATGAAGGCAATAACAGCAACCGCCAGAATGATGATTGCAACAATCACCAGAGCGGAAATCGCGCCGGTACGGCCCAGTTCCAGGGTGCCGGCAATCGCGCTGGGCAGACCGGCGACAATACCGGTAAAGATGATCAGCGAAATGCCGTTACCGATGCCGCGCTGGGTGATCTGTTCACCGAGCCACATCAGGAACATGGTGCCACCGACCAGCGTCACAACAGCGGTAAAGCGGAAGAACATGCCCGGATCATGAACAGCAGCACCGGTCGAACCGGTCATGCTTTCAAGACCAACAGCAATGCCCCATGCCTGAACCGTTGCGATCAGCACCGTCAGATAGCGGGTATATTGATTAATCTTTTTACGACCCTGCTCGCCTTCTTTCTTGAGCTGCTCAAGAGACGGCGAAACAGTCGTCATCAACTGAATGATAATGGAGGCCGAGATATACGGCATGATATTCAGCGCAAAGATCGTCATACGACCCAGCGCACCACCGGCGAACATGTCAAACATGCCCAGAACGCCGCCCGCATTCTGACGGAAAATGTCAGCAAGAATGGACGGGTCAACACCAGGAACCGGAATATAGGTTCCAAGACGGTAAACAATAAGCGCGCCCAAAGTGAACCAGATACGCTTTTTAAGCTCGGTCGACTTTGAAAAAGCAGACCAATTCAGGTTCGCGGCAAGCTGCTCGGCGGCGGATGCCATGCACTCATCTCCCAATACACATAAACTGGAGGGTCCGGTCCCGTAAATTAATGGAACCGGACCCTCACGAAGTCATTCTAGCTTATTCTGCGTTATCTGCAGCGACCGGAGCAAGAACCTTGACCGAGCCACCGACTTTCTCAACAGCTTCGACAGCTGCTTTGGAAGCACCGGAGATCTCGATGTTCAGTTTCGCTTTCAGTTCGCCTTTAGCCAGAAGGCGCAGACCGTCTTTCTGCGGACGGGCAAGACCTTTTTCCGCAAGAACAGCGATGGTGACATTTGCACCTTCTTCAAGAACACCGTTATCAACGGCAGTCTGAAGGGTACCAAGGTTCACAACACCGAACTGTTTCTTGAACGGGTTTTTGAAGCCGCGTTTCGGAAGACGGCGATAGACCGGCATCTGCCCGCCTTCGAAGCCATTGATGGCTACACCTGAACGGGACTTCTGACCCTTCTGACCTGCGCCAGAAGTTTTGCCTTTGCCCGAACCGATGCCGCGACCGACACGGGTGCGCGCCTTGCGGGCACCCGGGTTATCGGCAAGTTCGTTGAGTTTCATCGTTCAACACCTTTTCGATCTGGGGTCAATCAA
The DNA here is from genome assembly GCF_002844235.1 of Thalassospira povalilytica. Lineage (GTDB taxonomy): Bacteria > Pseudomonadota > Alphaproteobacteria > Rhodospirillales > Thalassospiraceae > Thalassospira > Thalassospira povalilytica. Next base: position 9,183 of record NZ_PGTS01000008.1, on the reverse strand, counting down.
GCCTCGTCCACACGGACGAGGTGCTTGACCTTTGCGATCATACCGCGAACAGCTGGGGTATCTTCCAGCTCACGAGTCCGGTGCAGTTTGTTCAGGCCAAGACCAACAAGGGTCTGGCGCTGATCAGCCGGACGTCCGATCGGCGAACCCGTCTGGGTAACGCGAACGGTCGCTTTTTTCTTAGCAGCCATATCGAATTACTCCTTTTCGAGAACGGCGGCAGCAGCCGAACCGCTATCGCGACGGGCAACGACGTCACCGACTTTCAGGCCACGCTTTGCAGCGACCTGACGCGGGGATGCACCGTTGACCAGAGCGTCAAGGGTTGCGCGGATCACGTTATGCGGGTTGTTCGAACCGGTACATTTGGACACAACGTCCTGAACGCCCATGGTTTCGAAGACCGCACGCATCGCACCGCCGGCGATGATACCGGTACCAGCCGGAGCCGAGCGAAGGATAACCTTGCCTGCACCGAAATGGCCCTGCGTATCATGGTGAAGGGTACGACCTTCACGAAGCGGAACGCGGATCATGTTGCGTTTAGCAGCTTCGGTAGCCTTGCGGATCGCTTCCGGAACTTCACGGGCTTTACCCGTGCCGTATCCGACGCGACCGCGCTGGTCACCGACAACTACCATTGCGGAGAAAGCAAAGCGACGACCGCCCTTAACGACTTTCGCGACGCGGTTGATACCAACCAGCTTGTCGACGAGTTCGTTTTCTTCACGGGCTTTCGGTGCCTGCTGCTGTTGATTCTGGTTACGTGCCATGGTCGTGCTCCTTAGAAGTCCAGACCGCCCTCACGGGCGGCATCGGCCAGAGCTTTCACCCGGCCATGGAACAGATACCCGCCACGATCGAAAACGACCGTTTTCACACCAGCTTTCACTGCGCGCTCGGCAATGGCTTTGCCAACCAGAGCAGCGGCTTCGGCATTGCTGCCTTTCGCCTTCAGATCTTTTTCGGCGGTCGAAGCTGCTACCAGGGTGGTACCAGCGACGTCGTCGATGATCTGTGCATAGATGTGAGCGTTCGAACGGTGCACGCTGAGGCGCGGGCGACCGGCCGCTTTCTGGCGGATCGCAAAACGAACGCGACGCTTGCGGCGTTCGAAAAGGCTTCTCACGTTTTTCATCGTGCCAGTCCTTACTTCTTCTTGCCTTCTTTGCGCAAGATATACTCGCCTTCGTAGCGGACACCTTTGCCTTTGTAAGGCTCCGGACCGCGCCAGCCGCGTGCATTTGCAGCGAACTGACCGACAAGCTGTTTATCTGCGCCAGAGATGGCGATAAGGGTCGGCTTTTCAGCAACGACGTTCAGACCCGCAGGGATCTCCATTTCAACGTCGTGTGAGAAGCCAAGCTGCAGAACCAGGTTCTTGCCCTGTACCTGCGCACGGTAACCAACACCGGTGATTTCCAGTTTCTTGGTGAACCCTTCCGAAACCCCGGTGACGAGGTTGGCGATGTTCGCACGGGTGGTACCCCAAAGGGCACGGGCGCGCTTGCTATCGTTGTTCGGTTTCACGAAGATCTGGTTATCTTCCTGGGTGACGGATACGTCCGAGGTCAGAGGCAGGTTAAGCTCACCGAGCTTGCCCTTTGCACTGATCTGCTCTTCGGTCAAGGTGATGGTAACGCCGCTAGGCACGACCACCGGATTTTTTCCTACTCGCGACATCGTTGGCTCCCCTTAGAATACTTTGCAGAGGATTTCGCCGCCGACATTCTGCTCGCGAGCTTCCTGATCCGAGAGAACCCCTTTCGGAGTGGACAGGACTGCGATGCCGAGACCGTTGTATACTTTCGGAAGATCTTTGATCTTCGAGTATACGCGACGGCCCGGGGTCGAGACGCGGTCGATCTGCTTGATCACTGCATCGCCCTCAAAATATTTGAGTTCGATGGTGATTTCGCTGACGCCCTTGCGAATTTCATTAACGTTATAACCGCGGATGTAACCTTCGCGCTGGAGAACATCCAGCACACCGGTACGCAGTTTCGAAGCCGGCGAGACAACGCTGGATTTACCAACGCGCTGACCGTTACGGATACGCGTGAGCATATCACCGACTGGATCAGTCATCGACATGTGATGTCCTCCTTACCAGCTCGACTTCACCATGCCCGGAATCTGACCACGCGAAGCAAGTTCACGAAGGGCGATACGGGACAGGCGGAATTTGCGATAGACACCGCGCGGACGACCGGATACCTGGCAGCGAATACGCTGACGGATACGAGCCGAGTTACGCGGCAGCTGGGCGAGTTTCATCACAGCCACGATACGATCCTCAGGGGACGTCTCGCGATTTGCGATAACCGCTTTGAGGGCGGCACGCTTGGCAGCATAGCGCTTTGCCAGGCGTTCACGTTTGAGTTCACGCTCTACTGAGCTTTTCTTGGCCATGGGCCAACCTCCGTTAGTTTCCGAACGGAAGATCAAAACCCTTAAGAAGGGCAAGAGCTTCGGCGTCGGACTTAGCCGTGGTACAAATGATAATGTCCATCCCGCGGACAGAGTCGACTTTGTCATACTCTACTTCAGGAAAGACGAACTGTTCCTTCAAGCCCATGGCAAAGTTGCCACGGCCATCAAAGGATTTTTTGTTCAGGCCGCGGAAGTCACGAACGCGCGGAAGCGCGATGGTGACCAGGCGGTCCAAGAACTCAAACATACGGTCGCGACGCAGGGTCACTTTACAACCGATGTTCATACCTTCACGCAGCTTGAAAGCCGCAACCGACTTTTTCGCTTTGGTGAAGACAGGCTTCTGACCGGTGATGGCAGCGAGATCCGCAGCAGCACCTTCCAGCTTTTTGCGATCCTGGGTGGCGTCGCCGACACCCATGTTGATCACGATCTTTTCGAGGCGCGGAATCTCCATGGTGTTCTCGTAGGAGAACTCCTTCTGGAGTGCGTCACGCACCACTTCTTTGTAATGTTCGCGCAGGCGCGTCATTTTTCCGTCCCTCAGTTGTCGATGACTTCGCCGCTGAGCTTCGCGAAGCGAACCTTGCGACCGTCATCGAGGGTCTTGAAACCGACGCGGGTCGGCTTGTTTTCTTTCGGGTCGACAATCGCGATGTTGGAAACAGCAATTTTTGCTTCCTTCTCGACGATGCCACCGGCATCAGCACCGGTCGGGCGCTGGTGACGTTTCACCAGATTGATGCCCGATACCAGAACCTTGTTCTCGGCCGGGAAAGCGGCGAGAACCTCGCCGGTCTTCCCTTTGTCTTTACCCGTCAGAACAATGACGCGGTCGCCCTTTTTAATCTTGGCAGCCATTACAGCACCTCCGGAGCGAGCGAAATGATCTTCATGTAACCTTTGGAACGAAGTTCGCGGGTTACCGGGCCAAAAATACGCGTGCCGATCGGCTCGCCGTTCGCATTAATGAGAACGGCAGCGTTGCGGTCAAAGCGGATCGCCGAGCCATCGGCACGACGGATTTCCTTTGCGGTGCGAACGATGACAGCTTTGTGAACTGCACCCTTCTTTACGCGACCGCGCGGGATGGCTTCCTTGACGGAAACCACGATAACATCACCAACGTGAGCGGTTTTGCGCTTCGAGCCGCCCAGCACCTTGATGCACTGGACGCGGCGAGCGCCGCTGTTGTCGGCGACGTCCAGATTGGACTGCATCTGGATCATGGGTTTACCCCTTGACTATGATTGGGCTGAGGACTCACTCCTCGACCACTACTTCCCAAGACTTCAACTTCGAGATCGGCTTGCATTCGCGAATGCGAACTACGTCACCCGTTTTGAAGCGGTTCTCTTCATCGTGCGCGTGGAATTTCTTCGACTTACGCACGTACTTTTTATACAGCGGGTGCATGACCTGGCGTTCCACACGGACCACCACGGTCTTGTCGTTTTTGGTCGAAACGACTGTCCCCTGCAATACACGCCTCGGCATGTGTGTTTACTCCTCTGCGTGTCCAGTTTAGGCCGCGGTCGCACCCTTCTCGTTACCGAGAAGGGTTTTGATGCGGGCGATATCACGACGGACCTGGCGGACCCGCGCAGTGTTCTCAAACTGACCGGAAGCCTGCTGGAATCGCATGTTGAACGATTCTTTACGCAGGTCCAGCAGCAGCTGTTTCAGTTCGTCAGCGCTTTTAGCGCGGAGATCAGCAATTTTCATCACTAATTACTCCCCTTCACCAAGACGGGTGACAAACTTGGTCTTGATCGGCAGTTTTGCCGATGCCAGCTCGAAAGCGCGGCGTGCAAGATCCAACGGAACACCGTCGAGTTCAAACATGATCCGACCCGGTTTAACGCGTGCCGCCCAATATTCAGGCGAGCCTTTACCTTTACCCTGACGGACTTCGGCAGGCTTCTGCGAGACCGGGAGATCCGGGAAAACGCGAATCCACACACGACCCTGACGGCGGATGTGGCGGGTGATCGCGCGGCGAGCCGCTTCGATCTGACGCGCCGTTATACGCTCAGGCTCCAAGGCTTTCAAGCCATAAGCGCCGAAATTAAGATCCGTACCACCCTTGGCTTCACCTTTAAGGCGGCCTTTGTGGGCTTTACGGAACTTTGTACGTTTCGGAGAAAGCATATCTGGATCTCCTTACTTACGGCTGGAACCAGCCGACTCGAGAGCTTTACGCTCCGATGCCAGCGGATCATGTGCCATGATTTCGCCCTTGAAGATCCAGACCTTCAGACCGCAAACACCATAGGTGGTGTGTGCTTCCGAAGTTCCGTAATCCACGTCCGCACGCAGCGTGTGCAGCGGAACGCGACCTTCACGATACCATTCGGTACGGGCGATTTCTGCGCCACCAAGACGACCAGCAGCATTAATACGAATGCCACCGGCACCGAGACGCATTGCGTTCTGAACCGAGCGCTTCATAGCGCGACGGAACGAAACACGGCGCTCAAGCTGCTGGGCGATGTTGTCAGCGACCAGCTTGGCATCGATTTCCGGCTTGCGGATTTCGATGATGTTAACCTGCACTTCGGCATTTGCCAGCTTCTGCAGATCGTTCTTGAGCTTCTCGATGTCCTGGCCTTTTTTCCCGATCACAACGCCCGGACGAGCGGTGTGGATCGAAATGCGGGCTTTCTTCGCCGGACGTTCGATAATCACCTTCGAAACACCAGCCTGCTTGAGGCGGTCGAAGATGAATTTACGGATCGCAAGATCTTCATGAAGAAGACCAGCGAAATCGGACTTGTTGGCGTACCAGCGGGAATCCCAGGTACGGTTAATGCCAACGCGCAGACCGATCGGATTTACTTTCTGACCCATTACTCGGCCTCCTCACGTTCGCAAACGACGATGCGCATGTTGGAGAACGGCTTCAGGATCTTGCCAACACGACCGCGTGCACGGGCGCGCCAACGTTTCATCACGAAGGCCTTACCAACAGATGCCTCTTTAACATAGAGACGGTCGACATCGAGCTGATGGTTGTTTTCGGCGTTAGCAATTGCCGATTCCAGCAGCTTTTTGACGTCCTGCGAAATACGTTTGTTGGAGAAGGTCAGTTCTGCCAAAGCAGCTTCTGCCTTCAAACCACGGATCGACTCGGCGACGAGGTTGAGCTTACGCGGGGAAATGCGTACTGCCCGGAGCGAAGCCGCAGCCTCGTTATCCGCCAGCCGACGGATGTCAGCTTTCTTACCCATCGTTACTTCCTCTTCGCCTTTTTGTCGGCCGCGTGACCATAGTAGGTACGGGTCGGCGAGAATTCACCGAACTTGTGACCAATCATGTCTTCGGTCACCAGCACCGGCAAGAATTTCTGGCCATTGTAAACCCCAAAGGTGAGGCCTACGAATTGCGGCAGAATCGTCGAACGCCGCGACCAGGTCTTAATTACCTCATTCCGGCCTGAGGCACGGACAGTATCGGCTTTCTTAAGAAGGTATCCGTCAACAAACGGACCCTTCCAAACGGAACGCGCCATAGTCTAGCCTCCTCCGTTAGCTCTTGTGACGACGGCGCATGATGAGCGCGTCGGTCTTCTTGTTCGAGCGGGTACGTTTGCCCTTGGTAGGCTTGCCCCACGGCGTAACCGGGTGACGACCACCCGAAGTACGACCTTCACCACCACCATGCGGGTGATCGATCGGGTTCATGGCAACACCACGAACCGAAGGACGCTTGCCGAGCCAGCGATTACGGCCGGCTTTACCAAGGTTAGTGTTCTGATGGTCCGGGTTGGACACGGCACCGATGGTTGCCATGCATTCACCACGTACCAAACGTACCTCACCGGAGGACAGCTTAAGCTGGGCGTAACCCTGGTCCTTACCAACGAGCTGCACGTATGCACCTGCTGAACGTGCGATCTGACCACCTTTACCGGCTTTCAGTTCGACGTTATGGACAATGGTACCGACCGGAATGTTCTTCAGCGGTGCGGCGTTACCCGGCTTAATGTCTACGCGTTCAGCGGCAACAACGTTGTCGCCGACAGCGAGACGCTGCGGTGCGAGGATGTAGGCCAGCTCGTCGTCGGAATAACGAACCAGTGCGATAAACGCAGTACGGTTCGGATCATATTCCAAACGCTCGACGGTACCGACGACGTCAAACTTGGTACGTTTGAAGTCGATGAGACGGTAACGACGTTTGTGACCACCACCAATACGGCGGGCGGTGATACGACCAGTGTTGTTACGGCCACCTTTCTTGCGAAGACCTTCGGTCAACGCTTTGATCGGCTTGCCCTTGTGGAGATCGGAACGATCCACGAGAACCAGCTGACGGCGACCAGGAGAGGTTGGTTTAAACTTCTTCAAAGCCATTGTCTTAGATTCCCGTAGTCACGTCGATGGACTGACCCTCTTCGAGGGTTACCATCGCTTTCTTGAAATCACTCCGACGACCGGAAACACCGCGAAAACGCTTGGTCTTTCCTTTTACCACAGAGGTATTGACCGCCTTGACCTTCACCCCGAACAGACCTTCCACAGCAGCCTTGATCTCCGGCTTGGTGGCGTCGATCGCAACTTTGAACGCAACTGCGTTGTGTTCAGAAATCAGCGTCGACTTTTCAGTGATATGCGGGGCGCGGATGACTTCGTACATCCGCTCTTTGCTGATGATCGTCATTTGAGACGTGCCTCCAACGCTTCGACCGCACCCTTGGTCAGCACCAGGGTGTCACGGCGCAGGATGTCATAGACGTTAGCACCGATCTCCGGGAGCACGTCAATCTGCGGGATGTTGCGCGCTGCGCGTGCAAAACCTTCGTTGACCTGCGCACCATCGATGATCAGTGCAGATTTCCAGCCGAGCTTACCAAAAGCTGCGACCAGATTCTTGGTTTTGGCGTCCGAGAATTCCGCGTTATCAAGAACGATAAGCTTGCCGTCCTTTGCTTTAGCCGACAGAGCGGTTTTAAGCGCGAGTTTACGGAACTTCTTGGTCAGATCGTGTGCGTGGTCGCGAACGCGCGGACCGTGCACGGTACCACCACCACGGAACTGTGCAGCCTTACGGGAACCGTGACGCGCACCGCCACTACCCTTCTGACGCACGAATTTTTTCGTGGTTGCGGAAACTTCCGACTTTTCCTTCACCTTGTGGGTACCGGCGCGGCGTTTTGCCAGCTGCCAGTTCACCATGCGATGCAGGACGTCACGACGTACTTCCAGACCAAAGATCTCTTCTGCGAGATCGATGTTGCCTGCCTTGGAAGCGTCAAGTTTGAGAATGTCGAGCTTCATGATGCTTATTCCTTATCCTCGGCGACAGCTTCTTCAGCAGCCGGGGCAGCACCCTTGAGCGCGGCCGGGAACGGAAGACCTTCCGGTGCAGCACGCTTCACGGCATCCTTGACAAGGACGTAGGCGCCCTTGTGACCCGGGACTGCACCATGGATCAGGATCAGGCCTTTGTCGGCGTCAGAAGCGACAACCTTAAGGGACTGAACAGTCACACGTGCGGCACCGAGGTGACCAGCCATCTTCTTACCTTTGAAGACGCGGCCCGGATCCTGGCACTGACCGGTGGAACCATGCGAACGGTGCGAAATCGACACACCGTGCGACGCACGCAGACCACCGAAGTTATGACGCTTCATCGCACCGGCAAAACCTTTACCGATGGAAGTGCCGATTACGTCAACGTACTGGCCTTCAACGAAGTGAGCGGCAGAAAGTTCTGCACCAACTTCAATCAGGCCATCTTCGCTAACGCGGAATTCAGCAAGTTTGGCTTTCGGCTCAACCTTGGCTTTGGCGAAGTGGCCACGCATCGGCTTGGATACGTTTTTCACTTTCGCTTTGCCATAACCAAGCTGAACAGCGACGTAGCCGTCGGTGTCGTTGGTACGGTTGGCGACAACCTGAAGATCTTCGACCTTCAGAACGGTTACAGGAAGGTGGGAACCATCGTCTTTGAAGACGCGGGTCATGCCAACCTTCTGGGTAATAAGTCCACTACGCATTGCGGCTTACTCCCGATTAAAGTTTGATCTCGACGTCGACGCCGGCAGCCAGATCGAGCTTCATCAAAGCATCGACGGTCTGCGGGGTCGGGTCGACAATGTCGAGAAGACGCTTGTGCGTACGGATTTCGAACTGTTCACGCGATTTCTTATCGATGTGCGGAGACCGCAGAACAGTGTATTTTTCAATGCGGGTCGGCAGCGGAATCGGGCCGCGGACCTCTGCGCCAGTGCGCTTCGCCGTATTGACGATCTCGCGCGTGGACTGATCCAGCACGCGATGGTCAAACGCCTTCAGGCGAATGCGAATGTTCTGACTATCCATGTAATTATGTACCGGAGCCCTCAAAAGGACACCGGCCCCTCAACTGGAGTTGACGATTGCCGCAAAAGTGTTGCGGGCGGCTTACATAGCCGCCCGCTTCACAAAGATCAAGAGAAAAAATTACTCGATGATCTTGGCAACAACGCCCGCGCCGACGGTACGACCGCCTTCACGGATTGCGAAACGCAGACCTTCGTCCATTGCGATCGGTGCAATGAGGGTCGCGGTCATCTGGACGTTGTCGCCCGGCATAACCATTTCGGTGCCAGCCGGCAGCTCGATCGAACCGGTAACGTCAGTCGTACGGAAGTAGAACTGCGGACGGTAGTTCGAGAAGAACGGCGTGTGACGGCCACCTTCATCCTTGGTCAGGATGTAAGCTTCTGCTTCAAACTTGGTGTGCGGGGTGATCGAGCCAACATGG
>NZ_PGTS01000007.1 GCF_002844235.1 Thalassospira povalilytica | reverse complement strand
TTGGCCATTGCCCTCAGATCCTATATCCGAACCAAAAAAACACGTAGAAACCCACCGCACGAGCCGACGGGTTGCATCATAAAATTGGAGCGGGTGAAGGGAATCGAACCCTCGTCGTAAGCTTGGAAGGCTTCTGCTCTACCATTGAGCTACACCCGCATATTTTTATCTGCGAGCTCTCGCGAGGGCGAGAGAGTGGTGGAGGGGGCAGGATTCGAACCTGCGTAGACTAAGTCGGCGGATTTACAGTCCGCTGCATTTGACCGCTCTGCCACCCCTCCATCAGGGTCTTAACGCCGTCCGGGTTTTGAGCCCGGCCTCGTTGCGGCGAGGGAGGGAATACGGTGGAGGGGCATGTGTTGTCAACAGCAAAAAAAGCACGAAATCGTATTTCCTTTCCTATATGTTCCCCAAGCTCTGCTTTCAGAGTCAAACAAAGTGCATTCAGTTCCTTACGGCCCGGAGGTTTCCGCCATTATGTCGCGTCGCAACAAATCACGTTCAGGAAATCGTCATCAAGGTGACAGCGGGCAGGACAACCTCCCGCACAACGATGAAAACCGCGAAGGCAATTCGCGCCGTGGACGAAAGCGCGGCCGCGATGGCGGATCATCGGGTGGAAATTCGCGCCTGATTCTCTTTGGGCGTCACCCTGTGATGATGGCAATTGCCAATCCGCAACGCACGATTCACAAAATCTGGGCGACCGAAAATGTCCGCGATGAAATTGTCGCCGCCCTCGCCGAGGCCGATCGCAATGATGTTGCCGTCGATGCCGCCGGCCGTACCGACCTTGATGAAATGCTGCCACCGGGCACAGTTCATCAGGGCATGGCCATGCATTGTGCCCCCCTGCCCCAGATTTCAGTCGAAGAACTGATAGCCGATCACAGGGATTCGGAACAATGCACCGTGCTGGTTCTTGATCAGGTCACCGATCCCCACAATGTCGGCGCGATTCTGCGCAGTGCGGCGGCCTTTGGGGCCGCAGCCGTCATCGTTCCGGACCGGCACGCCCCGCCTGAAACCGGTGTGCTTGCCAAATCGGCCAGTGGCGCGCTTGAAACCGTGCCCTATATTCATGCCGGCAACCTTAATCAGACACTTGATAAACTCAAAGGCGCGCATTTCTGGCTGGCCGGTATGGATGGCTATGCCGAACAGACCCTGGCCGAAGCCAAATTGCATGGCCGTGTAGGGATCGTCATGGGATCGGAGGGCGAAGGCCTGCGTCGCCTGACCCGCGAAAGCTGTGATTTTCTGGTCAAGCTTCCGATGTCTGACCGCATCGAAAGTCTCAATGTGTCCAACGCCGCCGCGGTTGCGCTTTACGAGCTGTATCGCACCAAAAGCTGACCGCCCATCCACTTGCCGTCCCAACGTACGGGGAATGCTGTTGTGCTCAAGCTGGACCACCTTACTGTGATCGCGCCGACCCTGGTGGAAGGAGTCGATCACGTTAAAAGCTGCCTTGATCTGGATATTCCGTTTGGAACCCGTCACGATTACATGGGCACGCACAATCATCGTGTTCAGCTGGGCGACACTGTCTATCTGGAAATCATCGCATCCGATCCGGTCGCCCGTCGCCCGGATCGCCCGCGATGGTTCGGCCTCGATAACCCGAAACAGGTCCGGGCCGATTGGGAAACGGGCAAGCGCCTGCGTGGCTGGGTTGCCAGCACCGCCAGCATTGACAGTGTTCTTGCGCAATATGACGGCATTTTCGGCGAACGTGTTGACCTTCCGTTCGAAAATCCGACGTTCTGTTTTGCCATCCCGGCAGACGGATCGCTGCCGCTGGCCGGGGCCGTGCCGTCGCTTATTGATCACCGCAATGATCCGACCTCGATGGCCGAGATTCCCGACCTTGGCGCACGATTGCAATCACTAACACTGGCGCACCCTGATCCGGATGCGATCAGAACACTTTATAACGGTCTTTCGATTGATCGCGCCCCTACGGTCATCAAGGGACCCGATCTTTGCTATCGGGCGCTGATAACCACCCCTGCCGGCCAGAAGGAACTGCGATAAACACGGGGTTCGCAGGGGCACGAAAACCATTTGTCAGTTTCGGCCTACAAGCACTTGATTTCCCCGGCGGCCCGGATTATGTTTCGCGCCGCTCACGCCGGCATAGCTATAATTGGTAGAGCAGCTGATTTGTAATCAGAAGGTTGGGAGTTCGAGTCTCTCTGCCGGCACCATTAAAAGAAACCCCGCAAGCACATGCTTACGGGGTTTTCTTTTGTCTGGGCGGTCCGGTTATTCCGGTAAGCCGTCAAGCCGCCCGATTTCGTGCAGATCATCATCCCAGCCAGCCTTGCTGCCCAGCATGATATGCGCATCAGGGCGCTTTATCAGGTCACTATCCAAGCATCCCGCCGGCACGACAACCAGACGACCGCCAAACTGTTCGCGCGGCACCGCCGCACCGCATGTCTGACAGAATGATTTTTCGTGACGTGTATCGGGCACAGTATAGGTCACAACTTTGTCCCTGCCAGAACGCCAGTCGAGCTTTGCCTGCCGGGAAAACAAGTTCGCGGCATATGCCGATCCCGTGTCTTTGCGGCAATATTGGCAATGACACAAAAAGAAACTGTCAAAGCGACCGGAGACCTCGAATGTCACCGCCCCGCACTGGCAACTGCCGTGATGTTTCTCTGTCATCTGCTGATCCCTGCATGTCTGTTGCCCGCAATTTGTCCGCAAACAGTGCGGGCGGTGCATGATATCAATATACGCACCGCCCGTCGAAAGACCATTCTGTTCAGGAAGGCGAACTGTCAGCCATCCCGTCTGGATGACGCATAGCGTTCCGATTCTTTATAATAATCATCGAACCCGATGCGGTTGCGCAGATCGGCCCAGTTCATCAATTTTTCATCACGTGGCTGACCGGCCTTCATGGTTTGCAGGCATTCCACCATCGCTTTCATGGCGGCTGCCATGAGCGACAGCGGATAGGCCGCAATCTGATAGCCGATATCCTTGAGTTCTTCGGGCGACAGGTCCGGGGTTTCACCACCTTCGACGATATTGGCCATTTTCGGCCCCGGCAGTTCGGCACAAAGGGTGCGCATTTCATCAACACTTTTGGGTGCTTCGACAAACAGGATATCCGCCCCCAGTTCCTTGAACTTCGCCGCACGGTCAATCGCCTCGGACAGGCCATGCTGATGACGGGCATCGGTGCGCGCCAGAATAAGGATATCTGCCCCGGCATCCCTGGCATCCACCGCCGCACGGATACGGTCAAAGGCCTCGTCGCGGCCGACAACTTCCTTGCCCTTGGTATGGCCACAGCGTTTGGGCGCCAGCTGGTCTTCGATCATCACAGCCGCACAGCCCGCCTTGGCAAAGCCGGTCACGGTGCGCCGGACATTCATGGCATTGCCATAACCGGTATCGCCATCGCCAATCAGCGGGATCGAAATGGCATCGGTAATGTTGCGCGCCTGATCAAGGACCTCGCCATAGGACATCAGGCCAAGATCGGGTTCGCCGATCCGGGCGGCCGATGTTGCGAATCCGGACATGAAGGTCAGGGCAAAGCCTTCCTGTTCGATCAGCTTGGCAGAAAGCGCATCAAAACAGCACGGCATGGTGATCAGATCGCCGGTGGCAAGCAGCGCACGCAATTGATCGGCAGGTGTCTTTATATGTGTCATCGGTCTTTACAGCTTGAATGGGATATAGAGTGCAAGGTCGTGCCAGACATACAGAATAGCCGCTGTCACGAACATCAGGATCAGGAACGGTGCGACGCCACTTGCGACCTCGCCCAGCCGGGCCTTGGCCACCGACTGGATGACATAAAGGTTCAGCCCGACCGGCGGCGTAATCAGGGCACATTCAACCATGATCACCATATAGACCCCGAACCAGATCGGATCGAATCCAAGTGCAAGGGCCGCAGGCAGCAGAACCGGCGTCATGATCAGCACCATCGACAGTGCTTCGAACACCAGCCCCATCACCAACAGAACCGCCGTCACCACCAGAATGAAACCAAGATCGGTGTCGATTCCCTGGGTGATCATCATCGAGATGTCCTGGGGGATTCGGTAAAGCGTGATCGCCTTGCCAAAGATTTTGGCGCCGGCAATGATCAGAATGATCGCAACCGTGGTTGCCATGGAATCGAATACCGCCTTTTTAAGCGCATCCCACGTCAGAACCCGCATGATCGGGCCGGTAATGATCAGCGACGCGGCAAAGCCGATCGCCGCGGCCTCGGTCGGGGTAAAGGCCCCCGAATAGATCCCCGAAATAATCAGAACAGCAAGGATCACGGCAGGCAGCGCCTTGAGCGTGGCCCGACGGCGTTCTGCCCATCCCTGTTTGGGTTCGCGTTCCTGCCCGCCCATGCGGGCATAGACCATCGAAAACAGGATGAAGAATATCAGAAGCGCAATCCCCGGACCGATCCCGGCAAGAAACAGCGAAATCACCGATTCTTCGGTCACAAAGCCGTAAATGATCATCGGGATCGACGGCGGGATCAGAATACCCAATGTGCCGCCCGCCGCCAGAAGGCCATAGACGAATTTCTTGTTATAGCCGCGATTGATCATTTCCGGGATGGCAACCGTGCCGATGGTGGCTGCTGTTGCAACCGACGATCCGGAAATGGCGGCAAACACACCGCATGACAGGATGGTTGCCACCGCAAGACCGCCCGGCCAATGCCCGACCCAGGCGCTGACGGCTGCAAAAAGGTCATTGCCCACCCCGGCACGCAACAGGATATTCGACATCAAAAGGAACAGCGGCACCGCCAGAAGGATAAAGCCATCAAGCGTTGACAGGATCGCCTGCGGCGCCATCAAGGGCGAAAAACCGCCAAGCAACAGCATGGCAAGCCCCAGCCCGCCAAGCGCAAAGGCCACCGGAACACGCGCCAGCAACAGCGCAAACATCGCCGCAAGGGTCAGAAGAATGGTCATTCGTGTGCCCCTTTCGGAATATCCTTGCCGCGCAGAAGGCCGACGATTTCAATCACCGCCTGAATGGCCAGAAGCGCAAAGCCGATGGCAACGGGAAGTTCCGCCACCCAGGCCGGAAGATCAAGCATGGTGCCGCTGGTGCGCCCGCGCTCGAAGCTTTCATAAAAGATTTCCCAGCCCTTGTAGGTCACCATCACCGAAAAGGCGAAAATGCACGCCATCGCGGCAATTTCGATTCCGCGCTGGGCTGTGGGTGAAAACAGACGGGTGACCGCATCAACCGCAATATGGCGGCGCGCTGCCAGTGCCCAGGGCATGCCAAGCAACGCCCCCCAGATCAGGCAAAGCTGTGAAAGCTCAGCCGCCCAGATCGTCGGACGGATAAAGAAATAACGGGCAATAACTTCATAAGTCAGCATGCAGCCTGCCAACACGAACAGGATGGCGGCAGCCCATGCCAGAAAAAGCATAAAACGATCAAACATCGTAAAACAAATGCCGTTACCCGGGTGGCTGATCATGCGCGACCGTGAAACGGACATCTCCTGATCTCGATAAAGGGGCGGGAAATCATCATCAATTGCCGACCGGGTGACGGAAGCGCGAAACATGGATCGTCATGATCGGCGGCATGGCAAGTGATGACATGATCACATTCAAAAAGATCATCCGGTCCCGCACCGGAAATTGGGCGGGACCGGCTTTATGATCAGAACTTCTGCGCAGCTTCAAAGACCTGCTTGCCAAGATCACCGGTATGGGCAAGGAATGCCTCGTAAACCGGTTTCGCAGCTTCGCGCCATGCAGCCATTTCTTCCTCGGTCGGATGATAAATGGTCATGCCGTTGGCCTTGGCTTCGTCAAAGGCAGCAGCTTCGATTGCCGACATGCGATCACGCACATCGTTTTCGGCATTTACCGCCGCGGTCGAAATGATTTCGCGCTGCTCATCGGTCAAGCCGTTCCAGAATTCGGTATTCACAACCACGATGAATTCGATATCGGCATCGTTGGTGGTGGTTACGGTGTCCATGACTTCCCAAAGCTGACGGGATTTGACGCCCGACATGCCGGTCATGCCGACATCAACCGTGCCACGCTGATAGGCGATATACTGCTCGGAGCCGGAAATCAGGGTCGGCGCGCCACCAGCCGCAGAGATGAAATCACCCTGGGTTTTCGAGAATACGCGAACTTTCTGACCTTTGAGGCCATCCGGACCTTTGATCGGGCCGCCATTCGACAGCATGATCGATCCGCCATATGCCTGCCACCACAGAACCGTGGCACCGGTATCGGCAATCGCCGCATCAAGCGGTGCGCGGACCGGTGAATCCGGGGCAACGGCCTTGCGAACCTTTTCTTCGGTATCGAGAAGGAACGGCTGATAGAACACGTCAACGGCCGGAACGTCACCGACATAACGGGTCAGCGATGCCACACCCATTTCGATCGCGCCAGAACCGACGGCTGCGGGGACTTCTTTATCCTTGTAAAGCTGGGCCGAGTCATAAATCTGAACTTCGATATCGCCGTTCGATTTTTCCTCGACCTCGTTCTTGAACATCAAAAGGTTCTGGCCAAGGTGGCTTTTCATCGGCAGCTGCAGCGAAATGCGCAGGGTCAGATCAGCCGCATGCACAGCACCGGAAAATCCGACGGCCGTCATCAGGGCCGCGGCGAGGGCAAATTTCTTCATAATGGACTTCCTCCAGGAACTTTTATTCTAATTCTTAATGCCGGACCGCAAAGATGCGCCTATTTTTTGGCACGGTTCAACATGTTTCGCACGGTATGGGCGATCTATCAGAAAACCCTTAGTGCGGCGCACAACCTGCTGAAACCATGGAATAAAGGGAGTCCGGGCTGTTCCGGGCAGAAATTTCCGCAATGCAACAATTCATTTGGCACCGCACGGTCAGGACCGGCAGTCGAATGTGGCATGCCACAATGTTTGTTTTGAATACAATTCGGAGAATCGCGCTGTACTTCAAGCGACTAATTCATTCGCTACTTGGGCTTATACCTGCGATTACGGTGTTGTGATAATCCAAGCTTTCTTGACTAATCGCATGCCCGCACATTTCAGATAAATCGTCCCGTTTCAACCCAACGGCACCAAGATCAAGCATTGCGTGATGATTAGGGCATACAACAAGTACATTGGAAGCGATGTCAGGGCCATTATGAGGCTTCCCAAGTGGAATAATATGGTGCGCCTCAACATAGCTTCGTCCATCTTTCATGGGAATGGCGGTCCCGCACATCTGACACTGAAACCGATGGAGAGCTTTTAGCCGCTTGGAAAGAGCTGTATCCCTAACGATCCTTGTAATTGTTAGCTCTCTCAAGCTTAGGTTCTGATCTTCCTCAGGTTCCTCAATGTCATACGCACGAGGATTATGTTCTATCATTGAACGCAGCCCCCAAACGCCGTTTCCAATTCCATGTACACTGAAGAATATATCTCTGCTCTGGCGCCAATTCGTAGAATCAGATGAATTGTACTCAAGCTCTTTTCGGACCGTTGCCTCCAACGACACAGGAATGCTCAACTGCCGCTTACTTCTGATCGAAAAGACTTCTGCATATATCTCCTTCAGAGGCGCTAACCCATTCAGGTTAATCAAAGCAAGTTCAACACATTCCCACCAACGCATAGTTATTCCCATCAATTGTTTGAAACTGTGTCTTTTTAGTTACCAATGAGAATCTACAAACGCACAACATCAAACGGATGAAGATCTCAACATCGAAATTTCTATGTCAATCAGTTCAGTCTAAGATAGTAAGCGTTTATACATCACGGTTGTCGCACTGAGCTTTTCGGAAAACGGATCGCGGGCAAATTGCGGAATGACCCCGGCAGTTTCAAAGCCAAGCGATGCATAAAGCGTCTCGGCACTGTCGCCGGTACGGGTATCAAGGGTCAGCAAACTGCGTCCCAATTCCCCTGCCTGCCTTTCCGCGGCCTGCATCAAAAGACGGGCAATGCCGCGTCGGCGACAGTCGGGATGGACCATCAGTTTGCTGATATCTCCGCGATGGGCCTGATTGGGCATGGTATCGATATCAAGCTGCACCGTGCCAACCACCCGATCATCATCAAGGGCGACGAAAAGCGTTCTTTTGCCTCCGGCCACTGCCGGTATGATCCGGTCGCGCCAAAATGCCACCGCCTCGGATATCGGGAAAGGCTCGATAAAACCGATGCTGGCCCCGTCATGCACACAGGCATGCAGCATCGCGCCAAATGCCTCAAGACGATCGGCAAGCGCATCCGCATCAAGGGTGATGATGCGTGGTGGGGTAATCCGGTTGGTCTGGCCCATGATCGCGATGCTTTCAGGTTGGTTATTCGACGATAAACAGGTGATAGCGCGCCCCGGACGTGGACGGGGTTTCAAACACATTGCCGCCGCGCAGCTGATAGCGCAGGCAATCCCCCGCCCCCAGTTCATGGCGCTTGCCATCCACCGTCAGGCTCAGCATGCCGTCAAGCATCACAAGATGATGTTCCAGCCCGTCGCGTGGCGATCCGCCATATTCAATCCGCGTGTACGGATCAATTTCGACCTCCAGGACTTCACCCGCCAGATTGCGCGATGTTGGCGATACCAGACGGCGGCGATATCCGGTTTCCGGATCGGTCCAGATTTCCTGATCCTGACGTCTGACCAGTGGCGTGAAATCATCTTCGACCATCTGCATCAAACGCGACAGCGTGACACCAAAGGCAACGCACAGCTTGCTCAGAACACTGGCGGTCGGACTGACATCACCATTTTCAATGCGTGACAGACTGGCGCGACTGACCCCGCTGCGCTTTGCCAACTCATCAAGCGACCAACCGCGTTCGGTTCGCAGTTGTGACAGGCGTCGGGCAAGGCGTGTTTCGATTTCTTCCATCTTGAATCTTGAATCTTGAACCTCGAATCTCAATATAGGGATATTTTTCCATTTATGAGAATTCGTCAAGATAGAAAACCGGCCCTGCATTCACCACGCAGGACCGGTTTTTGATTTGATCAAATCACGCCAGTGTTGCTGTGCGGACCAATTGCGTCGTCAAACCTGCCCATCGGGAATACGCGCAACAACCTTGATCTCGAAATCAAAACCGGAAAGCCAGGTCACCCCAACGGCCGTCCAGTTCGGATACGGGGCCTGATCAAAGACCGCCCCTTTGACCGCCATGATATCGCCAAACTGGTTTTCCGGATCGGTGTGGAAACTGGTGACATCAATAATGTCATCAAAGCTGCAACCAGCAGCCTCAAGGATCGCTCTTAGGTTTTCAAACGCCAGTTCGACCTGCTTTTTGAAATCCGGTTCCGGGGTTCCGTCTTCGCGACTGCCAACCTGACCGGAAACAAACAGAAGATCGCCAGACCGGATGGCCGGGGAATAGCCATGCGCCTCATAAAGGGCATGACGGTTCGGGGGAAAGATTGCTTGGTTTGCAAGGGACATAAAGCCCTCCTGTTCAGATAAATTCAGTTGATGTGGTGTTTTGGACCCAATTCAGATACGCTGCGTATGTGAAGCAAAGATATATTCACATACATCGCGTATGTCAATTAACATACGCGCCGTATGTTAAAATCGGAGTGCCTGATGACTGCCAAGACCCGTGCTGAAAAGATGGAAGAAACGCGCGTTAAATTGATCGCTGCGGGGCGCAAGGCCTTTGCCCACAAGGGATATGCAGATGCGTCAATGGATGAGCTGACAGCATCCGCCGGCCTGACGCGCGGCGCGCTTTATCATAATTTTGGTGACAAGCTCGGGTTGCTTGCGGCTGTTGTCGATGAAATTGACTCGGCCATGGCCCAAAAGGCCAAAGATGCCGGTGATGCCGCCGGGGGTGGCTGGAACGGGTTAATGGCCGAGGGCAGGACATATATCGAACTGGCCCTTGATCCCGAGATCCAGCGCATCGTCCTTCGCGATGGTCCGGCTTTCCTTGGCGATCCGTCAAACTGGCCAAGTCAAAATCGCTGCTTGCAGGCGACGATTGCAACGCTTGGGGAACTGGCCGATCAGGGCGCGATCAAATCTGTGGATATTGAAGCCCTGGCAAGAATGCTGAACGGCGTGGCATTGAATGCGGCCCTTTGGGTTGCAACAAGCGATGATCCGCAAGCAACCCTTCACAAGGCAATTTCAGCATTCGAATGCCTTGCATCTGGGGTTCTGGTCAAACAAGAACACAGATAATTCACGGGTGGCCCCAGCAGATCGGGCGGATTGGGCAAACTGGGCGTACCGGACAAACCAAGCTACGGGTCTGGCGAAAGGCAGCATTAAACAGCCTTCCCTGCCCGACGACCAATTCCGGGCTTATTTGCCACCTTCAAGATCAAAGCCGGCCCGGGTCCAGCTTTGGATGCCGCCCTTAAGGTTGCTGACCGCGCAATCAACATGGGGCAGAACGGCATTGGCCGCGCCAAAGGATCGCTGCCCCACCGCACAGACAAACACCAGGTCGGTGTCATTTTCATCGGTCAGGTCAACCAGTGCCGAAATGTCAAAATTTGATGTCGGCATATTGATCGCGGTTTCGATATGGCCGGTGACGAATTCATCGGGTTCACGCACGTCGATGACAGTCACCGCGTCCTGGCCGATCAGAAGATCAAGCTCGTGGGGTTCGACAAATTTTACAGCACCATCGGTCATTTCATTCTTCCTGCTGGGCGGCGCGACCATAACCGCCGCCGGTTTCGCGATTGGTGCAGTGATAACGTCCGACCCGCCGACTGTGCAAACGCAAAATAATTTTGTCAGGTCTGATCACGGGCAACTGCCTTGCCCACAGCCCGTTCCGGTCACTCAACCGTGATCACCCGAATGGAAATTCTTTCGCCAATACCTGTATCTTACCTTGCGGAACAGGTCGCTGCTTCCCAAGTCATTTAATAGGACATTTTCCAGCGGCAACGATCCGGGTCATGGCGACAGGTCGACGCCCATTCAGGTCTGAAGTCTTTATCAAAGGGCTGCCGAAACGGGGCCAAAAGACAGCAACCCAAAGTAGCAAATATTAACTTGCGAACCGGCAAAGACAACAACTTCAAACTCTTGGCATCTTCTGCCGATTTTAACCAGAAGCTAAATAGTCTTCGTTAAAATATTTACTGTCTGGCAAATGAACTTTTGTACCATTTGCTGACGTATACAGAATCAGGCGGCCATCAACAGGTCTGCTGCAACGCAAAACAGGCAGGACAGGAAACGATCGTTCGATACCAAAGAGATAACGTTTGAAAGGAGACCGCGCCATGGCTGAAGACAAGGACATCTTCGAGCTGTATGCGGAAGGGTATGACGGAAAGCAAGAAACCGAACTGACCATCCGTGACTACCTTAATCTATGTCGCGAAGATCCAACGGCCTATGCCTCGGCCGCGGAACGCATGATCACGGCGATTGGCGAACCGGAACTGATCGATACATCGACCGATCCCCGCCTTGGCCGTATTTTCCTGAACCGAACCATCAAACGTTACCCTGCCTTTGCCGATTTCTTTGGCATGGAAGAAACCGTCGAACGCATTGTCGGCTTCTTCAAATATGCGGCCCAGGGGCTAGAAGAACGCAAACAGGTTCTTTATCTGCTCGGTCCGGTTGGCGGCGGCAAAAGTTCGCTTGCCGAACGGCTCAAGGAGCTGATGGAACGCGAACCGATCTATGTTCTGAAGGCCGGGGATGTGATCAGCCCGGTGTTTGAAAGCCCGCTTGGCCTGTTCAATCCAGCCAAAATGGGTGACGCCATCCAGGACAAATACGGCATTCCCAAACGCCGCCTGACCGGGCTTATGTCGCCCTGGGCGGTCAAGCGTCTTGACGAATTTGGCGGTGATCTTTCCAAATTCTCGGTGGTCAAGCTGATCCCGTCGCGCCTGCGTCAGATCGCAATCGCCAAAACCGAACCGGGTGATGAAAACAATCAGGATATCTCGTCACTGGTCGGCAAGGTCGATATCCGCAAACTCGAATATTTCAGTCAGAACGACCCGGATGCCTATAGCTATTCCGGTGGTCTGAACCGCGCCAATCAGGGCTTGCTTGAATTTGTCGAAATGTTCAAGGCCCCGATCAAGATGCTGCATCCGCTTCTGACCGCAACCCAGGAAAGCAACTATATCGGCACGGAAAACCTTGGTGCCATCCCGTTCCAGGGCTTGATCCTTGCCCATTCAAACGAAGCCGAATGGCAGACCTTCAAATCCAACAAGAACAACGAAGCCTTCATTGATCGTATCTCGGTGATCAAAGTCCCCTATTGCCTGCGGGTTACCGAAGAAACCATGATCTATGAAAAGCTGCTTCAGGGATCCGAACTTGAACAGGGTGCCTGCGCGCCCGGAACGCTCAAGATGCTGGCACAGTTTTCGGTCCTGTCGCGGTTGCAGGAACATGAAAACTCCAACCTTTATTCCAAGATGCGGGTCTATGACGGCGAAACATTGAAGGATGTCGACCCCAAAGCCAAATCCATGCAGGAATACCGCGATACCGCCGGTGTCGACGAAGGCATGGACGGCATTTCCACCCGGTTTGCCTTCAAGGTTCTGTCTGAAACCTTCAACCATGACACCCACGAAGTCGCCGCCGATCCGGTGCATCTGATGTATGTGCTCGAACAGGCGATCCGGCGTGAACAATATCCCGAAGAACGCGAAAAGGATTATATGGACTTCATCAAGTCCGAACTGGCCCCGCGTTATGCCGAATTTATCGGGGCGGAAATTCAGAAGGCCTATCTCGAAAGCTATTCCGATTACGGGCAGAACCTGTTTGATCGCTATGTGTCCTATGCCGATGCCTGGATCGAGGATCAGGACTTCAAGGACCCCGATACCGGACAGCTTCTTGATCGCAAGATCATTGATCAGGAACTTTCGAAAATCGAAAAACCGGCCGGCATCGCCAATCCCAAGGACTTCCGTAACGAGGTCGTCAAATTTGCCCTGCGCGCACGTGCGAACAACAAGGGCAAAAACCCGTCCTGGACGTCTTATGAGAAACTGCGTGATGTGATCGAAAAACGCATGTTCAGCCAGGTCGAAGACCTTCTGCCGGTGATTTCGTTCGGTTCGAAAAAAGACAGCGAAACCGAAAAGAAACATAACGAGTTCGTCAAACGCATGATCGATCGAAGCTATACCGAACGTCAGACCCGTCGTCTGGTCGAATGGTATATGCGCGTCAATAAGGCCGGCTAAGCCACGCCCTCGGCTTACCGACCCTGCCGGGCGGTTTCTCCCTTGTCCGCCCGGCTTTTATCCCGTCGCAGGATGGGCACCCGTTCGCCCATCCTGTCAAAGACCAAAGGCCCAAGCGACCTGCACATGACATGACGGCCCCTTATCCCGGCATGTCGGTCCAAGGATGTGAATGCCCATGCTGTATATCGTTGACCGCCGCAAGAACCCGACAGGCAAAAGTCTTGGCAACCGACAGCGTTTCATGCGCCGGGCCAAGGCCCAGATCAAAAAAGCTGTCGAAGACACCATC
This sequence comes from Thalassospira povalilytica, assembly GCF_002844235.1. Classification (GTDB taxonomy): domain Bacteria; phylum Pseudomonadota; class Alphaproteobacteria; order Rhodospirillales; family Thalassospiraceae; genus Thalassospira; species Thalassospira povalilytica. The sequence goes on along the minus strand of NZ_PGTS01000007.1, from coordinate 220,744 downwards.
CGGTCGCGCGGCATCACCGATATCACCAGCGGCGATCAGATCACCATTCCCGGCAAGACATTGAAAGAACCGGGCTTCCACCATGCCGGACGGGGCGGCAACCGCAACTATGTCCTGCCCGGCAACAAGAAATTCGTTCAGGGCGATCGCATCGCCCGCCCGCAAGGTGGTGACGCCGGGGCTGGCGGATCACAGGCAAGCCCCGATGGCGACGGCGAGGATGATTTCCAGTTCACCCTGACCCGTGACGAATTCCTTGATATCTTTTTCGAAGATCTCGAACTGCCTGACCTTTTGAAAAAAAGCCTGAAACAGACAACCGCGTTTCGCAATGCGCGCGCGGGCTTTTCGGTTGAAGGCACGCCCGCCAACCTGAGCCTTGTGCGCACCATGCGCAATTCACTGGCCCGGCGCATCGGCCTGAGACGGCCCAAAACCACCGAAGTCCGCGAACTCGAAGAAAAGATCGCAGCCCTTCAGGCCAAGGCCGAAAAACGCCCCAATGGCAAACTGACCAAGGCCGACGAAGACAGCCTGCACGGATTGCTGGCCGACCTTGAAGAAGCCAAACGCCGCATGAAGGCGATCCCGTTCATTGATCCGATCGATACCCGCTATAACCAGTTCCAGCAAATCCCCGATCCCAACACCCAGGCGGTGATGTTCTGTCTGATGGATGTATCGGGATCGATGTCCGAACAGATGAAGGAACTGGCCAAGCGGTTCTTCATGTTGCTGCATCTGTTTTTGCATCGTCGCTACGAACATGTCGAAGTGGTGTTCATCCGCCACACATCGCGCGCCGCCGAAGTTGATGAAGAAACCTTTTTCTATTCGCGCGAAACCGGCGGCACCATTGTTTCCACCGCCCTTGAAGAAATGAAAAAGGTGCTCAAGGACCGCTATCCCAACGATCAGTGGAACATCTATGCCGCACAGGCATCCGATGGCGACAACTATTCCAATGACGGCGCCAAATGCACCAGCCTGCTGGCCGAAGACCTTTTGCCGAAATGCCAATATTACGCCTATATCGAAATCACTGATGAGCGCGAGGCAGAGATTTTCGCCGCTGCCGAAGGCGAAACCGCCCTGTGGAAGGCCTATGCCCCGCTGGCCTCGCACAATCCGCGCTTTGCCCTTAAACGGGTGACAAAGGCCGCTGATATCTTTCCGGTATTCCGGGAACTCTTTGCCAAAAACCGCACGGAGGCACGGCTATGAGCACCAAAACCAAATCCTCCGAAGCTGATAATGGCAAACTGCTTTTCACCAGTGCCGACTGGGATTTCGAAACGCTGAAGGCGACCTATGACGCGATTGAAGACATCGCGATCAATGAACTCAAACTTGATGTCTATCCCAACCAGGTCGAAGTCATCACCTCCGAACAGATGCTTGATGCCTATTCATCGATCGGCATGCCCTTGATGTATCACCACTGGTCGTTCGGCAAACGCTTCGTGCGCGATGATGTCATGTATCGCAAGGGCTATCAGGGGCTGGCCTATGAAATCGTGATCAATTCGAACCCCTGCATTTCCTATGTGATGGAAGAAAACACCATCGTCATGCAGGCGCTGGTCATGGCCCATGCCGCGTTCGGGCATAACCATTTTTTCAAAAACAACTATCTGTTCAAACAATGGACCGATGCCGAAGGCATTCTGGATTATCTGCAATTCGCCAAGGGCTATATCGCCAAATGCGAAGACCGGTACGGCTTTGACGCGGTCGAACGCGTACTTGATGCCGCCCATGCCCTGATGGAACAGGGGGTTAACCGTTATTCCCATCCGGAAAAGCCCAATCTTGCAGTCGAACTGGAACGTGAACGCGAACGGGCCAAATATGAAGACGAAACCTATAACGATCTGTGGCGCACCCTGCCCCAGCCCGATCAGGGCGATCAGGATATGGACGAGCTCAAACGCAAAATGCGGATCGAGGAACGCCGCGCCCAATTCGGCCTTCCGGAAGAAAACCTGCTTTATTTCCTGGAAAAAAATGCACCGTCGCTTCAGGCATGGGAACGTGAAATCCTGCGGATCGTGCGCAATATCGGTCAGTATTTCTATCCCCAGAAACAGACCAAAATGATGAATGAAGGCTGTGCGTGCTATGTGCATTACGCCATCATGAACAGCCTGTATGACAGGGGCCGGATTTCCGAGGGCGCGATGATGGAATTCATCGATTACCATTCGCGCGTCGTGTTTCAGGCCGAATATGATGATCCGCGCTATTCCGGGTTCAATCCCTATGCGCTGGGCTTTGCCATGATGCAGGATATCCACCGCATCTGTGTTGATCCGACCGACGAGGACCGCAAATGGTTCCCCGATATCGCCGGGAATAATGAGCCGGTGGAAACGCTCAAGGAAGCCTGGGCACATTACCGCGATGAAAGCTTCATCCTGCAATTCCTGTCGCCCAAACTGATGCGCGACATGCGGATGTTCATGATCGATGATCAAAGCACATCACCGCATCTCGAAGTCGCAGCCATTCATGATGATAACGGCTATCGCAAGGTCCGCCGGTCACTGGCCCGGATGCATGACATTTCGGTGCGTGAACCCGACATGCAGGTAGTCGATGTCGATATCCGCGGCAATCGCCAGCTTTATATTCAGCATACCGAACATGAAGGCATCCGCCTTGAAAAAGCCGAAGCCCAGATGACGCTTGGCTATATTGGGCAATTGTGGGGATATGGCGTGACACTTCAGGCGGTTGATTATGAAACCGGCGAAATCCTTCATGAAATGAATTACACGCCCGAAGATCTGGCAACTTCCTGATCTTGTGACCGACGGTCTATGCCCCGCCGTCCAACTGGGCCGCCCAACTGGTTTCAAGCCCGCCTAATAGCCTTCCCAATAGCTGTTGGCCACCGCATGGGTTTGCGACGACATATAGGGATTTGGGATGCGAAATACCTTGCGCTTGCTGTCACGGATCAGACGCAGCGACCGGGCAATTCCCGGATCGGAATAGAAATTGCGCATAAAGGCCCCGTTCTCATAGGCCGCCTGCAACCCTTCTGTGATGATTGCATGGCGGGCCCGGTCATCGGCCCGCACATAGAAAAAGAAATCCAGCGGATAGATCAGAAGGATATTCTGATCAACAACCAGATCCATCCCCGCATCAAGGGCCAGACCGATTTCGGCATGAACTTCATGGGCCCCGCGATTCAAAAGATCGAACCGCCCGTGATCAAGCATCCGCCACAGATTTTCGTATGTCGCCTTTTCAACACAAAATCCGTTGGTTTCAAGGATTCTGGTATCCAGCCAGTCCGCGCCCGACCCGATGCAATGACCTTTCAGGTCATCCAGCGTCTCGACTTCATTCAGTGCCTGGGCCATATCGGGCCGGGTCACAAAAACCCGATGCCCCAGAATACCGCGGGTCAGTGGCACATAGACCTGGGAAAAATCCTGCTCGAATTCGGGGCGATAGCCCGCAAACATCACATCGATCTGGCCATCTTCCATTTGCTGCATGATGCGTTTGGCCGTCGCCCCGTCAAAGGCGATATATTCGACCTGATGGTCCCCGCCCGCATGATCAAGAGCAAGTTCAAGCAACTTGTACTGATAGGAAAAAGGCCCGCTTTTCGGGTCACCGACAAGTGCGATGCGGAATGTCTCGGCCTGCGACGGCTTTGAAATTGCAATGCCAATAACAAACAATCCCAGCGCCGGGACAATCAACCATTTGCAAAATTTAAGCACGCCGTTCCTCAAACCCGAAAACATGAACAACATCTACCTCTGGTAGATTGGGATTAACCCCCATCAATTAAAGTCCCGACCGGTCGCACAGTCTTATGTTTTGGGCATCTGTTTTGGGCCGACAACACCGCGGTCCAGGGCACGGATCGCAGCAACTCCATTCGCAGATTTTTTGTTTCGACTGTGCAATTTTTCTATTTGGATCAATTGGTAAATTCTAATTGGATCAAATTTCACCTAGTAACGTCGATTTTGGTCCTTTCGCGCGGAATGATTTTCCTATTTCCATATTTATCTTCGACAGGTCCGGCCCCGTCCGTCACGCTTCTTTCGGCTGAAATCGGTAATTCAAAGCGGCTACCTGTCGCTTGATCACAGTGGCCTGCTTCACAGTCGGTCGGTCATTTCCATCCTGAAATGAGTACCGGTATCGAGTTTTCGCTTGACCGATTGTTATGTTATATCATAACAACATCAGGTCATCGAAATCTTCCCCACTCCAGACCGGATCGGTTACATGCCTGACTTCTCCCCTGTTTTTCGCCGCGCGTTTTTTGCCGCGTCCCTTGCCACCTTGCCGCTGATTGCCATCCCGGCCGGGTCGGCATCAGCCCACGGCGATGATGCCCCCAAGGTTGTCACATCCATCAAGCCGATCCATTCGATCGCCAGTGCCATCATGAAGGATATCGGCGAACCGGCCTTGCTGGTTGACGGGGCATCTTCCCCGCATGCCTACTCGCTGCGCCCCAGCGAAGCACGTGCGCTTAGCGAGGCCGATCTGGTTGTTTATGTTTCCCATTCACTGGAAGGTTTCCTGCAAAAACCGTTGCAGACACTGTCCAAATCCAGCCATCAGCTTGAACTGGTCGCCGTCGAAGGCATGGCGCTTCGTAAAATGCGCGATGGTGGCGCATGGGAAGCCCACCAGCATGGCGATCACGATGAAGATCATGCCGGCCATGATGACCATGCCCATGACGAACATGATGATCACGCGCACGGCGACCATGATGACCACAATGAGCATGCTCATGATGACCATGCTCATGATGATCATGACAAAGACCATCATCATGACGACGCCAAAGAAGCAGATGATCACGACCACGATCACGCCGCGGACACCCATGACAGTGACGAAGATCACCATCACGAACATGGCGGCATTGATCCGCATATCTGGATGGATCCGGCCAATGGCGCAAGCATTGCCATCGCAATTACCGATGAACTGGTCGAAATCGACCCGGAACACGCAGATGCCTATCGCGACAATCTGAAAACGTTACTTGCCAGCCTGACCAGTCTTGGCAATGATCTGCGCCAGAAGGTCGCCCCGATTCAGGGCAAACCCTATGTCGTTTTCCATGATGCCTATCAGTATCTGGAAGCCGGATTTGGTTTGACAGCGGTTGGGTCGATCACCGTGTCCCCCGACCAGAAGCCCGGAGCCAAGCGCCTCCATGAGATCGAAGACAAAATTCGCGATACCGGTGCCGTTTGCATCTTTGCCGAACCGCAATTCCGTCCGGCAGTTGTTCAGGCTGTTGTGTCAGATACCGGCATCCGTACCGGAACGCTTGACCCGCTGGGTGCCGATCTCAAGGCGGGGCCGGACACCTATCAGCAAATCCTTGCACAGAATGTTGACGCCCTTGTCGATTGCCTCGGACAGGGTTCGTAAAACCGTTATGACTGCCCTGGTTGCCGGCACCTCGTTGCTGGCAACCGGTCAGGCGGCGTTGGCGCATCCCCATGTATGGATTGATGCCAGCGCCGAATTTGTGTTTGAAAATGACCGGATTACCGGAATTCGTGTGCACTGGCTGTTTGACGATCTGTTCAGCATGACGCTGATTGATGAATTCGACCATAATCATGACACCCGGTTCTTTGGCGACGAAAACACCAATCTGCGCGACAATGCCTTTGCCGCCCTTGCCGAAGTTTCCTGGCTGACCCATCTGCGCCGCAACGAAGAACTTCTTGCCTTTGCCGGTGCGACCGATTTCAAGGCCGACATCACCGATGACCGGCGCGTGACATATGATTTCACGCTGACCCTTGACCAGCCGCTTGACCCCAAAAAGGACAAAATCAGCCTGTCTGTCTATGACGCCGAATATTACATCGATGTCGCTTTCACACAGGTTGATCCCGTACTGTTTGTCGGCACCAAGAACCTGTCCTGCCATTTCGAGATGAGCGAAGATGAAAAGAACCGCATCTATTTTGACCTTGTCGCACCGGTCCGCGCCGATCTTGTTTGCGCAGGCAAGGTGGCCGATGGCGGCAGTTCTGGCGGCCTTGCTCCTGGTGATTTCGTTCGCGTCGAGTAATCCGGCAGCCGCCCAGTCATCAAACCTTCTGGGCCGCGGTGCGTCGGACAGTACCGACACCGCCCCGACCGCGCCATCCGCACCATCCGCACCATCCCGGGCAGAAGACAGCATGATCACCCTGCCCGGCTGGTTGTCAGACATTGTCGGTCAAACCGTCATTATCCAGACCAAACTGAACCGCGAAATCACCGCCACCCTGCGTGAAGCCAAATCCGGTGACAGTTTCTGGCCCGGACTGATGATCATTGCCCTGTCTTTTGCCTATGGCGTTTTTCATGCGGCAGGCCCCGGTCATGGCAAAATGATCACCACCACCTATTTCCTGTCGCGCGATGCCGGCTGGAAACAGGGTGTCGCCATGGGCAGCCTGATCGCAGCCGTGCAGGCCGTCTCGGCGATCATTCTTGTCGGGTCGCTTACGCTTGTTCTCAATCTTGGCCCGGCGGCCATTACCCGCAACGGACTGGTGATGGAGGCCGTGTCATATGCCCTGATCGCCCTTCTGGGCGGGCTGATGTGCCTGCGCATTCTTCAGGGCCGGGATGATTGCTGTGACCATGGCGGGCACACACATCAACATCACGACCATGATCACAACCACGATCGTCATCACCATGATGACACCCACTCCCACCATGCCTGTGACCATACCCATCACGTGCATCACGCCCACACCGACCATGCCGATCACCACAGTCACGGGCATGACGGGCAGGGGCATGACGAACACAGACATGACGACAGCCATCAACACACACATGACCATGCACATGCGCATCAAAACGCCCCTGCTTCGACGGCGCAAACACGCTGGCAAATGATTGCAAGTGGCGTGGTTGTCGGGCTGCGTCCCTGTACGGGTTCGATTCTGGTGCTGCTCTTTACCCTTGCCAACGGCATGTTTCTGATTGGCATCGGGGCTGCCTTTGCCATGGCTGCCGGGGTGGCATTGACCATCAGCCTGATCGGGCTTGCCGCAATCGGCATTCGCACCGGCACCCGGCATCTGTTTGATCTGTCCGACAGCACATCGGGGATTGTGCGGCGTGGTGTCGGCTTTGCCGGTGCGGCGACCATCACCCTGTTCGGGGTCATGCTGTTGCTGGCATCGGCCCGCCAGATGGGATGGCTTTGACCCGCCTTGCCCCCTGCTGATCGGTCTTGCTGCGGATCGGGCTTTGCCTGCTGGGGTTTGAACGTTCAGGATTTGAATTGGGCCGGGATGCTTTCCGTTGCCTTGATCAGGGCATCCATCACCATGCGGACCCCGGGTGACCGGCGCATATCGGGATGGACCACCAGCCAGACCGGCTTGCTGACCTCGCCCAGTTTGTCATCGAAAACCAGTTCCAGACGATCATCAAGATCGGCCATATAGCGCGGCAACAATCCCAACCCATGCCCGGCGGCAACAAAGGCCAGAACCGTCTGGCTGTCATCGGCCTTGACCCGCATCGGCAATTTCTGTTCCAGCGTTTCCCAGACCCAGCCTTGCTGGTAATCGCCAAATGTGTTGCGCCCGTCTGCACAAAATTCCCAATCCTTGCGCGGGACCCGGTCGGTATAACCCTTGGCCGCATAGACCGCAAAACGCAGATTGGTCAGCTTGCGCACGATCAGGCCGCTTTGATCCGGGGTTGCCATGCGCACTGCCACATCCGCCTCGCGGCGGGCAAGGTTGGCGATGACGCTTGATCCCAAAATCTCGTATTCCAGATTTTTCTGGTCACGCAGCAACTCGGCTAGTCGCGGGGCAAACAGCAAACGTCCGGCAGCGGGCGGGACCGCAATGCGCACAACCCCGTGTGCGGTTTCATCACCGCGGGCCTGACGTTCAAACGCCAGAACATCTTCTTCAATCCGGCCGGCCACCGGCACCAGATTCTCGCCCGCTTCGGTCAATTTCCAGCCGGTCGCCAGACGATCAAACAGATGCGCGCCAAGATCAGCTTCCAGCGCCTCGATCCGCCGGGCAACGGTGGTGTGATCCTTTCCCAACCGGCGTGCGGCCCCGGAAAGGGTGCCGGCCTGTGCCACCGCGACAAAAAACCGCAAATCATTCCAGTTCATCAATCCCCCCTGTCTTGCCATTGTCTTGCCAGTGCCAGTGCCAGTGCCAGTGCAATCGCCCCCAACCGTCATCACCGGCAGCCCGATAATCAGGCAATCCCATGCCGTCGCAGCCCCAAAACCGAGTTGACCTGATGACCTGACCACGTGACGTGACACAAAGTGACACGACGTCACCTGATCTGCTCTGACCGGCACCAATCAGGCCAACTAACCTTGATAGCCCCGATCAAACCTTCCCCAGCACCAAGTCGAACCGACCCTCACCTGTGCCAAACCGCCATATCCGAACGGAGCAGCCCCCTTCGCGATGATGATCACCGGCGCGCAGTTTACTCACGTTGCTCTATTGCCTGACGGCCGATGGCTCAACTGCGCAATATTGCACAACTATAGCGCATTTTATCGGAATTCCTTGGGATTTCTGCGCATGGCAATGTTGGCCCATCACAACAGCCCCCACGATCAAGGAGCATCAAAATGGCTATGCATAACCAGATCGATTGCAATCCCGTCGTCGGTTGCGTTTCGGCAAAAAGCCTGTCGGTGATGGCTGCGTCACGCCAGACCACCCCGCCCTCGCGCCCAAGCATTTCCAAGGGTGTTAGCGCTATCATCACGGCAATTATTGGAACTCTGGCGGCATCCTATAAGCGGTATCAAAGTCGCGTTGCCCTGACCCGTCTCAGCGACACCCAATTGCGCGACATCGGTCTTGAACGGTCCGACGATGGCCGGATCAACCGGCGGTCCGCATAACCAGATCAAAGCGGCCAAGGGTCCGACCTGCGGCAATCGACACGCTTTGATGCCGGCCTCAGAACCGATAGGGGTATCGGCTTTGGGCCCAATGCCTCCCTCAGGGCATGGAAAAGGCCTCCGCCAGTCGGAGGCCTTTGTCTTTGACGTTGTAACTGTTGCAGGGCCCATACCAAAACGCGCGCCCCAAGCGCCCGCCGCATGTTCCGAATTCGGAACTCAGACCTTTCAGCTTGGAACTCAGAACTTCTGGCTCCCAACTCGCAACTCCGATACTGGTACAAGGCGGCGGGCTGGGTCACATCTTTAAATCTGGAATTCCTCGGCGATTTCATCTGCGGCCTTGATCAGCGCATCCATCACCAGCCGCACCCCCGGGGAACGGCGCATGTCGGGATGGACAACCAGCCATCCGGTTTCACGACCATGCCCGTCGGTATCGGCATGGATCAGTTCCAGCCGGTCATCCTTGTCGCCCAGATAGCGGGGCAGAACGCCAACCCCGTGGCCGGCTGCGATGAACTGGCGAACGGTTTCGGTATCATCGGCCCGGAAACGGCAGGGCAATTCCCGTCCCAGAACCGTGCGCACCCATTCCTTTTTCGAGGCCCCGTAGGCCGTATCTTCATAGCCACAGAATTCCCAGTCGGGTTCCGGCACCTGGTCACGATATCCCGCCGCCCCATACAGCCCGACGCCAAGTTCCAAAAGCTTGCGCGTGATCAGGCCGGGTTCGCGCGGGGTCACCATCCGCACGGCAATATCGGCTTCGCGCCGTGCCAGATTGACCACATTCGCCGCCCCGATGATTTCAAATTCAAGCCCCTTATGCGCGGTCAACAGCCGCGCCAGCCGCGGCGCAAACAGCACACGCCCGGCAACCGGCGGCACGGAAATCCGCACCACCCCGTGGGCGGCTTCATCGCCCTTGGCCTGACGTTCGAAACTCAGCGCTTCCTGTTCGACCCGCTCGGCAACCGGCACAAGGTTCTGCCCCGCCGTGGTCAATTGCCAGCCGCGCGGCAAGCGATCAAACAGCTTGGTCCCGACATCGCTTTCAAGGGATTCGATACGGCGCGCAACAGTTGTGTGTTCCTTGCGCAGCCGTCTGGCCGCCCCGGAAAGGCTACCTTCCTCGGCCAGAACAAGAAAATAGCGTAAATCGTTCCAGTTCATCCCTGCACCCTGTCGGTCGCGATTCAAATCATTCTGGTTATTTTTGCACATTAACTCTGCGAAACAACCGAATTCCTGTTTTATTTTGCATATGGGACGATCAAACCATCAACAAGACAACTCAACCAGAGATGTCAGGAGGCCGATATGGCGCACCAGATTTCGACCCAAAAACCATTCGATGTCGCGACCGATCCCTTTGCCAAACGCATGCCGTTTGGCGCCCTGATCGACAGGATCGTCAATTATTCGATCGAAGCCCGCAAACGCAAGAACCAGCGCGAAGTACTCAGCACGCTTAGCGACGCGCAACTTGAAGATGTCGGTCTGCAACGGAAATTTGATGGCGAACGCTGGTATGTCGAACGGATCACCGATCGTCCGTTCCCGAACCGGAACCAATTGCAAAACCGCTAGTCCCCCGCGCGCCCACCACCCGCACAATGTTTGCCCCGCAAATACAAAAAGGGACCCAGACGGGTCCCTTTTTATTTGTATGATGATTTGATTGTCGTTAGCCGCGAAGGGCGTTGACCCGGTCGGTTGCTTCCTGGGCCAACTTGGTAATCCGGTCCCAGTCTCCGGCCTTGACCGCATCCTTGGGGGCCACCCAGGACCCGCCGACCGTGATAATATTAGGCAGCGCCAAATAATCGGCGAGATTATTAAGCGAAACCCCACCCGTCGGGCAGAATTTGACCTGGGGCAGCGGACCCGAAATTGCCTTAAGCATCGAAACACCGCCCTGCTGCTCTGCCGGGAAGAATTTCAACGTGTCATAGCCATGATCAAGCAGGTTCATGATTTCAGACGGCGTACCAGCCCCCGGAAGCAACGGGCATCCGGTATCGGCCGCCGCCTTGAGCAAGCCTTCACTATGGCCCGGCGACACGGCAAAGGCACAGCCGATTTCTGCCATACGTTCCATCTGCTTGGCATTGATCACGGTACCCGCACCGGTGATGGCGTCGGGGACTTCGGCGATGATGCGCTTGATGCTTTCTTCGGCGGCATCGGACCGCAGGGTAATTTCAAGCACCGGCAAACCACCGGCAACCAGTGCCTTGGCCAAAGGAACGGCGTCGTTGGCGTCTTCAATCACCAGAACCGGCACAACCGGGGCTTTGGACAGAATTTCACGCGATGAAAGGCTCATAAATATTCCTCCTGTTTCCTGATCAGGCCGTCAAAATCTTGGCACAGCCAATCAGGGCCGGGTATTTCGCCGTCATCAGACGTACCGGCACATCATTCATCAAATCACGGAAGCGGCCCTTGGCGATCATGCGCTCTTTCAGGCCGCTTTGTTTCATGTAATCGGCAATACGCGGACCAATGCCGCCACCAATAAAGACCCCGTCAAAGGCGCCGAGCGTCAGGACAAGATCACCGGCAACCCCGCCCATAAACAGGCAGAAGCGTTCAAGCACCTTAAGACACAAGGCATCCCCGTCCTTAAGTGCGCCATCGACAACCTCGGCTGCTGTTTTGGGGGTTACTGCAATACCGTCAATCGCTGCCAGCGCCCGATACAGGTTTTCAATCCCCATGCCTGACAGGATGCGCTCGGCCGAAACACGGCCCAGTTCACCGGTCAGGAATTTGACGATCTCGTAATCAAGATCATCCACCGCAGGCAGGGACACATGCCCGCCTTCGCCCTGGATCGGCAACCAGTGACCTTCATGGGGCAACAGACCCGAAACACCCAAACCGGTGCCCGCCCCGATCACCGCCAATGGCAGCCCAGGGCGCCCCGGCCCGTCAAACAGCGTAATCAGGTCTTCCGGCCCAAGATAGGGCACCGACATGGCAAGACCGGTGAAATCATTGACCACGACAAGACGGTCAAGATTGAACTCGGCCTTAAGCGCCTCCTTGGAGAATACCCACGGATTATTGGTGAACTTGATGGTATCGGCCATGGCCGGACATGCCACGGCCACCGCGAATTCACGCAAGTCCGAACAGTCGGTCCTGACCATAAAGTCCCGCATGGCATCGCCGATGGTCGCATATTCGCGCACCGGCAATGTCATCGGCGTATGGGGATTGCCCGCATCGTCAAGCCAGGCAAAGCGGGCATTGGTCCCGCCAATATCACCAACCAGCTGCATTACGCGACTTCTGCCTCCCCCGGGAAGGCAGCACTGGCACCCAATTCTGCCAGACCAACATGTTCACGGAACACGCCAAACATTTCACGGCCAAAGCCGTCCTGATGTTCGGCCTTGTTGTCAAAGGTCGCAAAGTCGCGTTTGGCCAGTTCGGCATCAGAGACATTCAGGATCAATTCGCCGGTTTCGGCATCCAGACGGACGATATCGCCGTCTTTGACCTTGGCAATCGGGCCGTTCATCATACCTTCCGGCGTGACGTGGATCGCAGCGGGAACCTTGCCCGATGCACCCGACATCCGGCCATCGGTAACAAGGGCAACCTTGTAACCAAGATCCTGAAGCACGCCCAGCGGCGGGGTCAGTTTATGCAGTTCCGGCATGCCGTTGGCTTTCGGCCCCTGGAAGCGCACAACACAAACAACGTCACGATGCAGTTTGCCTTCCTTGAAGGCATCCATCATGGCTTCTTGCGATGTAAACACCGCAGCCGGAGCTTCGATCACGCGGTTTTCCGGCTTGACCGCCGAAACCTTGATCACGGCACGGCCAAGATTGCCCGACAGCATGCGCAGACCGCCATCGGCACTGAATGCCTTTTCGGTCGGGCGCAGGATTTCTTCATCATGGCTGTTGGCCGGCGCATCACGCCAGGCAAGTTTGCCGTTATCAAGATACGGCTCGGTGCCATAGGCCGCCATGCCCCCGGTATGGATGGTTTCCAGATCCGGATGCAGGATGCCGTTCTTCAGAAGATCGGAAATGACAAAGCCCATGCCGCCAGCAGCATGGAAATGGTTCACATCGGCCTGACCGTTCGGATAAACACGGCACAGCAGCGGCACGACACGCGACAGTTCGTCAAAGTCATCCCAGCGCAGTTCGATCCCGGCGGCACGTGCCATCGCCGGAAGATGCAGGGTATGGTTGGTCGAACCACCCGTCGCCAAAAGACCGACGATGCCGTTCACAAAGGCCTTTTCATCAAGGATTTTGCCAATCGGGCGATAGTCATTGCCAAGCTTGGTGATGGCAAGCGCGCGGCGCGCGGCTTCTTCGGTCAGGGCATCGCGCAGTTCGGTATTCGGATTGACAAACGCCGCACCGGGAAGATGCAGCCCCATGACTTCCATCAGCATCTGGTTGGAGTTCGCGGTCCCATAGAAAGTACAGGTACCCGGGCTGTGATAGGACGCGGTTTCGGCTTCCAGCAGTTCCTTGCGGCCAACCTTGCCCTGGGCATAAAGCTGACGAATGCGGGCCTTTTCATTGTTGGGCAATCCCGATGGCATCGGACCGGCCGGAACAAACACCGCCGGAATATGACCATAGGAAAGTGCCCCCATGACAAGACCGGGAACGATCTTGTCACAAACACCAAGATAAAGCGCACCGTCAAACACATCATGCGACAGCGAAACCGCCGTCGACATCGCGATGACATCGCGCGAGAACAGGCTGAGCTCCATGCCCGGGCGGCCCTGGGTCACGCCATCACACATGGCAGGCACACCACCGGCAACCTGTGCGGTTGCCCCGGCTTCGAACACGGCCTTTTTGATCAGGTCGGGATAAACGCCAAGCGGCTGATGGGCCGAAAGCATATCGTTATAGGATGTAACGATGCCAAGGTTTGCGCCCTCGTCCCCGTTGATGCGGGCCTTTTCAGCCGCACCACAGCCCGCCGATGCATGGGCAAGGTTGCCACAGGACAGGGAAGACCGATGCGGACGATCAGACGCAGCAGCCTCGATCTTGGCAAGATAGGCTTCGCGGGTTGGTTTTGAACGCTCGATAATGCGTTTTGTAATCTGTTCTATTTCACGTTTCATGGGGTTCAGCCTTTCGGGTTCTCGGCGCTCCACCACAGATCGACGGGGACGTCAGTCTGTTGCAAAATTGCGCGAACCGGCATTTCTTCAATATCGGTGCCGTTTTTCGCGGTTTCAAAGGTCGACCATTTGGATTGTCCGGTAATATGGATCCCAATATACCGGGCGTTAAGAATGGCAGGTAACGTCATGCTGATGCGCGGGACCGGGGATACGGTCGGGCGTGCAGCGGCGACGACCTCGCCATGTTCGGGATAAAGCCCTTTGCGCAGGGCTTCGGGGGTTGAGGACGGGAAAAGTGATGCGGTATGGCCGTCATCCCCCATCCCCAAAAAGACAATATCAAGCGGCCAGTGCATTTCGGTTCGCAAACGCGCACTGACGGTGGCAACCGCGTCTTCGGGGCTGCTATCGGATGTTTTAAGCGACACAAAGCGGGCATTCTGTGCTTCGTTGATGAACAGATTGTCGCGCACCAGCTTTTCATTGGACTGATCATCATCAAGCCCGACCCAGCGATCATCGCCAAGGGTGACAGTTACCTTGGACCAGTCCAGACGGACAGTCGACAGGGTCTGGAAAAGCGGTTTGGGAAACCGGCCGCCAGCAACAGCAATGCTGGCATGGCCGCGGGTCGCGATGGCAAATTCCAGTCGTTCGACGGTTTCCTTGACCAATGCCGCGAGCATGTCATCGCCGCTTTTGAAAATGCGTTCGTTAATCATGTTTTCTTCCCGAATTGGGGTCATGCTGAATATGTGGTGCCCCGGCCTTTTGGCCAGGGCCGCACCATCCTAGAACCCGGCTTCTTCGTTCCAGGTCCGTCCATCACGTTCGATCAGCGCAATGGCCGCAGACGGGCCCCACGTTCCAGAAGTGTAGCCTTTGGGCGTGATATGATTGTTTTTCCAGGCTTCCTGGATCGCATCGACCCATTGCCATGCAATGTCCTGTTCATCGCGACGTACGAACAGCGTGTTATTGCCATCAATCGCATCAAGCAAAAGACGTTCATAGGCGTCAGGACTACGGCCCCCGAATGCCTCGGCAAAGGACAGGTTCAGGGCTGTCGGACGCAACCGGACAAGCCCCGGCCCCGGGTTCTTGTTGTTCAGAACCAGATGAATGCCGTCATCAGGCTGCAACCGCAGAACCAGCTTGTTGGCCTGATAGTTGGTCATGGATTTGGCCAGCGGGAAAATCTGATGCGGGACGTCGCGGAATTGGATCACGATTTCCGAATGACGTTTGGGCAACCGTTTGCCCGTGCGCAGATAGAACGGAACACCCGCCCAGCGCCAGTTGTTCAACTCGGCCCGGATGGCAACAAAGGTTTCGGTCGTGCTGTCGACATTGGCACCTTCTTCTTCAAGGTAGCCCGGCACTTCCTTGCCGCCCACCGCGCCCTTGCGGTACTGGCCGCGTACGGTGGAACTGTCGATATTGCTGTCATTGATCGGTTGCAGCGCCTTAAGAACTTTTACCTTCTCGTCACGCACCGCATCCTGATCAAGAACATAGGGCGGTTCCATGGCGACCAGGCACAGCAACTGCAACATATGGTTCTGAACCATGTCGCGCATCGCGCCGGCATCATCATAATAGGACCAGCGCCCTTCGACCCCGACTTCCTCGCCGACCGTGATCTGTACGTGATCGATATGCGCACTGTTCCAGAGCGGTTCGAACATCGCATTGGCAAAGCGCAGGATCATAAGGTTCTGCACCGTTTCCTTGCCAAGATAGTGGTCGATACGGAAAATCTGGTTTTCCTCGAACACTTCGCCGATCTGGCCGTTGATTTCACGGCAGCTTTCAAGATCGTGGCCCAGCGGCTTTTCAAGCACAACACGGGAATTGGGCGTCACCAGCCCGACCTTTTTGAGGTTAAAGGCCATGTCGGCAAACAGGGACGGACTGGTCGAGAAATAATAGACGCGATCACGATCAGGCTGATCGGAAAGCTTTTCATACAGGACTTTGAAGCCCGCCTCGTCGCCGGCGGAAACCTGCACATAAGCGATGCGGCTTGCGAATTTTTTCCAGATTTCGGCGTCGAATTCGCCCTTGGGGATAAATTTTTGCCCGGCTTCTTCCAGCTTGGAGCGGAATTCCTCGTCGCTATGTTCGCTGCGCGAAGCGCCAAAGATGCGGGTTTCATCGTCGAAACGCCCGGTACGTTCCATTTCATAGAGTGCGGGGAACAGTTTCCGTAACGCCAAATCTCCGGTCCCACCGAAAATCACGATATCAGCGATACGATGCTTAAGCCTTTGTTTCATTCTGCCCTTAGCCTTCCAACGTTTCCTTCCTGTCGCCAAGGTGGGACCCCGGATCAGTCGATCCTGGCAGGCGACGGGAACACGGCATTTTTACCGTGATAACACCACCGGCATTCCCGATGGTGCTTGTGCATTTGCTGGCAAAACCATTCTGACGGGTGCCCAAATGGTTCAAAGCCGGCTTGTTTATCATGACCAGACAACACGCATTTCTGCGATTTTGAACACCTGCCAGCGGGATTTGGTCATGGCAGCATTCTGTTATCTGACCAATTGTACCGATTCAAACAGCAATGCTGTGTCCTGATCAACAGTGCTGCGCCAGACCGGTCGCAAAGCGCACTGTTACACGATCTCAGGGGGTAAGACCACTGCGATCAAGCGCGAAATGGACCGTTTTACCGGAATCCGGTTTAACCGTAACAATTTGTTGCGAAACGGCTTCAACAACCACCGGGTTGGCTCCCATTTTAGGCCAGTCAGAATATCGTGCAACAAATTGATTTTGACCACATTGACCGGTTCCGGACAATGTCTTGTCAAACCAGTGTCAACCAGATCCGGCCGGGATGAAATGCAAACTTTCATGACGCTTTGCCCCGCCATTCCCCGCCTGCCCTAACCCGCCCGCCATCCCCGATTAGCGCGCTGATCGGTAAAACCGCAACAGCCCCCCAATCGCCCATCATCGGTCCGGAATATAAAGACTCGCGCAAAAGCACCGTTTTCTGCGGCTTTCATTCTACCTGACGGCCTGAAATAATGCCGAATGTTCTCATTTTGCGATCAAAATGAGAACATCCGGGAACACCATATATTTATTTAAAAACAATGGTTTAATTAAATGTTCCGGATTTTGTTCCAATTTTGTTCTTGCGAGAACAAAATCAGAACAGTATGGTTTCTTCAGACAGATCGAGGAGGACATACCATGCACAAACTGATCGAAAACCCGACCCGCCTGAACGAGCTTTGCAGCACTGTTGCGATTGTCGGCAGTACAGGTTTCTTCCTGTTTGTGATCGCCCTGGGCATGGCACAAAGCCTTCGTGGTCTTGTCTGAAACGTTCCGCAACGTTTCTTGTGAATTCGAATTGAAATCTGTGAGGCCCGGACTTTAAGCCACCATTGCTTTTGTCCATCACGGGCATCTGGCCGGCAGGCAACCCCGCACCCATACCCTGTCCCGCCTGTCGGCCAGAGCTTCCCCAATGCCCGACTTCCCTTTTGGGCCTTATGGCGACTGAAAATATACTCCGCACGACTTGGCGCTGCTATTCCCCGATAGCAGCGCCTTTTCTTTATGCGTAAAGCAGGATCAACCAGCCGTCGCATATTGCGCCAAAGGATATCGCACCCGATTTTGGGCGAGTCTGCTTTTCTGATCGTTTTTGCGGCCCGCCCAGCGAAGGGCAATCATTTCAGGCTTAAAACACTTATTGCATTGCAACAGTTTACGCTGCGTTGCAAAATTTCACTCGACAGGCTGGCAAAATTTCGTTTGAATCAACAAAGAAAACGATAATTTGGAATTTCATCATACTTTATGGCTATTGCAAGTAAGCTGAACTGTCGTAGGCTTTGACGCAATAACAGGATTTCTGATCACATCTTCACGACCCGATGGTTGTGGATCAAAACGGCATCAATCAATCCCGAGCCCGGATCAGAACCCGAATACCAAGTCGTATCGCACAGCCAGACGCCCATACGACCATAAACAGGATGAAATGCCGTAACCAGTTGGTGATACAGGCCCAAAGGCCGGTCACCCGGGAGTGAGAGTAAATGCTGTATCACCTTTATGAATTGCAGCACGCCACAATAAGCCCGCTTCGCATGGCTGCTGATGCCAGCAAAAAGTGGCTGCGCAATCCGGCCAATCCGCTGTCCTATACCCATCAGGGTCGGGCAGCAGCGGCCGCATGTGACGTGTTCACCCATTTCACCCACCGTTACGGCAAACCGGAATTCGGGCTTGAAACCACGACCATTGACGGCGAAACCGTGCCGATCACCGAAGAAATCGTTCATAGCGAGGCCTTTTGTGATCTGTTGCATTTCAAGCGCGAAACCGATCACTTGAAAACCCAGCCCGATGATCCGCGTGTGCTGCTTGTCGCACCGCTGTCGGGGCATTTTTCAACGCTTCTGCGCGGCACGGTCGAGGCATTGCTGCCCGATCACGATGTTTACATCACCGACTGGATTGATGCGCGCACCGTCCCGGTTCATCAGGGGCATTTCGACCTTGATAGCTATATCGATTACCTGATGCGGTTCCTGCGCAAGCTTGGCCCCAACACCCACATGATTGCCGTGTGTCAGCCATCCGTGCCGGTGGTCGCCGCCGCATCCCTGATGGCAGCCGGCAACGAGAAATGCCAGCCGGCCTCGATGACCCTGATGGGCGGGCCGATCGATACGCGTGAAAACCCGACCGAGGTCAACAATTTCGCAAAACAGCACAGCCTTGACTGGTTTGAACGCCATGTCCTGTCTCATGTGCCCCTGCCCCATGCCGGTGTGATGCGCCGGGTTTATCCGGGCTTCATGCAGCTTGCCGGGTTCATGAGCATGAACTGGGACCGCCATGTGTCGGCCCATCATGACATGTTCCTGCATCTGGTCGAAGGTGACGGCGAAAGCGCCGAAGCCAAGCGATCCTTCTATCAGGAATATCTGGCGGTCATGGACATGACGGCCGAGTTTTATCTTCAGACCCTTAAGGTCGTGTTCCATGAACACAGCCTGCCCGAAGGCACCATGCGCTGGCAGGGTGTGCCGGTTGATCCGTCCGCGATTACCAAAACCGCCCTTTTGACGGTCGAAGGCGAACGCGATGATATTACCGGCATGGGCCAGACCCGGGCCGCGCACAAGTTGTGCAGCAACCTGCCCGACAATATGCGCATGCATCATCTGCAACAGGGTGTTGGCCATTACGGCGTGTTTAACGGCCGTCGCTGGCGCGAACAGATCAGCCCGCGGATCAAGGATTTCATCCGCCGCCACGATCACGAAGGCAAAGGCGCCCGCAGCGCCCCGAATATCGCGCGCATCAACGCCGCCGAATAATCGGACCTGACCGAAACCTTGCCAAAGCCGCCAGCCCCGTGCCGGCGGCTTTTTGGTTTTGCCCCCCGACACTCATCAATCCTGAACTGCACGGCCTTCACCGCCGTAAAACATCACGCAACCACCCACGCAAAGCACAATCCAGGGGACGCAGATGTCAGGCATTGAAACACCGCACTTCAAAAGCATCCCGACCGGCCAGATCGCGATTGTTATTGGTGCAACCGGCGGCATTGGGGCCGCCTTTGCAACCCATCTGCACTCATCAGGGCATTTTGCCAAGGTCCTGACCTATGGACGCAAAACCCGTCCGTCACTTGATTTCGACATCCCCGAAAGCATCGATGCCTGTGCGCGGGATGCCCGCATGCAGGCCGATGCACATGGATGTGACATTGCCCTGATCATTGATGCGACCGGTTATCTGCATGATGAAAGCTTTCAGCCGGAAAAGTCCCTGCGTCAGATTGACGCGACCTATATGACCAAACAGTTCCGGATCAATGCGATTGGCCCGGCATTGCTGATGAAGCATTTTTGTCCGTTGCTGCCGCGCAAGGGCAAGGCCGTCTTTGCGACCCTGTCGGCCAAGGTCGGCAGTATCGGTGATAACCGGATGGGGGGATGGTACGGATATCGCGCCGCCAAGGCGGCATTGAACCAGCTGGTCAAAACCGCATCGATTGAACTTGCCCGCAACAAGCCCGATGCCATTTGCGTTTCCCTGCATCCGGGAACGGTCGATACCGGCCTTTCCGGTCCGTTTGCCAAATCGGGCCTTGATGTGCAAAACCCCGAACAGGCCACAGCCAGGATGCTTGCGGTGATTGACGGCCTGACACCCCGACAATCCGGCGGGTTCTTTGCCTATGACGGCCAGGAATTGCCTTGGTAATTGCCCCGGGTAAAAGCGCCGCTCTGTCAAAAACAAACCGGTTAGTCAAACAGGCCGGTCAGTAACCCGTGCTGGAGCAGGATGATTGTTTTGGCATCGCGAATGCGGCCATCGCTTATCATCGATGCGATATCGTCAAAGGCGATTTCAAGAACGTGGATATCCTCGCCTTCTTCGTGCAGGCCACCGCCATCGCCTTCGCGGTGATCGCGGCGAACTTCGGCGACAAAAAGATGCAACCGTTCCGTAACCGAGCCCGGGCTCATGAAAAGATCAAAGACCTTTTGCGGTTTGCCGATGCGATAGCCTGTTTCTTCCTCGACCTCGGCAATCACGGCTGCGGCCGGATCACGATCATCAAGCAGACCGGCAGGAACTTCGATCAGCATGCCGTCGGGGTTGCCATTGACAAAGGATGGCAGGCGGAACTGCCGGGTCAGGATCACCGTCCGGTCGGCCCGGTTATAAAGCAGAATGCCCGCCCCGTTTCCGCGTTCATAGGCCTCGCGGGTTTGATGTTGCCAAGATCCGTCCGACCGTTTCAGATCAAAACTGACACGATAAAGGTGATACCAGTTGTCAGACAGGCATTCGATATCGTCTATGCGGATATTGGCAAGATCGGGAATGGACCAGCCTTTTGGAAGATCGACCATTGGACACCCGCCTTTGTTCAGCGTTTGAGAAATGCAGACAAGGTCAGCAATACGGCTTCGGGCTTTTCGGCATGTACCCAGTGCCCGGCACCCTTGATGCTGGTGAAGGCCGCCTTGGGAAACAGTGATTTGATGTGGTCGCGATCACGGGAATCGACATAATGCGAATTGGCCCCGGAAATAAACAGAACATCCCCGTCATAGGATCCGCTGACATCCGATTGCGGCCAGCCGGTGATGTCATCAAGATGGGCCGCCATGGCGTCAATATTGACCTGCCAGGACATTTTGCCGCTGTCCTTGTCTGTTGTGACATTCTGGGCCAGGAACTGACGCACGCCTTTTTCCGAAACCCCGGATGACAGCGCATCTTCAACTTCGGCGCGGCGGGTGACCTTATCGAAATCGACCCCGCGCATCGCCGTGATATAACCGGTATAGTCATGGTCATAGGCCACCGGCGCGATATCAACGATCACCAGATCGGCAACCAGTCCGGCATTGGCCGACAATGCCAGCACCATTGATGCCTTGCCCCCCATCGAATGCCCGACAAGATGAACCGGCTTATCGGAAACGGACCCGATCAGTTCGGCAAGATCGGCCGCCATCGCGCCATAGGTCATATCCATATCCCAGCCCGACCGGCCGTGATTGCGCAAATCCGCCGTGACCACATGGTATTTTTCCGCCAACCGACGGGCAATCGCGGTCCAGTTCCGGGCCTGACCAAACAGACCATGGACAATGACAATCGTACCGTTGTCGCGATTTTCTTCACCAAAGGCGTAATGGGCGAGCTTCATAAAACCAACTTTCCGGGATCGGGAATGGGACAGCAATCCCCCTTAATAACCGTCTGCCGGGCCAAGGTGAAGCATACAAACAAAAACACCCCCGCATGGGAGGATTGCGGAGGTGTTTTTAAGGGTGCTGATCATGTCAGCACCGGAATTCTTGGTACTGGCGATATTATGCGCCAGCCGGTACGCCACCGTGCGGCTTGCGGTTGGCACCGAACAGTGCGCCAACTTTGCGAACCAGAGCAGCAAACATGTTGCGCATTGCAACAGCACGGAGACGTTCTGCTTCGCGCTGCAGGGCAACCAGGTCATAATCACGATACATTTTCATGTCCGTTTCCTTTCAAAAGCATCCCGCGCTTGTCGCGTCTGGGTTTTGCGTTGTGTTCTCTGAAAACGGGTTTACGCCTGTTTTTGCATTCCCACGAGAAGAGTTTTCTCACTCCACCCATGCACACAGCGCATATCGTGAAACATTTCCGCCATAATCTTATCATGCGCAGAACGCATGATCGTATCATGACAAATAACATGCTCGTTTTGCTGGATTTTCTGCGACACCGACCGCCCCGACACCCGCGCATTCCACTAATATAAAGGGGTTCTGGGCATCTCACCCCGTCGATTTGCGCCATTGTCGCAGAAAAAACAGCCATGATTGATGCTTTGCACTGCATGGATTTTTGCCAAACACGGCAAATTCAAACCGGTTTTTCCGCGGAATCCGACTCATCAATCTTGCATAGCTTTGTCAGGATCGCAAAACGACAACAACAACAAGTAGAATGATCGCTTTGCGATCCGTCCATTTCAACCGGCCGGAACCGCATTTGACCGCATCCCCTTTCCCGGTTCCGTCACGGGACTGAACCAAAGCGAACGGGGGCCGCCGTTACTGCCCGCCAATCGCGTAATTGAGGTATTTGGGTTCAAGATATTCCTCAAGCCCCCAATGACCACCTTCGCGTCCCTGCCCGCTTTCCTTCACACCGCCAAACGGTGCGCCTTCGTGGCTGGTGGTGCCGTCATTGATCCCGACCACACCGGTTTCCAGATTGTCGGCAATGCGCTGAATACGGCCGATATCGCGACTATACAGATAGGATGACAGACCGGTGCGCACCCGGTTGGCAAGTTCAATTACCTCATCCTCGGTCGCGAAACGATAAACCGGTGCTACCGGGGCAAACAGTTCCTCGTTAAAGCAGTCGGCATCATGGGGTACATCGGTCATGACCAGCGGGCGGACAAAATGTCCGTCCTTGGGCCGTTCGGCCCCATAGACCAGCGTGGCACCGGCCTTGCGCGCATTTTCAACAAGACGTTCGACCTTTGCCACCGCCTGCCGATTGATCAGCGGACCGATTTCGGTCCCCGGGACAAAGCCGTTGCCGATGGTCTGGGCATTGCTTGCGGCAATGAATTTTTCGACAAACGCGTCATAAACCCCGTCCTGAACAAAAATGCGGTTGGCACAGACGCAGGTCTGGCCGCTGTTGCGGAATTTGGAAATCATCGCCCCGGCAACAGCCGCATCAAGATCGGCATCATCCATCACGATGAAGGGCGCATTGCCACCCAGTTCAAGCGACAGCTTTTTAACCGTGGGTGCGCATTGCGCCATCAACCGTTTGCCGACCTCGGTCGAGCCGGTAAAGGACAGCATGCGAACGCGTTCATCCCCCGTCAGGGCCTCGCCGATCGGCTGGGGCAGACCGGTAACCACATTGAACACACCCGCCGGGAATCCGGCCTGTTCGGCAAGCTTGGCCGCGGCCAGCGCCGAAAGCGGCGTATCTTCGGCCGGTTTGACAACAACCGTACAGCCCGCCGCCAGTGCCGGGGCGCATTTGCGCACCACCATGGTCAGGGGGAAATTCCAGGGCGTGATTGCCGCAACGACCCCCACGGGGTGTTTTTGCACGACAACGCGACGATCGCGCTGGGTGGCGGGCATGGTCTGGCCATAGGCGCGCTTGGCTTCTTCGCCGTACCATTCGGCATAGGCAATCGCCCCGATGACTTCGCGCAAGGCCTGATCATAGGGCTTGCCCTGTTCAAGGGTGATCAATGCCGCAAGGTCTTCCTGATGGGTTTCAAGCAGATCGCGCCAGCGCCGCAGGATAGCGGCACGGTCTTTTGCCAGTGTGCGGGACCAGCCGGCAAAGGCATCATGGGCGGCATCAATCGCGCGCCTGGCCTCGGATGTGCGCATGAACGGAACGGCACCGATCACATCCCCGCAGGCCGGATCAATCACATCAAGAGTCTCACGGCTGTCGGCATCCTGCCAAAGACCGTTGATATAGGCATGCCTCAGATCCCATTCACGGATCAGGTTGCGGGCACGCGCGCGTCCTTCGCGAATGGCTTGGTCATCAGAATTCGAAACAGTTTGCGGGGTGGCAGACGACATAACGGGGCAGTTCCTTTGACGCGAGATACGAAAAAACTGATCTACTCACGCGCTTGTGATTCCGGTTTTCGGGGCGCAACTGGGACAATCGGTCCTGACCCTAATCCGAGCGACGGGCAGGAAGCAACAAGATGCTTCTTATACAGATAAGAATCAAACGCCCGCTTGGCGATCAGAGAGACCCCGCAAAATACAACAGAGAGAAGCCATGAAGCACCTTGTGACTGCAGGACTGTTCAGCGCCATGATTGCCGCAGGCAGCATGATGCCGATCAACGCCTTTGCCGACGAGACAATGGACAATGCCACGGTTCAGAACCGCCAGATGCTGATGGATGGTATCGGCGGGGCGATGGGGACCCTTGGCTGTTACCTTAAGGGAGACTGCAACCTTCCTGATCCGGTATTGCGCAACCTGGCAAATGGCATCGCCTTTGCCGCAGACGCCGCCCCGGCAGCTTTTGAACCCAAAACAATGGATGCAACCGTCAAAACCACGGCAACCGACAAAGTCTGGTCGGATTGGGATGACTTTGCCGGACGGTTCCCGGAACTGAAAGAAGCAGCATTGGCAATGGCCGCCGCAGCCGGTGACAAATCGGCCATGGGGGCTGCGATGGGCAATCTTGGCAAGTCGTGCAAAGGCTGTCACGAGACCTATCGGTCGAAATAACCTAACCAACGAAATTGCAAACACTGGCCCGTCCCTACCCCTGGATGGGCGCCCCCGGTCCGGTTTTCACCCCCCATGCTGTCAGCGCAGCACACCGGAAAATTCAGGCCGGGGGCATTTTCCCCTTGGCACGGCGGATCAGATGATGATCCGCCGGCCGTTTATCCGCACGCGACTATCCGCGCGCAACCGTCACCATCGCCCAAACAATGACAGCACAAACTGCGAGAATGGCAATCCCGGCAATCGGGGAGGCAAAGCGGATCTGCGCAAAGCGGGCCGCAAGTTCGGCCGGAACCGTCCGGGCCCCGGTAATCATCGCACCGATCAGATTTTCGCGTTTGACCACAAGATAAAACAGGGCTGCAAAAACATGCAGCCCGACCATCGCATAGATCAGATTGATGTTGGTGTGATGGATCCAGTTCATCGTGCTGGCAAGATCGGAACTGACATGGGCAACAAGCGGACCATCAAAGAACAGGAAGGTATCTTCGCTGGCAAACAGGCCACTTACCGCCTGCACCGCGACAAGAACCAGCAACACTATCACCATCCAGCCGCCCGCCGGATTATGCCCGGCATAGGTCAGGTCCGCCATTGATCCCCGGGGGATCCGCAGCGCATAGCCAATGACCTTTTTCGGGCCTTTGATAAAGGATGCAAAGCGCGCATTCGAACTGCCGACGAAGCCCCAGATGATGCGAAACAGCACAAGGGCCAATACGGTGTAACCGGCAATGGCGTGAATATCGATCATCAGTTCCCGGTTGGTCCACCATGCCGTAACAATGGCCGCAACCAGCGACCAGTGAAACAGGCGTACCGGAAAGTCCCAAAGTTTGACTTTCTTTTCATCCGGCTTTTCATCCGACATCTGATTGCTCATCAGGTCCTCTCCTGGCGGGACGGTTGATCATGAACACTATAGTGATAATGACCTGTATTGCGCCGATGAACAGATCAAATTGCGGTTACCACATTCAAAAAACGTGAAAATTTGGCAACAAAACCATTCTCTAATTGAAAATCATTATCACAAGCAGTATCACTTAAACGGAAGCATAGGGATCAGGGTGACTATCGGGGAGCAAATTTCTTCATTTGCGCAAGATGTTTTGCCGCTCTGATCCGCGGGGCATTGCCCTTGGCTCACTTTCAGGGATAGATGGGAACTCCTATGAAAATCGCAAAAATTCTCGGGACGGCCGCATTGGTGTCGACCCTTGGTGTGCAGGCATATGCCGCACCGGGCGCCAAAGACGTTCTGACGACCTATGCCGACATCGCGCATGCCGGTTACGAAGATTCACTGATCACTGCCAAAGAACTTCAGGCTGCTATTGATGCACTGGTTGCACAGCCGTCGGCAGAGACTTTTGGTGCTGCGAAATCTGCCTGGTTGGCAGCACGCGCGCCTTATCAGCAGACCGAAGTATATCGCTTTGGCAATGCCATCGTTGATGACTGGGAAGGCAAAGTTAACGCATGGCCGCTTGACGAAGGCCTGATCGACTATGTCGAAACCGGTCTTTATGGCGAAGAAAGCGAAGAAAACCCGGCATACACCGCCAATGTGGTCGCCAACCCGACCCTGGTGATTTCCGGTGAAACCATTGATGCATCGACCATTGATGCTGCTTTGCTTGAAAGCCTGCATGAAATTGACGACGTTGAATCCAACGTTGCCACCGGCTACCACGCGATTGAATTCCTGCTTTGGGGTCAGGACCTGAATGGAACGGGTGCTGGTGCAGGTGCACGTGAATGGACCGACTATGCGGCTGGCGATGCATGCACCAACGGCAATTGCGACCGTCGCGGTGCGTATCTCAAGGCGGCTGGCGATCTTTTGGTATCCGACCTTGAATGGATCACGGCACAGTGGGCCGAAGGCGGCGAAGCACGCGAAACCGTTCTTGAAGGTGATGGCGTTCCGGGTCTGACCGCAATCGTCACCGGCATGGGTTCGCTGTCCTATGGCGAACTGGGCGGCGAACGCACCAAGCTTGGCCTGCTGCTTCATGATCCGGAAGAAGAACATGATTGCTTCTCCGACAACACCCATAACAGCCACTACTATGACGCGCTGGGCATCCAGAACGTTTATCTTGGCCGTTACACCCGTGTTGACGGTTCGGTCGTTGAAGGCCCGTCGCTTTCCGATCTTGTTGCAGCAAAAGACGCAGCCCTTGATACCGAACTGCGTGGCAAGCTTGCAACGTCGGTTCTGGCCGGCAAGGCGATGGTTACCCGCGCACAGGGCGGCGAACATTTCGACCAGCTGATTGCCATGGGCAATGACGAAGGCAACGCTGTTGTCCAGACCTTTGTCGATGCCCTGGTTGACCAGACCAAGTCGATCGAGCAGATCATTGCCGCTGTCGGCATTGACGGCATCGAGTTCGAAGGTTCCGACAGCCTCGACAATCCGTCTGCAGTCAACTAAGCCTTTTTACGGCACCTGCCTTGAAGGCATTGAACGGCGGGGGATGTGTCTCCCGCCGTTTTGCTTTTTATAATAATGACAAGAACCGAACCCGCCATGAAACGTCCCGCTTTTGCCCTGCGCTATATTCTGTCATCCGGTCTTGTAATGGCCAGTTTGATGGCACCGTTGATTCCTGCCCGTGCTGACGATCTGTCTGCATCGGCCCTGCCCGGCGGGGACGCTACATGGCCCAACGCAGATGGCCGGAATGTTTTCACCCATTATTCGGCCAATATGACCTTTGAAAAGCGGCTTGATTTCAAGCTTGGCGAGGCCCTTTTTCAAAGGCTTTGGGTGACTGCCCCGACCCGAACAAAAACCGCCGACGGGCTTGGCCCGCTGTTTAATTCGCGTGCTTGCAGTGGATGCCATATCCGCAATGGTCGCGGCCATCCGGTTGATGAAAATGCCCCGGGTGACGGCGCGACTTCAATGTTACTGCGCCTGTCGATCCCGCCGCAAACCGCCGATCAGTTGCGCGACCATCTGGATGGCAAGATCGCAACCATTCCCGATCCGGTTTATGGCGGACAGTTTCAGGACTTTTCAATCCCGGGCATCAAGGCCGAAGGCCGTGTAAAGGTTACCTACCAGCCCCAAGACGTCAGCCTGGCCGGGGGTGAAGTCGTTACCCTGCAAAAACCCGATTACCAGATGACCGAACTGGCCTATGGGCCGCTTCATCCCGATGTTATGGTTTCTCCGCGCCTCGCACCGCCGATGATCGGTCTTGGCCTGCTTGAAGCCATCCCCGACGATGTGTTGCTGGCGGCGGCCGATCCCCAGGATCGTGACGGCGATGGCATTTCGGGCCGGGTCAATCATGTCTGGGATATTGCCCGCGGAAAGCTGGCAATTGGTCGATTTGGCTGGAAGGCCGGGATGCCGACACTTGATCAGCAAAACCAGAATGCCTTTCAGTTTGATATCGGTCTGTCGACCCCGCTTTATCCCAACGGATCGGGCGATTGCACCGAAACACAGAAAAATTGCCTGACCGCGCCGGATGGCAATGACCCGGAATTCGAAAATCTCGAAGCCCATTCGCAGGTCACTGACCTTGTTTTGTATTATACGCGCAACATCGCCCCGCCTGCGCGCCCGGATGCCCATGATGCCGATGTCGTTGCCGGGCAGCAGATTTTCACTTCAATCGGTTGCGCATCCTGCCATACGCCGCGCTATCAATTGCCTGAACGCCCCGACATGGCCGAGCAATCCGGACAGGTGATCTGGCCCTATAGCGATCTGTTGCTGCATGACATGGGCGAAGGACTTGCCGATCATCGCCCCGAAGCACAGGCATCGGGACGCGAATGGCGCACCCCGCCGCTTTGGGGAATTGGACGGGCAAAACAGATTGATCCGCGCGCGCAATTCTTGCATGACGGGCGGGCACGTACCATTCTTGAAGCCGTACTTTGGCATGGTGGCGAAGCCGAAGCTGCGCGCAATTCTGTCACATTGCTGCCACCATCTGAGCGCAGGAAACTGCTTGCATTTCTCAAGTCACTTTGAGCCTGGCATGGGTTACCCCGGCGCCAAGCCCTTCTGATCAAGTGAATATTCGGAAAAGACATATGCTCCTGAAATCATGTTCGCGTCTTATGCTTCTTTCAACCACCGCCGCAATTGCGATTGGTTTTGCAGCCCCGAACGCACATGCCGATATCCCGGATGAAAATTACCGGCCGGTTCTGAACCATCTTCTTAATGAAGTCATGCCGCCGAAACTTGATGACTTTCACAAAGCCAATGCGCAACTCAGCACGTCGATCACGGATTTCTGCGCCGATCCGGATGCCGATGACCTGAAAGATGTTCAGGAAGATTTCCATCAGGCAATGGATATCTGGCAGGAAATCCAGCCATGGCGCATGGGACCGATGGTTGCCAATGGCCGCGATCAGCATATCGAATATTGGCCAGACAAGCACGGCACCGCCGCCCGCCAGTTCCGGAAATTGCTGTTTAGCAAACCGGCAGGCTATACTGATCCCGAACAGCTGTCAGAAGCCAGCGCCGCCCTTCAGGGGTTCCCGGCACTTGAAGAAGTTCTGTTTGATCCCAAAAACACCGCCCACATGACAAGCAGCGACGAAGACGGCGTGTACCTTTGCCAGTACGGGGCTGCCATTGCCACCAATCTTGAAACGATTGCCGGGGAATTGCGCGACGAATGGCCGGAATTTGCCGATGCCATGGCGACAGCCGGCCCCGACAGCATGGATTACCCCACCGCCAAATTTGCCGCGACCGATCTTTATCGCGCCCTACATGAAGGTATCCTGATCATATCGGCCCAGAAACTTGGCAAACCGCTTGGCGATAACAAGCAGGACGCCAAGGCCAGCCGCGCAGAAAGCGAAGTATCGAAACGATCACTTCGCAACATCGCCCATAACCTGACCGGTCTGTTTGCGATCTATGATGGCAAATGGGGCGATGTCGGCAGCGAAGGAACCGGTTTGGCTGCCCTGATTGACAGCAGCCTTCTGGATCGTTCGTTCCGACTGAACTGGCAAACCGTGGTCGACGCGCTTGATGGTCTTCCTGCCTCGGTCGAGGACCTTCTGGCCCAGCCTGACGGGTATGACAAGCTCGCGGAATTCAAATCCCAGATCGATTTTCTGACCACTCTTGTTGAAAACGATATTGGCGGCAATACCCAGCTTGGCGGCGGGTTCAATGCGCTTGACGGCGATTGAGCACCCCTGACCGGGCCTGAATACGGAGGATAAAGTGAGACATCAACGTCGCGAGTTTCTGAAACTCATGGGGGTTGGCGGGGCATTTACCCTGTTGCCGATTGATATCGCCCGTGCGGCCGGCACGCCGGCACCCGAAGATCGCGCGGTCTATATCTCGGCCAGTGCCGGGGATGCCGATGATTATTATGTCAGCGCGTTCAACGCATCGGGCAAGATCCTGTTTGAACAGGCCCTGCCGGGACGCGGACATGATATCGGCCTTCGCCCCAATCATGTTGATGTCGCAGCCGTTGAACGCCGCCCCGGCCTTTACGGGCTGATCCTTGACCGTCATACCGGCGATGTCCGTGCCAAACTGCATTGTCCGGAAGACCGCCGGTTTTATGGACATGCCATTTATTCCAATGACGGGCGGTTTCTTTATATCACCGAGAATGACTTTGATCATGCGCGCGGTGTTGTGTCGGTCTGGGATGCCGAGGATGGTTATCGCCGGGTCGCGGAATTTGACAGCTTTGGCACCGGGCCGCATGAATTGCATCTGATGCCCGGCGGTGAACATCTGGTGATTGCCAATGGCGGGCTGCATACCCATCCCGACTTTGACGGGCGCACGGCCCTTAATATCGATTCGATGGAACCCAATCTGTCGATCATTGATCGACGGACCGGCAAACTGATCCATCAGGCGTCGCTGAAACATGACTGGCATCAGCTTTCCATCCGTCATCTTGATGTCGCGGCCAATGGCACCATTGCCGCCGGTTTCCAGTATCAGGGCGAGATCAATGATCAGGTGCCGCTTGTCGGTATATGGCAACCGGGCAAGGAAATCCGCCCGATCGAAGCCCCCGACAATGTCCAGTACCGCATGCGCCAATATTGCGGATCGGTGCGCTTTGATGCATCGGGCCAGGTATTTGGCATTTCGTGCCCGCGCGGCGGACTTGTGACATTCTGGGATGCAAAGACAAATGGATTCCTGACCCATATCGCAGCCCCGGACGGATGCGGGCTTGCCGCAACCGATCGCCCGGGTGAATTCGTCGGCACCAGCGGCCTTGGCAATGGCTGGCGACTTGATGCGATTCGCCGAAAACGCGTGGAACTTCCCGACGATTCTCATAAATCGCTGCATTGGGATAACCATTTGCGGCGTATTACGGCGTAAACGCATCCCGAATGAATATTGATAAAACCCGCACAAATGCTGCGGGTTTTATCGTTTTAGCCCCATAGAAACCGCAGAAAACCGGCAGATTAACCGACTGTTTTGGTCGGGCTATTTAAATAAGACAATTATCAACTAAAAATTTTACGCAAATGAGAACGATTTTCACTTGCGCAATGTTTTTCCCTCACCTATAACAGGTCTCGACACAGCCCGCGAATGCAACCCATTCGCATTTGTCCCCAAAACGGCTTGTCTCTCACCTACGGGTCCTCTCTCCCCGTAGGCCTCTCAAGGTGGAATAGCGGTGGTTATCGATGCGGGAAACGATAACCGCCGCTTTCTCTTTTCGGGACCTTTTTCCTATCGCGCGGTGCGCAGGGCGATCAGAAGACGCAGGCTGTTGATGGTCACAAGGACCGTTGCACCTGTATCGGCAAGAACAGCCAGCCACAAGCCGGTCAAGCCGGTGATCGACGTCACCAGAAAGACGGCCTTGAGGCCAAGTGCAATCGTGATGTTTTCACGGATCACCCGACGCGCCGCACGCGACAGTTTGACCAGATTGACGACATCCCCAAGGCGATCCTTGACCGCGACCGCATCGGCGGCCTCAAGCGCGATATCGGTGCCGCCACCAATGGCAATACCGACATCCGCGGCCTTAAGAGCGGGTGCGTCATTAATGCCATCGCCAACCATCGCAACCGGGCCGGAACGTTTCGGATCACCCCGAAGGGCCGTCAGGGCATCAAGCTTGTCTTCGGGCATCAGTTCGGCGCGATAATCCATGCCAAGATCGGCTGCCATGCGTTTGGCAACAGGGGTGGCGTCGCCTGTCAGCATCACCGGGGTAATGTTAAGCCTGTTAAGTTCGGCAA
This sequence comes from Thalassospira povalilytica, assembly GCF_002844235.1. GTDB lineage: Bacteria > Pseudomonadota > Alphaproteobacteria > Rhodospirillales > Thalassospiraceae > Thalassospira > Thalassospira povalilytica. Next base: position 188,645 of record NZ_PGTS01000007.1, on the reverse strand, counting down.
GGGCGGCCTTCGCATCGGCGCGCGCCACATCACGCAGTGCCAATGCACCGATGATTTGGCCGTTTTTAAGGATGACAACCGCTGTGCTGCCGTCTTCTTCCTGTGCGGTCAGCCAGCCCGTCATTTCGCCATTCGGCGTGATGCCAAGCCGGGTGGCCGCCCCCACCTGATAGGTCACACCATCAATTTTGCCTTCGACACCGGCACCGGCGATGGTTTTGGCATCTTCGATCACCGGCAATTCAAGGTTCCGGTTTTCCGCCGCCGCCACAACGGCACGGGCCAACGGATGGGACGTCACGGTTTCAAGCGCCGCGGCAATGGTCAGAAGGCCGTTTTCGCCATAGCCATCCGTGGTTTTGATCGCAGCAACTTTCGGCCTTCCTTCGGTCAGGGTGCCGGTTTTGTCAAACGCCATGGTGCGTACCGCCCCGATGAGCTCCAACCCGGCTCCGCCCTTAACCAGAAGGCCGATCCTGGTGGCACGTGCCAGGGCCGATGTCACAGCAGCCGGTGTTGAAATCACCAGCGCACAGGGGCAGCCGATCAAAAGCAATGCCAAGCCGCGATAGATCCATTCTTCCCAGCCCTGCCCGAACAGAACCGGCGGGATGATAACGGTCGCGGCGGCAAGCGCCATGATGATCGGTGTATAGATACGGGCAAATTTTGCCACAAACCGTTCGACCGGTGCCTTGTGCTTTTCGCTTTGTTCGACCAGCTCGATCACGCGATCAAGCATGGTCTGCCCGGCAGCACGGGTAACCGTGATCCGCACCGGGCTGTCTGTGACAATCGCACCGGCAAAGACGTCATCGCCCGCCTTGCAATAGACCGGAACAGATTCCCCTGTCAGATGGCTGTTATCAATATCAGCCGCCCCCGATGCAACCACACCATCGGCCGGGACCCGTTCCCCGGGGCGGACTTCAACAAGGTCGTTCAATGCAAGTTCTGCTGGTGAAACGGTCTGCACGCCATCGCCGGTTATGCGCCGCGCCTGTTCGGGGGCCAGCTTCATCAGGGCCTTGACCCCGCTTCGTGCGCGACCGGCCGCAACACCTTCAAGCCGTTCGCCAATCGCAAACAGCAGCACGACCATACCGGCCTCAAGACTTTCGCCTATCGCCACCGCCCCGATGACGGCAACCGACATCAGAAGTTCGATCGAGAAAATCGCGCCGCTTTGTGCCAGTCGCATCGCTTTTTTCATTACCGGCACGGCAGCCAGAACCGATGCAACAGACATGGCATAAGACCCGAATGACGGGATAATCACCCCCGCCAGACCGCCCAGCGCCAGACAAATGGCCGCAAAGGCAATTTCATCATTTTCAGACGACCAGGGTACAAACCGCCGTTTGATACCGGTACCGGCATCAGCATCAACATCCGCAACTTTTGCGGTCGCGTCGTGACTGTGACTGTGACTGCGACTGGTCGAATTGGGGGCGCCATCCTGCGTGCATGCGTCACCGGCACAACAGGATGTATTGCGCTGGGTGCGCGTCATGCCCGGTGTCGTTTTCTCGCGGGCCGGATAGCCCAGCTTGTTCAGTAACGAAGTAACCGCGGCGCGATCAGATTGGTGATCATCAACAATGCCAAGAGTAACGGTTTCGCGCAACATCGAGACATCGACACAGGACACGCCATCCATTTTGCCAAGGGCGGCTTCGATCTTGGCAACACAGGATCCGCAATCCATGCCCGACACCTGCCAATGGTAATGGCGTTTGGCATCAGCCTGACGGGCAAGAATGTCCCGCAAGGTGGCGTCTTCATCCGCACTGATCGGTGATGATGTTGATATGCCCTGCCCATCCCCGGAAATACCACGCCCCGGAATGGCCCGCGAAAGAACATTAATCAATGATGCGCGGCACTGCGCACAGTCACCAATTGCCGGAAGGTCTTCCCATTTTGCGACGAAGGACATTCATCACCTCATAAAATCAAATTTTCATTCATATGTTATATTCAAACTATGCTTCATATATTTATCTGTCAAGAACATTCAAATACGGATTTGAATGTTTGGAAATGCCATGCCTGACCGGCCGGTCACCTGCCCGGCAACCATTCTTCAAGCAGCTGAATTAAAACAAAGTCAGATCAGTCGTGCGTCACATGCGCAAAGACATCACGCACCACGCGCGAAATATGTTCATCATCGATCTGATAGAAAATATGCCGTCCGCGGCGCTCGGATGCCAAAATCCGCTGATCGCGCAAATGGCGCAAATGATGGCTGCAAAGCGACTGCGACATGTTGGTCGCATCGGCCAGCTCACTGACGGTCTGCGGGCGTTCCATACACCGCAAAACCAGCTGCAACCGCCCGGCATCCCCCAAAAGCGCAAAGATCTTTGCCGCGGCCTCGATATGGGGCAGCGACAGGTTCGCCCCCACAGCACGTGACGCATCGCGCGTGACGGCTTCACCCTGTTCGGTGCTCAGACCAAGACGGGCTGCCGTATCGCATTCCTGGCAATCTGTTTCGGTTGGCGACGACATGGCCTTACTGACCGGGGCTTTGCCAACCGGGGATTTGGCGATCGGGGATTTGGTTTTGCTTTCTGACATGCCCCTATTTTCCATGACAGCCGATCCAAGGCAAGGGGAACTGAACCAAAACACCGTGATACGATCCACGACAGCGCCGATTTCCAATTGCCCCGGCCCCTGCCCGGTTGAAAAAATCACAAGGGAACGCCCGACACCGCAAGTTCGACACCCGCGACCTGCGCCGATACCCCACAGCGATCGGTCAATTTCGTATTGACTCATTTCGACAATTTATTCATGTTTTACATTAATTATATAAATCGATTCGTGAATATCCCTGACAGGAGCCCCACCATGTCCACCCCATCCACGTCACATGCCATGAAGCCCGATACCCTTAAAAATGTTCGCAGGCTCAGCACCCTGCTTTATTGGGGATGTGCGGTTGCGATCGTTGTTCAGTTTCTTGCCATTCCAATGGTCTGGTATCTGCCGGGATGGGTCGAAGCCAGCACCAGCCAGATGACGGTCAGCCTTGCGGAATTGCACGCGCTTTCGGGATGGCAGAAATATGCCACCATGCTGGTAATGATGATCCCGTCATTGATCATGGCCTATGGGCTGCTTCACCTGCGCAAGATGTTCGGGGCCTTTGCCCATAACGCGATTTTCCAGCCTGAAACGATCCGTCATCTTAAACTGTTTGGCGTCGCGCTTCTGGTACAAACACTGGCCAAACCGCTGACCGGGGCTGTGACATCGGTATTGGCGACCTTCCACCGCCCGGCCGGTGAACGGATGCTGTCCATTGGCCTTGGCAATGCCGAGGCCAGCACGCTTTTCCTTGGCGCGCTGATTATCGTGATTGCCTGGGTGCTTGGCGAAGCGGCACGGATTGATGATGAAAACCGGAGCTTCGTCTGATGGGGATTGTTGTCCGACTTGACGTGATGCTGGCCACCCGCAAAATGAAATCCAAGGATCTTGCCGCCCGGATCGGAATCAGCGAACAGAACCTGTCGCTTTTGAAATCGGGCAAGGTGCGCGGCGTACGCTTTGAAACCCTGGCTGCGATCTGCAAGGAACTGGACTGCCAGCCCGGTGATCTGCTTGAATTTGTTGCGGATGACTGACTTCCGGCGCCAGACTAGCTGATCCGGAATGCCTGCAATTAACGTAAAGCCAACATTCTCATAACTTTACGGGTGCCCTGTGACATACGAGCTTTTCATTCTGCTGTTAAATGCCCTGCTGTGCCTGGCCTTTCCGTGGGCCTACAATTACGCCTATGCCAAACAACCCGGTGTTGGTGGCACACAGCTGATGGGCAATCGTGACGGCCTTCCGGAACGTGCGGGCATGGCCGCCCGCGGGTTGCGCGCACATCAGAACCATCTGGAAAACCTCGTACCGTTTGCAATCATCACTCTTGTCGCACAGGCAACCGGTGTTTCGAATACGGTCACCATCGCCTGTGCGACTGTATTTCTTCTTGCCCGTCTTGCGCATGGCGGATGGTATCTTTCCGGGATCGAACATCTCGGCCCGGTAAAAGGCGTGAGAACCATCGCCTATTTCGTCAGCCTGCTTGCCATGCTGGTCTATGCCGCACAGTTGTTTGTCCATGCCTGACACGATACCGGGTTCCGCCCGAAACGATGCAGCACTTGCCGCATCGTGATTGTTTTGCTAGCAGACAAGATAAAACAGAACCGCAGTCCGATTACTAGGTTTCCACCGTCCTAGATTTGCGTTTAAGGCTTTACCAAGTTAAGAATCATCCCGCACCGGGAAATTTTAAGCCAACATCGCAACAAGATTATTCGAGTGGTCCACCTATGGCAGCTATATTTCCACCTTAATGAGTTATCCTCACTGTCTATCTCGCGAATTAGGATAAATTTACCCCATTTCGAACATCAGTATTTTGACTGGATTCCCCGAATGCTTCACATCAAGATTAGAGAATGCCGAGCAGAAGATAGTTTAGATATTCTTTCTTGGCGGAATGATCCAACAACTCGTGCCATGTCACTAAATTCTGACCTAATAACAATTGAACAACATGAGAAATGGTTCACTCAAACATTATCAGCACCTGACAGTTTCATATTCATCGGAGAGATAGATGGCGATAAAGTCGGCATGGTCAGATTCGACAGAGTTTCGGGACAGCTCTCCGCCAAAGTCTCCATCAACCTAAACCCCAAGCATAGAGGACAACGGAAAGCAGTTCCTCTATTGAGGGCCTGTGTAGAGAAATTTAGACAGATTCATTCGCACGAGATCATTGCCGTCGTTCGGATTGACAACGCAGCAAGCAATAATACTTTCAAGTCCGCCGGCTTTCTCGAAGTTGAATCAAAACCGGAACATGGTATCTTATACTACACGCTAAATTAAATTGATAAAACTGAAACGACAGACGTAACTACATGACAAATGAAATAACGTTCACCAAAGTTGAAGGAACAGAACAACAAGTTAACGATTTGTACAATCTATTAAAAAATCGCTCCTTTAACATAAGTCACAAGTCAACACCAAGCTACGATGAACATTATGAATTTGTGATGAAAAACCCTTATATAGCTTGGTACCTTATCTATGAAAATTTTAAATGCATTGGGTCTTGCTATGTAATGGATAGCAATTGCATATCCGTATCATTGATTGATGGATCAGAAAAATTCTTAAGCACCGTACTTGACTTCATCATTCAAAACCACAGCCCTCTCAAAGAAATAAAATCTGTTAGACCACCAAATTTTTACATCAATATCCCAACAAATAATGCTCTAATGAAAGAGCAAGTAGCAAAGTTAGGCTGGACTGAAATACAGACCACCTTTTCACTTACGTAGTTTTTCGTTCATTCGAGGCAAAATTGTACAAGATTGCAAACCGAGAGCTGAGCCAATCATACCCTCCCTACATAATTGCAGAATTGTCCGCCAACCATAACGGCTCAATTGACAGAGCAAAACAAAGTATATTAGCGGCCAAGAAATCTGGAGCTCATGCTGTTAAATTGCAGACCTATACGGCCGATAGTATGACCATTGATTGTGACCGTGACGACTTTAAAATCACTGGAGGACTGTGGGATGGTTACACGCTATATCAGCTTTATACAGAGGCTCATACTCCTTATGAATGGCACGAGGAACTGTTCCGTTACGCTAGGGAAATCGGTATTACTATTTTTTCCTCTCCATTTGATGAAACAGCTATTGACTTGCTGCAGAGGCTTGATGCCCCCGCATACAAAGTTGCCTCCTTTGAGCTTAATGATCACCCGTTAATTGAAAGAATAGCCGAGACCCAAAAGCCAATCCTAATGTCGACAGGGATGGCAAGCGAAAGCGAGATTGGTGACGCCGTCGAAGTTGCCAGACGCAGCGGGATTAAGAACATCTTGTTATTTCATTGCATTAGCAGCTACCCAGCTCCTCTTGACCAATGCAACCTAAACAATATGGTCTATATTAAGAAAACGTTTAACGTCGAAGTGGGTTTGTCAGACCACACACTGACGAATACTGCGGCAATTTCTGCCGTTGCTTTGGGAGCAGTCGCGATCGAAAAACATTTCACCATGAGTCGATTGGAAAAAGGACCAGACAGCACATTCTCCCTGGAACCAGACGAGTTGTCGGCACTGGTCAATGACACACGTGACGCATGGCTCGCCTTGGGAAGAGAAGAGTTTTCTCGTCCTGACGCGGAAACAGCAAACAAAGCATTCCGTCGATCATTGTATTTCGTAAGAGACCTCCCCTCTGGGACAACTATTTCAAAAGATGATGTCCGCAGAATTCGCCCTGGATTTGGATTAGCTTCCAAGCACTACTCTGAAGTCATTGGCAAAACGGTGAAAAGAGATATCGCGCGAGGTGAACCCGTCAAATGGAGTGATTTAGAGATTTGAGCAACAAACTCTACTCAGAAATGCGAAACTAATATGCCCGTTGTCCCCCCATGTACACGGTGTGCGGTCCATTGCCTATTTCGTTAGCCTGTCTGCCATGCTGGTCTATGCCGCACAGTTGTTTCTCCATGCCTGACACAATGCCGGGTTCCACCCGAAACGATGCGGCACTTGCCGCAACGTGATTGTTTTGCCTAAATGAAGCCAATAAAGCGATGGCACCATCGTAAAAAAACCAAATGCTTCAGGAGAGGACGGAACAGATGACACAAAAGATCGCCCTGGTCACAGGGGCTGCGCGCGGGATCGGACTTGCCACCAGCAAACTGTTCATCGAACAGGGCTGGAAAGTGGCAATGATTGATCGTGACGGGGATGAACTGACACAGGCCACAAGCGCGATGACGGATGGCAAGGCATTCATCTTTGATGTTTCCGTCCCCCAACAGGTCGATCAGATGATTGACGATGTTCTTTCTGAATTCGGCCGGATTGATGCAGTCATCAACAATGCCGGGGTTGCCGATTTCCTTCCGGTCGAAGAAACCAGCTTTGCCACCTGGCGCAGGATCATGGAAACCAACCTTGATGGCGTGTTCCTGGTGTCGCAGGCAGCCATTCCGGCGCTAAAGGAAACCAAAGGCGCAATTGTCAATATCGGCTCGATCTCAGGCCTGCGTGCATCGACCCTTCGGGTGGCCTATGGTACGTCAAAGGCTGCCGTCATTCACATGACCAAACAACAGGCTGCCGAACTTGGCGAATACGGCATTCGCGCCAATTGCGTCTGCCCCGGCCCGGTCAAAACCAAACTGGCGATGGCAGTCCATTCAACCGACATCATATCAGCCTACCTTGATGCTATGCCGCTTGGCCGATATGGCACGGAAAATGAAATCGCCGAAGTCATCCTTTTCCTATGCAGTGACAAGGCAAGTTTTGTGACTGGACAAACCATCGCAACCGATGGCGGATTTGAAAGCACGGGTGTCGGCCTGCCCGCCCTTCGGAAATAGGAAAAGGAAAATGCGCTGCCTTCGAATAATCGTCATGCTGACAGCGGTTATTTCACTGTCATCCTGTCTGACATTCAATTGGCAGCGCAGCCTTCAAAGCGTGCTTTCGGGTGCGTGCAACGCGACAAGTGATTGCGGATCATCCGGACCAGTCGACTGACCAGGTAAAGACCAGCCCATCAATCAATTGAATTGATTGCAATGACATCAGGCCCGCCAAACGGAAATTGCACTAAAGTCTTTGCAACGCAGAGACTGACAAAATTACGAATTTTGCCAGTTTTGTCCCCGACTAATCCTTAACCGCAACCACATGTATTTCCGAACAAAAGTGGTTTTTGTCCAATGCGGCTTGAAGGTCATCTATCTTTGTTGCGAACCCTGCGTGAAAATAATCCAGCATCTTCTGAGAGACGTTGTTAGCCCGAAGATAAATGTTTAGATGCCGATACAAATCCATAAAGTCGGTGCCAAATCTCCATTCCCCAACAGGACGGACACCAAGTAATTCGTGCATCCTGGAAATGGATTTCTCTGTAAATAGATGGGTATGCCCACCAGAAAGCTGGCGCGGAAACACATTTTTGAAAACATTCTCACATACGACAGACAACGAAAACATCGGAACAGAATAATATAGATATTTTGCCTTACTTTCTTTGAAGGCCTCAAATAATTTATGCGGTTGGCGAAGGTGCTCTATCACCCCTATTGCAGATACAACATCCGCTCCTGTCTTGGTAACTTCTTCAAAAAAACCATCCTCTTTAACTTTTTGCAAAGGTGCGCACCCTTGGTGGCTCAGAATTTGCTGATTGCCAAAATTCACCATGACGTCACTAACATCAATTCCACTGGCCTGTTGGTTTTCCATCAATGAAGCCAAAACAAAATAACCAGCACCACATCCAACATCCAGTATTTCGCAATTCCCGTCAGGAACGACCGATAGCAAAAAATCCACCTTTGGAGCGTAAATATCTGAGACTCTATTTAAAAAATCCTCATCCAAATAATTTTTGGCATATTCTGCGCCACTATCTTCCATGTAAATTTTATCAACAAATTCTATCGTATCTTCAAAAACTCCGTTTAAATGGCCGCAATCTGTACAAAAAACATAGCTCACATTGTGAGATTGAAAATCCTCATCCCCGGGAAGTCTAGACGAACAAATCTTACACATCTCTCTCTTGGGCTGTTTCGAGTACAATTCATTCTCTTTCAAGGATTCGTTTAGATTTGACTCATTTCTTTCAAAAAAACCTGCCTTGGTCCCCAGATAAAAAGATGATGATTTTGTGTATTTTCTAATGATCATAACAAATACTTTTAAAAAAAACCTTTAAAGAAAAGAATGCAGCAGGCGATTTTTAGAGAAAGAAACGAGAGTTTCCAACGGCATTCCCCGGCAGGATCATTTACCCTAAATAATTTACTTCCGAATAAAAATCTCGCCTAAATCATGGATCAGAGCGGCTCCAACAGCGACCAATGGGTTATGATGTTTGGCAAATGACGCAACAAAATGATCGCGCAAAAATCAGCTAACCTAAAGCGCTTCGGATTTGCCGGTGATGACATTAACCACCGGCATCCCTCGAATAGCTTTCAGGCGTTCCTCGCCGCGCAGAAAGGTGAGATTGCCGTTCTGGTCAACGCTTTCACGACAGTTACCGTTAAAATGGATCGGGTTTTGTGACAGCTTCTCAAGCTTGGCATTCACAAGGTCTTTTCGAACGAAATACGCATTTCCGCCCATCGCTCCGGTTCCGATCAGACGATATCCCCGGCCTTCCAGAAGATGGATAAATGCCTTGAGCGAGGCGCCGAAATACAGGTTAGAATAATGCTTTTCAGTTCGATAAAATTTTGGATCATAAGGAACGGAAACCGCCCGCTCACGCCCAAAGTAAGGATTGAACTCGCAAATAATGATCCTGGGTTCGAAACAATTGATGGCCTCAAGAATATGATAATCGTTACCATCAAGATCGATACTTAAAACCCCAAGATCACGATCAAACCCGGATCCAGTCAAAAGGCTATTGATATTATCCTTATCGACAAAGGCCGCAACCGACTGCAAATCATGGCGCCAATAAAGGTCGCTTTGCCTCAGACGTGCAATATTCTTTTGTGAACCATCGATGACAAAACCCTGCCAGTCACACCCTTGCAAAAGATAACGGCAGTTGCTTTCAAAGAAAGCTTCGACGCCGAATTCAATGAAGGTATGATGTTCAATCTCTATCTCGGAAATCAAAAACTGAATGATGCCGTCCTCGCCCCATTGCGAGAACACTTTCCATTCATACTCACACAGTCGGGCTGCATCCTTATGTGCAAACATCCCGGTCAGGATTTTACCCTGATTAAGCAGAATTTGTTCTGCCGCAGCCTCGGCGCGCCGGGCCCTCGCGAAACTTTTCAGAACAGCTTTGAATTTCGAAATCACGCGCAGAGACCTTTTAATCAGAAACGGCATAGATTATAGGTTTCTAGTGCTTTTCTTTTAATTAGGGTACGGCAAATTAAATACGGGCGAAAAGAGCACTATCAACCGAGGCAACCTTTTTCCTGAAGTTTCCTGTGCACGAAATTCCCACTCGATTGTTCCGGGTGGTTTAGAGGTATAGTCGTAAGTCACGCGGTTGGTGCCGTTGACTTCATTGATGATGCGGTTGGCGATGCGGCCAAGCAGTTCCGGCGGGAACGCATAGAAATCAGCGGTCATGCCATCGGTCGAGGTGACCGCGCGCAGTGCACAGGCATAGTCATAGGTACGACCGTCGCCCATCACGCCAACGGTACGGACCGGAAGCAGAACGGCGAATGCCTGCCAGATCGCGTCATACAGACCGGCATTGCGGATTTCTTCGAGATAGACCGCATCGGCCTTGCGCAGGATATCAAGCTTTTCGCGTGTGATCGGCTGGCCCGGAATACGGATCGCAAGACCCGGTCCAGGGAACGGATGACGCCCGACAAAGCTGTCAGGAAGGCCCAATTCACGCCCAAGGTCACGAACTTCGTCCTTGAACAGTTCACGAAGCGGCTCAACCAGCTTCATGTTCATACGTTCCGGAAGACCACCGACATTGTGGTGTGACTTAATAGTGACTGACGGGCCGCCGGTGAAGGACACGCTTTCGATCACGTCCGGATACTGCGTCCCCTGTGCGACGAAATCCGCACCGCCGATTTTCTTGGCTCTTGTTTGAAGGTTTGGGACGCATCAAGATGGATGGATCGGCCTGAAAATCAATAGCCGCTTACGTATCCTCGCAATAAGCGCGGGCAAATAGCTGCATGATTTCCTGGATATAGGGTTTCTTGGGGTGCCGGTTATCGTCATCAAACGGGTCCGGATAGACTTCCTTGACCAGTTCATATGACGGAAAATAATAAACCCGGTCGTGTTTTTCCCCCATCAGGTCGTCAAGCGCGATGCGCAAAATCGACTTTGATACCGTGTTTGCCGAAATGCAGTTTATATCTCGAAACGTCGCCATCAGTGGAATGGGCGAAAGCGTGAAGATGATGTTGCAATCCGGAATATAGCGATCTCGCAATTCGACAATCTTTTCCAGATTTTCGCGGTTTTCCTCGACCGTTGTTAATCTGAATCCGTGTCTTTCATTGTCGAAGTTTTCTGCGGGCACTGTGCGCCAGAATGCCCGTCCGGAAACCTTGTCAAACCAGACTTCGGAAAGGCCAACTGTAATGATCAATGTTTCCGTTTTCATCAGAAGCGTTTTTGTCGCGTCCCGGACATCATCATCAGGCAGAACAATTTCCTTGTTCTCGCCAAACCATAACCCTTCTTCCAGGCTTCGATTTTCAAACGCCCATTCAAGCTGTTCGCGAATGGCAAAGGTATTTACCAGCCCTTCTCCGAAACGGATGATATGCGAGTTGAGATTGAGCTTTTTGCCAAGGACATTGTAGCCATTATCAAGCAACCACTTTGAAATGTTTTGTGCAAAGCAACTGCCAAAGGCTGTCACAACAGTCGATTTATCAATGAACGGGGCCGGTGGCTCATACCCCTTGATGATGAATCTTCTGAACGCGCTACTTGACTGCAACATCTTTTTGGACGGAATGAAATTGGTCGACTCCCCCCGATACCAGCTCCCATTGAATGTCTGGATATCTTCATCAGACTTGATTCTGACAGGCTTTTCACGCGTCGCATGAAATGAGAAATCGTCATCCGTCATATGTCGTCTCGCATTCTGACATAACTTGAAAGCAACCAGTCCTTGCAAGGATCGGCGCAGGGCCTGAGGTCAGGGTGCAAGTTTTTAACAACAAGGTACAGTATATTTTTCTCCCACACGTCCAGGTGAGTGGAACGACATTCAAAAACAAAACGGCGCGCCCAATGGACGCGCCGTTTGTTGTTTCCGATATCGGACAACTTATTCCCACTCGATGGTTCCCGGTGGTTTGGATGTGAAGTCATAGGTGACACGGTTGATGCCGTTGACTTCATTGATGATGCGGTTGGCAATGCGGCCAAGCAGTTCCGGCGGGAACGCATAGAAGTCCGCGGTCATGCCATCGGTCGAGGTGACCGCACGCAGTGCACAGGCATAGTCATAGGTGCGACCATCGCCCATCACGCCAACGGTACGGACCGGCAGCAGAACGGCGAATGCCTGCCAGATCGCGTCATAAAGACCGGCATTACGGATTTCTTCGAGATAGATCGCATCGGCCTTGCGCAGGATATCAAGCTTTTCGCGCGTGATCGGCTGGCCCGGAATACGGATCGCAAGACCCGGTCCAGGGAACGGATGACGCCCGACAAAGCTGTCCGGCAGGCCCAATTCACGACCAAGGTCACGGACTTCGTCCTTGAACAGTTCACGAAGCGGTTCAACCAGCTTCATGTTCATGCGTTCAGGAAGACCGCCAACGTTATGGTGCGACTTGATGGTGACGGACGGGCCGCCGGTGAAGGACACACTTTCGATCACGTCCGGATACAGCGTCCCCTGTGCGAGGAAATCCGCACCGCCGATTTTCTTGGCTTCTTCTTCGAAGGTCTCGATGAAGAGACGACCAATGGTTTTGCGTTTTACTTCCGGATCGGTTTCGCCTTCGATCGCACCGATAAAGGTTTCGGACGCATCAACATGAACCAGCGGGATGTTGTAATGGTCACGGAACAGGGAGACGACCTGATCGGCCTCGCCCGCACGCATGAAACCATGATCAACAAATACGCAAGTCAGCTGATCGCCGATTGCCTCGTGGATCAGAACCGCAGTGACAGAGCTGTCAACACCGCCCGACAGACCACAGATGACCTTGCCATCACCGACCTGTTTGCGGATCTTGTCGATCGCATCGTCCTTATAGGCATTCATCGTCCAGTCGCCAGAGCAACCGGCAACGCCATGCGTAAAGTTCTTAAGGAGCTGTGCGCCATGCGGGGTATGGACCACTTCCGGGTGAAACTGAACCGCATAGAATTTCTTTTCGTCATTGGCGATGGCGGCAAACGGTGCGCCTTCGGATTTGCCAACAACGCGGAAACCGTCGGGAAGTGCATCAACGCGGTCGCCGTGGCTCATCCAGACCTGTTCGCGTGCGCCCGCGGCCCAAACGCCGGTAAACAGCGCGCAATCTTCGATCACGTCAACAAAGGCACGACCGAATTCACGATGATCGGATGTCGCGACCTTGCCGCCAAGCTGGTTGACCATGGTCTGCTGACCATAGCAGATGCCCAGAACCGGAACGCCGAGCTCAAACACCTTTGCCGGTGCCGACGGGGCCTTGTCCCAATGGACAGACGCCGGGCCACCCGAAAGGATCACGGCCTTGGGGGCATATTCATCAAGGAACGCATCCGAGATGTTATTAAAAGGGTGGATCTCGCTATAGACACCGCTTTCACGCACGCGACGTGCAATCAGCTGGGTAACCTGGGATCCGAAATCAATAATCAGCACGCGATCAGTCATCGGGCCGTATCTCCGTCGAAGATGGGGTTGCGCCGTACATACGCCAAACCATCGTGATGGGCAACCCGGCGCAGGCGGTCCCCCAACGATGCATTCAAAAAACTTGTGCCCTGTTGCCGGACCGGCACGGAGAATTGCGGCGTTTTTGCGCACATCATCCCCCGAAAATTACACAATTGGTCCCTTTTTCCTTCGCAATGGTCGCGCAGTATTCCAATCAACGGAACGCGGGAAACAACGCGTCCGAGCATGAGCAACGCATTTTTGATCGAAGCAAGGGACACGTAATCATGAGCACTTCCAAAGGTAGCAAAATCGCACTCGCCGTCGCTGGTCTTATTCTGGTTGCCGGTACTGCAACCGCAATCGCGATGACCCAGAAAGATGGCGGTTCCGCCCTGCCGATCTTCGGTACGGAAGAAACCGCCCCGGCTGAAAAATCCGAAACCATTGCACCGGCTGCGCCGAGTGCCGAAATCGGCGAAAGCCTGAAGACCGGCCCCGATGCAGAGGATGATGTTATTCCCGGTATGAACAATCTCGAAAATTCGGAAGGTTCGGACAGCAATGGTCCGGTCTATGACATTCCGGCCGAGAAAACCGAATAACCTGCTCTGAGCAACAAACGGGCTGACGCCCGCGACACCGTGGGACCGGCAATCTGCAGAAGAGCCACTTAACGCAATATTGCGTTCACGGTAAAACAAAACTGGCCCTGCGAGTATTCCTCGCAGGGCCTTTTTTTGTGCAGACGGACTAAGGCTGATGACGGGCCGGATGCCATATGTCATCACCGGTCGGTCCATTATTTTACCTTGCCTTTGGCGGTCCGTTCGAACACCGCAACAAAGAACCCGTCCGTGCCATGGACATTCGGCGACAGACGCAACCACGGTTTATCCTTGCCGCCCGGAACCGGAACGGATTTCGGCGCGTCAGGCCAGATTTCATTGATCGGCACCGGTTTGAAATCCTTGCGATCGCGCATGAAGGTTTCAATCAGGCGTTCGTTTTCTTCGGGCATGATCGAACAGGTCGCATAAATCAGGCGCCCGCCCTTGGTGACTTTGGCCGCACCGGCCTTAAGGATCTTGCTTTGCTGCGCCATCAGGGTCCGCAGGTCACGCTGACCGATACGCCAGCGCAAAGCCGGGTTGCGGCGCAAGGTCCCAAGCCCCGAACAGGGCACATCAAGCAATACACGGTCAAAGAAGCCCGACTTGTTGCGCAGCCAGCTGTCGCGTTCATCGGCAATGATGCGCTGCTGGATGCAATCACCTGCACCGGCACGACGTGCACGTTTGCGCGAATTGTCCAGACGACCCCCATGGGTATCACAGGCAAGGATACGTCCCTTGCCGCGCATGTCAGCGGCAATACCAAGGGTCTTGCCGCCACCGCCAGCACACATATCAAGGATTGTCATGCCCGGCTTGGCATCGACCAGCTTGACGCAAATCTGCGATGCTTCGTCCTGGATTTCGATCAGGCCATCCTTATAGGCCGCAGTCACCAGCATATTGAGGCCCAGCGGCAAACGCAGGCCGTTGGGTGCAAACGGGGTGCGTTCAATATCCTTGATGCCATCGGCTTTCAGCGACTTGATCGCGTCTTCGACAGTTCCGCGCAGGCGGTTGACACGCAGATCAAGTTTGGCCGGCTGATTATAGGCCGCCATTTCGGCAGACAGGTTTTCATGGTGAAGCTTCATCAGCTCCGCATACAGCCATTTCGGCAATTCGGTTTTGACCGCGCCGGGCTGGGCATCATGATCAAGGGTCTTGTCGGCCAGCTTGTTGATCAGGTGCTTTTCATTGGGATGAAGCGTTTCCGGGCAGAATTGTTCGCCGCTGAAACGGTCTTCGATATCGGCCTTTGATAGACCATCATGCAGAACCAGTTCGGCGATCATGCGTGCACGACCGTCCTGGAACTCATAGCCCATCTCCGCCAGCCACCAGCCCAGACGGGCCTGATGCCGGATCAGGTTATAGAAACGTTCGCTGATTTCACGGCGATCGCCACCGCCGATGTAACGGCGTGATCCGAAATAGCCAGATACAACGCGGTCTGCGTCGTCTCGGGTATGGGTCCAGCCATCATAAAGTTCAATGACGGCTGCGATACGTGCACCGGGTTTCAAAGCGAATTTCCAACCTGTTTTTCGGGTGTTACTGCTGCTTCGGATATGGGAAGCGCAAACACCGCTTGCGATAAATACGATAAAAAAGACGATGACGGCAGGAAGACCTGCCGTCATCTGAAATACGGGGCTGCTGATAGCATGTCACGCGCGGTTCGCCAACCGCTTCGAATGCAGGGCTGCTCAGCGAAATCGCGGCAGCCAGATCAGCAACCTGATTGCTTAGCCGCCCGGACGATAGTTCGGAGCTTCGCGGGTGATGGTCACGTCATGGGCGTGGCTTTCGCGCAGGCCCGCATTGGTGATGCGCACGAATTCGGCACGTTCACGGAAATCGGCAAGGGTCGCCGAACCGGTATAGCCCATCGATGCCTTAAGACCGCCAACCAGCTGATGGATGATCTGGCCTGCCGGACCTTTGTACGGAACGCGGCCTTCGATGCCTTCGGGAACCAGTTTCAAGTTGTCCTGAACATCCTGCTGGAAATAACGGTCAGCCGAACCGCGTGCCATGGCACCGACCGAGCCCATCCCGCGATAGGATTTATAGGAACGGCCCTGATAAAGGATGACTTCGCCCGGTGCTTCGTCCGTACCGGCCAGAAGGGAACCAACCATGCAGGTGCTGGCACCCGCGGCCATTGCCTTGGCAATGTCGCCCGAGAATTTGATACCGCCATCGGCAATGATCGGCACATCAAGCTTGTGCGCCATTTCGGCACAATCAAGAACCGCGGTCAGCTGCGGCACGCCGACACCGGCAACAATACGGGTCGTGCAGATCGATCCCGGTCCGATACCGACCTTGACCGCATCGGCACCGGCTTCTGCAAGCGCCTTGACGGCGGCTGCGGTTGCGACGTTACCGGCAATGATCTGGGTATCGCCGACTTTTGCCTTGATCTGTTCGACCGCCTTGATCACGCCAGCCGAATGGCCATGCGCGGTATCAATGACCAGAACGTCAACACCGGCTTCGATCAGTGCTGCGGCACGTTCAAAGCCCGCCTCGCCGACACCGGTTGCCGCCGCAACACGCAGACGACCGCTTTCATCCTTACAGGCATTCGGGTGCAGCTTGGCTTTTTCGATGTCCTTGACCGTGATCAGGCCGGTGCAACGATACGCTTCGTCAACAACCAGAAGCTTTTCAATACGGTGCTGGTGCAGAAGTTTTTTGGCTTCGGTGGTGTCGACATTTTCGGTCACCGTAACCAGACCTTCGTGGGTCATCAGTTCGGAAACCGGCTGTGCGCGGTTGGATGCAAAGCGGACATCGCGGTTGGTCAGAATACCGACCAGCTTGTTCGAGCCGCGCTCGACAACCGGAATACCCGAAATATGGTTTACATCCATCAGATCAAGCGCATCGGCCAGCGTCTGGTCAGGATGAATGGTGATCGGGTTGACAACCATGCCCGATTCGAACTTTTTCACGCGGCGAACTTCTTCGGCCTGCTGTGCGATATCGAGGTTCTTGTGAATGACCCCCATGCCGCCATGCTGTGCCATGACAATCGCCATTGCACTTTCGGTCACCGTATCCATAGCCGAGGAAAGCAGCGGGATTTTCAGGTCAATTTTCTTGGTAATGCGGGTGTTGGTCTGCACCTGAGCCGGCAGCACTTCGGATGCTGCGGGTTTGATCAATACGTCGTCAAACGTCAGGGCTTCTACAATGCGGGTCATCTGGCCACCTCGTTAATCTGAGTTGGCGCGGAATTTATACACGTTACGCCCCAAATGCCAAGTTTTCTGCGCCCATAACAGCCCTGTGATTTTATTGATGCTTTATTTTGCGCATTCCGTTAGAAACTGGTCGATGGGGCTTCTGGCAGGCAACACCGCACAAACGTTGTCATCCCGCCAACTGTCAAAGCCGCCAAATCCCTGCCATCAATGTTATGTGATCTGCGTGCGATGCCGTGCGCAAGATGCCGATTTTGCGATCAGGCAACGTCCTGAGTACGGGTATCAAGAACCGTCCCGACAAAATGGCGAACATCACCATCAAGTGTTTCCGCACGTCCCAAAAGACTGGTTGCCTCGTCATGCAGGGCAAGCAGGACATCGCGCGACGCATGGGTGCCCGATGCGACTTCGGTTACGCTATCGACAATGTCGCGCATCAGTTTGACGGCCTGTTCGATACGGTTGCCGATTTCCGTCACCGCGGCGGTTTGTTCGCGGGTTGCCCCCGCTACCAGACGCGCACCATTGTCTATTTCGGCAATGGTTTCACTGATATCGCGCACTGAAATCACGGCTTCGCGGGTCATTTCCTGCATCTGACCGATTTCACGAATGACCTGTTCGGCGGCATGGGCGGTCTGGCTGGCAAGATTTTTGACCTCGGATGCGACAACGGAAAATCCCTTGCCGGCATCGCCTGCCCGCGCGGCTTCGATCGATGCATTCAGGGCCAGAAGATTTGTCTGATCGGCAACATCCGTGATCAGTTCAACCACACCGGTGACCCTTACTGCCAGCGCATCAAGACGCCCCATATGCTCACCCGCAGACCGCGCACGTTCAACAGCGGTTTCTGACAGCGACGCTGATCCGTCAATCTGGCACCCGATCTGCTGGATGGATCCGCTGAATTGTTCGGTGGCGGTCGCAATCCCGTCAAGTGCGGCACTGCTTTCATCGGCGGCCCGGCGCATTTCCGCCGCCTGGATCGCAATTTTACCGACATTCTGCGACAGGAAGTCGGAATTGGTGGTCAGCTTGCGCGCACTATCAGACAAATCGCCGACAACAAGCTTGAGATCATCACCTATCTGCCCGGCACTGTTGCGAAATGTTCTGGTCTGCGCATCCATGACATCAAGTGCCTGATTGACCTTCTGGGCATATCCGACCAGATCACCGCGCAGCCCGCGTGGAATGATCTTGCGGAAATAATCCCCGCGCGATGCGCAATTCATCGCAGCAGCGGCTTCTTTGGTGAAGGCTTCTGTCAGGTCCAGCAGCTGATTGACGGCATTTTGCATATTGGCAAGCTTGCCCCGGTGCAACCGGTTGGACACGCGTGCATCCATATTGCCATTGGCCGCCGCACGAACAATGTCGCACAACTCATCAAGATATCGCTGCTGCCGATAGATGGTCAGAAGCCCGGCGGCACAACAAACGCTGAGCACCCCGGCAAGGCCCGCCACAACAAGGCCCATATGCGATGACCAGACAAATCCCGCAACAACAGCCAACAGGCCCAGACACCAGCCCCCGGCCAATACCAGACGCAGGTTAGAGAGTGAAAACAAATTGATCATAATCGACGCCCGCATCCCCCAGAAGCTTCGTGACCATTGCCGTTCCGCGTGCCATGCCTTCTTTGCGATTGCGTTCTTTGGCTTCTTCTTCGCAAAGGGCGGCATAAAGCGGAATGACTTTTTCAATGGCATCACGACGCGGTACGCGACGATTTGAATGATACCCGATGATCTTGCCATCCGGGCCGAAAGTCGGCGTTACATTGGCCAGAACCCAGTAATGGTCACCGTTCGAGCAGCGATTGATGACATAGGCGAAAATTTCGCGACCGGCTTCGATGGTTTGCCATAACAGGGAAAACACACATCTTGGCATGCCGGGATGACGAATGATGCTGTGGGGTTGGCCAAGGATGTCGCGTTCACGGTATCCGGCCACCCGAAGGAACACATCATTTGCATATGTGATCCGACCTTTAAGGTCGGTCTTTGAAACGATAATTTCGTGTTCGTCGAAATAGCGTTCGACGCCGGTCAAGAACAGATTGTCCTGCTTCATCAGTTACACCCCACAACAAAGGACCCACCCCAATCGGTCCATCTGCGCACAAACATTTCGTCGCAGATTAAAGGGTAACTATATCCCGCAATGCCAATTACGGGGTTTGATGTAGCGCAAGGGAAAAGACGATTATTTGGCGGTGCCGGTCGTAACCTTTGCCACGACCGGCCCGATCATTACTCCACCGGCGACCAGCCGTCATCTTCACGCAGTTCGGCGTTCTTGATGTCGTCTTCTGCATTGTTCTGGCCACGGAACCCGGTGGCAATCAGATAGGCTTCCGGGCTTTCGGGGCGCGATGCCGGCGGCTTGGCGTGTTTGGTCACACGGAAATTCTTCTTAACCCGGTCAAGCAAATCGTTTTCGGTACCGCCCTTGAACACCTTGGCAATGAAAATACCACCCGGCGCCAGGACCTCCTCGGCGAACAACAAGGCATGTTCGACCAGGTCAATAATGCGGATATGGTCGGTTTGACGATGTCCGGTGGTTTCCGGCGACATGTCGGAAATTACCGCATCAACCGGGCCATCAAGGGCCTGCTTGATCATGTCGGGTGCCTTGGGATCAAGGAAGTCGGCCTGCAAACAGGTTGCGCCAGACAGACCTTCCCATTCAAGAATATCAAGACCGACGACCTGGCCCTTACCATGTTTGGAGCCGACCATATCAATCGCGACCTGCGTCCAGCCCCCCGGTGCAGCACCAAGGTCAACAATGCGCATTCCCGGGCGTAGCAGATCGAACTGGTTGTTGATTTCAATCAGCTTGAAGGCCGCACGCGACCGGTAGCCCAGACGCTTTGCTTCCTGCACATAGGGATCATTGAGCTGACGGTCGAGCCAACGCGTCGAAGACAGTTTGCGCCCCTTTGCACTTTTGACACGCGTGCGCAGGCCACGGCGTGCGCCGGTATCAATGGCTGCAATGGCTGAACCCTTGCGGCGGCGCTGCCCGCCTTTTCCGCTGCGATTTTCGCTCATGATCTTTCCTGAACTGAATTCTGTTTTGGCCAATGGCCTGTCGGGACGATGCGTCTACCGATCAGGATGAAGCCGGAATATGCGACACTGTATGACGGCGCGCGTCGCACGGGTCAATAGCATGACCGTCCGCACGCATCAAATCGACCAAAATACCTTCGCGCAGGCCCCGATCGGCGACCTTGAGCGTCGCCAAAGGCCAGATATCACGAATCGCTGCGAAAATTGCCGCCCCCGCATCCATCAGTTCGGCCCGCTGATTCCCGATACAGGGATGTCCCTTGCGCTTGTCAGATTCCATGCGCAACAGCAATTCGGTCACCCGTTCGGCATCGTCAAAACGCAGATCCGATCCGTCAACCTTATGACGTTCATAGCGTTCAAGACCAAGCGCAATACCACAGAAAGTCGTCACCGTACCGGATGTGCCAACCATCTGGACCTTGTCATCATCCAGCATATCGGTGCAGCAATTGCGTTTGGCGAATTCTTCAAGACGTTCACGGATTTCGGTCCGCATTGCTTCGAACCGTTCGCGCCGTTCCTCGACCGAGGCATAGCGTTCGGTCAGGCACAAAACCCCGCATGGCATTGAAAGCGTTTCAATGCACTGGGTTTTGCCGGTTTTGTCGACCTTGATCCAGCAGATTTCCGTGCTGCCACCGCCAATATCAAACACCACCGCATATGGGCGTTCATCCAGTAGCGCCGAGCAGGCTTGAAGCGCAAGGCGGCTTTCCTCGTCGGGATTGATGATATCAAGGGTGATGCCGGTTTCATCAAAGACACGGCGCACGAATTCTTCGCGGTTATTGGCCGTCCGGCAGGCTTCGGTCGCAACTGCGCGCAAACGGGCACCGGGATGGCGGCGCAATTTTTTGGCACAGACGCGAAGGGCATCAATCGCGCGTTCCATTGCCGCTTCGCACAGATATCCCTTTTCGCGGACACCTTCGCCCAAGCGCACGACGCGCGAAAAGGCATCAATAACCTTGAACCCGTCATTACACGGACGCGCCACCAGAAGCCGGCAGTTCGAACTGCCAAGGTCAATCGCGGCATAAAGCGGCACGGTAATGCAATCGACCATGCGCGCAGGTTTTTCACGGTCACCGGGCACATGCACAGCCTGCCCCGGCTGCGGCATTGCCGGTTTGTCAGGCACCTCAAGCACCGCATGGTCGCCCATTGCAGCGCCGCCTGCGGGGCTTTCTGCCCGGTGCGAGTTGCTATGGGGATTGACCTGCTTCACCTTTCGAAAACCTGCTTTCTGTTAATCGCACTGTCTGTATCGCGGATCATCAAGACATTTATATGACGATCCCGCGAATCAGCTATATGAGTGTAACGACAATCCCCGACAAGGCAAATCCCGTATGCAGTAATCGCATGGTTGAATAAATCGAAACAAAAAAGGGGTTGCCAAACCCGGGCGGGTTTTATACATAGCGGCCCACGCCACGATGCATCGCGTGTCGCGGCGGACCAAGTTTTGTTGGGGAATAGGTTAACGGTAGACCTACGGACTCTGACTCCGTCAGTCCTGGTTCGAATCCAGGTTCCCCAGCCAACTTTGCCGGACGTTGCAATGGCCCAACATTGCGCACAACATGCGGTCCGGGGTATAAATAACGCACACCAAAGTACTGCTGGGGAATAGGTTAACGGTAGACCTACGGACTCTGACTCCGTCAGTCCTGGTTCGAATCCAGGTTCCCCAGCCACTTTGCCCGACCTTCCCGATTTCGACCTTTGTTCTTTGTCGTTCTAATTGGCGTCGATCAATCATCAATCCTGCGCGCACGCAAATTGCGCGTGATGGCAGCTTTGATATACATCTGTAATCTCGATCACGTTTTCAGGAGACAGGCGATGGATCAGGTCACGGGCGGCTGCCTTTGCGGCAAGGTCACGATCACGGCAACCGGTGCGCCGTACCGGGTCGGTTTGTGCCATTGCCTTGATTGCCGGAAACATCATGGCGCGCTGTTTCATGCATCCGCGATCTTTCCCGAAAATGCCGTGACCACTACCGGTGAAACCACATCATTCAATGGTCGGCATTTTTGCCCGACCTGCGGATCATCGATTTATGGCCACACGGATGACGAGATCGAAGTCAATCTCGGCATTCTCGATGCCCCGGATCAATTCACCCCGAGTTACGAGCTCTGGACGATCCGGCGCGAAAGCTGGCTACCGGATTTTGCGCTTCGTCATTCCTATGAAAAAGATCGCCCGGAAACCGATCGCAACGAAGATTGATCCTGCCTGCCCGACTGGCACCAAACGGATCATCAAGCGGGTCGTCATGAACACAAATGACAGGGGGGCGATGACTGATCGGGTTTGTTTTCGGCCGCCTCGCCCGCATCGGACAAAACACTTGTTCCGGCATCGGTAATCAAAACATCGACGGGCACGTCATATTGGTGGGGTTTGATGTCATCAAGGCGGGTTGCCTCAAACCCGATTCCGACCACCAGTGGCTTGCGCGTCATTGCGGCCAGTGTGCGGTCAAAAAACCCGCCCCCATAACCCAGCCTGTACCCTGCCCGATCAAATCCGACCAGCGGGGCAAGCAACACATGCACCGGAATTTCGGGGGTATCTTGCGGTTCGGGTATGCGGGCAAAGCCCGGGGTCATTACGGTATCAGGCGTCCAGTCATGAAAGACCATGGGCAAATCCCTGCCCGGAACAACAGGAAGGGCGGCGCGACCGCCCTCGGAAATATGGTCAGTTATCACCGGGCGCAGATCGACTTCATTCTGGATCGGCCAGTAAAACCCCACCGTCGCACCACGCCGCGCCGACAGGAAACTGTCAAAATGCGCGCGGATCTGATCGGACAGATTTTTATGGGTTACGCTATCGAGTTCCGACCGCCAGCCAAGCAGGATACGCCGAACGGTTTGCCGCCATTCAGAATGGCTTTGTTCATCGTCCGATTGTGGCGGGGTTGGCAAATTCAGACTCATGGGCGCGATCACAGTTTGCAGATGGGATAGCGGATAGGATGTGCAGATGGACAGAAGTCACAAACCTACAGCAAAACCCCATAAACGCATAACGCGCCGGGAACCCGGCGCGTTAACGGTTGTCAGCAAAAAAGCTGCAAGCCAGATAGAAATTTAGAGAATGGCGAGTTCTTCTGCCGACATGCGGCCATTGCGACCTTCAATCAGCTCAAACTGAATTTTCTGCCCTTCATCAAGTCCCTGCAGACCAGCACGCTGAACTGCGGTGATGTGCACGAATGCATCTTTTCCGCCTTCGTCAGGGGTGATGAAGCCATAACCCTTGGTCGCATTGAACCACTTAACCGTTCCGGTAGCCATATCCGTAGTCGTCCTTAGTTTAGTAGGCGCATCCCCGAAGTAAGGAGATGCAAGAAAACAGTCCCTGCAACACACCCATTAAGAGCATGATCACCATCAACCAGGAAGCAACCACGCGCATGAAAGATGCACTGCATCGTTTCAACAATTACGCGAAATTTGGGCTTAGTGCAATGGATTCATGTATGAAGTTCTTTTTTCGCCGTCTGATGTCACCGGCAAAATGCATGATTTCGTGCGGTTGAAAATCCCGCAAGGACACATCACCCCTAGATAAAACAATCTTCACGACGAATTCTCGCAACGGTTCCAGATGCAAGAATGCAATTATATCATGGGGATATTTTTTTTCATCGAACCGCATATTCAATACAGGCAAATCATATAGGCGACTGATCCTTGTGACTTTTCCCTGCGTACCGAATGCCGATCCGCCTTGGAACCCGCGTGAATTCAAATTTCAGATCGGCACATCCTGTTGCGCCAAATGGCGGTTATTCGGGCGCAATGAAATAAGCTGTTATGTCGCAGTAACTTACGGACCAGATGAAAAGAAATGTCTGATTTTGTCATTTTTTCGGGGACGGTTTCACGTGACATTGCCCCTGAATTGGTTTGATTATGGAACAATGAATCCAAAACACATCAAATGGATGCGAATTCACAAGATCAATGCATCAGACCATAAGATGCAGCAAACGCGACCGGGACACCGAAAATACTTGAATGGGAACGACTTTCGGATCGGAATACAGTAAGTGACAGCGACAACCAAGATCGCAAACCCGCGTGACATTGCGCAAAACGCCATGGCGCTGATAAACGAGCTTAACCTGCAGCCGACACCTCAGGTTTATCACGTTTTTTACAGCTATTTGTCAGACGAGATTCCCGAACTCAGCCAGTTGGTAAAGGTCCTGATCCGCAACACGCAGGAACTGGACGAAGAAACCGTTTACCGGATTTACCACAAATATCTGGGCACCCACGCGGTCGAACAGCATATCAACCAGGGGGTCGAAGGCCTTCAGGCAGCGGTTGAACGCGTCGAAGAAGCCGTGAATTCGGTCATGCGCGACACCGAACAGTTCTGTGGCGAATTCGATACCGCATCCCAACGGCTTCTGGCCGATGACATCACCCTTGAAGATGCCCGTTCGGTCAGCCGCCAGTTGTCGGGCACATCGAACAAGGCACGCGACTGTTACGGCACCTTCAATGGCAGCCTTGAAGAATATCACAAGGAAGTCCGCCGGGTCAGAACCGAACTGGAACTGGTGCGCCGTGACGCCCTGACCGATACGCTGACCGGCATTGCCAACCGCAAGAATTTTGACAGCTCGCTTCGCGAAGCCGTGACCTCGACCATGGAAACCGGTGCCCCCTTGACCTTGCTGATGATCGATATCGACCATTTCAAGGAATTCAACGACAATTTCGGGCACCGGGCCGGTGACGGGGTTCTCAAGGCGGTCTCGCGGGTACTGGTACGTTCGACCAAAGGCGCAGATACGGTCGCGCGATATGGCGGCGAAGAATTCGCGGTCATCTTGCCCGATACAACACGTGAAAACGCTGAAAAACTGGCAAACAAGCTGCGTGAAAACGTGTCAAACCAGCGGATTATAAACAAAAAAACAGGCAAAGATTTCGGTAAGTTAACCGTTTCTATTGGCTTGACGTCCTACCAACTAGGGGAGAATATACTTGAGTTTGTTGATCGCGCGGACAAGGCTCTTTATCTCGCAAAACAGGATGGTAGAAACACCTGTGTCCTGCAGTAGGTCATACGCATAAACAGGCACTAAACAAACGTTCCGGGTCATTAAATCTCTGACACAAGAGAAAACCGGGGCACATAATCAACAGGTAAAGACACCGAGCCAACACACGTGTCCTGACAGGCCAAAATCAGCAGGTTCGAGCCCTTATAATCGTCCCTGTTATGCACAACATACATGTGCAAAGGCTTTGCGGGGCGGAGCAACCATATGAAGACACCAAAGACCGAACGTAAGATCGAACTTGAACACAAGATTTTCAAAACGTTCGAAGAATGCCACTTTCAGAAGTCTGATATTTCAGACGAAGCTCTTTTTGTCCTTAAAATGGCAGAAGGATCTGTTGTGTCATTGCCGCTTAAGGCCATCTGCCGTGAATTCGATATCGATCCGGAATCCAAAGATGGCGATCTGATCAGCCTGATCGACAAGGCCCTGAATTTTATCAACGTGCTGCGCCCCGGCGACAATTTGCCGCTTGAGGTTCTGACCGGCGAAGCATCCTGGGAAGTCGACGAAGAACATCAGGCGATTGCCTATAACCGTATTACCATGCAGCTCGTCACCTGGATGTCCGGCAGTGAGGAACTCATTACCGACCCGGACGAATTGATGCAGATCGCCGAGGACCCCAACACCAAGAAAAAGATCAACCAGGCCTTTGACGAAGTTGCCGAAAAGCTTGGCCTTGGCAAGAACAACCGTGAGGAAGTCGTCAATCTGGTCCATCAGGTCGCAGACGAGCTGTCCTATATCGAAACGCTGCGCGTGAAATACCGCAAGATCCTGATGGTTGATCGCAAGTTGCAGGAACTGCGCCGCATCTATGCCCACGAAAAAGGCGTTCTTGAAACCGTCACCCAGGCCATCCGCCTGCTTGATGATGCCAAGAAAAAGTTCGAAACGACATTTGACGAACTTGATGCCAATACCGGGGAAATCATGTCGGTGCTGCGCAACTTCACATCCCAGCGCCAATATATCCGCAGCAAACGTGATGACCTGCACAAACGCCTGCGCGCATGGCAACCCCTGATCGAGCTGTGGGAAGACCTTCAGCTTGAACGTGGTCCGGCGGCTGTAAGGCTTGTCAAGGAAACCTATCAGTTCCTTGCCCCGCGCTTCATGAAGGTCAAGGAATGGCTTCTGATGACCAAGGTGCAGGATGGCGTGGCCGAACAGCACAGCTTCAAGAACGAAGATGAACGCATGGGCGCGCTCAAGGGCAAGATGATGCAGTGGTAACCCCACCCCGTCGGTTCGGATACACAAAAGGCGCGAAATCAAATTCGCGCCTTTTTTCCTGACTGCTGCCCGATGCGACCTGGCAAGCCCAATCTTGGGGCAACGGTCAGTCCCCTGCCATGGTGATTTTCAGGGCAACGTGATCATCAATCACGGTAATCGATTTGGCCGCATGTGCAGGTACCGGGACCTTGCGATCAATGCAATAGGCAATCATCGCTGCGGCAAGCTGCGCACCGGATGTCGGGATGACGGTTTTCTGCCCCTCATCCGAGGTGATGGTCATGCGGGCGACGACTTCTTTTGATCGTTCGATTTCAAAACTGCTGATCTGGCCCGGCGGCAGCGACTTTCCCGTGCGCCGACCATGCGCCACCAGCGCCTTGATCAGTTCGCCATCTTCAAAAACGATACAGCGTATCTCGCGCATGCCGCACATCCTGTAACAGTTGTTTGATTACATATGGTTACTGCAGAACCACAAAACAAACATTAACAGATACGATGCAGCGTCACGCACAGGGGCAAGCGCATTTGGCCCGCCCGTGATCGAAATCCGGCTTAGCTGCTGGCAAGCCAGATGCCGACACCGATCATCAGGGTTCCGGCCACCCGGTTCAGTACCCGTACATTGCCGCTTTTTTCAAGGAACCGGCGCAACGACCGGCCTCCGGTGGCATACAGGGTCATGCAAATCAGTTCGGTCACCAGAATGATCGCCACCAGAACCGACAGCTGCGGCGCGATGGCATGTTCAAGACTGATAAATGGCGGCAGCAATGAAATCATGAAGGCCCAGCCTTTGGGGTTGGCAATGGCGGTCACAAATCCCTGCGCCATAAGGGCGGTTGCCTTCGCTGTCTTGACCCCGTCGACCTCGGCCGATAGTGCCATACGCCCGCGTGAACGCCACATCTGAATGCCCAGCCAGGCCAGATACGCACCACCGACATATTTGAAAACCGCAAAAACGGCCGGATACTGCAACATCACGGTCGCAACACCGAGCGCGGATGCCACCACCACAATCCCGACGCCAACAAGTTCGCCCGCCATCATCCAAAGGGTACGGCGCAGACCGATGGTCATGCCAAGCGTCAGGGCAAGGGTCATGCACATGCCCGGCGTAATCGACACAAAAAAGGCCGTCGGGATAAAGGCCCCGATCAAGGATAGACTGACCATCAAAGGTTCCTGTGGCTTGGTGTGGTGCGCATTTCTGATCGCCATTTTTGGGGCATGGCAGGATCAGACAAAACCACTACCCGATAAGGCGATTGCCGACCAGCGTCTTTTTGGCATGGCTTCATTCCCGTCACAAAGCGCAATCAGGTTCCCTGAAATCTGTGCCGGAAAGCCTTTGGAACCGGGAAAATACAGCCTGCTTTTGCCCCCTGCTTTTGCCGCCCCGCTAAATTCCACCCCAAAAAGAAGCCAAAAGGTACAAAAATTACTTGACCCCGGCGGGTCGTCCGACGAAATTGGGGACATCGCCAGCCAAGACTGGCACCCAAGCCAATTGATGAAGACCGATGACCGCAGACATTTGCAACATTGATGCATATGCCGATCGCGCCGAAGCCGATGCTTCGGGCGCCTTTGTGCTGTCTGCCCTAAACCTTCTACTCGGTCTTATTGGTCTTGCAGCCCTAGGCTCGCTACGACTTACGCGCCCCTGAGCGTAATATGACGGCCCGGATCACAGGACACATTGTCGATCCATTTGCCGCAGCTCAGGGGAATAAAGTCGCGCCAGACGGCCCGCACTCCTTCCAGACAGAATTTACATACCGGGCAAGGCCCGCTTGATCAGGAAACAATATAATGGCTAGTGCAAACGACAATCGCGTCATCATTTTCGACACCACCCTGCGTGACGGTGAACAGTCCCCGGGTGCGTCGATGACGCTTGATGAAAAGCTGCGCGTGGCGAATGCCTTGGCTGAGTTGAAGGTCGATGTGATCGAGGCCGGATTTGCCATCGCATCGAATGGTGACTTCCAGTCCGTCAACGAGATCGCCAAACAGGTCAAAGGCCCGACCATCTGTTCGCTGGCCCGCGCGGCCAAGGGCGACATCGAACGCGCTGCCGAGGCGCTGGAACCCGCAGAAAACAAACGTATCCACACGTTCATTTCCACCAGCCCGCTGCATATGAAATACAAATTGCAGATGGAGCCGGAACGCGTTCTGGAAAAGGTCATCGAAAGCGTCACGCTGGCGCGCAAATTCACCGATGACGTCGAATGGTCGGCAGAAGACGGTTCGCGTACCGAACATGACTTCCTGTGCCGCTGCGTCGAAGCTGCGATCAATGCCGGTGCAACCACCATCAACATCCCGGACACGGTCGGTTACACCACCCCGACCGAATATGCCGATCTGATGACCATGCTGTTTAACCGGGTTCCGAACATCGACAAGGCGATCCTGTCGGTTCACTGCCATAACGATCTGGGTATGGCGGTTGCCAACTCGATCTCGGCGGTCAATGCCGGGGCCCGTCAGATCGAATGCACGATCAACGGCCTGGGTGAACGCGCGGGCAACGCCGCACTCGAAGAAATCGTTATGGCGATCAATACCCGTAACGACGCCTTCCCCTTCACCACCGGGATCGACAGCACCAAGATCATGAATGCATCGCGTCTGGTTTCGGCCGTTTCGGGCTTTGTCGTACAGCCAAACAAGGCGATCGTTGGTGCCAACGCCTTCGCCCATGAAAGCGGCATCCATCAGGACGGCTTCCTGAAGAATTCCGAAACCTATGAAATCATGAAGCCGGAATCGATCGGCCTGAACAAATCAAGCCTGGTCATGGGCAAGCATTCCGGTCGCCATGCCTTCCGTGAGAAGCTCAAGGAGCTGGGCTTTGCCGATTTGGGCGACAACGCCATCGAAGACGCATTCGCCCGCTTCAAGGATCTGGCTGACAAGAAAAAAGAAGTCTATGACGATGACATCGTCGCCCTGGTCGATGACGGCATGCGCGACAATGAACATATCAAATTCGTTGGCCTGACCGTGACCTGTGGTTCCAAAGGTCCGCAGACCGCGGAACTGGAACTGAATGTCGATGGTGAAATCCGCACGGCCAAAACCACCGGTGACGGCCCGATTGACGCGACCTTCAACGCGATCAAGGAAATCTATCCGCATGACTGGCGCCTGAAACTCTATCAGGTTCATGCCGTAACCGAGGGCACGGACGCCCAGGGCACCGTCACCGTCAAGCTTGACGGCGAAGACCGCACTGTGGTTGGCAATGCATCGGACACCGACACCGTTGTTGCGTCCTGCATGGCCTATGTGACCGCTGTGAACAAACTGATCGAGAAAAGCAAGAAGACCGCCCCGGACGCCATGGCATCCTGATCGGCTTTATTGCCTGACAAGACATTGGGGGTGGCGTTTTCGCCGCCCCTTTTCTTTGCTGGTCACGAACGCCGGGTTGTCCCGGTTCATCGCGGTTCGATATGTCTTGCGACATTGCATCCTGATCCGTTGGACCGGCATTGCCCCGGCCCGCTGTTTTGCCAGCTGTTTTGCCCGCTATTTTGCCCGCTGCCGCCATGTGGTATCCTTGATCCTGACCAGAAAGCCGGATCAGGTGATGGCATGTCGGGCACATTCAAACGATACGGGAACATCCTGTTACGGATCGCTGCTGTGATGGCGACCATGTCGATCTGTGTCACCACCATCAGCCAAGCTTCAAGTGACACAACAAACCATCAGCCACACACCGTTTTGGTTCCCGCCCTGCCCTATCCGCAAAGCGGGCTGCGCAAACGGTTATCCGATGCCGGGAAAACACTTCCCGCCATTGATAACAGCCTGCAGGCCGATATTCCGGGCCTCTATTATCCCCCGCCTCAGATCGGCACGGACATTCCCGACGCAGACCGCCACCCTGCAATCGTAGCCCTTCCTGATTGCGATGATCACTTTCCGGAAGACTGGATCAATGTCCTGCGCGATCTTGGCATCGGTATTCTGGTGATATCACCAAACCGCGCCCATCCATCGCAGGCCTATTGCAGCGAAGGGTCACTTGGAAATCCCAAACACGGTCTGACCTATTGGGCGTTTGATGGGCTAAGCGCGCTTGGTTATCTTGCAGAGCAGCCTGACATCGACCCTGAACGGATTGCCATTTTCGGGTATGGATATGGTGGCGGCGCGGCTCAACTGGCGATTTATCGTGATGGTCATGCCAAACATTTTGCCGCACGGTTTCGCGCCCTGATCGGGTTGCGCCCGCAATGCATGTCGGAAATGAACAATTTTGCGCCAAGTCTTCTGATCGCGCTGCGCGGTGATCCGTTCAACCCGCCGGCCTGGTGCCAATGGCGGATGGATCGCGACCTGACACCTGCGCGTGCATTGGTCCGTTTCGAGCTGATCGGAAATGGTGAAACAGTTGAAAAACAAGCGACTCGTAAAGTGGTCGCACCAGAAAAAAGCCCGGAGGTTGTCAGCATTGTGACAGAATTCCTGTCCCAATCCGGGGTAATCACCAAAAACAGAGAAAATTGAATTTATCCGCCAAGACCATATTCCTGATCATGTTTTTCCACCCTTATTTCAGGAAATTTACGCGCCTTAATTATTCCTCAATCCCCTGCGCAGATTATTCGTGCATCGGCTTGTTCCTTGCGCTATCAAAGCCGGTACATTCGCATTCAAGATTTTACTATTAACCGGGGCATAGGGCAGGAATGTTTTCCAAGCTTCTTGGGGTTTTATCCTCCGACATGGCGGTGGATTTGGGCACCGCGAACACACTGGTTTACGTTAAGGGGCGTGGCATCGTCCTCAACGAACCGTCCGTGGTGGCCATTACCGACGAAAAAGGCAAGAAACAGGTCCTTGCGGTTGGTGAAGAAGCCAAACAGATGCTCGGTCGTACCCCGGGGTACATTCAGGCGATCCGCCCGCTGCGGGACGGCGTTATTGCGGAATTCCATATCGCCGAAGAAATGATCAAGCACTTCATCCGCAAGGTTCACAACCGTCGCAACTTTGCCAGCCCGGAAGTCATCATTTGCGTACCGTCCGGGTCGACCGCAGTTGAACGCCGCGCCATTCAGGAAAGTGCTGAAAGTGCCGGCGCACGCAAGGTCTGGCTGATTGACGAACCGATGGCCGCTGCAATCGGTGCCGGTCTTCCGGTGACCGAGCCGACCGGCTCGATGGTTGTTGATATCGGCGGTGGCACCACCGAGGTTGCCGTTCTGTCGCTGGGCGGTATCGTCTATGCACGTTCGGTACGCGTTGGTGGCGACAAGATGGACGAAGCAATCATTGCTTACATCCGTCGCACCCATAACCTTCTGGTTGGCGAAAGCACTGCTGAGCGCATCAAGAAGGAAATCGGTTCGGCCTGTGCACCCGATGATGGTGATGGCGCAACGGTTGAAATCCGTGGCCGCGACCTGATGAACGGTGTTCCGAAAGAACTTCTGATTTCCGAACGCCAGATCGCAGAAAGCCTTGCAGAACCGGTTTCAGCCATTATCGAGGCTGTGAAGGTCGCACTTGAACAGACCCCGCCGGAACTGGCAGCAGATATCGTCGACAAGGGCATCGTCCTGACCGGCGGTGGCGCGATGCTTGGCAATCTTGATTATGTGCTGCGTCATGCAACCGGCCTTCCGGTCTCGATCGCGGACGATCCTCTTTCCTGTGTTGCACTGGGTACCGGTCGCGCACTCGAAGAGAAAAAGATGCTGCGCAACGTTCTGCACACAGCATACTAAAATTTTGGCCTGAAATATCATCACCGGGTCGTATCCGTACTGGACGCGACTCGGTGATTTCGTTATGGTTGAATATCCCGTTGGGGATACAAGACGAACTTTTGGGAAATCGCGGGGAATACATTGGCACAGCATGGCGGTCCGCAGCAGCGAATCTTTTCGCCGTTACGCACGGCGCTTCACCGCTTCGCTTTCATATTGCTGATATTCACAGCTTTCGGGCTGATGCTTCTGGGGAAGGCCGATACGGTTCTGATTGAACGTATCCGTGCGGCATCTGCCGATCTCGTATCCCCGGTCATGAATGTTGTTTCCCGCCCGGCGGCCAGCATCAACGAGCTGACCGACAAGATTTACAATCTGGCCCATCTTTACGAAGAAAACGAACGCCTGCGCCGTGAAAACCAGCAATTGCTGGCCTGGCAGCAAGCCGCCCGTAATCTTTCGCATGAAAATGTGCGCCTGCGTGAACTCGCACATTACACCAATCCGCCTGCCCTGCATCTTGTGACAGCGCGTGTCATCGCCGATATGGGCGGGGCCTATGCCCATAGTGTGATGATTTCGGCCGGTTCGCGTGACGGTGTCGCCAAGGGACAAGCCGTTATTTCCGACGAAGGTCTGGTTGGACGCGTCGCAGAAGCCGGATATCAGGCATCGCGCGTTCTTCTGATCACCGATATCAATTCGCGCGTGCCGGTCATTGTCGAAAATTCCCGTGACCGTGCGTTCCTGTCTGGTGACAACACCAACCGTCCGCTTCTGACATTCCTGACCGCCGATGCGGCCGTTGCACCGGGTGATCGCATTCTGACATCGGGCCATGGCGGCGCATTCCCGCCGGGCATTCCGATCGGTGTCGTGTCATCGGTATCGGAAAATGCCGTTCGTGTCGCCCCGCTGTTCCGTCGCCATCAGCTTGAATATCTGCGTGTTGCCGATTACGGCCTGCAAGGTATCCTGAGCGAAAAGCGCATCCGCGACAGCCAGGCACCGGTAAATACCAATGCCACCCAACTGTCGCCCGAAATTCCGGCCGGGGTTGGCGTGGTGCCCGCAGCGCCGGCTGAACCCGCCCCGTCCGCACAGAAACCGCCGGCAGGGGAACTTCCGTGAAGCCCGGCGTCTGGCAACGACTGGACGTCATCGCACGTGGTCTTTTTCCGGCATTCAGCGTTTTCGTCCTTCTGCTGATCAACCTTTTGCCAATCAGTGTGCCGTTGCTGTCCACGGCATCACCGGCGCTTGCCCTTATGGCGGTGTTTTACTGGTCGGTGAACCGGCCCGATCTTTTGACAGCGGTGGCGGCATTCCTGCTGGGCCTGCTTCAGGATCTTCTGATGGGGTTGCCGCTTGGCGTAAGCCCGCTGGTTTTGCTTCTGGTACAGACCGGCTCGGCAAGTCAGGGACGCTTTTTCCATAACAAGCCCTTCAGCGTCATGTGGTGGGGCTTTGCCCTGGTGGCGATACCGGCCCTGCTGATCCAGTGGTTGCTGAGTTCCGCCCTGATTGGCGCATTGTTGCCGATCAAGGCAACCATGATCAGCTATGTACTGACCGCTGTGCTGTTTCCGATTGTTGCCTGGGTTCTGGCGCGCGCGCAAAACAGCCTGCTGCGCTATGTTTAGGGCATCGGGTGTCCTTCGAAATTCCGTGCAAAATTGATGTTTTGGCAACGGCTATCGGATATGCTTGAACAAGATGGTTTCCAAGCCCTTCCAACCGGGATAAAACGGGCAAAAATCAGCAGTTTCGCACTGCAACGGTTCGCCTAGAAAAGACAGGTATTCTTCGCCCATGTGGCATCGCGATTCAGACAGGTTCAGAATGTTCACCCGACGTGCCCTTATGCTGGGTGCTGGCAAGGGTGTTTTGCTGACGGGGCTGGCCGCAAGGATGTACTATCTTCAGGTCCTTGAAAGCGACCGCTACCGGACATTGGCTGATGAAAACCGCATTTCCCACCGGCTGTTGCCGCCGCCACGCGGGCTTGTGACCGACCGGTTCGGCGCACCGCTTGCCGTGAACCGGCAGAACTATCACATCATGATCGTCCGCGAACAGACGCCTGATGTGCGCCGCACGCTTGAAATCCTTGATCAGATTATTGAACTTGGCCCCGATACCATCGAACGGGTCGAACGTGATGTTTCGCGCCGCCGATCCTTTGTGCCGGTGACTGTGCGCGACAATCTGACTTGGGATGAAGTTGCCCGTGTTGGCGTCAATGCGCCCGATCTTCCCGGACTGATCATTGATGCCGGGCGGTCACGCGACTATCCCGAAGGCCCGCATCTGGCCCACACCCTGGGCTATGTTGCTGCGGTTTCGGAAAAGGAACTTACCGGTGATCCGCTGCTTGAACTGCCGGGCTTTACCATTGGCAAAAGCGGCGTTGAAAAGGTCTATGACCTTGCCCTGCGCGGAACGGCGGGCACCAGTCAGGTCGAAGTCAACGCCCTTGGCCGTGTGATCCGCGAACTTGAACGCGAAGAAGGCGAAAGCGGCAATACGGTCGTCATGACGCTTGATCTTGAATTGCAGCGCTATGCCAATCAGCGCCTTTCGGATCAGGAAAGCGCATCGGCCGTTGTCATGGACATCCATAATGGCGAAGTCCTGGCCCTTGCATCTCATCCAAGCTATGACCCGAATGCCTTTACCAACGGCATTTCCCACAAGCTTTGGAACAGTCTGGTCAACAATACCTATGCGCCGCTGTCGAACAAGGCAGTGAACGGGACCTATGCGCCCGGGTCGACCTTCAAGATGTGCGTCGCCCTTGCCGGGCTTGAGGCCGGGATCATCACGCCCAATCAGAAATTCTTCTGCAGCGGCCATCTTGATCTTGGCAATGCCCGGTTCCATTGCTGGAAACGTGGTGGTCATGGCTGGATGAACATGCATGACTCGCTCAAGCATTCCTGCGACGTCTATTATTATGAAATCTCGCAAAAGATCGGCATCGACCGGATCGCCGCTATGGCCCACAAGCTTGGCCTGGGCGAAGAAACCGGCATTGATCTTCCCAATGAACGCAGCGGCCTGATCCCGACCAAGGACTGGAAGGAAATCCAGCTTGGCAAACGTTGGCAGGGTGGTGAAACCCTGATTGCCTCGATCGGTCAGGGATATGTTCTGGCCACCCCGCTTCAGCTTTGCACCATGACCGCACGTCTGGCATCGGGCAAGGCCGTGCGACCGCATCTGACACGCGATCATGTAACACCCGAAGGTGTCACCAGCCGCGAAGCAGAAGAATTCCCCGACCTTCAGGTCAGCCGTGTCAATCTGGCGCGTATTCGCGACGGCATGAACGGTGTGACCAACGAATTGCGCGGCACCGGCCATGGCGCCAGGATCAAGATCAAGGGCATGGAAATGGCTGGCAAAAGTGGCACCAGCCAGGTGCGCCGTATCACCATGCGCGAACGCCAGACCACGGGCGTTCTGGGCAATGATGAATTGCCATGGAAATATCGCGACCATGCATTGTTTGTGGCCTTCGCCCCGGTCGACAATCCGCGCTATGCCTGTACGGTGGTGGTTGAACATGGCGGCGGTGGATCCAGTGTCGCCGGTCCGATTGTCCGCGATCTTCTTTTGAAGGCACAGGAACTGCAATCCGCCCGTCAGGGAATATCGGCTGCCAACTTGCCCAACAGCGCCCAGCTGCGCCCAAGACCAGCCCAGAACAACCGTAATGAGGGCTGATCCATGGCCATGAGCAAATATCGCATTGGTGAAGATCCGGACTATGTGCCGATCGGACGGCGACTGTTGCTGTTGAACTGGACACTGGTTCTGTTGATCGCGGCATTGTCGGGGATCGGCTTTGCCATGCTTTATTCCGCGGCCAATGGATCGTTCCAACCATGGGCCGAACGCCAGATGATGCGTTTTGCGGTCGGGTCGGCCCTGATGATCGTGATTGCGGTAACCGATATCCGTGTCTGGCTAAAACTGGCCTATTTTTCCTATTTCGTTGCACTGGTTTTGCTGGTTGGTGTCGAAATCAAGGGTGATATTGGCATGGGTGCGCAACGCTGGATCAATCTTGGTTTCTTCCAGTTGCAACCTTCGGAATTGATGAAAATCTCGCTGGTGCTGGCTTTGGCTCGGTATTTCCACGGTCTGACGGTCGAAGATTCCGGCCGGATTACCCTTTTGATCCCGCCACTTTTGATGGTGCTGGCCCCGGCGGCACTGGTGTTGCGCCAGCCAGACCTTGGAACGGCACTTTTGCTGATTGCCGGGGGTGGTGTGATTTTCTGGCTGGCCGGTGTCCGGATGTGGAAATTTGCCCTTATTCTTGGCAGTGCGCTTGCCGCGATCCCGATTGGCTGGCAGTTCCTGCGCGATTATCAGAAGAACCGCGTTCTGACGTTTCTTAATCCGGAAAATGATCCGCTGGGTGCGGGCTATCACATTACCCAGTCAAAGATTGCACTGGGGTCTGGCGGACTGTTTGGCAAAGGCTTCATGCTGGGGTCGCAAAGCCATCTGAACTTCCTGCCGGAAAAGCAGACCGACTTTATCTTTACCATGCTGGGTGAGGAGTTCGGTCTTGTCGGTGGTCTGGCGCTGCTGGCTCTTTATGCGCTGGTCATTACCTATGGCTATGTGATTGCGCTGCGTTGTCGCAACCAGTTCGGGCGTCTGGTTGCGATCGGGGTGACATCGACCTTCTTCCTGTATGTCTTCATCAATATCGCGATGGTGATGGGGCTGATCCCGGTGGTCGGCGTGCCATTGCCACTGGTGTCGTATGGCGGCACCGTGATGATGACCATTCTGGTCAGTTTCGGACTGTTGATGAGTGTTTCGATCCACCGCGACATTCGCATATCCCGACAGGGGAATGATGACGGCCGGAACTAGGCCGCCCGTCAACTTCATCGACATTCTGCAATCAGGTTTCGGAAACCGACAGGTTTGAATGTTCGGGGATCTGTTTGAAATCGCAGGGTTCGCAACGATTTCGGCCATTTTTCTTGGCATCATACAGCGCACTGTCCGCCAGCGAATACATCACAGCCGATATATCGCCACTGTCCCAGCTTTTAAGCCCGTCGATATGCATGGTTGTTTCGTGATCAAGGTTCGCCATGCCGGCAGATGACGGAAGCCCCGCAATCCCGAAACTTGCCGTGAAGTGCAGATCATGGCCGCCAAAAGCAACAACAGCCTTTTCAAAGGCCCCGCGCAGACGTTCTGCCAGCTTCATCGCCCCTTCGATTTCTTCGCCGGGTAACAGAACGGCGAATTCTTCACCGCCCATTCGGGCCGGCAGATCAATGTCGCGCAGGTTTGACTGCATCACTTTGGCCAGTTCGACCAGAACCGCATCACCGGCCTGATGCCCGTGTGTGTCGTTAAACGCCTTGAAGCGGTCAATATCGAGCAGAATGATCGAAACCGGCGTGTCGCGGCGACGCCAGACAGAAATCGCTTCTTCAAACCGCGCCAGATAGGACCGGCGGTTTGGCAAACCGGTCAGCGGATCGGTCGAGGCCAGCACTTCGAGCTTTTTCATTGCCGCATTCAATTCTTCGGTTCGCGCAGCGACGCGGGCCTCAAGATTGACATTGGCATCAAGCAGTTCGTCGCGTGCCTTGCGCAGTTGCCCCAGTTGCCCGCGGATCATGCCAAACAGACCGACCGTGACAGACCCCAGCAACTGGATTTCATCATCATGCCGGTGATATGGCGGCATCTCCATCGGCTTGGACTCATCGGTCGGGTCGGATTTAACCAGATAATTGCCAAGACGCACCAGAGGCCGCGAAAAGATATAATAGCTCAGGCCCGCAAAGACGATGGCCATCAATACTGCCAGTATCATGGTCGCAAGGAATGACCAGGACAGACGTGAAAACAGGGCGGTGACAAAAACCTGCGGGCTGAATTCAATGATCATTTCGCCCATGACGGTGGCGGGTTCGACATCAGGGTCGCGCACAGGCACGCTGATGGTTTGCAAACCGCCAAACAGTTCTTCGGCCCAATGAGTCGTCGGAATTTCCCCCGCCGCGCGGCGTCTTTCATAAAAAACATCACCGTCGGATGTCATCAATGTGACGCGCTGAATGGACCGCTGGCTCATCATGCCGCCAACCATCACATCGGCAAGGTCAAGGTCACGTTTCTGAAGTGCCTGCACAGCGACCGGCACGTTGGATGCGGTCACGCGCTGATTGCCCTGCTGATAGATCTCGGCAAGCCAGCGATAATCCTGATATCCGCGAAATGCAACGATCAGAAAACCAAGACCGACAGCAAGCAACAGGGAATATTTCAATTGCCGGGCGGCAATTGTACTTCCCAGTTTCAGGCTGGCCAGCACATCGTTATCATCTTCGTCCGATTGCCTAGCCAAGCCTGCATTCCCTCACTTTTAAGTGGTCCTGATTTTTGGGCTTTCAGTTAATTATGTTCTTTGTCGTGCGACAAAAGCCCAAACCGATATTCTGCCCCCACGGGCGCGTTGACAAGACTAAACCGGGAAAAATCAACTTTATCCCAGTCGCGCGTGAACAATATGTCATTAAAGTCAGCCATATTTTCGCGCGTAACAGCTTCCATTCTAAACGTTATTTCGGGATGGTCTTTCAGAAATTCAACGCCATTAACGTAATCGTGCAACAAAACCATCACCCAGGCACCGGCAAAAAAATGCCCGCCATGGGTCAGCGTCATCTCGCCATCGGTTACGGCATCGAGGCCTTCTGTTGACCAGTTAAGGCCACCAACAAAAACATCCTTGCCAGGAACCCGCCCAGCTTCTTTCAATGCGGCGATCGCGCCAAGGGCGATATTATCGTTTGCCGCCCATACCGCATCAATGCAGCCGCCACGCTTTATCCACGCCTCGGTCTGGCGGAACGCTTCGTCATATGACCAGTTTGCAACGATACGGCGCTGTTCGCGCAACACCGGATAGCGGCTAAGTGCGTGATCAAGCCCCTTAAGGCGTTGCAAGGATGCCGGGGTGTTGCGGTCCCCGGCAATTGACAACAGACACAGTGTCTGGGGCATCGCGTCCCCTTGTGCCAGGCGCGCGCCATCAATCAGCGACTGGGCAATATCATAGCCCGCGCGTTCGTTATCGGGTGTCAGCGTCAGGATCCAGTTTTTGATATCCTTGCGCGGGGTGCCATAGGTGTATTTCTGTTCCTGGGTAAGATCATTCAGCAGCATGATCACCGGAATGCCGCGCTTTTCGGCTTCGAGCACGATGCGCGTTCCTTGCTGATGTTCATTGACCGCGATGATGTAATCGGGGGGTGGTTGCATGGCAAAGGCCTGCTCGGCACTTTCGACCATCATTTTCCAGTCACGATCACTGTCAAAAACCGTCAGCTCATAGCCGAACTGATCGGCTGCGGCCTGCATGGTGTCGCGAACATCTTTCCAGAACCCGCGATCACCATAGCCCGGATTGATAAAGGCCACACGAATGTGGTCGGACTGATCCCCATTTTGTTGTGCGTTTGTTTTTAATGGCGCTGCCACAACACACAATAAACCGACCCCAAGCAGAGCCCAAAACAACCTATGCACTTCTCATTCCCCGAAGAAACGCTGCCACAGCCAAAACCGTATTTCAGCAATCCATACGACCGGATAGTGAATTTCGCTTCAAAGGTCAAATGATCTGCGCGAATTTAATTTAGAATACCTATAATATTATGATGACTGCCACATCTTCCTGATCTGGCAGTCCATCCAAGTTGTTGTTTGCACATGACAAACCGTCAAAACGGTACTGTCGGCGGATAGATGAATAATCATCTTGTCCACCGCACGAAACAGGCTGAAACAGCCTGACAGTACGCGATTTTGACGTTAAAGGGCGGGACTCTTACGGGGAACCCGATTGTGCACGGCTCAGTGCACGGGCAAGTTCCTCGTTGGACATGTTGGCGCGATCTTCGATCCCTTGCTGCTGAGCAAGATGATAAAGATCATCCCGGCGCCATTTGTTGAAGTCCGGCTTTCTATAGGGACGAAACGTGGATGTTTCCCGTTCTGACTTCGAGAGTCTGTTAAAGCTCGCCACTCTTGCCTCCTTTATGGGACGGTCCAAGCGATCTCGGCACAGTGCTTTCCCCCGAAACTGTAAAAGTGCCGTAACAATTCATGTAGGAGAGTTTGGAAGAATTTCTATTCCCCCTCCCCGGTTTTTCCCGGAAATGTGCGGCATACCCCTGATATGGAACGAAAAATAAGTATCGGGAACATTTCCACAATTACATTTTATCGTCACTTTGCTGTTGAAATGTCATTTCTGTTGGGGGGCCCCGAAATCTCTGATAGCATCGAACAAAACACTGATCAGGGATGTGTCATATGGCATTGCATTTTGAACGCCAGGAACTGGCAAACCGCCGCGCACGAACAATTGAAAAACTCGAAAAGGCCGGTCTCGACGGGCTGTTGATGTTCCGTCAGGAAAGCATGTTTTACCTGACCGGGTATGACACATTCGGCTATGTGTTTTTCCAGTGCCTGTATCTTGGTGTTGACGGTCGGGTTGCGCTAATTACGCGGGCACCAGATCTGCGACAGGCGCAACATACATCCGATATCGACGATATCCGCATCTGGGTCGATGGCCCTGACGTCAATCCGGCCTTCCAGTTGCGCGACATGCTGGCTGAATTCGGCTGTGGCGGCAAAACCCTTGGTGTCGAGTATGAGGCCTATGGCCTGACCGCGGCCAATGGCAAAAAGCTTGAAACCGCGCTGGACGGCTTTTGCACGCTTAAAGATGCATCGGGACTGGTTTCCGAATTGCGCGTCGTCAAAAGCCCGGCCGAACTTGATTATATCCGCAAGGCTGCCGAATTGGCTGATGACGCATGGGATGCTGCGCTTGATACGGTTCATCCCGGCGCATTCGAAGGCGATATTCTGGCGGCTATGCAGGGCGCTATTTTCGCAGGCGGCGGGGATTATCCGGGCAATGAATTCATTATCGGTGCCGGGCGCGATGCCTTGTTGTGCCGGTATTTCACCGGGCGCAAACATATCGCCCAGACCGACCAGATCACTTTGGAATGGGCGGGTGCCTATCGGCACTATCATGCGGCGATGATGCGCACCATCCCGGTTGGCAAAGCCCTGCCCCGGCATATTGAAATGCACAAGGTCGCAACCGATGCGCTGGTTGCCTGCCGCGAGGCACTTCGCCCCGGCGAACCGATCGGCAAGGTGTTTGATGCCTATGCCAAGGTCTGTGATAAGGCCGGAATGCGCGCCCACCGGCTCAATGCCTGTGGCTATTCGATGGGCACGACCTTTGCCCCGAACTGGATGGACTGGCCGATGTTCTATCACGGCAACCCGGTGATTGCCGAACCGGGCATGGTATTCTTCCTGCATATGATCCTGATGGACAGCGAAAGCGGGATTGCCATGTGTCCGGGCCATTCGGTCATTGTCACCGAAACCGGCAATGACAGCGTATCGCGCCATGGCCTTGATCTGATCACGCGCTGATCATGCAAACAAAGGGCAACCTGTATCGGGTTGCCCTTTGCGTTTTCTGTCCAGTCGCTATGCCGATCTGATATCGGTCTGACACCGATCTGACATTGGCGCCCCCGCGCCATCTTTATCAGGCTGGGATCAGACCTAGATCAGGCCAAGTTCGGCCTTCATGGCTGCGACCGTGTCATCGGCCGTCTTGTCGAGTTCGGCAATCCTTGCAGTGATCTCGTCGCCAAAGGCGCCGTCATATCCTTCAAGGCGGCGGGCTTCTTCGGCAAGTTTGGCTGCTGCCATATTTGCCGCCATCCCCTTGATGGTGTGGGCCGCTTCGTGCAGGGCTTTGCTGTCATGATTGCTTGCCGCACTCACCAGTCGCGCGCGTTCTTCCTGATAGGATGAGCTCAGCAACCCGACCAGCATCCCAAAATGTTCTTTGCCCAATGCTGAACTGACTTCTGCGAACCGGCTTTTATCGATCAGATCCATTCATGTATCTTTCGTCACAAGTCGTGGTTTCAGACCGTACACATCCCCGATATCCGGGACGCTACATTATTGATACTGCATCCGACCATGAACCGGATCACCACCCCACATCAATACCGCATCCCCGCGGCATCATGATGCATGTTCCAGCACCGCTTTCGCCCAGTTTACCGTGGCGTCGTCTATGGCCTGCATATGCCGGTATTTTTCGAACTGGCTTGCAATCAGCACAAGCCGTTTGTCAAAGGCCGGCGGACATTCAAGACTAAGAAGCTCCTCGGCAAGCGGGTCAAAGGCCGCATTCTGGAATTCCAGCGAAAGACTAATCCGTGGTTCGGTGGCATGTTTGCTGGCCCGGCCACCCCAATGATACAAATCCTGCCGCCATCCCATCACCGCCCCGGGTTCAGCCGGTAACGCCCTGACATCCTGCAACAAAACG
The DNA here is from genome assembly GCF_002844235.1 of Thalassospira povalilytica. Lineage (GTDB taxonomy): Bacteria > Pseudomonadota > Alphaproteobacteria > Rhodospirillales > Thalassospiraceae > Thalassospira > Thalassospira povalilytica. The sequence continues at coordinate 145,751 of NZ_PGTS01000007.1, read as the reverse complement.
TCTTGTGGCCTCATTACCGGCGCACCATAACACCTTTCGAAACAACGCGGCAATACGTACATACAGCCGTTTTCCGGGCTTGCCTTGCTCAGTGGCACCCACAGTGAAAGACTGATCAGCATGTCATCGCCAATGACGCTTTCGCCCTGATAATCGCGATGGGGCGGCCAGCCGCGCCCGCCTTCGCCCGGATCAACATGCCAGGCCCAGAAATGCGGCAACAAAGCAATCCGGTCGCCCAGAAAATGACTAAGTAACGGGCGCAGGCGCAAAAACACCTGCCATGCCTCGTCATACAGATAGATCAGCGCGGGCGACATGCCGTTGGCAACAAGGGTTTCGATCCCGTCACGCAATTTGGCAAGTTCGGCAACCGGCAGAACATCCTCGATCAGGAAATATCCCTCGTCCCAGAAACGGTCTGAAAGCACACCACCATCAAAGCCGCCTTCACGCGCCCCGATTTCCTCAATCGCGTGACCGATTGGTGCGCCATCAGAAATCGACAATTGCGGATTAAGCTTTTGCCACTGTTCGGGCTGCATGGCGTTTTTCGGTGTGATCATCGACAAATGTCCGGTATTGAAGGTGGCCGGACGATACGCAGCACCCGCCCTATTGGCAAGTCCCGTTCGGCCATGGCAAAACGGTCTGTGGCACTGGTTTGCCCGTTCAAAAACGAGTTTGGCTCTTTCAATGGCACCCAACATGACATCATCCCGGACGGCCGCGCCCATCAATCATGGTGGCGCCATTGATGCTGCTGCACGCAAATACGGCATTCCGGCCGAAGAATGGCTTGATCTGTCCACCGGGATCAATCCCTGTCCCTATCAGGTTGATGTCATCCCCGCCATTCAGTGGCAACGCCTGCCACTGGCATCCGAACTGGCAGCCCTTGGGGATGCTGCCTGTGCATATTACGGCATCCCCGATCCGGCCTATCTTGCCTGCGCACCGGGGACCCAGGCGCTGATCCAGACCATCCCGTTCTGGATCAGGGATCATGTCGATGTGTCTGCCGTGCATATCATGGGGCCAACCTATGGCGAACATGCGCGTTGCTGGGACCGGGCCGGTCACATCTGCCATATCCATGAAACCGCGGCCGATGCGCGTCTTGATCATGCAAAACATCTGCTTGCATCGGCAGGTCCGGGCACTGTCATCATCATTGTCAATCCGAACAATCCCGATGGCGGCCTTATCCCGGTACAGGATATCTGCGAACTATCCCGGCTTGCCCGGCAGGCCGATAGCTGGCTGATCATTGATGAAGCCTTTATGGATTGTCAGCCCGATCAGTCGGTCTGCCCGATGATCGCTGATATGCCCCATACATTGGTGCTGCGTTCCTTTGGCAAGTTTTTCGGACTGGCCGGTATTCGGTTGGGGTGTGTTGTCATGGCCCCCGATCTGGTCACATCGCTAAGCGAACGCATTGGCCCATGGGCCATTCCCGGCCCGACAATGACAATTGCCACCCGGGCATTTGCCGATACAGACTGGCAGCAAGGAACCAGACAACGTCTGCATGCCGATGGTCTGCGACTGGATCGGGAAGTTACGACCAAAACGTCGCTTGCCCTTTGCGGGGCGTCCGATCTGTTTCGATATTATGATGGCGGCGATTGTGCCGAACTGGCCGATCATCTGGCGCGGCGCGCCATTCTGGTCCGGCTGTTTGATCACGACGGCGCCAAGATCCGGTTTGGCTTTCCCGGTACGTCAGATGACTGGCAACGCCTGATCAGCGCACTTGACGACTGGCAGGTTCGTTCATAACGGCAAAGCTTTGTGCCGCTTCTGACCTGTCGGGATCGCAAATGTCTTACAGACCGTTTTCTTCCCAGGACTGTTTTTTACGGTAAATCGTTGATGGGCTGACGCCAAGCGCATCGGCGGCGCGCGGAATGGACCCGCCACAACGTTCGATGGCTTCTTCAATCGCCTGTTTTTCCACCTGCCAAAGCGGCCGGATTTCACCAAACCCCAGTCCCGGCGCGCCAAGACCTTGCGACGGCATGCTCATGCGGTCATTCGATGCACCGTTGGTGCCGACAAGCTGGCTGCTTTTGTCTGACTGGTGGTTTTCAACAACCTTGCGCATCTGGCGCGCCCCGGCCAGAAAGGCCAGCGCCTCGGGATCGCCTTCCCACAGCCGGCCATTTCCCCCGGAATCACGCGAGACCACCGGATGCGGCGGCGGGGCTTCGATTGTCGCAGACCCGAAACGGTCATCCTCGGTCCCGCTATTGACCGGACGCGGCACCATGGCAAGGGTGACTTCGGTACCGTTATTCAAAACAACGATATTTCGAATGATGTTTTGCAGCTGCCGGATATTTCCGGGCCAGGTATAGCGCGCAAACAGGGCGGATACTTCCGGACTGAACTGTTCGAAGTCACGGCCTTCTTCGCGGGTGTAGCGTTGAAGATAGAAATTGGCGATCTGAAGGATGTCGTTATCGCGGTCGCGCAGGGGCGGCATATGAAGCGGGATCACATGAAGACGGTAATAAAGATCTTCACGGAACCGCCCGGCACGCACTTCTTCAAGCGGATCACGGTTGGTCGCACAAACAAACCGCACGTCAACTGTTTCAATCGAACTGCCACCGACTTTCTGGAATGTGCCGGTCTGGATGAAACGCAGAAGCTTGGTCTGAAGATCCAGATCCATTTCGCAGATTTCATCCAGAAACAGTGTACCGCCTTCGGCCCGGTGTGCCGCACCTTCGCGGTCGGAAACCGCACCGGTAAAGGCCCCTTTGACGTGACCGAAAATCTCGCTTTCCATCAGGTCCTTGGGAATGGCACCACAGTTCAGCGGTATGAACGGTTCCTTGGAACGTTCTGATCGCCTGTGAATGGCTTCGGCGGCAAGTTCCTTGCCCGTACCCGATTCACCGGTAATGAACACGGTCGCGCGGCTTGGTGCGGCATTTTCAATGATGCGATAAATGTCGCGCATATTGTCCGACCCGCCGATGATGTCAAAATACATCTCGTCGGTGTCCGCCCCGGCAAGGTCGACATCAGGTCCATCGGGAATGGACGGCGCACCGGCCAGCGCCTTGGTCACGGTTTCACGCAATTTGTCGGCAGTAAACGGCTTTAACAAAAAGTCCCATGCCCCTTCGCGCATGGCTTCGACCGCAACATTGACCGATCCGTGCGCGGTGATGACGACTATTTTGCAATCCGGGCAAATCTGGGCAGCACTGCGCAGCACGTCACGCCCGTCCATGTCAGGCAGAACAAGATCAAGAACCAGAACATCGGGCGGGTTTTGACGCAATCGTTCAATCGCGTCCGTGCCATTGACCACATGATCAACCAGATGACCATCCGCACGCAGGTAGTCTTGATACACACGCGCAAGCGACAATGTATCTTCCACAATTACAATGCGTGCCTGATCTGGCATTTTCGTGTTCATGTCCCGATATAGCCACTATGGCCCAACATACCGATAGAGCTGTGTTCGTCACAACTGCTAACATTCTTGCAGTGGCTTCCTAAAGCATACACAATCAGACTAAGGTTAAAAAAGGCATAGTTTTTACGCCGTTACCTGCCACCAGGAGTACCAGTTTTGAACTACAAGACAGAAACCGCCGACGGGACCACAAAAGTTGAACTTAGTGGTCGTTTTACATTTGGTGACCATTCCAGTTTTCGCAAACTGATCGAAGAGATCCGCCCGCACGGCTCGGACACCTATGTCCTCGACGTTGCCGGTGTGGAATTCATCGATTCCGCAGGCCTTGGCATGCTGCTGCTTGCCCGTGACGAAGGCGAAAAGACCAACACATCCGTGGTCATTCGCGGCGCACAGGGACAGGTCAAACGCATGCTTGAAGTCGCCCGCTTCGATACTTTGTTCAAATTGGAAGACTAAGATATGACTGCTGGCAAAGAAAGCCGCACCGCCCATTCGGTCGCCATTGCGCAGTCGCTTGCCCAAAGCGACATTGATGCCCTCCTTGCCAGCAGTGCTCTCTGGGATGCCCCGGATCGTGTTTCAGTCAAAAGCGTTACGGGGCAAACACCCGAAGACTTTTCGCACAACAGGCGGTTTTCGGTGTGTTTCCTGCCATCCGGTGTCGGACGGGAATGGCTTGGCGGCCTGACCCGTCTGGACTGCGACACGTTTGTTGAATGTTCATCTGAAATCGATTTCGCCGATCTGGCACCGCTGATCCCGACAAATGGCGGGCGCAGCCATGCGCTTTCGGTCTGTATGTCAACGCGGAGTGCCTATCACCTACCTGTCGCGCGCAAATTCGTGACCGCCCTGCGCCATCGTGGCCTGATAGCCGAAAAAATCGCGGCAACCGTTGAAATGGCGGTTCAGGAAGCCTTCGCCAATTCGCTTATTCACGGCAATCTCGAACTCGATACCAGTGGCCACCTGTCGATGGACAGCTTCACCGAACTGGGCGAAGAAACCAAACGCCGTCTGGCGTCAAGCAAGCATGGCGCACGCGTCATTCTGTTGACCGCACGCCGTAAAAAGAACGGCCATATCGTGATTACCGTCAATGATCAGGGCAATGGCTTTACCCCGCCATCGGATTCCTGCTCAACCGCAGTGGCCGGGCGCAAAACAACATTTGGCCGCGGATTGCCGCTGATCAAAAGCCTTTGCCATTCCGTCAGCTTTTCGCGCAGCGGGCGCAGCATCGAGCTGCAATTTGATCAGGACAAGGCCGACCTTCTGACGACATCGGATATCTTTGTATCCGAACTGGACGGTAATAAAGACCAGGCCCCCGATACCGATATCCGCAACCCGCAAAATGCAACCATTCTGATTGCCGATGACACGATGTTGTCGCGCGAAATCATCGCGTCCTATCTGCGATCGGACGGGTTTACCAATCTGGTCTTTGCCAAGGACGGCGAAGATGCACTTGATCAGGTCAAAATCCATAATCCCGACCTGATCATCCTTGATATCATCATGCCGAAACTTGATGGTTACGGGGTGTGCAAGGCCATCCGCGCCAATCCGGATTACGCCGAAACCCCGATCATCGCCCAGACCGCCCTTGAAGAAAACGAAGGCCGGACAAGGATTTTCGATGATGGCGCGACCGACCTTATCCTTAAGCCGCTTAACAAGGCGGAACTGATCGCGCGCACACGCATTCATCTTGAAAACCGGCTTCTGGTCAAACAGTTGCAAGCCTATCAGGAACGCACGCGTTCTGAACTGACCATGGCGCGCGACATGCAGGAAAACCTCAACCCCACCCCGGAAAACTACCGCGGTACCGGTATTGATTACGGGCTTCGGATCAGTGCGACTTTCCAGATGTCATCGGAACTTGGCGGCGATATGTGGGGATTGATGCCGATCGACGAACACCGGCTTGGTGTCTATATCGTCGATTTCGCCGGACATGGTCTTGGTGCCGCACTGAACACATTCCGCCTGCATTCCCTGATCTGGTCTGATCAGCTCCATGATCGGGAGCCGGGCGAATATCTTGAAAACCTGAACCGCCATCTCAAGGGGCTTTTGCCGATCGGGCAATATGCCACCATGCTCTATGGGATCATCGACCGTGTCGAAAGCAAGTTCACCTATGCCAGTGCCGCCTGCACATCCCCGGTTCTCGGCAATAGCCTGACCGGTCAGGCACGGTATCTTGACGGATCGGGTGTCCCGCTTGGCGTGGTGCGCAATGCACGTTACGAAACCCGCGAGGTGCCGTTTACCGGTGCCAATTTCCTGCTGCTTTACAGTGATGCGCTGATTGAAACTACACTTGATGACGGCCAGTTCCTGAGCGAGGAAAAGCTGCTGTCGATGCTGCGTGAAACCATTATTGAAAGTAAGTCGGAAATTGATCTGGCCGCCCAGATTGCCGATCAGTTCATGGACCGCGCCCCGGCTCAGCTTGCCGACGACTTTACCATTGTCTCGTTGCAATCAACGCCAATCCCCTGCGCCATTTGATGCAGGGGACATTTGGGCATCAGGAATGGTAACGCGCCCGTCCAAGCGATGAATGGACCAGATCACCAAACGGTTCGGCGTCACTCCAGACAAACTGGCTGTGATCGACCATCGGTTCGGCCCGGTCACGCATGACGATATCGCGTTTTTTGGCTTCGATGCGTCCGGCAATAACCGTGCGCACCAGATTGGCAAGCCCCTTGCGCGCCCCGGCATGATCGGGCTCAGCCGCAAGAACATTACCCAACTGATCCAGCGCCCGCATTTTGTCCCGGCATCCGAGAAGATCGGCGGCCAATACCCGTAACTCACGGGCATCGGGACGCAAACTGATGGCGATTTCCAGATGTTCAAGCCCGATCTCACGACGGCCGGTCTGGATATATACCCGGGTCAGTCCCAGATGGGTCGCGGCATCAAGATCATCAATCAGCAACGCCCGCCCGAACGCATTAAGCGCAAGCTCACCCAAACCAAGATCAAGCAGAACATGCCCCAAAACGCGCAGCCGCGCCGGTTGGCTTGGCAGACTGTCAATCAGTTGACGCAGACGCGTGCGGATCTCGGGGGCAAGGTCAATCTCCCCCGCGATTGCGATGTCAGATGTCTGCGAAATCTGTGTCTGAGACGACATTGCCAGATGCCCCGTTCTCGCCAAAAACCGGGAACCATCGTCACTTTGGCCTGATGGCAATGATCCCGTTCAGAACAGATTAACGTCATCTGGTTGCGGGAAGATTAACCGAGTCGCACCGATTACACCGTTTGTTGTTTTTTCTGACACAGGCAGGATATTCACGCCCGAAGCGCATCCGAAAGTGCGACCAACCGTGGTTCCCGGTCCGGGCGGGCAAAGAAATAACCCTGCATCAACCGCCCGCCAAGCGCCATGACCGCATCGCGCTGACTTTCGGTTTCAATGCCTTCAAGCACGCAATCGATATCAAGATTGGCACACATATCGACAACGGTTTTAACGATACGGCGGCTGCGTTCGTTATTGGCAAGCGGCGTGATGAAGCTGCGATCGACCTTCAACGCATCAAATTCCAGCTCATGCACATAGCGCAGACTGGAATAGCCGATCCCGAAATCATCCAGGGCGACACGTGCCCCATGCTGGCGCAAATAACGGATGCTGGTGCGTGCCGCAGCGAAATCGCGCAGGAATGCAGTTTCGGTAACCTCGAATGTCAGCCGCGCGGGATCGATATTCTTGTGCGTAATCTGTTCGATCAACCATTCAACCGTATCGGACAAAACAATATCGCGGGCTGACAGATTGAACGATACCTGCACATTCCCCGGCCAACCCGCCATATCTTCAAGCAGCTTTTCAAACAACACACGGGTCAGGAAACTGACCTGGCCGGTCTTTTCGGCGACCGGGAAAAACGTTGCGGGCGAAACCCGGCCCATTGTTTCGCTGTCCCAGCGTGCCAGGGCTTCAATCGAATTGACCCGGCCGGTCTTGATGTTGAAGACCGGCTGATAATGAAGCGACAATTCCCGCGAAAGATCAGCCTTGCGCAGGGCCTGCTCGATCTGGGAATCATGACGGATCAGTGTTTCATGATGGGCTGCAAATAGCACCGGTTCGCCGGGGCAGTTTTTCTTGGCGTGATAAAGCGCGAAATCCGCACGTTCGAACAATCCGTTCGAATTACGCGCCACACTTGGATATGTCGCAAAACCAAGGGATGCGGATACCTGAACCGTGATGTTGCTTAGAACAAATGGACGGTTTAGCGCCTTGCACAGTTCACATCCGAGTTCGATCAGTTCGATGGCATCGCGGCCTTTGGTCAGAATGACGCCAAATTCATCACCGCCAAGGCGCGCCAGCAATGTTTCATCCCCAAGAATACGGCGCAACCGCATCCCGGCCTGGATCAGCAACTCATCACCGATCGGATGACCATGCACGTCATTGACCGGCTTGAAACCGTCCAGATCAATCATCGCAACGGCGAACTGGTCATTGGGACCGGCCTGCGCGACCGTTTGTTCGAGCATGGCAAAGAAGGCGCGGCGATTGGACAGGCCGGTCAATGCGTCAATCAGTGCAAGCGCCTCATTCTGGCGCGACAGCTCGATGGTGGTCTGGTGCTGATCTTCAAGATCAAGCTGGGTATCGATCAAACCGGCAAAGTTGGAATAAAAACTTCGGATGATCTGAATGATCATCACCGACACCAGTGCCATATTCACCGCAATCGCGACATAGACTTCATTGCCGCTCAGCCCGAAAAACATGACAAAGGTGCCAAGAACGATCACCACCACCAGCATCGCGGCGGGCGGGAAATTGACCAGACAAAAGATGCAGCCAACAACGGTGATCGAAATGAAATAGGCAACATGCCCCTTCTGATACGGGTCGCCATAGCCAAACATCGTGATCGCCCATGCCGTGAAAAGCACGGCGATCGCCGCCGCCAGAACCCGTATTTTGCGCAGATGCCCGATACAGACCGCAATGTCACTGACATCAAGCCCCGCCCGGCTCCATGAAATGGCGCGCATAATGCACACCACCGCAAGAATGCCGATGGCGTAAATCGTCAGCCAGTCGGGTGCGACCCCGTAATGGGTGTAGGCCAGCGCAACCGCATTGGCCAACAGCAACATGTAAAGCACCGGTATCTGCCGCGACAGGGCCCTTACCTGTGCACGGATCAGTTCCGGTTTCTCTGTATGTATTCTGAAGATATCGGCAACACGTTGCCCAAACTCGCCGACTGCCACGGATCAGGAACCTAATACTTTCATTGTCGTAGCAAAATACTACACAGAATTTATATTAGATAACATACCTTGATCGCCAAACTCGCCAAAAGCGCGTATTTATTTATAAAATTACCACTTTAAGCAGTTTTGGCGGTACCACAAAAACTGCGCACCGACAGGCCCGTTAGCCGCCTTTTCCGGCCGGTTTGACCACTGGCTTGTGTGATGGCTTGTCTATTGCTTTGCGCTTTGCAGTTTTGCGCTCTCTTTTGCCCCTGGCATCCTTGATCGCCCGGGCACGATGGGCCGCGCCAAGTGCCATATGGGCAAACGCCATCAGTTGATCGCCATCCTCGATCCATTCACCGGGCACTTCGAAATAGGACAGTGTCTGCGCGCGTCCTGATGGCACAACAAACGGCGCCATGCCCATCTCATCATATGCCTTGCGGGTTTGTTCATCCCCCTTGAGATAGGCAACATCATCGGCAACGATGGCAAAAAACACCCCGTCGCAATAAAGGCCAAACCCGCCAAACATCCGTTTGATCCGGATCGCGCCCAAAGGCGCAAGGATCTCTGCAAATGTCAGAACAAATTCGTTATCGACCGATGCCATTAAGGATTTCGCCTTCAACACCTTCGGAAATCAGGTAATCGCGCAAAGAACGCCCCGGAACCGGGCGGTATTTGCTGGTTGAAATTTCCATGCCCCGGATACGGTCGGCCCGAAACACCCGGAATGCTTCGCGCAATTCGCACCAGCACGCCAACAGCCAGGTACTGCCAAAAAACAGCATCCCCAACGGCCAGACACGACGGTTGGTCTCGTCGCCCTTGGCATCGGTATAATCAATATCAATCAGGTTGCGTTCCCGAATGGCCCGCCTCAGATCAGGCATCGAAATCGAAATCGGTTCCTGTGCAATTTCGGCAACGGCAATCGGCACCCCGCCAATCAGACCGCGCATTTTTTCCGGCAGGACGGCTTCGATCTTGGTCAGAGCATCCCCCGCCGCGCGCGCCATCTGCGGATCGGTCCAGCTTTGCACCATGCGGGCTGCCACCACCAGCGCCTCGATCTCGTCGGCATCAAACATCAGGGGCGGCAGGTCATAGCCATCGCGCAGGATATAGCCGACACCCGCCTCGCCCTCGACCGGAACACCCGATGCGGCAAGGTCGCGAATGTCGCGGTAAATTGTACGTTCGGAAACTTCGAGTTCCTCGGCCAGATCACACGCACGGCACAGTTTCCGGCGGCGCAAGATTTGAACAAGGCGAAATAATCGGTCGGCCCTTCTCATGATCGCTCCTTCGTCATCCTGCCCTGAAAATTATCATACCGCTCCTGACAGGCTCCTGTCAGGAGGGATGTGCAACCATTGAGAAATCGGGACAGGATCAAACGCCAATGTCAGGAGCACGACAATGAAAGTTACCAACTCATACCCCATCATCATCACCGACAAATTCACCCAAAGCCGTGCCTTTTACAAAAAGCTTGGCTTTACCCCGGTGTTTGATGGCGACTGGTATTGCCAGCTTGTCTGGTCGGATTTTCCGTCCGTTCAGCTTGGCCTGATGAAACCGGGCCACGAAACCCAGCCGGCCATATTCCATGCCGCCACCCTTGGCGAAGGCAGCGTGATGTGTCTTGAAGTCGAAGATGCGGGAACTGCCGCCAGCGAACTGCGCGATGCCGGGTTCGAATTCGCCATGGATGTCCGTGACGAACCGTGGGGACAACGCCATTTTGCCTTGCTTGATCCCAATGGCGTGCGCCTTGATATCGCAAGCCAGACCGGGCAAATCGCACCGGAATATGCCCATCACTTCCTTGATGATACCCAGGCCATTCTGGCCTGATCCCCCTTGCGCCGAACCGCACGACTTGAACGCCCCAAATCAATGCAACCCAAACCGGCCCGCCACTCAATGGCGGGCCGGTATCATCAGGTCAGTTTTCGGGCAAAATCCGATATCACACCGGCCGCCTCGATAATGTTCTGGCTTTGCGTCCGTCCGGAACTTTTGCGCGGCTTGAAATCATGTTCGCCGTCCTCAACCCAATGCAGCCCGATCGCCTTCGACAAATCATACCCGGCGATCTCGTCAGGTTTACCAAACGGATCGCGCGTTCCGTGACAAATCAGTGCGGGCGTTACAAGGCTGGCCAAATGCTCGGTGCGAAGGTTTTCGGGTTTGCCCGGCGGATGGAACGGATATCCAAGACATACAAGCCCCGCCACCCCAAGATCATCTGCCACCATGCTGGCCATGCGGCCGCCCATTGATTTACCACCGAGTACCAGGTTTTCCGGCCCGCCAAGCTGACGAACGACCTCGCCTAAAAACGGCAAAAGAACTGCCGCGCGATCGGGTCCGCGCTTTTTGCCATCCTCCCGGCGTTTGGCCATATAGGGAAACTCAAACCGTGCCACCCGCAAACCGCCAGCAGCCAGTGCCCCCGCCATTTCATTCATGAACGGACTGTCCATCGGCGCCCCGGCACCATGTGCAAGCGCGATGGTCAAACCGGCCTTCTCATCCCCGTCAAACAGAAACGGGATCTCATACGTCGTCATCAGACAATCTCCAGACAGTCAATTGCAGACCAGATCAAGAACCACAGGGCTGCGATGTGTAACGCTAAGTGCAGCTAATTACAGTTGCAGAGATTACCTCTTTTGCAAAAGCTCGATTCCCGAATGATTATAAGGTTATAATTGCCTGCCCCACCCGGTCGGCAAGCCCCTTGTGCCGATATCTGTCAGATCGCGCCACCCGCGATATGCCGATCCTTTTGTTTGCAAAGGCAATCATCGTGTCATCAGAACCGCAACACACACCCGAAATACCATCAAAAGAACGCCTTGGCCGATTGCCCAAGCCGGTCCAGTGGATGGTGATGGTATCGGTATCGCTGGTGTTTTCGGTGCTGCTTCATCGCTGGCATGTGCCTGCCGCGCTTTTGGTCGGGCCGATGATTATCGGTATTGTCATGGGGACCAATGGTGCCACCATCACACCGCCGAAATCCCTTTATCTCGGGGCGCAATCCGTGCTCGGCGTGATGATTGGCGGATCAATGACCATCGGCATCCTGACATCCTTTGTCCAGGACTGGCCGCTGATCATCGGGGTCACAACCATAACGCTTCTGGCCAGCAGCTTTCTGGGCTGGATCCTGTGCGTCAAACAGGTTCTGCCGGGAACGGCGGGCATCTGGGGTTCATCCCCCGGGGCGGCATCCGCGATGGTCATCATGGCAGAGGCCTTTGGCGCGGATGCCCGTCTTGTTGCCTTCATGCAATATGTCCGGGTGGTGATCGTGGTTGCCGTGGCATCGAGTGTTGCCAATTTCTGGGTTGATCCCGAAGTTGCCGCCGCCGCGGCATTGGCCCATCAATGGTTCCCGCCGCTTGATGTGCCGGGCTTTGCGATCACGCTTGGGCTGGCAGCGATCTGTTGCCTTGTCGGGGAAAAATCGCGCCTGCCGTCGGGCACGCTTCTGATACCGATCATTGTCACCATGATCCTGCATGTCAGCGGCTATATCGATGTCGTGTTGCCCGAATGGTTTCTGGGCCTGACCTATGCGATGATCGGCTGGGTGATCGGACTTAAATTCACCCCGGCGGTCTTGCGCCACGCCGCCCATGCCTTTCCCAAGGTCTTGTTGTCGATCATAATGCTGATCGGCTTTTGTGCGGGGATTTCCGGTCTTTTGGTGATCTTCATGGATGTTGATCCGCTGACCGCCTATCTGGCGACAAGTCCGGGTGGACTTGACTCGGTCGCAATCATTGCTGCCAGCACCAATGTCGATCTGTCATTCATTCTGGTGTTGCAGGCCACCCGGTTTTTCATGGTCCTTGCCTTTGGTGCGCCGCTTGCCCGGTTGGTTGCACGGCGCACCGCCCATCTGACCGGCCCCGAAAACGAAAAGGCCTGACGGATCACATCTGCGCACGCAGATATCAGGTCACATCGCAAGGATCTTGCCGATAAAGCCTTCTACCCGGGTGCGAAGTTCGCTTCCCTGGGTTTCAAGATTTGCAGCCGCATCGCTTAGTTCACCGGCAACCGCATCGGCATGGGCGATGGCATTGGTGATTTCTTCGACACTGTCCCCGACCGACCGTGCTTCGGAAACCGCACTGGTTGCCCCCGATGCGACGGAAATACAGATTTCGGCCTGTTCTTCTGTTTGTGCGGCGGTGGTTTCGGATCGCGCCTGCAAGGTATCCATCGCCAGGGCAATCTGATCGATGTCATTGCCGGCCTTGGCAATGGTTTCAAGCATCAGCTCCATCCAGCGCGAAATCTCGTCTGTTGCACTGGCAGATTGCCCGGCAAGGGCCTTGACCTCCTTGGCGACAATCGCAAAGCCCTTGCCGGCCTCACCGACGCGCGCAGCTTCGATCGATGCATTAAGACCCAGCATCTTGGTCTGTGCAGCAATCGCAGAAATCGATGACAGCATCTTTTCCGCATCGGCGGCGCGGGCCTGGAGGGTGGCAAATGTTTCGCGCATGTCACGGGCCTGACACCCGATTTCGTGGGTGGTGCGCACGGTTTCGGCTGCCTCGCCGCCAACATGTACCAGTTGGCTTTTCAGAGTTTCCATCTGCTGGGCAACATTTTCGATCCGCTGAAGCGCACTTTGTGCCGCCTGCGCGATCCCCTGATTGCAGTTGCGCGTCTGATCATGGCTGTCGCCCAGAACGTCAAGCGCGCTGCGCACCTGACTGACCGCCGCACCAAGCATCCCGACCGTGCCCTGAACCTGATTTTCAAAATCCGATGCCAGCTGTTCGCGCGATTTCAAAACCTGTTCACGTTCCAGAATGCGCGCAACCTGCCCGCCGACAAATCCCAGAAGTTCCAGCAATTCATCATCAAGCCGGGCAATGTCGGGGCTGAAAAATTCGATCACGCCTTCTGTGCGGCCTGCCAGCTTGACCGGCAGGGCAAAGCATCCCCGAAGCCCGTTTCGCGCCGCAGACGGCGCACGCAGGAAACCATCCTTTCGCGTGACATCCGCGATACAGACCGCCGTGCCATTGGCCGCGACGCTGCCGATCAGTCCCTGCCCCAGGGCAAAAACAGTCTGTTCGGACTGGGTCCGGAAATCGGCAATCCTTGCACCGGAAATTGATGAACTGATTGACCAGATGCCCGCTGATGACAATTCATCACCCGATCGCAAATAGGCATGCCCGATCGGCCATGCACAATAATCACAAACGGCGCTCAGGATATCGCCAATCGCCTCATTGCGTGCGCTGGCCTCGTCTGCGACCGTGCTGACCTTGCGCAGCAAACGCAAAATATCAACCAGTGCAGAACCATCGGGCGCGCGACGGAATTGCGGATCGTTTTCGGGGGAAACAGAACGGATGAAACCGGCAAGCATCTTGAAACTCCGAGGCTGAAACAGTTCGGTCCCCTCACGGAAACCAAACAGGTCATGCAAGCCTCGTTGCCTGCCAATCATCGAAATGTCCGGGCGCCATTGCCCGGTCACAAGGGAATATTAGCGTACTATTGCACACGCGAAAAGAACATTTCGCGTGTGCAATACAATCAATCATTTAGACCGGGCTAAAGGTGCTTTGCCACGCCATCTGGTGCGCGAAACACGCTGTTGGCAATCAGCGGACCTAAACCCTGACCTTGCGAAAGACACCCGATGCGATCATCACACCAAGGATCACCAGCACCACGGCAAGTGCCAGCGCAAGGTTGCCCTGCTCACCCAGCAGGATCACACCGCCAAGTGCTGTCAGGGCCGGCGTCATCGCCCCGAATGCCGACGCACCGGTTGATCCGATATGACGCACGGCAAGGCCATAGGTAATCACCGCAACACAACCGGCCAAAAGCCCCTGGGCGGTCAACAGCATCATGACATCGCCAACCGGCGCATCGGCAAGCGTGGTACCGGTAAAGACCGCAATGATGGCCATGATCACAAAGGACCAGAAACCGACAAAGGCCGCCGCCTCAAGCGCGCCAAGACCACTTTGGCGCATGGCATGGGTGTAGCACGCCCACATGAACGCCCCGGCAGAAACAAGGCCATAGCCCAGCAACATGTCACTGCTGACCTCGCCGGCCGGTTTAAGCGCCACAAGCGACAAGACCCCGACAATCACCGCACCATACCCGGTCAAACGTAGCTTGCCCGGACGTTCGCCAAACATCACAACAGCAATCAGAACCGCCCAGACCGCCATCACACCGGGCAACAAAATGCCCACATGGCTTGCCGGAACGAATTTCAGCGCACTGGCAACCATCAGCGTGTAAAACGCCCCCGACCCGACCAGCATCAAAAGACCATTGGCAATCGAAAGCCCCTTGGGCCAGATGCCTTTTTTCAGCCAGATCGGGGCAAGCAGAACAAACGGCACCACAAAGCGCAAAAGACCAATATCCACAGCTGTAAAGCTTGATGTCATGGCATAGCGGGTCGCAATAAGCCAACCGGCCCAGATAAAGACCGTCGCCAAGGCAGATGTCACACCGACAAGTCGGCTTTCCGTCGCACTGGTGGCACGAAGCGCGGAAGTTTCAGACATAACAGGTTATCCGATAAAGGGTTGATTTTGCCCGAATCAGACCATGCCGCGCCCAATACGGCAACCCCTTTGACCGGAGGTCAGCTATGCGCGGCAAAATCCATGAAAAAACGGCGCAAGGTTGCCCCTGCGCCGTTTTTGATTTTCCCGATGGCCGGATCGAAATCAGATGCCGAATTCGGCAAAGAAATCATTGCCCTTGTCATCAATAACGATGAAGGCCGGGAAGTCTTCGACTTCGATCTTCCAGACGGCTTCCATGCCAAGTTCCGGATATTCGTGAACTTCGACCTTCTTGATGCAATCCTGTGCCAGACGCGCAGCCGGGCCACCGATCGATCCAAGATAGAAACCGCCATATTTCGCGCAGGCATCCTTGACGGCCTTCGAACGGTTGCCTTTTGCCAGCATCACGAACGAACCGCCAGCGGCCTGGAACTGCTCGACATAGGCATCCATACGACCCGCCGTGGTCGGGCCGAACGAACCCGAAGGCATGCCTTCCGGGGTTTTCGCCGGACCGGCATAATAAACCGGATGGTTTTTGAGGTATTCGGGCATCTCTTCACCGGCATCAAGGCGTTCCTTGATTTTGGCATGCGCGATGTCACGGGCCACAATCACGGTCCCGGTCAGCGACAGGCGCGTTTTGACCGAATATTGCGAAAGCTGCTTGCGGATTTCATCCATCGGACGGTTCAGGTCAACCTTGACCACTTCGTCATCAAGATGCTCGTCCGTGACCTGCGGAAGGTATTTCGCCGGATCATGTTCGAGATCCTCGATAAAGATACCGTCCTTGGTGATCTTGCCGAGAATCTGACGGTCGGCAGAGCACGAAACACCCAGACCAACCGGGCAGCTTGCCCCGTGGCGCGGCAGGCGGATCACACGCACATCGTGGCAGAAATACTTGCCACCAAACTGTGCGCCGATGCCCATTTCGCGGGTCATCTCAAGAACCTTCTGTTCCCATTCAAGGTCACGATAGGCCTGACCATGCTCGCCACCTTCGGTCGGAAGGTTGTCGTAATAACGCGCAGACGCCATTTTGACGGTCTTAAGGCAGGCTTCCGCCGACGTACCGCCAATGACGATGGCAAGGTGATACGGCGGGCAAGCAGACGTCCCAAGGGTGCGGATTTTCTCGTCAAGGAACTTGCGCAGGCTTTCCGGGTTCAGAAGCGCCTTGGTCTGCTGGAACAGGAAGGTCTTGTTGGCAGACCCGCCGCCCTTTGCCATGAACATGAATTTATATTCATCGCCCTTGGTCGCATAAAGATCGATCTGTGCCGGAAGGTTCGACCCGGTGTTCTTTTCTTCGAACATGTTGATCGGGGAAACCTGCGAGAAGCGCAGGTTATGTTTCTGATAGGCCTGCCAGATACCCTTGGACAGCGCTTCTTCATCCGAACCATCGGTGATGACCTTGCCACCCCGTTTGCCCATGACGATTGCCGTTCCGGTATCCTGACACATCGGCAAAACCCCGCCCGAGGCAATGGATGCGTTTTTCAGAAGATCCATCGCAACGAACTTGTCGTTCGGTGTGGCTTCTTCGTCATCAAGGATTTTGCGAAGCTGTTCAAGATGGCCCGGACGCAAAAGGTGCGAACAATCGAAAAACGCCTGAAGGGTCAGTTTTTCAATCGCTTCGGGTTCAACCTTCAAATAGGTCTCGCCATTGACGTCAACGGTGGAAACACCCTCATCGCCGATCTTGCGGTACGGGGTCGTGTCCTTCCCCTGATCGAACATGGGTTTATAGACAAAATCACTCATGGAAGGCTCTCGTCTCTCTCAAAACAAGGTGGGATTGTTTTTTTCGATAATTGACGCGGAACATAGCGCCTCGACAAAGAAATTTCCACGTTCTTTGCCCTTATATGCGTTTTTTGCCCGCAAATACGCAGTTCTGCGGATAAGCAAAGCCTGTTATTGGGTGTCTATTGCCTGTAAACGATCATTCTGATAGCGCGCTGATTGATCCTGCCCTAGACATTACCCGTTCTAAAAGTGCATCAAGGTTGCGCACCCACAATCGGGTGCGTTTTTTGTTTCAGGTTTGCCCATGCTTTCCCAGATTTTGATTATCCTGCCGATTTTTGCACTGATCCTGACAGGATGGATCGCGCGCAAAGGCGGTGCCCTTGGTCCGACCGCCACGCGCGAAATCAACCGGCTTGTGGTCTATTTTGCCCTGCCCGCCCTGTTGTTTGACATCATGGCAAAGGCCGAACCCCATGAAATCTGGCAACCTGACTTCATTCTGGCTTTTGGTTTCGGCTGTGGCGTGGTTTTCATACTGACCATCATCATGCGGATTGCCAGCGGCCATCATCTGGTCGATGCGGTGATTGACGGCCTTACCACCAGTTACGCCAATGCCGGTTTCCTTGGCTTCCCGCTTGTTCTGGCCCTGATTGGTGAAAGCGGTCTGGCCGCAACCCTGATTGCCACCATCCTGACCGCCTGTGTGCTGTTTGCCATTGCCATCATCCTGATCGAATTTGGCCTGCAACAGGAAACCAGCCGTTTTGACATCATTCTCAAGACCCTCAAGGCACTGGTCAAAAACCCGCTTCTGATTGCGCCGACCCTTGGCTCAGTGGTGATGCTGTCCCCGTGGGAAATTCCCGGCCCGGTCGATGTTTATCTGAAACTTGTTGGCGGGGCGGCCGCCCCGTGCGCACTGATTGCACTTGGACTGTTTCTGGCTGATCGCACCGCCAATCAGAAGCACGAAAAATGGAGCACCACGGGGATTTTCGTGATCCTCAAACTGGTTGTCCAACCGGCCCTGACCTGGGTGATGGCGGTGCCGGTTCTTGGCCTGCCGGGCCACATGGCCCATCTTGCGGTCCTGCTTGCAGCCCTTCCGACCGGGACCGGGCCCTTCATGCTGGCCGAATTTTACAACCGCGAAAGTGTACTGACCGGACGCATGATCCTGATCACCACCATCCTGTCGGTGGGCACCCTGTCGACCTATTTGGCGATTGCCTGACCGGAAATGAAAACGGGTCCGACACATTGGTGTCAGACCCGCGATCGATGTTCCGGCCATGCGCCCGAAGGCGGGCCGGTCTTATTTCTTGCGGAACGCGTCCAGTGCGATGACCTCGCCGGTTTCGCCCGCATCGGGTTTGGATTTTTTGCGCGATGATTTTGACGGTTCGGCCACCAGCGTCGGTGCCGCTTCTTCGTCATCCATCAGATCGGCATCCAGATCATCATCTTCTTCAAAGTCGAAATCATCGTCATCCATTTCTTCTTCGACGCTGAAGGTCAGCATGAAGTTGGCAGACGGATCGACAAAGGCCAGCATCGCATCAAAAGGCACGACCACAGTGGTCGGCATGCCATCGAAGCTCATTCCAACCGAGAAATGGTCATCTTCGGACTTCAAATCCCAGAACCGGTGCTGCAACACCACCGTGATGTTGTCGGGATGCGCTTTGCGCTGACTTTCAGGCAGTGCAACACCGGGATGGTTGGTCTGGAAAGTGATATAGTAGTGATGCTCGCCGAAAAGGCCTTCTTCAGCCACGCGCGCAAGAATATCTTTCACCACGCCGCGCAGCGCCTGGTCGACCATAAGATCGTAACGGAATTCTTCCGGTTTCTGCATCAGTAATCCTGTATCTGGCGGGATACCGGTGCTTTCCGGCAAATCCCGTCATTGTCATATAGCATCTCTGCACGCCAATTGCATCTTGGAGTGCCTTATAATGACTCTATTCATAACGAAGCGGGGAATAAATACAAGAGTGGGGCGTTCTGTTGCTAGGTGCCCCGTCCCCCACCAGATTACCGCTCCCGGCAACCGGAATTTCGCTTTGGTGCTAGTACCGCTTAGGCGGCAACAGCAACCGGAGCATTGTTGTCGTTTGCATTTACAAACATTGGCCCGATGCGGTGGTACCATGCCGAGCGCCCACATTGACTTTTACTGCTCACGTCGATCCTATTTCGGCCCCACGAAGATTGTCTGAGTCGGACAACCGATAAATTTGGTGGAGCCGCCGGGTACCGCCCCCGGGTCCGTAAAGCCTATTCTGTCACGCAGTTTAGCGCCGTAGTCGGGTTGCCCCGACAGCCCCTATATAGGTCAAACCGGGTCCTTTTCACAAGGGGATTTGGGAAATCTTTTTTTTTCATTCGAACGGAACATTCCGATATCCGGACAATGCCGGATTGCCGATTTTCCCCGCCATCAAACACGGCGGAACGTATCGGGATAATCGATCACCAGTCCGGCTTCATCGATTTCAAGCTCTGCCGAGAAATTGCGAAACAGCCCCTCATAACGATAACGACGCCCCGGAATCAGACAGCTGTAACGTTGTGCTGCACGCGACGGCAAAAAATCACCCTCGATCTGACTTGGAAGCGGCACATAGGCCGCCGAAATATCGCACACCTCCCCCGCAGGCAGTTGCAATCGCCGGATCGGAAGCATGTTTGTTGCTGGCGTGATGCCGATATCCACATCAAAACAGCCCGTCAGAGCCGGCAAATCCCGATCAGCCAGACAGTCAAACCAGTTTCCCTTGCCGTCAGAGGTGACATGCATATGCGCCCCGCCGACATAGCTTACCCGGACTTCGCGCGTTGCATATGACGCGTCGGTCACAACAAGGTATGATCCGCCATACTGGCCTTCACGCGTGCCAATCACCACACCCTCAAGCTTGATCCCGTCGGCGTCGGTTTCGCAGACACAATGTTCAAGCCCCTTTCCGTCCCAATCAACCCACTGAACTTCTGTTCGCATATGACCGACACTCCCTGCGTTAAACGCGCCAAAATTTCATGCGATCAAGTATAGCCACACGGGGTGAATTTGCGCGATCTCTCCTGACAGGAACCGTCAGCAGGGGCGTGTTTAAAACGCGATATCAAAGGGGACACTGCGTTGCTTGCCGATGACCGCCGACCTGACTATGCTGCCCCAAAGACGATTCCGAAAAACGCAGGACTGAGCATGCAGCAATATCTTGATCTGATGCGTCTGGTGCGCGACACCGGCACGCGCAAGGAAGACCGCACGGGTACAGGCACCGTATCGATTTTCGGCCATCAGATGCGGTTTGATCTGTCCGAAGGTTTCCCGCTGGTCACCACCAAGAAACTGCATCTGAAATCAATCATTCATGAGTTGCTGTGGTTCCTTGATGGCGACACCAACGTCAAATATTTGCAAGACAACGGTGTGCGCATCTGGAACGAATGGGCCGATGAAAACGGCGATCTTGGCCCGGTCTATGGCGGCCAGTGGCGGTCATGGCGCGGGGCCAATGGGGAAACCATTGACCAGATCACCGGCCTGATCGATCAGATCAAAAACAATCCCGATTCCCGCCGCCTGATCGTGTCGGCCTGGAACGTGGCCGACGTGCCCAATATGGCGCTTCCGCCCTGCCATTGCCTGTTCCAGTTCTATGTCGCGGACGGCAAGCTTTCCTGTCAGCTGTATCAGCGCAGTGCCGATATCTTCCTTGGTGTGCCGTTC
This sequence comes from Thalassospira povalilytica, assembly GCF_002844235.1. GTDB lineage: Bacteria > Pseudomonadota > Alphaproteobacteria > Rhodospirillales > Thalassospiraceae > Thalassospira > Thalassospira povalilytica. The sequence goes on along the minus strand of NZ_PGTS01000007.1, from coordinate 124,945 downwards.
AACATCGCATCCTATGCGCTTTTGACCATGATGATTGCCCAGGTTTGTGATCTTGGTGTTGGCGATTTTGTCCATACCCTTGGCGATGCGCATCTTTATACCAACCACCTTGAACAGGTTGAATTGCAGCTTTCGCGCGATCCCCGCCCGCTGCCGACCATGAAAATCAATCCCAATGTCAAATCGATCTTTGATTTCAAGTTCGAGGATTTCGAACTGGTCGGTTATGACCCGCACCCGCATATTGCCGGCAAGGTTGCTGTCTGATGCCTGCAAACAACAATGAACGGATTGAACGGGTTGCGGTTGTTGCTGCGGCCGAAAATGGCGCCATCGGCAAGGATGGCTGGATGCCGTGGGAACTGCCCGAAGACCTTAAACGGTTCAAGGCCCTGACCCTTGGCAAACCGATGATCCTCGGCCGCGTCACGTTTGAAGCCATTGGGCGCCCGTTGCCCAAACGGACCAATATCGTCGTTACCCGCGATAAAGACTGGTCATTTGATCATGAAAATGTCCGCGTCTGCCATGACATCGAAACGGCCATCAGGCTTGCCGACGAAATTGCGCTGCGCGACGGGATCAATGAAGTCATCATTGCCGGTGGCGCCCAGATTTATCACCTCGCCCTGCCTTTTACGACGCGCTTTGAGTTGACCGAAGTTCACGCAAAGATCGACGGCGACACATTCCTTGATCCGCTGGCAGAAGATGAATGGCGCGAAACCGCCCGTCAAAGGATCGACAATCCCGATGGTCCGGACTACAGTTTCGTGACCCTTGATCGGATATAGGCCCGATATGCGTGTGGCTGCACCCTGCCGTGATGCCACAGCGGTTGATTTTCCAGGCCAGCCGATCCATCTTTAAAACAGTTATAGAACACTCGTTCCAGTGTTCTCGTCACTACCCAAGGAAATGTCATGGCGCGCCCCCGCGGATTTGATGAAGAAAGCGTTCTTGATAACGCAATGAACATCTTCTGGAGCAAAGGCTTTGAATCGACCTCTGTTCAGGATCTGGTGGAAGAAACCGGCCTGAACCGGGCAAGCATGTATGCAAGCTTTGGCGACAAAAAGGCTCTTTTCCTGCGCGTGCTTGACCATTACAGCCAGAAAATCAGTTCCGAGCGTTTTGCCAATCTTCGCGAAATCGAAGACGGCCGCGAAGCAATTGAAAAGACTTTCCGCGACACTGCCAAAACCGGCTGCGCAGAAGGCAAACATAAAGGCTGTCTGATTGTGAATTCGGGCATGGAACTGGCCCCGCATGATCCCGAAACCGCGGCCATCGCCCATCAGGCCTTTCGCCGGGTCGAAGACATGTTCGCCGCCGCGCTTAGCCGCGGCATCAAACATGGTACGATTTCAAAGGACAAGAACATCCGCGCACTGGCGCGCTTTCTTGCAGGGTCGATCCAGGGCGTTCAATTGATGTCGCGCCGCGGTGCGGATCGTGAAACGCTTGAAGATTACACCAACACCATTCTCGAAGTCCTGAACTGACCGGTTTGTGAACCCCGCAGACCGCTGTTTCCGATCACGGTTCAGTGATCGGTCTCGAAACATGTTGCATTATAGAATGATCATTCCATAATAAAATCAAACAGCACATACACCAAGTCTTGAGGAACGAAATGTCTGCAATTACCCCGCTTCTGCCCCGTCAGCCTGTCCCGTCTCTCAGCGTTCCGCTGGTCGGGGGCGGCACCTGGTCGCTGGCCGATCAGAAACCGGAAAACTTCACCATGGTCGTGTTTTATCGCGGCCTGCATTGCCCGATCTGCGGCAAATATCTTAAGGACCTTGATAACAAGCTCGCCGATTTTGCCAAACGCGGCGTGAATGTTGTCGTCCTGTCCTCGGACGGCGAAGACCGTGCGACCGAGGCCAAGGCAAAATGGGGCCTTGAAAACCTTGATCTCGGCTATGGGCTTGATCTTGATAAGGCCCGCGAATGGGGTCTTTACATCTCGACCTCGAACGGCGTGACCTCAAGTGGCTATGAAGAACCGGCGATCTTTTCCGAACCCGGTCTGTTTCTGGTCCGCCCGGACGGCACCCTTTATTTCGGCACGGTCCAGACCATGCCGTTTGCCCGCCCGGCCTTTGACCAGATCCTTGGCGCGCTTGATTTCGTGATTGCCAAGGGCTACCCGGCACGCGGCGAAGTGGTTGATCACACCAATCCGTGATCCTGCCCAACACGCGAACAGGTCCCTTCCCCAACCGGTCGCGACGTAATCTGCAAAACAAAGCCCGGCAACTGAAATGCCGGGCTTTTTTGTTCTTCGGTATCAGGTCGCGGAAGGATCAATCCTCGCCCGGGTCGTCACCCTCTTCGCGGCGCCGGCGCGGGCGCAACACGATCCAGGCTGCAACAATCGTCAATGCCGCCATGCCAAACCAGGTCAGCGCATAGGACATGTGATTGTTGGGGAAACTGATCCGGGTCAGTCCGCCGACCGGAAGCTTTGCCGGGTTTTCCGCCCCGTCGCCATCAATGAAATACGGGGCCACATCATTGGCATCAAGCCCGCGCTTTTCGGCCATGGCGCGGACATCGCGCGAATACCACCGATCATCCCCGGGCACATTGTCACGCATGAATGTCCCGACCGGCTCGTCAAGACGCAGAAGCCCCGTCACCGTGACCTCCCCGTCAACCATGCCATCGCTGCGGGTGGCGGGGTTGCGGCGGTCGGTCGGGACAAAGCCGCGATTGACCATGACAATCGTGCCATCGTCGCGTTCAAGCGGCGTCATCACCCAATAGCCCGCCCCGTAATCGGTCGCGGCATAGACATGGCTTTCCAGGTCATTGCGATAGGTGCCGGTAACCGTCACCTTGCGGTATTCATCGCGTTCGCGACTGACATTGGCCCAGTCATCGCGGCGTGGGGCCGGTTGGGCTTCGCCATGCACGCGTGCATCAACCCGCGCAATCAGATCAAGTTTCCAGGCCCGGCGTTCGATCTGCCAGTATCCAAGGGCGCAAAACCCGGAAAACAGAATGGCCGCCAGTGCCAGAACCACAATCCGGGTGGTCATGGATGGTCCGCGCCGCGATGGTTGCGGCGCTGTGGTCGTTTTGGCGGTTCGGGAAAGGCGGTTGTCCGTCATCTCGCTTTCTTTCCAAGGGCATCTGTGTCTGCGAACGAAAAAGGGCGCGATACCGGTAAAGTATCGCGCCCCCTTCAGATATCAAGCAACGGCCTAGCCAAAGCTTTTGATCATTTCATGATCCATCTGCGGCATCATGTTGGTATTGAGGTGATACATCACCCACAGCGAACCGGCGATGGCAATCGCCACGATCACGATGGTGAAGATCAGCGCCAGCATGTTCCAGCCACCTTCGGATTTGGTGTTCATATGCAGGAAGTAGATCATGTGAACCACGATCTGAACCACACCAAGACCCATGATCCAAAGTGCGGTCGCGACCTTGCTGTCAAGAACGCCATCCATCACCAGCCAGAACGGGATCGCTGTCAGGATAACCGACAGGATGAAACCGATCAGATAGCTTTTGAAAGTACCGTGAGAGGCACCATCGCCGTGATGGTCATCATGTGCGTGTGAATGTGCACTCATCCCAGAACTCCCAGCAGATAAACGACAGAGAAGACACCGATCCAGACCACGTCAAGGAAGTGCCAGAACATCGACAGGCACATCAGACGACGCTTGTTTTCCGGGATCAGTCCGCGCTGGGACACCTGAACCATCAGGGTCACAAGCCAGATGATGCCGAATGTCACGTGCAGACCGTGGGTCGCAACCAGCGTATAGAACGCCGACAGGAAGCCACTGCGCATCGGGGTTGCCCCAATGCTCCACAGGTGATGGAACTCGTAAAGTTCCAGCCCGACGAACGCGATCCCGAACAGACCGGTAATCGCCAACCACAGCTGGGTGCCGGCAATCTTGCCTTTTTCCATCTGAAGCATGGCAAAGCCATAGGTGATCGACGAGAACAGCAGCATCGAGGTGTTAATCGCCACCAGTTCAAGATCGAACAGATCCGCCGGCGAAGGCCCGGCCGCATAGTTGCGGCCAAGCACGCCATGGGTTGCAAACAGGATCGCAAAGATGAGGCAATCGCTCATCAGATAGATCCAGAAGCCAAGCATCGTGCCGGTTTCCGGGTGATGCTCTTCTTTCAGGTAAAAGACCGGCGTTTCGGTCTGAGAGGCAGTATTATTCGCCATTGTCATTCCCTTACGCCTGCTGTTTTGCCAGAAGGGCGGTACGTTCGTCTTCGGTCTTCACAACTTCATCTGCCGGGATGTGATAATCACGGTCATAGTTGAAGGTATGCGCAATCGCACCAACCACCAGCACGATGAAGCTGACAGCAGCCAGCCACCAGATGTGCCAGACAAGGGCGAAACCAAGGACAAGCGAAATCGCAGCCAGGATAAAGCCAGCGCCGGTATTTTTCGGCATGTGGATATCGATGAAGCCCGATGTCGGACGTACAAAGCCACGCTTTTTCATATCCGCCCAGGCGTCCAGTTCATGAACAACCGGGGTAAAGGCGAAGTTGTAAGCCGGGGGCGGCGACGAAGTCGACCATTCCAGCGTACGACCACCCCACGGGTCACCGGTTTCGTCACGCAGCTTCTCGCGATTGATAACGGCAACCACGATCGACATCAGGAACGAACCGATACCACCGGCGATCAGAACCGCACCAAAGGCCGCAATAACGAACCAGATCTGAAGCGACGGATCGTCAAAGTGGCTCATGCGGCGGGTAACGCCCATCAGGCCAAGAACATAAAGCGGCATGAAGGCAAAGTAGAAGCCGATGGTCCACAGCCAGAACGACATCTTGCCCCAGAATTCATCAAGCTTGAAGCCGAATGCTTTCGGGAACCAGTAAACGATACCGGCAAACATCCCGAAGACCACACCACCGATAATCACATTGTGGAAGTGGGCAATCAGGAACAGGCTGTTATGGAGCACGAAGTCAGCCGGCGGAACCGCCAGCATAACACCGGTCATGCCACCAATGACAAAGGTCAGCATGAAACCGATCGTCCACAGCATCGGCACATCAAAGCTGATGCGGCCCTTATACATGGTGAACAGCCAGTTGAAGACCTTTGCACCGGTCGGGATCGAGATGATCATGGTGGTGATGCCAAAGAAGGCGTTCACACTTGCGCCCGAACCCATGGTGAAGAAGTGGTGCAGCCAGACGATGTAGGACAGGATGGTAATAACCACCGTGGCATAAACCATCGAGCTGTAGCCAAACAGGCGCTTGCGGCAGAAGGTCGATACAACTTCGGAAAACACACCAAACGCCGGCAGGATCAGGATGTACACTTCCGGGTGACCCCAGATCCAGATCAGGTTGATGTACATCATGGCGTTACCGCCAAGATCGTTGGTGAAGAAGTTGGTGTCTGCATAACGGTCAAGACCAAGCAGAACCAGAACCGCGGTCAGAACCGGGAATGCTGCAACAATCAGGATGTTGGTGCAAAGCGAGGTCCAGGTAAAGACCGGCATCTTCATCATCGACATGCCCGGTGCACGCATTTTGACGATGGTCACAATCAGGTTCACCCCCGAAAGCAACGTACCGACACCGGCAATCTGCAAGGCCCAGATATAGTAATCAACCCCCACACCCGGACTATAGACAATGTCCGAAAGCGGCGGATAGGCCAGCCAACCGGTTTTTGCAAACTCACCGACAAACAGCGATGCCATGATCAGGACGGCACCACAGGTGGTCATCCAGAAGCTGAAATTGTTCAGGAACGGGAATGCAACGTCGCGCGCGCCGATCTGCAGCGGCACAACGAAGTTCATCAGACCGGTCACCAGCGGCATCGCCACGAAGAAGATCATGATCACGCCATGCGCGGTAAAGATCTGGTCATAGTGGTCGGGCGGCAAATAACCGGCAACATCCCCAAACGCGATCGCCTGCTGGGCGCGCATCATCAGTGCATCGGCAAAGCCACGCAGAAGCATGACGATCGCCAGAATGATATACATGATGCCGATCTTTTTATGATCGATCGAGGTGATCCACTCGTTCCAGAGATATCCCCACAAACGGAAATAGGTAAGCGCGCCAACAACGACGAGCCCGCCCAGCACCACGGCAGCAAATGTCACGGCGACAATCGGCTCGTGGAACATCGGGATGGAGTCGATTGACAGCCGGCCAAATATAAAATGTAAAAGGTCCGGATTAGAGAACATCGGATTACTCTTCTTTCAAATGCAGCAAGGCACCAGATACCCGGTGCGAAAACTGCGAAGGGCCGGTTGGCTTTCACCAACCGGCACTGCTTCAGAACCCTGTCGAAACGCCTGCGGGCGCAATGCTCATGGCGCGTGCACTCTGTCCATTGTCAAACAAGGGCAGATTGGCAAGCTCGCCAGAAAAACCACTTTCAGGCGTGGTGCAAAGCGACGCCACATAGGACTTGCTTTCGGGCAACGGCTGACTTCCGCGCATATGCGGCACGTCATAGGTCAGCGACATCACGTTATAGATGCCAGCCAGTCCACCGCCGCCTTTCGCGTCGATCGCCATCATCTCGTTCATGCACATTTTCGACTGGTCGACGCACATGTTGAGGATCGCGGTATAGAGTTCCGGGTCCACTGCGCTGTAGTAGTGAACCGGCTCGGCGACGCTCGGCTTTTCGAGTTCAAGATACTGGGAACGGCCAAGGAAGTTCTCGTCGGACTTCACATCAGCAACCCATTTGTCAAAGCCTTCTTCGCTCAGGCCGTGGAACTTGAAGCGCATGTGAGAGAATCCCTCACCGCTATAGTTCCCCGAGAAGCCTTCATAAACGCCCTCTTCGTTGATCACGGCATGGAGTTTGGTCTCCATACCCGCCATCGAGTAAATCTGGCCCGCAAGAGCCGGAATGAAGAAGGAGTTCATGATACCCGAAGAAGTGATTTTGAACTGAATGGGGGTATCAATCGGAGCTGCAAGTTCATTGACGGTCGCAATGCCCTGTTCCGGATACAGGAACAGCCATTTCCAATCGAGGGAAACGACTTCGATCACCATCGGTTCGTGATCTTTGGCCAACGGACGTTCAGCGTCAATACGGTCCAGCGGACGATACGGGTCAAGCGTATGCGTCGTAACCCAGGTGATCGCGCCAAGCGCAATAATGATCACCAGTGGTGCGGACCAGATGACGACTTCCAGCTTCGTGGAATGGTGCCATTCGGGATCATATTCCGCGTCCTTGTTGCCCTGACGGTATTTCCAGGCAAAGAAGACAGTCAGTGCCATCACCGGAACGATGATCAGCAGCATCAGGATCGTGGAAACGATAATCAGATCGGACTGCTGGGACGCGATATCACCCGACGGGTCGATAACAACCAGGTTGCAACCGGCCAGAAGCGAAAACATCGAGGCTACAGCGACGCCGCGTACAAGTTTTGAAAGCATGCGCTTCATACTTTGTCAGTTTCTGGAAGATGTTCTCACAGGCAACAATATGCCTGCGAGCCGCATGAACGACCCATCGGAGATCGCCACACGTCGTACCCCGTCGCAACGGCATATAGGAATAATCATTCCAAACATCCACGGAAAGGGCACAATTTTGGCAAATTTTTTTCAAAAACCCGCCAGGTCGGAATTTCGCGGGAATTGCTATAGCTGCATCGCAACAATGTCAAGATACCCGCCGTGCATAGCTGGGTCTTAATGACAATTATCATTCCAATGTAAACCTAACGTTGTGCGGTGCAGAAAGATAATTGACACTGACGTTTGCAATTCACATGTCTATACTTAGACTCGATCCAAAGTCGTATCGTCCTTTGATCCGAATTTGTGATCCAATCAAAAGTAGTTAGGACCAAAAGGTCCGACCAGTGATTTAGGGAGAACGGCGTGAACCAAACAACAGAAAACTACGCGACCGCCACCTCATCAGGTTTGGAACGCGACGCACGGCATCTTAATGCCGACGCAACCAACGATCCCGGTCAGATCGCGCTTGGCGTGATTATCGGCCGGACTTCGGAATTTTTCGACTTTTTCGTTTACTGCATCGCATCGGTACTTGTGTTCCCGCAATTGCTGTTTCCCGGCGAAACGGCATTGGTCGGCACCATGTATTCCTTTGCCATCTTCTCTCTGGCCTTTATCGCCCGCCCGGTGGGCTCGCTGGTCTTCATGACGGTTGACCGGCATTATGGCCGTGGCGTCAAACTGACGATTGCCATGTTCATGCTCGGCGGTTCGACCGCGGCGATGGCCTTCCTGCCAAGCTATGCCTCGGCCGGTGTTCTTGCGATCTATCTGCTGTGCAGCTTCCGCTTCCTGCAAGGTCTTGCATGGGGTGGTGCCTGGGATGGTCTTGCATCGCTTCTGGCACTCAATGCGCCGGACAACCGCAAGGGCTGGTATGCGATGATCCCGCAATTGGGCGCACCGCTTGGCTTCATGCTGGCATCTTCACTGTTTGCCTATCTGCTTCTGACCCTGCATCCCGATGACTTCCTGGCCTTTGGCTGGCGCTATGCGTTCTTCGTGGCCTTTGCCATCAACGTGGTCGCATTGTTTGCCCGCCTGCGTCTGGTTGCCACCTCGGAGTTCGGCCATCTTCTTGAAAAGAACGAACTCGAAGCCGCCCGCGTGATGGACACGCTCAAACATAATGGTCGTACCGTTGTGCTTGGGGCACTGGTCCCGATGGTCAGCTACGCGCTGTTCCATCTGGTCACGGTCTTTGCGCTCAGCTGGGTTTATCTGTATGCCAACGGCAATCCGGGGCAGTTCCTTCTGACCCAGGGTGTCGGTGCCGTGCTTTGCGCCTTTGGCATTGTCGCATCGGGCTTCATCGCCGATCAGCTCGGTCGTCGTCGCCTGCTGGGATACAGTGCCGGGATCATCTTCCTGGGTGCTGTTCTGACCCCGCTGCTTTATTCCTTCAACATCATCAATGAAGGCATGATCGTTCTGGGCGGGTTTGCCGTGCTTGGCCTGTGCTTTGGTCAGGCGGCCGGGACGCTGGCCTCAAACTTCAAACGCGAATACCGCTATACCGGGTCTGCCCTGACATCCGATCTGGCCTGGCTGCTCGGTGCCGGTTTTGCCCCACTGATCGCATTGTATCTGTGTGACAAGTTCGGCCTGCCCGGTGTTGGTGCTTACCTGCTTTCAGGGGCAATCGTTACCCTGCTGGTATTGCACTTCAACAAACATTTCGGATCCAAAAATACCGATTGATCACCGGATCCCGTATCCAATCCAACCGAAAACACCCCGGTCAAAGCCGGGGTGTTTTCATATGTGGCTTTATCGCCTGTGCGCCGGGGCTTCGACCTCAGCCAGGCCTGGCATGAAATCGCGCAGGATTTCAAAAAACTTCCGCATGCGTGCCGGATAATAGCTGGCATAGGGATAAACCAGATAAACCGGCAAGGATGACGCTTGCCAGTCCGGGCATAAATGCACCAGCTTTCCGGTTCGCAGGTCATCGGTCACGATCCAGCGCGACACAATCCCCGCCCCCAGCCCGCCAAGCACCGCCTGACGGGTTGCAAACAGACTGTCTGTACTCAGACGCGGCTTGATCGGAAACCGGACTAGTTCCTGACTGCCGATATTTTGCAGCGATATTTCCGACCCGTAAAATGTCTTGAGCGATACCCATGGCAGATCCGCCAGCATCCCGACATCACAAACGGGTCTGTTTTTCAGAATGTCCGGTGCGGCGACAACAATACGCGGGATTTCCGCAAGCAGCACGGCAACATGTGACGGATCGGACACCGCGCCAACATGAATGGCGCAATCGATCCGTTCGGAAATAAAGTCCGGTGGGCGGTCGCTCAGGACCCAGTCGACACTGACCTGGTCATAGCGTTTCAGGAATTTGATCAGCGGCTGAAGCAACTGATCCTGCCCAAAGGCATGGGGCACCTTGACCGCAAGCCGCCCGACCGGTTCTCCGTCCGTACCCGAAAGTTCTTCGGTCAGGGCGTCCCACCCCTCGATCAGGGTGCGGGCATGGGCATAACACCGTTCCCCGTCATCGGTCAGCTTGATCGCATGCGTATTGCGCAGGATCAACTCGACACCAAGCATATCCTCAAGCGTCCGCAACCGGCGACTGATGGTCGGCTGGGTCGTGCCAAGCAATCCCGCCGCCGCCGACAGACTTCCGCCATCCACGATACGCACAAATGTTTGCATCAACTCCATACGATCAACGGAAGACATTCATCACCTATCATACGCTTTACGTATAACCATCTTACCGCACAACCCTCTACCAAACCAGCGCGTCATCCATATTCTGGGCCAAAATCAATTCCGCTTTACGGAGCTTTCAATGACCACCGCGCAAACAACTGCTGATCCGCAGCAGATCACGGCGGCCCCGTCGCGCAACATCATCTTTGCGCTTGCCCTTGGTGCGGGATCGGCCGTGGCCTCGATCTATTATACCCAGCCGGTTCTCAACATGATCGGGACCGAACTTGGGCTTGGTGTCGGGACAACCGGACTGATCCCGACCGTGACCCAGGTCGGATATGCTTTGGGCATTCTGTTCCTGTTGCCGCTTGGCGACCGTTATGATCGAAGGACCCTGATCGTTCTTAAAAGTGTCCTGCTTGCCGCCATGCTTCTGACCGGCAGCATTTCACCGGGCCTGAACACCATCCTGTTTACAAGTCTTCTGATCGGCATCACCGCAACCATGGCCCAGGACATTGTCCCGGCCGCCGCCATCCTGTCGCCCAAACATCTGCATGGCAAAACCATTGGTACCGTCATGACCGGTCTTTTGATCGGGATCCTGCTGTCACGCACGGTCAGTGGCGTGATCGCCGAATATTTCGGATGGCGGATTGTGCTGCAACTCGCTGCGGTTCAAATCCTGATCATCGGCTTTGCGCTTTGGAAAATCCTGCCACCGTTCCAAACCCACGCAACGATGAGCTATCCCAAACTCCTGCAATCCCTTGCTCATCTTTGGGCTGAACATCCATCGCTGCGCCATGCGGCCATTGCACAGGCATTCCTTGCGGTTGCCTTCAGCGCGTTCTGGTCGTCGCTTTCGCTGATCCTCCATCAACGCTATGGGCTTGGCAGTGACGTTGCCGGTGCCTTTGGCTTGCTTGGTGCTGTCGGGGCCCTGATGGCACGCTATGCCGGAAGCCTTGCCGATCGCCATGGCCCGGCACGGGTTACCAAACTGGGCTCCGTCATCCTGATCCTGTCCTTTGCCATCATGTGCATGGTGCCCGCACTGTCATCGGTCAGTGCACAGCTTGCCATCCTTGCCATTGGCACCATCGGCTTTGACCTGGGGGTTCAGGCGTCTCTGGTTTCGCACCAGACCATTGTCTATCAAATCGCCCCCGAAGCCCGCAGCAGACTGAACTCGGTCTTCTTTACCGTGATGTTTGTCGGCATGGCATCCGGTTCGGTTCTTGGCACCCAGCTGTTTGCCGGCGGCGGTTATCTGTCGGTGATGGCGGTCGGTATCCTGGCTGGCATCATCAGCCTGACCATCAGAATGGTCGCCGATCGCAAGGCGGCGCAGTCCTGATCACCAACCATGATCCTGTTTGATCGGATAACGAAAAACACCCCGTCCAAAACCGGGGTGTTTTTACATCTGGCGACCTGAAGCGCGCGAGCCGACAGCGCGATTTTCATGCGGAGGTCACGGTGTGACTGGCTTCTGCCGCTTCAGGCACGTCATCGGCGACAATCGCCAGACGAAAACCTTTATAATGTTTTCGGAGCATCATCCGTACAACGATGAACTGCCAGAAAAACATCCATAGAGCATTGAAAAGCCAAACGATAAATCCGCCGTCAAGCGTTGCGCCAGATACCTTGTTAAAGAAGCCGATACCAAAATGGATAACGAAACTGATCACAAAGCCGCCGACAAACGCCCCCGCAAACGATCGCCAAGTCAACAGCCACCATACGCGCACAATTCGCCCGTCTGTAAGTTCGAGTTCCTGCATGCAAGCAACCTCTTTCGAAAAGTTTGGGCATGGCCTTTTGATTGCAAAATATAACAACTATTGCACTTTAAAGATGCATTCATTGCAAGACCAAACTTCCCGGCGTGATCGCTCTCACAAAGGAATGCCCAATCAAACGTAGTTTGACGGGAACATTGCGCGTTTGGCGTCTTCGTCCATTTCGGTCTTGAAGCTGTGACCTTTGCCGACATCGCGTGCGGCAATTGCCGCCGGGTGACTGTTCATCGCCGCGAACCAGCGTTTCAGGTTGGGATAGTTATCCATCACATCCGGGTTCTTGTGCACATAGGGCGCCTTGTCGATCCAGCCCCAGGCCGAAATATCAACGATGGTCATTTCATCGCCGACAATAAATTCACGGCCCTTCATATGATCTTCAAGAACCTGATAATGCCGGGCGATTTCATTGCGGTAACGGTTCACACCATAATCGCTGCCTTCCGGGGCGACATACTGGAAATGCACCGCCTGACCGGAAAACGGACCAAGACCGGTGGCAATGAACATCAACCATGAAAGAAGCTCGCCACGATCTTCCGGCTTGCCCAGAAACTTGCCGGACTTTTCGGCCAGATACATCAGGATGGCATTGGAATCAAACACCCGGACTTCCGTGCCGCCGGCCCCGTCGGTATCGACAATGGCTGGCACCTTGCCATTGGGATTGACCGCGCGAAAGGCCGGGTCATGTTGCTGACCCTTGCGGGTGTCGACCGGCAGAACTTCATATTCAAGCCCGGATGCCTCAAGCATCATCGAGATTTTCTGCGGGTTCGGGGTCGGATGAAAATAGAAGCGGATCATCAATGGTCTCCTTGCGGGCCCGCCTGATAACACAAAGCTGTGACCCGGTATTGCATTTTGGAACGTTCGTTTTAAATTGACCGATAATGTCTCAGTTGGCAAGGTTCCTTTATTGACCCTGCCACTCAAAAATCATCACAGGAGCCCCAAGCCCATGATTGACCTTTATTACTGGCCCACCCCGAACGGCCACAAGATCACGCTGTTCCTTGAAGAAGCCGGGCTGGATTACAAGATTTTCCCGGTCAATATCAGTGCCGGTGACCAGTTCAAGCCGGAATTCCTGGCCTTTTCGCCAAACAATCGCATGCCGGCCATCATCGACCATGATCCGGCAGATGGCGGCGATGCCATAACGGTGTTTGAATCCGGGGCGATCTTGCAATATCTCGCCGAAAAGACCGGCAAGTTCCTGCCGACTGATATACGCGGCCGCAAAACGGTAATGGAATGGCTGTTCTGGCAGATGGGCGGACTCGGTCCGATGGCCGGGCAGAACCATCATTTCGGCACCTATGCCCCTGAAAAAATCCCCTATGCCATCACGCGTTACGTCAACGAGACCAACCGTCTTTACGGTGTGCTGAACAAGCGTCTCGAAGGCCGCGACTTCATTGCCGGTGATGCATATACCATTGCTGACATGGCATCCTATCCGTGGATCGTCAGCCATGAAAAACAGCAACAGGATCTCAATGACTTCCCGAACCTGAAACGCTGGTTTGAAACCATCAAGGCGCGCCCGGCCACCATTGCCGCCTACAAGGCCGCCGAACCATTCACCGCACAGCCTGCTGTGACGGAAGAAGGCAAGAAAATCCTGTTTGGACAGACATCCAAACCGGCCTGATACCGAAACAGACCCGGCGGTCCCTGCCGGGTCTTTTTTTTTGACCGGATCGTCTGTACCGGCAGCTTGTGCCCCCACCTATTACCTTCCCCCTTTACCCGCCCATTTTTCCAGGCCTTTTGCCAGGCCTTTCTGGCAAGCCTTTCGGGACGTCTTACTTTTTTGATTGCATTACGGCTCCCTTCCTCATAAATGTTACGTTATAACATAACATTTATGGTCGATCTGATGAAACGCCTTCCCGTTACTGTTCTGTCCGGCTTTCTTGGTGCAGGCAAAACCACTCTTCTCAATCATGTTCTCAACAACCGCCGTGGCTTGCGAGTTGCGGTCATTGTCAATGACATGTCCGAGGTCAATATTGATGCCGACCTTGTGCGCAATGGCGGGTCGGAGCTTTCCCTGACCGATGAAAAGCTGGTCGAAATGACCAATGGCTGCATTTGCTGCACCTTGCGCGATGATCTTCTGGCCGAGGTCCGCCGCCTCGCCGAACAGGGACGCTTTGACTATCTGCTGATTGAATCAACCGGTATTTCCGAACCGTTGCCAGTCGCGGCTACCTTTGATTTTCGCGATGAAAACGGCCAGTCGCTTGGTGATATTGCCCGTCTTGATACCATGGTGACGGTTGTCGATGCCGCGCGCATGATTGCCGATTACAGTTCCACCGACTTTCTGTCCGACCGCGGCGAAAGCCTGGGCGACGGGGATGACAGATCGATTGTTGATCTTCTGGTTGATCAGATCGAATTCGCCGATGTGATCGTTGTTAACAAGCTTGATCTTGTCGATACCGAACAACGCCAATCGGTACTGGCCATTCTAAGGGCCCTGAATGCCGATGCCGAAATCATCGAAACCACCAACAGCATCGTAGACCCACAACGCATCCTCAATACCGGACGGTTTGATTTTGAACGGGCGCAAAATCATCCGCTGTGGGCCAAGGAACTCTATGGCTTTGCCGATCACGTGCCCGAGACCGAAGAATACGGGATCAAAAGCTTTACCTTCCGCACATCCCTGCCCTTTCACCCGCAACGGTTTCACGCCTTCATCAATAGCGAATGGCCAGGCGTCCTGCGTGCAAAGGGGCATTTCTGGCTGGCGACCCGCCCGGACTGGGTCGGTGAAATCAGTCAGGCCGGGGCTGCTGTCAAGACAGAGGCCCTTGGCACATGGTGGTGCGCGGTTCCGCGTGATCAATGGCCTGACAATCCGGCATGGCGCGATATGGTATTTTCAAAATGGGATCCGGTCTTTGCCGATCGCCGTCAGGAAATCGTCTTTATCGGTCAGAACATGAACGAAGCCGCCTTGCGCCAACGTCTTTCGGACTGCCTTGTCGATGAGGCTGACGATATTCTGGCCTCATCCTTTGATCCGGCGCGTTATGCCAATCTGCCTGATCCGTTTCCGCGATGGGGCAAAAGGGCTGCATAAACCGGGTACCAGCCAAGCCGATTTCGAAACGCATGCCATGTGGTTATGATGTCCGAAACATGCGACTATCACCACATGGCTGCCCCAAATGATCGGAATGGAAATGCGTGATCCACATGCCGAAACCCGCACCCCCAATCACCGTACCCCCAATCACCGCACCCGGGTCTTTGCGCTGATTGCCTTTATGGTATTGTGCCTGATCATATCGGCCGCAGGTGGTGCCGTAACCGCAACCAGTGTCAATGACTGGTACGCAGGCTTGCAGAAACCGGCCTTCAATCCGCCAAACTGGCTGTTTGGTCCGATGTGGACCATCATTTATTTCCTGATCGCCTTTAGCGGCTGGCGGGTCTGGCTCAAAGCCGGCATCGCCAATGCCAAGGGCCTGTTTATTGTTTACGGGCTCCAGCTGACGCTTAATCTCGCATGGTCATTTTTGTTCTTTGGCGCCCAGTCACCTTTTTGGGGGCTGGTCGATATTGTGATCCTGCTTGCCCTGATCATCGTCAATTGCGCGATGTTTCTCAAAATTGACCGGCTGGCGGGCATCCTTCTGATCCCCTATGTGCTTTGGGTCGGGTTTGCTACCCTTCTGAACGGGGCGATCTGGCATCTTAACGGCTAGGATCAGGGCCAATTTCACGGCCTGTTTTGCGCTCTCGCCTATCTCGCGCCCGGCGTCTGTCCCCGCATAACCACCACCCCGAACAGGATCAGGGCCATCACACAGGCCACGGCGCCGGCAACAAAGGTCATATAGGTGCCAAACTGTTCCCAGATCAGCCCGGCCATCACATTGCCCAGCATCAGCGCAACGCCGCAGACCAGGTTAAACACCCCGAAGGCCGTGCCGCGCAGACGTTCCTGACTGTGATCGGCAACCAGCGTCGCAATCAGCCCCTGTGACATGCCCATATGCAGCCCCCAAAGCCCGATGCCAATCACATAGCCGGCAATCCCCGGCGCAAAGGCAATGACCAGATCGGCCAGCGCCAGCACCGCAATGCTGCCCACCAGAAGCCCGCGCCGCCCGATCCGGTCCGACATCACCCCGACCGGATAGGCACACAGGCCGTAAACCAGATGCATCAACACCAGAACCAGCGGCACATAACTTGCCGCAATCCCGACCGTGCCTGCTTGCAGCAGTAAAAATGCCTCGCTAAACCGGGCCAGCATCAAAATTGCCGCTGCCGCCATGACAAGCCAGAAACCGCGCCCCAGATCACCGGAACGTTTCAAAAGATCGATTATGGTCTGACGCCCGTCGCGGCCCTGTGCGGTTTCCGGTTCGCGGATACCTGCCACCAGCATCGCCACCGCCAGCACAGCCGGTATAACCGCAAGCCAGAATACCAGCCTGAAATCCCCGCCCGAAGCCATCATGACCAGAACGGCAATCAATGGCCCGACAAAGCCGCCGACCGTATCAAGGGATTTGCGTAACCCGAAACAGGCACCGCGTTTATCGGCCGGGGCGGCGTCGGCAATCAGCGCATCACGCGGCGCACTGCGAATGCCCTTGCCAACCCGGTCAACAAACCGTCCGGCAACAATCGCGCCCAAGCCTTCGGCAAGGGGAAAGAACGGCTTGGCCAGCGCGCCAAACCCGTACCCGACCACAACAAGCCATTTGCGCGATCCGATCAGATCGGAAAACACACCGGCGCATAATTTGGTCGCGGTTGCGGTTGCGATGGCGATGGCCTCGATCAGTCCGATGGTCACCGCCGACAATCCGAGCCCTGAAACCATATAAAGCGGCAACAGGGTTTGCACCATCTCCGAGGACACATCCATAAGAAGACTGACAAACCCAAGGATCCAGACGGTCGCGGGGATTTGGCCCGGACGGGCCAGCAGACTGATTTGGGAAAACACGGCCAAGCCTTGCGAATGGTTCTTATGAACCCAAGATTTCGCCGCATTTCATCGAAATGGCAAGCATTTAAACCAAACGCCGCCCGACGGGATCGGCTATCGGGATCAGGGACTAGCTGCTTGGTCCGGCAAGAACTTCTGCCTGTTCGTTGCGATGCTGCGCTTCTTCGCTTGTCGCAACATCGTCGTCATTATCCTCGGATGCGACATTATCCATGCCAAGCCGTCCAACCGACGGCAACCGCAAGGCCGGGCGATTGAAATCGATCCCGAAATTCAGGCCCAGCACATTGAACTCGATGCCTTCTTCAAGCCCGACCGACAATCCAAGAACGCCAAGCAGATTGGCCTGAACACCCTGCCCGCTTGATGACATGCCCACCGGATTGGTGATCGGGCGGTAATCCTTGCCAATCGCATTGGCCGGCATATCAAGATCAAGGTCGGGGACCTCGCGTCCGATATGGGCGATGAAGGTGTTGCTGTTCGGCCCCGGATAGCTGCGATATTCATTGGGGAACGGATAGCTCGCCACCGCGGCCTCGATCTCGTCAATCAGGGCTTCTGCCGCCTCGCCGCGATGATCGGCCAGAACTTTCGGCTTGGCCCCGAACCACAGGCCATCGGGGATCGCGTAATTCTTGCGGACCACATTGCCGCCACCCCAGCCAACTACGTCATAACGGGTATAGCTGGTTTCACCGGCACGCTTGAAAATGATCCATGGATGAACCGCAAAATATCCGCGCCAGCCAAATGTATCGGCTGCCATCACCATGACAATGGCCTGATTGGCATGATCCTGCGCACTTGGCGCAACCCCCGATGAATAGCGCGGCGCATTGCGCCAGGTATAGCTTTCTTTCTTGTCCTGACCGGGCGGATCTTCGGCAAGACTGATCCCGAATGGCAGGACCAGAACCGCGACAAGCCCAAGAAGAAGTGTTTTGCCTTTACCCAAGGTTTTTCATCCAATCTGATTTCGCGTTGCAATAACATTACGATCAAAGCGAAGAAGTAAGATCAAAAAAAGGCAACGCAACTTTGATCGGCATTCAACAAGCCGTGAGCCGTTGATACATTTTCGCGACATTCGCCATGTCATACCCTTACGGTTTTGACTTCAAGCTCCTGCCAGTTTCGTCACATCCAGCTTCGCGCAACCTATTTCGGGCGATGTCTAATTCTTCAGGCAAAAACAAGTCTCTCCACTCTTCGTTTAGCACCAATGCCTCAACGCTCAGGTCAAGTCTCTGAAGCTTGTATAGCTCTGTATAACCATCATGATGCCGAGGTGAAGCTAGTAGCGCGCGTGCAGTACCAACGCCCTTCCTATCATTGAGCATTTTGAGAAAGTAAGTTGCATTGTAGCCAAGCTCGGCTTTTGCCGCCCGGTAGTTGGCGAACATTGCCTCTGTAAATTTTTCCGGTGTTCCCATTGTCTACTCCCCTAAAAAGCATCCGCAACAGTCTAGATACCTTTATGGCCAGGCGGCAAAGGTATCATCGCGCACCCGTTCTGCCGCGCGGCGCAGTCGCCGGTATGCCCCGGGCGCCTCGCCCATATAGCGTTTGAAAAACCGGCTGAAATAGGCCGGGTCGCGAAAACCAAGCCCATAGGCAATCTGTGCCACACCCAGCGGACTTTGTTCCAGCCGCATGCAGGCTTCGCGCAACACGCGGTCATGAATAACCGTAAGCGGCGGCTTGCCGGTTGCGCGCAAAACAGCCGATCCCAACCGCCTTTCACTGACGCCAAGGGCGGTGGCATAATCGGCCACATTCCAGTGTTCGCGAAAATGAAGCTCAAGCACCTGCAAGAACCGCTGAAAGGTAATCGAGCCCGGTCGATGCTTGTCGCGCTGTTCCATCACATTTTCGGCCAGACGCAACACCATGGTCAGAATGATCTGCAAATGCGCCCCGACCACAAGACTGGCCCCCAGCGCATTTTGCATCAGCTCGGCCCGGATTGCCTCGAAACTGCGGCGCAAATGTGCAATGTTTTCGCCGTTTTCCGACGGGGTCACATTATGCACCGTATCGGCCGCAAGCCGAAGCGGAAGCCCCCCGCCGGCCATACTACCCCCGGCAACACCCGCCCCATCCCCGCAATGACGTGCGACAAGATCATCGGCCACCGACAGCAAATAACCCTCGCTGCCCGCCGTTACCGTAAACCGTTGCGTTTCGCCAAGCGGCAACCACACAAGTGCCGGGGCCCTGCAATCAATCACCCCCTGGCGCAGGGCGATCTGCGCCCGCCCGGACAATAACAGCACTGCATAACACCGGTCGCGCCGCCCCGGATCATTCATCACCCAGCTTTGCGGGGATAACGGATGATCAAACCGGTCCATCATCGCCTGTGCTGTGACCGGCAACAGATCTTCAAACGGATTTTCCGCCAGACGTGCCGGACTGGATACCGGGATATCGCGGGATGACTGCGCACACATGCCTTTTTATCGCCCATCCATTCCAAATGGTTATACGTATAAAAGTACAATTTTTCGTCTTAAAATGTCAATTTCGCTATCTTTACATTGGAACGGTTCCATCGCTTACTAGAGTGACGGTCAAAGGAACCGCAAAAACAACAATACATATTAAAAATGCGTTCCCATTATTTTGCATCTGCGAACTAATGGGCGGGAGGATACGCCGGAGATTTACTTTGAATCCCAAAGTAAATAACAGAATCTCTTTGCCTAAACTCCTGAAATAACGCGCAAACGGGAAAACCGTCTCTGCAAAGAGATCAGGAGGAAAAGCATGCAAATTTCAGCAAAACTGCGCATCGCGACCATTGCTGCGGCGACCACCGCATTGATGAGCACCGCGACGCTGTTTGGTGCCAATGCCCAGGAAACCTATCGCATTGGTTATGCCATTTCGAAAACCGGGCCGGGCGCGCCGGGGGCTGCGACCAGCACCACGCCCAACTATGAAATGTGGGTCAAGGAAATCAACGATGCCGGCGGCCTTAAAGTCGGCGACAAACAGATCCCGATCGAAGTCGTCGAATATGATGACCGATCCAGTTCCGAAGAAGCCGTACGTGCGGTTGAACGCCTGATCAACCAGGACAAGGTCGATTTCATCCTGTCGCCCTGGGGCACGGGCATGAACCTTGCCGTTGCGCCGATCCTTGATCGCGCGGGCTATGCCCATCTGGCCGGTACGGCTGTGACCGACAAGGCACCGCAACTGGCTCAGCGCTGGAAAAACTCCTATTGGCTGCTGGGTACCGGTGAACAATATGCCGTCGAAATGGCCGAATTCCTCAAAGGTCTGAAAGACGCCGGCAAAATCAATGACAAGGTCGCCATGATCGCCGTTGCCGACGGCTTTGGCATCGAACTGTCCAAGGCCGGTCGTGCCGCCCTTGAAGATCGCGACTTTGATCTGGTCTATGACAAAACCTATCCGCTGGGGTCCCAGGATCTTGCAACCATCGTCAATGACATCAAATCGCTTGGTGCAGACACCTTTGTTGCCTTCTCCTATCCGCCGGGCACCCTTGGCCTGACCGAGCAGTCCCGCGTTCTGGGCTTCAACCCCAAAGTTTTCTATGCCGGTGTCGGCACGGCCTTCCCGCTGTATAAGGACCGCTTTGGCGCGGATGCCGAAGGCGTCGTAAGCCTTGGCGGTGCCAGCGAAAACGATCCGAAGATCGCCGACTATATCAAACGTCACATTGCCTTTGCCGGTCGCGAACCGGATCGCTGGGCATCGATCGTCAACTGGGCATCGCTTCAGTCCCTGCAACAGGCAATCGAGCGTGCCGGTTCCACCGACCGCGAAGCTGTGAATGCCGAACTGGCCAAAGGCGGCTTTGATACCATCCTTGGCACCTACAAGCCGGGCGACCAGACCTTCTGGCAGGTCGGTCAGTGGCAGGACGGCAAATTTGTCGGCGTTGCCCCGACCAGCATGGAAGGCGCCCATGAACTTGTCTTCCCGAAACCGGCCTGGAAAGGCGCGAACTGATCGCAGCCTTAAAGGATTGTCGGGGTTTCCGTGTGTGCACAACCGCACGGGAACCCCGACACCTCCCCGTCCGGGACCCGATACCCCCTTTGGGAAGAAGTGAATGTTAAGCTACGCATTATTATCGGGGATTACGCTTGGCGGCATGTATGCCCTTGTCGCCATGGGTCTGACCCTGCAATACGGTGTTTCGCGCATCATGAATCTCGCCTATGGCGAACTGATGATCGTCGCGTCCTTTATTGCCTTTGTTTTCATGACCGCACTCGGGATCAACCCGATCCTTGGTCTTTTGATCATCATTCCGCTCAGCTTCGCGCTGAACTGGGGCATTTATCGCTTTTTGCTGACCCCGTTGGTCGCGCGCGCCAAAAACCGTGGCATGCTTGAAGTTGACAGCATTCTGGCCACCTTCGGCCTGCTGTTCATCGTTCAGGGTGTGCTGCTGGTCTGGTTTGGCGGCAATTATTACAGCTATGATTTCCTTAATGACGCGGTTGACGTGTTTGGCGCGGCCATCGCGGCCAACCGTCTGGTTGCCCTTGGCTTTGCCGTTGTCATTGGTCTTGGTTTCTATCTGATCCTGACGCGTACCCGTATTGGCACCGCCCTTCGTGCGGTTGCGGTTGATCCGACCTCGGCCCGCCTTGTCGCCATTGATGTCAATTTCGCAGCCTGCTTTGCCTTTGCGCTTGGCGGTGCGGTCGCAGCTGTCGGCGGCGTTCTGGTCAGCATGTTCCTGACCTTTTCGACCTCGATGGGTGTTGTCTTTACCATGAAGGCCCTGATCGTTGTGATCATGGGCGGGGTGGGTAACCTTCTGGGCGCGCTGATTGCCGGTCTGATCCTTGGCATCGCCGAAAGTCTGGTGGCAACCTATATCGATCCGGGCCTGACCATTGCTGTCACCTATGTGATCTTCCTTCTGGTCTTGCTGATCAAACCATCCGGCCTGTTCGGGAGGACCGCATAATGACTCCCTTTCTGAAACCCGATTTCATCCGGCCGGTGGCCATCGGTGCCGCAATCTTTGCCGCCCTTGCCTTCCTGCCGTCGCTTGTTGACAGCTACTATATGTCGCTTGCCATCAGTGTCGTCAGCTTCGCCGTGCTTGCCACGGCCTGGTCGATGTTTTCCGGCCCGACGCGCTATATCTCGCTTGCGACTGTCGTGTTCTTTGGCATTGGCGCCTATACGGTCGCAGTCCTCGGTGAAGTCATGGCCTTCCCGCTTGTTCTTCTGTGTGCGGGCCTTGCCGGAACGGTTGTTGCCCTTCTGGTCGGCTTTTCGACCTTGCGACTGGCGGGCGTCTATTTCGTGATCTTTACCTTTGGCCTGACCGAACTGGTCCGTCAGGTTGTCAGTTGGTACGAAGTCAATGTCACCCGTGAAATGGGCCGCTATGTCTTCCTTGATATCACCCAGAATGACATTTACTGGCAGTTGCTGGCCCTGTTTGCCGTATTGCTTCTGACCGGGTTTGTCCTTGGGCGTTCGCGCCTTGGCTTTGCGCTTCGCATCATTGGCGAAGACGAAACCGTCGCCAAACATTGCGGTATTGATGTTACCCGCGTCAAAGTCGCGCTGTTTGTTCTGTCTGCCCTATTCATGACACTGACCGGCGCCATCATCGCACCACGCTGGACCTATATCGATCCGGTGATTGCCTTTAACCCGATGCTGTCATTCCAGGTTGTCATCATGGCACTTCTGGGGGGACCGCGCCGTTTGCTGGGTCCGCTTCTGGGGGTCATTCCGCTGACCCTTCTGTTTGAAGTTCTGACCGCAAGCTTCCCGAACCATTTCAGCATTCTGCTTGGCTGTGTGTTCATGGTGATTGTCTATCTTCTGCCCGGTGGTGTGGTTGGTTTGTATGAAAAATACCGTGCACCGAAAAAACGCACGCTTTCAACCGACACCGAAACCACCCGCAAATCAGGGGAGAAAACAGCATGAATACCGAAATTCTTCTCTCGATCTCGGGCCTGCATAAGGCATTTGGCGGTCTGATTGCGGTCAATCAGATGCAATTTGATGTCCATGCCGGTGAAATTGTCGGCCTTCTGGGTCCGAACGGGTCGGGCAAAACCACGGTGATGAACCTGATTTCCGGTGCCCTTCAGGCCAACGAAGGAAAGGTCGTCATCAGCGGCAAGGACATCACAAACCTGCCCGCCCACAAGATCAGCCATTCCGGCATTGCGCGCACGTTCCAGCTTGTCCGCGTTCTGCCTGATCTTGATTGCGTGGAAAATATTGAAGCCGGTCTTGCCTATCGCACCAATCCGCTATGGGGGGATGCCGCCCATTCGGCTGCCCTTGAACTGCTGGACCGCATCGGTCTTGCCAAACAGGCCCACACGCCTGCCGGTGATCTGACCTATATCGATCAGAAACGCCTTGAACTGGGCCGCGCCCTTGCCCTTCAGCCCAGGCTTCTTTTGCTTGATGAATGGCTGGCCGGTCTGAACCCGTCCGAACTTCAGGACGGTATTGCCCTGGTGCGGCAGCTCAAAGAAGAAGGCCTGACCATCATCATGGTTGAACATGTGATGGATGCGATCAGAAGCCTGTGCGATCGTTGCGTTGTCATGAATGCCGGGGCCAAGATCGCCGATGGCACGCCTGACGAAGTCCTTTCCGATCCCGAAGTTGTCCGCGCCTATCTGGGAGACAGCCATGCTTGATATCAAAAACCTGTCTGTATCCTATGGTAAACACGCAGCCCTGCGCGATGTATCCTTGACCGTTGATCGCGGTGAAATCGTTGTGATGCTTGGCGCCAATGGTGCGGGCAAAAGCAGCCTGCTCAAAGCCTGTGCCGGCCTTGTCACCGCACAGGATGGGACGCGCATCAATCTTTCCGGGGCGGAGCTTACCGATCTTTCCGCCCACAAAATCGTCGAAGCCGGTCTGGCGCTTGTCCCCGAAGGCCGCGGCATTTTCGGCGAACTGACAGTGCGTGAAAATCTTGAACTCGGGGCCTTTGCCAAACGGGCACGCGCATCGGAAAAACAAAACCTTGATCGGGTGATCGGTCTGTTCCCCAAACTGGCCGAACGTTTGAACCAGGCCGCCCGCACCATGAGCGGCGGCGAACAGCAAATGGTCGCCATTGGCCGTGCGCTGATGTCAAATCCCGATATCTTGCTGCTTGATGAACCCTCCCTTGGTCTGTCACCCATCATGACCGGGGATCTGTTCAAGGCGCTTGCCGCCATTCGTACAACCGGGGTTGGTGTTCTTCTGGTCGAACAGAACGCGCACCAGTCCCTTGCCATATCAGATCGGGGATATCTGATTGAAAACGGGGCCATCACCGGACAAGACAGCGCCCGGGCCCTGCAATCCGACCCTGCTGTGCAAAAGGCCTTCCTTGGCCTTGGGGCGGCATGATGCCGCTTTTCGCCACCTCGCAGCAGTAATTGATAAAGTCAGGAGAAACGTCATGAATGATGTAAAATTGTTGATCGGCAACCAGGATGTGAACGCGTCAAACAACCGCACGTTTGAACGCAAAAACCCGGTCACCGGCGAAACCGCAACGGTTGCGGCGGCGGCCAATGCCGCCGATGCCCGCAAGGCCGCCGATGCCGCTGCCGCGGCCTTCCCGGA
Organism: Thalassospira povalilytica; assembly: GCF_002844235.1. Lineage (GTDB taxonomy): Bacteria > Pseudomonadota > Alphaproteobacteria > Rhodospirillales > Thalassospiraceae > Thalassospira > Thalassospira povalilytica. The sequence continues at coordinate 100,324 of NZ_PGTS01000007.1, read as the reverse complement.
ATGGTCAAAAATGGGCCCGGGTGCCCGTCGCAAGATCCTGCTCAAGGCAGCCGACATCATGGAATCCAAGGGCGACCAGTTCGGCCAGCTTGTCCTTGATGAAACCGGAAGTACCCGCATGTGGGGCGGCTTTAACGCCCATCTTGCGGCCAACATGCTCCGCGAAGCCGGTGCCATGACCACCCAGATCACCGGCGATATCATTCCGTCCGATCATCCGGGCCTGATGGCCATGGGTGTACGTCAGCCGGTCGGTGTTGTTCTGGGCATTGCACCTTGGAACGCACCGGTCATTCTGGGCACGCGCGCCATTGCCATGCCGCTTGCCTGTGGCAATACCGTGGTGCTCAAGGCGTCCGAGCTTTGCCCGGCCCTGCATCGCCTGATCGGTGAATGCCTGGTCGAAGCCGGTGCCCCCGAAGGGGTGGTCAACGTTGTCACCAACGCTCCGGAAGATGCCCCGGAAATCGTCGAAACCCTGATTGCCCATCCGGCGGTACGTCGCATCAATTTTACCGGCTCGACCCGTGTTGGCCGCATCATCGCCAAGCTGGGTGCCGAACATCTCAAACCGGTTCTGCTTGAACTGGGCGGCAAGGCACCGTTCCTTGTTCTGGACGATGCCGACCTTGACGAAGCCGTCAATGGTGCGGCATTCGGCGCCTATATGAACCAGGGCCAGATTTGCATGTCGACCGAACGCCTGATCGTTGACAATGCGGTTGCCGACGAATTCGTTGCCAAACTGGCTGCCAAGGCAAAAACCCTTACCGCTGGCGACCCGGCCAAGGCCGAACACATCCTTGGCGGTGTGGTCAATGTCGAAGCTGTCAATCGCATCGAAGAACTGGTCGAAGACGCGGTTTCCAAGGGTGCCAAACTGGTTGCCGGTTCGGGCAAGGCCAAGGATGGCGTTCTGATGGACGCGACCCTTCTGGATCATGTCACCCCGGCAATGAAAATCTATTCCGAGGAAAGCTTTGGTCCGATCTGTGTCGTCATCCGTGCCGGCAACGAAGACGAAGCCGTTCGCATCGCCAATGACAGCGAATATGGCCTGTCTTCTGCGGTCTTCTCGACCAATATTCCGCGTGCCATGGACGTTGCCAAACGCATCGAAAGCGGCATCTGCCACATCAATAGCCCGACCGTTCAGGACGAAGCACAGATGCCGTTTGGCGGTGTGAAATCGTCCGGTTATGGCCGGTTTGGCTCCCAGGCATCGATCGACGAATTCACCGAAATGCGCTGGATCACCATCCAAAGCGGCAAACGCCACTACCCGTTCTAAGGCCAGTGGAACTGGAACCGGATGGAACTTCTGTCCGGCTCTCCCGTTCAATCAGCTAACGCAGGGGGGAAGCCTGACTTGCACTGAGTTCCCTTGCAAGTCAGGACCTGTGTGCAGGCCGTCGGACTTTATGTCCGGCGGCCTGTTTTGTTTTACAGCCGATTGATTTCAATCACTATTTCCTCGCCTTCACCTGAAGTTCTCTTTAAGGTGGTATCGACTTGTTTATTTTCTCTTCATATTAGATTTTGAGGACATAATGGAAGCAACCACCAATTCCACCCCGCAAGCGCCAAGCGGCGAAGGCCGCAATCTGGCGAACATTGTTTACATTCTTTATCTGGTCGGCTTTGTGACCGGTCTGACGGCGCTGGCCGGGGTCGTCATGGCCTATATGAACCGCACGACAAGCGACGCGGTTGCCGCCAATCATTTCGAACACCAGATTGCCATTTTCTGGCGCGGCGTGATCATCATGGTCATCAATATCGTGCTTTACATGCTGATTGGCGCATTGAGTTTCATGACGCTTGGCATCGGTGCAATTCTGTATATCGTGCCGCTGGCGCTGGGCATTTACTGGTTCGTCTGGACCCTGATCCGCGTCATCAAGGGGATGAACGCCCTTGGCCGTGGCGAAACATTCACGCCCGGCAGCACCCCGGCCATCACCACCGCATCAAACCCGCAGCCTGAACGTCAGGAACCCAGCCTTTAAGGCAATGCCAAAATCACCATCAGCATCCTGACCTGAAAAAAAGAGGCCGTCCTTAAACAGGACGGCCTCTTTTGCATTTGTCTTTGTCTCTCAGTCTGATCAGCCGCGCAGAACCGCCTGCACCAGCACCTCAAGTGCGCTTGAAAATTTCGACCGGTCCTTCTGGGTGAAGGCCGCATTGCGCCCCTGCTCGCCCGTGACTTCGCGCATATGGGCCGCGATCTCGCGCCCGGCCAATGCATTGCCGATATTGGCTTCCGTAAATTCTTGGCCATTGGCTTTAAGCACCCGTGCTCCGATCTCAAGCCCGCGTGACGCCAACGGAATGTCATTGGTGACAATCACATCGCGCGCCCGGGCATTCTCGGCGATCCAGTCATCGGCGGCATCGGGTTCGGGCGGCACGATCACAATTTTGATCAACGGATTGCGCGACGGACGAATACCGCCATTGGACACCAGGATCATCTCGATCCGGTGGCGTTCAGCCACACGTTCACATTCCGCCTTTACCGGACAGGCATCGGCATCCACAAACAAACGCGGGCGTGTATTTTGGGTTTGTTCAGACATGGTGCGATCATCGCCGCACGCCCGACAAAGTCAAGTCATCTTGATGACGCCGCTGTTTTGGCATCCGGGTTAACATCGCGGCTGATCAGCAAAATGACCGCCCCGATCACGGCAAACAGGCATGCCATCAGAACCGTGGTTCGAAAATCATATGCACTGGCGACAACACCGGTCAAAAGATTCCCCAACAAGCCGCCAACAAAAAGCGTGCTGACATAATATCCGGTGGCGATACCGGGCTGGTCCTTGGCGAAGTTTTGCACGAATGTCATGCTGATCCCGGCAAATATCCCGTAATAGGCCCCGTCAAGCACCGCCAGCACCAGCACGTCAACCAGCGTTCCGGCTTCATGGATCAGGCCAAAGAATATCGCGCCCAGCACGGCAGAGATCAGCATTCCCTTACGCTCGCCAACCTTTCGGATCAGCTTGGCACAGAAATAAATCACCACCACTTCGACAAGGCATTTCACACTTAGCGCAAACCCCGCCGATGACGCCACCAGCCCAAGCTCGGCCGAAAAATAAAGCGGCATCGCCGATACAAACACCACATTGGCCGCCGCAATGAAAAACACCGGCACACAGGCCTGCAAAAGGCCGAAATTGAACGGGACTTTCGCACCGGATTTCAGGCTGTTCGGGTGATGGGTTTTGAACGCTGATGGCACAATCAGCAAACAAACCACAAACCAGACCGCCGCCAGCCCCGAAATCGTGAAATAGGTCGCTGCAAACCCGAACGCCCCGTAAAGCGACAGCGATGCTGCTGGCCCGACCATCCAGCCAAGCGATGTCTGAATGCGCAAAAATCCGTTGAATTTGACAACATCGCGCCCGGTCTGCTCGGCAAACAGACGGCCAAATGAATACATCACCGAAAGCGCCCCGGCCCCGATCCCAAGCAGGATCGACACCAGACACAGATAAACCCAGTAATTGCGGATCGCGCCCAGAATGAACATGCCAAGCGCAAAACAAAGGATGCTGGTGATCAAAAGGATTTTGACCGGAAATCCGCGATCAATGGCCCGCCCGAACCCGCGATTGACCAAAAGTGTCACACAGACCTGAACAACCGCCACCATGCTGATTTTCCAGGGCGGCTGACCAAGCCCCTCAACAACATAAAGCCCGGCAAGCGGTGCGGCACTGGACGCGCAAAACGCCCCGACCAGAAGCAATCCCAACACCAGCACCGGGAAACGATCCAGAACCCCGATCACCGCCCCTGTTCGGGCTGCTGTATTTGTCACTCCGTTCTCGGTATGCCCGTCCTCGCGCATAAAACACCCCTGTTCGCCCATGGCATCGGGTTTCGTTCTAGCGCGCCGGAACAAAAATCGCGAAGGACTTCCGGGACTTGGCAGCAAGATGTCATAAAACCATCACAGGACGGTCTGCCAAATCCCTATGCCAGCCCCCCGACAAAACTTGAAAGCTCCGGCGTTTTCGGGTTGGCGAAAACCTCTTCCGGGTCGCCGGTTTCGTGAATGCGGCCCTGATGCATGAAAACAAGTTTGTCACAAACCTCGCGGGCAAACCGCATTTCATGGGTCACCATGACAAGGGTCATGCCTTCTTCGGCCAGTTGGCGGACAACCGCCAGCACCTCGTTGACCAGTTCCGGATCAAGTGCTGATGTCACCTCGTCACACAAAAGCACCTTGGGCTTCATGGCAAGGGCGCGCGCAATCGCCACGCGCTGTTGCTGCCCGCCTGAAAGCTGATCGGGGTAATGCATCATCTTGTCGGCAAGCCCGACCTTGGTCAGCATTTCCTCGGCAATCTCGCGGGCTTCTGGCTTGGATTGCTTTTTGACGACCTGCGGGGACAGCATCACATTTTCAAGCGCGGTGTAATGGGGAAACAGATTGAACTGCTGAAACACCATGCCGACCTGAAGCCGAAGGGCCAGCAAATCCGTATCGCGTTCGCTGATTTTCTTGCCCCCCACCATGATGACACCGTCATCAATCGCCTCAAGCCCGTTGATCGTGCGCAAAAGCGTGCTTTTGCCCGACCCGCTTTTGCCGATCAGGGCAATCACCTGCCCCTCGTCAATGGAAAGATCAATGCCCTTAAGGACTTCCAGCGCGCCAAAGCTTTTGTGAATGGCATGCAATTCAACGAGCGACATTGCGGAACTTTCCTTCCAGATGACGGGCAAACAGCGACAGCGGATAACAAATCAGGAAATACATCACCGCGACACAGCCATAGACCGTAAATGGCGCATAGGTCGCATTGGTGATCATGGTCCCGGCCTTGGTCAGTTCGACAAAACCTATAATCGATGCCACGGCCGTTCCCTTGACGACCTGGACCGAAAAACCGACCGTCGGCGGAATGGCAATGCGAAGCGCCTGCGGCAAGACGATATAGCGCATCTGCTGGGTGAAATTCATGCCAAGGCTGGCCGATGCTTCCCACTGGCCCCGGCCAACCGATTCAACGCATCCGCGCCAGATCTCGGTCAGGAACGCACTGGTAAACAGTGTTAACCCGAATGTCGCGGCCACCCAGGGCGATACATCAAGCCCGATCAGCGGCAAGCCAAAGAACACGATGAAAAGCTGCATCAAAAGCGGGGTGCCCTGAAACAGTTCGACATAGCCGCGTACAAACCGCACGACCCACGGATTGCCCGCCGTGCGCACCATCAAAAGCAACAGCCCGACAATCCCGCCAAGAACGAACGCGGTCAGGGATAGCAACACCGTCCAGCGCGCCGCAAGCAGCAGGTTATAAACAATGTCCCACAGGGAAAATTCAGACATGACGCCGCCGTTCAAACAGGAAATTGCCCAAAACTTTCAACCCCATCCGAAGCAGGATCGACATCGCAAGATAAAGCCCCGTCACCACGAAATAGACTTCAAAGGCCCGGAAATTGATTGCCTGAATATAGTTCGCCCCGAATGTCAGCTCCTCGGCTGCAATCTGCGAACAGACCGACGATCCCAGCATCACAATCACGATCTGACTTGAAAGAGCGGGCCAGATTTTCTTGAGTGCCGGAAGCAAAACCACATAACGGAAAATCTGCACGCGGTTCATGGCAAGGCTTTGGGCCGCCTCGATCTGACCTTGCGGAATGGCAAGGATACCCGCCCGGATGATTTCGGTGGAATAGGCCCCAAGATTGACGATCATCGCCAATACGGCGGCCTGAAATTCGGAAAGCTTCACGCCAAGGGCCGGAAGCCCGAAAAAGATGAAAAACAGCTGCACCAGAAACGGGGTATTGCGGATCAGTTCGACATAGACACCGACAATCTGGCTGATCACCGGGGCGCGCGACGCCCGCGCCCACGCCCCCATGATCCCCAATCCGACGCCGACAACAGCACCGATCACTGTCAATTCTGTCGTCAGGATCATCCCGTCGACCAGAAGTTCCCAATGCGGCACGATCGCGCCAAAGTCGAATTTATATGCCATTGATCTGCAACGATCCCGTCAGGTGTGGCTTGAAATTGCTCAGAGCTTTTCCGGAAGCGGAATGCCAAGCCACTTTTCGGCAATCGCATTCAAACGGCCATCGGCCATCGATGCGGCAATGATCTCGTTGACCTTGGCCATGAATTCCGGCTCGTCCTTGTTCAGACCGACATAGCAGGGCGAGTTTTTGATCAGGAATTTCGGTTCCGGCTTGCGCGGCGGGTTGCGTTCAATGATCGCAGCGGCGGTAACGTTGCCGGTTGCAATCAGATCAACCTGACCCGAAAGGAATGCCGAAATCGTGCCGTTATTGTCTTCATAGCGTTTGATATCAACATCAGCCGGCGCAATCTTGGTCAGTTCAAGATCCTCGATCGCCCCGCGGGTCACACCGACCGACATGCCCGAAAGATCATCGGCCTTCTCGACCGAGAAATCAGCAGGCCCGAAAACGCCGTTATAGAACGGGGCATAAGGTGCGCTGAAATCGATCACCTTTTCGCGGTCCGGGTTTTTGCCAAGGCTGGAAATCACCAGATCGACCTTGCCGGTGGTCAGATACGGAATGCGGTTGGCCGACGTCACCGGCACCAGTTCAAGCTTCACACCAAGATCTTCGGCGATCAGGGCCGCCATATCAATGTCATAGCCCTTGGGCTGCATGTCAGTACCAACCGATCCGAATGGCGGGAAATCCTGTGGGACTGCAACCTTGAGAACCCCGGCCTCGGCAATGCTGTCAAGCGCGCCTGCCGACGCCGCACCAAGCGGCGCGGTCAGGATCGCAACGGCTGCAATCGCGGTTTTGAAAAACTGTTTCATAAGCCTCTACCCGTCTGTCTGTGATTTTCTGGATTTGTTATGCACTATTTTTAACCTGATACTGACGCTGCACATTTTTTGATCTTTTGTCTATGAATAATTTTTTCTTCAGCGTAAATTCAATATCAGATCAATCCTAAACCCCGAAAAACCGGCCACTTTCGAATATCAAAAACTATTAAACTGGTCTGACCAGCAACAGGAACAACAGATGGCACGCAGCGAAACCGCCCCGGAACGCGCCGCGCGGGACATACGAAACCTGATTAAAAACAATGATCTGAAAGCAGGTGACTCGTTACCGGCCCAACGTGTTCTGGCAACCGAACTGGGCATCAGCCGCACCAGCCTGCGCGAAGCCCTGGCCACCCTCGAAGCTTTGGGGATGGTCCATATTCATGCTGGCAAGGGTGTATACATTGCCGATCGTCACCATCAGACACCCCTTGATCAGGACCGCAACCGCCAGGCCGGTCAGGTCTATCAGTTCCGACTGGCAATCGAACCTTATGTGGCGGGTCTGGCCGCACAAATGCGCAGCAAGGATCATCTTGACGCCCTTGAAACCAGCATCACCGACATGCGCACCGCCCTTGAACAGGACGACCTGATTGCCGCGGCCATGGCTGATACAGACTTTCATGAGATATTGCTGCTGGCATCGGGCAACCCGATGTTTGCCAAGGCCATGCACCCTGCGGCCCAAACCATCCATGAAAACCAGATGCTGCCCTTTGCCAATGCCAAGGCGATTGCCGCCCCGCTGGCCGAACATGAACAGGTTTTGCGCTATGTCCGCGAACACAACCCGTCTGGCGCCCGCGACGCCATGCATTTCCATGTTCTCAGTGCCGCGACCCGGGCCAAGATCGCCTTTTTGCGCCCCTGATCCGAATTCCGGGCAAAACAAAACCCCCACCCGCTTGCGCAGATGGGGGTTTCATTAACGCGGTGCCCTTCACAAGGAAGGACAAACCGAATTAGGCAGCCGACAGGTCGTCAGCCGAAACGCGACCCGAACGGGAATCGGTGCGCAGTTCGTAGTTGATTTTGTCGCCTTCCTGCGGGTGACCCATGCCAGCGCGCTCAACAGCGCTGATGTGCAGGAATACGTCATTTCCGCCTTCGTCCGGCTGAATGAAACCAAAACCTTTAGTTGCGTTGAACCATTTAACGGTACCAGTTGCCATCTTTAGATCTCCTATCGAGTATTGAGTGGCGTTACGACACGCCCCGACTGGGCGCGCCTATTTTGGATCGACAATCAGATCAGGCGCGGTCGCGTCTTCTCTGATTGTTCGAAGATGTGTTGCGGCCACCACCCCCTGGCTGCCCGCCAGATTGTGGGCCACGTGGATTGCGATTGCGGTTCGCACCGCCGCGCTTGCCTTGCGGTTTGGCATTGCGGGCACCATTGCCCCCGTTGCCTTTCGCGCGGCGTTCCTCGGTACTGCCCATAAAGGAAAGACCGGAAGAAATTGAATTGTCGCCCTGTGCACGGTCGCGGCGGTTTCCATCGGAATCAACACGCTTGACCGGGCGCTTGCGCCCATCGGACGAACCGGCATTGCCTGCCGGGCCGCTCCCGCGACCGTTGGTCGGGCCGGATTTGATCCCGCCCTTGTAACGGCTTCTGGATTTTTCGAGTGCCGGGCTCACCTCTGCCTGTGCGGCGCTGGCATTGCCTTCCCCGTCACGACGCTGCGACGACTGGCGTACCGGGCGATCATTGGAACGCTCCGGACGGTTGCCGGCGGCTGCACGGTTTGCGTCGCCATCACGGCGGCCATTGCCACCCTGACCACGACCGGCATTACCGTTGCCGTTGCCACGACCATTGCCACGGGCCTGACCATTCGGTCCGCGCCCCTGTCCCCGGCCCTGAGAACGCCCCTGACCACCACCATTTGCACGGCGGCCACGGTTGGCTTCACGCGCTTCTGCCGATTGCGCTTCCTGTTCGGCAGCAGCTTCGGCATCGCGGCGATCAATCACCGGGATCGACTGGCGGGTGGTTTTTTCGATATCGCGCAAAAGACCGCGTTCTTCTTCATCACAGAACGCAATCGCCGTACCGCTGGCACCGCCACGGGCCGTACGGCCAATACGGTGCACATAGCTTTCCGGCACATTGGGAAGCTCGAAATTCACGACATGGGTCACGCCATCAACGTCAATACCGCGTGCGGCGATATCGGTTGCGACAAGCACACCGATCTGACCATCCTTGAATGCGTTCAGGGCGCGCTCGCGCTGGTTCTGGCTTTTATTGCCATGAATGGCGGCTGCACTGATTTTATTGGCTTCAAGATGACGGGCCACACGGTCTGCACCGCGCTTGGTGCGCGTAAAGACCAGGGTCCGCTTGAAGACCGGATTATCAAGAAGCTCTGCCAGAAGCTGACGCTTGCGGGTGCGCTCGATCAGGTAAACCGACTGATCAACACGTTCCTGGGTGGTTGCAACCGGGGTCACGGAAACCTTGACCGGGTCGGACAGCATATCACCAGCCAGCTGACCGATCTGGGTCGGCATGGTCGCCGAGAAGAACAGGTTCTGACGGTCACGCGGCAACATCTTGATGATGCGCTTGATCGGCGGCAAGAAGCCAAGATCAAGCATATGGTCGGCTTCATCCAGCACAACCACATCAACATGTTTAAGCGTCAGCTTGCCACTATCAACATGGTCAAGAAGACGGCCCGGTGTCGCCACCAGAACTTCGACGCCCGGCGTAATTGCCTTGATCTGCGGACCATGGGCAACACCGCCCACAACCACAGCCACACGGACATTCAGGAAACGGCCATAGGCACGGAAACTGTCACCGATCTGTGCGGCAAGCTCGCGCGTCGGCGCAAGCACCAGCACACGGCAGGCACCTTTGGGTGTACGGCCTTCGGTTTTGGAAAGTCGATCAAGAATCGGCAACGCGAATGCTGCCGTCTTGCCGGTACCGGTCTGGGCGATACCAAGCAGGTCCTTACCTTCAAGCAGGGACGGGATGGACTGCGCCTGAATGGGTGTCGGCGCGTCATAGCCTTCTTGCGCCAATGCGCGAAGGACCGGCTCGGCCAGGCCGAGTTCGGAAAACTGGGTCAAATAAGGGTAACTCGTAAATTAGAGGCTGCAGACAGCTGGGACAACGCCCGGTGAAATGTAGTAATCAGGTCTGCGCCTTGCAGTTCAGGAAGTACCCGCGTAGCTGGACACTTCAATGCGTTCTTAGGTCAACCACTCAACAGTGGGGGATTTCAGTCCCCTCTACGCTTCTGGAGCGATCAAATTTCTGCGACACCATGCGCAGAGTTTGCCCGGCTTGTCAAACGCCATATTTGTGACAGCCCCGCGTTTTACGCAAACAGGCCCGGCAGAATTGCGCGCCAGACCTTCGAAACTCCCCCGTGACGTAGGGACAAACTTGCCACTCTTTTTGATTAACCCTTCCCCAACACCGGCTCATTCTTTGCAAACGTATTTTCTCTATGCCAATCAATTGCTTCCTTCAAAGGGAGATAGCGAAATGGTTGGCGAATCTGTTTGCCCTCATGCGCAATCAATAAATCACTGATCGCTTCATCATGCCGGGCCAATTTGCGCAATCGTGGATCAAGCTCGATCTCGAAGTCACCGCCAAGCGTCCAATAACCTTCATCAAACGCCTTATGATGATTGCGGCACAAAGACAGTCCGTTGTCGGGCCTTAGTCTGAAAGTTTCGTCTTGGTGATGCGGCTTAATATGCGCTGCCTCTAACAACCGCACGAACTTCAAGCCGCACACACAGCATTGAAAATGGTAGCCCGATAAAACCGCTCGCCTAAAGAATCCTTGATTGAGCCGCTCTTCCCGAACCCGCATAACGCTTGTAGGACGCCCCGATATGTCGAATCCGATTTGCTGATCTTGCATCCCGTCTTGAACATTATCTTCAGGATTTGCAGAAGGCAGGGAAAGAGACCGATATTCAATTCTATCGACCGCCCGTTCAATATCATCAATGACTCGCGCAGGCTGATTGTGAAAGCGCGCCATCAACGCTCTGTCAGCAGCGCTCACATTCTTTAACCCACCACGATCAAGTGTCGGGTCCAAGCTTGCAAAATTGCCAAGCTTCATGGCGATTGAACCTGGCGTGCGGTCTAAAACCTGCGCCAACTCAATCACATTCTTGTTTCGCGCGTGGAATTGACCAAAGTCGAGCTCAAAATACAGCTTTAAAGCAGCGTATCGCTCTTCATCGGTCCACTTTTTATTCGCCAACAGTATTTCTCCTAACCCTCTGGAAACGATAGATCTTCCCAGAGGGTTAGAAAACAGAAAATATCAATAGGCCGAACACGGGTTCGCGGCACCGCACGGATTGTATGCGGCACAAGGATTGGCCGCAGCACAGGGATTGCTGGCCGGCGCACACGGCACGGCTGCACATGGGTTATAGGCAGCACACGGATTGGCGGCACATGGGCTGCACGGGCTTGCCGCACAGGGGTTTGCCGAACAGGGTGCCGCTGCGCACGGGTTATAGCCCGCCCCACAGGGATTGGCACCACACGGGCTTGCGGCACATGGATTAGCCGCACACGGATTGTACCCTGCCCCGCACGGGTTCGCACCACAAGGATTGGCACCACAGGGATTCGCGCCACACGGATTGGCGGCACACGGATTTCCCGCGCACGGGTTTGCCCCGGCGGCCGGGCGCTTGGCCGGGGCCGGATTGGCGATTGCCGGGACATTGGCCGTATGGGTGTAATGATCAAGGGCAACCGCACCGGTCGCGGCTAAAAAGACCGCACCGAAAAGAAGTGTGTTTTTCTCGCTCATTTCCGGAATCCATCCAATCCAAATGCCGGACGCAGCGCAATGCCGACCCAACTGCCCGCAAAGGCCAGAACAAACCACAGCCATCCATGCACGCTGCCCGATGCGATCCCGCTAAAGAACGCACCGATATTGCAACCAAATGCCAGACGCGCGCCATAGCCCATCAAAAGTCCGCCAATTGCCGCCGCCAGAAGCGACGCCATCGGCACCGATACCTTCGGCGCGAATTTTCCGGCAAGGGCCGCGGCAAAGGCCGCACCGATCACGATGCCGAAATTCATCACCGAGGTATTATCTTCGAGAACCGAATTGCCAAGCGCCTTGGCAGGCCCCGCCCAGTTCCAGAATTCCCAGGTTTCAACCGGAATACCGATGCCCTGGGCGATCTTTGCCCCCCAAAGACCAAAGCCGAACGTAATCGACCACGGATGACCGGCAATCAGAAGGGTCGCGATATTAAGCCCCGCCAACAGCAACCCGGTCCAGACCAGCGGCCAGGGACCATGGAACAGGCGCGCCAGACCGGCACGCGGCGCCTTGGGCGTTGCTTCAAGCGAACCATGGGCACGCTTTTCAACAATCACCGTCATCAGCGCGACAAGCGCCAGACCACCAAAGGTCACGGCAAGGCCGCCCGCAACACCGAATTCACGACCGACACTCATCGGCGGCAAGGATGGCAGTTCAAGCCACATCGGCAAATGCGCCGTTCCGATCACCGCCCCGATAATAAAGAAGGCCAGCGTCAGCAACATACGCGCACTGCCACCGCCAACCGTAAACAGGGTGCCCGAACCGCATCCACCGCCAAGCTGCATGCCAAGACCAAACATGAAGGCCCCGACCAGCACCGATGTGCCCACCGGTGCCACCGCCCCGACAATCGGATTGCCAAGCGGGCTTCCCAGCGCCAGCATCGGAATAAAGGCCGCGGCCGCAACCCCGATCATCAAAAGCTGGGCGCGCATCGCCCGTCCGCGTTTCTCGACCGAAAAACGCCGCCAGCCGCCGGTAAAACCGAATGATGCATGATAAAGTGAAATGCCCAGCAATCCGCCAAGACCGTAAAGCACGGCCTGATGCAGATCCACCGCCTGGGCAATGGCAATGCCGACCACAACAAACAGAACCGCGGTAATCGCCGCCGGTCCCTTGTCAAAGTCAAAGCCCGGGACGTCCGGGCGGGCCTTAAGTGTCGTTTCTGACATGGTGACGCTCAGTAACGTTAAAGGAAATCTGTCGGGTCAAAGCCCACGAACACGAACGGAACCGGGGCAAACCCGATTCCGTCCAAAATGTCTGTGCCTTCAGGGCTGATATGAATTCCGGAATTATTCCGAAACAACCATTTCACGGTTCGGATCAGCAGCCCATTCGGTCATGGAACCATCATACATCGCGGTGTTCTTGTTGCCCATCACTTCGGACAGACCGAACCATGCGACCGACGCCCAGTGACCGGTATTGCAATAGGTGATTTCCTTGGCATCCTTGTCGACACCGGCATCCGAAACCAGCGATTCAATCACGTCCGATGCAACAAATGCACCTTCCTGATCGCTATAGAATTCCGACTGCGAAATGTTCTTTGCACCCGGAACCGCACCGGCACGTGCGACTACGCCGCTTTTGGTTTCGCCCTTGAACTGTGATTCCGGGCGGGCATCAATCAGCGCAACACCGTTTTCACGTGCCTTGGCAACGTCTTCTGCCGTGGCAAGAAGTTCCGGACGGAAATTGACATTGAACGCAACCGCATCAGGTGCGACCGCATCGGTCGAAACCGCCTTGCCTGCGGCAAGCCATGCGCGCTGGCCACCATCAAGAATGGTTACCGCATCATGGCCCAGAACCTTGAAGGTCCAATAAACACGGGTTGCAGCCCCGAAGTCCGAGCTGTTCTGACCGGCCGGGACAACCACGACCTGTTTGTCATTGTCGATGCCAAGCGACCCGATGCGCTTTGAAATCACATCCAAAGGCGGCAACATGCCGACAACATCATTGACCTTGGCACGCCAGCCGAACTTGCCATAAGGCGCATAAACCGATCCCGGAATGTGACCGGCGTCATAGGGGCTGCCTTCCTTGGTCATCGAACGGATATCAACAACCACCAGCGACGGATTATCGAGGTTTGCTTCAACCCAGTTGGCATCAACCAGCGGCTTTTCCGTCAGGCGCTCGGCCTGGGCAGCATTTCCAGCAAAGGCAAATGCCACCACTGCAACAGCAGAAAGAATGAGAGAGCGCATGGGGCCTGTCTCCATATGTCGAAAAATTCATGAAACTGTGAAAGAGATGTAATCACCCACAGAAAAATGTCAATATTTCAATTAATACACTATTTTTTTGTTTAAAATTATCAGGCCGGTTAATGGACGGGAACCGTGCAAGGTTTCCCCACTACAGTTTCAATTTGGATTGGATCGTTTTGGTCGTGTTTGGTGGATTGTTTGGCAAACCACCGCGCGCAAGGGCGATGCGGGGCACCGTTCAAGCGATGGAACGCCGTAAAACATCGCCAAACCGAACCGTGCGGGGCCGGGATATTCCAAACAGATTGTTCTAGGCTACCGGACGCAGGTTATTCAGATAACGGGCAAACTCGCGCGCAAAGGCATCCTGGGTTTCCCGGGTGCGCAAGGCTGGCGGGCGGGTCAAAAACCCGTGCAGGGACGCGATGACAAATTCCGCCACCGCCGATGGTTCGATATCGGTTCGCACGGTCTTGTTGAATTGCGCCTTGCCGATCTGCGATGCCAGGCCACGCCGCCAATAGCGGTAAACACCGTCAATCCGTTTGCGCAATCCTTCGTCAAGTTCGCCTGCCCCCGATGCCAACCGTGCCAGCGGGCAGCCGCCTTCAAGCAGTTCGGGCGCATCATGACGGCCAAGCCGGTCGACCTGCCCCATCATGACCGGCAGGACGTCATCCACATCTTCAAGCTCGGCAAGCCACACCTGATCGACATAGCCCGGCAGGCATTCCTCGATCACCGCATTGACCAGCTTGGCCTTGCCGGAAAAATGATGATACAGCGCCCCTTTGGTACAGCCGCTGACATCCAGGATATTGGCAATCGATGCTCCGCCAAACCCAGCCCGGCGGATTTCGCCAAAGGCCGCATCAAGAAGTTTCTGGCGGGTCAGATCGGGATCGCGCACCCGCTTGGGCACAAGTGCGCCTTCTGACAGCGCATCGACCTCCATGCCTTCATCCACCTCAAGCGTCCCGTCATCATATTGATCATCCGCACGGGTGATCCGCGAAAGTGCCGCTGTGATGCTGAATGGTTCTTTGGTCATTGCGCCAATCTGAAAATGACTGCTGAAACGAAATTATTGATAAGTTTCAGGTTCCTCTCTTTTCGCGCACTGGTCAACCTGACTACCTGTATATTGCATGCGCTGTGTGACATGATCGATGACGCAGCCCCTTGCAATTCAATGCAAAGCATACTCTATTGTTGGAAATGCTCGTTTATGGGCGCGCCCCAATTACCCGTCGGACATGCAGATGCAGCTTGATTCCATCGCCTTTGTCGCGGCCGAGACCAAAATCGCACAGGATG
Organism: Thalassospira povalilytica; assembly: GCF_002844235.1. Classification (GTDB taxonomy): domain Bacteria; phylum Pseudomonadota; class Alphaproteobacteria; order Rhodospirillales; family Thalassospiraceae; genus Thalassospira; species Thalassospira povalilytica. The sequence goes on along the minus strand of NZ_PGTS01000007.1, from coordinate 85,075 downwards.
CGATGTATCGGCTGAAACATCGTTATGGCCACATTGCGCCCGACAAGGCCGATGTGATTGTCGCCCTTGGCGGGGACGGCTTCATGCTTGAAACCCTGCACCGCTATATGGGCCGGAAAGTTCCGATCTATGGCATGAACCGCGGCACGGTCGGTTTTCTGATGAATGAATTCCGCGAGATGGATCTGATTGACCGCATCACCGAAGCCCAGACCGTCGAACTTCACCCCCTTCAGATGGAAGCCCACACGGTTTCCGGCGAAAGCATGTGCGCGCTTGCGATCAACGAAGTTTCCCTTTTGCGTGAAACCCGTCAGGCCGCCAAATTGCGCATCAAGGTCGACGGGGTTGAACGTCTGGCCGAACTGGTTTGTGATGGCGCACTTGTCTGCACCCCTGCGGGCAGCACGGCCTATAACCTGTCGGCCCATGGTCCGATCCTGCCGATGGGCAGTGGTTTGCTGGCCTTAACACCGATCAGCCCGTTTCGCCCGCGTCGCTGGCGCGGTGCGTTGCTGCCGCACGGGGCCGAAGTTGTCTTTACCATCGAAAACCCGGAAAAACGCCCGGTTTCTGCCGTGGCCGACTATACCGAGGTCCGCGATGTGTCCCATGTGAAGATCCGCGAAGATCGCAACATGAAGATCAAATTGCTATTTGATCCCGAACATAATCTCGAAGAGCGTATCCTTAAGGAACAATTCGTCGAATGACCACCGCCGCACTTGCACCGTCACAAGACACCATCGACTGGTGCCGCAAACTGATTGCCCACCCGTCGGTCAGCATGACCCCGAACATGGCCCTGATCGAAGAAGTCAAAGCCTTCCTCGACGGGCTTGGCTATGAAACCCTTGTTGTTCGCGATGACAGCAACACCAAGGCCAATCTCTATGCCACCATCGGTCCGGCCGTGAATGGCGGCGTGATCCTGTCAGGTCACAGTGACGTGGTCCCGACCGAAGGCCAGAACTGGGCATCCGATCCCTATGACATCGATATCCGCGACGGCAAACTTTATGGCCGCGGATCATGCGATATGAAGGGGTTCCTCGCCTGTCTGCTGGCCAAGGCCGAAACTTTCAAAAACGCCGATCTGCGCGTGCCGATCCATCTGGCCTTCACCTATGACGAGGAAGTCGGATGCCTTGGCGTGCCAAGTCTGGTCGAGGCGATCAACAACCTGCCCCACAAACCGGCCATGTGCATCGTTGGTGAACCGACCGAGATGAAGGTCATCACCCAGCACAAAGGCAAATATTCCGCCCGTGCCCATTTCACCGGCCGATCGGGGCATTCATCGCTTCCGGGCGAAGGTGTTAACGCTGTTGAGTTCGCCTCGGAATTTGTGGTCTTCCTGCGCAAGCTGGGCCGTCAATGCCGCGATGAAGGCCCGCATGACGATGAATTCACCCCCAATCACACCACCTTCCATACCGGCGTGATCAAGGGCGGCACCCAGCTGAACATCATTCCGCAAAACTGCTTTGTCGATTTTGAATTCCGCAATCTGCCCAATGATGATCGCGACGCGCTCAAGGCCAGGATTTTCGATTATCTCGACAATACGTTGATCCCGGAAATGCGCGAAACCTATGACGATGTCGGGGTCGAGATCGAAGTCATTTCCGACATGCCCGGTCTTGCCACCGGCGATGACGAGGAAGTCACCAAACTGGTCATGGCGCTGACCGGTGCCAACACGACGGGCAAGGTCAGCTTCGGTACAGAAGCCGGCGTCTTTTCCGCCATGGGTGATATTCCGACCGTGGTTTGTGGTCCGGGCAATATCGAACAGGCCCACAAACCGGACGAGTTCATCGAACTTGATCAGTTGGGCCGCTGCGAAGTGTTTCTCGATAAATTGCTGGCCGTTCTGGTCAAGTAACCGGCCCAGTCACCGCCAATATACAAATCACCGCACAAATACAAAAAGGGCTGCGAATTTCGCAGCCCTTTGTCGTTTGGCACATTATTGCTGAATCAAACCAGATTGGCTTCAAAGAATTCCGCCGTGCGCGCATTTGCCGTATTGGCATCGGCCTCGTCATAATGGGCCCCGCCCTTACGCGCAAAGGCATGATCGCGCCCCGGATAGATATGAAGCTCGGTCAGCGGATGATCGCCAAGTGCTTCCTTGATCACGTCCTGGGCCTCGGCCGGGATATATTCATCATTGCCCGCCAGATGCACGATCAGCGGCTTTTTGATGTTATCGGCCTCGTTCATGTAATTATTCATGCCGCCACCGTAATAGGCGGCAAAGGCATCGCCATCGGTCCGCGTGGCCGACAGGAAAGTCAGCAATCCGCCAAGGCAGAAACCGACAACCCCGACCTTGCCATTGGCCCCTTCGATCCCGCGCGCGGCCTTCATGGTTGCGGCAATGTCTTCAACGCCCTTATCGACATCAAATGCCTGATAATAGCCGAATGCCTGCTTCCATTCTTCTTCGGTCTGATCGGTGATATCAATCCCCGGCTCGATCCGCCAGAACAGGTCCGGACATACCGCGATATAGCCCTGCTTGGCATAATCGTCGGCAATGCCGCGCATCACCGCATTGACGCCAAAAATTTCCTGGATCACCACAACAACCGGTGCCGGAAGTTTCGCCGGCATCGCCACATAGGCCTCGAAATTCCCGTCCGGGGTGCTCACAGCAAGCTTTGTCATCGCAATCAACCTCCTTGTTTTGATCTTTGTGCCCAATCAGTTATGCCCTGATTGTGACATCACAAGGTCACGGGATCAAAAAACCGGCTTCATCGATGCATACACCACCGCGTTTCAGGAATGCGGCCCGTTGAATTCGGCGGCCATGTGATGAAGCTCGTGCCACAGGCTGTCGGCAAAGCTGCGCAGGACCGTGATTTCAAAACTGTCGCGATCAAGGCGCGTGACCATCGCCCCGATATGCCCGATCTGGGTCATCGCCGATTGCCCGACACCAAAGATACCTTCATCAAGGTCAATCATCACCCCCTTGGCCAGAACATCACATACCCGCGCCCCTGTAACGCGTAACCGCACCCGGCCATGGGTCTGATCCGAAAGGGCGAATTCACCCGGAAGCTGCCCGGCGATTTCACCAAACCGGCCTTGCGACACATCATTTTCCCCGACCCAGAACCACTGACCGGGCGATAATACCCGAAGCTCCCCGCCCAGATCCGGCGCAATCGCATCCATCATCTTTTGAAGCTGCTGCTGACGGGTCTGATCGATTGTTCCTGTCGCCTGCCCCAGAACATGAAAGACAAAGCCCGTTCTGACCGGTGCAATATGGATGGCGCCATGCGCCTGCCCGTCCGGCATGGTGGCAAAGGGCGATACGTTATTTAACGGAAAATCACGCATGGAGCTTCTCATTCTCTGGATCGACAAAGGCCGGATTGCACAGGATGCCGGTAATGCTGGTCCCGGCCAGACCGTTCCAGATGACGACTTCTTCACCATACCGTTCCGGCCCGCCTTTCACCAGCGCCAGGCCAATCGCATGACCAAGGTTTGGCGAATAACACATCGACGTCACATAGCCCTGATCATTGGCAAGGCTGACCTCATCCCCGATTTTCAGGATATGCGACCCGGTGGCGAATTTATCCGCCAGTGATTTCGGCTTGATGCCAACAAGTGCCGGGCGCATCGGGTCAACAAGCCCTTCGCGCATATTCATCACCCGGCCGATGAAATCATCCTTCTTGGCTGATACCATCCGCCCCATGCCAAGATCGGCCGGCGTCACCGTGCCATTGATCTCGGCATGGGTGACATGGCCCTTTTCAATCCGCATGACGCCAAGCGCCTCGGTGCCATAGGGCGCAATGTCAAATTCCTTGCCCGCCACCATGATGGCATCGGCAACGCTTTCGCCATATCCGGCCGGAACCGCAATTTCATAGGCAAGCTCGCCCGAAAACGAAATTCGGAACAACCGCCCGGTCAACCGCCCGCCAAACATCGAAACGTCACGCGCTGCCAGGAACGGGAAGGCATCATTTGAAATATCGTCATCAATGATCTTGGCCAAAACATCACGGGCCCGTGGCCCGGCAATGGCCATCTGCGCCCATTGATCGGTCGCCGATGCCAGCCGCACATCAAGATCGGGCCACAACACCTGCGCACAAAATTCAAGATGGGTCAAAACCCCCGCCGCAAGGGCGGTTGTGGTGGTCATGAAGTAATGATTTTCGGCCAAACAACTGGTCGTGCCGTCATCATACACCAAGCCATCCTCGCGCAGCATGATGCCATAGCGCGCCTTGCCAACCGGCAATTTAAGGAAGGCATTGCAATAAACCCGGTTCAGGAATTCTGCCGCATCCGCACCAAAAATCTCGATCTTGCCAAGGGTCGAAACATCGCAAATCCCGACATTTTCGCGCACATTCATGACTTCGCGATCGACACTGTCGCGCCAGAATGTCTCGCCGTCTTTCGGGAACCAGCTTGATCTGTACCAAAGCCCGGTTTCAACAAATTTCGCCCCGTTGCGTTCGGCCCAGCCATGCAGTGGCGATTTGCGCACCGGCTGGAATTCAAACCCCTTTGATGCGCCAACAAGGGCGCCAAACGACACCGGCGTATAGAACGGGCGGAATGTCGTGGTGCCGATTGCGCCGGGCGATACCCCCTTGTTTTGGGCAAGAATGCCAATCGCATTCACATTCGATGTCTTGCCCTGATCGGTCGCCATGCCGTTGGTGGTATAGCGCTTGGCAAGTTCGACGTGATCATAACCTTCGCGCATCGCAAGATTGATATCACCCGCCGTCACATCGTTCTGATAATCAACAAATGCCTTGCCTTTGCTTGATGGCACCGACCAGATCGCAACCGTTCCCTGCGCGATATCATCGGCTGTTTGCGTATCGGGCAAACCTGCTGGCGCGGCATTTAATCCAAGCGCATTCAACACCGAAACTGCGGCCGTCGCACCGGCGACAAAGCACGATGCGATCCCGGCCTTTCCGGCAACCGCCCCGGCGGGCACCATGCCATCGCAATTTTCGGGCGGCATGAAACCAACATGTTCATCCGACCAGACCGGCCTTGCCCCGCGATGACAGGCCAGATGCACAATCGGGCTATAACCGCCCGAAACCGCCAGCGCATCAACCGCAATCATTTCATCACGGCCATCATCATGACGCACGGCAATCGATTTGATCGCCTTGCGCCCCGCCGTATCACGGACCATGGCCCCTGCAATCAGGCGCGCCTTGCCACCATAATCGATATCGGGGCATTTGCGCGGATCAATGATCGCTGCAACCTCGATCCCCCTTGCCTCAAGGTCCATCGCGGTCTGATAGGCCTGATTGTTATTGGCAAAAAGCGCAACCTGCTTGCCCGGTGCGACACCAAACGCATTCAGGTAGGTCCGCATCGCGCCCGCCGTCATCACGCCGGGTCGGTCATTGCCGCCAAACACAATCGGGCGTTCCTCGGCCCCGGTGGCCAGAATGACCTGCTTGGCAACAATCCGCCAAAGCCGTTCCATCGCCCGGTCGGGATTGATCGCCGCGTCAGACAGATGCTTTTGCACCTGCTCGACCGCGGCAAAGACCTGATCGTCATAGGCCCCGAAAACAGTGGTGCGTTTTTTCACCTCGACATTGGGCAGGGCATGCAATTCCCCCACCATATCGGCCAGAACCGCATCGGCGGGTTTATTGCCGATCATCCCGCCTTCGGCCAGCATCCCGCCGCCAAGCTGCGCGCCCTCATCGGCAATGATCACCCGTGCCCCTGCTCGTCCGGCGGTCAGTGCCGCGGCAAGTCCGGCCGGGCCGGCCCCGATCACCAGAACATCACAATGCGCCCAGCATTTTTCATAAGACCCCGGATCGGGATCATAGCTTGCCCGGCCAAGACCGGCGGCCTTGCGGATCAGCGGTTCATAAACCTTTTCCCAGAATGCCGCGGGCCACATGAATGTCTTGTAATAGAACCCTGCCCCCAAAAGCGGCCCCAAAAGACCATTCATCGCCCCGATATCAAAATCCACATTCGGCCAGCAATTCTGTGATCGGGCCTCCAGCCCGTCAAACAGCTCGGCCATGGTCGCCCGCGTATTGGGATCACGCCGCCCATCGCGCCCGATGGTCAAAAGTGCATTGGGTTCTGCCGCCCCGGCGGTCAGAATGCCACGCGGGCGGTGATATTTGAAACTGCGCCCGACCAGTTGCCTGCCATTGGCAAGCAAGGCCGATGCAACCGTATCCCCGCCAAAACCGCGAAGCCTCTCGCCGTTAAAGGTGAATTCACGCACATCATCGCGGTCAATCAACGTACCGCCATCAATCCGGAAACTGGTCATGCCCGGCCCTCCGATTTCAGGGTGCTGGCATCGACCACATCACCGGTTTCATGGGTCACCGTATTGCGATCCAGCACCAGCCAGCGACGGCACCCGCCCGAATGATGCCAATATTCCCGATGCTGCCCGCGCGGGTTGTCGCGCAGATAGACATGATCAAACCACACGCTTTCATCGGCACCGGCGGCTGGACGCGGGGTTGGCACTTCGCCGCGGATGGTAAATTCCTCACGGGGGCGAAGACCGCAATGGGGACATTTGACAAGACTGCTCATTTCCAAATTCCTTTGCGGCTTAGTGCAGGTTGGCCTGGGCACCAACGCCCTTTTCATCAAGCAGATAACCGCGTGCAAACCGGTCCATGCGAAATGCGGTCGCGGTTTCATGCGGGGTCCCGGTCGCCAGCAAATGGGCAAAGCAATATCCCGATGCCGGGGTCGCCTTGAACCCGCCATAACACCAACCCCCATTGAAATAGAGGTTGGAAAGATGGGTCCGATCCATGATCGGGGAACCATCCATGCTCATATCCATGATCCCGCCCCAACTGCGCAGAATACGCACCCGCGACAATGCCGGGATCATCGCCATTCCGGCCTCGGCCACATGTTCGACACAGGCGAGGTTGCCGCGCTGGGCATAGGAATTATACCCTTCGATATCCCCGCCAAATACAAGCCCGCCCTTGTCTGATTGCGACACATAAAAATGCCCGGCCCCGAATGTGACGACCGTATCGATAAACGGCTTCAACCCCTCGGACACAAACGCCTGAAGCGCGTGGCTTTCAATCGGAAGATGCATATCGACCATCCTTGCGACATGGCTTGAACTGCCCGCCACCGCCATCGCAAGCTTGCCGCACTTGATCGCCCCACGGGTGGTTTGAACACCGGTGATCTGATCCCCATCACGGTCAATCGCCGTGACTTCGCAATTCTGGATGATATCAACACCGTTCTGATCGGCCCCGCGGGCAAATCCCCAGGCCACCGCATCATGGCGCACCGTGCCGCCACGCGCCTGCATCAAACCGCCCATGATCGGGAAACGCGCATTGTCGTAATCCAGAAATGGCAGCTTTTCACGCACCTGATCACGATCAAGAAGGTCTGCATCAACCCCGTGCAGACGCATGGCATTGCCACGCCGGGTATAGGCATCGCGCTGGGCATCGGAATGATACAGATTGATCACCCCGCGCTGGGATACCATGGCGTTGAAATTGAAATCCTGTTCCAACCCTTCCCACAGCTTCATCGAGAATTCATAGAACGGGTTATTGCCTTCCAGCAGGTAATTCGACCGGATGATCGTCGTGTTACGCCCGATATTCCCTGATCCCAGATAGCCCTTTTCAAGAACCGCAACATTGCGGACACCAAACACCTTGGACAGGTAATAGGCCGTCGCCAATCCATGCCCGCCACCGCCAATGATGATCACATCATAACGGGGTTTCGGGTCCGGATTGCGCCAGGCCGGTTTCCAGTTCTTGTTCTTGGAAAAAGTATTGCCAAGCAGTGACAGGGCTGAATAACGCATCTTTGATCTTTCGCTGTTGCCCGCAACGGGTACCAGCCGATCTTGACAGAGACACAATTTCCAGCTTGTCTAAAAAGGACATCTAATAACATATTTGGGACATCATATCCGATGCCGCCAAATGCGCGATCAGGGGCATGTGATGACATCAGGCACGGACAGGGAAAAGCTCAGGGATACGCACAGGGATACGCACAGAGACAGGGACGAGGACACGCAAACGCAAACCGGCGCCAATCCCAACCCGGCCTCCCCGCTCACCCGGACAGCCCAGGCGACCAGATCCGCCCAGTCTGCCAAGTCATCCTCATCCAGGCCTGATGCCCATCCCAACGCCCCTGCCGGTCCGACTGCGTTCCCGGCCCCGCAACATATCGGCTTTTTCCTGCTGCCTGATTTTGCGCTGATGTCCTATGCCTCGGCGATTGAACCGCTACGTGCGGCCAATCTTCTGGCCGGGCGCCCGGTCTATAAGATCCTCAATTATTCGGCGACCGGCGGCAATGTGCTGTCATCGACCGGGACCATGGTGCCGACCACGCCGCTGGCCCAGGCCCCGACAAGCCTGCACAGCCTGTTTGTCTGCGCCGGCGGCCACCCGTCACAATGGCAGGCACCGGGCATGTTGCCGGGTCTTCGCAAACTCGCACGCTGGGGGGTGCGGATGGGCGGCATTTCAAGCGGGGCCTATGTTCTGGCCGCCGCCGGGCTTCTGGGGCAGCGGCAATTCACCATCCATTGGGAACATGCCCCGGCTTTGATCGAAGCCTTTCCCGATCTGGAACCAAAACGCGCCCGCTTTGTCATTGATGGTGATCGCATCACATGCGGCGGCGGGGTCGCACCGCTTGATATGATGCATGCCATGATCGCGCAACATCTGGGGTCGGATTTCGCCACCCGGGTGTCGGACTGGTTTCTCCATACCCAGGTCGGCACATCAACCGGCTCACAGCGCGCATCGCTTGCCGAACGCTATAACGTGCATCATCCGGGACTGTTGCGGGTTCTCGAAAAGATGGAAACCACCATCGAAGACCCCAAATCCCGCGAAGAAATGGCGCGGTTTGCCCGCCTGTCGACCCGTCAGCTTGACCGCCTGTTTGATCAGCATCTTGGAAAATCGTTTCTTGAAACCTATCGCCAGGTGCGTCTGGACCATGCCAACCGGCTTCTGACCCAAAGTGCGCTGACCATTTCCGAAATCGCCTTTGCCACCGGTTTTTCCAATAGCAGCCATTTCTCGCGCAGCTACAAGGCAACCTATGGTGTCACGCCCAGCATGGCACGTGGCGACTGACCATTCCGCCCCATCCCCCGTTCGGCAAGGCCCCCTATCCAACCGAGGGGTGCATTCCCCTGCACGCGATTTCGATAGAATCGGCACGATTCCACGAGTCTGCATATTTGATATGCATCATTTTTCAACGACTATTTTTTAAACATTTATCCTGTGACGGATATCGTATTTTTATTATCTAATTGTTTTTATTATATTTTTTGCAACGCACAATAAAAAACACATTTGAACTTGTTCACTATAGGGAATTGATTTTTAATAAAAGGAATGTCCATCGGGGGGCATTATGTGATGGAGAGACTAAAATGGAACAATCCGTACCGGAGTTGATGGCGAGGCTCGATAGCCTTGAGTCATCGCTCAGCATGGCAACGACCATCAATTCCGAAGTTTTCTATTGGTGGTGTACAGCACTGATGCTTGCCATCCACGCAGGCTTCCTTGCCTATGAAATGGGTGCATCGCGCGCAAAGAACGCGCTGGCATCGGGTATGAAAAACCTGATCGCGTTCGCTTTCCTTATTCCGGCATTCTATTATGTCGGCTGGTGGATCTATCTGGCATTTCCGACAGGCTTCAGCATCGCTGACGGTTCCGAAGCCGGCCTGCCCTGGAGTGCAAATATGGGTCCGAACCTGACCGATAACGCGTCAGGCATCTTCTATGCGGCCTTCACCCTGTTCGCGGCGACCACCGCCTCGATCATGTCGGGTTCCGTCATTGAACGTATCCGTATTTCCGGCTTTACCATTCTTGCCCTGTTCCTGGGCGCGGTTGTCTGGGTCTTCGGCGCTTCCTGGGGCTGGCATCCGGACGGTTGGCTGACCACCGAATGGGGCCTGCATGACGTTGGTGCGGCGGGTGCCGTTCACACCATTGCCGGCTTCTTCACCCTGGGTGTGCTGATCAATCTTGGTCCGCGTATCGGCCGCTTCAATGCGGATGGCTCGGTCAATAATATTGACGGCCACAACATGCCGATGTCGCTGATCGGTCTGATGCTGATCGTCATGGGCTTCTTCGGCTTCCTCGGCGGTTGCATCATCTATACCGGCGACACTTGGATGACCATCTACAACACCCCGGCAACCCTGTCGGCATTCGCATTCAACACCCTGATGGGCGTTGCTGGCGGCATGATCGGTGCGTATCTCGTGACCCGCGATCCGTTCTGGATGATGTCGGGTGCGCTGATCGGTGTGATCTCGTCTGCTCCGGCACTTGATCTCTACTATCCGGGGCTCGCTTTCCTTGTCAGCTTCGGCGGCGGTTGCATCATGCCGAAACTCAACGACATCCTCGTTGGCAAGTTCAAGATCGACGACGCGGTTGGCGCGGTCGCCGTTCACGGCTTTGGTGGTGTCTGGGGTCTTGTTATGGCTGGCATCTTTGCGTCGGGTTACCCGAACGTTGCCGGTCCGGAAATCTCGTTCGTTGGTCAGTTGTCCAGTGCCGTTGTCTTCATGATCCTTGGTTTCGTACCGGGCTATGCCCTGTCCTTCGTTCTGAAGATGGTTGGCCTGCTGCGCGTTACCGACAAGGCTGAACTTGCCGGTCTCGACAAGGCCGAAGTTCCGGTCAGCGCCTATCCGGAAAGCTCTGTTCCGGCGGCATTCACCAACGACCCGACCTCGCCGACCCCGGCCGAGTAAGTTCGTTTCTGATCAATCCAGATAAGGAAACTGTAAAATGAACACAGCTCCGATTACCAGTTGGGAAGGCGCAGAGGCCTATTTCACCTTTGCCGATAAACCGGCCCTTCTCGTTCTGTTCACGCTGGTCGGTATTGGCGTGTGCATCTGGACCATCGCCTCGATGGCCAGCCACGAGAACAAAGCTTACAAAGACATGTAATCTTTGACATTGACGGGGTGCATCACCAGCCTGCCCTGAACCCAACTGCACCCGGTGATGCATCCCATCATGACCACTCTGAAAGGCCAGCCTCAAAACTGGCCTTTCAAGGGTTCTGGTTGTAGCTCCGGCTCCAGCCTCGGTTCTGGTTCTGGCCCCGGTTCTGTCCCTGGCTCAGGTCCCGGTTCAGGTCCTAGTCCCGGTTCCTGTCACGCCCCTCAACCCGGCCTGTGCTCTGGCCTCGACCTTGGCTCTGCTCCGGCCTTTGCTCTCGACCTGACCTGAATGCTGCCCCGGCATCTGCCGGACGATAAATGCCAACCGACCCGACTGGCACATGTGCCTGCCATCCGGTCCCGCGCAAGTCACCCATGTTATCGCTGCCTTGCATCTGCACAGATCATTCACCGCAGAGGCCACAATGATCGCGCTTTCACATCCCCAGTCATCTGCGCATGCCGTGCGCGCCGCACGTCCCAGCCGCATTCTCAATGCCGGGCGCACTGCAATGGCGCGCAATATTGAACGTTACGAGGTTCCCGGACGCGGTGCCGCACTGATTGCGGTGCGCGAAGGCGATCAGCTGTCGCTGACCAACAGCGAAGGCATGCAGACGGTCGAGCTGATCGGCCTTGATCCGTCGGGAAAGTCGCTGCCTTCGATTTTTGAATATCTGCCGCACGGCAAACCGCGCGGCCTGATTGACCTTTTAAGCCATCCCTTTGATGACAGTCTGGCGCGCTTTGCCCGCACCCTGAAACGGCGCGACGTCAATCTTGATGAATGCCTGGCCTTGCGGATGTTTGGCAATGCCAGTCCGGCCGGTGATACGGTAGTGCTGTGCGCCCAGTTTGACGGCTTTGTCATTGTCGCCACCCCGGCCCCGATCATGCAGATTGATGCCCACAACACGGCAAGCCCGGTGATTGTGACCATTGACCGCGCCCATCATCACGATACATACAGCTTTGCCCTGCCCGATCCGCTGGCCGATCCGACGCTTGATCTGCGCATTCATGCGGCCACCGCGCGCGCCTATGAAATCAGGGCCGGTGACTATATCCAGATCCTTGATGTTGACGGGCGGCAATGCACCGATTTTCAGTGCTTTGATGCCCGCAAACTTGATCGCGGTCTTCAGAACCCGCTCGATGTCACCACCACGCGCACCCTGATGGGTCACGCCTATCCCATGCCCGGATTACATGGCAAATACTATGATCAGGACATGGACCCGCTGGTCGAGGTTATTCAGGATACCTGCGGGCGTCATGATGCCTTTGCCATGGCTTGCGCATCCAAATATTACGACGATATCGGTTATCCGGGGCATGTGAACTGCACCGATAATTTCAACGGGGCTCTTGCCGGGCACGGGGTTGATCCGCGCCCGGGCTGGATGGCGATCAATTTCTTTTTCAATACCGGCATTGATGATCACGGCGTGATGTATGCCGATCAGCCATGGTCGCGTCCGGGGGATTATGTGCTTTTGCGCGCCATGACCGATCTGGTCTGTGTTTCGTCGGCCTGCCCGGATGACACCACGGCGGCCAATGGCTGGAAACCCACCGACATTCATATCCGTGCCTATGACAGCACCGAAAAATTCACCCATGCCGTTGCCTGGCGCCCGACAGCAGAGGCCGAAGCGAAAATGACCAAACAAACCGCCTTTCATCCGCGTTTTGGCGAACTGACCCGCAACTTTGTCGATTACAAGGGCTTCTGGCTGGCGCATGAATATACCGGCTTTGGCATGATCGAAGAATATTATGCCTGCCGTGAAAAGGCGGTCGTGATCGACCTTTCGGCCCTGCGCAAATTCGAAATCACCGGCCCTGACAGTGAAACCCTGATGCAGCATTGCCTGACCCGCAATGTCAAAAAGCTCGGCATTGGTCAGGTCGTCTATTCCGCCATGTGCTATCCCCATGGCGGCATGATTGATGACGGCACTTTGCTGCGCCTTGGGCAGGATAATTTCCGCTGGATTTGCGGTGATGATTACAGCGGCGTCTGGCTGCGCGAACAGGCCGCCAAGCTTGGCCTGCATGTTCTGATCCGTTCATCGACCGCTCAGATGCACAATATCGCCGTTCAGGGCCCCAAAAGCCGCGATATCCTGCGCGATGTCATCTGGACGCCCCCTCATCAGCCCAAGCTTGATGAAGTCGGCTGGTTCAAATTCACCATTGGCCGCATCGGCGATGCCAAGGGCGCACCGGTTGTCGTTTCGCGCACCGGCTATACCGGGGAACTCGGCTATGAAGTCTGGTGCCATCCCAAGGATGCGCTGACCGTTTTTGATGCAATCTGGGATGCCGGCGAACCGCACGGCCTGACCCCGATGGGGCTTGCTGCCCTTGATATGGTGCGCATCGAAGCCGGGCTGATTTTTGCCGACTACGAATTTTCCGACCAGACCGACCCGTTCGAAGCCGGGATCGGCTTTACCGTGCCGTTAAAATCCAAGGAAGATGACTTTATCGGCCGCGATGCCCTGATCCGGCGCAAGGACCATCCATCCCACAAACTGGTCGGGATCGAGATTGATGGCAATGTCGCGGCCAGCCACGGCGATTGCGTCCATATCGGCCGCGCCCAGATCGGTGTTGTCACCAGCGCGATGCGATCCCCGATTCTGGGCAAAAACATCGCCCTTGCCCGCATCGACATCGCCCATGCCGATATCGGCACCGATGTCGAGATCGGCAAGCTCGACGGTCACATGATGCGCCTGCCCGCCAAAGTCACCGCCTTCCCGCATTACGACCCGGAAAAAACCAAACCAAGATCGTAACGCGAGGAATCCTCACATTCTCACATCCCACCCCAAACACGCCCGAATTCCCGGTCCGGCTCACTTCTCCTGCCCCCGAACCGTCAATCTCCAAGTCGGGATGCCTCGGGCATCATAACCCGCGCCCAACCTCGCCCCGCTTTTCCAGATCTTTCACCGACCATCCCCAACCCTGATCCGGCCCGCCCCACCTCTGAGCCGGGCTGCCCCAACCCTGAGCCAGCCTGCCCCACCTCTGAGCCGGCCTGCCCCAGCCCTGAGCTGGCCCGCCCCGCGCCCCGTTGCCCCTCGCTATCCCTTGCACCATCAGGACCACGGCCTGCGCTGGTGTTGCCTTAAGCACCGTCCTGCAGCGCCGACGTTCTGGCTCCATCCCGCTACCTACGCCAATCGTGCCTTGGCCTTTTCACGCTACCAACGCCAACCGCGCCCTATCCTTTTCACGCCTCCACATAGCGTCAACACCGGGATGCCGCGGGCATCATGGCCGCCGCAAAATTCAATCCTCATACAAAAAGAACCCCGCGACGGGCGCGGGGGTGACTGCGAGTTTGCTCTGCTAAGGGAAGGTCAGTGCGATTATTAGTTTCTTTTTAATAATGCGGCTTATTCTGCAGCGTTGCTTTTTAATCCGGTCTGCAAATAGGCTTCCAGACTGTCATCAAGTTCATCAAGCCACGGCGTATGATGGGCAGGCGACATATTGCCGGTCATAAGCGATCGATATGATTTGTTGCGATAGCCCATGATGTCATGGGCCTTGTCATGTTCCCATTTCTCGAAGGTCTTGTTGACCCCTTCGATGTCAAACATCGGATAGTCTGTCATTTCAATAAGATGGGCGGTGTAATCGCCCTGGAACCAGATCATGTCATGATCGTCTTTCAGGCTTTCTTCCCGGTCGCGCCAGGCCTGGCTATCGGCCTTCATCGCGTCCTTTGACGGCAACGGAATGCGGCCCATGATGACATCACGGGCATACCATGCCTGGGCATCGAACATGTTGAAGGTATAGAACTGGTCCTGCATGCCCAGATACATCAGCCTTGGGTTTTCTTCCCACACCACCCCGTTATAAAGACCCAATGGCCACAATCGGTTAGCGGTTTTCAAACGCAAATCATCGGTCAGGAACGGGAAGTGATGCTGATAGCCGGTACACAGAATGATCGCATCGACATCACGCGATGATCCGTCCTTGAAATAAGCTGTATTGCCCTCAACCCGGCTCAAAAGCGGCACTTCCGCCCAGTTATCGGGCCAGTCAAAGCCGATCGGATTGGTGCGGTGACTAACCGTGACGGATTTGCAGCCATATTTATAGCATTGCGATCCGATATCCTCGGCCGAATAGGATGTGCCGATGATCAGGATATCCTTGTCCTTGAATTCAAGCGCATCACGGAAATCATGGGCATGCAAAACACGTCCGCCAAAGGTCTCGAACCCCGGGAATTCCGGCACATTCGGCGTCGAGAAATGACCATTGGCGACCACCACATAATCAAATTCCTCGGATGCGATGATATCGTTTTTGAGATCATGCGAGGTCACGGTAAAGGTCTGTGACGCATCATTAAATTCAACCCGGCGCACCGGGGTTCTGAACCGCACCCACGGGCGTACATTGGCCTTTTCGACCCGGCCCTTGATATAGTCCCAGATCACCGCGCGCGGCGGATAGGATGCGATCGGTTTGCCGAAATGTTCCTCGAACGTGTAATCGGCAAATTCAAGGCATTCCTTGGGTCCGTTTGACCACAGATAGCGATACATCGACCCGTGGATCGGTTCGCCATATTCATCAAGTCCGGTGCGCCAGGTATAGTTCCACAAACCGCCCCAGTCTTCCTGACGTTCGAAACATACCACTTCGGGGATTTCGGCCCCTTTGGCTGCTGCTGACTGAAATGCACGCATCTGCGCCATGCCCGACGGGCCGGCGCCAATAATCGCCACGCGAAGTGTCATTGCCTTAGATCCCCAATAGATGGCTGGTTATTTCCTCCGTCCGGCTTGTTTTTTGGTGCCGGTTTTGGTTAGTCGGGAAAAATCCCCGGTGACGTCGGCGCGCCGTCGTCAAACTGTGCAAGCCAGTCCACCAGCATCGGGTGGTAGCGTGACAGCCCCTTATATTCGACCAGTTCCGGGCGCAGATCGCGCATCACCCGATGCAGGCGACGGCCCCATTTCGGCTGGGTCACAACTTCGTTCATCGCCATCAGATAGGTGCGGATCGGAAACAGGATCGCGTTGGATCGCGGCAGACGCCAGAAGGTCTGAAGTTCGACCCGAAGATGGACCTTTTCCCCAATATTGCCGGGATTCACCGTCAGCTTGTCCGGCCCCCATTTGGGATAATTTTCCGGACTGGTATCAAGCCTTGGATTAACCGTCAGCGTCCAGTTCAGACGCCGGGACGGCTGGCCTTGCGGCAGGGACAGCAGGAATTTCAACGCGCGCTGAAACACGCCGAGTTCATGGGCAAGCGGCACGGGCGCATGCCACTCAAAGAAGTTCATGCCAATGTCGAAATCAAGCGACCAGTCGGCCTGTGCGGTAATGATCCCGGCATCCATCCAAAGATTGCCATCGCGCTGATCAAGGATCGCGTGATCGCCCTGTACCTGACGGCCGATATATTCCATCGGATGACATGGCAGGGTCGAACTGTCGCCAAAGACAAAGGTGTCATCAATCTGAAGCGTCTTGTTGATCCAGTGCCAGCGATCACCATCAATGGTCAGTTCAAACAGATCAGGATAGTCGCGCGCCTTGGAAACCATCACCAGTTCGACAAAATCCCAGGCCGCCGTTTCCATATGCGGCAGGGCCTGACAACGGCCGGGGTCGTCGGCCAGGACAAGGGCGCGATCCTTCATTTCCGAGACATAATGTTCGTCGACATCAAAGGCATGTTCAAACGGGCTTCCGGCCCGTGTGGCGTGATGCGGTTCCACATTGGTCGAATACATATAAACGTCTTCGGGAAACGGGAACGGAAAGCGCGGGATGTTGCCCGGACTGTTGGCATAGGTGAAATCGTTGCGGAATGTCTCGTTTCTGAAGTGAATGGTCATATCGCAGATCCCCCTTGCTTACAGATCAAGTTCAAGACGCTTGCCGCTGAACCGCGACACGCAGGGCATGATGAACTGTTTCGATGCACGCTGATCGTCATCAAGCCAGTGATCGTTATGGGCAATGTCACCATCACAGGTGACGACCTTTGTTTCACATTGCCCACAGGCCCCGCCACGACACAGGCATTTGACCGGGGTTCCCGATGCTTCGATCGCTTCAAGCAGGCTTTGTTCCGGCCCGACCGTGATATCAATCCCGGCCTTTGCCAGATGGACCGAAAATGCCTTGCCCACCGGCGGGGACAGGAAATGTTCGAAATGGATATGGGCCGCAGGCCAGCCAAGATCGGTTGCGGTTTGAACGACCGCCTCGATCATGCCCTTGGGCCCGCAGACATAGACATGGGTGCCAAGCGGCTGATCCGATAAAAGTGCCGCCAGATCAGGACCACCGCCCGCATCATCGCAATAGCACCTGACATGGTCGCCAAACCGGTCTTGCAGGCTGTCCATATAGGCCGCCTGCGAGGCGCTGCGCGCGGCGTAATGAAGTTCAAACGGCACGCCAAGTGATGATGCCTGGGTCATCTGGGCGATGAACGGTGTGATGCCGATGCCGCCCGCAATCATCAGATGTTTTCTGGCACGCAGATCAAGCGCAAACAGGTTCACCGGGGCCGAGATATTCATTCTCATGCCCGGTTCGACCTTTTCATGCATGAATTTCGATCCACCGCGCCCGTTATCATCGCGCCGCACCGAAATGGCATATTGGTCGCGATCAAAGGGTGAACTCATCAGGGAATAGGCATTCTTGCGTTTGATCGGGCCATCAAGCATTTCCACCACGATGTGCGCCCCGCCGGAAAAGGCCGGAAGTTCGTTGCCGTGGATATGCTTGAATTCAAACCGCTTGATGATCGAATTGACTTCGACAACCCGGGAAACCACCACCGGGATCAGATGATCGGACGCGCTCATTTGAAGACCTCCCTGATTTCGACTTCCTCGGTCGGGTCTTCGGCATTGATGCACACCCCCTGAAAGGCGGCGAGACGCCGGGAATAATGATCGCGCACCAAAAGCAGCAAATCACAGGACGGGCATTTGACCGGCTGTGTCGTGACCTTTTCGATCATGGTTTTGCAGTGAACGCATTGAACCCGACGCGCCAGACTGCCGCGATGTTCACACTGAACAGCGGTGTGATCGAGCCCGCATTCCTCGCCCTTGGCGACAGCCCTGCCAATCAGGCCTTCGGTCCCGGCAAGGTAAAGCTGGCTTCCCATTTTGGACTCCGAAAGCCAGTCGCCCAGCTTGGCAATCGCCGCATCAATGGTCGGGACATGTTCGAACCGTTTGGCCCCCAAGGCATAAAGGGCAGTGATCAGGGCGTTTTCACCCGGTGTCGGCACATAAAGGATATGGACCTTTTCCATGAAGCCTTTCGGGGCGGTCTGGGCCACGCGGATGACGCATTCCGCACCCGATGCATCGGCAACGAAATAATGCGCAAGCCCCGGGGCAATCGCCAACTGCCCGTATTTGGGGCGGGAAAGGATGCTTTCTTCTATCAAACTCTCAGACATGGTCGCGGGATCCCATTCTGTCAGAAACCAACGGATAAAATGACAGCCCCGGGGAACCGGTCCGACCGATCCGGTCGATCCAGCCGATCCCCGGGGGATATGTCCTAGCCCTTGGCGGTTCTTTTGGATTTGCTCGGATCATCAAAGGGCATGGTGTGGGCCATACCGCCCAGCATCCCGTCTGCCCCGGCAATTTCAAGACGTACCCCCTGCTCGGCGCACTCAACCGCCAGACGGGCAATCGCCATGGTCTGATCTTTGAGCGGGCTATACATCGCGCAGGTCACAACGCCAACCTTTGCCCCGTCCTTGAACACAGCCGCCCCTTCGGCGGGGACTTCCTTGCCGTCAAACAGGATGCCGAAAATCTTGAAGCGTTCCTTGCCCTTGAGACGGTAATGTTCCTCGGCGCCGCGGAAGCCGGTTTTGCCGGGACTGACCGTGAAATCAAGACCAAGCTCCCACAGGGTATCGCCCGGTCCTTCGTTTTCGAACGGGTACATCTGCGAGTTATCATAGGGATAAAACAGCAGGTAACTTTCGACCCGCAGCATATCAAGCGTGGTAAAGCGGGTCGGAATGATGCCCATATCGGCCCCTTCGGCAACGATCCGGTCCCAGATCATCCCGGCATCCTGCCCGCGACAGAAAATCTCGTAACCGCGTTCACCGGTATAACCGGTCCGCGAAATCATCACCGGTGCGCCAAACAACTGGGTCTGCATGTGATGGAAATAGGGAAGATCGCGAATGCCGGGCACATATTCCGCCAGATAATCGACAGCCAACGGCCCCTGAAGCGACAGGTCATGAAGATTGTCATCAAAACGGACCGATACATCGCGCCCCATGGCCGCACGGGTCAATTCTTCGTGCCCGGTGCCCGATCCGTGAACCACCATCCATGAATTCGGCCCCATGCGATAGATCACGCAATCGTCGGTAAATTTGCCCTGATCATTGAGCATGCAGGCATAAACCGATTTGCCCGGATAGATTTTTTCGACATTGCGGGTGGTGGCATAATCAATGACGTGCGAAGCATGGGGACCGGTGATGTGGACCTTTTTCAGGCCCGACACATCCATGATCCCGGCCTTGGTGCGGATGGCGATATATTCTTCGTCCCAATCCTTGTCATAGGTCCAAGCCGTGCCCATCCCGCTCCAGTCTTCAAGATTGGAACCAAGCGCGCGGTGACGGTCGGCAAGGGCGGAGAATCTCCAGCTTGCAGTCATTGTGATGGCCTCCTGATTTGGTCGCCCTGATTTGGCAGCCTTGTCGCGCAATCAGCGCGCAATTATTGGCTTTTTATGTTCTCCATTCTGGCGGCAACTTGTTCGCGAACGCAATAATTATTTTTCATTTAATTCAATAATTATTCCTCAAGTGCTATTTTCTGCGGCATTGCAACAATTTGATTGCGCCACCACCGCCCGCCTGTTCCACAAAATGATTTTCCCTTCAGTTGATAAATCTTTCCTGACAGTTTAAATGAAACAGAAGGCCGCACTGCACCACGTATCGTAACGATCAACGGGCAGACCGGCACAAAACAAAAGACGGCCGCCAAGCAAAGCGGTCCGCGCATGACCCAGGAAACGATCAGGAAACGCACCGCACGCCGATTACGGGCACGGTGGCGAAGGAAGCCGCCACAATGGCAGATAACAAATCGCAGAAACCAACCAAAACCAACGCCAACAGCGAGCAAGGAATACCCATGGACTCCATGAACAAACCGGCCGCCCTGAACCAGGACCCGCACGCCCTTCGCGAGCCGAAGGAAAACAATCTGGAAATCGCGATCGGACATGAAGTCCGCGCCCTGCGCAAGAAACTTGGCATCACCATTGCCGATCTGGCATCGGCAACCGGCATTTCGATGGGGATGTTGTCCAAGATTGAAAACGGTGTGACGTCACCGTCCCTGACATCGCTTCAGGCATTGGCAAGTGCACTTGGCGTGCCATTGACCGACTTTTTCCGCCGTTATGAAGAACCGCGCAATGCGGTGTTTGTCAAATCGGGCGAAGGCATTGCCATTGAACGGCGCGGCACGCGCGCAGGCCATGAATATAACCTGCTTGGGCATATTGATAACAATACCAGCGGTGTGGTGGTCGAGCCCTATTTGCTGACGCTGACCGAGGAGTCGAGCAGTTTCCCCGCCTTCCAGCATGAAGGCATGGAATTCATCTATATGCTTGAGGGTGAAGTACGCTATCGCCACGGTGATCAGCTTTATTACATGCAGGCCGGTGACAGCCTGTTTTTTGATGCCGATGCCCGGCACGGACCGGAAGAACTTCTTTCATTTCCAATCCGTTATCTGTCGATCATCTGCTATCCGGCACGCTCGTAAACTTTCTTCACGGTGAAGAATATAATTCACCCTGATGAAATTTTTATTCTTATGAGTTGATTCCGCAATCGCGAACAGTTAGTCTCCATTCAAGCAACAGAATGGAGACTGTCCTGCCATGTGCGGCATCGTTGGTTTATTCCTTAAAGATAAAAGTCTGGAACCGCAGCTCGGCGCTTTGCTGTCGGAAATGCTGGTGACCATGACCGATCGCGGCCCTGATAGTGCGGGGATCGCCATTTATGGCGCAGATCAGAACAATCTGGCCAAACTCACCATTCAGTCCCCGGAACCGGAAACCGATTTTGCCGGCCTGACCGATGCATTGCGTGCTGCGGGCATTGCCAATGCATCGATCCTGCCCAAAAGCACACATGCCGTGATCACGGTTGGCGCCGATCAGATCGATGCCACCCGTACCGCCCTTGCCGAACTTCGCCCCAATATCCGGGTGATGGGCACCGGCAATGTCATGGAAATCTATAAGGAAGTCGGCCTGCCCAAGGATGTGGTCGAACGGTTCAAGATTACCGACATGTCGGGCACACACGGCATTGGCCATACGCGCATGGCGACCGAAAGTGCGGTCACGACCCTTGGTGCCCATCCGTTTTCGACCGGATCGGACCAGTGCCTTGTCCATAACGGCTCACTTTCCAATCACAACAATCTGCGCCGTGAACTGTCCCATCAGGGCATTCGCATGGAAACCGAAAATGATTCCGAAGTCGCCGCCGCCTATCTGACCGGGGAAATGGCCAAGGGCAAGAACCTTGGCGAAGCATTGACCAGCGCGCTTGATGACCTTGACGGGTTTTTCACATTCGTCGTTGGCACCAAGTCGGGCTTTGGCGTGGTACGCGATCCGATTGCGTGTAAACCCGCCGTCATGGCCGAAACCGACGCCTATGTCGCATTCGGGTCGGAATATCGCGCGCTTGTGAACCTGCCGGGCATTGAAGATGCGCGGGTTTGGGAACCGGAACCGGCCACGGTTTATTTCTGGGAACACTGATTTTCAAGAACCCTGTCGGGTGCAGCGATATCGCGCCCCGCCCCGGCCGCTCCAGACAGGCGGCCATATAAGGAAGGAACACATATGCCAGTGTTTGATCTTGCAACCACCGAACTGCGCGATCTGAATGCGTCGCTTCATGCACTTGATAAAGACGGTGGGAACGAGGAATTCGAAGTCACCAATCCGCGCGGTGCCCATGCGGTTGCCGTCGGGATTGATGCCCCGGTCGATGTCCAGATCAAGGGCAGTGTCGGCTATTACTGTGCCGGTATGAATGAGACCGCCAACATCACGGTGCATGGCAATGCCGGTCCGGGTGTGGCCGAAAACATGATGTCGGGCAAGGTCGTGATCAAGGGCGATGCCAGCCAGTATGCCGGGGCCACCGCCCATGGCGGATTGCTGGTGATCGAAGGCAATGCATCGTCACGATGCGGCATTTCGATGAAGGGCATCGACATCGTCGTCAAAGGCAATATCGGCCATATGTCGGCCTTTATGGCGCAATCGGGCAATCTTGTTGTGCTGGGCGATGCCGGGGACGCGCTTGGTGATTCGCTTTATGAGGCACGGCTTTTCGTACGCGGCACGGTCAAATCGCTTGGTGCGGATTGCATCAAAAAGGACATGCGCCCCGAACATATCGAAATTCTGGCCAAGCTTCTGTCGGATGCGGGGATCACGGATGTGAAGCCCGAAGAATTCACGCGATATGGCTCTGCCCGCCAGCTTTACAATTTCAACATCGACAATGCCGACGCTTATTGATGCGCAGCGCTGAAACCATGCTTTCAGCCCAGAAACAGGATCAGACCATGAGCCACAAACATCCCGTTACCACGCCGCGCAAATCGGCAACCTTTGATGATTATACCTTATCGGAAATCCGCCGTGCAGCGGCCACCGGCATCTATGACATTCGCGGCAGTGGCGCCAAACGCAAGGTCCCGCATTTTGATGATTTGCTGTTCCTTGGCGCATCCATGTCACGCTACCCGCTTGAGGGATATCGCGAGAAATGCGAAACCGCGGTCACGCTGGGCACCCGTTTTGCCAAAAAGCCGATTGAACTTAAAATCCCGATCACCATCGCGGGCATGAGTTTCGGGTCCCTTTCCGGTCCGGCCAAAGAGGCGCTTGGCCGTGGGGCGACCCTTGCGGGCACATCGACCACCACCGGCGATGGCGGCATGACCGAGGAAGAACGCGGTCATTCCGAAACTCTTGTGTATCAATATCTTCCGTCACGATACGGCATGAACCCGCGCGATCTGAAACGCGCCGATGCGATTGAAATCGTCATTGGTCAGGGCGCGAAACCGGGCGGCGGCGGCATGTTGCTGGGTCAGAAAATTTCGGACCGTGTGGCCCATATGCGCAACCTGCCCAAGGGGATCGATCAGCGTTCGGCATGTCGTCATCCCGACTGGACCGGCCCGGATGATCTTGAGATCAAAATTCAGGAATTGCGCGAAATCACCGACTGGCAAAAGCCGATCTTTATCAAGGTTGGCGGTGCCCGCCCCTATTATGACGTGGCCCTTGCGGTCAAGGCCGGTGCCGATGTCATCGTGCTTGACGGCATGCAGGGCGGTACGGCCGCAACCCAGGAAGTGTTCATTGAACATGTCGGTCAGCCGACCCTTGCCTGTATCCGCCCGGCGGTAAAAGCGTTGCAAGACATGGGAATGCATCGCAAAGTACAATTGATCGTATCTGGCGGCATTCGCAATGGCGCGGACGTGGCAAAGGCATTGGCCCTTGGCGCGGACGCGGTTTCCATCGGGACGGCTGCCCTGGTCGCGATTGGCGATAACGATCCCAAATGGGAAGAAGACTATAACGCGCTTGGCACGACCGCCGGGGCGTATGACGATTGGCATGAAGGCCGTGATCCCGCAGGCATCACGACCCAGGATGCCGACCTGATGAAACGGGTTGACCCGATTGCCGCTGGCCGGCGTCTGGCCAACTACCTGAAGGTCATGACACTTGAAGCGCAAACAATTGCGCGCGCCTGCGGCAAAAATCATGTGCACAACCTCGAACCCGAGGATCTGTGCGCACTGAATATCGAAGCGGCGGCCATGGCCGGTGTACCGCTTGCCGGGACCAGTTGGATTCCCGGTCAGGGAGGATTCTAGAACATTAACGCACCACCGGAACCGGTGTGCCTTTTGGCACGCCGGGATAACCGTTGGCACTGCATAAAATTCGTCAGGGGACTTCAATGACCAAGGATCTATCAGCCTTTGCCCGGGAACGCGGCATAAAGTATTTCATGATCAGCTTTACCGACCTGTTTGGCGGACAGCGCGCCAAACTTGTTCCCACCCAGGCGATTGCTGACATGCAGGAAGAAGGTGCGGGATTTGCCGGGTTTGCGACCTGGCTTGATCTGAGCCCCGCCCATCCGGACATGTTTGCAGTTCCTGATCCGGATTCTGTGATCCAGTTGCCGTGGAAACCCGATGTTGCCTGGGTCGCGGCCGATTGCATCATGGAAGACCAGCCGGTCGAACAGGCCCCGCGCAATGTCCTTAAGGCCCAGATCGCCAAGGCTGCCAAGCTTGGCCTGAATGTCAAAACCGGGGTCGAGGCGGAATTTTTCCTGATTACCGAGGATGGTACGGCAATCTCGGATGCCGCCGATACCGCCGAAAAGCCGTGTTACGACCAGCAAGCAGTCATGCGCCGCTATGACGTGATTGCGGAAATCTGCGATTACATGCTGGAACTGGGTTGGGGCGCCTATCAGAACGATCATGAAGACGCCAATGGCCAGTTTGAAATGAACTGGGAATTTGATGATGCGCTTAAAACCGCGGACAAGCATTCCTTTTTCAAATTCATGGTCAAATCGATTGCCGAGAAACACGGCCTTCGCGCGACATTCATGCCCAAACCGTTTGCCGGCCTGACGGGCAACGGGTGCCATTGCCATGTATCGGTGTGGAACGAGGCCGGTCAGAATGCCTTTGCCGATGACGCGGCCCCGTTTGGCCTGTCATCAAAGGGCAAGCATTTCCTGGGCGGGATCATGAACCATGCATCGGCCATGGCCGCGATCACCAACCCGACGGTCAATTCATATAAACGCATCAATGCACCGCGCACCACCTCGGGCGCGACCTGGGCCCCCAATTCGGTGACCTGGACTGGCAATAACCGCACCCACATGGTGCGTGTTCCGGGGCCGGGCCGGTTTGAATTGCGCCTGCCCGACGGGGCGACCAACCCCTATCTGCTTCAGGCGGTGATCATTGCGGCCGGACTTGACGGCATGGCAAATGCCGCCGATCCCGGCCCGCATTATGACATCGACATGTATGAAGAAGGCCATCTGGTCAAGGATGCGCCGCGCCTGCCGCTGAACCTTCTTGATGCATTACGCGAACTGGGCCGCAACGAGGCGCTTCAGGCCGAACTTGGCATGGCGTTTTCCAAGGCGTTCCTCAAGCTCAAGCAAAAAGAATGGAATTCATATGTTTCGCATTTCTCAAGCTGGGAACGCGAAAACACGCTTGATATCTGATGCTTCTGCCCGGCCCCAAAACATTCCCCGATGGACGGGGCCGGGTCATTTTCATTCACTGTTATTTTGAAAGCCAGACGAGATGAAAAGCTACGTTCTGACAGTCACCTGTGACTCCCAGCGCGGGGTTGTTGCCGCCATTTCAGCCTATCTGGCCGAACATGGTTGCAACATTACCGACAGTTCCCAGTTTGATGATATGGAAACCGGCCTGTTCTTTATGCGGGTGGCCTTTGTCAGCGAAGAAGGTGTCGATCAGGAAACCCTGTCGCGTGGCTTTGATGGTCCGGCAACGCAATTTGGCATGAATTATCAGTTCCATGACAGCGCGGAGAAGATGAAGGTTCTTCTGATGGTGTCGCGGTTTGGCCATTGTTTGAACGATCTTTTGTATCGCTGGAAAATCGGGGCCTTGCCGATTGATATCGTCGGTGTGGTTTCAAACCATTTCGACTATCAAAAGGTCGTGGTCAATCACGATATCCCGTTCCACCACATCCCGGTGACCAAGGACAACAAGCCCGAAGCCGAGAAAAAGCTTCTTGATATCGTTGCCAGCAGCGAGGTCGAGCTCATTGTACTGGCGCGCTACATGCAGGTTCTGTCTGACAGCCTGTGCAAGAAAATGAGCGGCAAGATCATCAATATCCACCATTCATTCCTGCCAAGTTTCAAGGGCGCCAACCCGTATCGGCAGGCCTATGAACGCGGTGTGAAACTGATCGGGGCGACGGCCCATTATGTGACGGCCGATCTTGATGAAGGTCCGATCATTGAACAGGATATCGCGCGCATCACCCACGCCCAGAACTCGGCCGATTATGTATCGATCGGGCGTGACGTTGAAAGTCAGGTTCTGGCACGTGCGGTCCACGCCCACATTCACCACCGGTCCTTTATCAACGGCAATCGTACCATTGTCTTCCCGCCAAGCCCGGGAAGCTACGCGTCCGAACGCATGGGATAATCATCCCGGTCCGAAAACCGAAACGCCCCGGCTTTGCACAGGCCGGGGCGTTTGTTTTTTTATGGGTGTCTTTCTTGCCCGTCGCGATGATCAGACCTCGGCCTGACGCAATTCATAGGGCAGAAGGATTGTAACAAGAAGCCCGCCCTGATCGCGGTTGCGGATTTTGATATCCCCGCCATGGGCGCGAATGGCACGCTGGGCAATCGACAGGCCAAGGCCGAACCCACCGCCCCAGGCATTTGATTGCCCGCGCACGAAGGGCTCAAACAGATCATCGAGTTTGTCGCCATCAATGCCCGGGCCTTCGTCACTGATGTCGATGCGGAACTGCTGGTGATCGACATCATCCGTGGCCGTGATTTTGACGATCTGGCCTTCGCCCGAATGGCGCAGGGCATTGCGCACGACATTTTCAAAAGCCCGGCGCAACAGTTCGGGACTGCCCATCAATACCGGTACATTGTGATCACCGGACGGTCGCGCCCCGAAATCGGCATCGACAATCACACCGGTGGCATCGGCTTCGAACCGGGCATCGCTGACCACACGGCCCAGCAGATGATCAAGATCGATCCATGATTGATGGCGTGCCGCACCGCTTTCGGCCCGCGACAGGGTCAGAAGTTCACCCACCAGCTCATCAAGCCGGACGGCTTCCTTTTCGATGCGATCAAGCGAAGTGGCACTTTTGTCCGGTGACTGGCGCGCCAGCCCGACGGCAAGCTGCATCCGGGCAAGCGGAGAGCGCAATTCGTGCGAGACGTCATTAAGCAACCGGTCACGCGCCGCGACAAGCCGTTGCAACCGGTCAGCCATGACATCGAAATCACGGGCCAGATCGGCAATTTCATCGCGACGCCGGCCGATGGTTTTGCCCAGACGGTAATCCAGATTGCCGCGCGACAATTCGTCGAACCCGTCACTGATTTTCAGGATCGGGCGCGTCAGATACCAGGCGAGTACACCACTAAAAACAAGGCCGCCAATCGATCCGAGAATGATCAGGGGATTGGGGACTTTCCAGCGTGACCGTTGCGGGATTTCGGCAATCACATCACTGACATCATAGATCAGGCGGATCTTTTCACCGCCAGGTCCGGTCACGACCTGTTCAAAGGCGGGGTATTCTTTGAGCGCATCCAGCCATTCGGGGGAACCGTTATCCGGCAAGACGCGCGCAACCATATCGGCACTATTGGCGCCATCGACAGTACCGCCCGAACCGGGGGAGCCCAGATCAATGATCAGGCGGCTGCGTTCGGATTTTGGCCAATGGGCAATGGTGGCTTCGAGTTCGTCAACACCGCCATGGCGGGCGACTTCGGCCGCGGTTTGCAGATATCCCGGAGCGGTGCGTTTGAGATAGCCGATATGGAACGGTTCGGGCGGCCCGCCATACAACATCAGCAGCGACCACACCCCGACCGAGATACCGGTAAAGGTTATGATAAACCCGATCAGGATTTTCCAGAACAGACGTCTTTTCATGTGTCCTGCCTTAAACGATAGCCAAAGCCGCGCACGGTTTCGATCATGCCGGCATCGCCGCTGATGGTTTGCAGTTTCTGTC
This sequence comes from Thalassospira povalilytica, assembly GCF_002844235.1. Classification (GTDB taxonomy): domain Bacteria; phylum Pseudomonadota; class Alphaproteobacteria; order Rhodospirillales; family Thalassospiraceae; genus Thalassospira; species Thalassospira povalilytica. The sequence continues at coordinate 57,115 of NZ_PGTS01000007.1, read as the reverse complement.
GCAGGTTGCTCATATGCACATCAATCGAACGGTCATAAACCTCGCGCGGGCGGCCCAGCACCTTGCGCGACAATTCGTCCTTGGAAAGGGCACGTTCGCCCGCACGCATCAGCACTTCGAGCAGATTGAATTCCGACACGGTCAAATCAAACGCCACACCATCAAAACTTGCGACGCGGCTGGCCGGTTTGAGTTTGAGTTTGCCATGAACAAGTTCATCTGACGGATTGTCCCCCGCCCCGTCCGGATCACTGGGGACGACCGGTTCGGCACGGCGCAAGACCGCACGGATACGGGCCACCAGTTCCCGCGGATAATAGGGTTTGGGGATGTAATCATCTGCCCCCAGTTCAAGCCCGATGACCCGATCAACGTCATCACCCTTGGCGGTCAGCATGATCACGGGTACGCGGCTTTTGACACGCAATTCGCGCAGAACGTCAATGCCGCCCATGCCGGGCATCATGATATCAAGCAGGATGACGGCATATTCCCCCTGAAGCGCGCGCGCCAGCCCTTCCTTGCCGTTATAGGCCTGGGAAACGTCAAAGCCCTCGCCATCAAGATATTCGGCAAGCATCGCCCCCAGTTCGGCGTCGTCATCTACAAGCAATATGCGGGTCAATTGTTTGCGTCTTTCCTTGGCGTCGGCACGGTATAACGGGCCGGTTTGTTTTTGCGGTCTGGATGATGCCATTCTACCCATCGTTGCGCCCGTTAAAAGAGCCCGAAGGCCATCTTTACACATTCCTTACAGATCATTTTCGCCCCCCTCACCCTCAAGCCCGGGCTGGCTTGTTATCTGTTGCTCATCAGGAATGCGCATGTCGCGCCACTGAGCAATGTCAGGAATGAATGCCCGATGAGTAGATCCGGAAAACGTGTCCGCAACGCCGTCATTTTGATTGTCGCCCTGGCCGGGGCCGCGTGGGGGTTGCAGGCCTATCTGTTCCCCAGCCGTGCCGATACCGCCTTTATCACGGCCAAGCCGCGCATGGGCACAATCGAAGATACCGTGCTTGCCACCGGGGCGGTCAGTGCTTCGAAGCTGGTCAGTGTCGGCGCGCAGGTTTCCGGTCAGATCATGGCCCTGCATGTGGAACTTGGCGACCGGATCCGCGAAGGCGACCTGATTGCCGAGATCGATCCGTCAACCCAGGAAAACGATCTGCAGGAGGCCGAGGCATCCCTTGCCAATATCAAGGCCCAGCTTGCCGCCCAGAAGGCGACACTCAAACAGGCGGAACTTGATTTTGCCCGCCAGAAGAAGATGCGCGCACTTGATGCATCCCCGCAGGAAGATTATGACGCGGCCGAAGCCGCCCTTGCGATTGCCAAGGCCGATGTCGATGCGTTGAATGCCCAGATCACCCAGGCCGAAATTGCGGTGGATACCGCGCGGATCGACCTTGGCTATACCAAGATCACAGCACCGATGGATGGCACGGTCGTCGCCCTTCCGGTCAAGGAAGGCCAGACCGTCAACGCATCACAATCCACCCCGACCATCATCAAGCTGGCCAAACTTGATACCGTAACCGTCAAGGCCGAGGTCTCCGAAGCCGATATCATCCGTATCAAGGAAGGCCTGCCTGTGAAATTCACGGTTCTGGGGGATTCCAGCACCGTTTACAAAAGCACCCTTCGCGCCATTGAACCGGCCCCGACCGGGATCGAGGACGATGATGAAAACACCGATGACGAAGCGGTCTATTACAACGCGCTGTTTGATGTTGAAAATCCCGACCATCTTTTGCGTCTGTGGATGACAGCCGAAGTCACCATCATTCTTGATCAGTCGGAAAATGCCCTGATTGTTCCATCCTCGGCCCTGAAAGGCCCGACCGAAGATGGCGGTTATTTTCTTGATGTCATGACCGACGATGGCCACCCGGAACCGCGTGCCGTCACCGTCGGGCTGAATACCAATATCAATGCCGAAATCACCAGCGGCCTGAGTGCGGATGACGAGATCGTCATTGGCATGGCCAGCGGGGCCGAATTACCGACAAGCACACAATCGGGACGCCGGGGTCCTCCGGGTGGGATGTTTTGATCATGCGCGATGAAACCATGTCAAGCAGCACCACTGCCCCGCTGATCGAAATTCGCAATCTGTGGCGTCATTACCCGGCCGGTGAAGAACAGATCGCCGTGCTTAAGGGCGTTGATCTGACGATCGAGCGTGGCGAAATGGTCGCCATCATCGGGGCGTCGGGATCGGGCAAATCGACATTGATGAATATCCTTGGCTGTCTGGATCGCCCGACCGAGGGGGAATATCGCGTCAATGGTCGCCTGACCGGTGATCTTGAACCTGATGAACTTGCCGCCCTGCGCCGCGAATATTTCGGGTTCATCTTTCAGCGATATCACCTGTTGTCGGATCTTAGTGCGCTTGGCAATGTTGAAGTTCCGGCGATCTATGCCGGAACCGATGCCGGCGAACGAACCAGACGCGCAACCGAAATCCTGACCCGTGTCGGATTGGGTGACCGCATCCATCACAGACCGAGCCAGCTTTCGGGCGGACAGCAGCAACGTGTCAGTATTGCCCGTGCGCTTATGAATGGCGGGGATGTCATTCTGGCCGATGAGCCGACCGGCGCACTTGATACGCAAAGCGGCAAGCAGACGCTTGATCTGTTGCGCGATCTGCATCGGGACGGACATACCGTCATTCTGGTGACCCATGATCATGATGTGGCGGCCCATGCCGAACGCATCATCGAAATCCGCGACGGCGAAATCATCCGCGATGAACGCATCACACCAAAATCCGATGAGGACGCATCGACCGTTGCGATCAACACCATCAGCAGCGATCAAAGCAGCTATCTGTCGCAACTTGGCCGGTTTGGCGAAGCGTTCAAAATGGCGCTGATTGCGATGAATGCGCATCGCCTGCGCACTTTCCTGACCATGCTGGGCATCATTATCGGCATTGCGTCGGTGGTTTCGGTCGTGGCCCTTGGCACCGGGTCACAGGAACGCATCCTTTCCGATATCAGCAGCATCGGCACCAGCACGATCGACATCAATCGCGGCAAGGATTTCGGAGACCGGGATGCCGATCAGATCCGCACATTGACCGCCGGTGATGCCGACGTTCTGGCCAGCCAGTATTATGTCGACAGCGTCACGCCCCGGGTTTCAAGCACCGTCGCACTGCGATATCGCAATATCGAGGTCAATGCCAATGTCACCGGTGTTGGCACCGATTATTACCGTGTCCGCGGCTATGAAATTGCCGACGGCATCTGGTTTGACCAGACGGCAATCGGGAAACGTGCCCAGGTTGCCATCATTGACGACAATACCGTGCAGAAGCTTTTCCCGGACGGGGAACGTGCGGTTGGCGAAGTGATCCTTCTTGGATCGGTGCCGGTACAGATCATCGGGGTAACCGCGCCGAAAACCAGCACGTTTGGCAATCAGGACAGTCTGAATATCTGGGTGCCGCACAGCACGGCTTTGACCCGTATTCTTGGTCAGACCTATCTGAGCAGCATCACGGTACGGGTGGCCGACAATGTCGCCCCCGCGCTTGCCGAAAGCCAGATTACCGATCTTTTGACCCAGCGCCATGGCACCAAGGATTTCTTTACCGTCAATAGTGACAGCATCCGCCAGACGGTCGAGAAAACCACCAGCACCATGACGCTTCTGATTTCATCGATTGCGGTGATTTCATTGGTCGTCGGCGGGATCGGGGTGATGAATATCATGCTGGTTTCGGTCACCGAACGCACCGGTGAAATCGGGGTCCGCATGGCCGTTGGCGCCCGTCAAAGCGACATTTTGCGCCAGTTCCTGATCGAAGCGGTCCTGGTGTGCATTCTGGGCGGGGGACTTGGCGTTCTTGGCGCCCTTGCCATCGGCGAGCTGTTTGATCTTATCGGCAGCAGTTTTTCGATGGTCTATTCCCCGACATCAATCATCGGTGCCTTTGCCTGCGCGACCATGATCGGCATCACATTCGGCTTTTTGCCCGCCCGCAATGCGGCACGACTGGATCCGGTCGATGCCCTGTCACGCGACTAGGAAAGAAAAAGATCATGAAAAACATTCTGAAAACCGGAACGATCCTGTCGATGCTGATGCTTGCCGGATGTTCGAGCCTGTCGGAAGTCAGCTATGACCGGCCCGACATGACCATGCCGGCATCGTGGGGCCAGTCAACAGATATAGCCACCAGAAACGACACCGGAAACGACATTGGAAACGACATTGGCACGGATGATACCGCAACCCGGGCTGAAATTCTTGCACAGACCGGATGGTGGAAGAATTTTGACGACCCGCAGCTGAACCGGTTGATTGCGCGCGCGCTTGAAACCAACAACGATCTGGCCGCAGCCACCATCAAGGTCCGCCAGGCACAGTTGACTGCGGGACTTGCCGAAGATGCGCTTTATCCCGATCTTTCAGCGGGCAGCGATATTTCGACATCGCGCCAGTTTGACAGCGAAGATGGTCGCAGCAATGGTGACATTACGCGCAGCTATGGCGTTGATGCCGGGATCAGTTACGAACTTGATCTGTGGGGCAAGCTTGGCCACGATTATGATGCCGCCAAGTGGGAAGCCCTTGCCACCCTTGAAGATCGCGAAAGCACTGCGCTTTCGCTGATCGGGACCACGGCGACCCTTTACTGGCAGGCGGTCTATTATCAGCAGCGTCTTGATATCGCGCAGGCCAGCATTGATTACGCACAGCAAACCCTTGATCTGGTGGATGTGCAATATGCATCGGGTTCGACATCATCGCTTGAAGTCAATGAAGCGCGCAGCAACCTTGAAAACCAGCGCGCGGCCTATACCCAGATTGAACAAAGCCTGATCGAAACCAAGAATGCGTTATCCATTCTGTTCAACCAACCGCCATCAGATATTGAAATCACGCGCAAGACACTGCCCGCCGGTATGTTGCCCGCCATTCCCGAAGGGTTGCCATCGGGTCTTCTGGAACGGCGTCCCGATGTCCGGGCTGCTGAATTGCGCCTGCGCGAAAGTGTCGAGGAACTCAATTCCGTAAAGACCAGTTTGTTGCCAACCATCAGCCTGACCGGGACGCTTGGATCAAGCAGTGATCAGTTGCGCAATCTTTTGTCCAATCCGGTTGGAACACTTGGCGCCAGCCTGGCGTTACCATTCCTGAACTGGAATGAAGGGCAGTTGAATATCAAGGTATCCGAAGCCGAATATGAACAGGCCATCGCCGAGTTCCGCCAGACCACGTACCAAGCAATGGCGGATGTCGAAAATGCCCTGTCTGCGCGGACCAATTATGATCGCCGGGCTGAAAGACTTGAAGCAGCACTTGCAGCGTCACTTAACGCAGAGGCGATCTATGAAACCCGGTTCCGGTCGGGGGCGGTCGCGATGCAGGATTGGCTTGATGCGCAGGAAGACCGGCGCACCACCGAGGAAACCGTCCTTGAAAACCAGCTTGATCGCATCACCAACCTGATCACGCTTTATCAGGCGCTGGGCGGGGATGCGACACCAGACGCATCGCAGTCCGGTGCGGCAACCGATCAGGTCAGCCCGACCTGATCACGGCGCGCGCGGATATTGGCAATATTTGAAAGGTCAGGACATGCCCCGATTTCATCGTGAAAAAGCACCAATGCTTGGACGGCTTATGATGCTTGTCGGTGGCGGGCTGTGCTTTGCGGCACTTGTTTTGACGGTTCGGGAATCCAACAGCGTGACGCGCGGTGAAATCATATTTGAACGCGACAGCGCGCAACGCCTATCGCCAGGACTTGATTGCACGGCGGTCAACTGCCCGTGGGACGATGCCGCACGCCGCATTTCCAATCGCATCGAGGACATTGCTCGCAGCGATATCACATTGCCGGGCTTCCATCCGCCCAAGCCGCCCTTCGAAGAGTTCGACCCGTTCTTTGATCCCCCGTGGATCGGCGGGTAATTCCACCCCGTCCAGAAACGCCACCGGATCAAGCCAGTCAAGTTTCAGCGTCGTCAGGTTCAGACGCAGCACATCCCCGTCACGCAGATAACCGATCCCGCCGCCCGTGAATGCTTCGGGCACCATGTGACCAATGCACGCGCCCTTTGTCACCCCGGAATAGCGCCCGTCCGTAATCAGCATCGAGGATGCTTCAAGAATGCGGTGATGACGCAGGTTCTGGGACGGTGAAAACATTTCCGGCATGCCATAGGCTTCGGGCCCCTGCCCGCCAATGACAAAGGCAAAGGACAAATGCCCCTGTGCCAGCATGTCCTTGGGCGCGTTCATATCAACACTGTTCCCGCCATTGCGCCGAACCACTGCGGCAATCAGTTCTTCGTCCACGCCATCGGTTTCAATCAAACGTGTCACCAGATCGGGGGATGCGAAATCCCCGTTACAGACATGTTCGTTTTCGTAATAGCGGACGATGAAAACATGATCGTCGAAATGCGACAGCAAATGGTCGCTCATACCCGATGTTTTGACCGCGCAATTTTCAAAGAAACTGCCGGTAAGAACATCGACACCCGATCGTTTGCGCACCGGGGTGGCGCGAATGACCGATGCATCACCAAGCGACAGGTCAACCGGATTTTCAAGACCGGCAATCCGTTCGGCCCAGGTTTTGCCAAGGACCGTCGGCGCATCAAGATCCATCGCCACCCCCAAATCGGCAAGAATGCGATAAATGCTTTCCATGCCGCGATTTTTGCCTTCGGCCATTTGTTGGGCCAGTACAAAGGTATCGCGATTTTCGGTCAGGCTGTGGGCAAAGATTTCAGGCACCGGGGTTTTGGTGCGCACATCCTGATAATCATCAATCGACACATCAAACCCGGCATAACGCATCATGAAAGGCAGATGCAAAAGCATGTTGCTGCTTGATCCGGTCGCATTATGAATGCGCACGAAATTGGCGAAATTGGCTTTTAGCAGATTGCCGATCGCATATTGCGGTTTGTTGAAGACATCAAACAAGGCATCCACCCCGGCCGCCACCGCACTAAAGGGCGGAACATCGGTCAGAAGTTCCAGTTCAGGGGGTGTCAGGCCAAAGGCCGCCAGCATGGTGCGCGATGAATTTCCCGTGCCGTTAAAGGCACAAATGCCACCCTTTGAATCACAGGTCGCAGTGGCAAGCTGATCGAGCACGCGGCGTTCAAGTGCGCCATCAATCAGCCCCAGCAACCGGGCGCGTTCCAGCAACCCGGCAAAGGCCTCGTCCGAGGTGCATTGCAGGATATAGCGCATGTTTTCACGAATATCCGATCCCAGATCATCATGCCCGGCCGCGTCCGCACTGGCTGCGATATCATCAAGCAACCGCCGTGTGCCTTCGGGGATTTCACCGCCCTTGAGAACATGGGACGGGGCAAAAACCGCCCAGACCGGGGCCTGATCGCCGCGATAGGCACGGGCATGATCGGCAGCCGCCAGACCGGCAACCACAGCAGCCGGTGATTTGTCACAGCCGGCAATGACATAGGCCGCGTGATAGCTGTGCCCTTCGAACGTGATATTGACCGCAGCAGCCGTGTGATTGCGCGACGCCAGGGAATAGCTTTGCCCGATATTGTTTTGCGCGGTGCCATCACAGATTACCGGCACATGAAACAGGAACGGCACCCCGCCCATTTCCCAGATGCGGATTGCCGCCATCAGGGCCTGTGGCCGATCAAGAAGATGGGCCGGATGATCCGGCGCGCCGCCAATGATCGCAATGCGTGGCCGGTTTTCCACCAGACGCCCGACCACATCCCTGATTTCCGGGACGCTGAAATCACGGCCCCGGGCAACGACCGGGTTTTCATTCACCGCATCGCGCAGCAATTTGACAACCGTGATCGGCTGATTGGCCAGCCCCTGAATGCAATCGCGGTAAGGGTTTGCTTTTTCATCAATGATGATCGGGGATGCGGGAAGATTGGTGGGCGACATGATGTGTGTTCTCGATTGGGGCGACTGCGGGACAAGGCATTTACGAACCGGCAAACCCGATGATTGGATTTAGGCCGGTGCGTGACGGATCAGACGATGCCGCCATCAACAATGAAGTTCTGTGACGAGCAGGCCGAAGACACATCGGATGCCAGAAACAGCACCATCTGCGCGACATCATCACCGACCAGCCGGCGTTTGACGCATTGCTGTTGCTGAATGCGTTCCTCGTCGGCGGGGGAAATCCACAGATCAAGCTGTCGCTGGGTCATGATGCAGCCCGGCGTTAGCGCATTCACACGAATGCCATCAGCCCCCCAGTCACGCGCCAACGCACGCGTCAGGCCAATCACCCCGGCCTTGGCCGTTTCATAAGCCACCAGATCAGGAAGCCCCATCATATAACTTACGGAACTGAAATTAATGATGCTGCCAGCACCCTTTTTCTTCATGTCCGGGGCCACGGCCTGAGCACAAAAGAAGTGATGCGCAAGGTTGACATCCAGACCATCGCGCCATTGTTCCGGTCCGATTTCTTCGGGGCGATGCCGGTCATCACGGGCGGCATTATTGACCAGAACATCCATCGGCCCGATTGCCGCCGACATTTCGCGCACCGCACCCGCAATCAGCGATTGCTGGCGAAGATCAAAGGATTTGTAGACCGGGGCCCGACCGGTTTCATCGCGGATCTCGTCAATCAGCTTTTGTGCGGCACCATCATCAATATCAAAGAAACCGACATGCGCCCCCTGGGCACAGAAGGCACGCACAATTGATGCCCCGATCCCCGACGCACCGCCGGTCACAAGCACGGATTTCCCGTCAATGTCGTGATAACTCGCTGTCATAACGTTCCCTGTCATATCTTTGTTTTATTTTAGACAACCAAATTAAATGATGCAGTGCATCATTGAAAATCACCCCATAAATCAACCAAAAATGCGGATTTACGGGACAAATTGATCGCCTAAAGAGCTGTTTTTAATTTAATCACTAAAAAAAATTTGACAGGACGGCTTCTTCACGTCAACATTTTTTCGACAACAAAAATAAATGTCGCAACAAGACACATTCATTCAGGGAAGAAACCAATGAAAAAACTCCTCTCCACGGCCATGCTGGCCGGTAGCGTATTGCTGTCTGCAAATGCCTTTGCGGCCGATCTTACGGTTGGCGTCAGCTGGTCGAATTTCCAGGAAGAACGCTGGAAAACCGATGAAGCCGCGATCAAGGCCGCCCTTGAAGCAGCCGGCGCGGAATACATCAGTGCGGACGCCCAAAGCAATCCGTCCAAGCAGCTTTCCGATATTGAAAGCCTGATTGCGCGCGGCGCGGATGCACTGATCGTTCTGGCGCAAGACTCCGCCTCGATCGGTCCGGCGGTGGAAATGGCAACCAATGAAGGAATCCCGGTGGTCGGTTATGACCGCCTGATCGAAGACCCGAACGCCTATTACATTACATTCAACAACAAGGAAGTCGGCCGCCTTCAGGCCGAGGCCGTGTTTGGCGCCCAGCCCAAAGGCAATTACGTCTTTATCAAGGGCGCGCCGACCGATCCGAATGCCAATATCCTGCATGAAGGCCAGCTTGAAATTCTTCAGGCGGCCATCGATTCCGGTGACATCAAGGTTGTCGGCGAAGCCTATACCGACAGCTGGCAGCCGGCGATCGCCCAGCGCAATATGGAGCAGTTCCTGACGGCTGCGGATAACAAGGTTGATGCTGTTGTTGCCTCCAACGACGGTACGGCTGGCGGTGTGGTTGCCGCCCTTTCCGCACAGGGCATGCAGGGTATCCCGGTTTCGGGTCAGGATGGCGATCATGCGGCTCTGAACCGTGTTGCACTTGGCACCCAGACGGTTTCGGTCTGGAAGGATGCGCGTCTTCTTGGCAAACGGGCCGCTGAAATCGCAGTCGATCTTGCCAAGGGCACCAAGCTTGCCGACGTTTCGGGCACCGAAGACTGGCAAAGCCCGAATGGCGTGACCATGAAATCCTTCTTCCTTGATCCGGTTGCCATCACCCAGAACAAGCTTGATCTGGTGATTGATGCCGGATGGGTTTCCAAAGACGTCGTATGCAAAGGCGTTCCGAGCGGCAAGGTATCTGCCTGTAACTAGGGCAGTCTTTATTTCCTCCTGCCTTGCTTAACCCGGGGTCGGCTGCTGTTCGCGTGCGCAGAACACAGCATGCCGGCCCCGCTGCCTTACGAGCGTTTTCATGTCACGACTGCTTACGAAAATGGAAGTCGACCGCCGGTTGGTTGGCCTTGCCGTTGTTTTGCTGATCATCTGGGTCGGCTTTGATATCGCATCGGGCGGGCGATTTATCACCCCGCGCAATATCTTTAACCTGTCGGTCCAGACCGCATCGGTTGCCGTGATGGCCTGCGGCATGGTTCTTATTATCGTTACCCGCCATATCGATCTTTCGGTCGGCGCCATACTGGGCGTTCTGGCCATGATCATGGGGGTGGTTCAGACCGATGTCCTGCCACAGTTTCTGGATTACAATCATCCGCTGACCTGGATCCTGACCCTTCTGGTCGGCATTGTCCTTGGCGCGGCTATTGGCGGGCTTCAGGGGCTTGCCGTCGGGTATCTCGGTGTTCCGGCCTTTATCGTAACGCTTGGCGGTCTTCTGGTATGGCGCGGTTCGGCCTGGTGGGTGACACAGGGCCGAACGGTTGCCCCGCTTGATCACAATTTCATTTTGCTGGGCGGCGGGATCGAAGGCACGATTGGCGCGACATGGAGCTGGATCGTCGCCCTGATCGCCATTCTTGCGATCATCTATGCCGCGATCATGGAGCGCCGCCGCCGTCTTTCATTCGAATTTCCGGTCAAGCCGGTCTGGGCCGAATATACCAATACCATCATCAAGGGCGGGCTGGTTCTGGCCGCGATTGCGACCCTCAATGCCTATCACCTGCCGACGCGCGCCGCCGAACGCCTGCTTGAGAACAAGGGCATTCCGGTCACCCCGGAAAATCTTGAAATCTCGCACGGTATTCCGATCCCGCTTCTGATTGTCGCCCTTGTGGCGATCATCCTGACCATTGTGGTCAAGCGGACCCGGTTCGGGCGCTATGTCTTTGCGATTGGTGGCAATCCGCAGGCCGCCGAGCTTGCAGGCATCAATGTCAAACGCATGACGGTTGCGGTCTTTGCCCTGATGGGGGTTTTGTGCGCGATCAGTGCGGCGATTTCGTCAGCACGCCTGCAATCGGCGGGCAATGATCTTGGCACCCTTGATGAATTGCGCGTCATTGCCGCCGTGGTGATTGGCGGAACGTCGCTTGCGGGCGGGGTTGGCACGATTTATGGCGCGCTGATCGGTGCGCTTGTGATGCAAAGCCTTCAAAGCGGCATGGCGCTTTTGGGGGTCGATACATCGCTTCAAAGCATTGTCATCGGGCTGGTTCTTGTTCTGGCTGTCTTTAGCGACAAGTATTTCCACCGTCGTTACAGCGACCCGACCGCGTAAGGAGACCGGATATGACCGACATGACCACAAATACCGATCCGCTTGTCGAAATGCGCGACATCCATATCAGCTTTGGCGGGGTCAAGGCCGTCGACGGGGTTTCGATTGATCTTTATCCCGGCGAAGTGGTCGGGGTGCTGGGCCACAATGGCGCTGGCAAATCGACCCTGATCAAGATCCTGTCGGGTGCGTATCAGGCCGATAGCGGCCAGATCATTGTCGATGGCAAGGAAGCCAAAATCGAAAATGCCCGTGATGCGCGCGACAACAATATCGAGACGATCTATCAGAACCTTGCGCTTGCCGATAACCTTGATGCAGCCCAAAACCTGTTTTTGGGGCGCGAAATCATCGACAAGCTTGGGTTCCTTGATGATGCGGCGATGGAACACAAGGCACGCGAGGTCCTTCATCGCCTCAACCCGAATTTCAAGAAATTTACATCACCTGTTTCGGCCCTGTCGGGCGGGCAGCGGCAATCGGTTGCGATTGCGCGTGCCCTTTTGTTCGAAGCCCGCGTGCTTATCATGGATGAACCATGCGCCGCGCTTGGCGTGCATGAAACCAAAATGGTCGGTGAACTGATTGATCAGTTGAAACGTGACGGGCTCGGTATATTGTTGATCAGTCACGATCTTCATGATGTGTTTGATCTTTCCGACCGGCTGCATGTGATGAAAAACGGCAAGCTGGTCGGCAGCGTCAGAACCAAGGATGTCACACATGATGATGTTCTTGGCATGATCATTCTGGGCAAGATGCCCGAACATCTTTTGCATCTGGCTGGTCCGGGTGCAACCAACCGTCCGGTCACATCCAAAGCATCGGACATCACGACACCGGATAAAACTGGCACCGACCAACCACACCCCGCCCCTTTGACCCCGAACGAAACAAGCGAGACGCCCCGATGACCCAAGGCTTTCCGGCAAACCATACCGATATCCTGCCCGATGACGCCAATCGTGCCATTCTGATCGGACGCATCTGGGACCCGCGGGTTTCCGGCCCGACCCCGGTTCTGGTCGATGGTGAAAATCTGCGTGATATCAGCAGCCTTGCGCCGACCATCAGCCAGTTGCTTGAACGCGACGATGTTCTGGCCCGGCTGTCAAACCCGGCAAGTTTCCCAACCGCCGCATCGCTTGGCGACATCATCGAACAGTCAAGACCGGGTGCCGATGGCAAGACCGCCCATCTTCTGAGCCCCAATGATCTTCAGGCGATCAAGGCAAGTGGCGTGACCTTTGTTGCCAGCCTGCTTGAACGCGTGATCGAGGAACAGGCACGCGGGGATGCCAGCAAGGCCGATCAGATCCGCACCGAAATCACCGGCATCATTGGCGATGACCTGTCACAGATCGAACCGGGATCAGACAAGGCCGCCGAGATCAAGCGGGTCCTGATCGAAAAAGGTGCCTGGTCGCAATATCTTGAAGTCGGGATCGGCCCGGATGCGGAAATCTTTACCAAATCCCCGGTGATGTCGGCTGTGGGCCATGGGGCCCATGTTGGCCTGCATCCGATTTCAAACTGGAACAACCCGGAACCCGAAGTGGTTCTGACCGTGACATCCAAGGGCAAGATCGTTGGCGCGACACTTGGCAATGACGTCAATCTGCGTGATGTCGAAGGCCGGTCCGCGTTGCTTCTGGGCAAGGCCAAGGACAATAACGGGTCCTGCGCCATCGGGCCGTTCATCCGCCTGTTTGATGACCACTTTACCCTTGAAACCGTCAAGGGTGCCGATCTTGCCATGGCGGTTGATGGCACGGATGGCTATCACCTTGATGCGGTCAGTTCGATGAGCCAGATCAGCCGCACACCCGAAAGCCTTGTCGGTCAGGCAATTGGCAAACATCACCAGTACCCGGATGGCTTCATGCTGTTTTTGGGCACCATGTTTGCCCCCACCGATGACCGCGGCGGTGCTGGCAAGGGCTTCACCCACGAGATGGGGGATCTTGTGACCATCTCGACGCCAAGCCTTGGCAAACTGATCAATCAGGTTGACCGGTCCGATGCCATCAATCCGTGGCAATTCGGCATTACCGCCCTGATGACCAACCTTGCCGCCCGCGGGCTTCTGTAACAAACAGACGCCCGGGCGTTCTATCCCCTTGCCAAAACGGGATAAAAAATGCCCATATCAAGGATCAGGACGTATTGATATGCCACCGGGCACTGATCCGTCCCGATCCTGCGGCGCGCACAAAGCCCGCCCCGCGATTTCAAAGGATGCAGATCCGCTTCATGAGCCGCCGTAAAGAAGCCGAAACCCCACGCCAGCCGTCACAGATTGCCATTCTGCGCTATTTGCGCATTCACGGCCCTGCTGCGCGCATTGATATCGGCACCGCAACCGGGTTAAGCCCGGCAACGGTAACATCCCTGACCGCCGATCTGATGGCACAGGGGCTGGTGCAGGAAAGTCAGGGAACGGCGAACGGAAACGCGACCGGCAATGGCGGCGGAAATGGCGGATCAACACGCGGCCGCCCCAAGGTGTTGCTTGATCTTGTGCCCAATGCGGCCTGTGTGATTGGCGTCAAGATCACCATCAATCTGATCGAAATTGCCCTGGGCAACTTCAAGGGTGAAATTGAATGCAGTTCGGAACATAGCATCAATACCCGCGATCTTGATGAAAATGGTCTGGTCACGACCCTGATCGGGCTGATCGAGGAATTCATCACCCGGCATAAGGATTTTTCAGCCCGACCACCGGTTGGCATCAGCCTTGCGGTTCAGGGGGTGTGCGACAGTAATAGCGGCGAAATCATCTGGTCCCCGGCCCTGCGTCATCGCAACATCGCACTTGCCAAGGCATTGGGTGAACGGTTTGGCGGGATTGTGCAGATGTCAAACGATGCCAACTGCATTGCCACCGCCATTTCCCAGAACACCAATCTGCATCGCGGCGGCGATTTTGCCGTGATCATGCTGGGCTATGGCATCGGCATGGGGCTGGTTCTGAACGGGTCGGTTTACAATGGCGATTTCGGTACAGCAGCCGAATTCGGCCACACCAAATATCAACCCGACGGGCCGCTGTGCAACTGTGGCAGGCGCGGCTGTCTTGAAGCCTATATCGGGGATTACGCCATATTGCGCGATGCCCGCGGCCTGATTGACCTGCCCGATACCAACAGCCTGCATCCAAGCGAAGAACAGATGATGGATCTGGTGGCGCGCGCCCGCGCCGGGGATCAGGACCTGGCTGATCTGTTCCACCATGCGGGCAAGGTTTTGGGATATGGCATTGCCAATCTAATCGCGCTTTTGGGCCCCAAACAGATTTTCATCACCGGATCGGGCGCACGCGCCTATGACATGATGGAACCGGAATTGATGCGCGGCCTTGAACAGGCACAGGTTCCCGAACTGCGCCGTGGCCCCGAAATCACCCATCTGGCCTGGGACAAGGACCTTGCCCTTCAAGGGGCGATTGGCCAAAGCCTGTTGCGTCATGATGAAAACATGTTTCAGGCAACCACCGCCAACTAGCAACACCCGCTTGCAAAGCCGGCCACCAATGAAAAAGCCGCCCCATCGGAGCGGCTTTTGTCGTTTGTGACGCATTGTCTGTGACGCAGCGGGCGGAAATCAACGCCCGTTCTTCTTGCGCCATTCTTCGTAATTGGCCTTGGTTTCATCCTTGGTTGCCGGATAAAGACCAATGATCGGCTTGCCCGAAAGGACTTCTTCAAGAACGAAGTCCTCGAAGCTTTCCATGCCTGCGCATTCTTCGGCCAGTTCATCGGCCAGATGGGCCGGAATGACAACAACGCCATCCTTGTCCCCGACCAGAACATCCCCCGGGAAGACCGGCGCATCACCACATCCGATCGGCACATTAAGGTCATAGGCCTCGTGCAGGGTCAGGTTGGTCGGTGCGGACGGGCGCGAGTGATAGGAATGAATGGAAAGCTTGCCAATGCCTTCGGCATCACGGAAACCGCCATCGGTCACGATGCCTTCGACACCGCGCTTCATCAGGCGGGTCACAAGGATCGAGCCGGCAGAGGCCGCACGGGCATCCTTGCGGCTATCCATCACCAGAACATGACCGGGCGGGCATTCTTCGACAGCCACGCGCTGCGGATGTTTGGGATCACGGAACACTTCGATCGGGTTGCGATCTTCGCGGGCCGGGATATAGCGCAGCGTATAGGCCTGCCCGACCATGTTTTCATCTTTGGGGGCAACCTGATGAACATTCTGGATGAACTGGTTGCGCAGGTTGCGTTTGAAAAGTGCCGTGCACAGCGAAGCGGTACTGATTTTCTTGAGCTTGTCGCGTGTCGCACTGCTCAGGACATAGTCACTCATTATTTGTCTCCGTGGGTTTGTCCGGCGGCTTTGCGCCGGGCGGTATCTTGGAAAAAGCAGTTGGTTACGCGATATCAGCCGGCAGCACGTCGGTCGGGATGTTCTGATAGCAAACCGGGCGCAGGAAGCGGCGGATCGCCATGGTCCCGACCGAAGTCGCGCCAAAGTTGGTCGATGCCGGATATGGCCCGCCATGGACCATGGTATCGGATACCTCCACACCGGTCGGGAACCCGTTGGCAAGAACACGGCCCGCCTTGTGTTCAAGGATCGGCAGAAGCGAACGCGCATCGGCAGCATCGCCCGCATCAAGATGCAGCGTGCAGGTCAGCTGACCTTCAAGCGCCTTGGCGATGGTGCGCATTTCCGCAACATCCTTGACCCGAACGACCAGACCAAGCGGACCAAAGACTTCTTCGCCCAGTTCATGGTTCGAAAGCCAGTTTTCACCGGTGGTTTCAAACAGATACGGCGTCGCATTGCGCAGATCGCATGACGTGGTCAGAACTTCTTTCACGCCCGCAGTTGCGGCAACGCGCTTTGCCCCGGCACGATAGGTTTCCGCCATCCCATCGGTCAGCATGGTCTGGGCTGCAACACCTGAAAGAGCTTCCTTGGCAGCGCTCACAAAGGCATCGGCATCCGAACCATCAATTACAACCGCAATCCCCGGATTGGTGCAGAACTGCCCCGCCCCCATGGTCAGCGACCCTGCCCAGCCTTTGCCGAGTTCTGCGCCACGTGCGGCAACAGCCTTGGGCAGCAGGAACATCGGGTTGACCGAACCCAGTTCGCCAAAGAACGGGATCGGTTCCAGGCGCGATGCGCACAGATCAAACAGCGCACGACCACCGCCAAGCGATCCGGTAAAGCCGACCGCCTTGATCAGCGGATGCTGCACAAGCGACTGACCGACATCACGTTTGCCACCCTGAATAAGGCTGAAGACGCCCGGATGGACACCGCATTTCTTGATCGCGGCATCAATGGCCTGGGCAACGATTTCACCGGTACCCGGATGGGCTGAATGGCCCTTGACCACGACCGGGCAACCAGCAGCCAGTGCCGATGCGGTATCACCACCGGCAACCGAAAATGCCAGCGGGAAGTTCGATGCGCCAAACACGGCAACCGGACCAATCGGACGCTGCATCAAACGCAGGTCGGGACGCGGCAGCGGTGCACGATCAGGCAATGCTTCGTCATAGCGACGATCCAGATAGGCACCATCAAGAATGTGGCTGGCAAACAGGCGAAGCTGACCAACCGTACGACCGCGTTCGCCCTGAAGACGGGCTTCGGGCAGGCCGGTTTCCTGGGTGCCGATTTCGGTGATTTCATCACCGCGGGCATCAATTTCATCGGCAATGGTATTGAGGAACCTGGCGCGGTCTTCGCGGGTGGAATAGCCAAACGTCCAGAAGGCTTCTTCAGCGGCCTTGGCGGCCTGATCAACCAGATCGGGGGTGCCGACCGGGAAAGTATTGGCCGGGCCGTGGGCCGGTTCGGACTGGAAGGTTGCGGTTCCGGCGACCCAGTCGCCCGCGATCAGATGTTTTCCTGTCAGGGTATAGGACATGGATGTCTCCTCTGTGCGGCGGGGCCGCTTATTTCACAAGATTGTTTTGACGCATGAAGCCAACCAGCTTGTCATGCTGCTTATCGGTCAACGGCCAGGCCGACGGCGGGCGGGTCGCACCGCAATCATCGCCAAGAAGCTTAAGGGCCGCTTTGACACCGGTCACGTTCGTACCGTTCATTTCTTCGGCGCGGACTTCTTCAAAGGCGCTCATATCGCGGATCAGATCGCGGGCCTTGGCATAGTCACCGGCCTCAAGGGCGGCATGGATTGCCATGGACCGTTCCGGCCAGACATTGATCAGCCCCGATGTAAAGCCACGCGCCCCAACCGCATAGAATGCCGGTGCCCAGGTTTCAGCCAAACCACCGACCCAGACAATATCCGGATCACAGGCATTGATCGCCTCGGACAGCTTCATCGGGTTCGGGGTTGCCCATTTTACACCAGCCACACCTTCGATGGCACAAAGATCGGCAATCGCCTTGGTGCCAATCGCATCATTGCGCAGATACAGCATCATCGGAAGCCCGCCCGATGCATCGGCAATGCGTTTGATATATTCAACAACACCACGCGGGGCGACAAAGGGATCTGGCGGCTGATGGATCATCAATGCTTCGGCCCCGGCTTCGGCGGATGCCTTGGCAAGTGCGCAGGCATCCTGTACGCCACGACCGATACCGGCCAGCATCGGCGCACGACCGTCAAGCATTTCGGCGACCGATTTGGCCATAGTGATGGCCTCAGCCGTGGTCAGCGCGTAAAATTCGCCGGTATTGCCATTCACCACCGGAAAATGAACACCCGCCGCAAGCGCGCGGTCGATAATCGGTTTCAGCTTGGCCGGTGCAATGTCGCCATTCTCGTCATAAGGGGTGACTAGAATGCCGGAAATACCTGACAGCACGCCACGCAGATCGGCTTTGGAAAGTGCCATGGGTCAATATCCCTGATTGATTTGGTTCGTGTCATTGCAACAGGGCGCAAATCACGCCCCGTTGCTGTTTCTGATGATGGTTTGCGGCAAGCCTAGAAAATATCCGGCTCGCCCGCTGTTTCGCCAAATTCCGGCGACAGGAAGTCAAAGTCGCACCCTTCGTTGGCCTGGGTGACATGTTTGCCAAACATCCAGCCATATCCACGCTGATAGCGCGGCTCGGGCGTCTGCCAGGCTGCACGGCGACGTTCAAGCTCTTCCTCGTCGACCAGCATGTCGAGGCGACGGTTATCAAGATCAAGCTTGACGATATCGCCGGTTTTCAGAAGGGCAAGCGGACCCCCGATATAGGATTCCGGTGCGACATGAAGCACACAAGCGCCATACGAGGTTCCCGACATACGGGCATCCGAAATACGCAACATGTCACGGTGGCCCTGTTTGATCAGGGCTTTGGGGATCGGAAGCATGCCCCATTCCGGGAAGCCCGGACCACCGAGCGGACCGGCATTGCGCAGCACCATCACATGATCGGGCGTGATATCGAGATTTTCGTCATCCACCGCCTTTTTCATTTCCGGATAGCTGTCAAAGACAAGTGCCGGACCCTGATGATTGCGGAACCGTTCATCACAGGCTGCAGGCTTGATCACCGCCCCGTCCGGGCAGAGATTGCCGCGCAGAACCGCAAGCGATCCTTCATGATAGACCGGATTTGAAAGCGGGCGGATGACATCATCATTATAAACCGTCGCACCTTCGAGGGTCTGGGCAAGGGTTTTGCCCGTGACCGTGGTGACCGATGTATCGAGCTTGTCACCAAGCTGCGCCATCAGGGCGCGCAGACCACCGGCATAGAAGAAATCTTCCATCAGATAGTCGCCCTTGCCCGACGGGCGGATATTGGCGATCAGCGGTGTTGTGCGACCAAGTTCATCAAGATCATCAAGGGTGATTTTAATTCCGGCGCGACGCGCCATGGCCAGCAAATGCACAACAGCATTGGTCGAACAGCCGGTTGCCATCGCAACCACGGCCGAGTTGCGCACAGATGCCGGGGTGACGACCTTGTTCGGGGTCAGATCTTCCCACACCATATCAACGATGCGACGGCCACACTGGGTCGACATACGGATATGACCGGCATCCGGTGCCGGTATCGACGATGCCCCCGGAAGGCAAAGGCCCATGGCCTCGGCAATTGCGGTCATGGTCGATGCCGTGCCCATGGTCATGCAATGACCATAGGAACGGGCAATCCCGCCTTCGACGCCAACCCATTCTTCGTCGCTGATGTTACCGGCACGGCGTTCATCCCAGTATTTCCAGGCATCCGAGCCCGACCCCAGGATTTTACCGGCATAGTTGCCACGCAACATCGGACCGGCCGGAAGATAGATCATCGGAACACCGGCCGAAAGCGCACCCATCACCAGACCCGGCGTGGTTTTGTCGCAGCCGCCCATCAGCACCACGCCATCAAGCGGGTGGGAGCGAATCATTTCCTCGGTCTCCATCGCAAGCAGGTTGCGATAGAGCATCGAGGTCGGCTTGGTAAAGGATTCGTCGACCGAAATGGTCGGCAGCTCAACCGGGAAACCACCGGCCTGATGAACGCCCTTTTTGACGTCGGCGGCACGTTCACGGAAATGCAGATGGCACGGGTTGATTTCAGACCAGGTATTGAGGATGCCGATCACCGGGCGACCGGTCCAGTCTTCGGGATCAAGGCCCATCTGCATCAGGCGTGAGCGATGCCCGAACGAACGAAGATCATCGGGCGCAAACCAGCGCGCACTTCTAAGATCTTCTGCGGATTTTTTGATTTTGTCGGACATGGCGTTCCTCCCGTCTCGCGATCGTCCCTGATCTTAACGCCAGCGGCTTGACCAGGACGACCTGCACTTTTGATTGATGCTTTATGTATGCGCATACACTAACAAGATGTCAAGCAAACTTACATGTCAAAAAGGTAGATTTATCCTACGCAAAACCGCCGAGAGATTCAGCAATTGACAGGCTTTGCAACAAGATGTATCAAAATATGTATGCGCATACATAAAGCTTGAAAGTTTACAAGCTGACTAACAACAAGAACAAGCAACACCAACGCCTTATGGGAACCACACCAAAAGGCATCACGGGGACATCCCCACCATTCAGGAATGCGTCATTCGGGAGGAATCTTATGACCGGACTTTTTAAATCCATCGCCGCCGCTGCCGGCTTTGCCGCCATGGTTGCAACGCCTGTTCTGGCGTCTGCTGCTGACCTGCCAAGCAACGTTCGCCTTGTCATCGGGTCGAAATCGACCGGTGGTGACACCTATCAGAACAGTGCCATTGTTGCAGAAGCGCTTGCCAAGAAACTCGACATCAATGTGAAGGTTGATGCAGTTGGCGCGGGCGAGGCATTCAAGGCATTGCAGCGCGATTCGCGCGGCACCACGATCATGATTTTCCATGATCAGTCCTATCTTGCGAACCTGTATGGCGTTCGCGGTTATGACGATATCTTTGAAAACTACGTTGTCGGACCGACGGTCGCGATCAATCCGGGCAATGCGTATCTGGTTGCCAAGAATTCGCCGATGCAGTCGATGGAAGACGTGTTTGCAGCAGCTGCTGCCGGTCAGCGCGTTCGCGTTGCCATTCAGGCCGGTGGCGTTTCCGAGATCGGTTTCTCGGCGATGAAAAATGCGGCCAAGGTCATGCATCCGGGATCGGAAGCAAACATCGTTCCGGTCAATACCGGTTCGCAGGCAGATAAAAACCAGCTGATGTTTGATGGTCAGGCTGATGTGATCAACGGATCTGTTCAGGCCAACGAACAGTTCACCCAGCTTGCCAATGACGACCAGAAAGCCATGCGCTTTATCTGGCTGACCGCACGTGAAGAAACCATTGAACAGGCAAATCCGGAAGGCATGGGCGACACCACCCGTGACGAACTTCTGGCATTTACCACTCCGAATGTCAGCGTCACGTTTGACGGGTCGAAAGACTTTACCTTCGACAAGGAATTCTTCTTCCTGTTCAACAAGGACATGGATGCAGAACAGATCGCCACGATCGACAATGCGCTGAAGGAAATCTATGCCGAAGGCGAGATCCAGAAAACGCAGAAGGCATCCTTCTTCATTCCGAACTACAAGCCGCAGGCAGAAGCCGCAGCTTACCTTAAGGCGAAACGCGACCAGTACCGCCAGGTCATCGACGCGATTGCAACCAACTAACTTCCCGGTTGGCCCGGCATATCAATGCCGGGCCACTTTTGCCTGATCAGGTGGATGGATATTCTTCCACCCGCACGTCCCGCCATAACACCCCGACATGATTTCCATTCTGGTTGGAAATCAGTACCATGGGGAAAAACAGGCACATCCGGAGGCGTCCCATGTCGTTTGACTCCCCCTTTCATGTGACGATTGATTTCAACACGTCGCATATGATTTTCCCGACGATTATCGCCGTGATCCTGGGAATTCTTTTCGTTTCAATTCTGATCACACGCGGCAGCACCATTCTCGCCACGGTTAGCAATGGCAACTGGTGGCCTGCCGGCATCGACCACAAGCGTTTTTTTGGTACGATTGCCCTGACCGTGATCTATTTCATGGCCATGCCGGCAGTCGGGGACATTTTCCCCAATACCGGACTTGGATTTTACCTTTGCTCGATCCCGTATCTGTTCGCGCTTAGCACGCTTTACCTTCACGAGCGCAGCCGTCGAACATTGATGATCGCAGGCGCCAATGCGCTGATTGCGCCAAGCCTGGTCTGGTACATCCTGTCCGAACTTTTCAATATTTCGCTGCCATAAGGCGACCGGAACCCGGTTCTGGTCCCTGTTTGGCGCGGTATGATCCAAGAGATTTACCATGGAACTCCTATCCATTCTGACACCGATGTTCTTTGCGCTGGTTGCCGCGGGCACCGTGATCGGCATCATCTTCGGTGCAATCCCCGGCATGACGGCGACCATGGCGGTTGCTGTCTGTTTGCCACTGACCTATTCGCTGGGTCTTGAAAACGGTCTGGCACTTTTGCTGGGCCTTTATGTCGGGGGTATTTCCGGCGGCCTGGTCCCGGCCATTCTTCTGAACATCCCGGGAACGCCGTCATCGATCACCACCACCCTTGACGGGTACCCGATGACCCAGAATGGCGAAGGCGAACGCGCACTCAAGATCGGGATCACATCGTCGCTGGTTGGCGGACTGATCAGTCTTGCCGCGCTTTATCTGTTTGCCCCGGCACTGGCCGATTTTGCGATCAAGTTTTCCTATATCGAGAAATTCCTGATCATCTTCTTTGCCCTGACCGTGATGGCGGCCCTTTCCAACAGCTTGCTGGTCGGCATTTTCAGCGGATTTCTGGGCATTTTCATCAGCCTGATCGGGGCCTATGACATTTCGCGCGGCGGCAATGGCGAATTGCGTCTGGTGCCGGAATTCCTTGAATATTACCTTGAAAGCGGCTTTTCGCTTTTGCCGGTTCTGATCGGTTTGTTCGGCCTTGCCACCATCCTGATCGAAGCCGAAGAAGGCATGAAGGAAGGAAAAGGTCTTTCGGGGGTGAAGATCGGCGGCAAGCCGTTCAAGATTTCTGTCTTCAAAGGCCAGATCGTCAACCTAATCCGGTCGTCATCGATTGGTACCTTTGTCGGCATTCTGCCCGGCGTTGGCGGCAGTGCGGCATCAATTCTTGCCTATAGCCAGGAAAAGAACTTTTCCAAGACACCGGAAAAATTCGGCAAAGGTGCACCGGCCGGGGTGATTGCATCGGAAAGTGCCAATAACGGCCTGACGGGCGGCGCACTGGTGCCGTTGCTGTCACTTGGCATTCCCGGGGATTCCACCACCGCCATTCTGATCGGTGCCTTTACCCTTCAGGGCATTCAGGTCGGCCCGCTGTTTATCGGCAACAATCCGGTGACGTGGGATGCGATGATCATTGCCATGCTGGCTGCCAATATCATCATGTTCCTGGTGATGGTCTTTGCCATTCGCCATCTGGCCAAGGTTGTGACGGTTCCAAAAAACATCCTGTTCCCGATCATTCTGATGATGTGTGTGGTCGGCGCCTATACCATCAATTACGGGGTGATGTTTGATGTCTGGACGCTTTTGATCTTTGGCCTGTTTGGTTATCTCGCCCACAAGATCCGGCTTGAAATAGCGCCCTTTATCATCGGGTTTATTCTGGGACCATCGGCGGAAATCTATTTCGTCAAAAGCCTGGAATCCTTTGGCACGTTTTCGATCTTCTTTACCAAAAGCTGGATCGCGGTGTTGCTGTGGATCCTGATTGCCCTGTCGATTGCGTTTTCGATTTCTGTCGCGCGCAAGAAAAAGCGCATGACCGACTAAACCAGAATACGTGCCCGCAGCCGGGCTGTCACGGCAGCCCGGCCGCCCAACGACACCATCGGGCAAGAAGCAACAGCTCCCTCCCTGTGCTGTATAGTGGTTCTCAGCCAGACCGCGCTTCTTGCCCACCTTTTTGTGCTGATGTAATGTCCGAAGCAGAACAGATTGGCTGACGTCGGACCAAAACCAAAGCCCGACCATTCCCGGTTCGGGCATCAGATCAAGAGACCGTAACCCTTTGTCACTCGCGCCGAAAAATACTGACCAGACCACCATGGCCGAAATCAAAAGCGGCACCGTCACGATGGAAACCGTCGGACGGATAGCAGGTGTTTCGCAGGTCACGGTATCGCGCGCACTTAATGACCCGAAAAAGGTTTCCGCCAAGACCCTGCAACGCATCCAGGATGCGATCGAGCTGACCGGCTATGTGCCCAATATGGTCGCCGGTGCACTGGCGTCACGGCGCAGCAAACTGATTGCGGCCCTTGTGCCATCGATCACCAACGTCATCTATGCCGATCTGATGCAGAATTTCATCAATGTCATTCGCGGATCGGGCTATCACGTTCTGATGGCCGAAACCGGCTTTTCCCAGGACGAGGAACAGGCGGTTGTCTCCACGATGCTCAGCCGTCGCCCCGACGGCATCCTGTTGACCGGCATCCACCATTCGGCCGGTTGCAAACGCATGTTGCTTGGGGCTGGTATTCCGGTGATCGAAGTGTGGGATACGACGGAAAACCCGCTTGATGTCTGTATCGGCTTTTCACACATCAAGGCCGGCGAGGAAATGGCGCGCTATGCGGCGGGCAAAGGTTATCAGCAGGCACTGATCGTATCCGCCGGTGATGAACGCGCCCTGCGCCGCAAGGATTCCTTTGCCAGTCAGTTCAAACAAATGACCGGCAACCCGCCGATTGAAGTGCTTTATGAAGCAGGTGCGACCATCGAACGCGGTCGCAATGGCCTGAGCACCGGTCTGGAAAAAGGTTTTCGCAACGGCATCATCATGTGCAGTTCGGATCTTTTGGCCCATGGCATCCTGATCGAGGCGCAGGCACGCGGCTTGCGCGTACCACAAGACATGGCGGTTCTCGGTTTTGGCAATCAGGACTTTTCGCCCTTTACCCTGCCGGCCCTGACCACGGTCGAAGTCAATCGCGCCAATCTTGGCCGACGCGCCGCCGAGGCGCTGGTGGCACGGATCGAAAACGAACCGCTGCC
Source organism: Thalassospira povalilytica (assembly GCF_002844235.1). GTDB lineage: Bacteria > Pseudomonadota > Alphaproteobacteria > Rhodospirillales > Thalassospiraceae > Thalassospira > Thalassospira povalilytica. The sequence goes on along the minus strand of NZ_PGTS01000007.1, from coordinate 32,254 downwards.
GACCAAATCAATCGATGTCGGATTTGAAATCATCGAACGCGCATCAACCTGATCGCAACCTGATCGCGACCGGATCAGGCAAAACGGCGAAACAGCCCGCGCCGTTCACGACAAATCAGGGTAAGCCCCGCCTGCCGTGCAAGGTTCACCGCCGTCAGGGTCGGCCCCGACAGGGTCACAAGCCCACCCACCCCGCATTGCACGGTTTTGGTGACGATTTCATAGGAACAGCGACTGGTCATCAGCACAAAGCCACCGGCAGTATCAATGCCCTGACGGGCAACCGCACCGAGCACCTTATCAAGGGCGTTATGACGTCCGATATCTTCGCGGACCAGCTTGATGTTACCGCTAACATCGACAAAGGCGCTGGCATGCAAAAGCCCGCCGCCTTCGCGGTTGCGGGTCTGATGATCGGGCAAGGCGTCGATGGCCTGTAACACGACATCCTGTGCCATATTGCCCGGCGTGACCTTGCCGATCTTGTCCATCGCGACGGCTTCAAGTGATTGCACCCCGCACAGACCACATCCCGACCGGCCTTCAAGGGTGCGTTGACGTTCATCAAGACGGTCAAACACATCTTCATGCAGGTCGGCTTCGATCACATAGCCCTGAAGGGTTTTGCGCACTTCGCGCAGTGTGATCTGGGAAATGTCATCAACGATGCCTTCGGACAGGGCAAAGCCGATCATGAAATCTTCGAGATCATGGGGCGACACCATCATCACCGCATGGGATTTGCCATTGAAAGTCAATGCAGCCGGAACTTCCGGCTGCAACATCATCGGGGCATCGTCATTGGCATCATCACGCGAAATGGCACGGGCAAGATCAACATCGCGCCCGTCAAGGATGCGGTTCTCGGAAGGCTTGGGCGTCATGCAGGTTCCTTGACCTTGCGGATCATCGGGGCAGCTTCAAGCACAAGCGGGTCAATCCCGTCATACCCGTCGGCAATCAGGGCAAACAATTGTTTGCGCATACGCGGTTCCCAGAAATCGCTGATATGACCGGCAACACCGGCCACCCCTTCTTCGTGGGGTTTGGATTTGAAAAATGTCGCGATCTGATTGGCCATATAGACAAGCTTGTCAGGTGCCATTGTTCATTACTCTTTGGCTATGGTCTTTTTAACGGATACAGGATTTGCCAGATACTGTGCGCAAGGGAGTATAGCACAATATCTGGCAGGGCATCCTATTCGGCGGCATCGACACGCGGTTTGATCCGGCGCGCCTGTTCGGCCTGACGATCATATTCCACCTGCCATTCAGATGGTCCGTTTGATGCGGAAACCTGAACGGCGGTGACTTTGTATTCCGGACAGTTGGTTGCCCAGTCGGTAAAGTCGGTGGTGATCACGTTGGCCTGTGTCCCCGGATGGTGGAATGTGGTGTAAACCACGCCCGGTGCCACACGATCGGTAATGGTGGCGCGAAGGGATGTTTCGCCCGATCGCGATGCAAGACGGATCCAGTCGCCTTCGCGAATGCCGCGCTGTTCGGCATCATGGGGATGGATTTCCAGAAGGTCTTCCTTGTGCCAGGCGGTATTTTCGGTACGGCGGGTCTGTGCGCCCACATTGTACTGGCTCAGGATACGGCCGGTCGTCAGAAGCAGCGGGAAACGCGGCCCGGTACGTTCATCGGTGGCGACATATTCGGTCACCACAAACTTGCCCTTGCCGCGTACGAAACCATCCATATGCATGACCGGTGTCCCCAGCGGGGCCTTGTCATTGCATGGCCATTGTACCGAACCTTCGCGTTCCAAAAGGTCATAGGTCACATTGGCAAAGCTTGGCGTGGTTGCCGCAATTTCGGCCATGACCTGTGACGGATGGGTGTAATTCCAGTTCTGGCCCATCGCACGGGCAAGGTTCTGGGTCACTTCCCAATCGGCAAAGCCGTTCTTTGGCGTCATCACCTTGCGCACGCGGTTGATGCGGCGTTCGGCGTTGGTAAACGTGCCATCCTTTTCAAGGAAGGTCGAACCGGGCAGGAACACATGGGCATAGTTCGCGGTTTCGTTCAGGAACAGGTCGTGGACGACAACACATTCCATCGCCGCAAGACCGGCGGCCACATGTTTGGTATCGGGATCGGATTGCAGGATATCCTCGCCCTGAATATAGATGCCCTTGAACGTGCCTTCGACAGCGGCATCAAGCATGTTGGGGATCCGAAGCCCCGGTTCGTCATCAAGTTTAACCCCCCAGATATCTTCAAAGATATCGCGGGTGGCACTGTCCTGAATATGGCGATAGCCCGGCAATTCGTGCGGGAACGATCCCATGTCACAGGAACCCTGCACATTGTTCTGACCACGCAGCGGGTTCACGCCAACGCCCGGACGGCCGATATTGCCGGTCGCCATGGCAAGGTTGGCAATCGCCATCACGGTGGTTGACCCCTGACTGTGTTCGGTCACGCCAAGCCCGTAATAGATCGCACCATTGCCACCCGTGGCAAAGGCCCGTGCGGCTTCGCGCATGGTCTGGGCATCAACACCGGTGACACCCGCAATGGCTTCGGGGCTGTGGCGCGGATCGGAAACAAATGTTGCCCAATCCTGGAATTCATCCCAGTCACAGCGTTCACGGACAAACGTTTCGTCAAACAGGCCTTCGGTCACAATCACATGGGAAAGTGACGTCAGTACCGCGACATTGGTGCCCGGACGCAGCGCCAGATGCGCGACAGCTTCGATATGCGGGGAACGGACCAGGTCAATCCGACGCGGATCAATCACGATCAGTTTCGCCCCCTGACGCAGGCGTTTTTTCAAACGCGAGGCAAAAACAGGATGCCCGTCAGTCGGGTTGGCCCCGATCAGGATGACCACATCGGTATGTTCGACAGAATCAAAATCCTGCGTCCCGGCCGATGTCCCAAACGTGGTTTTCAGGCCATACCCGGTTGGCGAATGACAGACACGCGCACAGGTATCGACATTGTTATTACCGAACCCGGCACGGATCAGTTTCTGAACCAGGAAGGTTTCCTCGTTCGTGCACCGCGATGACGTGATCCCGCCCAAGGCACCCTTGCCGTATTTGGCCTGGATGCCCTTGAACTTGTCAGCAGTAAAGCGAAGGGCCTCTTCCCAACTGACTTCCTGCCAGGGGTCATTGACATTTTCGCGGATCATCGGGTTGAGGATGCGGTCCTTGTGATTGGCATAGCCATAGGCAAAGCGCCCCTTCACACAGGAATGCCCCCGGTTGGCCCGGCCATCCTTATAGGGGACCATGCGCACCAGTTCCTCGCCACGCATTTCGGCCTTGAACGAACAGCCAACCCCGCAATAGGCACAGGTGGTAACGACCGAATGTTCGGGTTGACCGATTTCAATGACCGATTTTTCCTGAAGCGTTGCGGTCGGGCAGGCCTGAACACAGGCACCACAGGATACGCATTCGGAATCAAGGAAATCTTCGTGCATGCCCGGTGACACGCGGGATTCAAAACCGCGACCTTCGATGGTCAGGGCAAAGGTGCCCTGCACTTCTTCGCAGGCCCGCACGCAGCGCGAACAGACAATGCATTTCGACGGGTCATAGGTGAAATACGGGTTGGTTTCATCCTTTGCCATATAGCGCGGATTTTCTTCACCATTCTGGCGGACCTCGACATGGTTGCCGCCGTCATAGCCATAGCGCACATCGCGCAGGCCAACCGCGCCTGCCATGTCCTGAAGTTCGCAATCACCATTGGCCGCGCAGGTCAGGCAATCAAGCGGATGGTCGGAGATATAAAGTTCCATCACCCCTTTGCGGATTTTTTTAAGCCGCTCGGTCTGGGTGTGGACCACCATGCCGTCTGCCGCCGGTGTGGTACAGGATGCCGGGGTTCCGTTGCGGCCTTCGACTTCGACCAGACACAAACGGCAGGAACCGAATGCATCGACCATGTCGGTCGCACAGAGTTTGGGCACCTGAATGCCTGCTTCCATCGAGGCCCGCATAACCGATGTGCCTTCGGGCACGGTCACGTTCTTGCCATCAATGGTCAGCGTGACGGTTTTTTCGGATTTGGCGGCAGGAGTTCCGTAGTCGACTTCTTTGATCAAGGACATCGTATTACTCCGCAGCTATATCAAGCGCACGCGGCTTGAAATCATCAGGGAAATGGGTAATCGCGCTCATCACCGGATAGGGCGTAAATCCGCCGAGCGCGCACAACGATCCGAACTTCATGGTTTCACAAAGATCGCGCAGAAGATCGATCTGCAATTCCGGATCTTCGCCACGTTCAAGTTTGTCGACCACTTCGGTGCCACGGATCGATCCGATCCGGCACGGTGTGCATTTACCGCATGATTCAATGGCACAGAATTCCATGGCGAAACGGGCCTGTTTCATCATGTCGACCGTGTCGTCAAAAACGACCACACCGGCATGACCGATCAGACCATCACGCTTGGCGAATTCTTCATAATCAAAGGGCGTGTCAAACAATTCGCGGGGGAAATAGGCCCCCAAAGGACCGCCAACCTGAACCGCCTTGATCGGGCGTCCCGATGCGGTGCCACCGCCGATCTGTTCGACGATTTCACCCAGCGTCATGCCAAAGCCGATTTCATAAAGCCCGCCATGTTTGACATTGCCGGCAATCTGGATCGGGATGGTGCCGCGTGACCGGCCCATGCCGAAATCACGGTAATATTCCGGCCCCTTTTCAAGAATGACCGGCACCGAGCACAGAGAAATCACGTTATTGACAACCGTCGGACGGCCAAGGAAACCTTTCAGGGCGGGAAGCGGCGGCTTGGCACGAACGACACCACGCTTGCCTTCCATGCTGTTAAGAAGCGAGGTTTCCTCGCCACAGACATAGGCCCCTGCCCCCATACGGACTTCCATATCAAAGGTCTTGCCCGATCCGAGGATATTGGTGCCCAACACCCCGGCAGAACGGGCAACTTTTATGGCCTCGGTCATGATGCGGATAGCATCGGGATATTCCGAACGGGTATAGACATATCCCTTGGTCGCCCCGGTCGCGAGACCGGCAATGATCATGCCTTCGATCAGGACAAAGGGTTCGCCTTCCATGATCATGCGATCGGCAAAGGTGCCGCTGTCGCCTTCGTCGGCGTTACAGACGATGTATTTCTGATCACCTTCGGCTTCGCGCACCGTGTTCCATTTGATCCCGGTCGGGAAACCGGCACCCCCGCGTCCGCGAAGGCCGCTGTCAGTTACCGCCTTGACGATGTCGGCTGCCGACATTTTCAACGCGTTCTCAAGACCGGACAGACCGTCATGGGCACGGTAATCATCAAGCGAAAGCGGATCAATGATGCCGCAACGCTGGAAGGTCAGACGCGACTGGCTTTTCAGGAACGGAATATCGCTGGTCCGACCAAGATAAAGCTTGTGATCGCCGCCGGTCAGAAAATCTGCATCAAACAGGGTATCGATGTCATCGGTGCTGACCGGGCCATAGGCAACGCGACCGCGCGGTGTTTCCACCTCGACCATCGGTTCAAGCCAATACATGCCAAACGATCCGTTGCGCACGATTTTGATATCGGCACCGGACTTTGCGGCCTTGGCGGCAATCGCGGTTGCGACATCATCGGCCCCAAGGGCCACCGCACCGGAATCAAGCGGGACATAAACCTTGATCGTCATGCGCCCACCTCATCGAGAATGCGGTTCATACGATCACTGGTCACGCGCCCGACCACCTTGCCATCGACCATGGCCGCAGGTGCACAGGCACACAGGCCAAGACAGAAAACTGGTTCCAGCGTGATCTTGCGATCCGCTGTGGTTTGCGACCAATCCACCCGAAGATGACGGCGCACCTGATCGGCGAGCGCGTCGGCCCCCATTGCCTGGCAGGCCTCGGCACGGCAAATCTTGATGATATGTTTGCCGGCCTTTTCTTCGCGGAAGTCGTGATAGAAACTTGCAACCCCGTGGACTTCGGCCCGGCTGAGGTTCAGTTTCTTGGCGATTGTTTGAAGTGCGCCTTCGGGGATATGGCCGAACTCTTCCTGCACTTCGTGCAAAATGGGAAGGAGCGGGCCTTCCATCGTGATCATCTGATCACAAATGGCCTCGACGCGGACATTCTGGTCCTCGGTCGTTTCCGACATGCAAGCCTCTCTCTCAAGCATGTTACAGTTATATTTATTGTTTTTAATAGTGTCGGGCATCTGTGGTGCCCGTTCAATAAAGCCATCCCGTTACGCGATAGCGAAAACCTATCAAGGCGCAATCAGGCGGTTTCGAGTTCCGAAATCAGCTTTGCCTCTTTCAGCAGGGCAGAGACCACCGGTGTTGCCGGTTCGCGTTTTGCGGTGATCAGTCCGACGGTATGGCTGGCGTCGGGATCGGTGATCGGAATGGATTTGACGCGATCGCGCATCCCGAAACTTTCGACCATTTTTTCGGGCATGATGCTGGCCCAGTTGCCGGTCTGAACATGGGTAAACAATGCGATCATGGAATCACTTTCCAGTGTCGCACTGACCTTGGCCCCGGCGGCATTAAGGTGCTGATCGATGATCCGGCGGTTCTGCATGTCAGGCGTCAGCAGACACAGGGGCAACTGGGCTGCTTCGTGCCAGGTGATATTTTTGCGATCCCCGAGATCATCAAGATTTGATGTCACCAGTTGATAGCGTTCGCGATAAAGCGGGATCGACGTCACACGACCAAGCGGTTCGTTATCAAGATAGGTAATGCCTGCATCGATCTGAAGATTGTCAAGCAGGGCCTGAATTTCGGTCGAGGTGCGCGACAGGATGGCGAAACTGACATCGGGATGTTTTTCACGAAATGGCGTGGTCAGTTCATGAACCATGGCAAGTGCCGTCGGGATCACGGCAATTTGCACCTGCCCGGTCAGACCGGATCGCATGGCGCGCATTTCATCACGCATGGATCGGGTACTGCCAACAATATGGCGTGCCCATTCCAGAACACGTTCGCCTTCGGGTGTCAGACCCTGATAGCGTGAACCGCGTTTGACCAGGACCACACCAAGATGGTCTTCAAGCTGACGGAGTGCGCTGGACAAAGTCGGCTGGGTCACGCCGCATTCTTCGGCGGCATGTCCAAAATGCTGCTCACGGGCGAGCACCATAAACATTTCGAGTTTGTCGATCATATCACTTCCGGCAACCGGTTTCGCGGCATGCTTTTATCGGGCGTTGAAGTCGGCCAATTGTCGGGCCGAAGCGAGATTGGAAAACATGCGTTGTGACGCTTGTGTGTTCTGGTTGCAGGATAACCGATTACCCCGACGGGCAAAAAGGTTATTCCTGCAACAGAACGCAGGTCCGGGCTGGATGAACGGAACCCGGACCCAAGACATGACTGTGCCAATCATGCCCCCAAAATGACTGACAAATTGGTGCGTCAGTCAAACGGGCGTCGATCACAGGGTGCGGCAATCGACGCCCAAGGCCGTTACGCTTTGGAAGTTGCTTCCTGTCCGGTGGTTGCACCACCGTCCTGCGTTTCCATGTAGTGCTTGTCGTCAATCGGACGGACCAGCTTGTTGGCAACAAGCGCAATCGCCAGAAGTGCCGCCATCGCATACATGGTGGTGTTATAGAGGCTCGACGTCGGATCGACCGTACCGGCCGGTGCGATTTCCATCAGACGACCGATGGTTACGGTTTTGGCCGCAACCAGCTGATCAAGCTGTTCGATACCGGCACCGAATTTGGCCTGGAATGCCGCCGGATCGACCTTGCTTGCCAGATCCTTGATCGAATTGGTGACCGAGGTCTGACGCAGCTGGGTGATTGCCAGCGGGCCAAGAACGCCAGCCGTGCTCCATGCGGTCAGAAGACGACCATGGATACCGCCGACATATTTGGTGCCGAACACGTCCGCCAGATAGGCCGGAATGGTTGCAAAACCACCGCCATACATCGTGAAGATGATCATGGTTGCGGCATAGAACATTACAAGCCAGGTGACAGCCGGGTTGATACTGACCTGTTCTGCGGCAAACGGGATCGACAGATAAAGTGCGATTCCCAGAATGAAGAAGCAGTAATAGGTGTTCTTGCGACCGATATAGTCCGACATGGACGCCCAGAAGAAGCGGCCACACATGTTAAAGACCGAAATCATGAACACATAGGTCGCCGCAAAAGCCGAATTGACCACCAGCGGCAAGGTCGTGCCAAAGATTTCCGACATCATGGTTTTGGCAACGCCAATCACCCCGATGCCCGCCGTCACGTTGAAGCACAGAACAATCCACAGCAGATAGAATTGCGGGGTTTTCAGTGCCTGGTCGATATGGACGTTTTTCTGCGTGATCATGCGCTTGGATGCGGTGTCTGCGGTCGGCGGGGTCCAGCCTTTGGGCAGCCAGCCATCACGCGGCACACGATACGAGAAGGATGCGATGATCATGACGATGAAATAGGCAATCCCGAGCGTGAAGAAGGTGCTGGCAGCACCGGTATTACCCGTGCCGGCAACATAGACGCCTTCTTCGATCGGAACCGGTGCGGCAGCAACCTGTGCTGCACCTGCCACAACGACTTCGACCATCTGGCCACCGACTTCGGCCATACGCTTGCCACCTTCGGTAACAAGGTTAACCGCACTTTCCGGGCCAAGATATTCAGGAACCTTGTAGAAAACCGAAAGCAGGCCTTCCTTGATCGGGGTTGCGATCATCGCACCACCGCCAAAGCCCATGATGGCCATGCCCGTTGCCATCCCGCGCCGGTCCGGGAACCAGCGGATCAGGGTCGAGACCGGCGACACATAGCCAAGGCCAAGCCCGGCCCCGCCAATCACGCCATAGCCAAGATAGACAAGCCACAATTGATGGCTGGCAATACCAAGACCGCCAATAATGAAACCACCGCCCCAGCAGAAAGCTGCGACAACGCCGACCATACGCGGGCCGACTTCTTCAAGCCACTTGCCGCCAAATGCAGCAGCAAGACCCAGGCTGACGATCGCAACAGAGAAAATCCAGACAACGGATTGCAGGCCCCAGTCACCGGAACTTGCTGCAACCACGCCGAATTCCTTGATCAGTGGCGGGTTAAAAATGCTCCATGCATACACAGAGCCAATACATAGATGAATTGCAATAGACGCTGGCGGCACCTTCCAGCGGTTAAAATCGTCGCTGGCGACGATATGTTCTTTTTTAAGCTTATCAAACATGTCGTTGTTACCTCCCGGCATTTTGATCTTCTTGCCTTGCCCACCCCCGGTTGAAGGCATTGTGCAGGGCAACCACGGTAGAACCCCGAACCCTCTTTATCGCAATCGCTGTGCCATCCGAAAAAATGCCATGATTTCCGCCACTTCGCCCTTAAATTGCCCCATATTGCACCGCACGCGCATGGACAAAATGTCCAACTTTTTCCACACGCCAAGGTGGTATCAAGACAAAATGTCCACTCGCAAATGCAACATTTCACAGCGCATCACTGCCCGGGCAGCAGGAATTTCGGTGATACGGACCTTGCTTTTTCACGCCGATCTGGTAGCCATAAAGGGTCAAAAACAGGTTAGGTCGGTGCGGTTGGCCCGGCCCCCGCAGATGCGGGTCCTTCCGTTGCGCTGTAACGGCCCATGACTTTCAGGATGCGTGCAATGTGCGCACGCCAACAGAAAGGAATGGCCATGCAACAGCAAATCTCTGTCATTACGCTTGGAATTAGCGATCTTGACCGGTCGCGGCGCTTTTATCAGCGCGGCTTTGGCTGGGTCCCGGTGTTTGAAAATGCCGATATCAGTTTTTACCAGATGAACGGGTTTGTTCTGGGGACCTGGTTAAAGGACGCGTTGCTTGATGATATGCAACGCCCCGAAGGGGATGGTCCATCGGCCTTTTCACTTGCCCATAATGTCGCAGATGGCCATCAGGTCGGTGAACTGATGGACCGGCTGATCGCGGCGGGTGGCAAAATGTTGCGCCCGGCCGATGCACCACCCTATGGCGGATTGCGGGGCTATGTTGCCGACCCGGACGGACATGCATGGGAAATCGCATGGAACCCGGCCTGGGCCATTGATGCCAACGGACATGTCCGTTTTGGCGTATGAGGGTATCTGTTACGCCCGCAAACCGGTGGCCGTGTCTTTGCCCTAGCCTGCTTCGGGCAGCCAGATGGTAAAGGTTGTGCCCTTTTGCGATGTGCTTTGAACATCAAGTCGGCCGCCCTGGCGATCAATCAGGGTCTTGGTGATCGACAGACCAAGACCCGTTCCCTGCTGTCGCTTGGTTGTATAGAACGGATCGAAAATCCGGTTCAGGACATCTTCGCTCATGCCAATGCCGGTATCGCGCACGGTGATGCGTATCCCCGGACGGCCATCGTGATCGGCGTCTTCGTCAATCAGCGTCAATGTGCCGCGGTCCGGCATTGCGTGCAGGGCATTGACCATCAGATTGACCAGCACCTGTTGCAATTCGGTCCGGTTCATCAGAACCAGTCGGGTTGACTGATGTTCGCGCACGACCTCGATATCGGCACGGCTGAGCAAATGGGCAACCAGTGGCATGCAGTCATCAATGACCTGTGCGACACTGTGGCGTTCGACAAAGCCTGCATATTCTTCGGGTTTGGCAAATTGCAGAAGCTTGGTCACGATCAGATTGATCCGGTTGACCTGTTCATCAATCAGGCGGAATTCCGTATTGGCGATCTTTGCATGATCGCCAAGCAGATCACGCACCACATCAAGATTGCCCTGAAGAACGGCGACCGGATTGTTGATTTCATGGGCCACACCGGCGGTAATTTCGCCGATCGCGGCTAGCTTTTCGGACATGATCAGTTGTTTGGTGGTGGTTTCAAGCGCCCGATTGGCATCGCGCAATTCGCGGGTGCGCGCATCGACCCGGGCATTGAGCTGATCATTCCAGGCACGAAGACGTTTGTCGCGTTCCTGAACCTGATCAAGCAGATCATCAAGATGATCGGCAACCAGGGTGATTTCGTCCTGCACCTGATCAAGGTTGGTTCGCGCCGACAAATCACCGCTTTCCACCCGGCCAATGGTGTTGGCCATGCGTTCAAGCGGTTTGAAGATGCCGCGCGCCCAGCGCAGGAAGATCGGCACCGACATTGCCGCTACAAACAAAAATGCCCCGATCAGGATCAAAAGGCTTTCATATTTGGTCTGGGCAAACGGGGCCTCAAGGAAACCGACATACAGCATCCCGACCCGTTTGCCGAAACTGTCCTTGATCGGTTCATAGGCCGAAATATACCAGTCATTGACCACAAAGGCGCGATCAAGCCAGACCCGGCCATCTTCAAGAACAGTTTTGCGCACGACACTTGAAACACGGGTGCCCAGCGCACGACGGTCGGCAAACAGCCGGACATTGGTGCTGATGCGCACATCATCAAGAAACAGGGTTGCGGTCCCCTGACTGCCTTCGGGCAGGCTGCTTTGACGATAGACAAGATCATTGATCGTATCGATGAAGCCCAAATTCTGGTTCAGCAATATCCCGCCGACCAGGGCCGCCCGTTTGCCCGATGGCAATTCAACCGGACTTGCCGAATGGACCACCATGCCGCGGGTTTCGGCATTGCGCGTGGTCGGAACCGCATTGGGCGTATCAATCAGATCAACGCGCGCCCGTGCCGCAAGGTCGGGTGAAAACCCCATCAGGTCGGTATTGCTGAAAATATCGATGCTGGTTGATGACCGCCCGGCAAAGGCGCTGGCAATGACCGGCCAGTCACCGGTCGTTTGTCCCGATGTTCCGCCATCAGCAAGATAAAGAAAATCAAGACCAAGCGCCTGTTTGCGTTGTGACAGAAGCGATGCCAGCGCCTCGGGATCATCCGCAGTCAGGACATTGCGAAAGGCGACAGATTGTCCAAGGGCTGCGATCTGTTCGCCGGTATTATCAAGAATGTGGGTGAAATATTGATGGGCAATCGTCAAATCGCCACTGACTTTCGAGGTCAGCAGCGCATCAAACTTGGAGTTCCAGCGCACCATCATCACGCCAAGCAACAATGGCAAAATGACAAGCGTTGGCAAAAGTGCAATCGCCAAAAGCTTGAAACGCACAGAACGTGTGCGTTTTGGCCGATCAACAGATGATCCGGAAAACAGTATCATTCCTGTTCCCAGCTGGCGCATTTGCGGTCGATCGTCTTGCGCGAAACGCCAAGCCGCCGGGCCGCTTCATTCCGGTTGCCACCGGTTTTGTGCAACATCGCCAGAATGTGACGGCGTTCCATTTCATCAAGGGTTTCGTCGCTTTCGACCGCTGTATCCTGATCGCCATGGTCCCCGTGATCGGCAGTCTCGTCGCGGAATTCGTTGGGGAACCGGCCAAGGATCAATGTCCGTTCAATCAGGTTGCGCAATTCACGTACATTGCCCGGCCAGTCATAGCGCGTCAAACCGGCACGCACGGCACTGTCCATCGCGACCTGGCGCACGCCAAGCTGTTTGGACAATTTGGCCATGAACAATTCAGCCAGTTCAAGCACGTCATCGCCGCGTTCGCGCAAAGGCGGCATTTCGATATGCATGACATTGATGCGGTAAAACAGATCGGCACGGAAACGCCCGGCTTCGACTTCGGCCTCAAGATCGGCATTGGTCGCAAAGATAAAGCGCAGATCGACCGGCGCTTCGCGTTCGGACCCGACCGGACGGATACGGCGACTTTCGATTGCACGCAAAAGCTTGCTTTGGGTGGCCAGTGACAATTCGCCGACTTCATCAAGAAACAGGGTGCCGCCCTGCGCATGCATGAAAAGACCGTCGCGTGCGGTCTGTGCACCGGTAAAAGCACCTTTGACATGACCAAACAGCTCCGCCTCGATCATTTCGGACGGAATGGCGGCACAGTTGATCGGCACAAACGGCTTTTGCGCGCGATCCGACAGGGCATGCAGCGAACGGGCGGTGACTTCCTTGCCCGTTCCGCTTTGTCCCGAAATCAGGATCGATGTCGGAAGCGGTGCCACGCGGGCAATGGTTTCGCGGATTTCCTGAATTTGCGGGGAATAGCCGATCAGTTTGTCACGCAGCAACACGTGATCGGATGTTGCGCGCAATTCATGGCGCAACACATGGTTTTCCCGCCGCAGGCGCATCCGGTCCAGGCAACGGGCGACCGCGTTCAAAATCTGGTTGGACCGGAAAGGTTTGAGAACAAAATCAACCGCCCCGGCACGCAGGGCCTTGATCGCGGTATCAAGATCGGCATAGGCCGTCATCAGGATGGCGTCGGAAAAGAACCCGATTTCGCGTTGTTCGGTCAGCCATTCGACACCGCTTTTGCCCGGCATGATGTTATCAAGGATCACGACATCAAAATGGTGCTGATCGAGCAAGGCAGTTGCCTGTTCGCAATCGGCGGCTTCTTCGACCCGTTTGGCGCGCGGGCCCAATGTGCGGACCAGAAAGTTGCGCATGCCCGGTTCGTCATCGACGATCAGAATTGATGCCTTTTCAAGCCAGGGACCGAATTCCGGTCCCGGCGCGTTAAAAGCCGTGTCATTGCCAACAGTTGGCGCCGTCCCGTCCGATGCGCCCATAACGGTCGATCTCATGACGTCCTCCGCAGAAACTTATTATTGTTTTTATTATAGGTCTTACTCAGTCGAGTACAGTTCGCAAAAGCTTAGTGCAGCTATACATGAAATGCAAAACGTCGCCCCCTGCCCCCGAACCCCGCCGGTTCGCAAGGCTTTGCGATATTTGCAAATGTTTCCAGAAATCACAAAAGGCGGCCTTAAAGCCGCCTTTTGCATCATCACCTGGTTGAATTACCCGGGTTAACTAGTTCGGAATAACCGCCGTGGCTTCGATTTCAAGCAGGGCTTCGTCTTCGACAAGGGCGCTGACCACGACCATGGTCATGGCCGGGAAATTCTTGCCAAGAACATCGCGATACGCACGGCCAACTTCGCGCTGCTTGGCGAGATATTCCTGTTTGTCGGTGACATACCAGGTCAGGCGGGTCAGATGTTCGGGCTTGCCGCCCGCCGCATCAAGAACAGCGGCAATGTTTTTAAGCGCCTGTTCCATCTGTCCGACAAAGTCCTTGGCAACGAAGACCTGATCTTCGTTCCAGCCAATTTGTCCGCCGATATACAGGGTGGCACCTTGTGCAAGGACACCGTTTGCATATCCCTTGGGCTCTTTCCATCCGTCTGGCTGAACGATTTTATGCATTGTTTTCTACCACTTGATTGATTTCTTTTTCGATTTTGGCACGCAAATCATCTGGCCATGCCACTGACTTTCCGGCCCCTTTTTTGGTAAAGACCAGTGTTACCGTTGTTTTCAGGCGTTGCTCGTCACCTGCGAAAGCTGCGATTTCCAGCTCAAGACTTGATCGTCCGATCCGGATCGGTTCCAGACGAAATTCCAGCTGATCACCCAACATGCTTGGCGCGGTAAAGGCGATGGTCAGCCCCGCCGTCGGAACGGCGGCCTGCATCGGGCCATGCATGGTCGGAAACCCGCATCCGATGACCGCGTCAAACCATTCTTCGACCGTCGCGTTCACCATTTCGAAATAGCGCGGATAAAAGACAATCCCCGCCGGATCGCAATGTTGAAACAGGACTTTCTGCCGATAGGTGAAAACAGCCATGTCAGACCCCCAGATACCGGTCGGCCAGATCGTCGGTCAGTTCGTTCACCGCACCGGTCCAGGCGGTAACGCCCTTTTCAACGACGACATAGCGATCAGCGACCCCTGAAAGTTCCTTGAGCGACTTATCGACCACAAGGATGGTCAGACCCGATTGTTTGAGCTGATTGATCGCCGCCCAGATTTCCTGACGTACTACGGGGGCCAGCCCCTCGGTTGCTTCATCCAGGATCAGCAAGCGCGGATTGGTCATCAATGCGCGTCCGATGGCCAGCATCTGCTGTTCACCACCCGAAAGGGTCATGGCCTTTTGATCGCGCCGTTCGGCAAGGCGCGGGAAAAGTTCGGCGACCTTGTCAAAATCCCATTCCCCGGGACGGGCAGCGGCAATCAGGTTTTCAGTCACACTGAGGCGGGCAAAGCACCGGCGCCCTTCGGGCACCAGACCAAGCCCCAGACGGGCGGCCTTGTGCGATGGCATCTTTGCAAGGTCGTGACCGGCAAAACGGATCGAACCATCACGATGTTCCATCATGCGACAGATGGTTTTGATCGTGGTGGTCTTGCCCATGCCGTTACGGCCCATAAGGGCAACGGCCTCGCCCTCATTAAGCGTCAAATCAATACCAAAAAGCGCCTGCGATGCACCGTAAAAGGCGGTCACGCCACTAAGTTCGAGAAGTGCAGTCATGTCAGGCTTCCTCCCCGAGATAGGCACGTTTGACATCTTCGTTGCCGCGGATTTCATCGACCGTGCCGGTCGCGATAATCCGGCCATAGACCAGAACCGAAATCCGGTCGGCGAGCGCAAAGACCGCATCCATGTCATGTTCGACCAGAAGGATCGGGGCCTGCGCCCGCAAACCATCGAGGAACCCGGTCAGGCGTTTGGAACCTTCCGGCCCCATACCGGCCATCGGCTCATCAAGAAGGAACGCCTTGGGTTCAAGGGCAAGGGCCACAGCCATTTCAAGCTGACGGCGTTCGCCATGCGAAATATCGGCTGCACGCATCTGTGCACGATCGGCCAAGCCGACCCGTTCAAGCTGTGCCATGGCCGGTTCGACAAGTGATTTGTCACCGAGAACCGGGCGGAAAAAGCGAAATACCTTTCCACTGACCGACTGGCGCGCCAGCATCACATTTTGCAAAACCGAGAATTCCGGCATCAGGGATGACACCTGAAACGTTCGGGCAAGGCCCATGCGCGAGCGGGCAACCGCATCAAATTCGTTGATCAGCTGACCATCGAAATGAATGTTACCACTGTCAGATTGGATTTCGCCCGCGATCTGTTTGATCAGGGTCGATTTACCCGCCCCGTTCGGACCGATCAGGGCATGAATTTCACCGGGACGCAGATCAAGGGTCACATCATCACTGGCAAGTAACGATCCGAACTGTTTGGTGATGTTTGAAAGCGAAAGAATGGCATCAGGCATGTTTACGCTCCCCGGCCAGAACACCGACCAAACCACCGCGGGCAAACAGCACGACAATCAGCAACAACACACCGAGCGGCAATTGCCAGAATTCCCACACACCGCCAAGCAGATGTTCGAGAATGATATAAAGTGCCGCACCGGCCAGCGGACCAAACAGACGTCCAACCCCGCCCAGAATGACAAAGATCATGATTTCGCCCGACATATGCCAGGACAGCATGGTCGGACTGACAAAGCGGTTAAGATCGGCATACAGCGCCCCGGCAAGGGCGGTAATCATTGCCGAAATCACAAAGGCAACCAGACGGATACGGAATGGCGCAATGCCCACCGCCGTCATGCGTTGCGCATTCTGGCGCGCGCCCTGAAGGGCAAGACCAAAGCGTGACCGGATCAGGACTGCCGAGAACAGCATGACAATCCCCAGCATCACCGCGCAAAGGGCAAAGAAGCTGATCGGATCCAGGGTATTGAGCCCCGGGAAGCCATTGCGCACATAGATCGACAATCCGTCTTCGCCGCCATAGGCCGGCCAGGAAATGGCGAAGTAATAGATCATCTGGGCAAAGGCCAGGGTGATCATGATGAAATAGACGCCACTGGTCCGAAGCGTGATCGCCCCGATCGCCAGTGCAACAAATGCCGATACCACAAGGGCCACAATCCAGATCACGATCATCTGGGTGGTGCCTTCGATCAGGAACGGGCTTTCCATGATCGGTTCATAATTGAGCGCATGGCTGGCAAGAATGCCCGCGGCATAGCCGCCAATGCCAAAGAACGCCGCATGACCGAATGACACAAGGCCGCCAAAACCAAGAACAAGGTTAAGTCCGACCCCGGCCATGGCAAAGATCGCCACCTTGGTTGCAAGGGTAATGATAAAGGGTTCATCCATCCCCATCGCAATCAGCGGCACAGCCACAAGTGCAATGGCCAGAATGGAATTGATAAGTGTTTCGCGGTTCATGGTCATATCAGGCTTCCGTCCCGAACAAACCGCTTGGACGCAGGAACAGAACCAGCGCCATCACGATATAAATCAACATGGATGCAAGTGCCGACCCGATTGCCGTCGCACTTGACGGATCAAGGAAGGTGGCAAAGGCATGCGGCAACAGGAAACGCCCCATCGTGTCGGTAAACCCGACCAGAAGCGATCCAACCAGCGCGCCCTTGATCGAGCCGATGCCGCCAATAACAATCACGACAAAGGCCAGAATAAGCACGGGTTCACCCATGCCGACCTGAACCGACTGGGTCGTGCCGACAAAGGCACCGGCAAGCCCGGCCAACGCCGCGCCAAGCGCAAAGACAACCGTATAAAGGCGGTCGATATTGACCCCGAGGGCAGCGATCATGCCACGATCTGCCTCACCCGCGCGGATGCGCACCCCAAGACGAGTCTTGCCAATCAAAAGGAACAGACCGACCGCAACCAGAAGCCCGGCAATAATGATCGCCAGACGGAAAATCGGATATTCAAGCGCGCCGGGCAGAACGACCGTACCGGTCAGGATATCGGGGACGCTCAGGAAAAGCGGGAAGGAACCGAAAAGCCAGCGGGTCCCTTCGGAAAAGACCAAAATAAGGGCAAAAGTCGCCAACACCTGATCAAGATGATCACGGTTATACAAGCGGCGAATAATCAGCATTTCAACCAGAACACCGGCAAGTGCAGCGGCCATCACACTTGCAACAAGACCAAGCCAGAATGAGCCGGTCCAGGCCGCAACAGCAGCACAGGCAAACGCACCAACCATATAGAGCGAGCCGTGGGCAAGGTTAATCAGCCCCATCACACCGAAAACCAGCGTCAGCCCCGATGCCATCAAAAACAGCATCAGACCGGACTGAAGGCTGTTTAACAGCTGCTCCAGAAAAAGAGAGAACATTATTGGAAACTCCGTCACAAGGTGGTCGGGGACCGGTCATTGACCGTGACCGGCCCCCACCGTCTTGTCAGCTCGTCATTACATCGAGCATTCCGACGCATAGGCGTCAGAGTGGTCTTTAAGGGCGACACCAACGATCTTGTTGGTCAGAACGTCACCTTCCTTCACGACTTCACGAACATAGATGTCCTGAATCGGGTGCTGGTTCGGGCCAAAGATGAAGTTGCCACGCACCGAATTGAAATCGGCAGAACGCAGGGCATCACGGAACGCTTCCTTATCGGAAATGCTTGCCTTGCCCATTGCTGAGAGCAGCAGGTTTGCCGTGTCAAAGCCATAGGATGCATAAAGCGACGGCAGACGACCATATTCGGCCTGGAAGGTTTCAACGAATGCCGCATTCGTCGGGTTGTCGATGTCTTTTGACCAGTTCGAGGTGTTTTTCACACCAAGTGCTGCGTCACCAACAGCGCCGAGAATGCCCTGATCCATCGAGAATGCCGGACCTATCAGCGGAATATCAACACCGGACTGGGCGTACTGTTTCATGAACGCGATGCCCATGCCGCCCGGAAGGAAGAAGAAGACGCTGTCTGCACCCGATGCACGGATCTGTGCGATTTCGGCGGCATAGTCGGTCTGGCCAAGCTTGGTGTAAACTTCTTCGGCGATATCACCCATGAAGAAGCGTTTGAAACCAGCCAGGGAGTCCTTACCGGCCGGATAGTTCGGCGCAAGAATGAAGGCCTTCTGGTAACCGGCACTTGATGCATAGCCACCGGCTGCTTCATGCAGGTTGTCGTTCTGATAGGAAACGCTGAAATAGTTTTTGTTGCAGCCTTTGCCGGCAAGCTGCGACGGGGCAGCGTTGACCGACAGATAGATTTTGTCCTGTGCAACTGCGGACGGTACAACCGCCATGGCCAGGTTCGACCAGATGATACCGGTCAGAACATCAACCTTTTCCTGCTGGATCATTTTGTCAGCCAGCTGAACCGCAACGTCCGGTTTGCGCTGATCGTCTTCGATCACGACCTGCAGGTCCGGATTGTTTGCCTGTTTGACAGCCAGCATAAAGCCGTCACGTGCATCGATCCCCAGACCGGCACCGCCACCCGAAAGCGTCGTGATCATGCCGACCTTGACCGGATCAGCGTGCGCCGACCCCGCTGCAAGCAAAGCAGCAACTGCTGCGATGGTTGTCTTGATACCCTTCATTAAAGCCTCCGTGTTAATACGATTTTTCATTTAGCAACACGTTGATCCCACGACATTTATGTCTTTTTGCGTCGTGGTTTTCGTGAACCTGATGCCTGCCCCTGATCTTGCAGTATTTGCATCGGGTCCGTCCATCCTCAAAGCGTGGTTCGCACCCGCCAGAGTTCCGGAAACAGTTCTACTTCCAGCATTTTCTTAAGATAACTGACACCACCGGTTCCGCCGGTCCCGCGTTTGAAACCAATAACGCGTTCGACCGTGGTCACATGGTTAAAGCGCCAGCGACGGAAGTAATCTTCGAAATCGACCAGCTTTTCAGCCAGTTCATAAAGCGACCAGTGCTTTGCCGGATCGCTGTAAACCTTGTGCCAGGCGGCAATCACCGCATCATCTGGCGTATAAGGGGCCGAAACATCGCGGTTCAGAATATGTTCGGGAATATCGATCCCCTCGCCCGCGACAAGATTAAGCGCCTCGTCATACAGGCTTGGCGTTGCCAGTTCGGCCTTGAGCATTTCCATGATGTCTTCGCGATGTGCATGGGGGCGCAACATCGCGTGATTGCGATTGCCCAGCATGAATTCGATCTGACGATACTGATAGGACTGGAACCCCGATGACGGGCCAAGCGCATCACGGAATGTCGTATAGTCACTTGGCGTCATGGTGCGCAAAACGTCCCATGCGTTATTAAGCTGTTCGAAAATCCGCGACACACGGGCCAGCATTTTAAAGGCCGGGCGCAAATCCCCACCCCGAATGGCCTTGCGCGCAGCCGCAATTTCGCGGATCGCCAGTTTCATCCAAAGTTCGGATGTCTGGTGCTGAATGATGAACAGCAATTCGTCATGGGCATCCGATTGCGGGTGCTGGGCGGTCAGGATCGCATCAAGAGACAGATAATCCCCATAGGACATCTGATCGGAGAAATCCGTGCGGGCACCTTCGGTGCTGGGATCATAGGGGGTGGTCGGTTTTGCCATGATCAGGTCACCGCATTGCGTTTGTGAAATTCCGGCTTGTCCCAAGCCCGGGTTTCCATGATTTCAGCAAGGATTTTGACTGCACCATCAACATCGGCATTGTCGATATAAAGCGGGGTAAAGCCAAAACGGATCACATCAGGGGCACGGAAATCACCGATCACCCCACGTGCAATCAATGCCTGCATGACCGCATAGCCCTGATCAAACCTGAACGAGACCTGTGATCCACGGTTTGCGGCATCACGCGGACTTGTAAGTTCGAGCATCGGGCAGCTTGCCTCGACCCCCGCGATGAATTGTTCACAAAGTTCGATGCTGCGTGCACGGATATCGGCCATTTCAACGCCGTCCCATGCCTTCATTGCTTCTTCCAGAACCGTCATCTGGATCACCGGCGGGGTGCCAACCCGCATGCGCGACACATCGGGTGCAGGGGTGTAATCCGGGTCAAAGGCAAAGGGGGCGGCATGACCAAGCCAGCCCGACAATGCCGGACGGGCAATCTTGGCATGATCGGGACGCACATAGATAAAGGCCGGCGCACCGGGACCGCCATTGAGATATTTATAAGTACATCCCACTGCGAAATCGGCATTGCACCCGGTCAGATCAACCGGCACCGCACCAGCCGAGTGGGCAAGATCCCAGATCACCAGGGCACCCGCAGCATGCGCAAGTTCGGTGATGCGTTTCATGTCATGCATGCGGCCCGTGCGATAATCCACTTGGGTCAGCATCAGCACAGCCAGATCTTCGTTGATCAGGCTTTCGACATCTTCGGGATTTGGGGTTTTAAGAACATGCCCCTTATCCAGACTTTTGATCAGGCCATCAGCCATATAAAGATCGGTCGGGAAGTTGCCGTTATCAGAAACAACAACCTTGCGATCCGGGCGCATTTCAAGCGCACTTGCCAAGGCCTGATAGACCTTGATCGACAGGGTATCGCCCATCACGACCGTACCGGGTGCCGCCCCGATCAAACGTGCGACAAGATTGCCGACACGTTCGGGTTGCTCCATCCATTTGGCTTCGTTCCAGCCACGGATAAGCATTTCCCCCCATTCATCCTCGATCATCGCCTTGGCGCGGTTTGCGGCCGTTTTCGGCAGCACGCCAAGCGAGTTCCCGTCAAGGTAAATCACACCTTTGGGAATATGGAACAGGGATTTGGTGGCGGCAAAGTCGGTCATGCAGACATTTCCTGTTTCAGTCTGAAGCGCTGGATTTTTCCAGTCGCGGTTTTTGGCAGTGTCTCGATAAAGACGACGGAGCGCGGATATTTGAACGGCGCGATCGTCGCTTTTACATGATCCTGAAGCAGTTTGGCCATCTCGGGTGTCGGGTGGAAACCGTCCGCCAGAACGATATGGGCCTGAACGATGGTGCCGCGTTCTTCATCGGGGGCACCGATCACTGCACATTCTGCCACGGCCTCGTGGGACAGAAGCGCCGCTTCGACTTCGGGACCGGCAATGTTATAGCCCGATGAAACGATCATATCGTCATTGCGCGCCGCGAAATGGTAATAGCCCTTTTCATCGACAAAGAACGCATCCCCGGTCAGGTTCCAACCATCGCGGACATAGACGGCCTGACGAACATCATCCAGATAACGACAGCCCGTCGGACCACGCACGGCAAGACGCCCGACCGTGCCGACCGGCACTTCGTTCATGTCATGATCGACGATCTTGGCCTCATATCCGGAAACCGGACGCCCGGTGCAGGCCGGGTGGCTGTCGCCAAAGCGGTTGGAAATAAAGATATGGAGCATCTCGGTCGCGCCAATGCCATCAAGCATCGGCTTTCCGGTTTTGGCCATCCATGCCTCATAAACCGGGGCCGGAAGCGTTTCACCAGCCGAAACAGCCGCACGCAAGGATGAAAGATCCGCCCCGTCATCCATCGCCGAAAGCATCACCCGATAGGCGGTCGGGGCGGTAAAGCAAACCGTCGCCTTATAGGTTTCGATGATTTCGATCATATTGGGCGGGGATGCCTTTTCAAGCAGTGTCGCCGTTGCGCCGAAACGCAGCGGGAAGATCGCAAGCCCGCCCAGACCAAAGGTAAAGGCAAGCGGCGGCGATCCGACAAACACATCATCGGGCGTCACATTGAGCACTTCCTTGGCATAGCCATCGGCAATGATCAGAAGATCACGGTGGAAATGCATGGTGGCCTTGGGGCTGCCGGTGGTACCCGATGTAAAGCCAAGCAATGCCACATCATCACGCCCGGTTTTAACCGCCTCGAACTTGACCGATTTGGTCAGGGCAATGCGATCAAGTTCGGCATCATGATTGGCCGTGCCATCAAACCCGATGACCTTTTTCAGGAACTTGCTGTCCTTGGCGCAGGCCACCAGTTCATCCATCAGACGCGTATCGCAAAGCGCAAATTCAATTTCGGCCTTATCGACAATCTGACCCAATTCGCCGGCACGCAGCATCGGCATGGTATTGACCACGACAGCGCCGGCCTTGGTCGCCGCCAGCCAGCACGCCACCATTGCCGGGTTATTGGCCGAACGGATCAGAATACGGTTGCCGGGCTTGACGCCGTAATCTTCGACCAGCGCATGGGCAATGCGGTTAGTCCAGTCAGCCAGTTCCTTATAGGTACGCTGGCGACCATTGCCGATCAGGGCGGTGTTATCCCCAAAACCCTGTTCGACCATTTTATCGGTCAGCTCAACACCGGCATTCAGATATTCGGGATAGTCGAACCCATCCAGATTGATTTCCGGCCATTCATTGAGCGGCGGGAGCTTGTCCCGGGTGAAGCTATCGGTATGTGCGGTTGGTCCGAGCATTGTGAAGTCCCTGATACAGCCATTATTGCGCCAGCGTTTGCCGTGCGATGATTATTTTCTGGACGTCGGATGCGCCTTCATAAATGCGAAGGGCGCGAATTTCCCGGTAAAGCGATTCAACGATGTGGCCACTGCGCACACCATCGCCGCCATGAATTTGCACCGCCTTGTCTATGACGGTTTGTGCATGATCGGTGGAATAAAGTTTGGCCATCGCCGCTTCGCGGCTGACCCGGGCGGCACCACTATCTTTCAGCCACGCGGCCCGGTAAACCAGAAGTGCCGACGCATCGATATCAAGTGCCATGTCCGCGACATGTCCCTGCACCATCTGAAGATCAAATAACGGTGCGCCAAACAGTTCGCGTTCCTGAACCCGCGTGATGGTTTCATCAAGGGCACGGCGCGCAAAGCCAAGGGCCGCCGCCGCCACGGTCGAACGGAAAACATCAAGCACCGACATTGCGATCTTGAAGCCATCCCCGCCCTTGCCGATCAGGCTTGATGCCGGAATACGGCAATCGGTGAATTTCAGTCGGGCAAGCGGATGCGGGGCAATGGTGTGCAGACGTTCGACAATTTCAAACCCGGGAATACCGGCCGGGATCACAAAGGCTGAAAGCCCCTTTGCACCGGGTGCTTCGCCGGTGCGCGCAAAGACACAATAGAAATCGGCAATGCCCCCATTGGAAATCCAGGTTTTCTCGCCATTCAGAACAAAGTCATCGCCATCGCGCCGGGCATCCAGGGCGATATTGGCAACGTCAGATCCCGACTTTGGTTCGGTCAGGGCAAAGGCAGCGATCCCCTTGCCGGAACGTACTTTTGGAAGCCACTCCCTCTGATGGGCTTCCGTTCCAAACAAGGAGATCGCGCCACTCCCCAAGCCCTGCATTGCAAATGCGAAATCGGCCAGACCGTCATAGCGTGCCAGTGTCTCACGGATCAGGCACAGCGATCTGACATCCAGTTTCGAATTGGGATCAGTACCATCAATCGCGGCATGGCGAAGCCATTCGCCCCCGGCAAGACGCCCCACAAGATCCCGACACGCGGCATCGACATCACCATGATCAATGCCATCAAGGTTGGCCGATGCCCATGCATCAAGACGTGTCGCCAGTTCACGGTGGCGATCTTCGAAAAACGGCCAGTCAAGGTAGGATGTATCAGCCATCAATTGCCCTCAAACACCGGTTTTTCCTTGGCAACAAAGGCCTTGTAAGCGCGGTTGAAATCTTCGGTCTGCATGCAGATCGCCTGCGCCTGTGCTTCGGCCTCGATGGCCTGTTCAATCGACATGTTCCATTCCTGGGCCAGCATGGTCTTGGTCATCATGTGACCGAAATTCGGACCCTGGGAAATACGGGTGGCAAGGGCGATGGCTTCTGCTTCGAGAACATCGGCCTCGACCAGACGGTTATAGAACCCCCACCGTTCGCCTTCCTCGGCCGACATCGAACGACCTGTATAAAGAAGTTCGGCGGCACGGCCCTGACCGATGATGCGCGGCAGGATCGCACATGCGCCCATATCGCATCCGGCAAGACCGACACGGGTAAACAGGAAGGCGGTTTTGGATGCTGCGGTTGCCAGACGCAGGTCGGATGCCATGGCAATGATTGCCCCCGCACCCACACAAACGCCATCCACAGCCGCAATCACCGGCTTGCCACAGCCAATGATCGCCTTGACCAGATCACCGGTCATGCGGGTGAATTCCAGAAGGCCCTTCATGTCCTTTTTGATCAGCGGACCGATAATGTCATGCACATCCCCGCCAGAGCAGAAATTGCCACCGTTTGATCCGAACACCACGGCCTTGACGTCATCGGCATAGACCAGATCGCGGAACGTATCGCGAAGCTCGGCATAGCTTTCAAAGGTCAGCGGGTTTTTACGATCCGGCCGGTCCAGTGAAATGACGGCAACGTCGCCTTCCATGCGCCAATTGAAATGGGTCGGTGTGATGTTTGCCATCCTAGTCATGGTGGGGCGCCTCGTTATGGTGGGAGATGGTGCGAAGAATACGAATAAGGGCATCGGCATCCGATGACGACAGATCGGAAAACAGATCGGAAACCCAACTTTCATGAACCAGTGCGCGTTCGGCGAAATCCTTTTCGCCTGCCTCGGTCAAACGCACGATGGATGCCCGGCGGTCATTTTCGACCGGCAGGCGGACCACCAGTCCCTCTGCCACAAGCCGGTCCACGATGCCGGTGACATTGCCATTCGAAACCATCAGCGATTTTGAAAGTTCGCTCATGCGCATGCCATCGCGTTCGCGATAAAGGGCGGCCAATACATCAAAGCGGGGCAAGGTCGATCCGAACTCGACCCGCATTTTTTCGCGCAGTTCGCCTTCGATCTTGCGCGACACTTTCAGGATTTGCAGCCAGGCCCGCAGGCGCGCCTTGGAGATATCAGACGTTTCGTTTCCGCCCGGTCCGGTGGCATTTTCGGATTTGTTCATATTCATGCTTCTCCTCCCGACACCGAAATCGTCTGGCCGGTGATCGATCCCGCATTCGGGCTGCACAGCCACATCACGGTTTCAGCAACCTCGTCTGGTTGAATGAACCGGTTCTGCGGATTGATTTTGGCAAGGCTTGCACGAGCCTGATCACGGGTCATGCCGGTTTTCGCAACGATGTTTGCCACCGACTTTTCAAGCATCGGTGTTTCCATAAAGCCCGGGCAAACCGCATTGACGGTGATCGGGCTGCTGGCAAGCTCAACGGCCATCCCCTTGATCAGGCCGACAACGCCATGCTTTGCCGCACAATAGGCCGTGACATAGGCATAACCTTTAAGCCCCGCGGTCGAGGCAATCGAAATCAGTCGCCCCGGCTTGGCCTTGTCCATCACGGCAAGCCCTTCGCGGAAGGTCAGAAACGTTCCGGTCAGATTGACATCAATGGTGCGTTTCCAAAGATCGACCGACATTTTGCCGACCGGGGCACTTTCGGCCATACCGGCATTGGCAATCACCAGATCGGGCGCCCCCATGGTTTCGACCATGGTGGTGAACATGTCACGCACAGATGTTTCATCGGTAACGTCTGCTGCGATCGCCATGATGTTTTCATGCTGGGCGACCTCGGCCAGAACATCGGTCCGGCGGCCGGAAACGGCAACCTTGACCCCGGCATCGGCCAGCATCCGGGCCATAACCGCCCCGACACCTGAACCGCCCCCGGTTATCAATGCACACTGAATGGCAAGATCACCCATCACGACTTACACCTTTCCGGTCATGACATCGGCCCGCTCAGAAAGACGCCACATCTGATCACGCCCGGCATAATAAGGGGCCGGCCAGTTTTCGGTGCGATTGCCAAGCTGGGCTGCCTGATGCAGCGTCCAGTACGGATCGGCCAGATGCGGACGAGCCAGACAGACAAGATCCGCACGCCCCGCCATCAGGATCGAATTGACGTGATCGGGTTCGTAAATATTGCCAACCGCCATGGTCGCCATTTTGGCTTCGTTGCGGATACGATCAGAAAACGGCGTCTGGAACATGCGGCCATAAACCGGGCGCGCATCCTTTGTCGTCTGACCTGCAGAAACGTCACAGATATCAACATCATTGGCCTGAAGAATGCGGGCAATCTCAACCGCTTCTTCGGGTGTGACCCCGGCATCCCCGACCCAGTCATTGGCCGAAATACGCACCGACATCGGCTTGTTGGCAGGCCAGGCTGCACGCACGGCATTGATGACTTCAAGCGGGTAACGCATCCGGTTTTCAAGCGATCCGCCATATTCATCATCGCGCGTATTGCTGACCGGGCTGATGAAGGATGACAGAAGATAGCCGTGCGCGGCATGGACTTCGATCATGTCAAATCCTGCGCGGTCGGCCATTTTGGCCCCGGCAACGAACTGGTCACGGACCATATCCATATCTTCGCGTGTCATGGCCTTGGGAACGGCATTGCGATCAGACCAAGCAATGGCGGATGCCGACAAAAGCGGCCAGTTGCCGTCTTTTAACGGCGCATCCATTTCTTCCCAACCCAGCTGGGTTGACCCCTTGCGTCCGGAATGACCGATCTGCATGCAGATTTTTGCATCCGTTTCGTCATGCACGAAATCGGTGATCCGTTTCCAGGCCGCTTCATGGGCATCATCATAAACACCCGGGCAGCCCGGCGTGATCCGGCCATCGGCCGAGACACAGGTCATTTCGGTATAAACCAGACCCGCACCACCCTTGGCACGTTCGGCGTAATGGATCAGATGCCAGTCGGTCGGACAACCATCAACGGCCTTGTATTGCGCCATCGGGGAAACAACGATCCGGTTTTTCAGTTCCATATCGCGCAGTTTGAACGGCACAAACATCGGGTGACGGACCGGTTCGGATGCCGGCAATCCTGCCTTGCGCTGGAACCAGCTTTCCGCACTTTCCAGCCATTTGGCATCGCGCATGCGCAGGTTTTCGTGGCTGATACGTTGTGATCTGGTCAGCAGCGAATAGGTGAACTGAACCGGGTCAAAATCAAAGTAACGCTCGATCTCTTCGAACCATTCCATCGAGTTGCGCGCAGCTGACTGCAGGCGCAGTACCTCAAGACGGCGTTCGTCCTCATACTTGCCAAAGGCCGATTTCAGATCAGGCTCGGAATGCAGGTAATTGGCCAGCGCAATCGCACTTTCAAGCGCAAGCTTGGTTCCCGATCCAATCGAAAAATGCGCGGTCGCCGCCGCATCGCCCATCAGGACGATATTTTCATGGGACCAGCTTTTGCACAGAACGCGCGGGAAACTCAGCCAGGCCGAACCACGAATATGATGGGCATTGCTGATCAGGGCATGACCACCAAGATGATCCTTGAAAATCGCCTCGCAGGTTGCAATCGACTCTTCCTTGGACATCTCGCCAAAGCCATATGCGTCCCAGGTTTCCTGCGAGCATTCAACAATGAAGGTCGCGGTTTCATCATCAAACTGATAGGCGTGCGCCCAGACCCACCCCTTGTCGGTCTGTTCGAAGATGAAGGTAAAGGCATCGTCGAACTTCTGATGCGTGCCCAGCCAGACAAATTTGCATTTGCGGGTATCGATATCGGGCTGGAACTGATCGGCAAATTCGCTGCGGGTTTTGGAATTCAACCCGTCGCTGGCAACCACAAGATCAAATTCCCTGGCATAGCTTGCCGCACTTTCGGCCTCGGTCTCGAACCGCAATTCAACACCAAGTTCACGCGCACGTTGCTGAAGCAGGATCAAAAGCTTTTTGCGGCCAATACCGCAGAAGCCATGACCGGTCGAAACAGTCTTTTCGCCGCGATACTGAACCGCAACATCATCCCAATAGGAAAAGTTGGCACGAATGGCCTCGGCACTTTTGGCATCATTTTCGGCCAAATTATCCAGCGTCTCGTCAGACAGCACCACGCCCCAGCCGAATGTGTCATCGGGCTTGTTGCGTTCAATCACCACCACCTCATTGGCGGGATCGCGCAATTTCATCGAGATTGCAAAATAAAGTCCCGCAGGACCGCCACCCAGACAAGCTACTCTCACCAGCTTTTCCCTTCCTGATTTGTTTGGTTGTTTCGGGAAACTGATAAAACGGTACGCCTCGTTCTGTTTTATTTCAAGCACAAATATTTTAAGTTTGAAATATCTATGAAGTTGCCTAGAATTTGTCCTATAACCAGAATGCGCAAGCCCGCCTTTGACCGCGGGACCGAACCGCCACCACATCGAATATCAGGGAAGAAGTCACATGATTACCGACTGGGATGATGCTTATGCCAATGGCGACCATATTGCCGATGCCGGATCCTTTCCGGGCATGTGGGCTGAACAATCCTCCCGGTTCCGCGATGCCCTGATTACCGATGGCCGGGCCGAACTTGATGTTCCCTATGGTTCTGCTGATCGCGAAAAATACGATCTGTTCCTGCCTGTCGGCGCCCCAAAGGGCCTGGTCGTTCTCGTTCATGGCGGCTATTGGAAGGCCTTTGATAAATCAAGCTGGTCGCATCTTGCCAATGGCGCGGTCGCAAGGGGTTGGGCTGTTTGCCTGCCAAGCTATACGCTCGCACCCGATGCCCGCCTGTCCCGGATCACCCGACAGGTTGCCGCGGCAATCAATCATGTTGCGGGCCGCATATCCGGTCCCATTCACCTGACCGGGCATTCGGCGGGCGGACATCTTGTCAGCCGGATGGTTTCAAACACCTCGCCCTTGGCACCCGGTGTTCTGGCACGGGTTGAAAACACGGTGTCAATTTCCGGACTGCATGATTTGCGACCGCTTTTGTACACGTCGATGAATGATGTTCTGGGCCTTGATGAAGAAGAAGCGGCAACCGAAAGTGCAGCCCTTCTCAAACCAACCCTGCCCTGCTCACTCACCTGCTGGGTCGGTGCCGATGAACGTCCGGAATTTGTCCGCCAGAATGATCTGCTTGCCAATATCTGGACCGGGCTTGGCGCATCGACCCGTTCGGTTCATGCCCCCGACAAGCATCATTTCGATGTCATTGCCGATCTTGCCGATCCCGAGTCTGATCTGACCGCCTGCCTTTTGACACCGATCAGCGGGGAGGATGACTGATATGACCACCGTCACCCTGACCCGTGAAGACCATATTGGCATCATCACGGTCGACAATCCGCCGATCAACGCCACCAGCCATCCGGTGCGGGTCAGCATCGTTGATGCCCTTGATCAAATCGATCATGATCCGGCCATCAGGATCGCGATCATGATCTGTGGCGGCAAAACCTTTATCGCCGGGGCCGATGTAACGGAATTTGGCCAACCGCCCAAAGACCCGATCCTTCCCGATGTGATCAAACGGCTCGAAGCAGCAACCAAACCGGTTATTGCGGCCATTCACGGTCATGCTCTTGGCGGCGGGCTCGAAGCCACGCTGGGATGTCATTACCGGATTGCAGACAAATCGGCCAAACTAGGCCTTCCGGAAGTCAATCTTGGCCTGATCCCCGGTGCGGGTGGCACGGTTCGCCTGCCCCGTCTGGTCCCAGTGACAGAGGCCATTAACATCATCACGTCCGGCAAGCCGGTTTCAAGCACCAAGGCCAACGAAATTGGCCTGATCGATGCGATTTGCCACGGCGCGCTGCTTGATGCCGCCAAGGACTTTGCCCAGACGATCCTTGATCGCGATATGCCTGTCGCCCTTGTTGATCGTGCGCCGGTCGATGTGCCCGACAGTGCCGCATGGGACGACATCGTCGCATCTGCCCGCAAAAAATCCCGCGGCCAGATTGCACCGCTTGCAGCCATCGACGTCCTGCGTACCGGCCTTGAAAAGGGGGCCAAAGACGGTCTTGCCTATGAGCGCCAAACTTTTGTTGAGCTGCGCGACAGCGATCAGTCAAAGGCGCTTCGTCACATCTTCTTTGCCGAACGTTCGGTTGGCAAATTGCCCGAGCTTTCCGATGTGGATCCCGCACCTATTACCGATGTCGGCGTGATTGGCGGCGGCATCATGGGGGCGGGCATTGCAACCGCATCCTTGCTTGCGGGCTTTAAGGTCACGATCATTGAACGCAATGAAGATGCCTGTGCGAATGGCTGCAACACGGTCGAAAAGCATCTTTCAGGAAGCCTCAAGCGCGGATTGATCACTCAGGATCGCTTTGATCAGTTGATGGCGGCCCTTTCAACCAGTACGGACTATGCCGCCCTGGCTTCGGCCGATCTGGTGGTTGAAGCCGTCTTTGAAGATATGGCGGTCAAGCATGACGTGTTTGGTAAACTGTCCCTTCATTGCAAACCAGATGCGGTTCTGGCATCCAATACGTCCTATCTTGATATCAACGAGATCGCGGCAAAATGCGTTAATCCGGGGCGTGTGATCGGGCTTCATTTCTTCTCGCCTGCCCATATCATGAAGCTACTTGAAATCGTCCGCACCAGACAGGCCGACGCCAAAAGCCTTACGACCGCCTTTGCCTTTGGCCGTGCTCTTGGCAAAATTGCCGTGCCTTGCGGGGTCTGTGACGGCTTTATTGGCAATCGCATCATGTCGGCCTATCGCAAGCATTGCGAATATATGCTCGAAGACGGCGCCCTTCCCCATCAGATCGATGCTGCCATGGTCGAATTCGGCTTCCCGATGGGCCTGTTTGCCATGCAGGATATGGCCGGTCTCGAAATTTCCTGGGCCACGCGCAAACGCCTTGCCCCCTTCCGTGATCCGGCAGAACGGTATGTGGCACTGGGCGATTACCTGTGCGAAATGGGGCGTTTTGGCAAAAAGAACGGCCTTGGATGGTATCGCTATGACGAAAACGGCAAAGCCCAGCCGGACCCGGAAGTCGACGCGCTGGTCATTGCCGAGTCAGAAAAGAAGGGCATCACACGCCGCAACTTTTCCCATGATGAAATCATCGACACCATCCTCTCGGCCATGCGCAATGAAGGCGACAAGATCCTGAGCGAAGGCATCGCCAACAGCCCGGATGCCATCGACGTTGTGATGGTCAATGGCTATGGCTTCCCAAGACATAAGGGCGGGCCGATGTTTTTGACGCGCTCTGACAAGTAGGGATAGCGGCGATGGCAACGGGATTTGGTTCTGACTGCTCTTGTCTCTTGCCTTCGCAAAGAACCTGCAAACAGGTATCGGATAGATTTGAGGAAGGGGCGAAAGCGCAGTCTGCGCGCGGCTGTCGCCGTGCTCGACCTTCCGCTTAAAATCGCTCCACTGGAGCGATTTCTTAACAGCTTCAGCCTTCAAGTTATGAGCACAGGCTCATAACCAAGGAAGGTTACAGGTTTAAAGACTGTCTCTGCGGGCAATAAAAAACCCTGCCACCGAAGGTGACAGGTTTTTTTATTGGTTGCGGGGGCAGGATTAGCGCTCACTACGTTCGCTCAGCTGCGGCCTTTGGCCTTCGCAAAGAACCTTGTGCAAACAGGCAGCAGCTAAGATTCGAGGAAGAGGCCCTAGCGCAGTCTGCGCACGGCAGTCGCCGTCCTCGACCTTCAGCTTAAAATCGCTCCACTGGAGCGATTTCTTAACAGCTTCAGCCTTCAAGTTATGAGCACAGGCTCATAACCAAGGAAGGTTACAGGTTTAAAGACTGTCTCTGCGGGCAATAAAAAACCCTGCCACCGAAGGTGACAGGGTCTTTTTATTGGTTGCGGGGGCAGGATTAGCGCTCACTTTGTTCGCTCAGCTCCGGCCTATGGCCTCCGCAAAGAACCTTATGCAAACAGGCATTGGCCTGTTTGCGATGTTCCAATCCATATGCACCCGACAATCGAACATTAAAAAAGCCCGCCCTTATAGGGCGAGCTTATTTAATG
>NZ_PGTS01000006.1 GCF_002844235.1 Thalassospira povalilytica | reverse complement strand
TAAAAAGACCCTGTCACCTTCGGTGGCAGGGTTTTTTATTGCCCGCAGAGACAGTCTTTGCACCTTCGATCTTCCTGCGTTACGAGCCTGTGCTCATAACTTGAAGGCTGAAGCTGTTAAAAAATCGCTCCAGTGGAGCGATTTTAAGCTGAAGGTCGAGCACGGCGACAGCCGCGCGCAGACTGCGCTCGTAGGGCATCAACACATCTATCCGATACCTGTTTGCAGGTTCTTTGCAAAGACCAAAGACCAAAGGCCGGAGCTGGAGGAGCCTAATCTTGGTTCCTTCTAAGGTGACAAACAGGTTAGTGTGCAGTCAAGGTAGCCGGTTAATCCTAAGGCGAAGTGAGCATGGGGATTTGTTCATAAAAAATTTCTATCAATAAAATCGAATGAGGTGCTTTGATAGGGTTTAAATTAGAAAAAACTATTTGATTCTCCAGCAAAGATTGTAAGGATGTTGGGTGCTGAAAGTTCACCGTCAAAGTCAGCAAATCCGGCTGGGTGGTTAATATGCGACATTTCAATTGTGTATTGATTGCAAGAAGGCAGTTCTGTTTGCTGTAGAAATGAGGTAGTTCGTGCAAAGCTCGGTTGATAGCATCAAAGATATTTTTGGATTTGATGTAGATATTAGTGAAGTTCTACGCAACTTGAACGCGGACTTGTTCGATGAATGGTACTTCGATTGTTTAGGTTATCAGGACTTGCTAAAGGCAAATGCGCATGTTGCAGATTTGCTTTCTAAACAGGTTGCTCAAGGTAATGGAGGGTATCTTCCTCAAGAGCGGATACTTCGCAATGTTCCTAAAAAGGGTTTGCCTGTCAGATATTCACTCGAAACTGATTTTTATGATCGTTTCGTCTATCAATCGATTTGCTCGTACTTAATCAAGTTTTTCGATAAAAGCATTAGCCATCGAGTACTGAGCCATCGCTACGCGCGGTATTCAAACAGAGCATTGTTTCAAAACAGGATTGAACGTTGGCTTACATATGAGGGGGTTACGTATACCTTTGTCGGTGACAAGAAATTCCTCCTAGTTACTGACCTAGCAAACTATTTCGAAAATATCCGAAGCAAAGATATTATGGCGGCATTCTATGAATTGATGCCAGAGGTGAAAGCAGAGCCTAATCAAAAGCATCAAATCAGGAATGCCTTACATCTCTTAGAGTCATGTTTAGATAAGTGGAACTTTTCTGACGGTTTTGGGCTTGCCCAAAACAGGGACGCATCATCTTTTTTGGCAAATGTTGTTCTCACCGATGTTGATCGGAAGATGGAAAGTGCTGGGTATGACTATTACAGATATGTCGATGATATCCGAATTATTTGCGACTCAGAAGATGCTGCAAAAAAAGCACTGGTAGACCTAATTGGCTTTCTTCGTGTACGAGGGCTAAACGTAAATTCTTCAAAGACTACAATTCTCAAGCACAATGCATCCAAAAGTGAGATAGAAGCAGAATTTCCTAACAAAGATGCAAGAGTTGCTGCCATTGAGCAGATGTGGAAATCACGAAGTCGGTCATTGATTCTCAAATCAATAAAGTATCTTTTTGCACTTTTGGTGGACTGCATTGAATGCGACGAGACCCAATCCAGAGCATTTCGGTTTGCAGCTAACAGATTGGGGCAGTTATCTGAGCTGGGAATTCTAACGCCAGCTTATTTTGATAAGAGCCTGCCTAAAATACTTATTGCATCTATTTTCGAGCAGCCAGCCTCGACAGATCAGTATTGTAAAATATTGAACTTGCTTGGGCTGGAGGGGGCGTGCGTGGAAGAATTAGAGACGTTCTTGATGGACCGGGAAAGGGCCATTCATGATTGGCAAAATTACCACCTTTGGATGTTACTAGCGAAGAATTCTCTTAAGTCAAACCGGTTACGCAAGACTGGCATCAAGATTTTAAAGGAGGATTTGTACACAGCAGAAGCCGGGGCTGTCATTATTTGGGCAACACAGGTGGGATACAAGTCGGTGGTAAATACAGCAATTGCAAGGTTTGAGAGTGGGCTCCCCTATCAATTCCAGCGCTATTTCTCAATCGCAACGAGATCGTATCCTGAGAGTAAAATCGAGAAACTTTACCCTAAACTTTCTGACCGCGTAAGAGGCACAAAAGATAGGGTTAAAGCGTTCGAGGACGATGACGGAAAAATTGTGTTTCCCAAAAGAGACGTGATTCTGAACAACCTCTTTGATGAGGTGAGCGAATATGATTGATGATGTTGTGTCAGTCGTGTTTTTTCCAGACTACGGAGAGGAGAAGTCTGGAAAGATTTACGTATGGAATGGAAAGACCGTAAAACAAAAGACATTCAAGCAGTTATCGAAAATTAAAAGAACGATTGTTTGTTTTGATTTCGGTTCTCTAGCATCGGAAGCATTGGCGCACGAAGAGTGTATTCCACAGAATGTAATAGCTTTGGATGACCTGGTTTTAACCGTCAGCACAAATCCAAATGTTCGTGAGGCTCGAGAGGATTTTAGTGCAGAAAAATTCTTGCGTCGATTTGGTGTAAAAGATGAAGAGTTGGCCTTATTTAAGGATTGGAACTACAGTTCAATTTCCTTTGATTCCGAAGTTTTGCGCGCTATTGGTGTGGCCATGATCCGCGGTTTCAAAGTGATTTCGCGATTGGCGTCGATACGTGGAGAATGGGACAGGTTTCAAAAAATTGAAAAAGGTATCAGCAATGTATTGTACAGCCATATTTTACCGGGAATATCATTTGACCCGAAAAAGTTGAGAAAATTTAGAAATCAAATCGATTACGATTTTTTCAAAGCGTTAAAAGATTTCTCAGCTAAGCATAATATGCCCTTAGAAGTACCTTCAAAACACGCATTGGTTGAAATTTTAACACAGTATGGATTTGATCTAGAAGATACATCTGTTGAAACTGTTTTAGAATTTTTGGCCACAGATAACAATCTAGGTGCTGATATTCAAAACCTGAGAAGCCTTCAGGGAACGCGAGAAGCTCTAAACGGAATTTCCCATAAAAAGAACAAATGTTTTCCTCAAATCATATCGCAAGGCACTCGTACTTCCCGAATTTTATTGAGCTCACCCAGTCTCCAGAATATTTCGAAAAAATATCGCAAGGTAATAATTCCCAGTCAAAATAGGACTCTTTCCTATGTTGACTATGATCAATTCGAAGTGGGAATTATGGCTGCTTTATCTACTGATCCATTGCTGATGGAATTGTACAATAAGAAAGATCTGTATAAGTATCTGTCCAAATTAATATTTGGAAGCGAGAATGGAAGGGGTAATGCGAAAAGATTGTTCTTATCTTATGCATATGGAATGAAGAGACGAAATCTGATCAATGCGGCAGTAGACTTAGGTGCTGACAAAAATAAAACTTCGAAAGTGTTTGATGAATTCACTGTTTTCGAAAAATGGAAGCATGGATTGTCTAAGGAGCTGAATAAGAAACGTAGATTGGGGACATCTTCGGGGAACTACTTTTATCTGAGGCATAAAAATCAAGCATCAGCAAAAGAAGTTCGCTCGGCTGTGAGCCAGACGGTTCAGGGAACCGGAGCGTTAATATTCAAATTGGCACTGTTAAAAGTCAACGATTTGCAAGATTTCAGGATAATTATTCCGCTACACGATGCAGTCCTCGTCGAACATCAACCGAAGTCCGATCCGCATAGGGTCGTAAAAGCGTTTGAAGATGCATTCACTGAGTTCTTCGCGGATACATTGGATATTTCAGGAAAAGCTTCGTTGTCCTCATTCTACGCAGATTGAAAAAGTTTTTTGTTACAACTGGTCCTAATTAAAAAAAACACCCCCAGCCTCACGACCGGGGGTGTTCTCACATCAGAGCCCAAAAGCTCCAATCCAAATCATCCTAGAGGCTCAACACCTCACGCCAGATCAAACCGATCCGCATTCATCACTTTGGTCCAAGCCGCAACGAAGTCTTTAACGAACTTCTCCTGGTTGTCGTCCTGGGCATAGAGCTCTGCATAGGCGCGCAGGATCGAGTTTGAACCAAACACCAGATCAACGCGGGTGGCGGTGAATTTGGTGTCGCCGGTTTTGCGATCGACGATGTTATAGAGGTTCTTGCCCGCCGGCTTCCAGCTGTTGCCCATATCCGTCAGATTGACGAAGAAGTCGTTGGTCAGAACACCTTCGCGGTCGGTAAACACGCCGTGTTTGGTACCGCCATAGTTGGTGCCAAGAACACGCATGCCACCGAGCAGAACCGTCATTTCATGGGCGGTCAGGCCAAGAAGCTGTGCGCGGTCGAGCAGCATTTCCTCGGGCTGAACGACATAGTCCTTTTTCGCCCAGTTGCGGAACCCGTCGGCCAGCGGTTCGAGCGGCTCGAAGCTTTCGGCATCGGTCATCTCGTCGGTGGCATCACCACGACCCGGTGCGAACGGAACAGTGATGTTGAAGCCGGCATCCTTGACGGCCTTTTCAACCGCAGCCGTACCGCCCAGAACGATGAGATCAGCAATCGAGACTTTCTTGGCAAGGCCGGCCTGAATGCCTTCGAGGGTGCTGAGAACCTTGGCAAGGCGGGCCGGTTCGTTGCCTTCCCAATCCTTCTGCGGGGCGAGACGGATGCGGGCACCATTGGCACCACCACGCTTGTCCGAACCACGGAAGGTACGGGCAGAATCCCAGGCGGTGTTGATCAGCTCGGCCGAGGTCAGGCCGGACGCCAGCAATTTGGCCTTGAGGTCGGCGATTTCGGCGTCTGACAAGGTGTAGTCAACCGACGGGATCGGGTCCTGCCAGATCAGGTCTTCGGCCGGAACGTCCGGGCCGAGATAGCAGGCTTTCGGGCCGAGATCACGGTGGGTCAGCTTGAACCATGCACGGGCAAAGCAATCGGAGAAATATTCGAAGTCATTGTCGAATTTCTCGATGATAGCACGATAGGTCGGGTCCATTTTCATGGCCATATCGGCATCGGTCATGATCGGCATGCAACGGATTGACGGATCTTCGACGTCAACAGGCATGTCTTCTTCCTTGATATTGATCGGTTCCCACTGATGGGCACCGGCCGGGCTTTTCTTGAGTTCCCACTCATAGCCCAGAAGAAGCTTGCAATAACCGTTATCCCATTTGGTCGGATGGGTGGTCCAGGCACCTTCGATGCCCGAGGTCACACTGTCACGGCCGATGCCGCGCGTGGTGTGGTTGTTCCAACCCAGACCCTGTTCGGTGATGTCAGCCCCTTCGGGAGCTTCGCCCAGAAGGGCAGCATCGCCATTGCCGTGCGTTTTACCGACGGTATGACCCCCGACCGTCAGGGCGGCGGTTTCTTCGTCATTCATTGCCATACGGGCAAAGGTTTCGCGCACCTGGGCGGCGGTCTTGATCGGGTCAGGCTGCCCGTTGACACCTTCCGGGTTCACATAGATCAGGCCCATCTGCACGGCGGCAAGCGGGTTTTCCATGGTTTCGGGTTTGGTGACATCGTCATAACGGGAATCAGACGGTGCCAGCCATTCCTTTTCCGCACCCCAGTAAACGTCTTTTTCCGGATGCCAGATATCTTCACGACCACCGGCAAAACCAAAGACTTTGAGGCCCATCGATTCATAAGCCATGGTGCCGGCCAGAATGATCAGGTCAGCCCAGGAAATCTTGTTGCCATATTTCTTTTTGATCGGCCACAGAAGACGGCGTGCCTTGTCAAGGTTGGCGTTATCAGGCCAGGAGTTCAGAGGGGCAAAGCGGATATTGCCCGTGCCGCCGCCGCCACGGCCATCGGCCAGACGGTAGGAACCGGCAGAGTGCCAGGCCAGACGGATCATCAGACCACCATAATGACCCCAGTCCGCCGGCCACCAGTCCTGGCTGTCGGTCATGAGGTTTTTCAGGTCGGTTTTGACAGCGTTGAGATCAAGTTTCTTGAACTCTTCTGCATAGTTGAAGTCCTTGCCATAGGGCGTGGATTTGGTGTCGTGCTGATGCAGGATGTCAAGATTAAGGGTCTTGGGCCACCAGTCGGTGTTGGTGGTGCCGGTCTCGGTCATGCTGCCGTGCATTACCGGACATTTCCCTGCGGTATGTTTTCCGTCCATTTTTCTCTCTCCGTAGTGGCTGAGATGTTTTTAAAACAGCTCCTTGACCCGTTTCGTTTTGCGCCAAAGACGACCGGGGCAAAACAGCAAGTCCCGATCTGCTGTTTCATGTCGCCTTATGGTTGGGTTCCCTGAGATGTGATTTAAACAAAACCAGTATGAGTGCGCCAGTATTTCTACGTGAAGCTTTCATGTTGCAGATAATGTTCAACTCAGAGATCGCAACGAACGTGGTCACAAATTCCGAAACCATGGGTTTCCCCATCGCTTTGAAGAGCCTAACAATTTGATGCGTAATAGGTGAAATAGTTATTTTATGTATCTTTGATAGCTTTTTTCGATTTCTTCGGGCGGCGGAGCCAAACCGGCGGCACAGGCTGTGACAGGCCGTGACATTCGGCCAAAAGCGGTTAGACTGGGCTAAGTCATTTGCCTGTCGGGCTTTTTTCAGATGCTCGGTTCAGGCACACATCACCGATCATTCAGAATGGATAGCGCGTATATGTCTCATTCCTCAAAAGGGGCCATTTACATGGCCGCGACGGCCAATCTGTTGATTGCTGTGGCCAAGTTTGCCGGGGCGGCGATTACCGGTTCTGCGGCGATGATGTCCGAAGGCATCCATTCGCTGGTTGATACGGGCAATCAGGGGCTTTTGCTTTTGGGGTTGAAGCTGTCGACCCAGGAGCCTGATGAACGTCATCCGATGGGTTATGGCAAGGAGACCTATTTCTGGTCGTTTCTGGTTGCGGTGATGATTTTCGGATTGGGGGCCGGTGTTTCGATCTGGGAGGGGGTGGACAAGATCCTTCATCCCCACGCGCTTGATATCCATGTGGTGGCATCGCTTGGCGGGTTTGATATCCGGACATATCACGTCGTGTTCACGATCCTGATCATTGCCATGGTGCTGGAAGGGGCAGCGTTTCGCACAGCCTATCGGGCATTTCGGGCCCAGAACCCCGACAAGACGATCATCAAGGCCGTGCATAGCAGCAAGGACCCGACGGTGTTTGTCATCCTGTTTGAGGATTCAGCGGCCCTATTGGGTTTGCTGGTGGCGTTTGTCGGGATTGCGGCGGCCTATTTGCTTGATATGCCGGTGCTTGACGGGCTGGCATCGGTGATGATCGGTCTTATTCTGGCGGTGACGGCGTTTTTCCTGGCGGTCGAGTGCAAGGGGCTTCTGATCGGGGAAAGTGCCAATGCGCAAAGCCGCGAAAAGATCGCGCGGATGGTTGCGGGCATTCCGGGCATTTTGGGGGTGAATGAAATCATCACACTGCATCACGGACCGCAAAGCGTGATTGTCTGTGTCAGTGTCGATTTTGATGACAAGATCGGATCGCCACAGGTCGAAGCCGCCGTGTCGCGGCTTGAGATCGATATCCGTGCTGCCATCCCCGAAGTATCCAAGGTGTTTATCGAAGCCCAAAACTGGAAATCGCATCAAAGCCTGCTTGATCCCGATGTACCGGCCCCGCAGATCTGATATCGGGGTGGTCGCCGCGGCGTTATGCATTTGAGAGCGTGCGCGGTGATTTCCTGCGCGATGGATTGACCATTCATGCGCCCAATAGTATGAGGAATGCAAACAGGCGGCATTGATCCCGGTTCGGGACCTGTGCCGACAATCATAGAAGGGCAGGGCGTTGACGGCTTCATCACATCATTCGGGCATCCCGGCCCAGGCACCAAGCTGGATCGCGGTTGACTGGGGCACATCGAATTTGCGCGTCTGGGCAATGGATGATAGCGCTAACATCCTGGCGATGGCGGAAAGTCCGCTTGGCATGAATGCGATTGCCGGGGACGATAAACTGAGCTTCGAAGGGGTTCTGATCGGGCTGATTGACCGTTGGCTTGACCCGGCGATACGCAATGTGCCGGTGGTGATTTGCGGCATGGCCGGGGCGCGGCAGGGATGGCTTGAAGCCCCGTATTGCGAGGTGCCGGTTGCACCGCGCGATCTGGCATCCGGGGCGGTCAGCCCGACGGTGGCCGACCCAAGGGTGGCGGTTTCGATCCTGCCCGGATTGTGTCAGCGTCCCAAAGGCGTTGGCGAAATATCGGGCGATGCCGATGTCATGCGCGGCGAGGAAACCCAGCTTGTCGGCTTTATGAACCAAAACCCGGATTTTGCCGGTTGGGTATGCCTGCCCGGAACCCATTCGAAATGGGCGCGGGTTGCGGACGGAAAAATCACCGCCTTTCGGACCTATATGAGTGGCGAGGTCTTTGCACTTTTGTCCCGCCAATCAATCCTGCGCCATTCGGTTGGCGATGATTGGGATGATGCGGCCTTTGCCGGGGCGGTTCGGTCGGCAAAAACGCAGCCCGGCAGCTTTTTGCATCAGCTTTTTACCGTGCGTGCCGCGGGCCTTGTTGCCTTGAACAGCGCAGACGTCCCGTCAGGGGTGGCGGTTTTGTCGGGCAGTGTGATCGGTCTGGAAATTGCCGATATTCTGGATCGGTTGCAAGATGGTGAAACCATTGCACTGGTTGGTGCAGGCAAGCTTGCATCCCTATATCAGGCAGCACTGGCCGTGCATGGCCAAACTGCGCTGGCGATGGATGGCGGTGCCATCACCCTTGCCGGATTGAGCCAGGCCTATCAGACCTTATCGCACGCATCACAAAGGATTTAAGACCATGGCACCATATGTTGCAGAACAGATTACCGATGCGCGCAGCGGCAAAAAACACCGCAGGCTGATTGCGATCCTGCGCGGGGTGCAACCCCATGAGGCGGCCGATATGGCCCGCGCGCTGGTCGATGCCGGCATCAGCATGATTGAAGTGCCGCTTAATTCGCCAGAACCTCTTAAAAGCATCCGCGCGATGAAGGAAGCGGTCGGGGATGCGGCGATGATCGGGGCAGGGACCGTTTTGACGCCTGATGATGTGGCCAATGTCAAAAAGGCTTTGGGTGAGTTTATCGTTTCGCCCAATTGCGATATCGAGGTGATCGCCAAAACCAAAGAACTTGGCATGGGGTCCTGGCCCGGTGTGCTGACGCCAAGTGAATGCTTTGCCGCCATCAAGGCCGGGGCAGACGGGCTTAAAATCTTTCCGGCCAGCATCATTGGTGCTGATGGCATCAAGGCCATGCGCGCGGTTCTTCCGGCACAGATGCCGGTTTATGCGGTCGGGGGCGTCGGTCCGGATGATTTTGCAACCTATTCCAAGGCCGGGTGTGACGGGTTTGGTCTGGGGTCGGGCATTTACAAACCCGGCATGTCGGTGGCCGATGTTTCAAAGGCCGCCGTTGCCTATGTCGCGGCACATGACGCGGTGTTCGGGGCGTGATCAACCGGTGATTTTGCAGATGCCGGTGATCTGGATTAATCGTTCCAGATCGTGGAACGGTGTTTGACCAGACGGCCATGCCCGGTCTAAATTCCTGCCATTAGACGAACTCCAAGATGGGAGGATCCATTGGATCTGGGAATTAAAGGCCGCAAGGCTATTGTCTGTGCCTCGTCCAAGGGGCTTGGCCGTGGTTGCGCCATCAAACTGGCAGAAGCCGGTGTTGATCTGACGCTTAATGCACGTTCCGAAGGGCCGCTGAATGAAACGGCGGAATATATCCGTGATACATATGGCGTGAATGTCACGACGGTTGCCTGTGACATCACGACCGAGGAAGGCCGCAACAAGGTCCTTGCCGCCGAAGGTGCGCCCGACATTCTGGTCAATAATGCCGGTGGTCCGCCCCCGGGCATCTGGTCCGATTGGGGACAGGCCGAATGGGAAGCCGCGGTTCAGTCAAACATGCTGACGCCGATCCTGCTTGCGACCGCGGTTCTGCCGGGCATGATTTCGCGCAAATGGGGCCGTATCGTCAATATCACTTCGGGTTCGGTCAAATCGCCGATCCCCCATCTTGGTCTTTCGAACGGGGCGCGTGCCGGTCTTACCGGTTTTGTTGCCGGAACGTCGCGTCAGGTTGCCAAGGATGGCGTGATCATGAACAACCTGCTTCCGGGACAGCATGACACCGACCGCATCAACGCCCTGATGACCAACAAGTCAAAGGCCGAAGGCATCAGCCTTGATGAAGCACGCACCAAAACCCAGGCGGGCCTTCCGACCGGTCGTTTTGGTGATCCGCTTGATTTCGGTGCGACCTGTGCCTTCATGTGCAGCGAGTATGCGAAATTCATGGTCGGGCAGAATATTCTGCTGGACGGTGGCGCGTTTAACTCCACCCTTTAATTTGCCCCATATGGGCTGCAAATGGTCGCTTTCTGTGCTTCCGGTTCATGTACTTTGGTACGGTGCGCGCCGGTTCTCGAAAGCGGCCATTTTCGTCATGCGAGGCCGCGAACCTCAACACACCTGATGTAACATCGTATTGAAACAGCTTCGGAAATGGCGTCATTCACCTTTGTCTATGTGCTGCGTGAATTGGGGTTTGATCCGGCGGCAAATGTCCGGGTCAAGCTGCCCAGGACTTATGTCGGCTGGTCAACCGATGTTGAGGCGCGGCTGGTGACGCATAATAGCGGCAAAGGGGCCAAGACCACGCGCGGGCGGCAGTGGGAGCTGGTTTATGTTGAACGGTTCCGTACCTTCGGTCAGGCCATGAGCCGGGAATGGCACCTTAAGCGGGACCGCAAATTGCGCAAGATGCTGGCGGGTGGATAGCGCGGTCTGTCGGGTTTGGCCCGGCTGTTGTGCGGCTGAAATTTTGCTGCCTGGCAAGGAATCGGATGCCAAGCAATGCAATTGCTGCAAGGCGCCCGGCCAAAACAGGGCTTGCATCATTGCGCCAAGTAACAGATATGTCCTTGCAATCAATCCATTGAAACCGGGGTAACACCAGATATGGCATTCGTTCGCAAAAACCCGCTGAAACTCAACAAGTTGCAGCTTCGCACCCTTGTCCTGGCACAGGTCATCGCCAAAGACCCGAATTCGGGCAAGATCGACGAAGCCAGCGGTGAGGCAACTCTTCTGCGTGTGCCCCATGCCCATGGTGACCATGTACATGTCGGCAAATTCACCGTTGCGGCCCGTGACGCCAGCGGCTTTGAAAACCCGGCAGTCTGGGTCGCGCTGACCCGCAAGGGACTGGTCAAGGAAGGCTATCCGGGCAGCATCGTTCTGACCAAGGAAGGTATGGAATACGATACTGGCCTTGGCGACCATTTCCTTGAAGAAAGCGATCACTAGGATTTCGGGAATTCATCCCCGATGCCGACAAGAAAAAGCCCTGCACAAGCAGGGCTTTTGTTTTTTAGTGCGGCGATACTGGTCTATTTCACGCGGATGAATTTGCCGTTCTGAATTGTCACGAAATAGACGTCGCGATTGCCATCCCCATACTGATCGAATTTCAGTTCCTGATGCAGCCCCATCTGCGGGGGCAGATCGGTCATGGCATTGGCCAGTTTCTGATCGGGGTGTTTGGTCTTGAGCACGGTAAACAGAACCGTTGCTGCATCATAGGCCAGAACCGCACTGAACCCCGGATGGCGATCAAACATGGCTTCGTAATCGGCAACAAATTGCTGGAAGCGCGGATTGGTGTCATAGCGGTCATAGGCCTGGACAAGTTCCATGCCCTCGACCGCAGTTCCGCCGATTTCAATCAGCAAATCGGTTCCGGCCCATTCCGCAGCAGAAATCGGGATGTCCTTGGACAGTTTGCGGATTTCAAGCGCAAGATTGGCACTGTCGGAACTGTTGGCGACCAGCACGATCGCATCGGGGGCATCATCAACCAGTTGTCTGGCGATGTCGGCATTGCTGGCCTGACTGGTGTTGATCCAGTTTTTGGAAATCACCCGGCCGTCAAGTTCTTCGAATTCCAGAAGAAATTCACGATACCAGCTGTCGGCGAATGCTTCGTTTTGACCATCAAGGGCGATGGAAACGCGTTTTCGGTCAAGTTCGATGCTGCGTTTTGCATAGGCGCGCGCATTTTCACGTGTGGTGGTGTTCATACGGAAAAGATAGTCGCGAAAACCGGCAAATTCGGCGGCCGATACCGTTGGTGATACGGTCACGATGCCAAGTTCGTTGATAACCGGCAGGATCGCCATGCCGATCGAACTGATGATGGGACCGACAATGGCATCCACACCAAGTTGGGAAAGTTCGCGGACATGCTGTTGGGCGACTTCGGGTGATTTTTCATCATCCCGCGGCAGGATTTCAACCATCCTGCCATTGATGCCGCCATCGTTATTGACTTGCT
Source organism: Thalassospira povalilytica (assembly GCF_002844235.1). Taxonomy (GTDB): domain Bacteria; phylum Pseudomonadota; class Alphaproteobacteria; order Rhodospirillales; family Thalassospiraceae; genus Thalassospira; species Thalassospira povalilytica. Next base: position 301,636 of record NZ_PGTS01000006.1, on the reverse strand, counting down.
GGGCGGCAAGCTTCAGCGCATTGAGTGCATCGGTTCCGGTATCCGAACCCGGTCCGGACAATCCGGCAATGAAACCGATCTTGATCGGGCCTGACTGGTCACAGGCAACAACGAGAAAGCACGCGAAAATCAAAGCAAAAACATTCGAGACTGGCCGCATAATGTTCCTGTCGTTTTTTAAGGTCAGGCGGTATTGATCTGACGGTTCTGGACCATCGGGTCAACGGATGCTGACACTGGTTTCTTTGCAGGTCATCGTTGGGGGCGACCGGGAGTATGACGACCTTGTGTGCTACTGGCGATATGGTTGTGACGGTCGGGGACTTCAAGAAGTTACAACGTCTTTTCCGGCCGTTAGCCGAAATCGCGACGTGCTTGCAAGATACGGCCAAATGTCGTTATCAGGCACAAGGCCCCGAAGATTGCAGCAATCTGGGGGAACCAGCCGGGAAAGACGCAAATCAGACACAAAACAAGGATGGTTTCGCTGCCTTCGGTAATGCCGGTCAGGAAATAGAAGCTTTTTTTGCCCTGTTTGTCATGGTTGCGGTTCTGCTTGGCTGCGATGATCGCATAGGCCAGAAAACTCGATCCGGTGCCAACAAAACAGAAAATCAGAAATGCCGCCATAAGCGCATGTTCCGGACGCCCGATGGCAAATCCCAGGATGATGCCGGAATAAAACAGGAAATCGGCGACAATGTCGTAATAGCCGCCAAGGTCGCTTTCCTGTGTTTTGGCACCGGGGTGGCGTGATCTTGGGGCTGCATGACGGGCAACGGCACCGTCAAGCCCGTCCATGATCCGCGACAACAAGATCATCACAAGGGCCGCGTAATCAAGCTGGAAGGCAAGAAACACCGCACCAAGGACCCCGAACAAAAAGCCGATGCCGGTGATGGCATTCGGGGTGATCCCCGTGCCCGACAGGGTACGGGCAGCCGCATTAAGCGGTATGTCGATCAGCGGGCGCAGGCGGGCATCAAACATCGGGAACTCGTTTTGGTTGGTCAAGCCTGGCCCGACTATAGGGGCAAGGTTGAACAAATCAAAATCACCAGTTCGTAAGCCGTCAGATATTGATGCCCGGTCCCCCGGATATGCGCGCCGCGCGGCAAGTCAGGGGCGCAGGTCTTCCAGTCGCTGGCGTTGTTTGCCATTGGCGTCAAAATTGTCGGGTGACAGCCATGCTTCGAACCCGCTGCGAATAGCGGGCCATTCTTCGGCGGTGATGGAAAACCACGCGGTATCACGATTGCGGCCCTTATAGACCATATGGTTGCGGAACGTGCCTTCATAGGTGAAGCCATACCGGGCGGCGGCGGCGCGGGACGGGGCGTTTTGATCGTCGCATTTCCATTCGTAGCGGCGATAGCCAAGTTCGTCAAAGGCGCGCCGCATCATCAGATACATCGCCTCGGTCCCGCCAATGGTTTGCGACAATGCCGGGGAATAATTGATATTGCCGATTTCAACCGACCCATTGGCGGCATCAATGCGCATAAAGGCTGCAACGCCAACCGCCGAATTGCGGGTTTTGTCGATGATGGCATGAAGCATCGGGTCACTTTGACCCGCCATGGTTTCCAGCCAGGCCTTGTAGCTGGCAAAATCGTTGAACGCATTAGTCGAAAGATAGGTAAAGCGCGAACCGTCCTGTGCCATGGTGTTGGCATCAAACAGGTGCCTGGCATCACGGGCAAGGTCAAGCGGGCTGACGATCACATGCTGGCCGACCATGTCGCTGCGTGGCGGCATGGCGCATCCGGTCCAGCTTTCCACCGGATGGCCAACGGGTTTTCCAAAAACATCTTTGTGGGGCGAGGTCATTTTTCTTCCTGACAACGAACAGTGGATAGCCAGATTTGCTGAAATCGGTCCCGTCGACAAGGGCCAGTTTTATCAAACCGGTGGGGCCAATCGGCGGGCTCGTGTCACTGGGTCAGGGATGTTTGATCAAGGATATCAAGGAAATGACGATTGCGTTCATTGTCATGGCAGAGCAGCGGCACGTCAAAGCGTCTAACAGGCGGAAGGTCGGCGGCAACAATGCCGTCATGCGGGGCACCAGGGGCATTTTGCACATGGGACGGATCGGCAAGCAGCGCATCAATACGCCCGGCCCGCAACAGATCAAAGCCCTGTTTAAGGTTTTGCAGGGCCACCCAGTCAATCATCGTATCGGGCAGAGGTAATGGCGGCGGGGGAAACTGTTTCAGGCGACCAACCAGAACCTGATTCTTGCTGCCAAGGTCAACATCTTTGCGGGTGAACAGCCGGACTTCGAAGCTTAGTGCATGTTTTGAAACGAGTTGCGGGTCATCATGGGGCCAGCCACCGGTCAGAATGCAATCAAGTTCGCCGGAACGATACAGATGGAAAAGCCGATCATTTGGAAGGGTTTCGATCGACCCCGATGACGTTCTGGCCTGAAGGGCAGCGGCAAGATTGCGGTTGGCCGGTGTGGTATATCGGGCCCACTGGTTGTTAAGCGATACATGCGCGCCAAAGCGAAAACCTGTTTCCTCTGCCAAAAGGGGATCTGGCACAAACAGGTACAGCGCAATGGTCACAAGTGACAAAAGCCATGTATCGACATCCAGACGCGGGCAAAACCGCATTGGTACCTCCGTTCCGGGTCCTGTTTTGATGTTACCTTCGGGCTGGTATTTTACAAGGTCGCAGGTGGGGCTGTAATCGGGCTGGTCTTGTGATGATTGGGGCGATGCCAGATTTCGGGGCCCGGAATAAAACAAAACCCGACAGTCGGAACTGTCGGGTTTCGTGTTGATCAGATCGGGCAGGCCGTCAGATTTCGGGATACCAGGCCCCGAGAACGCCAAATTCTTCGAGTTTGGCGACAATCTGTTCGGCGGCTTCTTCTGCGCTTTGATCGGCGGTGTTGACCACGATCTCGGCATTTTCGGGCCGCTCATAGGGGCTTGAAATCCCGGTGAAATTGGCAATCTCGCCGGCGCGCGCCTTTTTATAAAGGCCTTTGACATCGCGCTGTTCACAGACTTCCAGCGGGGTGTCGATAAAGACTTCGATAAATTCGTCTTTTTCAACAAGGCTGCGGGCAAGCTGGCGTTCGCTTTTGAATGGCGAGATAAAGGAAACCAGCGTGATCACACCGGCATCAACGAACAGCTTGGCGGTTTCACCAACGCGGCGGATGTTTTCGACACGGTCCGCATCGGTAAAGCCAAGATCCTTGTTCAGGCCATGACGCACATTGTCACCATCAAGGGTGTAGGTGTGCTTGCCAAGCGCATGGAGCTTTTTCTCCACCAGGTTGGCGACGGTTGATTTGCCCGCACCCGACAGGCCGGTGAACCACAGAACGACCGATTTCTGGCCTTTCTGATAGGCACGTGCCTGTTTGTTGATGTCCATTTCCTGCCATTTGATGTTGGTCGCACGGCGAAGGGAATGGTTGACCATGCCCGCACCAACAGTCGCATTGGTGAAGCGGTCAATGATGATGAAACGGCCCGAATGACGGTTTTCGTCATAGGGGTCAAAGGCCAGTGCCTTGTCCGCCGAGATATTGGCAATCCCGACTTCGTTCAGTTCAAGCGTCTTGCCCGCCACATGTTCGAGCGTATTGACATTGACCTTGTATTTAAGGTCGCTGATCTGTGCGCTTGTTACCTGTGCGCCCATCTTGATCAGATAGGGGCGACCGGGCAGAAGATGATCTTCATGCATCCAGATGATGCGGGCTTCGAACTGATCGGCGAATTCCGGTTTGGCATCGGATGCCGCCAGAACATCACCGCGCGAAATATCAATCTCGTCTTCAAGGGTCAGGGTGATGGCCTGACCGGCGATGGCTTCATCAAGGTTGCCGTCAAAGGTGACGATTTCCTTGACCTTGCTGGTCTGCCCCGATGCGGTGACAACAATTTCATCACCCGGTTTGACCCGACCCGAAGAAACAGTGCCGGAAAAGCCGCGGAAATCAAGGTTCGGGCGGTTGACCCACTGCACCGGAAGACGGAACGGCTTGTTGATCGCATCCTGTTCGACCTGAATGTCTTCAAGATGGGCCAGAAGCGTCGGACCGGAATACCAGGGTGTATTGGCGCTGGCTTCGATCATGTTGTCGCCACGCAGGGCAGATAGCGGGATCGCCGTGATCGAGCTGTAATTCAGCTGTGCTGCGAACGCGTTATAGGCGGCGACGATTTCGTCAAATTTGGACTGATCATAATCAATCAGGTCCATCTTGTTGACGGCCAGAACCACGTGCTTGATGCCCAGAAGGGACGTGATGAAGCTGTGGCGACGGGTCTGGGTCAGGATGCCTTTACGCGCATCAATCAGGATCACGGCGACATCGGCAGTCGATGCACCGGTTGCCATGTTCCGCGTATATTGTTCGTGGCCCGGGGTATCGGCGACAATGAATTTGCGCTTGTCGGTCGAAAAGAAGCGATAGGCGACATCAATGGTGATGCCCTGTTCGCGTTCGGCCTGAAGACCATCAAGCAGCAGGGCGAAATCAATCTCGCCGCCCTGGGTGCCAACCTTGCGGCTGTCAGATTCCAGCGCCGCCAGCTGGTCTTCGAAAATCAGTTTGGAATCCCAAAGCAGACGACCGATCAGGGTCGATTTACCGTCATCGACACTGCCGCAGGTGATGAAACGCAGAAGGCTTTTTTCTTCCTGGGCTTTGAGGTAGCCGAGAATATCATCAGCAATAAGGTCAGATTTATGCGCCATCAGAAGTAACCTTCCTGCTTCTTCTTCTCCATCGACCCGGCCTGGTCATGGTCAATCATGCGGCCTTGACGTTCGCTTGAACGGGTCAGAAGCATTTCCTGGATAATTTCGGGCAGGGTCGCTGCCTCGGACTCAACGGCACCGGTCAGCGGATAGCAACCAAGCGTTCTGAAACGTACCGACTTCATTTCCGGCTTTTCGCCGGGCTTAAGCGGCATGCGGTCGTCATCAACCATGATCAGCATGCCATCGCGTTCGACGACCGGACGTTTTGCCGAATAATACAGCGGCACGATCGGGATCTGTTCGAGATAGATGTATTGCCAGATATCAAGCTCGGTCCAGTTCGAGATCGGGAAAGCACGGATGCTTTCGCCTTTGTTGATCCGGGCGTTATAGATATCCCACAATTCCGGGCGCTGGTTTTTCGGGTCCCAGCGGTGGGTTTCGGTGCGGAAGGAAAATACACGTTCCTTGGCGCGTGCCTTTTCCTCGTCACGGCGGGCCCCGCCAAAGGCGGCATCGAACTTGTATTTGTTCAGCGCCTGTTTGAGCGATTCCGTTTTCATGACATCGGTATGCAGGCTTGACCCATGGGTGAACGGGCCAATGCCGCGTTCGACACCGTCCTGATTGATATGAACAATCAGATCAAAACCATATTCCGCCGCCATCCGGTCGCGAAACTCGATCATTTCGCGGAATTTCCAGGTGGTATCAACATGCATCAGCGGGAAGGGCGGCGGTGCGGGATAGAACGCCTTGCGCGCCAGATGCAGCAGAACCGATGAATCCTTGCCGATGGAATAAAGCATCACCGGCCGTTCAAACGATGCCGCAACCTCGCGGATGATATGGATACTCTCTGCCTCAAGCTGGCGGAGATGGGTCAGATTGGGCTGCATTCTCTTTCCTGCCGATCAATCAAAACTGTGGCAATTAACACAATTTTTTGTGTTTATAATTGTATTTCACTTGGCTTTGATGGGTAATATGGAATGCGCCGCAACGCAAGTGTGATTTCTATTTTTACACAAATTTTTGTGGTCCAATTATATTTAACATTCTCCATGTGTTTAATTTATCGGCCGCTGCCGCAATTGCCAATAGCTAAAAGTCCGGCACGCCAAAGCAATCTCAGCAGACACTGTTCATAAGGAGGGGGCCTGTCACAGGCGGATAGGTGTGACAGAAGTCACAGGAAACGCCATGCGGGAAAAGTAGCATTGCCAGAAGGGAATTCACGTTAAACGCGCTTGGGGGACAGGCATGAAATTCGACATCACGATCTGGGGCGAGGCCACAGACGTCATTCGCAAAAACATCGTGATTTTTACTGCGGCGGTTGCGGCATTGTGGATCATGGATATCGTGATTTATGCCTTGCGGCCTGATATGGAATCACCGGATTTGCCGACCTATTTTGTCGGCGCGTATCTTGCCATTGCCTGTCACATGACGGTTTTGCGCAATGTCAGCGGGTTTTCCGCGGTGGGTGCGCTTGAAAAAAGCGCTTTCTTCAAGTTCTTCATGCGCGGCTTTGCCGTGGCCATGGTGACGCTTATCCCGGCACTTTTCGTGATGGTTCCAATTTTGGCGATCCCCGAAATCAAGGCGGCCCGGGAAGACGTTCGGTTTTTCCTGGTGATGGTTGCGGTGCTTGCCTTTTACGGGGTGGCGATGCTGATCGCACTTGGTTTGGTGGGAACCTGGCTGCCCGCAGCAATCATGGCCGATGGTTCGTCGATCCGGCGGGCGTTTGCACGCGGTCGCAAAACGATCGGCTATGTGACGTCGCGCCTGATCGTCGGGCCGGGTGCCAATATTGTATTGTTCCTGGTAACCGTGTTCCTGTTGCCCGGGCGGTTTTCCGACGCCGTTCGTACATACACAATTCAGGCAGGCGAACTGCAATTTGTGCCGTTTGATATAGCCATGAGCGGTCTGGCCTATCTGGTATGGGCAACCGGCGTTGTTCTTGTCGCCGTGGTCCTGTCACGCGCCTATCAGCTTGGCGAGGCGCGTCTGGCTGATGCAAGCCAACCGGCAACCGAACTCAAACAGGCAGAGGCGATCTGAAATGGCGCAAGATAAAGAGACTGTCCAAACCAGCCCCAAACAGCCAGGTATCTGGAAGACCAGTTTTGTTGCGATTTTGCGCTGCTGGGCCAGCACTCTAATTGTGGCCATCCTGATGCTGGCAATGGCTTTCTGGCAGTTCGCAGTATCTTTTTCCGGCCAGGTCTATGTCATCTATGTGCTTGGACTTGTCATCTGGGGATATTTTGCGCTGTCGCTGTTTGCTTGGTTGCAAAATGGGTATGCAGGCATTGCGGCATTCAAGGAATTTGATGTGTCGCGTGTCCGGCTTTTTTCAGGGCGTTATATTGTCCTGCAACTTCTTGATACCTTGCCCGCATCATTGGGGCTGTTTGTCCTGAGCGGCCATTTCATGTTGTCTCCGGAAGACATGGCCAAGATCGAGAACCTGTCTGCGATAGGCATTTCCAGCATCTTAACCTTTGTTGTTCTTTGGATCGTTCTGGTGTTCTTTGCAACATTGTTGCCTGCGGCCCTTATCGGCGATGGAAGTGGTGTGGGACGTGCGGTTGCGAGAGGACGGAAGACTGTATGGTACGTTACAGGACGGGTTTTGCTGGGGCCTGTGTTGATGCTTTTTCTGGGCTCGATGATTGTAAATCTGGTTCAGACAGCAGGTGGGCAACCGCTGATATCAAGCGATGGCGCGCTGGCCTTTAACGCAACCTCAGTCATAACAATGGTGGTAAGCAGCCTTCAATATATTGTCATCGGTGCCATGATTGTTGTGATCGTATCGCGTGCCTATCGCCTTGGTGAAAAACGTTTGACAGTCTGATGATTTCGCTGCCGCCGTTGCGTTTTCAGGCCGGGGCGTCAATAGCCAAGCAATAAGGATTGAACCACGATCTTCTTCATCGCCATATATTGATCTGTTTCATCCAGCAGCCAGGGCGCGATGCCAAAGAATGAGCCATCATGCGTGAAATTCAAATCCTGGATTATTCAGGATGTTTTTGATGTTCTTTGGCTAAACCGTTCGGTGGTTGCAGCAGCAGTTTCATGGTTGGCGCTGTTTGCTGTATTTGACGCGATTGTACCCCATCCGGCCTTGCTTGGTCCGGATGGGGTTTTGTCATTGGGCGGCACGTGCTGGTTTGTCGCGCGCGCATTGGTTGATGCGGTGGCGTTGATTGTCGTTGGCATTTCAGCCCAACTGTCATGTTTGACCCGGCAGGGTGGTTGGGGTGCTATTTTGGCTGCGAACCGCAATGCTGTTCTTTGTTGCAGTGTCGGGATGTGGGGGCTGGCGGTGCTGACAATTGCGATGGTCCTGGTCTATCAGCAATTTTTTGTGGCTGACATCATACGTGCCTTGCTCGGCAGCAGTCTTGAACCGTCGCATTCGGGACGGCTTTTGATCGGGGCATTTATCCTTGTTGGATTTCTTGGTGTGATTGCCCTTGGCGCAAACTGGTTTCCCGCAGTTCTTGCTGGTGCGGACAGGTCAATGCGTACAACCTGGCAGCGGGGCAGGGGGACCTTCCTGTATGTGATCTGGCGGTTGGTTGCGGTTTTGCTTTTCTTACCGGTTATCTCGACCCTGATCGTGCCGGTGATCGGACAAATGGTGGCGATTTTTCATGTGCTCGGGATTCCTGCCGATGTGGCAGTTCTGGGTGTTCGGGCGCTTGCTGCTGGTGTGATTGCCTGCTTTGTCTCGATGCTTCTTTCAGTGATATTTGTTCGTGCCTTTGTCATCTCGTTGAAATAGCGCCGAAATCTGATGTTTGTCTGCGAACAAACTAACGGCTGCGGATTTATGTTTTCGGTAATTTTATTTCAAAATTGTCGCCTATATAAAAATAAACTTGATTTAGGTCAGTGTTCCTTGCCAAATAACGTCAAGAAGACTGACCTAATGAGGATGCCATGACGATCCAATGGAACGAGATGATTGTGCCCGATGCCCGTGCTTTGCGGGCGTCGGAAATTCGTGATTTGCTGAAGGTTGCCGAACGCCCGGAAATTACCTCGTTCGCCGGTGGGGTGCCGGACCCGGATCTTTTCCCGTTGTCTGATTTTCATGATATGTTTGATGGCCTGACCCGTGATGAGGCGGCCGGCCGTCGCAGCCTGCAATATTCGATCAGCGAAGGTTTGCCGGGATTGCGGCAATGGATTGCCGATGATCTGGCCAAGGCGGGGGCAACCCGTGATATCGACAATATCCTGATTACCTGCGGGGCGCAGCAGGCACTTGATATGATTGCCCGCCTGTTGCTGGAGCCCGGCCGCGAAATCGTGATGGAAAAGCCAAGCTACCTTGGCGCCATGCAGGCCTTTTCGATGCGTCGGCCAAGCTATGTCGGCATCAATATGGACGAAGACGGCCCGATCATTGCCGAACTTGATGCGGCCTTTGCCAATGGTGCACGCATTGCCTATCTGGCGCCCGATTTCCAGAACCCGACCGGTCGGTCCTATAGCCTGGATCGCCGGATGGCGGTTCTTGAAACCGCGCGCAAATATGGCGCGGTGATTATTGAAGATGCCGCCTATTGCAAGCTGTCCTATGAAGGCGAAACTCTGCCATCGCTTCTGGCACTTGATGAAGCGGGCAGCAATCCGGATGCCGGTAGCGTCATTCAGCTGGGCACATTTTCAAAAACGCTGGCCCCGGCCTTGCGCATCGGTTGGGTAACCGCACCGCGCCCGGTGATCCGCCAACTGGTTCTGATGAAGCAGGCGGGCGATCTGCATGTTTCAACCATCAATCAGGAAATTGCGCTTCGTGCCGCAAGCAAGCTGTTCCCGGCCCATATTGAAACCCTGCGTGATGCATACCGCGCCAAGCGCGATGCGATGCTGGGCGCGATGGACGAATTCATGCCAGATGATGTCAGCTATTCCCGGCCCAAGGGCGGCATGTTTGTATGGTTAACATTGCCCGACAATATTGACGCCCGCGCCCTACTGGTCGAGGCAATGGAAGATGCCAGGGTCGCCTTTGTCCCCGGTCAGGCCTTTTTCTGTGACCAGTCGGGGCGCAATACTGCCCGGTTCAGCTTCGCCACCGAAAAGCCCGAACGCATTCGCGCCGGGATCGAACGGCTGGCCGATCTGATCCGGCGCAAGGACAACCAGTAGAAAAAAAGAACCCGGCAGCAGGGTGGGGGATTTTGCTGCCGGGCGACTGCCTGTCCGGGGGATTATGACAGGCAATTTCATATGTGGTCGGGGATGTTTATGCCTGACCCAGCAGGGCCTTAAGCAAAAAGGCCGCAAGCCCGACCCCGACAATCCCGCCGATATAAAGCCCGATAAACCAAAGCAGACGTCTGGTTCTTTCCGCAGTGATGTGCAGCATTAATGATACCCCTCGTCACTGACCTTGCCGCGGAACACCCAATAGGCATAAGCGGTATAGGCAAAGATCACCGGCAACAGGATCACGGCCCCGACCAGCATGAAGGCAAGGCTGTTTTGCGGTGCCGCCGCATCGCGGAACGTGATCATTGGTGGGACGATATTGGGATAAAGCGTGATGCCAAAACCCAGATAGCACAGGAAAAAGATGCCAAGCGTAATGCCAAAAACCGTCTTTTCCCGATGCGAAACCGCCCGCCATAACCAGAATAAAAGCCCGGCCGTGATCAATGGGATCGGGGCCAGAAAGGCCAGATTGGGCATTGCAAACCAGCGTTCGGCATAGGCCGGATTGACGTAAGTGGTCATCAGCGACACTACAGCAAGGTTTGCTGCCATCCAGATCACGGCCGGTTTGGCAAGACGGCGCAGATTGCCCTGAAAATCGCCTTCCATCTTCATGATCAGCCAGCCGGTACCAAGCAGGGCATAGCCGACAACAACCGCCGTGGCGCAAAAGATCGAAAACGGACTGAGCCAGTCAAACGCCCCGCCGACAAAACGGCCATTTTCAACGGCAATGCCTTCGATAAAGCCGCCGAGCATCGCACCCTGCATGGCGCTTGCGATGATTGATCCGGTCGAAAAGGCGATATCCCAATGTTTCTGATGGTTCTTGCTTTTGAACCGGAATTCAAACGCCACCCCCCGAAAAACAAGGGCAAGCAGCATGACAAACACCGGAATGTAAAAGGCCGTCATCAGCAGTGAATAGGCCTTGGGGAAGGCGGCATAAAGCCCGCCGCCCCCCAGCACCAGCCAGGTTTCATTGCCATCCCAGATCGGGGCGACCGTATTCATCATGCGACCGCGTTTGACCGGGTCCTTGATGAACGGAAACAGAATGCCGATCCCAAGATCAAAACCGTCGAGCGTGACATAGGCGAAAACCGCAACCGCGATCAAAAGAACCCAGATCAGTTGATAATCCATGATCATTCTCCTGCCTGCGGATTGTTATGCGCGGCCAATTGACGGCCCCCGGCACGAAGGAATTCACCGGTGGGCACATGCGCGTTACGCGGATCATGGTTCATGGCGCGCAGGATATAGGCCGTCCCCACCCCGAACACGATGGAATAGACGACGACAAAGGCGATCAGCGATCCGGCAATTGCCGTGGCAGTGACAGGTGATCCGGCCTCGGATGTGCGCATCAATCCATAAACCACCCATGGCTGTCGCCCGACTTCGGTGGTGAACCAGCCTGCCAGAATGGCGACAAAGCCGCTTGGCCCCATGACCAGTGCAAAGCGATGCAAATGCTTGCAGTCATAAAGCTTGTGCCGGAACCGGGCGATCAGGCTTGCGATACCAAGCAAGGCCATCAAAACCCCGATGCCGACCATGATCCGGAACGTCCAGAAAACGATCGGGGCATTGGGGCGGTCTTCCGGTGCAAAATCCTTAAGCCCCGTGATCTTGCCATCCCAGTCATGGGTCAGGATCATCGAGCCCAGCTTGGGGATTTCTATCGCGTATTTGGTTTCCTCGGCCTTCATGTCGGGCAGGCCAAACAGGATCAGCGGTGCGCCTTCGCGGGTTTCAAAATGGCCTTCCATCGCGGCAACCTTGGCCGGTTGATGTTCAAGGGTGTTAAGCCCGTGCATGTCACCTGCGACGATCTGGATCGGGGCGACAATGGCTGCCATCCACATGGCCATGGAAAACATGATGCGGGCCGCGCGGTTTTCCCGATCACGCAACAAATGCAGCGCCCCGACGGCACCCACGACAAAGGCGGTGGTCAGATAGGCGGCCAGAACCATATGAACCAGACGATAGGGGAAGCTTGGATTGAAAATCGCATCGATCCAGCTTGTGACAACCGCACGACCATTTTCAATCACATAGCCATCAGGTGTTTGCATCCAGCTATTGGCTGACAAAATCCAGAAGGCCGAAAACAGGGTTCCAACCGCAACCATGGTGGTGGCAAGGAAATGAAGCTTTGGCCCGACCCGGTTTAAACCAAACAGCATGATGCCAAGGAATCCGGCCTCAAGGAAGAAGGCGCTTAGAACTTCATACGCCATCAGCGGGCCGATCACGCCGCCGGTAAATTCCGAAAACGGTCCCCAGTTCGTACCAAACTGATAGGACATCACAATCCCGGATACGACCCCCATGCCAAAGGCCAGCGCAAAGATTTTCAGCCAGAATTTGTAAAGTGCCAGATAGGTGTCATCACGGGTGCGCAACCACATCGCTTCAAGCACGAACAAAAAGCTCGCAAGCCCGATGGTAAATGACGGGAAAATGATGTGGAATGAAACGGTAAAAGCAAACTGTATGCGTGCCAATATTTCTGCATCAAGCATTGGCGTTGGTCCTTCTATCAGGCAAAGCCTTCCTGTCCGACCCCGTGTTTCACCGCAATGCGAAACCGTTCATTGATTGACCTGACGGGCTTAAACCACCAATCAGGAGCCGGTCTGTATAAGGAAATCGATAGAAGTTTGCGAGAAATGCTGCATTGCGCATTCGCAATTTACATTTGGAAAATTTCCAAAATGACGGTTGAAGAACCGATTGGCGACTTAACCCCTATTCGAAGGAGGGATTGAGTATCAAAGGGAGAGGTGTGATTTTCGTCATAGGTTAGAGCGGTTGGAAATTCTAAAACTTGATACCAATCGATTTTGAAAGCCGAAAGATAAATGGTTGGGGACGGACTTTGAAAGAGGAAGCAACCAGGAAGTTTGAAGATAGCTTGTGGACATAGAGTTTTGCCGATCTAAGGAGATTGGTTTTCCAACTCTTGATAGTCGGTTTTAGTATTTCACTTTTGCAACTGGCTCAGCATCTGAAACTTCTGACTATCCTCGGAAATTGGCGGCACTTTTTCTAAGAAGGGGCTGTTTGGGTAGGTTGGATTATCATGGGCTATGTGATCCAACGGAACGTGTAGGCCAATCGCCGAAAATGTTTAGCGTATCTGGTTATAGCTTTCAGGAAATAAGGCCAACTTGTGACTGACATTGAGCATCAAAAACAGCCAAAGAATTTCAACGATCCAAAGTTTGAGAATTGGATACTTCATGATGCATGGAATGGGTTTTTCTACAACCTTCCAATCATCTTGCTCGCCATCTTTGCTATGGTCGGGCTTGAATTCGTGCTTTCGAGTTTCGGGCCTGCTCAAGTCGTCTCAGTCAGCAAAGATGGCTTCACGCTGAGGGTTGAACAGCCCATGGGGCTGGTTGTTTTCCCTGTGGCTATTGCCTTCACAGTTCCTTTTGCTGCTTTGATGTACTCCGTGCATTCATTTAATCTCAATGGCGCTCCTTGCTGGTTTGCTTTTTCAAGACAGAGCGGGGGGATGTTCTTCTCGTTTCTGAATCGCATGCTGATTATGGTGCTTGCCTTAACAGCAGAGATTGTATTCTGGCAGCATCTGCTGTGGGTGAATGTCTCGCAAGGCCTTATCCAAGGAAGTCAAGAGCTACCCGTTTACATCGTTGCGATAGCAGTCGTGTCGATATTTGCGACGCTCGTTCTTGGTGTTCTGTTTGTGACTTGGCCCGTTTCGGTAATACAGGGTGGAAAAAGTTCGGCGCGACGCGCGTTCGCAAGAGGCAAGAAGACTTTTTGGTACATTGTCGGGAAAAGTTTGTTGGTTTTGCCCGCATTGTTGATCATTCAGTTGGTAGCTTTCTCTGCCGCCACACCAATTATCAAGGGAATGATCTTGCAATTTGGAGACGGGGAATTTGCAGGAACCCCGGAGGAGAGGATCACTTTCTTTGTATGTTTGCGGGTCTTGGCAGCGTTCGTAACAGCCTTCTGGTGTTGCGTTGAAGGAAGCATCATTTCACGCGGCCTGTTGATTGGGGACGCGCGATTGAATGGTTCACCGGGTAGGCTCGATACGGAAAAGGTATCGGTCATGGGTGATGTCCAGTAATCGGGCAAACTCTGATGTCCGATCTTCCAGGCTATGAGGTAACCGCGAGGCACAGCTTTTCCAGCGCCAGTGAACTTTGCGTCTGTTTGCGTTCCTTGTGACGCAGGACCATGAATTTACGCGGCGGGATCGGGAAGCTTGCGCGCGCCAGTCGGCCCTGCGCGATCAGGGAACTGACCGCGAATTGTGAAACGGCGGTGGCGGCTGTGCCGGTTTCAACCGCGGTAATCACGGCCTCGTTGCTGGGCAGGACCAGCGCGGTTTTAAGGCGCGCCGGATCAACATCAAGATCACGCAGCGCGCTTTCAAATTCCGATCTGGTGCCTGATCCGGCTTCGCGCAGGATCCAGTTGGTCTGGGTGATCAGGGCCTGTGCGGTCAGCGGCCTGCCATCGGCCCAGGGATGCTTGGGGCCAACCACAATCACCAGCGCATCTTCGGCAACTTCGCGTTTGGCCAGGGCGGGTTCATCAATGTCGCCTTCGATAAAGCCGATATCAGCCGCCCCGCCACGTACCGCATCCGATACGGTTTTGGTGTTGCCGATTGTCAGATGGATTTCAATGCCGGGATACTGGTCATGAAACTTCATCAGGAACGGGGGCAACCAGTAACTGGCAATGGTTTGGCTGGCATAAACATTCAGATCGCCACGTTGCATACCACCCAGTTCGGCCAGTGTCAGTTCGGCGGCACGGGCGCGTGCCAGTGTTGATTTGGCTTCGTCAAGAAACAGGCGCCCGGTCTGGGTCAGTTCGATCCGTCGTCCGACCCGGTTAAACAGCGCCACGCCATAAAAGCCTTCCAGGTTCTTGATTGCCGAACTGACCGCAGACGGGGTCAGGCCAATGGCCTCGGCCGCGCGGGTCAGATGTTCGCGTTCGGCGACGGCAACGAAGATCTGCAATTGTTCAAGCGTCATCATGGCGTTGGTATCTTCCGCTGTGGTCTGGCGTCTTGCCCGCCCATGCCGGGGGACTTTAAACGCGGGGCAGAGTCCGGCGCCGCGCACTGGGCTGTTTGCAATGGCGGGGCCGCGTGATGGGGGACCTTGCCTTAATCATTCGATTTAATCGAATGAAATATGAATTTTTATTCGATGGAAGTAAATGGTTTGGCGTGAGATTTTCCGACTGTGATCAAAACACAGGAAAATCATGTTTTTTAACACCCGCATCAAACCGATCCTGCCCGGACTTGCCGTGACCCTTATGGTCGCGCTTGCCGCCAAGCTTGTCGAGCATGCCGAACGTGTTCTGCTGGGGCGGGGCTGGGTGGAAAGTCTGGTCTTTGCCATTCTGATCGGGGTGGTGGTGCGATCCGTGTTTGGTCTGGCGCCGCGTTATTTCGCCGGGGTGCGGTTTTGTGGCAAGACGGTGCTTGAAATTGCCATCGTGTTGCTGGGCGGGTCGATCAGTGCACAGGCCATCGGATCGGCCGGGGGCGGGCTGGTGGCGGCAATCATTGCCGTTGTCTGTATCAGCCTGTTTGTCAGCTATCATATCGGGCGTGCGCTTGGGCTGACCAGGCATCTTGCGATGCTGGTGGCGTGCGGCAATTCGATTTGCGGTAATTCGGCGATTGCCGCGACCGCACCGGTGATTGATGCACGGTCGGACGATGTGGCGGCATCAATTTCCTTTACGGCGATACTTGGCGTTCTGTTTGTTTTCATCCTGCCGATGCTGCATGCCGGGCTTGGATTATCCGCCACCCAATATGGTATTTTTTCGGGCCTGACGGTTTATGCCGTCCCGCAGGTTCTGGCCGCAACCGCGCCGGCCGGTGCCTTGGCGGTGCAGATTGGTACATTGGTCAAGCTGATCCGGGTTTTGATGCTGGGGCCGGTGATTTTCGGCCTGGCGCTGATTGGCGGGCGGGCACGTGAAACCCGTCTTCCGATTGCGCAGGTCGTGCCATGGTTCATTATCGGCTTTATCGTCATGATGACGGCCCGTTCATTCGGACTATTGCCGGAATTTGCCCTTGGTGGCATGAAAGCCGTGTCTTCGTTCCTGACCATTCTTGCCATGGCGGCATTGGGATTAAGTGTTGATATCCGAAATGTCATGCATGTCGGCGGGCGGGTTGTGATGGCGGCCCTGATGTCGCTTGCAGTGCTTTGCATGCTAAGCGGGTTTGTGATCGTGCTGCTTGGCACGGCATAGAATTTACCTACCCACCGTCCGGGCAAAAAAAATACCCGCTGCCCGAATGGGTAAAGGCAGCGGGCAAGGAAGAAGAAGCCACGGAAAGGGTAGGAAAACCGTCAGCATCTTCCGGCGTTTCGGGGAGTGGCATCATGGGGGATGACACCGGATGCGAAACGCCACGGGTAACACACAGAAATCAGGTTTCAGAGATCAGCGGGTTTTGCTCCTCGGCCTTTTTAAGGGCCTTCCATTCGTCGTCGCTGAATATCCTGGATCGGGTCAGGAAGCGTTTGCCTTCGGGTCCTTCAAGCGAAAACATCCCGCCACGCCCGTCCACCACATCAATGATCAGCTGGGTATGTTGCCAATATTCGAACTGGGCGCGTCCGATATAGAACGGGCTTCCTTCGATTTTGCCCAAAAGCACATCCTGATCGCCGGTTTTGAATTCCCCGTCCGGAAAGCACATCGGCGCACTGCCGTCACAACAACCGCCCGACTGATGGAACATCACCGGGCCATGGATGGATTTAAGCTTCCTGATCAGTTCAATCGCCGCATCGGTTGCGGTGACCCGGTCGGGGATGGTTTCTGATCCGGTCATGGGGACCTCCTTGGTCGCGAAAAATGACCGGACGCACAGGGGAGGCCATGCGCCCGGCCGCGATCATTGCGCGATCAGAAGAAGCCCATCGGTTTCGGATCATACGAAACCAGCAGGTTCTTGGTCTGCTGATAATGGTTCAGCATCATCTTGTGGTTTTCACGTCCGATGCCCGACTGCTTGTACCCGCCAAAGGCCGCATGGGCCGGATACAGGTGATAGCAATTGGTCCAGACACGACCGGCCTTGATTTCCCGGCCAAAGCGGTAGGAACGGTTTGCATCGCGCGTCCAGACACCGGCACCCAGGCCATAAAGCGTGTCATTGGCGATGTGAAGGGCTTCGGCTTCGTCCTTGAACGTGGTGGCAGAGACCACCGGGCCAAAGATTTCCTCCTGGAAAATCCGCATCCGGTTGTGCCCCTTGAAGATGGTCGGCTGGATATAGAAACCACCGGCAAGATCGCCGCCAAGATCGGCCTTGTCGCCACCACACAGAACCTGTGCGCCTTCCTGCTTACCGATGTCGAGATAGGACATGATCTTTTCCATCTGCTCGGTCGAGGCCTGCGCACCGATCATGGTGTCGGTATCAAGCGGGTTGCCCTGTTTGATACTGGCAACGCGCGACAGAACGTTATCCATGAACTTGTCATAGATGCTTTCCTGAATGATGGCGCGCGACGGACAGGTGCAAACTTCCCCCTGGTTCAGGGCAAACATCGCCATGCCTTCGGCGGCTTTCTGACGGAAATCGTCATCGGCGGCCATGACGTCTTCAAAGAAGATGTTTGGCGATTTGCCACCCAGTTCCAGGGTCACCGGAATGATGTTTTCCGATGCATATTGCATGATCAGGCGGCCCGTGGTGGTTTCACCGGTAAAGGCGACCTTGGCAACGCGGTTGCTTTGCGCAAGCGGCTTGCCGGCTTCAACACCAAAGCCCTGAACGACGTTGACCACGCCCGCCGGGATCAGATCGGAAATCAGTTCCAAAAGAACGCAGATTGATGCCGGGGTCTGTTCAGCGGGCTTCAGGACAACGCAGTTGCCAGCCGCCAATGCCGGGGCCAGTTTCCAGACCGCCATCAGGATCGGGAAGTTCCATGGAATGATCTGACCGACCACACCAAGGGGTTCGTGGAAGTGATAGGCGACCGTGTTGTCGTCAATCTCGCCCAGCGACCCTTCCTGTGCGCGGATGGCGCCGGCGAAATAGCGGAAATGGTCAATCGCAAGCGGGATGTCGGCAGCCAGCGTTTCACGCACGGCCTTGCCATTGTCCCAGGTTTCGGCAACTGCCAGCATTTCCAGATTGGCTTCCATGCGGTCGGCAATTTTGTTGAGCATGTTGGCGCGTTCGGTCACCGATGTTTTACCCCAGGCCGGGAAAGCGGCATGGGCGGCATCAAGCGCCTTTTCGATATCGTCGGCGCTGGAACGGGCGACCTCGCAGAACGGTTTGCCATTCACCGGCGACACATTTTCAAAATACTGACCCTTGGCCGGGGCGACCCATTCGCCGCCAATGAAGTTTTCATAACGGCCCTTGAAGCTGACCGGACTGCCGGCGTCATTTGGATTCTTGTAGATCATTTTGGTTCCTCCGAGATCGACAGGCGATTTTTTCGCCCGCTTTTTGATTGTGACGCCGCCTTATCCGCAAAGGTCGTGCCACTTTGATCCGAACCGCCAGGACTTTGTGGAAAGTGCTTTATTTCAGTCGGTTGTCTGTATCCGGGGGCGGGATGCACGGCTGCGGGATCGCAGAACAGTCGCGAACAGGTGGCGCAAAGTGTTCCAAAAATGGAACACTGCTGATTGCGGGGTATTTTTCCAGCGAAACTGTTTGGCGTAGGGGCCCCGCCATATGGTACGATTGCCCCTGTGATCGGATGCAGCAAAAGCTGCGCTACCGGAAAATTCCGGATCAAAACACCGACACAAGGGAGATAGCGTCTATGTCAGGAAACATTCCCGGCGGACGGATAGAAGCGGCACTGCAACTCAGCGGTGGTGCGCAAAATCGTGCGGTTCTTGAAAGCTGGCAACGGTGTGAACAACGGTTCGGGCTGGCTCATGACACCTTGCGCCGTCCCGAAGTCATATCCGAAAGCCAGACCCGGCAACTGCGTGATCGCAACGGGCGGCTTTATCATCATGCCCATGATCTGGTGCGCACGCTGTATCGCAAGATCGATGCGTCGGGCTATGCGGTATTTTTGACCGATAATAGCGGCGTGATCCTTGACAGTGTTGCCGCCCATTCGCTGTTGCCGTCCTTTCGGACCAATGGGCTTTTGCCCGGCGCTGTCTGGAGCGAGGAACGCGAAGGCACGAACGGTATCGGCACCTGTATCGTCGAAGGCCGCCCGATCACCATCCACAAGGACGAGCATTTCCTGTCCCAGCATTCGGTGCTGACCTGCACGGCCGCCCCGGTTTTTGACCCGGATGGCAAGGTCTGTTCGGTTCTTGATGTGTCGGCAGTACGCGATGATATCAAACGCACAGATTGCCTGCGCGTGCGCGGCATGGTGGCCGATTATGCCGATGCGCTTGAACGTATCCTGTTTTTTGATGAACGGGCAGGTGACGTGATCCTGCATCTTCATCCAGAAGCACGCCATGTCGGATCAACCCGTGATGCGATGATATCGATTGCACCCGATGGCACGATCAGCGGTGCGACATCAACCGCACGCCGTATTCTGGCAGCGGCAAACAATTCCACAGACATTGCGCAGATGTTTGAAATGGATGTGGATGACCTGTTGTCGAAATTTGCCAATCAGGATCAGGGGGCGGCCCCGGCGACCGCGTTGAATATTTCCGGGGGCGGGGTTTTGTTCGGGTCTGTCACCATGCCCGAACGGATGCGCCGTCGCTATGTCGGGCGATCGACCCCGATTACGACAAGGGCGCCAAAGGCAGCAAAACCGGCCGCACAGATTGCCGATCGCGATCCTGCCCTGCGCCGGATTTACGATATTGGTGTGCGCCTGCATGCGCGCGATATCAATATCCTGATGTCGGGCGAAACCGGCAGCGGCAAGGAATATCTGGCCCGCCATATCCATGAAGCAACCCTTGGAAAATCCAGAAATTTTGTCGCCATCAATTGTGCCGCACTGCCCGAAGGATTGATTGAAAACGAACTGTTTGGTCATGCGGGCGGGGCCTTTACCGGGGCGGCGCGCGACGGGTTTGGCGGGCGCATTCGCGAAGCCAATGGCGGGACTTTGTTCCTTGATGAAATCGGGGATATGCCGCTTTCTGCACAGGGGCGGTTATTGCGGGTTCTCGAAAGCCGCACGGTCGAACCGCTTGGCAGTACCAAGTCGGTAGCAGTCGATTTCCGTCTGATCTGTGCCAGCAATGTCGATTTGAACCAAGCGGTGGCGGACGGGAAATTCCGCGAAGATTTGCTCTATCGGATCAAGGGGGCACGTCTGGCCGTACCGCCGTTACGCGAACGCAGTGATCTTGTTGATTTGATCGGGCGTTTGCTGGCCGGGTTATCGAACGACTATGTGCAGTGCTCTGACGCGGTGATTGATCTTATGAGCCGTCATCAATGGCCGGGCAATGTGCGTGAACTGATCAATGTATTGCAATATGCCAGCGTCTTTGCCGACCATGGCGTTATTGAACGTGACCATTTGCCCGATGATTTCCGGGTTGAGGTCGTAAAACCCGTATTGTCGGCCCGCGACAGTATCGAGCAGGCCGAACAGGGGGCCTTGCGCCAGCTTCTGGAAAGTCATCACTGGCATATCAGCAACACGGCCAAGGCACTTGGCATCGGGCGCAACACGCTTTATCGCCGCATGGCGCGACTGGGAATAGAACGGTCAGGATAGGGCACGATGCCCTGATATCCTGACCGTTCGTTTTCAGTGTCCCCCAATGATGTCAGGCAATATCACGCAAGAACTGCTTTACCGAATGATCGAGCTTTTGAGCGCGTTCTTCCATGCTTGCGGTGGCGGCCCTGACATCACCGGAAGCCGCATCGGTTTCGTCGGCGGCATCCATTGCCTGTTGAATGTTGCTGGCAACATCGCGGGTATTTTGCGCAACGTTTGAAATTTTTGACGAAATTTCAGTCGTTGTGTTGCTTTGCTGATTGATTGAATCGGCAATGCCCGCCGTGTCGTCATTGATCACGCCAATGGTTTCGACAATTTCGCGGATGGCGGCAACCGCATCACGGGTTTCCGATTGGACCGTGGCGATCTGTTCGGAGATTTCATCGGTGGCGCGTGCGGTCTGCGACGCAAGGTTTTTGACCTCGTTGGCGACAACGGCAAAGCCCTTGCCGGCATCACCGGCGCGCGCGGCTTCGATGGTGGCGTTCAGTGCAAGCAAATTGGTCTGTCCGGCAATATCCGTGATCAGTTTGACGACTTCGCCAATCTTGTCTGCCGATGTTTCGAGCACAGACATTTTTTCATTGGTGCTGTTGGCTTCGTTTTGTGCCCGCGACATGGTTTCGCGTGACTGGGCGATGCGCTGGCTGACCTCATATACCGATGCGGTAAGTTCCTCGGCAGCAGACGCAACAGATTCCGCATTATGGGCGACTTCCGATACAACAGATGCGGCATCACTTGCGCGTGCCTTGCTTGTTTCCGCGGTGCGGCCAAGTGTGGATGCGGAATTGCGCAGCTTTTCAAGGGCCATTCCAACATCGGCCAACAGATCGCCGGTCGTGTTTTCAAAGTTCTTGGTCAGCTTTTCCATAAGTTCGGAACGTTGCGCCTGCGCGCGTTGAAGTTCAGCCTCCTTGGCGCGCATTTCGCGACGCTCGATCGCGTTTTTCTGGAATACCTTGACGGCTGTGACGATATCGCCGACTTCATCGCGCCGGGTGATTTCCGGAATGGCGGTGTCAAGCTTGCCCTCGGCAATTTCAAGCATGCCGGTGGTCAGTCCGCGAAGCGGGGCAATGGCCCGGATGTTCCAGATGATCAAAACGATACTGATCGCAAGCGAGGCCACCAGCATGCCGATCATGACAATCGAAAAGTTGCTGGCGACGGTTCTGGCCGATACGGAAATCAACTGGCTTTTGGCCTCTTCATGTTCGATCAGTGCATCGATGCTGGCGCGCCAGTCGGCAAAGGCCGGTGCGGCTTCTGCGTTGATCAGGTTGATCGTCGATGAAAATTCACCTGCCTTGCGAAGGCCGACGACCTTTTCGATGATCGGGGCTGCGCGTTCTTCAATCGCCTGAATTTCAGCAAAAAGCTGCTGTTCCTCATCCGATGATGTTTGTTCGGCAGAAAGGATTTCGGCCATTCCCTGGGCGGCCTCGGCGTAAATGGCGGCCTGTTCATTGATGATGGCGACTGTGGCGTCAACCTCATCCTGGCTTGCGACCAGTGCCATGTCGCGCACGGCAATGGCGCGGTCCTGCACACTGCCGCCCAGATTGATGGCGTAGCGTTGCTTGACCCCGTTGATGTCGGTGATCTGGGTGAAGGATGTGTTGATCTGATTTACAAGAACGACAGAAATCGTTGTCAGGATACTCATAAGTGCAAGGATCGCGACATAGCTGATGATCTGTCGTTGGCCAAGTGAAAGCGACACCTGTATCTTCGAAGCGTTCATCCGGACGTTACTCCATGATCTGCTATCTCTGCCGGGTCATCTTGTTTTTCAGGCTTCAATTCTATGTCGACGTGACCGCGTGCGTTTGGATGGCAGTATATTATTGGTTGTAGGTCCGGTGACGATATCATAACTCTGCGTCGTCATTGCACAGTCTGTTTTGCCGTTTTCACCCTGTGGAATAGGAGGCAATGGCAAAAACGGTTTTGACCGATCATTTCCGGTCAATATCCAAATGTTTTGATTGTAGAATGGGCCGTTATTGTTTTAAGTATCGGCAGGGTTTTACAGGATTGTTTTATGTGTGGAATTGCCGGTTTATGGCTGTCTGGACAGAGTGACGCAAGCGGATTGGGCGATGCTGTATCGCGCATGAACACTGCGTTGCATCATCGTGGTCCCGATGGCGGCGATGTCTGGGTTGATCAGGAAAACGGGCTGGCCCTGGGGCAGCGCCGTCTTGCAATCATTGATCTTTCCGATGCCGGCAAACAGCCGATGCATTCGGCCAATGGCCGTTATGTCATGGTCTATAACGGCGAAATTTATAACGCGCCCGAACTGCGTGAAAAACTTGCCGCTGCCAATATCCAGGTCGCCTGGCGCGGGCATTCCGATACCGAAGTAATCCTTGAATGCATTGCCCATTGGGGGGTGCGCGATACGGTCAAACGCCTGATTGGCATGTTTGCCATCGCACTTTGGGACAAGCAGACCAAAAAGCTGACCCTTGTGCGCGACCGGCTTGGCATCAAGCCACTTTACTGGTCGCGCTATGAAGGCAATATCGGTTTTGCGTCCGAGGTAAAGGCGCTTCTGGCGGGCAATGCGATTTCACGCGAAGTCAATCGTTCGGGGTTGGAAGCCTATTTGCGGTTTGGCTATGTGCCATCGGGGCTTTCGATCTATTCGCATGCCAAGATGCTCAAACCCGGTCACATTCTGGAAGTGTCATCGCATGATCAGGCAACCGAATTTGCCTATTGGTCGGTCGAAGACGCCGTTCTGAATGGACAAAAGCATGCCTGGAGCGGCGATGATCAAAGTGCGATCGATGCACTTGAAGATTTGCTGCGCGATGCGGTTCAGCGTCGCATGGTGGCCGATGTGCCGCTTGGCGCGTTTTTGTCTGGCGGGATTGACTCATCGACCATCGTTGCCCTGATGCAGTCGGTCTCGGATCGGCCGGTCAAAACATTTTCGGTCGGGTTCGAGGACGAAGCCTTTAACGAGGCAGCCTTTGCCGGGGAAGTGGCGCGCCATCTCAAGACCGACCACACGGAACTTTATGTCACGCCCCAGGATGCGCTGGATCTGGTGCCGAAACTTTCGGAAACCTATGACGAGCCGTTCTTTGACAGTTCGGCGATCCCGACCTATCTGATTTCGGCCCTGACGCGCAAGGAAGTCACGGTTGCCCTTTCAGGCGATGGTGGTGATGAGACATTTGGCGGTTATACGCGCTATCTTTGGGCCAAACAGCTTAGTGCGGCGGCGGGCAGTATTCCGTTCGGGGCGTCGCTGGTGTCGCGCGGGCTGACCATGCTGTCGCCCGAACAGTGGGACAATCTGGTCGGGCTGGTGCCCGGCAAGCTTTCGACCAGCGCGATTGGCGATAAAATCCACAAGGCGGCACCGCTTCTGGCGATCCGTGATGATATTGATCGCTATCATGCGCTGTTGTCATTGTTTGATACCGACAAACTTCTGGGCAGCCGTTCCACCCGCAAGAAATTCCGCGTGCCGGGCGAAAAATTCTGTCGAAACCGCAATCTTGATTATGTCTCGTCCATGCAGGTCATGGATACGATGATGTATATGGTCGATGATGTCCTGACCAAAGTGGACCGTGCATCAATGGCCAATTCGCTTGAGGTCCGCGTACCGTTTATCGATCATCGCGTGATTGAATTTGGCTGGCGGTTGCCCGCACGGCTTAAAATGAACGGATCGGTGGGCAAGCATGCCTTGCGTCAGATCCTGTATAAATATGTACCGTGCGAAATGATCGACCGGCCGAAAACCGGTTTTGGTGTGCCGCTGGCACAGTGGCTTCGCGGGCCGTTGCGCGAATGGATGGGCGATCTTTTGGCCAATGACGCGCTTTATAACGATTTCGGCCTTGATCGTCGCCAGATCGAAAAATTGCAGCAGGAACATATGAGCGGCAAGCGCAACTGGGGCCATCAGCTTTGGACGATTTCCATGCTGTCTGACTGGCAGAAACGCTGGCTGGCCTGATCGAACGATCGATTTCCGCATCCCGTATCCAATCTTTGATGAACGCCCCGCCTGAATTTCAGGCGGGGTTTTTCAATTTGTTTCAAAAATGAACTTTTGATCATTTTGCCCTGGCTGTCCGGGTCAATGTGGCGGTGGCATGTTTCTCGGACATGGCTGCGTCGAATAAATGTCACAATTCGAAACTTGAAAATTTTCGTAAATGAAATATTTTAGAGGGAAAGAGATTCCTTTTTGCTGAAAGAGGCCCCGCATGGCTGAGACTGCACATTACGATCTGATCATTATTGGTGGCGGCATCAACGGTGCCGGTATTGCGCGTGATGCGGCGGGGCGCGGACTTAAGGTTTTGCTGTGTGAAAAGGATGATCTTGCCAGTGCAACATCATCGGCCAGCACCAAGCTGATCCATGGCGGGTTGCGCTATCTCGAACATTATGAATTCCGTCTGGTGCGCGAAGCGTTGACCGAACGTGAAGTGTTGCTTGGCAATGCACCGCATATCATCTGGCCGTTGCGCTTTGTTCTGCCGCATCGCGATGATTTGCGTCCGGCCTGGATGATCCGCCTTGGCTTGTTCCTGTATGACCATCTTGGCGGCCGTAAAAAGCTTCCGGCATCCGAAGGCATTTCATTTGCCAATCACGTTTCCGGTGCACCGCTGCGAGACGGGATGACCAAGGGCTTTGTCTATTCCGATTGCTGGGTTGATGATGCCCGTCTGGTGGTTCTCAATGCCATTGATGCCAAAAATTGCGGGGCTGAAATCCTGACCCGGACCGAATGCGTCGGCGCAAAACAGACCGACGGGCACTGGCAGGTTTCCCTGCGTGATCAGCAAAACGGTCAGGAACGCCAGGTTTCCGGGCGGATGCTGGTCAATGCGGCGGGCCCGTGGTGTGCCGATCTGATCAATCCGGACAATGGTGTGGTGCAATCAAAAACCTGCGCCAATATCCGCTTGGTCAAGGGCAGTCACATTGTGGTGCCCAAGCTGTTTGATCATGATTATTGCTATATTTTCCAGAATGGCGACGGGCGCATTGTCTTTGCCATTCCCTATCAGGATGACTTTACCCTGATTGGCACCACCGATGTTGATTTCACCGGCGATCCGGCCAAGGTTAAAATTGATCAGAACGAAATCGATTATCTGTGCAAACTGGCCAGCGGCTATTTCAAAAAGAAAGTGGCATCCGACGATGTCGTCTGGACCTATTCCGGGGTGCGGCCGCTTTATGCCGGCAATGGCGAAAGTGAAAATGCGTCCAAGGTGTCGCGTGACTATACCCTGAAACTCGAAGCCGATAGTGGTGCAGCCCCGGCCTTGCATGTTTTTGGCGGTAAAATTACCACCTATCGCAAGCTTGCCGAACATGCGCTTCAGATCATTACCCGTCAGCTTGGCACCCGCGATGCGCCCTGGACGGCCAAAGAACCGCTTCCGGGTGGGGATTTCCCCAATGCATCCTTTGATGATGCATTTGCCCATTATGCCAAACGATATGACTGGATGGATCACCGCCTGTTAAAGCGCCTGTTGCGCGCATATGGCACACGCATCGACATGATCATCGGTACTGCGACAAAGATCGATGATCTTGGTGTCTGTTACGGCCATGACCTGTATGAAGCCGAATTGCGCTATCTGATTGATCATGAATGGGTGCGCAAGATTGATGACCTGATCTGGCGGCGGTCCAAGCTTGGTTTGCGCCTGTCTTCCGAACAGATTGCCGCGCTTGAAAACCGTCTGGCACAGATCGACGCCGATCCCAGATCGGTCGCCGCCGAATAGTGCGGGCTTCGAAGGCGGATATCAGGACTGCGCGTTTGACAGTTCTTCACGCAATGTGTCGAGTAACGCGCGCAGTTCCTGTTTGCGGGCAGGCGTGATATCGCGCCAGTCCCGGTCATGGATCGCACCTTCAAGCGCATAAAGGTAGTTCAGGCTGATTTTCCTTTCACCGCCAAAGCGAAACAGCAGGCGGCGCGTGACTTCGACGATGCCGGTCGCGATAAGCTGATCGCGGTTTTCAATCCCGATTTCGCGCAGTTCACGTGACGATGTCGGACCGATATTGCGCATGGTTTTCCTTTGTTCGGGGTTGTGCGTGCACATCGCGTTGGGCATGTCTTCACTGGTCGTGCTGGCACCTGACAGTGTGAATAATCTGCTGTATGGTCGGTTTGTTTTCAACCGATTACCCTGACCGGTCCCCTGATGACAGCCTTGTTCAAACCCGTTATCGCAAGTGCGATCCTGCTTCTTTTGATCATTCCGGTCGCACAGGCCGCAGACGATTTTGTGCCGCTGGAAACCGGGGCGATGATGGTCGGGCTGGTTGGCGGGCTGGCACTGTTTCTTTACGGGATGGATCATCTGGCAAGCGCGCTCAAGACCCTTGCCGGGGCGCGGTTGCGATTTATCCTGTCGAAAATGACGCGCAACCGCTTTATGGCGGTTCTTTCGGGCGCACTGGTTACCGGTCTTGTTCAGTCGTCAAGTGTGACCACCGTTTTGGTGGTGGGCTTTGTGTCCGCGGGCCTGATGCCCTTTGCCCAGTCGATTGCCGTGATCATGGGGGCCAATGTCGGCAGCACCCTGACCGCGCAGATCATTGCCTTTCGGGTTGATGCGATTGCGCCGCTGGTGATGGCCATCGGGTTTGGACTGACCATGATGGCAACCCGCAAACGCGTTGCGATGGCGGGCAAGGCGATCCTTGGCACCGGGATGCTGTTTTTCGGCATGGGCATGATGAGCGATGCGATGGAGCCGCTTCGCACCTATCCGCCCTTCATCGATCTGATGGCCGAGATGCAAAACCCGGTTCTGGCAATCATTGTTGCGGCATTCTTTACCGCCCTTGTTCAATCCAGTGCGGCGACGACCGGCATTATCATCGTTCTTGCCGGGCAGGGGCTTGTGACACTTGATGGCGGTATTGCCCTTATTTTCGGGGCGAATATCGGCACCTGTGTCACGGCACTTCTGGTGACAATCGGCAAGGGGCGCGATGCCCTGCGTACCGCCATCGGCCATGTTCTGTTCAATGTTGGTGGTGTTTTCTTGTGGCTGCCGTTTATTGGGCAATTGTCCGAATTTGTGACGGATATTTCATTTGCGACCAATGGCGGGCAAACCGATATCGCACGCGAAATCGCCAATGCGCACAGTATTTTCAATATTGCCAATGTGATCCTTATGATCGCCTTTGTGCCATGGATTGCCCGTCTGATCGAAAAGATCGTGCCACCGGAAACGGTGATTGATCCGCCCCTTGATCCCAGCCCGAAATATCTGATGGCAGAAGTCACCAATACACCGGCCGCCGCGATTGCGCTGTTGCGCAACGAGGTCATCCATATGGGCGATATCGTGACCGATGTGGTGCGCCGCGGGCGCGAAAACATGCGCAAGCCGACCAGCAAGAAATTGCAAAGAATTGCCGAACTTGACGACGGGGTGGACAGTCTGCAGGACGCGATTGCCCTGTTTGCCAGCAAAATGCGCCGATCCGAACTTTTGCCCGGTGAACTTGACCGGCTTCAGAACGAGCTTGAAGTCAGTAACCATCTTGAGGCGGTTGGCGATCTTGTCGCCGAGGAAATGGTCGAACTGGTTTCCGAGCTGATGGATTTGCGCCAGATCCCGTCCGAAGAACGCCGGGCCCAGATCACGGAACTGTTTGAAATTGCCGAAAACTGTCTGAAACAGGCGCTGACTGCCTATTCGGGGGATGATATGGAAACCGCAAGGGCGGTTTTGGCCCGTGATCAGGAATTTGGCGCAAAGATGGAAGTGACATTGCACCGGATCAGCGACGCGATCGGGCCGCGCGATGTCGATATCCGGTGTTATCGCATCAATGTTGCACTGGTTGAACGGATCAACCGGCTGTTTCAGCGGGCATGCCGCATCGCCCATGTCACGATTTCGGGGCTCGACGGGCACAAGGCTGCTGGCGATGATGGGCAATCACCGCCAACAGTCACATTGCCTGAAACATTCTGATCACGGTTTGGTCGGGTCAAACCGCCCGGTTACAGTTCCGGGCGTTCGATCGGCGGGGTGTCGATGTCCTTTTGCATGACCGTGACATCAAGCGCGCGATAGCCAAGATGGCGATAGAAATCCTGTGTCCTGCTGTTTTCCGAACGCACCATCAATTGCATGCGCCAGACGCCCTGATCGCGCAACCAGCCTTCGCCGATATCCATCAATTTGCGGCCAAGTCCCGATTTCTGAACGGACGGGGCAACCGCCAGATAATATACCCAGCCACGATGACCATCATGACCGGCCATTACCGAACCGATGATGTTATTGCTGTTATCTTCCCAGACGAAAAGTGTCGCGTCCGTTGCCTCGATCGCAAATCGCACATCCCATGCCGGCGGGTTATAGGGGCGATAAAGCCCGGTATCCTGCCAAAGCTGCGTAAGGGCGGGAATGTCTTCCAGGGTTGCGGTTCTTGGGGCGGTTTTGGGAATGGCTGCGGGGGCGGGAGTTTGGTTTGTTTGGGCCGTGGTTGTCATGGTGGTTCTTTCGGGGCGCAGTTTCTAATTGGCAACAATGGGGGCGTTATCAATGGCGGTCAAATGCAAAACCGTTACAGATCAATGTAAAAAAGGAAACGCCCCCAAGGGGGAAACCTTGGGGGCGCTGGGGAAGTCCGGAGCATCGGTTGGGAATGAAGGCCCCGGACCGGGGTGGGGTCGTTATCTGCGTGCGGCTTAGCTGATCGGGCGGCCGGTCACGCTGCTGAGTTCCATTTCACGAACGATGTCGCCGGCCTGGTTGGTTACGGTCGCGGTATAGGTGCCGCGCGGCGTTTCAGCCAGGCCGCCCAGTTTCAGTTCACCATTGCCAAACCGGATCACCATCGCACTGGCCAGAAGGTTCATCTGATCGGCGGTGAATTTGCGGTTGTAACGTTCGGCCTTGTCCGGGCGCGGCAACAATTTGCGCAAATCATGACGTTCATCACGGTCCATGCGCCCGGTTTTGGCATCAAACTTGACCACTTCGACCACGCCGCCTTGTGCATTGACTACAAGGACGTCGATCTTGCCCGGTTCTTCTGCCATCAGGGCATCACCGGTCTTAAGGTCGATCGTGCCGGTTTTAAGCAGCATGGCATCAATCAGAATGCGCGCTTCGGCCGGGGTCAGGGGAACTGCGCGTTCGCGATTTTCGCGGTCGAATTTTCCGCCTTTGCGATGATCACCGCGGTCGCCATCAAATTTGCCACCATGATGATCACCACCAAACATGGACCATTCACCGGGGCCACCATGGCCGCCGTAACCACCTTGACCGGCCTGGGCGGCGGCAATCGGGGTTGCGATCACGCCAGATGCGATCAGGACAGCTGCAAGTTTGAGTTTGTTGTTACGTTTCATCGTAAACCTCGTGTCGTTGGGGGATCGTTTGCTGAGGTCCGTTATCACCGATGATTGTCGCGAAATGATCCCCGGTAAACATCAAATTGGTCGCAACATTTGCCAAAACCGGGAAATGCGACAATTTGATACAAATTGGCGTTTTTGCCCCAAATGCCAACGCGCTAAGGTAAGCTGAGAACACCGTTGCAATGACAGGACCGCATATGAGCGACCAGCCCCACATTCTTGTTGTCGATGACCACCGCGATATTCGCGATTTGCTGGGGCGTTATTTGCGTCAGCACGAATACCGGGTGTCGCTGGCATCGGACGGGCGCGAGTTGCGCAAGATGATGGCTGATGATGTTTCGCCTGATCTGATTGTTCTTGATCTTATGATGCCGGGCGAAGACGGGCTTAGCCTGTGCCGCTGGCTGCGTGAAAATTATGATGTGCCGGTGGTGATGCTGACGGCACTTGGCGAAGAAACCGACCGGATCATCGGGCTTGAAATGGGGGCGGATGATTATCTGGCAAAGCCGTTCAACCCGCGTGAATTGTTAGCCCGGATCAAGGCGGTGATGCGCCGGGCGCAAAGTCTTCCTGTCGGGCGCAAGGGGCCGCTTCCGGGCGGTGAAGTACGGTTTGACCGCTGGGTTCTGGATCGGACACGGCACGAATTGCGCGATGCCAATGACGTGGTGCTGCCGCTGAGTGCCGGGGAATACGGGTTGCTGTGCGCCTTTGTCGAACATCCCAACATGGTGCTTAACCGGGATCAGTTGCTGGATCTGACGCGCGGGCGCGAAGCCGTACCGTTTGATCGCAGCATCGATAATCAGGTCAGTCGCCTGCGCAAGAAAATCGAGGCAGATGCAAAAAATCCGACCCTGATCAAAACGGTCTGGGGTGGCGGTTATATGTTCACCTGCGAGGTGGTCGAAAAATGACCAAGCGCCGCCTGCTTAAACGTCTTTGGCCGCAAAGCCTGACGGCACAGCTTGTCTGTCTGTTGCTGGGCGCGATCATTCTGACCCATATCGTGCTGGGCGTGATGCTGGCCGATGAACGTCGTGATGCGCTGGCATCCGAACGCCGGGGCAATGCGCTGTCGCGTGTGGCGGCGATTTCGCGCATTCTGACCACCACGCCGCATGAAAACTGGCGTGATGTGCTGCGGGTTGCCCAGTCACCGCAAACCCGTTTGCGGCTGGTTGAAGAGACCGGGGTCGTGGCCTCGGACGGGCATATTCCCGACAGCCTGACCAGCCGGTTGAATGAATTCCTTGCCACCGGTTCGGGAACGCAGGCACCTGTGCCCGCCCGGGTGGAAATCCTGACCGAAGACGAATGCTGGCGCGAACGCAAAACATTGCGCAACGCCAAGGAAGCCTTTCTTGATCAGAAACGCGATCAGAACCCGGCACGTCCATCGGGCAAAAATGGCGATTATCATTTCCATGACGACCGCGCAGCTCCTTGGGAATTGCGCTATATGGAACGGTTTGATTGCCATGTCGCACCGGTGATGCAGATCGCCGTGCCGATTTTCACCGCGGTCGGATCAACGTCGGAAGACGGCATGATTGATGATGCCCCGACCACAACCGAGCCCCTGCAAAACCGTGCGGATAACGCCCGGCCGCAAGTCTGGCTTGAAGCGATGATTGGCGGGGTGATGCCCCCGCCCTGGTTTGTTTTTGACAATGTGTTGCGAGTTGCCTTGTCGGCCCTTGTCATTGCCGTGATCACATTCTTTATCACCCGGCGGATTTCCCGGTCCTGGGCGCTTTTGGCGCGTGCGGCTGATCGGGTGGGGCGCGGCGATTATCCCGAACCGGTGCCTGAAACCGGGCCGATTGAAATCCGGCGGGCGGCCAAGGCCTTCAACCGCATGACAGCGCGTCTCAAACGTTTTGTCGAGGATCGCACACGCATGCTTGCGGCGATTTCACATGATTTGCGTACACCGATCACGTCGCTTCGACTGCGGGCCGAATTCGTCGACGACCCTGAAAACCGGGCGCGGATCATCGAAACGCTTGATGAGATGGAGCAAATGGTCGAAGCCGCGATGGCCTTTGCCCGTGAGGAAACGGCAAACGAGGACACCCGCAAGATCGACATGACCGCACTTGTGGAATCCGCGGTCGAAGATCTGGCCGAAACCGGGCGGGCGATATCATTTGTCGGGGATGGGGCGGCACGGGTTTATCCCTGTCGACCGCTATCGGTCAAACGGGCCTTTGGCAATCTGGTGTCCAATGCCCTGCGATTTGGCAAGCATGTCGAAGTGACCGTG
The DNA here is from genome assembly GCF_002844235.1 of Thalassospira povalilytica. GTDB lineage: Bacteria > Pseudomonadota > Alphaproteobacteria > Rhodospirillales > Thalassospiraceae > Thalassospira > Thalassospira povalilytica. Next base: position 269,223 of record NZ_PGTS01000006.1, on the reverse strand, counting down.
TGTGATGCCGATGATGGCGGTTTATGGATTGAAATTGCCGATGACGGGCCGGGCATTCCGGTCGAAAAACGCGAACAGGTGTTTGAACCGTTCTTCCGGCTTGAAGAATCACGCAATCGTGACACTGGCGGTATCGGGCTTGGTCTGGCAATCGCGCGAACAGCGATCCGGGCCCATGGCGGGGAGATATATCTTGAAGATGCGCCAAAAGGCGGGCTTCTGGCCCGTATCTATCTGCCTCCGGCCCGAACCGAAACCGGGGTGTAAATCACGATCAGGCAGCCGGTAGTCCAAGCGGTTTCAGAGGGTTAAGAATTTTTGACAATTTGCCCTTGCGTTTTTAATGACCAATAGTCATTTGTGTGCCGGGAAATAGATTGTTTCCAAATCAATAATTGCGAATTGGCATTGCTGTTCTATGTAGGGTTTGCACTTGATCCAATGGCAAAGATGACGTCAGAGCCGTCAAAAGATGATAGGATGCTGTGCGTGCCCGCGATAAAACCGGTGCATCCGGGCAAAACACGGCTTTGACGGCCGACAGGTTTCAAGCAGGTCGGATCAAACAGTTTGGCGATCAATCTGGTCTTTGGATGAAGTGCAACCCTGGCGATGCAAAAATAAGCGTGTAAACGGACGGAGCGAACAATGAACAATAACCAGCAGGATTCAGCGGTCGTGACGTCGCTGCCAGGGACCAATTCGGCCCAGGCCGCGCGCGGTTTTGTGCGTTCGGTCAATGACTGGCTGATGGAATGCGCGCTTGATGATACCGACATCAGCGAACTTCTTGCTGGTATGGTCAGTCGCCTTGTCGCATCGGGCATTCCGATTGACCGTGTCATGGTTGCTTTCAAAACGCTTCATCCCCTTTACGAAGGGGTTTCCTATATCTGGAACAAGGAAAGCGGTCAGGTCGAACGCTCAACCCATATGGGGGTTGGCGATCAGGATCAGGATTGGGCCGAAAGTCCGATGAAATGGATGCTTGATAACGATGTCAGCTTCATGCGCCGCCATCTGATCGGGCCAAGTTCGGTGATCGATTTCCCGGTTCTTGAAAGTTTCCGCCGCAATCGTGGTACGGACTATTACGCACTGATGACACCGTTTGTCACAGACCGCGACAGCACGCTTGATAGCAACCGCATCTTCATGACCTATCTTACGCGTCGACCCAGCGGTTTCTCGGACGAGGATCTGGCAATTCTGTCGGGTATCCAGCGCCGCTTTGCCGTGTCGTGCAAAATGCGGATCAACCACGAAGAAACCAGCACCATTCTTGAAACCTATCTGGGATCTGATGCCGGTGCGCGGGTGCGCAACGGTCAGATCAAACTTGGTGACAGCACCAAAACCCGGGCGGTGATCTGGTTTTCGGACATGCGCAATTCGACCTCGATTGCCACCCATGTTGGCGATGATGCCTTTCTGGGTGAAATGAATGATTTCTTTTCCGCAACCGCGGGGGCGGTGCTTAAACATGGCGGGCAGGTGTTGCGCTATATCGGGGATGCGACCTTGGCGATTTTCCCGATCGGCGATGATGAAAACAATCTTGAAACAGCCTGTCTTGCGGCCCTTTATGCCGCCGCCGAAGCCCAGATCAATATCGATAGCCTGAATGCCAAGCGCGAAGAAGAAGGCAAGCCGCCCTTTGATTACGGACTGGGCATGCATGTCGGTGATGTGATTTACGGCAATGTCGGTGTGTCCGAACGCGTTGATTTCACCGTGGTCGGGCAGGCCGCCAACGAAGCCGCCCGGATCGAACAACTGACCAAGCAGCTTGGCAAACGTGTTCTGGTCAGTCAGACCGTCGCGCGGTTCATTTCCTGTCCGACACAGGAAATGGGGGCTTATGAACTGCAAGGAACCGGTGTCAGCGTCAAACTGTTTGCCCCGGATTTCGCCGAAGCCTGCCACCGGATCGAACTGATGCGCGCGGGCTAGGCCCGCCCGAATGCGAACATGAAAAAGGCCGGTACATCCGTGTGATGAACTGGCCTTTGTCTTTTTCCCCGGATGGAACGTTGTCAGGCAAGACTGTCGAAATCCTTCACAACGCTGCTTGCTGATTCACCGACATTGGAAAATGTCTTTTGGGCATCAGTTACCGCCTGTGTCGCAGCCTTGATGATATCGGCATAGGGCGACACTTCCTTTTTGACCAGCATCTGTTGCATGGCGACACCGGTCGTGGCAGATGCCATCGACATGATATTGCGCAGATAATCGGTGGAATCCTGAACCGCATAGGCTGCGGCCTGGGCGACTTTCTGATAGGCAACGCCGTTTGCACCGGGAAATGCCCCGTTCAGAACCGCATGGTTTGTGGTGCCCACTGCCTGAACGATCTGGGGATTGAGTGCGGTGCTGAGCGGCGGGGTGTTGTTTGTGTTGCCTGAACCGCCCTTGTCAGAATTGTCACCATCATCGCCCGATCCACCGCCTGCGGATTTGTCGCCTGCGGATTTATCACCGGCGGCTTTTGCGCCGTCATTTTCGCCGGCGGGCGGATTTCCGTTCTTTTGGCTGTCCTGACCGGTATCGGCGTTTTTGTCGGCATCTGTGGTTTTGGATGCGTCGGGATTGGTGTTGTCGTCGTCTGCCATCATGAACCTCTTGCGGGGCGAATGAATGCGCCGTTGTTGTCACTAACCGTGGGCATCAGATCCTGCGGGCACCGATCAGGTGCCGCCGCCACCTTTGCCGCCCATGCCGCCGCCGGTACTGTCAAGGATCATGCGACACGCGCTTGATGTGACGGCATTGCCAATCTGTTGCAGCCCGCCCTGGGTTTGCATGGCGTTTTGCATCGACAGACTGATGGAATGGGCCATCGTCTGATACACAAGGCCCATGGCCTGTGCGGGCGCCTCGCCAAGGACCTTGACGTTGGTCTGTGTCACGGCGTCCGTGATTTGTGCATTTACAGGGGTGTTGTCTGCCATTTCACGCCCTCATGTTTGGACCGTTGCCTGGCCGCAGAAAGACCGGGCTGGTCAGGTGCCTAGCGGCGGGTTGCTGCCAAAATAACCAGAAGAGTCAACAAGGCGTCGGCGTTGTCAGACCGGCCAAGTTTGGCGGTGGCCTGGGCGCCGGCCATGGTATTGACCGAATAAAGCTGCATCACGCCCTGATTGGTGGCGGCCTGCGAACAGATCGATGCCTGCTGCTGGGCCTGCACCGCATTCTGGAACAGGATCGAAGTCGAATGTGAGGCACTTTGATAGATCGAGCCCATCGCATTGGCGGGTGCAGATCCAAGAACACTGACCGAGCTTTGGGTAACTGCGTCGGTAATCTGACCGTTCACCGGGGTTGGAATAGCCATGATATCCTCCGAAAAGGCGGTCCGGGTGACCGCACATCTTTAGACGCGTAATGCGAAGTTTTGTGACCGGGTTCGAAAGCCTTTTTAAAAGGGAGCCTTGCGAAATGTCGGTTAGCCGGCCTGGGCGGTAATCAGCGCCACCAGTTTCGATGTGGCGGTATTGACGACCTGTTGCATGTTTCCCTGGGTCAGGGTGGCGTTTTCCATCGCAAGACCGGTTGCATGCGAATGCGATTGCAGGGCAATGGAAACCGCCTGTGCCGGGCTTTCGCCCAGAACCTTGACGTTGGTCTGGGTGATGGCATCGGTGATTTGCGGATTGACGATATCACTCATGGTACGTCCTCTTTTTATTCACCGGACTCCTGGGACTGTTCGTTTGTATCGTCCGAACCGTCTTCCCCGTCCTGGGTGCCGTTGCCAAGAAACATCCGGTCAAGATCGCCCCAGTCGGTTTCGTCATCCCAGAACGCGCTTTTCTTGGACGCGACGCCCTGTTGCTCAGGCGGCGGCAGCGGGCTTTCCCCACTCAGCTTTTGTTGTTGGGGTTCGGGCCCTTGCCCTGAAGCGCCTGTGTAAAAAAATTTGGTTTGCTGTCCTGTACGGACAGAGTGGCCTTGGCGCACTCCATCGTGGTTGCAAGGCTGGCAACGGCAAGCTGTTGCTGTTCATTGACCATATTGGCAAACAGGATGCCCTGTGCCTGGGCCTGCGACAGATAGGATTGCATTGCCCCCATTGCCGGACCATTGGCAATGACCGAGGTATTGGTCTGGGTGACGCTGTCGGTAATCTGTTCGTCGACTTCGTTGGGAGTGCTCATCACGGTGATCCTTACTGGTTACGACGATTCATCATCTGCATCACGCTTTGGGTCATGGTGGTCATGCCGATCATTGCGTTTTGCTTTTGGGCGGAAACCATGTTCGCCATCAAAATGTTCTGTGACTGGGTCTGACCAAGCATCGATTGCAGGGCGGCATAACCCGGCCCGGCCCCCAATGTTGCAACATTGGTCAGCGCGACACAGTCCGTGATCTGATCAGAAACAGCGCAGAGATGCTGTTCATCCGCAGCAGTCGTTTGGGTCTGCTGTGAACTGTCGCCGTCTTGCGCAGATGGTGTCGCTGGCATGTCCGTCTCCTTGGCTGGCGTAATTTGTACTTACCGGTATGACGTGCGAACGCCGACTTTGTGACAGAAAAAGCCCGGCAAGCTTGCGCATGCCGGGCGGGGTCGGCGGCGAAACCAATATGGAATTACGACACGGATGTTCCGGTCGTTGCTTTGAGTGCCGTCAAAAGCGACAGCATGTTGTCGGGCACGTCGCTTGCGGCCAGTTTCGAAGTTGCAACCGCACCAGCCATGGTGTCGACAGAATAAACCTGAATGACGCCCTGATTGGTGGCTGCCTGGGAAGAGATGCCGACCTGTTGCTGGGTACTGACGGCGTTCTCGTAGAGAATGCCATGAGAATGCGCCAGCGACTGGTAAAGCGAGCCCATGGCCATTGCCGGCGCATCGCCCAGAACCTTTACGTTGGCCTGGGTGACTGAGTCGGTAATCATGCCATTGACCGGAGTGTTATCAGCCATTGTGTATCTCCTGGTTGCCTAAAGAAGTGCCGGAAGGAAATTGACCCTCGCAACCGGCCCTTTCCGCATGTCTTGCGGTCAGACTTTTGACGGGGGCCGCGGGGTGTTGTGACGCAAAGCGCAGAAAAACTTGACGGGGCGGGCCAGCCTGGATCCCCAACGTAAATCGGGCGGTCGCTGATGGTTGCAACCGCCCGATTTAATGAAGACCTGCTTGGGGATACAGGGATTAGATATCAGCTTTTGACGGCCTGAAGCGCGGTCAGAAGCGAAAGCATGTTGTCGGGAACATCGCTTTTGGCAATCTTGGAGGTCGCAACCGAATCTGCCATCGTATCGACCGAATAGATCTGGATGACGCCCTGGTTGGTGGCGGCCTGCGAGGTGATGCCGATCTGCTGCTGTGCGCTGACGGCGTTTTCATAAAGAATGCCGGTGGAATGTGCGAGGGACTGGAAGATCGAGCCCATTGCCATTGCCGGGGCGTCGCCCAGAACTTTCACGTTAGCCTGGGTGACTGCATCAGTGATCTGACCATTGACCGGGGTCGGAATCGCCATTGTAAAGTCTCCTTCGTGTGCTTGTGCTGTGTGCTGCTTGCTGTTGTGATCTGACGGGGTTTCGCCGTCCCGTATTCAGTCTAAAGACGTTGGCCATATTGGGTTGTGACGCGTCTTTTCATTTTATCTGTTGTTTTTTGCATTCGATGATGCCCGGGGATGTCGGGGGATGCCCGGCTGTGCCTTGTTGGCGCAGTCCGGGCCAGGACAGGCAGGCCGATTACTGGATGCCTGCCCCTCTGAGATGTTCGCGCGCCAACTGGACACGTTTGCGCACGGCGCAATTGCTTAGTCCCAATGCTTCGGCAATTTCGTCGTAACTGCGATCCTGGACGCACCGCATCAAAAGCGGCTTGCGCAGTTTTTCCTGCATTGCCATCAAGGCTGTTTCAAGCTGGTCAAGCTGTTCGCCAGCAAGGAATGATTCTTCAGGGCTTGGAATGACCGGGGCGGTCATCGGGGATGCCGGGGTATCGGCACTGCCGTGGGTTTCTTCGCGATATTCCGCCTTGCGCCGGTTCTGACGATGCAGATCGATGCAGGCGTTATGGACAATACGCGACAGCCATGCGCGATGGTTGCGGATTTCGTCCATGGAATCTTCGAATTTTGTCGATGCCTTGACCATTGCCTCGGACAGGGCGTCCTGGGCGTCATCCATATTGCCGGACATCAGTTTCAGACATTGCTTCAAAAGACTGTCTTGCTGATCGATCCACAGCGGCCAGAAATTTGGTGCCGCGGGGCCTGTTTGCGGATCAAGTGCGGTTTCATGCGCACGGGTCGGATTGGGCCAGGCGGCGTTGTCGGCATCTTCTGACGGGCTGTCTTGGGCAGGGGGATAGGTCGGGGTGTCCGGTGTTTGCGGCATATCGCGCATGCCCGGAACCGGCTGGCGCAGATCAGTGCTTTCGGGGGATGTCGGCAAAATGCCGTGCAAGACATCCATCGGTGACAGGCCGGAAGTGCTGCCAAAACCCGGCAGGGCGCCTGCGATAATATCTTCCGGGCGCGGGCCGTTGCGGGATGGTTCCAGCCCCGGGAAACCGGCAAGCGGATTGAAATCCGCCGGATAGCCCGGTGGCGGGGTGTATCGATTGGTGGCCGGGGCGGATGCTGCTGGTTGGGGCGCATCGGACTGGGCATTGTGCGATTGTCGGGGCGGGGTTTGTCCGTTTGAAAGGTCGGACCGGTTTTCCCCCGGCCGTTCGGACGGGGCCGTAAGATCAGAGGAAATGTGGGCTGCGTGCTGAATGATTGACGCCGCATCCAGTGCCAGGGAAGGGGTGCCTGAACTGTCTGAAAGGTTGCGGTCGGGCGGGGCCGGATTTCGGGTTCCGGCTTCGCTGTTTGTGCCAAGCAACGCGTCGGTAACCGCAAGCCTGCTAAGATAATCTTCGGCAATGCGGGCACGCTGGTCGGGTTTCAATCGCGACCAGATGGAAGTGACGTTATCGCCATCTTCCATCGCCTGGCTAAGAGTTTGATCAAGGCTTTGAACGAAATGCAGCTCGGCCTCTGTCAGGCCCGCCTCTTCCTGTTGGTTGTTTTTTTCGTTCTGCACTATGGACCCCTCCAGTTGATAGATTGCAACCATAGGCTGATTAAGTTGTGCGACGTTTATTATGACGTGATTTCTAAGTGATTGTGAATAAAAGTTATTGCACAATTTTAAGTTGTATCACGGCGCGTATCTTCACAGCCTGCTTCATTCGGGCCAAGAGAGTAGTCGTGCACGTAGTTTTTCTGACTGTGCTGTTGTTTTTCGGGATCTTTGCTTTGATCCGTACGCGTGCCGGTTCGGTCAGGATGCGATGGGCAGATGCCCATGGCGGTTCCCGACCTGTGCCGGATCAACCTGTTTTTGCAGGCTGTGAATTCCTGGGGCTTTCCTTGTCCCCGGCCGGTGGCGCCGGCTCGTTTGAATCCTGTGCGGGAAAAGCATTGGCAAGTGCCGTTTCGACCTTGTCGGAAAGCAACTGCATCCTGAGATCGATTTCGCGTGTGATGATGTTGCGAATTTCCGTGGCGATATCGAACATGATCTGCTGATCGCCATGGTGGTTTGCCGATGATGTCATTTGCGGAGCACCTTGTGCTGGATAACCTGTTGGGTGCCCGCTGCCCGGACGCGGGGGCAGCGGGGCGGTCACGCCCGATTTGACCTGTTCGGCGTGATTGGAAATCGTGTATCGCTGATCAAGAACCTGCTCGCGGGCGCGCTCGGCGGCCTGGGTCATGGCTTTCTGGGTGGCCAGATATTCCTGATTGAATGCCTTGCGCACGGCATCCTTGCGATCGCTGGCGGTGGTAACATCCTTATGCGCCTGACCAGACATCAGGTGCCTCCCTTGGTGGAATTGTTCGGGGTGCTGCCTTTGGTGGTCCGCGACGACCCCTTGGTCGATGCCGAACTGTCCGATCCGGTATCCTCACCGGATGCCGGGGCATCCTGATCGGCCGATCCATCGGGGCTTGCGCCGCCGGCTTTGGTTCCGCCGGTTTTGGCAGAGGCCGGTTTTGCCGGTGCGGTATCATCGGTGCTAGACGGCAGAACAAAGCCATACGTCGCCAGATCATCCTCGGTCGGGCTTGTGGCAACACCGGTCAGGCTGGTTTCAAGGCGTCCATTGCTGTTCGACACCATGCTTGCCGCCTTGCAGGCGGCATTATCGCTTTGTGCCGCGCATGTCAGGATGGCGGTCGGTGTGCAGCTGCGCGTATCGGTCAGAAGCTGTGCGGTGACATTGAAACTTGTTTCCTGGTCATAGCGCACAAGGGTGACAAGGCTTGCGCCCTTGTCGCCTTCGCTGGGCGGGGTGATCTGGACCCAGAACGGAATGGTATAGTTCGGCCCGGCCAGGATGTTTCCCCCGACAATCGGGCTTGGCAAGGTTCCGGTATATTCAAACTGCACCGGGATCGGCGCACGGTCGGCAAAGATCAACCGGATCAGCGCAAGGTTGGGGGCGGCATCACCGGGAATTGAACCGACGGCCTGTTCGAGATGCAGGGCATAGGGGCCGCCGCTATAGACCGGGACTTCAGATGTTTGTGGCAGGGTGTCATCCTGTGCGGAGCTGTCAAACAAAAGCGCGCGCAATTGTGAAGGCACCGATGTCGGCACCGATACCGACAGTTCGGATTGCGCATCGGCAGACGGGCCGACATGCAATTTCCAGCTTTTGAGGCTTTCGGGGCTTTCATCGGCAATCAACCGTGCACCGATCGCGGTCTGGGCGGTCGTGCGGCCCGATGACATCGGGTACCCCTGTGCCATTGTGATGGTCCAGTCCGGGGTGTCGGCATCGCTGCTGGCACTCCCGTGCAGACTGGGCATGGCAGTTCTGAACATGTCATCAGCGATTACGGCCCCCTGAAGATCGGTTTTGCTCCCATCCTTATTGATGATGGTGACCCCCCACTGCGCTTGCGAGGTGCTTTCAGAAGAAGTTGTGCTGTCAAAGAAGGAACTGCTCATTGCGGAGGCCTCGCTGTTTCCTGTTCTGCCGGTCGTCCGGGGGCTTTGTGCGGCTTGGGCGATGACGTGTGTCGGATCGGGTATGGCGCTGTTGAAATTCGGTTTTGGCGCGCCTGTACGGGGCGTACCCGGCCCGTCGAACAGAAAACGCTGGATGATTTCAAAGGCGGTTTCACCGGGCTCGCTGATTTGACCGCTTTTCGGGGTGGCTGGCCGCGATGATCCGCCGGGACTGTTGACCGGCGGGCTGTCGATCAGGCCGAATTCCTGACAAAGGGCGGTCATGATGTCGAGTGCGGCCTGCGGCTCGTTCAATGGGCCGGGCTGGGGCGCAAACGAGGCCTCGGTGGGCTCTTTTAAGCCTTTTTCTGCCGCGGCGGGGCCTGCTTCGTGCAGATTGCTGCTGCCATCAGACGGGCTTGATGCGGATTTGGCCGGATCTGGTTTGGGCGCGTCACTGTCTGTCATGCATGCATTCCCCAGTGTTGCCCTTGTGGTGGATTTTGCGGCCGAAATGGCGGGCGAATTGACCACAAGGATTTAAACGGTTCCGTGCATTCAGACGTTCAAAGGGCGGGAATGTGAAAATATTGCCTCTGTACAATGGGGCGATACGGGACTTTGAGGCGCAAATCCCGTCTGTAAAAGACCGCGAAAATTCACGAATGTCGCAAGCTTTTCAAAGCCCGGAAAACACAAAACCCGCCGAAAGTGCAGCAAGCTGTACCTTGGCGGGTCTTGGGTTTTACAAAATGGTGCTGGTGATAGGATTTGAACCTACGACCTACGCATTACGAATGCGCCGCTCTACCAGCTGAGCTACACCAGCACGATTCATTTTGTGGCGCGGAAAATACGGACAATCACCGGGCTTGGCAAGTGCTTTATTGCTCTTTTTGTCAACAAACCCGAACAAGACACCGGGACCTTAAAATCACGGTTGATCAGCATAATATCACATTGACCGTACTGTAATTATGCGGCTTAGATGCGTGCGGTTGGAATTCATGCTTTGGGGGCAGGTGATGTGTCGTTGGCTCAGTTACGTTGGTGATCCGGTTTATCTTGAAAAGCTGGTGTTTGAGCCGCGCCATTCGCTGGTTGAGCAAAGCCTTCATGCCGAACAGGCCAAAACACCCACCAACGGCGATGGTTTTGGTATTGGCTGGTATGATGAACGCCCGACACCGGGCCTTTATCGTGAAATTCTTCCGGCCTGGAATGACCCGAACCTGCGGTCGCTTGCCCATCACATCAAATCGGGGCTGTTTTTCGCCCATGTCCGGGCCTCGACCGGCACGCATACCAGCCGCACTAATTGCCATCCCTTTGCCCATGACAAATATCTGTTCATGCATAACGGCCAAATCGGCGATTACCCGCTGGTGCGCCGGTCGCTTGAAAACATGATCGAGGATGAATTCTATGCCGGCCGGCAGGGATCCACCGATAGCGAGCTGATCTTTTGCCTGATGCTGACACTTGGTCTGAAAGAAGACCCGCACCGCGCGATCCGCCGCACCATTGAAGTCGTCGAAAATGAAATGAAGGCACGCGGCGCAACCGCCCCGTTCCGTTTCACCGCTTGCCTGTCAAACGGCAAAAGCGTCTGCGCCATCCGCCACGCCAGCGACGACAAACCGCCATCCCTTTACTGGCGCAAACGCGACGATCATGTGATTGTTGTTTCCGAACCGCTTGATACAGAAACCGAAAGCTGGACGGCTGTTGCCCCCAACCACACCCTTCATGTCGAGGGCGATCTCACCATCAGTGAAGAGGCAACTCTTAAGGTGTAGTTCCAATTTAGGTTGAGATGATTTAAGACTTTCTCCTCTGGAGGGTGTTTCGGCATTCAGAATTAGGGAGGGGCGGTATGACGTGTCTGCAAGCGCTGGGCCAAGCTGTTTTCAAGCTTGGTGTGATTGCGATAGTCCCTATTCTTTGCGTGCCACTTTATTATCGGGTCGGTTTTGCCTTTGTGAAAGAGCCTGCCCCTCAAAGTGTTATTATCAGGCTCGGTAACACTGTCCTTGAAGTTCCAAGCGAAGTGGTGATTGAAGACGTATATTTTGGGAAGGCTTGGACGAGTGAGAGCCGGCTGGATCACAGCTCATCAATCAACATCGAACTACCCATATTCGAAAAAAGTCGCCCATCTATCATCACTCTGCATCCCTTTACAAACGAGGACCAGCTTGCCCACCCGGAGGCTGTCGATGCCTATTTGGGGAACGGACGATATTCAGACAGGTTTATTCGATGGTAACCGCGGTGTGTGGGAAGTGTTTAGCTCTGCGTCTGATGCCCGTCAGTGGCATCTGTTTTCCCAAGATCCTCTGGGGCAGACAATTGAGGGACGCATTCCATGGGTTGCGTTCTGCCATAACGGCAGCTTTGTTGAGGGACGGGACAAACTGACTTGTCTTTCTCGGACAAAGCTGGATGGCTTGTTCGCGCAGTTTAGGTTTGACTACGACCGCCTGCCAGAGTTGGTCGACGCCAAGAGGAACGTAATCAAGTTTCTCGAAGGCATTCGAGTCTCAAATCAAACAACGGAAAACATAGAATGATAAGGTTTGATGTTGAATTTGTATGGATGCCAGAGTCGATTTCAGGAGGAAATATAAAGCCGTTCAATAGCATGCGAACTTTGATTCGTTGAGAACGATACATAGAGGATTACTTTGATTTGGCTTACGACGTTCAATGGGAAGTCGTTCAGTTCAATCCTGACATTCTCCGAGGGAGTGCTAATTGCACTTTCTCTCCCGATATCGTCCTTGAAAACAAGTTTCTGAAAGTGGGGGAAACGGTTCACTTCTTAAACGGGTGACACTTGCTGGCAGTGGGGAAAATCACCAGCGTAACAGAGGTCTGATAAAGGGTTATTTCATCAGTTTCTGATGCCCAGTTTTGACCGAAGCCCATATCTAAGCCTAAAACACTTTAGGTGCGGAAAAATCCTTAATTGCAGAAATGAATTTATTGCCCTTGTCGCCAGCCACGGCCAGAATTCTCATCTGTTCATTTTCAAGTGTATTTTTATTACAAAACAAAATTGATACAGCATCATCGTATTCATCTGTTGCATGAAACGTTGTCAAAACAGGACTTTTTGATGGGAGCAAATCTCTCTCGCTTAAGTCGAGGATGATGTCATCAATGAAATCGTGAATTTTCTCTGAACCGTCTCCGATTGTAACAAACAAAGAGCAACCTTTTATCATCATGTTCTCAAAACACGATTTGAGCATCGTTTGAGTGTAGTTCTTGATTGCTTCGGACTCTAAGAATACGGCCGAGCATATTTCGTCGGATGTGGCCGGGAAGGTATCAAGGTCGCTTGCTACGATGATTTCCGTAGATCCGATACTTGTTCGGTTCATTTTAATGCCTCAGTACGTCGATGCCGTCAAAGTTAGCAAACTTTAATTACACGTTAAAGTCGAGGTCGATTAGGAAGCAACAACAATCTTAAAGCGCGCCTTAACCAGCGCGCGTTGCAGGGCATCGCCCGGGGCGCTGTTTAGAAGCACCGTTCGAAAATCACTGGCATGGCCGTCGCGACAAAGGGCTTTGCGGCCAACCTTTTTCTCGTCGATCATCAGGATCGCGTGATCGCAGCAGCCGACCAGTGCGCGTCTTGCACGGACTTCATCCATGTTGAACCCAAGCAGGGCGTCGTTATCTGTGATGCCGCTAGCACGGAAAATCCCGCAAACAGCGCAACATTATGTGAGCAGTTCTTTATAATATTGTTATGTCCAATCAAACATTATTATAAAATGTTTTAGGGAAATTAAATCTATACATAGGGGTGTTTTCGTATACTTTTGCACCAATTGATTGTGTTTTATGCAGCAATTAGGTTGTTGAAAATATTTTTTCAACAATAAAGTGCGCTTTTCTGGATGCTTGGATCTTTATCCCTTTTGTCGCGTAGGTATTTGTTTGCCCTCGGATTCATCATGGCCCTTTTGCTGCTTTGTGCGGCTCTATTTGGATACATTGCGCACAAGAACAATTGGCCCGCGCAAGCACATGAATATTTCAGCGGGATAACGCCTGCTTGTTGTCTGGACCGTGTATTGCCGAAACTTCAGCTTCAAGAAGGTGCTGAGACTTTCGAAAAAATTGATGCAGTACGTAACTTTGTTTTCCAAAATAGTATGCATGCCGATCACGATTTTGATCAAACGCCTCACCCGTATGACACCGGCGGCGTAATTCGAGCACTGATTGACGCAAGCGATGGCAATAGGCATCCAATGGCCTTGATGTGCTCATCGCGCTCGAATGCTATGACAGGTATACTCGATCAGATGGGATACAGTTCCAGGCAAGTGCATGTTTTTGCACCTGTTTCTAGCTCTCATACCTTTCTTGAAGTCCAGAGCCCGGAAGATGGGAAATGGTATATCCAAGACCCGGATTATAACCTGTTCTGGATGAAAGCAGAGACAGGAGAGCGATTAGGGCTAGGGGAAATGCTTTCAACGCCTCTGGAAGAAGTTCTGCCTTGTAAGGCGGAGGGGGATTGTGACTGGGAGTACGCAAAGCCTATAGCTAATTCATTTGGCGCCGGAATATATTTTAATTTCAATGCGACACCTCTGATCGTTATTAATAAAGACAGGTTCGATTTGGACACGCGCCTTGAGTACATCTCTCCTCCCGGCACGATCACTGAGTTTGCCGAAAGAACTTGGGGAAAAGATTATGGTGAACCGATCGTGAGTGTGATTTCAGGCGGGAAGTGACTTTAAAAGTGCTAAAACCCAATTATTTGCAGCGTGCATTTATGCCGAGATGACAATTTTGCAACGCGCCCTGACCAGCGCGCGTTGCAGGGCATCGCCGGGTGCACTGTTGAGAAGTACCGTTTGAAAATCGCTGGCGTGGCCGTCACGGCAAAGCGCTTTGCGGCCGACCTTTTTTTCGTCGATCATCAGGATCGCGTGGTCGCAACAGCCGACAAGTGCGCGCCTTGCGCGGACTTCATCCATGTTGAAATCAAGCAAATCGCCGTCATCGGTCATGCCGCCGACACTGACAATCCCGTAATCGGCGCGAAGCCCGCCAAAGAAATCAGCACTATCGGCCCCGATAATATCAAGATCACGGGTGCGCACCGTGCCACCGGCAAGGCGGAGTGTGACATTGGGCGCATTTTGCAGGGTCAGCACCACATGCAGGTTGTTGGTCAGTACGGTCAAATTGCGATGTGATGAAAGGTGCTGGGCGGCGAGTTCGGCGGTGGTGCCGGTGCCAATCGCAATCGTGCAGCCCTCAGGGATCAGCTCGGCGATCTTGGCGGCAATCGCCATCTTGCCCGACCGGTTCCAGACTTCACGCTTTTCATAGGCCGAGTTATCCGGATCAGGTGCGGGACCTGCAAGGCCATGACGGCGAAACACGCGCCCCTGTTCCTGAAGATCGCGCAGATCGGTGCGGATGGTCTGAACCGATACATTGAACCGGCGTGCCAATTCTTCGACCGCCATGAAGCCACAGGATTTCACAAGGGCGACGATGCGGTCACGACGACGGTCAAGCGGAACAGGATCTGGGATCTCGGACACGTTTATTTCTTTCGTTCGAAAGGCATGGTTTCGTTTGTGTTCCGAGTATAGACAGGCCTGAATGTAACTGAAAAGCCCGGTTTTCCTGTTGAAACATTTAATTCTTGGTGTTGTCACACAACTGTTATCGAAATCCATATAGCTTCCGGATCGAAATGTTTTCGAACGAAACCTTCTTTCCGACTAGGGGATGCCGATCATGCGTAACGTTCTTCTTGCTGCTGTCGCGACTGCGGCGATGATGCTGCCGGTTGTTGGCCAGGCTGCGGAAAAGCTTGTTGTCTATACCAGCCAGCCCAACCAGGATGCCCAGACCACTGTTGATGCCTTTATGGCTGCCAACCCGGATATCGAAGTTGAGTGGGTCCGTGACGGCACCACCAAACTGATGGCGAAACTGCGCGCCGAGATCGCCGCAGGCGACCCGCGCCCGGATGTTCTTCTGATTGCCGATACGGTAACGCTGGAAGGCATGAAGCAGGAAGGTCTGCTGCAAGCGTACAAATCGCCGGAAGCCAAGGCCTATGAAGGCGCGCTTTATGATGCCGAAGGCTATTACTATTCGACCAAGCTGATCACGACCGGCATTGTCTACAATACCGCAGCCAAGGCACCGAGCTCCTGGAAGGACCTTTCGGATGCATCGGCGAAAAACCAGATCGTCATGCCAAGCCCGCTTTATTCCGGTGCGGCCCTGATCCATCTTTCGACCCTGACCGAGAACAAGGATCTGGGCTGGGATTACTATCAGGCACTGGCCGACAACGAAGCCCGCGCACAGGGCGGTAACGGTGGCGTCTTCAAGGCGGTTGCATCGGGTGAAAAACCGTACGGCGTGGTTGTTGATTTCCTTGCCATCCGTGGCAAAGCCAAAGGGTCGCCGGTTGATTTTGTCTTCCCGAAAGAAGGTGTCACCTATGTGACCGAGCCGGTCGCGATCATGAAAGACGCGAAGAACGTTGATGCCGCGCACAAGTTCGTTGATTTCGTTCTGTCCGATGCCGGTCAGAAACTTGTTCTTGATATGGGCTATATCCCGGCTCGTAACGACATGGCCCTGCCGGAAGGTTTCCCGGCGCGCAAGGACATCAAACTGATGGACTTCAACCCGGCCATCGCCCTTGAACAGGCTGAAGCGAACAAAAAGAAATTCGCTGATATCTTCGGGGCTGAGTAATGCAGGCAACAGGTCGCCTTCGCGGCGCTCTGCCTGGCATCATGACCAGATCCACAGGCAACCGGTCTTCGGACCGGTTGCTTTACTGGTTGCTGTTGCCGGTATTCGTGATTTCCATTCTGCCGATTGTCCGCCTGGCATTTGAAGGCGTGTTTGTCGGTGGCGTGCCGTCGCTTGATTATTTCCGCGATGTTCTGGGATCGGGCGCAACATGGCAGGCAACCGCCAACAGCCTTTATACCGCAGGGCTTGGAACGATCATTTCGCTTTTGATCGGGGGGGCGTTTGCCTTTCTGGTTGCATTGACCGATGTGCGGGCCAAGGCCGCACTGGTTTTCTGTTTCATGATCCCGATGATGATCCCCCCACAGATCACCGCCCTTAGCTGGGTGCAGCTGACCGGGCCAAGCAGTGCGCTTTTAAATGCCTTTGGCATGGCACCCCCCATGGGATCGCCACAGCCGCTTTATTCTGCCGAGGGCATTGCGCTTTTGCTGGGTATCCAGCACGCATCGATCGTGTTTCTGACCCTTCGCGCCAATCTGCGCATGATCCCGCGCGAACAGATCGAAGCCGCCCGGCTTGCCGGTGCGCGCGGCGGGCGTTTGTGGTGGCAGATCATCCTGCCGCTGACCAGCCCCGGTCTGATTGCCGGAACCGCAATGGCCTTTGTCACGGCACTTGGCAATTTTGGCATCCCGGCGATGCTGGGCATTCCGGCCAATTACCCGACGCTGCCGACCCTGATCTATCAGAAACTGGCCGGGTTCGGCCCGTCGGTTTTGGGCGAGGTATCGGTTCTTGCCATGCTGATTGGCGCGATTGCCATTTGCGGTGTGGCCATTCACCACCGGCTGCTTGCCAACCGCGATTACCGTTTGATGGGGATGGTCGGACGTCCGCTTGATATCCGTCTGGGGGCGCGCCGTTCGTTGGTTGAAACCGTCCTTTGGGCGGCTCTGATTGCCATTCTGGTGGTGCCGTTGATGGCGTTGATTGCAACCTCACTGGTGCCGGCCTTTGGCGTGAAGCTTGATTTCACCAATTTCAGCTTTGATGCCTTTAATCAGGTCCTGTTTGTGCAGCCGTCAACCATCCGCGCATTCCATAACAGTTTCCTGTTGTCGGTGGGCGCGGCGGTGATGCTTGTTCTGGTGTGCTTGCCACTGGCCTATGTGATGGTGCGCAAACCATCGAAACTGACCAAGCTGATCAATCTTCTGATCGAAGTGCCCTATGCGTTGCCCGGTGTGGTTCTGGCGATTGCATGCATCTTGCTGTTCATCAAGATCCCGGTGATCGAAATCAGCCTGTATGGTACGCTTGGCATTATTTTCATCGCCTATCTGGCGCGCTTTCTTGTGATTGCGTTGCGCCCGGTGATGAACAGTTTCACCCAGCTTGACCCGGCCCTTGAAGAAGCAGCGCAAGCCTGCGGTGCCGGGCTTGGCCGTCGCTTGCGCGATGTGTTGTTGCCCTTGGCAGCACCAAGCGCAGCAGCCGGGGCTTTGCTGGTTTTCCTGACTGCGTTTAACGAGCTGACTGTTTCGGCCCTTTTGTGGTCGGCTGGCAACGAGACGCTGGGTGTTTTGATTTTCAATCTTGATGACAGTGGCGACACCGTTCTGGCATCCGCCGTGGCGGTACTGGTCGTGCTGGTTGTGATCGCGTTGATGAGCTGTTTTCAGCTTGCATCGCGTCGTTTGCCCAAGGGAGTTGTGCCATGGCAGACATAAATCTTTCGCGCATTACCAAGTGTTTTGGCGATTACCGTGCGCTTAATCAGGTGTCGCTTGATATTTCGGATGGGGAATTCGTTGCCCTGCTGGGGCCATCGGGCTGTGGCAAAACCACACTGCTTAGACTGATGGCCGGATTTGAAGAACCGGGCGAGGGGCAGATATCAATCGGCGGGCAGGTGGTTGCCGATCCGGCCAAGGGCGTGATGGTCAGTCCCGAGGACCGCAATCTTGGCATCGTATTTCAATCCTATGCGCTGTGGCCGCATATGTCGGTTTCGCGCAATGTCGGCTATCCGCTTGAAGTACGTGGCATGAACCGCGCAGATCGCGATCGCCGCATCTCTGAGGCACTTGATATCGTGGCCCTTGGCCCATATGCGGATCGCAGCCCCGCCGAACTTTCCGGCGGGCAGCGCCAACGTGTGGCACTGGCACGTTGTCTGGTGATGGAACCGCGTGCGGTGTTGCTTGATGAGCCGCTGGCGAACCTTGATGTTCATTTGCGCGAAACCATGCAGCAGGCGTTTCTTGATTTCCATCGCCGCACCGGGGCAACGATGATTTACGTCACCCATGATCAGGCCGAAGCCATGGCAATGGCCGACCGGATCGCGGTGATGGACAAGGGCCATATTCGCCAGATGGCCGCCCCCGAAACCCTGTATCGCGAACCGGCCGATCACATGGTTGCGGGTTTTGTCGGGGCCGGATCGGTTTTGCCGATCACCGGGGTTGAGGTCGAAAATGGTGGCACATGTTCGGTCAAGCTTGGCGATACCCGCATTGCCGCACGCGTATGCCCGAAACTGGCCAGTAGCGGGCATATCAACGGGCAGGCGGGCCTTTGTCTGCGTCCCGAAGATGTCTGGGTCGAAGATGAGGCACCCTTGCGCGGCAAGGTCGAGGATTGCGTTTATCTCGGCGGGCGGTTCCGGCTTTCGGTGCGCATTGATGATGAGCATACCCTGCCGGTCTATGCCAATCGTCGGGCGCGGGTCGGGGAGCCGGTCGGGCTCAAGGTTGCCGATGGCTGGGTCTTTGACCGCCTTGCCGGTGAGGTCGCCTGATGTCAGCCCGGATGCGTGTTCTTTCGGGTCTTGGTGAAAAAGGCCCGGCTTGTTTGCGACTGGAATTCTTTAACCGGCGCTGGATGCTGGATTGCGGGGTTGGTCCCGAAAGTGATCAGGGATTTGACCCGGCCTGGCTTAATAAAGTTAACGCCGTTTTCATCACCCATGACCATATCGATCATATCGGTGCGGCCAAGGAAATTGTGGCGGCGGGTCTTCCGATCTATTGCACCGAAGTCACTGCGCGTTCCTTGCCAAAGGGCGCGAAAGTCATTCCATTGCCGCCATGCGGGGAAATCCAGGTTGATGGGGTTACCGTCACCACCGGGCGCACCGGCCATTCGTTTGGCGGGGTGTGGCTGCATTTCGAACTGGGGGGCGGGGTGCTGTATTCCGGCGATTTCTGCCATGAGTCCGATTATTTCCTGTATGACACGCCGCCCGATGCGGCGACGGTGATGCTTGATGCATCCTATGGCATGGAACAACTGACCCAGCAGGTCCGCATCGACAGTCTTCTGACCACCATGACCAAGCTTGACGGGCAGATCCTGTTTCCCGTACCGCCCAGCGGCCGGGCCGCCGAAATGGCCTTGCTGTTTGAAAGCCACGGTCTGACCGACTGGTCGATGGATGATCGGTGTTACGGGCAGGTCAAGCAGGTGCTTGATACCCATGGTTCGGATTATGTGAATGGCGATGCGATCCGCCGTTTGCGCGGTCTTAAGGACAAGGCAAAGCATTTCAATCCGGGTGCCAGATTGCTGTTGTGTCACGCGCCGTGCGCGACATTTGGCAAGGCGCGTGAACTGATTGACAAATGGCGTGATGCCGGACGGCTGGGATCAAGTGCACATGTCATCTTTACCGGGTTCATGCCGATCGAGGCCCGCAAGATGGTTGAAAAAGGCCATGCGCATTTCCGGCGCTGGAACGTGCATCCATTGGCCGGGCACGTGATCGAGCTTGCCAATCAGTGCCACGCCATGCAGGTCGTGCCGCTTTTTACCAGCTGTCCCGAGGATTTTGGTCTTGTCGACGGGTTCGACGGGCGGCTACAGCTTGCTGATCGGTTCTATTTGTAATGGGTTGCGATCCATTTCGACGTTCAAACGGGTGATGCCTGATCATGATTTATGCTGCTGAAAAGTTCGATTTTCCGAAATTGCCGTTTGTGTTCATCCGGCACGGAGAAACCGATGCCAACCGCGCAGGGATCATTGCCGGATCGAACGAGCCGCCGCTCAATGACACCGGCCGCGAACAGGCCCTTGCCATTGCACCATTGATGGCAAGGGCAAGCTGGCGCGCGGTTTATGTCAGCCCGCAAGACCGGGCGCGGACAACTGCCAACCTTGTTCTGCCTGATTACGAGGCCAGGGTGCTTGACGGTTTGCGCGAACGTCATTGGGGCGATCTTGAAGGTCGCCCGATTGCCGAGCTGTGCCCGCGCTTTGACACCCCGCCCAATGGCGAAGGATTTGATGCCATGTGTCAGCGCGTTTCATTTGCCATGCAACAGGCACTCGCCGAAGTCAGCGACGACCTAACGGTGATTGTTGCCCATTCCGGGGTGGCGCGCTGCATCCTTTACATGACCGGGTTTGAGGCCGACGGGCCGCGTGTGCCCAATGCCACCCCGATCCTGTTCCGTCCGGTCAAGTCCGGATGGGAATATGAAAATCTGACCGAAACCCTGATCAAGGAGATCTCCGCGTGAATATGGCACAGGCCGATGCGCACCAAACCCGACCGAATTCAGCCGATCTGCGCGATGCGGTGGTGTTTGACATGGATGGAACACTGGCGCATTTCGATGCCGATGAATTGGGGCATCTGGTTCATGGTGTGGAAAAACAGTGGGATGCGTTTTTTGATGCGATGGACCATGCCAAACCGATTGAAAATATCGAACGGCTGTTGCGCATTCTTCATGCTTCCGGGCATGCGATCGTGATCTGTTCTGGCCGCCCGGCGGGCTGGCAACACCGGTCCGAAGCCTGGCTTCGTGCCCATAATATCCCGTTTGACGGCATGTATCTGCGCCCCATCGATGCCGATCACCGCAGTGATGAGGAGGTCAAGGAAGACCTTCTGGCCCAAATCATTGCCGATGGGTTCAATCCGTGGCTGGTGGTTGATGATCGCAGGCGCGTGGTCGATAAATGGCGCGATATGGGCCTGACATGCCTGCAATGTGCGCCGGGTGATTTTTAACCGGGCGGGCTATTTGTCATACCAATAAAAAAAGACCGGCTTTGCGCCGGTCTTTTTGTATGATTATTCGAACAGATGGCGGTAATCGCCATATCCTTCGGCCTCAAGATCGTCGATTGCGATAAAGCGAAGCGACGCCGAATTGATACAATATCGCAATCCACCACGATCACGTGGCCCATCGGGGAAGACATGACCAAGATGGCTGTCGCCATGTTTTGACCGGACTTCGATGCGGCGCATGCCGTGGGTATTGTCTTCGCGCGCGACGATATGGTCGCTTTCGACCGGTTTCACAAAACTGGGCCAGCCACAGCCGCTATCGAACTTGTCGCGCGATGTGAAAAGCGGTTCGCCCGATACGATATCGACATAAAGCCCGTCTTCCTTGTGATCCCAGAAATCATTGCGAAACGGCGGTTCGGTGCCGTTTTCCTGTGTCACGTGATATTGTTCCGGGGACAGATCGGCAATCGCATCCGGGTCTTTGTGATATTTGCTCATATTCGGTCACTTCACATCTTTGGTCGTCGGAGTGTTTGATTTGTTGTCCCCAAAGATGGTCGGATTATCGCGATTGTCCAGTGGCTTCACACCAATGTGACGGTCTGACAGGCCAAATCGGACTTAACCCTGACACCATGGCTGGCGTTTGGTTTTGCCGTCATAGGGGCGGGCAAATCCGTTATCGATCAGTTCAAGATCAAGCGGGCTGCCATCAATGCGGACCGATGCCACCACGCGCCCGCCATAGCGTCCCCATTCCGGTTCGCAAAATTCAACGGCCTTGGCGGTTTTCAGGCGCTTGCGCGCATAATCGCGGGCCTGCTGGGCCAATTGTTTTTCACTTTCGCATTTGCCGCGAATTTCGGGCGTATCAACACCGCGCACGCGCACCGACATATTGGCAATTTCGCCCGGAAGACCCGGAATGGCGACATAGATGGTGTCACCGTCATAGGCAAATTCACCACGGTATTCCCGCAAAGGCCAGTCATAGCACGCAGCCTGTGCCATTGGGGCGAGCAGGGTGGTTGCGATCATTGCGGTCATGCCGATGATAGCATGGATGTGGTTGATCTTCAGGGCAGGGCAAAGGCGGGATTTGGTCATCAGATATCGCTTAGAGTTTCAGTCGGGACAGAATTTGGGCGGCGCGCTGTTGAACCGGGCCTTTGCGAATTTCGATCAGTTCATGACCGCATTCGATATAGGCCTGGCACAGGCGGACATATGTTTTGACGCTTCTGGCGAAGTCCTGTGTCCGGATTTCATCGGTATGATAAATTTCCGACCATGGCGGCAGGACAAAGACACAGCGCCGATAGCGATACATCTTGATCGTCCGCATCAGGGCGGCATCATCGGGCAGTTTTGCCAGCCGGCGATGGGCCAGAATATCGGGAAGTGCGCCGTCACAGAAAACGGTGCGCGGGTGGCATTCCATACCGTTCTGCCAGGCGCGAATGGCCCGCCGGGTCATCAATCCGGCAAAGGCATCATCATCTTCGCCGGGCACGGCATTGCCGCCGCGTTCGCGCTGTTCGGCAATCAGCGGGCGCGCCACATCAGGGCAGATATCATAGCCCTGTGCATGAAGATATTCGATCAGGGTGGACTTGCCAGAACCGGGGCCCCCGGTAATGACAACAAGGTTGGACGTTATAGGCGTTTGCATTCGTGTTTGTCTCCGCGAGCAGGCCTTTTGGTCATGCTTTGCGGCGAGGTGATGGCAATATTGTTGTTGGTTTTTGATCCGCACAGGAGCCGTGCGGAATGCGCTTTTGAAGGCGTTGGGGATGCTTGTCAACGCCAAAGGAAAAGCGTCTATTTTTCAATGAATTAGGGGTGGGGAGAACAATGACGGGTCTGCGGGCAGTCGGCCAGGGCCGCCTTTGAAAAAGTCAGGAGCAGCCTTCGACCAGGGTGATGGCCTCGTTCCCGGCATGGATTGCGGTTACAACCCCGTCTTCGTTGAATTCAAACCGGATGCCCCGTGATTTCGCAGCATCGGTCCACCAGGTGATATAGCGCGCATCCGCACCCAGATATTCGTGTTCTTCTTCGACCAGTTCGGCATTGCCAAAGGCAGCATGAACGTCTTCGCGGGTCGATCCCAGTGAAACGCCCTGGGACGTGCGCACAAGACTGGTGGCCACATCATATTCATCGGCATAAAGCGAAACACGCGCGAGCTTGCCATCAAGCACCAGATAGCCAAGCCCCGACGGATCAAGATTGCGCTGAAGGAAGGTGCAGTTTTCATCGTCACCGGCAATGAACTGATCAAGTTGCGGGCCAAGGGTCTTGCGCAATGTTGCCTGATCCCAGCCGATTTGCACCGGTCCGTATCCCTGTTCGGACAGGGTCGCCAGACGGGTGGCAATCGCATCTGAAATCACAAGTTCGATTGTTGCCGTATCCTGATCGACGGTGATTTTTGTCGGGGTCACGGTTTGATGCAGATGGATTTGTGACCAGGATGTGCCTTCGGGCCAGTCCTTGGGAAAGGCCAGGTTGCTGGTCGGTTCAAGACAGAGCTGGCTGGCGTTTGCCAGTATCCCCCGGTGACGTGCGCGAACCGGTGACGGAATTTCCATGCAGATGGTTTGCGGAACATCTTCAAGCCAGGAAACCGGATTTCCCAGCCCGTCGCAGATTTGCGGATCGGGGCGCATTTCGCAATAGGACGGGACAATATTGTCCATGACGAGATCAAGCCGCATTGGGCCATTGCCCACCGAACCGATCACGGCATCAAGTGCATCCTCGCTCGGTTCAAGCCATTGATAGGTGCTGATCGCCCACGCCGTTGTGCCGCGCAAATCCATCAGGGCAAAGGCCGGACCGTCTGATTGCGGCTCCTCATTGCCTGATGCAAGAACCGGCGATGCAACAAGTGCAGCGCAGATTGCGATCAGGGCCCCGGGATTTCGTGTAATGCGCAGCATCTATGCTTCTCGATCAGAACGTATCTTGTTGTGTGACAGGAGTTTACGCGACTTTGACACATCCGCACAGCCATTAACCACAATCGCTGTGTTGATATATCGCGCTGATTGGGGCGGGTGACAATATTGGTTTAACTGTTCGGCTTTTCGATCCGGGCCAGCACATGATCGGAAACAAGCTGGGCCGATGGGGATAACCGGTGGCCGCGTGCCGTGATCAGGCTATAGGGTTTGATTTCGATCATGCCGTCAAATGGCAATTCGGTAATCAGGCCGCCACTTGAAAGCAGGCTTGTGACTTCTTCGGCCATCGGTGCAATGGCATCCGTATCGGCAAGGGTCGCAAGCGTCACCAGCAATGATGCCGAGTTCAGACTTGAATGGGGCAGTGGCAGATGGCGCGAAATAAACACATCCTCGATCGTGCGACGCATCAGGTTGCCCGGCGGGGGCAATATCCATTCAAATTTGGCAAGCCGGGCCAATGTGATCGGGGTTGTTGCATCCAGTAACGGATGACCGGTCCGCACCATCAGGCGGATTTTCTCGCTTCGGATTTCGCGGATATTGAACTGGCGCGGGTCCATATCTTCGGGGACACGCCCGATGACAAAATCATGATCGCCGGCCAGAAGATCCTTGATCAGCAAATTTGACGGACCAACGCTGACATGGGCTTCCAACAGGGAATTGACCGACTGGACACTGCGAATGGCGGGCACAACCAGATCGACAGCCGCGGCCGTCACCGCCCCGACAAAAACGGTGCCGCCGCCATGTTTTATGTCTTCGATTTCACGTTCGGCTTCGCGGATTTCAATCAGCATGCTGCGCGCACGCCGCGCAAGTGCACGCCCGGCATTGGTCATTTCAATGCCGCGCGGGCTGCGCACGCACAGCCGGGCTTCAAGGATGGTTTCCATTTCCGACAGCAACCGTGATGCCGCGGGCTGGGATGTTTTGAGCATGTCGGCAGCCAGACTGATTTGTCCGGTTTCCTCCATCGCGACGATCATGCGCAGGTGGCTGAGTTTCAGGCCACGCTGAAACAGGTTACCGGACCTGAAAAGCAGGGATTTGGCAGAACTTAGCGGCTGATTATTGCGAAACTCGGTCATGATGCGCCCCCTCTGTGTCGGGATTTTAGTATATCAATTTTGATATGCAAGTTTCGAAATTACTTATTTGATTGTTATGTTGAGGGTCTGAATAATGTCGCCGTGTCCTTTGGGAAATGGGATGCATTATCAATTGAAAACAAAGACACGACATATTCGGGCGAAATCTGCCTGGGAAAGTCGGGCACAAAAAAATGGCTGATATGCTGTGTCTTGTAGGGAGGATAGCAATGAAACGTCTCAGTGCCGTAATGGCAGGGGTCGCCTTTGGCGCGGCCGCAATGATGAGCCCGATGATTTCCGGCGGCTATGCACATGCTGCTGACAAAGGCTATGTCGGGATCGCAATGCCGACCAAATCTTCGGCACGCTGGATTTCTGATGGCAATTCCATGGTCGAACAGTTTGAAGCCGCTGGCTACAAAACCGACCTTCAATATGCCGAAGACGACATTCCGAACCAGCTTTCCCAGATCGAAAACATGATCGTCAAAGGCGTTGATGTTCTGGTGATTGCGGCGATCGACGGTACCACTCTTTCGAATGCGCTGGAAAATGCCAAAGCAGCAGGGATCAAGGTCTTTGCCTATGACCGTCTGATCCGCGAAAGTGCCAATGTCGATTACTATTCCACGTTTGACAACTTCAAGGTCGGCGTTCAGCAGGCAACCTCGCTGGTCGATGGTCTGGCCGCTGCGGGTGAGCCGCCCTATAATGTCGAACTGTTTGGCGGATCGCCCGATGATAACAATGCCTACTTCTTCTATAACGGTGCGATGTCGGTTCTTCAGCCGCTGATCGACAGCGGCGATATCGTGATCAAATCCGGCCAGATGGGCATGGACAAGGTCGGCACCCTGCGTTGGGACGGTGCGGTTGCACAGGCCCGCATGGATAACCTTCTGTCGGCTTATTACACCGATGAACAGATTGATGGCGTTCTGTCGCCCTATGACGGTCTGTCGATCGGTATTCTGTCGTCGCTCAAAGGTGTCGGTTACGGTTCGGGCGACATGAAAATGCCGGTCGTTTCCGGTCAGGATGCCGAACTGCCGTCGGTCAAATCGATCCTGGCAGGCGAACAGTATTCCACCATTTTCAAGGATACCCGCGAACTTGCACGTGTGACCGTTTCGATGGTTGATGATGTTCTTGCCGGTCGTGAGCCGACCATCAATGACACCAAAACCTATGACAACGGCGTCAAGGTTGTTCCTTCCTATCTGCTTGAGCCGGTGATGGTCGACAAGTCCAACTGGAAAGAAATCCTGGTTGGTTCGGGCTATTACACCGAAGACGAAGTAAAATAAGTCTGCAAATCTCGGTCGAACCCGGTGTGGTGCCGATGGCATCCCGCCGGGTTCCATCGTCTGAAAGACTGTCTTTGCAAGGTGGCCGGGCGGCCGGTTTCTATGGACGATTGCCCATAAGGCTGGCCTTTGAAAGGGCCCGGGAATTTTCCTGAAATCCAGGACAACAAAGACCAAGTAGATAAAGGTGCTGTCAGTCCCGTGACAGCAGTGGGAGGACCGGATGGATACCATCCTGGAAATGAAGAACATCACCAAGACCTTTCCGGGTGTGAAGGCGCTGGATGATGTCAGCATCAAGGTTGAACGTGGTGAAATCCACGCGCTTTGCGGCGAAAACGGCGCGGGTAAATCGACCCTGATGAAGGTTCTGAGCGGGGTTTATCCGCATGGGACTTATGAAGGCGACATTCTTTATGATGGCGGCGTTCAGGCATTCAAGGATATCCGCGACAGCGAAGAGCGCGGCATCATCATCATTCACCAGGAACTGGCCCTGGTGCCGTTGCTGTCGATTGCCGAAAACATCTTTCTGGGCAACGAAATTGCCGAAAATGGCGTGGTCAACTGGCCTGCGACCTTTGCGCGCACGGGCGAACTTCTTGCCAAGGTCGGGCTTAAGGAAAATCCGGCAACGCTGGTCACCAATATCGGTGTTGGCAAACAGCAGCTGGTTGAAATTGCCAAGGCGCTGTCCAAAAAGGTCAAGCTTCTGATCCTTGACGAGCCGACCGCCAGCTTGCAGGAAAATGACAGCCAGAAGCTTCTCGACCTGTTGCTGGAATTCAAGGCACAGGGCATCACATCGATCCTGATTTCGCACAAGCTGAATGAGATCAATCGCGTTGCCGACCGCATCACGATCATTCGCGATGGCAAATCGATTTCAACCCTTGATGCGCGGGCCGGCACCATTACCGAAGACGATATTGTCAAGGACATGGTCGGCCGTGATATGGCGCACCGCTATCCCGAACGGACGCCAAATATCAGCACAGAAAAACTGATGGAGGTCCGCAACTGGTCGGCAACCCATCCGCTGCATCCCGAACGCAAGGTCGTCGATAATGTCAGTATTGACGTTGCCGCAGGCGAGGTTGTCGGGATTGCCGGGCTGATGGGGGCAGGGCGTACCGAACTTGCCATGAGCATCTTTGGCAAATCCTATGGCACCGACATTTCGGGCGAAGTTCTGATCAAGGGCAAACCTGTTGATGTATCGACCGTTGAAAAGGCGATTGCATCGGGGCTTGCTTATGTGACCGAAGACCGCAAGGAAATGGGTCTTATCCTTGATGAAAGCATCACCACCAACATCACGCTGGCCAATCTGGGCGGGGTGTCGGAACGGGGGGTGCTCAATGACGGGGCCGAACGATCCGTTGCCGAGGATTACCGCAAGAAAATCAATATTCGCACGCCGAATGTCGGGCAGAAGGTCGTCAATCTTTCAGGCGGGAACCAGCAGAAGGTCGTTTTGTCAAAATGGCTGTTTGCCGCCCCTGAAGTCCTGATTCTGGACGAACCGACGCGCGGCATCGATGTCGGTGCGAAATACGAAATTTATACGATTATCAACCAGCTGGCAGCCGACGGTAAGGGGGTCATCATGATCTCGTCGGAAATGCCGGAGCTTCTGGGCATGTGCGATCGCATCTATGTGATGAACGAAGGTGAGATCAAAGGGCAGCTTGCAGCAAAGGATGCAAGCCAGGAAGCAATCATGCGCATGATCCTGAAAGCGTGAGGAACGGACAATGACGGATACGGATAACAAATCAATCGGCTACTATTTGCGCACCCATATTCGCGAATATGGAATGGTTGTTGCGCTGGTTGCCATTCTTGCCTTCTTCCAGGTTCTGACCGACGGCATCATGCTCAAACCGGTCAACCTGACCAACCTGTTCCTGCAAAACAGCTATATCATCATCATGGCTGTTGGCATGTTGTTGGTGATTGTCGGCGGGCATATTGACCTTTCGGTCGGATCGGTTGTCGGCTTTGTCGGCGCACTTGCCGCAGTGATGATTGTGAACTGGGACCTGCCGACGGCCTTTGTCATTCCGGCCTGTCTGGTGGTTGGGGCGATCATTGGTGCCGCCCAAGGCTATTGGGTGGCCTATTGGCGCATCCCGTCCTTTATCGTTACGCTTGCCGGGATGCTGGTATTCAAGGGCCTGACACTGGCCCTGCTTGGCGGGGCCTCGGTCGGTCCGTTCCCGTCCGAATTCCAGGCAATGTCTTCGGGCTTCCTGCCCGATATTTTTGACAGGTTTATCGAAGGCCGCTTTAACGTGTTTTCGATGACCATCGGTGTGGTGCTGGCGGCGTTGTTGCCGATCCTTGGTCTGCGTGCACGCGCCAAACAGGCAAAGTTTGCTGCGGTGGATGAACCGATGGCATTCTTTATTGTCAAACACGCAGTTGCGGGTTTGGCCATCCTGTTTGTTACCTATCTGCTGTCGACCTATCGCGGTCTGCCCAACATTCTGATCATCATGGCGCTTCTGATCGCGATTTTCACCTTTATCACCAATTCAACGACCCTGGGGCGTCGCATCTATGCGCTGGGTGGCAATGAAAAGGCGGCAAAGCTTTCGGGTATCAATACCAAACGCCTGACCTTCTTTACCTTTGCCAATATGGGCATGCTGGCCGCCCTTGCCGGGCTGGTCTTTGCCGCGCGCCTGAATACGGCAACACCGAAAGCCGGTCTTGCATTCGAGCTTGATGTTATTGCCGCGGTCTTTATTGGTGGCGCGTCAATGTCGGGCGGTGTTGGCAAGGTGATCGGGGCTGTGGTTGGTGCACTGATCATGGGTGTCATGAATAACGGCATGTCGATCATCGGTGTCGGTATCGACTGGCAACAGGTGATCAAGGGTCTGGTGCTTCTCGCTGCTGTGATCTTTGATGTCTACAACAAGAACAAGGCCTAACAATACGATGACGCGGAACGGCATATTTCTGGATCATATCTGCCAGCAAGGCCGGCTGGTTGCCAGAATGTGTCGTTCTTTGTCCCCGATGCGGTTTTCCCGGCCGCATGTTTTCGGACCCGTCTCGATAATAAGTCAAAAAGGAATTCGGGCATGACGAAGTTCAAACCGGCACCATGGCCGCGCGTTTTGCGGTCACAAGAAGGTTGGTTCGGCGGAACCAGCAAGGACAATATCTATCACCGCAGCTGGATGAAGAACCAGGGTCTGCCCTCGGACCTGTTTGATGGTCGCCCGGTCATCGGGATTTGCAATACCTGGTCGCAATTGACCCCGTGCAATGCCCATCTGCGCGATCTTGCCGAAAGGGTCAAACATGGCATTTACGAAGCAGGCGGCTTGCCGCTTGAATTCCCGGTTTTCTCGGCCGGTGAAAGCACGCTGCGTCCGACGGCAATGATGTTCCGTAATCTTGCGGCCATGGATGTCGAGGAAGCCCTGCGTGGCACGCCACTTGACGGTGTGGTTCTGATGGTTGGCTGTGACAAGACGACGCCGTCGCTTCTGATGGGGGCGGCCAGTGTTGATATCCCGGCGATTGTTGTGACCGGCGGGCCGATGCTGAATGGCAAATGGCGCGGTCAGGATATCGGTTCGGGGACGTCGCTTTGGCAGCTGTCGGAGGACCGCAAGGCCGGCAAGATCAGCACCGAAGACTTCCTTGAAGCCGAAATCGCCATGTCGCGTTCACCAGGATCGTGCAACACCATGGGTACGGCCTCGACCATGGCCAGCATGGCCGAGGCCCTTGGCATGGCGCTTTCGGGGAATGCGGCCATTCCGGCTGTCGACAGCCGCCGCCGCGTGATGGCGCATATCACAGGACGTCGCATCGTTCAGATGGTCAAGGATGATCTTAAACCGTCGGACGTAATGACCAAGGAAGCGTTTGAAAACGCCATTCGTGTCAATGGTGCGATTGGCGGATCAACCAATGCGGTGATCCATTTGCTCGCCATTGCCGGACGTGTCGGCATTGACCTTACCCTTGATGACTGGGATCGCCTTGGTCGCGATATTCCGACCATTGTGAACCTTCAGCCATCGGGAAAATACCTGATGGAGGAATTCTTCTATGCCGGTGGTTTGCCCGTCGTGATCAAGGCCTTGGGCGAGGCGGGGATGCTTCACAATGATGCCCTGACGGTGTCGGGCGAAACCATGTGGGATCAGGTCAAGGATGTCCGTAACTGGAACGATGATGTGATCCGCCCGTTTGACAAGGCGCTGACCGAAAGCGGTGGTATTGCCGTGGTCAAGGGCAACCTTGCCCCGAATGGGGCTGTGCTTAAACCGTCCGCGGCAACGCCGGCGCTTCTGACCCATCGTGGGCGTGCGGTGGTGTTTGAAGACATCGATGATTACAAGGCCAAGATCTATGACGAGAACCTTGATATCGATGAAACCTGCGTCATGGTTTTGAAAAATTGCGGCCCCAAGGGATATCCGGGCATGGCCGAAGTCGGCAATATGGGCCTTCCGCCCAAAGTGCTGCGCAAGGGCATTACCGATATGGTGCGTATCTCTGATGCACGGATGAGCGGCACGGCCTATGGCACGGTGGTCCTACATACCTCGCCCGAGGCCGCAGCAGGCGGGCCGCTTGCCGTTGTGCAAAATGGCGACATGATCGAACTGGATGTGCCCAACCGCCGTCTGCATCTTGATATTAGTGATGAGGAACTGGCCAAGCGCCTCAAGGAGTGGAAAAACACCATTCCGGTTCCCCAAAGCGGCTATGCATCACTGTATTACAAGTCGGTCATCGGTGCCGACCGCGGTGCCGACTTCGACTTCCTTGTCGGTCATCGTGGCAAGGAAATCCCCAAAGATAGTCACTAGGCATCACAGGGTTCAATTCCCCCGATAATCAAAGCCCGGTCGGCCCAAAGGTCGACGGGGTTTCTTTTCAGGTTACGGCTGTGGCCAGATGATACTGTTGGGCGCTTTACCGTCATGGGTGATCAGGAGCGTGCCGTCGATAAGTTCCCAATCCACGAAATAGGCACCGGTCACATCAATGACGGGGGTGGATTGCTGTGCCGGGTAAATCAGTCGGGCGCGTTGTGAATGTGCGCCTTGATGACACACCAGCAGGAATGCGGTTGTGTCTTTGATGCCGGGTTCCGTCAGGACAAAGATGCCGTCCTGATGGCAATTGTCATCGTCGCCTTCGCACATGAAGCAACCAAGTTCTTCGGCAATTTCATCGCCAGTATTCCGGTCGCGAATGAACAGGGTTTGCGTGCCCTGACTGGTGCGAAGTTCCCATTGGTACGGGGTGTGGGCGACTGTGACGGTTTGATCCGGAACTTGCCCCTGGCGACTGGATGCCCCATCCAGTACAAGTCCGTCCGTGTCCGCGTGTCCTTGGTCAGGCTTCTGGGCAAGTGCGGCCGGGGAAAATGCCAAGACCGCACAGATCAGCAGACAGAAACGCCCGACGCGCTGGGATGAATGCATGGGGGATGCTCCAAGAAGCTTGATGCTTGGGTGTTTCAGGCAACTTTAAGCCCGGTGATGGATGTGATGGCGCTGGGCAGGTTTTCATAAGCAGTAACCACCGCATCGGCGCCCAGTGAATTCGCACGGGTGGCATCGACTTCAAAGGCGACGGCGATGGCATGGATATCAGCCGCGCGGGCGGCGTTGACGTCGTTGGCATGGTCGCCGACCATGATGGCGGTATCAGCGGAGCGGTCAAAACCGAGTTTGCCCAGAACAAATTCAAGGAAGCGTCCGTCAGGCTTTTTGACTTCAAATGAATTGCCACCGGCAATGACCGTAAACAGATCGGCGACGCCAAGTTTGGTCAGGATCGCCTTGCACGGGCCTTCGGGCTTGTTGGATGCCAGCGCGATGGTCCAGCCATCTGCTTTGAGTTGGCGCAGCACGGTTTCGGCATTTTCGTAAAGACGGGTATAGGCGTAATCGGTTTCAACATAGCGGTTGTTGAAGTCGATATTGAGTTCATCAAGTGTCGCGTCATCCGGCGTTTGACCGCGTGCGGCAAAGGCG
The DNA here is from genome assembly GCF_002844235.1 of Thalassospira povalilytica. Classification (GTDB taxonomy): domain Bacteria; phylum Pseudomonadota; class Alphaproteobacteria; order Rhodospirillales; family Thalassospiraceae; genus Thalassospira; species Thalassospira povalilytica. Next base: position 237,060 of record NZ_PGTS01000006.1, on the reverse strand, counting down.
CGCTTGGTCAGCATCCATGTGCCATCACCGAGCATCGCTTCAAGATCGTGACGGCCAAGTGCATCAAGCCCGTGGGCATCAAGCAGTCCATTCATTGCAACCAAAAGATCATCGACCCCGTCAATCAGGGTTCCGTCGAGATCAAACATAATGAATTTTGCCATTGGATTGGGGCTCCGATACGAGGGGATGACATTGTGGCGACAGATTCAGAGGACCTTAACCGAGTTGGTGCCATTAACAAACGGTAACATCCGCTAACAGGCGGTAACAAAACGTGATTCTTTATGGGCTTTTGCCCGGATGGAATATGTTCTAAGACTTGCTGCAAATCAGATAGCCGTGCAGTCACAAGCGATCTGCGCGCAGCACGAACAGGGGATGCTGCACCAAAAATGCAGCAAGCGGATTGATAAATGTCACTTGAGTTAAGTGTTGTCGTTCTGGCCGCCGGTATGGGAACGCGCATGAAAAGCGCATTGCCCAAAGTCATGCACAAGGTTGCCGGCAAACCGATGGTCAATCACGTGATTGATACGGCGGCAAAGCTCAATGCCGGTAAAACCATGGTTGTGGTCGGGCCGGACATGCCCAAACTGGTCGAAACGGTCTCCCCGCATCCGACTTTCGAGCAGACGGACCGCCTGGGAACAGCCCATGCCGTCCTGGCTGCGCGCGACGCGTTGGCTGGGCTTTCGGGCAATGTTCTTGTTCTTTATGCCGACAGTCCGCTTTTTACGGCAGAAACGCTTGAACGGCTTGTGGCCGCACGCGAAGCAGGTGATCACGCGGTTGCAGTACTTGGTTTCCGTCCCGAAGATCCGACCGGCTATGGCCGTCTGGTGACGGACGCAACATCGGGTGAACTTCTGGCGATTGTCGAAGACAAGGAATGTGACGCCGATCAGCGTGCGATCAATTTCTGCAATTCCGGTGTGATGTGTTTCCGCGCCGAAGACATGCTTGCGACCCTTGAGGCGATTGATAACGCCAACGCCAAGGGTGAATATTACTTGACCGATGCGGTGGCGGTGGCCCGTGAAAACGGGCATCGCTGTGTCGCGGTTGAGGTCGACGAGGAAGAAACACTTGGCGTCAATTCCCGTGCGCAGCTTTCTGTCGCCGAGGCCATCATGCAGGATCGCCTGCGCAAGGCCGCGATGGATGATGGTGCGACCCTGATTGATCCGGCGTCGGTTTTCCTGTGTGCCGATACCAAGCTTGGCCGTGATGTGATTGTTGAGCCGAATGTGGTTTTCGGTCCCGGAGTGACGGTTGGCGATAACGTCGTGATCAAGGCGTTCAGTCATCTTGAAAGCTGTGTCGTGGGCGATGCTGCTGATATCGGGCCTTATGCGCGGTTGCGCCCGGGGGCGGAAATCGGCGCGGGTGCCAAGGTTGGCAACTTTGTCGAGATCAAGAAGGCGGTTGTCGAAGACGGGGCCAAGGTTAATCACCTGAGCTATATCGGTGATGCCCGTGTCGGGGCCAAGGCCAATATCGGGGCCGGGACAATCACGTGCAATTATGACGGTTATCGCAAACAGCATACCGATATCGGGGCCGGTGCGTTTATCGGGTCAAACTCGGCCCTTGTGGCGCCGGTTGAAATTGGCGATGGCGCGATTGTCGGCGCGGGCAGCACGATTACCGGCAAGGTCGCGGCAGATGCCCTGACCCTGACCCGGGCAGAGCGTATTGAAAAGGCCGGATGGGCTGCAAAGTTTCGCGAAAAGATGCGCGCCCTGACCGGCAAGAAATAGACCGGCAGTCAGAATTTGAATGTGTCGTGCGCCGGTGCAGCCGGTGCATATGATATGACAAGCGATTTGAAGCAGGAACGTAACAAAAATGTGCGGCATTATCGGGATTATCGGCAAGGACAGCGTCAGCGAACGTATTCTGGAAGGCCTCAAACGCCTTGAATATCGCGGCTATGACAGTGCCGGGATTGCAACGCTGGTCAATGGCGATATTGAACGCCGCCGTGCGGAAGGCAAGCTGATCAATCTTGCCAACCGCCTGGAACAAAGCCCGCTTGCCGGTGATGTCGGGATCGGTCACACCCGTTGGGCAACCCATGGTGTGCCGACCGAAAATAACGCCCATCCACACACCGACGGCAAGGTTGCGGTTGTTCATAACGGCATCATTGAAAACTATCAGGACATCAAGGCGGAACTGTCGGCAAAGGGCCGTGTCTTTGCCACCGAAACCGATACCGAGGTTGTCGTGCATCTGGTGTCCGATTTCCTTGATCAGGGCAAATCACCGCGTGATGCGGTTGCCGCAACCCTGCACCGGATCGAAGGTGCCTTTGCGCTGGTGATCATGATTGCGGGGCATCATGATGTGATCTTTGGCGCACGTCGTGGAACGCCGCTTGCGGTTGGTTTGGGCGAAGGCGAGATGTATCTGGGATCGGATGCCATGGCACTGTCGCATCTGACCAACAAGCTGATTTACCTTGAAGAAGGCGACTGGGTCGAAATGACCCGTGACAGCGTTCAGGTCCGCGACGAAAATGATGTTGATGTCACCCGCGAGACCAAGCTGTCGGCCGTATCTGGCGCCATGATGGGCAAGGGTAATTACAATCACTTCATGCAGAAGGAAATCTTTGAACAGCCAGCCGTGATTGGCGATACCCTGCATGCCTTCATCAACCCGGCGACCCAGACGATCAAGCTGCCTGATATGCCGTTTTCGTTTGCCGATGCGACGCGTTTGACGATTGTTGCTTGTGGCACGTCATTCTATGCCGGTCTGGTGGCAAAACACTGGATCGAACGGTATGCCGGTCTTGGCGTAGATGTCGATGTGGCATCCGAATTCCGCTATCGCTGTCCGCCGCTGCCAAAGGGTGGCGTTGCCCTGTTTATTTCGCAGTCCGGCGAGACGCTTGATACCCTGGCAGCCCTTCGCTATGCGAAATCTAAAGGTCAGAAAATCGTTTCCATCGTCAATGTGCCTGAAAGCACGATTGCACGTGAAAGTGACGTGGTTCTTCTGACCTATGCGGGCCCGGAAATCGGTGTTGCTTCGACCAAGGCATTTACCACGCAGCTTACGGTCCTGGCATGTCTGGCCGTGACCATTGGTCGTGAAAACGGCACCCTTGCCAAGGACGAAGAAGCCGCTATCGTCAATGCGCTGACCGAAGTGCCAAAACATGCAGCCGAAGTCCTGCATCATGACGAGGCGCTTAAGAAGCTCGCGCTTGATATCGCCGATGCCCGGGACGTTTTGTATCTCGGTCGCGGGCTTGGCTATCCGATTGCGATGGAAGGGGCGCTCAAGCTCAAGGAAATTTCCTATATCCACGCGGAAGGTTACGCCGCAGGCGAGATGAAGCACGGACCGATTGCCCTGATCGACCAGTCGGTTCCGATCATTGTTATTGCCCCGTCTGACGAGCTGTTTGAAAAAACCGCATCAAACATGCAGGAAGCTGCTGCACGTGGTGGGCGGGTGATCTTTATCTCGGACGGGCCTGGGCTTTCCAAGCTTGGCGATATGGCATCAGCAACGGTTGAGCTGCCAAAGGTCGCCGATTTCGTCGCCCCGATCCTTTATACCATCCCGGTTCAGATGCTGGCCTATCACGTTGCCGTCCATAAGGGCACGGATGTCGATCAGCCCCGCAACCTTGCGAAATCGGTAACGGTTGAGTAATCGGCGATTTTCGAGACAGAAAAGAACAAGCCGGGTGCGTTTGTGCCCGGCTTTTTTTGTTGTAGTTCCCAATCGCGCGATTGCGGGGAATATGCCAAACTATGGCATCTGCGGGGTTTTGGAACGCGAAGCTGATGATACGGGAAATTTGTTCAGGTTTTGGGGCCAAAGTTGCGCGTATCGGGATCCTGACGGTTTCACTGACGGGACTGTTTGGCTGTGCTGCGCGTCAGCTTGAGACGGCCGATATTTCGCAGATGTCATGTTCTGCGCAGTTAGCCTTTGCCGCTTCACAGATCGACAAGCATAACCTTCGGAATAAAGAAGCTGCGCCCGTGCCAACGTTCCCGTTCTTGCGCGCAAATCGTAATTCGGTGCTGATGGGCAAACAGGTTGGCGCTGCGGTCGCCGGCGGGCAGGCGGCTGATGTGCTTTTTGCCGACTGGGTGGCGCAAATGCGTGGGCTTGATCGTGCTGCGCGGGCATCGGAATTTCGTAATCTTGGTGAAGCGTCAATGTCATCACTTGCGCGTATTGAAGACTGCGCAGATCAGATGGCGGCACAACTGGTTCCCGCTGATTATCAAGCTCTGTCGAAGTCGGTTTTCGTTCCGGACGACTATCTTGATTTTCAGCGGATCGCCGGGTTTTATCCTCTGACGGCTTTTGCAGCCCATTTTGGCTACGAGGGATGGAGGCGCGACAATCTGGGCAGTTTTGACCTTGGGCCGGATGCGTTGATTGGGCTTGGCGCATGGGAAAGCTATCAACTGTCGGGCCAAAACGATGGCGGGGTTGCGACCCTTGCCATAAAGGACATCAGAAAGGACGCATTTGGCCGGCTGGTTCCGACCGCGGTGGAGCTTGAAAATATCGGCCGGGCCTATGCGCCCGAATTTCGCGTCCGGGTACAGTCTGACAGCGACCGGATCGGGCATCCGTCACTATTGGCCAAAGGAGCGGTTGCGCATGTCGATATTGATCGGCCAACGATTTTCTATCGGCTTGGTCACACCTGGTTCAATGATCAATGGCATCCGCAAATCATCTATACCGTCTGGTTCCCGGAGCGCCCGGCACAGGGCATGTTTGACATTCTTGCCGGGCATCTTGATGCCCTGATCTGGCGGGTGACCCTTGATGAAAAGTGGGCGCCATTAATTGCCGATACCATTCACGGATGTGGTTGTTATCACCTGTTTTTCCCAAGCCCGTCTGTGTACCGGATTGAAGCCCCCGAAGATGGCGACATCCGCGAAACGGCGGAAAGTCCGGCTGGTACGGTGGCATCATCGGTTTTGGCCCAGCCGATTCTGTGGATTGATGCCGTCAGTCACTATCTGATGGCGGTCACGGCCCGTGATCAATATGAGGCACATCACACTGTTGCCTCCGCCCTTGTGGCAGAGCAGCAGCTTGGCAGTCTTGCACTTGGCGATGGGACAGGCTTTGCCAGCCTGTATGACGAAGACGGTTTTGTCCCCGGCACCGAACGGTTGGAACGGTTTATCTTGTGGCCGTTGGGGATTGATAAGCCCGGCGCCATGCGCCAGTGGGGGCATCATGCAACGGCCTTTGTCGGTCGACGCCATTTTGACGAGCCGGAATTGCTTGGACGTTATTTCGACCTGAAATGACCGATCCCGGTGCCGGACGTGAGGGCACACCCGAATGATAGGCCGCCGGGAACCCTGATCAGGGGGCATAAATATTTTTCTGCGATTCTGCTGTTGCCCATTGTGATCGGATGGGCACGTATTATTTTACGGCGAGGGGTTGTGTTGGTGATCGGAAAATGTTGTGATCACCACCCCGTCGCACATGGCGGTTTTTCGCGCGCCTCAAACGGCCATAATTGCGCAAAAATCGTGACAGTTCTGCGTCTTTTTGCATCTTCCTATTGACTTTGAACAGGCACTTCAATAAATGCTGTTAGCACTCGCCGGGGGTGAGTGCTAATACGGGCTCATCCCGGTTAGTCGTAGTTTTAAACGAGCCTTAGCTTTAACACGGAGTTGTCTAAAATGAAGTTCCGTCCGCTGCATGATCGAGTACTGGTACGTCGTGTCGAGTCCGACACCAAGACTGCCGGTGGCATCATTATTCCGGATACCGCCAAAGAGAAACCGCAGGAAGGCGAAATCGTCGCTGTTGGTTCTGGCGTTCGCAAAGATGATGGCTCGGTCGTAGCCCTCGACGTCAAAGCAGGTGACAAAGTCCTGTTTGGCAAATGGTCGGGCACCGAAGTCAAGGTCGACGGCGAAGAGCTGCTGATCATGAAAGAGTCCGACATTATGGGCATCATGGAATAAGTCAGCCCTTTGGGTGACTTAAGTCCACGTTCATCCGTCTCATAGAGAGGAAAGAATATTATGGCTGCTAAAGAAGTAAAATTCTCCACCGACGCACGTTCCAAAATGCTGCGCGGTGTCGACATTCTCGCTGATGCCGTCAAAGTGACGCTCGGCCCGAAAGGTCGTAACGTTGTTATCGAAAAATCCTTTGGTGCGCCGCGCGTAACCAAGGACGGTGTTTCGGTCGCCAAAGAAATCGAACTGACCGACAAGTTCGAAAACATGGGCGCACAGATGGTTCGCGAAGTCGCGTCGAAAACCGCCGATCTGGCTGGTGACGGCACCACGACCGCAACCGTTCTGGCACAGGCAATCGTTCGTGAAGGCAACAAGTCCGTTGCTGCCGGCATGAACCCGATGGACCTGAAACGCGGTATCGATCTTGCAACCGCAAAAGTCATCGAATCCATCCAGAGCCGTGCACGTAAAGTTGCCGGTCGCGACGAAATCGCACAGGTTGGTAACATCTCTGCAAACGGTGACCGTGAAGTTGGCGAAATGATCGCCGAAGCCATGGAAAAAGTTGGCAACGAAGGCGTTATCACCGTTGAGGAAGCCAAGGGCCTGCACACCGAACTCGACGTTGTCGAAGGCATGCAGTTCGACCGTGGTTACCTGTCGCCGTACTTCGTGACCAACCCGGAGAAAATGGTCGCAGAAATGGATGCTCCGTACATCCTGCTGTTCGACAAGAAAATCTCCTCGCTTCAGCCGATCCTTCCGCTGCTTGAGTCGGTCGTTCAGTCCGGCAAGCCGCTTCTGATCATTGCTGAAGACATCGAAGGCGAAGCTCTGGCAACCCTGGTTGTCAACAAGCTGCGCGGTGGCCTGAAAATCGCTGCTGTTAAAGCTCCGGGCTTCGGCGACCGTCGTAAAGCAATGCTCGAAGACATCGCCATCCTTACCGGTGGTCAGGTTGTCTCCGAAGATCTCGGCATCAAGCTGGAAAACGTTTCGCTTGATATGCTCGGCACCGCGAAATCTGTCACCATCACCAAAGAAGAAACCACCATCGTTGATGGTGCCGGTGAGAAAGCACAGATCGAAGCACGTGTTGGTCAGATCCGCGCCCAGATCGAAGAAACCACCTCTGATTACGATCGTGAAAAACTGCAGGAACGTCTCGCGAAGCTCGCTGGCGGCGTTGCAGTGATCAAAATCGGCGGCGCTTCGGAAATCGAAGTTAAAGAACGTAAAGACCGTGTTGACGATGCTCTGCACGCAACTCGCGCGGCTGTCGAAGAAGGCATCGTTGCTGGTGGTGGTACGGCTCTGCTGTACTCGGTCAAGGCGCTCGAAGGTCTCGAAGGTGAAAACCATGACCAGACCATCGGTGTTGACATCGTTCGCCGTGCCCTTCAGGCACCGGTTCGTCAGATCGCAACCAACGCTGGCGTAGACGGCGCGGTTGTTGCTGGCAAACTGCTTGAGCAGGACGACGTCGAGTTCGGTTATGACGCCCAGAAAGGCGAATACACCAACCTGATCAAAGCTGGCATCATCGACCCGGCCAAAGTTGTTCGTACTGCTCTGCAGGACGCAGCATCGGTCGCTGGTCTGCTGATCACCACCGAATGCATGATCGCTGAAAAGCCGGAAGACAAGTCGGCTGGCGGCGCACCTGACATGGGTGGCATGGGTGGTATGGGCGGCATGGGTGGCATGGGCTTCTAAGCCTTACACCTACCGACCTTGCACTACAGGAAGGGCTCCGCATTTGCGGGGCCCTTTTCTGTTGGGGAATTTCGTATGTTTGCGACCAGACAGGGGCATGAAACGCGGCGCGTGATGTCGGGCCAGCAAGCAGTATCTGGTCGGGTGGGGCGTAACGCACCTGTTCAAGGGGACGTTTGCTATAGGGCGGCAAAATCCCGTTTGCTCAGGTCAACAGATCACTACACCGTGTTGCGCATGGTCTCGGGATCCGGGAAGCTGACATCGGTGGTACCCGGCGCGCGATATACCCGGTTGCGGCCGGTATTCTTGGCCTGATAAAGGGCCCAGTCGGCACGTCTTAGCGTGATGTCGGGAAGTTCGCTGTCGCGATGGGCAGCAACACCGGCGCTGATGGTGATGTCGATGTGATGGCCATCCGCCAGGATCGGTTCGGCACAAACATTTTTCCGGATACGTTCGGCCACAGCAGCCCCGGCAGCACAATCATTTTGCGGCAGCAAGATCACGAATTCTTCGCCGCCAAGCCGGAAGAACAGCTTTTCCTCTTCAAACCGCAGGGCGCGTGATGTTATGTCGCATATCCGTTTCAGAACAATATCCCCGCAATCATGTCCGAACGTGTCATTGACCTTTTTGAAGTGATCAATATCGAGCATCACCATGCAATAAGGCCGGTTGGTGCGCAGGGACAAGGCATGAACACGACGGGCATAATCCTCGAAGGCGGTGCGGTTCAAAAGCCCGGTTAGCGGATCATGGCGGGCCTTGAATTCAAGATCGATCCGTTTGAGTTTCTGATGGTGGATGTTCTTGAGCAGGCCGATCATCCGTTTGGGTTCGCGATTGCGGTCCCATTCAATGACCGACCCGCTGTGATGGAACCAGTTCCACTGATCTTCCGATCCGACATGCATGCGGACTTCTATTTCAAAGGCCGGTTTGTTGCCGCTGATATGTTCGGCGATGGCTGCATCGAATTGTTTGCGGTCATCGGCGTGAATGCGGTCCTTGAAGCTGTCAAAAGTCAGGCAGACTTCGCCGTGATGGATTTCCATCAACCGGTACAGGTTATCGGAATAGTATCCCTGCTGCTTGGCGAAATCCCAGTCCCAAAGACCCTGACCGGTGCTATCAAGGGCGAATTGCAGCCGCTTGTCGAGTTCAAGGCGCTTGCGTTCATTGCGGCGTTTGGTCTTGCGGTCAATGCGGATTTGCAAAAACAGAAACAGGGTCACGGCAATCACCACGCCCGATGCAATCAGCGCGGTCTGACGGGTGGTGTCATAGTTACCCATGAAACTGTTGATCGGCACCTGCATGTAAATGGTGATCGGAAGACCATCAAGGTTCTTGCGCGCCAGCACAAAATCCCCAAACAGGGCAACACCCCCCATATCGATCTTGTCGCTGTCGGCATTCAGATCCCAGAATGCTTCTTCCTGACGGGCGGAAAACCAGTCGGTAGTTCCGATATGGGGTGACTGGACTTCGGCCAGAAGATCATCGGTATTGAGGGTCGCAACCCGCATCCGTGAGCCGGCAAGGAACCGTTCAAGCGGCGTGTCCTCATACGGGTTTTCAATCGCCAGAAAGATCACTATCACGCCAAGAAACGTACCGTTCGGCGACCAGATGCCGCGTTCAACAGCAAGATATCCAGATTTCAGGCCAAGGGTCGATGTGGCGCGAAAGGCCGGTTCGATCCAGTCATCGCGATGGCGTGCAATGATTTCCGAAACCGGAAGGACGGTTTTATCAAAATCAAAAAATGTGAAGTCATGGGCAATCCTGCCCGCCGCATCAAGCAGGATATACCCGACCAGATTGTTGTCATCCTTGATCATGGTTGACAGATGACGTTCAAGATCAAAATCGGGAACAATCACTGCTTCGCGTGCCGCCATCAGGGCGGTGTTGTCAGCCTTGATCAGGATGCTTGAAAGATTGTCGCCATAGGTGGTGATGGCAAAGCCGGTGGTATCGATCGCACGCTGACGGGCGGTTTGCCGTTCTGAGACCGTCTGCCAGGCCATCAGGAACAACACGCCAAGGAGCAATCCGATCGACAAAAAGACGCTCAGGAACTGTTCGTCAAGGATGCGCCGCCAGCCAGGATATGTGGTTTTTACCGGCATTACGGTTGTCCCGCGATCTGGGTCAGGGTGCGAACGGCAGATTGCGATATGCCTGCTGTCGCGGCGAGTTCCCCCTGATGGGCAAGCAGCACAAGGCGCTGCTTCTGGCGTTCAGCCATACCCGGGTCGGCAATGTCGATATTGTTTTGTGCCGCGGTAATCAGGGATGCCTGTTGGTGCGTGACCGCCAGTTTCCGGCCGTCATCAATCATATCTTCCCAGACCTGCAAGATGATATCACGCGTTGCCGGTTTCAGCCGGGCCCAGACATCATGGGAAATCAGCGGCACATAAAACGGATAATAGGAATAGCTCAGAAACGCATGGGCAATGCCGTGCTTCCAAAGGGCGGCGCTGACCACGGTGCTGGTGGTGGTTAGAAGACCGTCTATTTCCTTGCGATCAAGGGCGTCGGGAACGTTGGGCCAGGGGATCAACACAGGAATGGCCCCCATGGCCTTAAGCCGCAAGGCATTGCCTTCGCCCCCGGCATAACGGATGCGCAATCCGCGAAGGTCCCCGAAATGATTGACCGCGACGTTGCGGGTAAAAATATGGGCCGGTCCCAGATCAAGCCACCTTCCCAGAACCCGGACATTAAGGTTCTTTTCAAGGGACTGGTTCAATCGCGTTCCGAAATCGCCATCGACAATCTTGCGCACATCGGCAGAGCCGAGCCCCATGAAGCTGGGCAATAAAAGCGCATTGAGGTCGGCCGAAAATCGACCAAGGTGCCAGATGCCCGGGGCGGCCATTGCGATCCGTCCGGTCGATAATGCCTCGGCGACGTCGCGGTCCTTGAAGGCCTGGGCCGAATGAATGACCCGAAACCTGTGTTCGGATATCTCGGAATTCAGGGTTGCGGCAAATTTCTGAAGGAAAATGGTCTGGAAATGATCGGCAGTGTTTTCGGTCGAAATCAGGATTTCGGCACTGCGCGCGCCAGTGACAGTCAGCGTCATGCAACAGGCGATAACAAGTGCGCGCAATACAGATTTCACGTTCCTGGTCCTTGGCAGAAATTGGCAGGCACCGTGTAAAAGGCGCGCTGTTTTGAATGATTTCAGAATGTTGCCAAAGTAGGGGAAAGGTCGGATAGGTAGCCTTGACCTACATCAAGAAAACCTATCCGATCGTCTAGTTTTTGCGGATGGGGCTTTACCCGACGGGGATCAGCCGAACAGTTTCTTCAGGCTGCGTGGCTGGCAGCGCAGATATTGCGGGGCTGCTTTGACTTCGGCGCCAAGGGTTGCCGCGGCATGCCATGGCCAGCGCGGATCATAGAGAATACCGCGCGCAAGGGCGATGGCATCGGCCTGACCGGTAAAGATGATGGCTTCGGCCTGTTCTGCTTCGGTAATCAGGCCGACAGCGATGGTGGTCATGCCGGTTTCGGCCTTGATGCGGGCCGCAAACGGGACCTGATAGTTCGGGCCAAGCGGGATTTTCTGATCAATATGCAGGCCACCGGAAGACACATCGATAAAGTCGCATCCGCGTACTTCAAGAAGCTTTGCCAGTTCGACGCTTTGATCGATATCCCAGCCACCATCAACCCAGTCGGTTGCCGAAATACGGATGCCAAGCGGATAGTCGGTACCGACTTCAGCGCGAAGGGCGTCATAGACTTCAAGAACAAGGCGGGTGCGGTTTTCAAACGATCCACCATATTCGTCGTCACGCTTGTTGGCGTGCGGTGACAAAAACTGATGCAGCAGATATCCGTGTGCCGCGTGAATTTCAATCGCGTCAAAGCCGATGCGAATAGCACGCTTGGCGCTTTCGACAAATGCCTGCACGATTTCGGAAATCCGCGATTTGCTCAGAGCTTCGGGGATCGGGTCACCATCACGGAACGGAACAGCCGACGGTGCGCAAACCTGCCAGCCATTGGCATGGTCGGGATCAATGGCATGTCCACCAAGCCACGGCTTTTCACAGGATGCCTTGCGCCCGGCATGGGCCAACTGAATGGCAATCGGCATGTCGGAATGGCTGCGCACAGCGGAAATGGTTTTGGCAAGGGCGGCTTCGGTTTCGTCATCCCAAAGTCCGACATCGCCATAGGTAATCCGGCCTTCCGGTTCGACAGCAGTTGCTTCAATGATCAGCAATCCCGCACCGGACTGGGCAAGGTTGCCCAGATGCATCGGGTGCCAGTCGGTGGTTTTGCCGTTATCTGCGGAATACTGGCACATCGGTGCGATGATTACGCGGTTATCAAGGGCCAGCTTGCCAAGTGACAGCGGTGAAAAAAGAGTACTCATGGATCATCCTTATCAGGGAGGTCGGTCTTCGGACCGACAAACAATGCAAAGAAGCTAATCCGCCAGACACGGGAGTGCCAGTCTCTGTTTTGGATTTTGTCAAAAATGACAGGCTGTTTAACGGGTTAGGTGGAAGCGATCGGGGATGATACAGGGGGCGCGATCAGGGCGGGCTGCAAAAAATATCAAAAAAATGTGCCGGCCCACTTGCGGAAAATTTCCTGTGCTCTATCTCAAGTTTGCAAAGGGGCATGGTGCCCCGATACGCGTCAAGGTTGCAGCCTGGTCTGGACTGATGGCGCAAGAATACTCGTCTGTAACGGAGGGTAATTATGACTGGTCTTCAGACTCTTAATGGATCCGCACGTCGTCTTGCATCTGCACCGACCTATGGTGATCCTTTCTCGCTTATTTCCCGTGATTTTGATCGCATGATCGGTTCGATCTTTGGGGATCGCGTAACCGCGTCACAGGCTTTTGCCGATGACAACGAAGCCGCGAAAACCCTTTTGAACCCGCGTATCGATGTTCACGAAACCGATGATCATATCGAACTGTCCGCCGAACTTCCCGGTGTGGAACAGGATGATGTTGATGTGTCGGTCCTTGAAGGTGTTCTGACCATCACCGGTGAAAAGAAATCCACCCGTGAATCAAACGAAGGTGCCCGCGTCATCGAACGCAGCTATGGCAGCTTCAAACGGTCGTTCCGCCTGAATGATACGATTGATGTTGATAACATTACCGCATCATTCAAGAACGGTGTTCTGGTCCTTACTCTCCCCAAAGTAGCGGAACAGAAACCCGAGCCGCGCAAGATTACTGTCAGCGGCTAAGTGTTGTCTCTCCTCCCTGAGAAGCTTTCCCTGTGTTGCCTGACGGGCGGTTTTTACCGCCCGTCTTTTTTTATCCGGCTCCTCACATGGTGACCGGGCTGCCCGTCTTCTGGTGTATCCACACTATCAAAGGAGACCCTGAGATGAGCAGCACACTTGGCGATCTGGCCAATGATTATGCGACGGCGTATAGGGCCGATCTTGCATCTTTTCGAACCGAAACCCAGACCGATCAGCTTTGCGCCATTGCCAGTCGTGTCGCACAAAGCTGCACCGCAGTCGAAACAGGTGGCAAAGAAGTGTCCGTCGCGCAAAGCGAAATTTCCGGCGCGATCATCATCGGCGAGGCGACGGCTAAAAAGCTTGCCAAGGATGATGCTGCCTGGATCGCACGGCAGGCTGCTGTCAATCAGACAGAGTTGCGCAAGAAGGCCGAAGAACAGCAGGCACGTGATCAGACACTTTTATCCAGTCTCAAAGACCTATCGGGAAAGCTGGTCGGTACAAACAAGACCGATAGCGGTTATGAGCAATCGGTCGAAGGATTTGAAGATACCCTTGCATCTGGTGCGCTGGTCGCATCCTGATCCGGTGTCACGTTCTTTCTGGCGGGTCCGGACAGCATTGCCCGGACCCGCCATGTTTTTAGTTACGGGGTAGGCAGCGCCCTTTGGGTGTTGATCAGGTGGTTGTTCGTCAACCAGTTCCCGATGCGGTCGGCAAAGGCTTTGTTTTCCGTTGTTGCCCACTGGTTCTTTCTGAGTTCGAGATAGGTAAAAGTTCCGCCCGCATCATATCCCGCACCAGCCCAATCACGGCGAACCCGTATGGCGGCAACGACGTCCTTATAGGGGACATTAAGAACCGCAAGTTCACGGGCATAAAGGTTCTGTCGCGCCATCTGGCGTTCGGTCGCCCCGAACCTGGCGGCATTGTTAAAGACGTTCTGCTGGATCGAATAGGTCGGGCACCAGTATCCCTGTAATCGTACACAATAAACCCATGTTTCGGCAGCCGGTTCCGGCTGACCGGGAACCTTGGGCGGGAAAAGGGCGCCGATTTCATGCGTCCCCGAAAGGCATACGGCCGTGTAATGCGCAAGGTCCTGATCGCCTTTGCGATAGACAATGGCGGGCGTTGCCGGGGATGTGCCGCGGCGTGAAAAGCCATGACCAAAAATCTCGTCGGGGCTTCGTGTATCTCCACGCCATGCATACAGGGCCCGGTTGCTTTGGGATGTGTTGCGTTTGAGGTCCGGCGGCACCCAAAGATAGTCGACATAGGCAAATGCAGAGCGTTCATTTGACAGCAAAGCCCAGAAATCATCCGCGCAATTCGTCCCGTAAACCTTTTGTGTCCGCCCGGAATTTTCGAGGTCCACATTCTCGATATAAAGCTCTATGCCGCCAATTTTCTCTGTTGTCATGACATGCCTCGTTTGATTCAGTGCGATGCATTCCGACGGAGAGACAATGAAACTGTGAGAAACCGGCGAACCGGTTCGGGCAAAAGCAAAAGGCCGGGTTCGTGATCAACCCGGCCTTGGAAATGTGATGTCGCTTGTAAGCGCATGCTTATCCGGTTTTGCTATAACCGATCTTGTGATCGAGCGGCATTTCAAAAAGTCCGGTCGCATCAAACTGTTCAAGGGCCGATATCCATGGGGCGAGATCGATATTCTGCGCCTTGATCCAGTCCGGGTTGTAGTAGGTGTCGCGATAACGATCCCCGCCATCGCACAGCAAGGTCACAACCGATCCGGATTGCCCGGCCTTTTTCATTTGAGTGATCAGTGACAGGGTCGCAATCAGGTTGGTGCCGGTCGATCCGCCGCAGCGTCGGCCAAGATGCCGTTCGAGATAATGAAGTGCAGCAAAGCTTGCGGCATCAGGGATGCGATACATCCGGTCAACCACGGTCGGGTTGAAGCTGGGTTCGACGCGCGGGCGGCCAATGCCTTCGACCCGTGACCCTGTCGTTCCGGTGACCGAGCAGTCCCCCGTTTCATATGCATCATAAAAGACCGAGTTTTCAGGATCGGCGACGCAGAGCTCGCACCCTTGGCCCAATGTGCGTCCATACCGGATATAACGGCCGATGGTCGATGATGTGCCGCCCGTGCCGGCCCCGACCACAACCCAGCGCGGCACCGGATGGGGTTCGCGTTTGAGCTGGTCAAAGATGCTTTCGGCGATGTTGTTATTGCCGCGCCAGTCGGTAGCCCGTTCGGCAAAGGTGAACTGATCCATGTAGTGACCGTCAAGTTCACGGGCCAGACGCTGGGACTCTTCGTAAATCTGGCCGCTGTGATCAACCAGATGACTTTCGCCACCATAAAAGGCGATCTGATCGATCTTTTGCTGCGAGGTCGATTTCGGCATCACGGCAATGAAGCGCAAGCCAAGCAGACGGGCAAAATAGGCTTCTGATACGGCGGTTGACCCGCTTGATGCCTCGATAATCGGGGTGTCCCGGGTGATCCAGCCATTGCACAATCCATACAGAAACAGCGACCGCGCCAGACGGTGTTTCAGACTGCCCGACGGGTGGGTCGATTCATCTTTCAGATACAGCCCGATGCCATCAAGTTTTGGCAAATCAAGACGGATCAGATGTGTATCGGCAGAACGATTGAAATCAGCTTCGATCATGCTGATGGCGTCTGCCACCCATTGGCGGTCATATGTCATGTTGGTTCCTGACATCTGTTGAATCACGTGGTTTCGACCTGTGCGGATCGGCAATGGGCATCTGTGTAGGGGATTATAATACAAAAAACTACAGTGAAATTGTGTCGATACATTTCTGCAATCACCAGTTTTTTAGGAGATTGGGCTTGCTAACACTTTTTTCAAAGCTAACCTCTAGGATACAAGGTTCCCGATTCTTCCGACCTGACTGGATGGCCCGAAAATCATGGCTGATGACGACAAAGATCCGTTTTCCACACGACATGGTGCATCTGAAATCGGTGCGGCCTATGACGTGCCGGTGCGCGTTTCGACCGTGATCGGCAAAAGCCAGATCCAGGTTGCGCAATTGATGCGTCTGACCCGTGGTGCGGTGCTTGAACTTGATCGCAGGGTCGGGGAGCCTGTTGATATCTATGTCAATAACCGGCTTGTTGCGCGTGGCGAACTTGTCGTGGTTGACGAAAATCTGGGCGTGACCATCACCGAAGTCGTCAAGACCGGTACTATCATCGAGACCCATCACTAAAATTCTGACCGCAGCGTTATGAAGCAAACCCGCCGTTTCTCGGCTGATGGCGGGCATTTTGTCATGCGAAGGAACTTGTAAGGTTCGCAGGCGTTTATCCCTAAACCCCTTTTAAACCCCGCAGTCCGGCCACTGTCTGTTGTGGCAGTTGGCGAACTCATTTAGCCGAGGGCTATCTCATGATTAATCTTCTGACATCAGGCCTTCTGGCTCTGATCGGTCTGGCACTTTCCGTTGGTGGTGCCTGGCTGATTGCAGTCGGAGGGAGTTGGTATTACGCGCTTGCCGGGTTGGCTTTCCTGTTGGCAGCGTATTTGTCCTTTGCGCGTAAACCGGTTCTGTTGCCGTTTTATGGTGCGTTTTTATTGGCAAGTCTGGCCTGGGCTGTTTGGGAAACCGGGTTTGACTGGTGGCAACTGGCCCCGCGTGGCGGACTGATTGTCGTGATTGGTCTTTGGCTGATAACGCCGGTGTTTCGCAAGACACTTGTTGCTGCGCCAACGGACAATGGATCGCTGGAAACAGATGCGAAGCGTTCCTTTGTGCTTGAAGGCAGCATCGTGATTGCCGTGATCGTTGCGGTCTATTCCATGCTGAACAATCCCAACGAAATCGAAGGCAATCTTCCGTCAGATGTGGTGGCGGAAAATCCGCAATTTGGCGGGACGGTCCCCGATGGTGACTGGCATCAATATGGTCGTACCCCGTATGGGCAGCGTTATTCCCCGCTTGATCAGATCACGACCGAGAATGTTGCGTCACTCGAACAGGCCTGGGTATATCAGACCGGCGATTTAAAACGCGAAAGTGATGTGCCTGAAACAACCTATCAGGTGACCCCGCTTAAGGTGGGCGAGACGCTTTATCTTTGCACCCCGCATAGCTGGGCGATTGCGATTGACGCCAAAACCGGACAGGAAAAATGGAAATTTGATCCGGGTGTTCCGGAAAATCCCGACCGGCAGCATCAGACCTGTCGCGGGGTGACCTATTACATGGATCCTGCCACGACCGAAACCGGCCCCTGTACCGAACGGGTGTTCCTGCCGACATCGGATGCGCGTCTGATTGCGCTTGATGCCCGGACGGGCGATGTTTGCCCGTCATTTGGCGACGAAGGGACCGTGCATCTGGAAACCAATATGCCCTATAACCCGGCGGGGTATTATTATTCGACGTCGCCGCCGGTTGCTGCTGATGGCAAAATCATCATTGGCGGGGCCGTGAATGACAACTATTCGACCAAATCGCAATCGGGCGTCATTCGCGCATATGACATCAATACCGGCGCGTTGGTCTGGAACTGGGATTCCGGAAATCCGGAACAAACCGAACCGATCCCGGATGATCAGACCTATACCGCCAATTCACCCAACAGCTGGTCTGTTTCAAGTGCGGACGAGAAACTTGGCATGATCTATGTGCCGCTGGGGAACAAGGTTCCCGATCAGTTGGGCATGAACCGCGATGAAAATGTGGAAACCTATTCATCGTCGATTGTGGCGCTAAGCCTTGAAACCGGGCAGGTGCAGTGGGTGCGCCAGACGGTGCATCATGATCTTTGGGACATGGATGTGCCTGCACAGCCGGCCTTGCTTGATATCACCACACCAGACGGGGAAACCGTTCCCGCACTGGTCGGGCCGACCAAACAGGGCGATATCTATGTTCTTGATCGTCGTACCGGCGATCCGATCATTCCGGTAACCGAGGTGCCGGCACCCGGTGGGGCCATTCCCGAAGATCACACAGCACCGACCCAACCGGTATCGGGGCTGACATTCATGCCCGAACCGCTTACGGGCAAGGATATGTGGGGCATTACCCTGTTTGATCAGTTGGCATGCCGTATCGCGTTCCATGGTTTGAAATATGAGGGTCGCTATACGCCGCCGTCGCTGGAAGGGACGCTTGTCTATCCCGGCAATTTCGGAACATTTAACTGGGGCAGTGTCGCCGTTGATCCCGAACGCCAGATCATGTTCGGCATGCCGACCTATCTTGCCTTTACATCGCGCCTGATCCCGCGTGATGCCGTTCCGCCCCGCGGCAGCGAAAAGGCCAGTGAAATGGGCATTAACCGAAATGAAGGTGCCCCTTATGCCGTGGAAATGGGACCGTTCCTGTCACCGCTTGGTATCCCGTGTCAGGCACCGCCGTGGGGCTATGTGGCCGGTGCTGATCTGCGCACGGGCGAGATTGCCTATAAGCATAAAAACGGCACGGTCGAAGACATGACCCCGCTACCCTTGCCGTTCCAAGTCGGTGTGCCGGGGATTGGTGGTCCGATCCTGACCAAGGGTGGTGTTGCCTTCCTTGGGGCTGCGGTTGACAACTATTTCCGTGCCTATGACGCCGCCAATGGCAATCAGCTTTGGGAAGCCCGTCTTCCGGCGGGCGGTCAGTCAACACCGATGACCTATGAAACCGATGATGGCACGCAATATGTGCTGATCGTTGCCGGTGGTCATGGTTCGATTGGTACCAAGCCGGGCGATTATGTGATTGCCTACAAGCTTCCGAAATAGGATCACACGGGCACCTGTTTTGCAGGTGCCCGTGTCTTATGTGTCGTCAGTCGTGCCGGCAAGCACAAGCCGACCTCTTACCAGGGCACTTCACCGGCAAGGCGTTTTTCGACCTGCTGAATTTCCTCGATGCTTAATCTTGGTTCCAGTGCGTCTATGGCCGACTGGGGATCAAGTGGTTCGGCCTCGTTGGCACCTTCGGGAAAGGTCATCGGCCCGTTTGCGGAGCGGCGCAGCCAGTAATAAGCATCGGCAAGATTTTGCGGCACACCCCAGCCACGTTCAAGCAATGCGCCATACATGAACTGGGCGGCGTGATTATTGGCCTTGGCGCCGATTTCAAAATAGTGGGCGGCTTCGATGAAGTTTTGCCGTGCGCCGCGCCCATGGAAATATTGTGTGCCGATCAAATAGGCCGCATCGCCGTTTCCCGGATCGGTTTTCAGCGCACGTTTGAAATATTCGGTGGCACGAAACTGGTCATAATGCAGGCCGTGGCCGTTAAAATAGAGAAGCCCGATATAATAGATCGCACCCCCATGATTGGCGCGTGCGGCCTTTTTGAACCACTTTGCCGCGTTCTGATAGTCGGGTTGACCCAGATCCCCGCGATAATACAGCAATCCCAGCGCATATTGCGCATAGGGATCATCCTTTTGCGCGGCCGATCGCCAGTAGTCATGGGCCTGTTCAAAATCACCGGACCGATAGGCATAATAGCCGGTCTGGTAGTCGCGGCTCATTTGGCGCGCCTGTCCGGGGTGGGGGATGGCCGCAAAGCTTACGCCGATCAGGGCCGCAATCATCAGCCGTCTGACCAGCTTCAAGGCAGAAGGACGCACGTTCTTATCTTTGTCCGCTGTTATGAGGAAGGGTGTCAGGAATTGTTTTTAAACAGCGGAACGACCTTGCGCGCACGCTTTTCGATGGCCTCTAGCACGTTGCTGATATCGGAACTTTGTTTGATCCGCTCGCCACTGTGAAGCGCGAGATACTGGCCGGCATTCTTGTGTTCGCTGCCCAGTTTGATCACGGTGAAAAGCGGTGTTTCGTGTGTGGAACGAAAGATCGAAAACATTGCCATCCCGTCCAGATGGTCGATCGCATAATCGCGCCAGGCGCCGCTTGCAACCTGACGGGAATAGGTATTCATGAGTCGCATCAGTTCGGACCGGTCAAAATGCACAAAGCTTTTGGCTTTGCGGTATTTTGCCAAATCGAACAGTGTTCCCATGTGATTCTCCGGCAATGTGGTCGTCTGGCTGTTACAATCCGGGAACGGAAAATGACAGCCATATGACACGGTAGCGTGGATTGCCTTGCGTCTCAAGTTGCAATGGACAAAAACCGGTTCACACTATTTGTGACCGGTTTGATTATCCCAGATAATTCAGTGAATTATGCCCTAGAGGCTGCGCGAACGGGTCGGCGGCCAGTCAACGGTTTGTGCCCCGGTGTTATAGGGATCGGGCGTACGATAGCAACTGACAGCGGCCAGGGTGCGATAGCAATAAAGCGGCGTTTCCGGTACCGGGTCCTTTTTGCAATAGGACTTGCCGTCAATTTTGCGAATGGTTGAGCAATCCTGACCGGTTGAAAGCGAAACCATATGGTCAATCAGGGTTTTGTCGGTGTTGATGATGCTGACAACGTCAAAGGCAAGATACCATTCCCCGCCGGTAAACAGGCTGGTCCCGACAACATCGGACATGGTGGTGCTACAGCCTGATACCCCGGTTCCAAGCAAAGTGGCAAACAACCCGGCCAGTATGCGCTGTCGAATGACGCGCTTGGCATCCTGTCGGTTTTGAACCTTTTGACGACGTTTCATGGTGTCTCCGTCCATCCACCGGGCAAATTTGACCGGTGACAGTGTGAAATCTGTTCCCTTGGATTTATCAAAGCAATCACTGTGCCGAATTGCCCAACGGAAGGATCATTTTTGTCATATGGGCGGTGTCGGGTTTGTTTTCAGGGGCTTTTGCCGGCATTGCCGCGCGATATGCCGGATATGGCGCGCGGGCAAGTATTGGCGCACATTGGCGCAAGAGCGTCGATATCGTGCCGATGCGTGGGAATAATGGCGCTGGCAGGCAATTCTTACCGCTTTGGGGGATTAAATCAAAACCGCGCCGCGTTTTTGCCGCAAATTCGGTCTTTGTTATCCGATCACGGGGCTGACAAAGACGCCCGGATCGGGTTGAAAAACGGCAATGGGGCAAAATAATCGACCGAATGCCCGGATTGGCTTTGTGCAGACTTGACCCCTTGCGTGCTGGCGCGTTAAATCCTTGCCAGAATTAATTCAGATAAGCGGGCAGGTTGCCCGCTTTATTGTGACCGGATTGGAGCCGTTTTCGTGGTTGATATTTTCCAGGAAGTCGAAGAAGACCTGAAGCGCGAACGCACAGAAGAGCTGTGGCGCAAATACGGGAAATATGTCATCGGCACTGCTGCTGTGATTGTTTTGGGTGTTGCCGGGCGTGAAGGCTGGAAAACCTATGAACACAGCACCAGCATCGAAAATGGTACCCGCCTTGCCAATGCTGTTGAACTGGCAAATGCCGGTGAAGACAAACAGGATGCCGCCCTTGAGGCGCTTGATGCGATCATCGCCGAAGGCAATGCCGGTTTTGTTGCATTGGGCCATTTCCAGAAAGCGGCTGTTTATCTGCGCGCTGGGGCGACCCCGTCGGCTGTGACCGAACTTGAAGCGGTTGCCGGCAATTCCGACATCGATCAGGTTTATCGTGACCTGGCTGTTGTTCAGATTGCCATGAACAGCGCCAATGAAAGCAATGCCCAGGAACTGATCACCCGGCTTGAGCCGATCGCGGTTCCGGAAAACACCTGGTATTACTCGGCGCGCGAAATGATTGCGCTGCTGCATATTGCCGCGGGCGAAATCGATGCGGCCAAGCCGCTTCTGACCGAAATTGCCGACGATAACGAAGCACCGTCAGGCATGCGCGCACGGGCAAGTGAACTTCTCAAGGCCGTTGGTGCCTAACTGCGACCAGCAAGGTGGGCCGGGTTTCCCGGCCACCGTGATGACAGCTTGAATCAGGGGAAACGGTTTTGACCACACGCGGTATTAAGTCACTTCTGTGCGTTATGGGGATGACGGGCCTTTTGGCCGGGTGTTCGGGTTGGCTTGGCGGCACCGAAGAACCGCCATTGCCCGGGGAACGCATTTCGGTTCTGGCCCTGCAAAGCACGGTTCAACCTGATATCGATCTGTCTGATCAGCGTGTTGTTCTTCCGGAACCCGAACCGATGGTCGACTGGCCTCAGAATGGCGGCATTCCAAGCCATGCCTTGCATCATGTCGGTCTGGATAATGATGTTCTTAAGCAGGACTGGTCGATTGATATCGGCGAAGGTTCGATGGATGACAACCTTCTGCTTAATCAGGCAATCATTGCACGTGGCGTGATCTTTACCATTGATGCCAGTGCGGAAGTCCGTGCCTTTGCGGCCAATTCGGGAAAACGAATCTGGTCGCTTGAACTGGCACCGGAAGACGAAGAAGACAGCACGCTTCTGGGCGGCGGTCTGGCCTATGAGGGCGGCATTATCTATGCCACCACCGGCTTTGCCGAAATCATTGCCATTGATGCGCCAAGTGCCACGGTTCTGTGGCGCACCCAGGTCAGCGCCCCGATGCGGTCTGCGCCGACCGTCCGTGGTGGCCGTGTCTTTGCCATCACTGTCGATAACCAGACCATCGCGCTCAATGCCTTGACCGGGGAAACGCTTTGGAACCATCGCGGTGCAGCCGAGGGTGCGGCCTTTATCGGTGGTGCCAGCCCGGCGGTGGATCAGGGCGTTGTGATTTCGGCCTATTCGACGGGCGAGATGTATGCGCTGCGTGTGGAAAACGGGCAGGTGATCTGGTCTGATGCTCTTGCCGGGGCCGGGCGCACCGATGCCGTTTCGGCAATCGCCGATATCCGCGGCCTTCCGGTGATTGATAATGACCTTGTGATTGCCACAAGCAACTCGGGCCTGACGGTTGCGATTGACCTTCGGACCGGCTATCGCGTCTGGGAACTTGAGGCCGGTGGCATCCAGTCACCATGGGTGGCCGGCGATTACGTATACCTGCTAACCAATACAAATGATCTGATTGCCTTGCGTCGGAAGACCGGACAGGTTAAATGGGTGACGGTTCTGCCACGTTTTGTCGATCCCGAAGACCAGGAAGAGCCGATTGTCTGGACAGGTCCGGTACTGGTCGGTGACAGGTTGATCGTAGGTAACGAGCAGGGCGAAGTAATGACTGTTTCCCCTTATAGCGGTGACATTCTCGGCAAGGATGAACTTTCCGGGCCGATCACATTGCCGCCTTCGGTTGCGGGTGACAGCCTTTACTTCCTGACTGCGGATGCCGATCTAATCGCATATCGCTGATCAGTCAGTTCGAACATTAGGCAAGGTTACCTTGCAGGATTTGCGATGCGCCGAGGGCAGTGAAAGCCGTCGGCGCATAACGCCTTTTATAACGAGAGTCTGAAAGTCAGATGTCGCTTAAAGTTGCCATTATCGGTCGCCCCAATGTCGGGAAGTCGACCCTGTTTAACCGTCTGGTCGGCAAAAAGCTGGCCCTGGTGGACGATCAGCCCGGGGTCACCCGTGACCGCCGCTATGGCAAGGCACGTCTGGGCGATATGTCTTTTGACGTGATCGATACCGCCGGTCTGGAAGAAGCATTCGATGATTCCGTCGAAGGCATGATGCGCCAGCAAAGTGAAAAAGCGTTCGAGGAATGCGATGTTGCGCTGTTCCTGATCGATGCGCGTGCGGGACTGACCCCGCTTGACAACCACTTTGCCGACTGGCTGCGCAAACGCCACAAGCCGGTTTACGTCATTGCCAACAAACACGAAGGCAAGGACCAGGATCCCGGCCTTTACGAGGCCTATGGCCTTGGTCTTGGCGATGTCGCCCCGATCTCGGCCGAGCATGGTCTCGGCATCGAGCTTCTGTATGACATTCTTGAACCGCATTGGGACGAATGGAAACACCGTCAGCGCGTTGCCAAGCAACATGCCCGCGAAGCTGCCATCGAGGCATTGGAAGATGCCGCACAGGAAGCTGATGACGATGTCGATGATCTGATTGATCCCGATGGCTTTGCCGATGACGAGGGCGAAGTATTCCCGTCCTATGAAATCGAATTCAGCGAAGATGACGAAGACGAAGATGGCGAACTGATCGTCGAAGGGGCGCGCGATAACTCCAAAATCCAGCTGGCCATCGTCGGCCGCCCGAATGCCGGTAAATCGACCCTTCTGAACCAGTTGCTGGGTGAAGAACGCGTCATGACCGGCCCGCAGGCCGGTTTGACCCGTGACTCGATCGCGGTCGACTGGTCCTATGAAGGGCGTCCGATCCGTCTGGTCGATACCGCCGGGATGCGCCGCAAAAAGAAAATCGATGACCGCGTTGAAAAGCTGTCGGTTGCCGATACCCTTCGCGTGATCCGCTATGCGCAGGTCGTTGTTTTGATGCTTGATGCGACCAACACGCTTGACAAGCAGGACCTGACGATTGCGCGCATGGTGCTTGAAGAAGGCCGTGCATTGATCATTGCGGTCAACAAGTGGGATGCGATCAAGGACAAGGCAGGCGTCATGCAGGAACTGCGTGACAAGCTTGACGTGTCCTTTGCCCAGGCCAAAGGCATTCCTGTCCTGACTTTCTCCGCGCTGACCGGGCGTGGTACCGATCGTCTGATGCCGACAGTTCTTGATATCCACGATATCTGGAGCCGCCGCATCCCGACATCACAGTTGAACCGCTGGCTTGAAGCAACCACCGAACGCCATTTGCCGCCGGTCATTTCCGGGCGTCGCATCCGTCTGCGTTACATGACCCAGGCGAAATCGCGTCCGCCAAGCTTCTTTATCAACTGCTCCAAGGCGGCCGAATTGCCCGAAAGCTATACGCGCTATCTGATCAACGGTCTGCGTGAAGATTTCGATATGCCGGGCGTTCCGATCCGTATCTATCTGCGCAGCAGTGACAACCCCTATGCCAACAAGAAAAAGAAACGCTAGTTCCCGGATTTCTTGTCCCAGAACGATCAAAGCCGCCCTTGATCATCAGGGGCGGCTTTTTGCTGCGTTTTTGGCGGGCGTCATGCGGTTTGACGCATCTGCCTTCTCAGATCAGTTTTGCGGGATCGACGGGCCGTTATCAATGATGTCACGGATATGGTCGGGCAGGTCATCCTCGGTAAATCGTTCCTGGATTTCGCCGTCCTGAACAAAGGCAAAAATATCGGCGATGTCCTGACCGGAAAAATCAATCTGATATCCGAGATCGGCCTGTTGAAGATGGAGCATCTGCTCGGCCCCGCGCCACATGCTGGCAAAAAATTCAAACGGCTCACGCGCGATATTCATGTTCGACGCATCAAGACTTGGGCCGATATTACCGCCGACACTGTTGACGGAATGACAGACAACACAGCCGCGTTCGGCAAACAGGTCCTTGCCGCGTGCCGCATTCATTTCAGGCAATGTAATGGACGCGCCATTATGGTCGGTTGCGCGCGCATCATCGACGGTGCTGATGGTGATGACAGCCCCGATGGCAACGGCAATCGCAACAGTGCCCAAGGATGGAATAAAGCGGAAATTCAAGGCCTGTGTCATCGGCGTCCCTATGTCAGATAAGTGTCTGCTGGGGGCACATGCTATCGGTCCTTGGTACTCAAGCGCAATGGCTTGATGTCGTGGACATAAAAATTGTTTTGAAAATCTGCATTCCGCAACAGGAACACAAAAAAAGGGCCCGTTCGGGGCCCTTTGTCGGTGCGGTATGTGGAATGCTTAATACGCGTTGACCACTTCGCCATGTTTGGTGCAACTGGCCTCTGCCAGATCGACAAACACATCGGTGATGCTGTCGGGCGTGGGCAGTGTTTCGGGATCTTCGCCCGGATAGGCTTCGGCACGCATCTTGGTGCGGATACGACCGGGATTGATCAGATTGACGCGGACCTTGCTTTCCTCAAGCTCCTGGGCATAGGACAGCACAAGGGCCTCAAGTGCGGCCTTGGTGGCGGCATAAAGCCCCCAGAAAGCACGACCCTTGGCCGAGGCGTTCGAGGTCACGAAAATCGCACGCCCGGCATCAGAAAGCTGCAACAGCTTGTCAACCGTGCGGATAAGGCGGAAATTCGACGTAACGTTGGTTGCGACCGTATTGTCGAAAACCTGGGTATCAATGTGGCCGACCGGGGCGATTTCGCCCAGAAGGCCCGCATTGCCAACCACGATATCAAGCTTGCCGAACCGTTCATAAATGGTCGGGCCGATGGCATCGACCTTTTCGAACATGGTCAGATCAAGCGGCAGCAAGCTGATCTTGCCGCCGGCATCGGTGATTTCGTCGCTGAGTTCTTCAAGCGCGCCGACATTGCGACCAATCGCAATGACCTGTGCGCCTTCGGCAGCAAAACGTTTGGCAACCGCGTAACCGATCCCGTGCGAGGCACCGGTAATCAGTGCCACGCGTCCTTCTAGGCGCTTTGTATCGGTCATGCAGACTGCCTTTCGACCAGCTGGCTCAGCTTGCGGTCCTTGTTTTCGGCATTGTGATCGGTAAGCCGGATCGGATAATCGCCGGTAAAGCACGCATCACAGAATGCCGGGCTGTCATTGTCACGGCCCGGAAGACCGGTCGCACGATACAGACCGTCAATGGTGACAAAGGCAAGGCTGTCGACGCCGATGATCTTGGCCATGCTTTCGATGTCGTGATTTGCCGCCATCAGTTTGTCTTTGGACGGGGTATCGACACCATAGAAGCACGGGTTGGTCGTGGGCGGGCTTGTGATGCGCATATGCACCTCTGCCGCACCGGCCTGACGGACCAGATCAACGATCTTGGTCGAAGTCGTACCACGCACGATCGAGTCATCGACCAGAATAACGCGCTTGCCCTTAAGCTTGCCGGGGTTGGCGTTATGTTTCAGCTTCACGCCAAGGTGGCGGATCTGGTCGGTCGGTTCGATAAAGGTACGGCCGACATAATGGTTACGAATGATGCCCAGTTCGAACGGAATACCGCTTTCCTCGGCGTAACCCAATGCGGACGGAACACCGGAATCCGGGATCGGCACGACAACGTCGGCTTCGATTGCGGACTCACGGGCCAGTTCACGACCGATATTCTTGCGCACGTCATAGACGCTTGTGCCTTCGACGATGCTGTCGGGGCGGGCGAAATAGACATGCTCGAAAATGCAGAAGCGCGATTTGACCGGTTTGAACGGCTTGATCGACCGCAGACCGTCTTCGGTAATTTCAACGATTTCGCCCGGTTCGACGTCGCGGATGAATTCCGCGCCAACGATATCAAGGCCGACCGTTTCCGACGACAGGATATAGGCATCATTGAGCTTGCCCAGAACCAGCGGACGGACACCAAGCGGGTCACGGACACCGATCAGTTTTTTCTGGGTCATGACGACCAGCGAATAGGCGCCTTCGACCTGACGTACCGCATCGATCAGACGATCGACGATCTTCTCGTACAGGCTGGTAGCAATCAGATGAATGAAGGTTTCCGTATCCGAGGTCGACTGGAAGATCGAACCACGCTTGACCAGACGATCACGCACCGCAAGCGAGTTGGTCAGGTTGCCGTTATGGGCAATCGCCAATCCACCGAATTCGAAATCGGCAAAAAGTGGCTGCACGTTGCGAAGCCCCTTGCCGCCAGCTGTCGAATAGCGGACATGGCCAACTGCACGGTGGCCGGGAAGGCTTTTGATCACATCTTCGGAGCCAAAGATATCGCCAACCTGGCCCGAGGCCCGATGAGCGGGAAAATCTTCGCCGTCATAGGAAACAATACCGGCGGCTTCCTGTCCGCGGTGTTGCAATGCATGAAGGCCAAGGGCCGTCAGTGCAGCAGCATCCGGGGTACCAAAAACGCCAAAGACGCCACATTCTTCACGTAGCTTGTCGTCATCAAATGGATTGGTGGTCAGCATGAGTGGGTTCCGCTCTCTCGCCGGTGGCGCACGGACAACGTAATTTTACGAAACCCACACGCCTCACTCGTTAGTGGTCGCCTCGATCAGGCGATCCAAATCATCGCGCGAGGGCCTTGTATACCCGTTTAGGGGCGCGGGTCCAGTCCCTTTTGGTTCCGGACCAAGAAGTTGACGATAGGTTTGCTCGTTTGCATCGGCCCGACGCTGTGCGCGCTCAAGCTCTTGGGCGGTGGTATCGAAAATTTCGTCAGGAGCCATGCGCATAATAAGGAACGCGCCTTCTTCCAGAACCGGGCGGGTCCGGGCATCGCGGACCCAGTCGGGTTGCGAATCTGCGGGCAGCAGCCAGGACAGGGCCAAAAAGCCGATACAAACGATCAACGCGCCGCGCAACAGACCGAATACAAAGCCAAGGGTGCTATCAAGACTATCAAGGCCGGAATTCTGAACAGCCCGTCCGATACGGCCGCTCAGGAACGAGAAAATCAGAAACGTAATCAGAAAAAGACCAACCCCGGTCGCCAGATCGGCAATCAGTTCAGACGGGATCAGATCACGGACATAGGGCCGGGCAATTGGATAGCCATAAAGCGCGCACAAACCCGCACCCAACCATCCCATCATCGACAGGATTTCGTGGATGAAACCACGGAAAAACGCAAACACCCCCGACACAAGCAGGATACCGACAACAATCAGGTCAAACACATCGCGTGCGCCAAGATCGGGGAGGGCAGAGAAATCCATCAGTTCGTAAACCTTGTAAGTCAGTCGGTCCGGGTGTGTTCGGGATCAGGTCACATATCGCAAAGTGCGTTTAATACATGCCTTCGCGCGGGCGCACCTTGTCGCGGACATCGTCGCCGAATAGGTTTACCAAATCCTGAAGATGACCGATTTCAGTCTGGTTCAGGCCCTTGATCGACAGCTTCTTCTTGCCCTGGGTGCCGTTCTTGGGGGTATAGGCATTGCCAAAGCCAAGTTTGGTGGCTTCTTTCAATCGCGATTCGAGTTGCCCGACCGGGCGCACTTCACCCGAAAGCCCGATTTCCCCGACAATAACCGTTTCGGCCGGAACCGGTGCATCGGCCACAGCCGAAATCAGGGCGGCAGCAACCGCCATGTCAGCGGCCGGCTCACCAACCCGCAAACCACCGGCAACGTTCAGATAGACGTCAAACTGACTAAGCGGCAGGCCGCACCGCGCATCCAGCACGGCAAGGATCATGTTCATGCGTGCAGAATCCCAGCCAACAACCGCACGACGCGGTGTCGCAAGGGCCGATTGCGCGACAAGGGCCTGGATTTCTACCAGCATAGGGCGGGTGCCTTCAAGCCCGGCAAACACCGCTGTACCACTGACCGGCGCTTCGCGGTCGGCAAGGAAAAGCGCAGACGGGTTGGGCACTTCGACAAGGCCGGCATCACCCATTTCAAACACACCGATTTCATCGGTCGCCCCAAAACGGTTTTTGACCGCGCGCAGGATGCGGAACTGATGGCCGCGTTCGCCTTCGAAATACAGAACCGTATCGACCATATGTTCAAGAACACGGGGGCCTGCGATCTGGCCTTCCTTGGTGACGTGACCCACCAGAAGGACCGCAAATCCCTTGCGCTTGGCAAGGCGGATCAGTTCAAGCGCGCAGGCGCGAACTTGTGACACGGTGCCAGGCGCACTATCAAGGGTGTCGGCATACATGGTCTGGATCGAGTCAATGACCACGACGTCATGGCTGCTGGCTTCAAGGGTTGTGATGATATCGCGCAGACTGGTGGCGGCAGCGAAATCGACCTTGGATTTCTCAAGTCCCAGACGGGCTGCGCGCATGCGGACCTGATCGACCGCTTCCTCGCCCGAGATATAGGCGCATTTGTTTTTGGCTGCCATCGCGCCGACGGCCTGAAGCAGGATGGTGGATTTGCCAATCCCCGGATCCCCGCCAACCAAAAGGGCCGATCCCGGAACAAGCCCCCCGCCACAGGCGCGGTCAAGTTCGGCAATGCCGCTTATGATGCGTTTGGGACTGGCACTTTCGCCTTCAAGGGCGACGAATTCGATGGTCTTGCCCTTGGCACCGCCGGCAATGCCGCCTGCTGCCTTGGGGCCGCTTTCGACGCGTTCTTCTTCGATGCTGTTCCATTCCCCGCATCCGTCACAACGACCGGTCCATTTGCGGTATTCCGCACCACAGTTCTGACAGATGAAACGGCTTTGGGTTTTGGCCACAGAATGCTCCGCAGATCAAAGAAAAGAAATGTCCGTAACGGCGATTGCTGTCGCGTGCGACAGGATCAAAGATGCTTGAGATCAAGTTCAAGCGGGCCTTCGATATCACCGGCAACGAATTGTTGCAAATAGGGGTTATCGGCAGTGTCGATTTCCGAAACCGGGCCGTCCCAGATGATCTTGCCCTGATAAAGCATCGCGACCCGGTCGGCAATTTTGCGCGCACTTGCCATATCATGGGTAATGGTCATCGCACTGGCGCCCAGTTCGCGGGTGCATTTGACGATCAGATCATTGATCACATCCCCCATGATCGGATCAATGCCGGTCGTGGGTTCGTCAAAGAACAGGATTTCCGGTTCTGTCGCGATGGCACGCGCCAGCCCGACACGTTTTTGCATGCCGCCCGAAAGCGATGCCGGGGACATATTGGCGACGTCCGATCCCAGTCCGACATCTTCGAGACGGGCAATGGCAACGTCGCGCGCATCGCGCGGCTTCATGCCACGGCCTTCGATCAGGCCAAAGGCAACATTTTCCCAGACCGAAAGGGAATCAAAAAGGGCAGCGCCCTGAAACAGCATCCCGGTTTTCGCAAGCATCGCATCGCGTTCGGCCTGACTGGCATCGGTCATATCAATGCCATCGACCGTGATCGATCCCTGGTCCGGGGTCAGAAGGCCCAGAACACATTTCAGCGTTACCGACTTTCCGGTGCCCGATCCGCCGATAATGGCAACCGATTCCCCCGGGGCAACGTCAAGATCGACTCCCTGAAGAACCTTTTTCGGGCCGAATGCCTTGTGGACATTACGCAGTGATATCTTGGCGGGATTGCTCATGATGCGGTCCGGCCCTTAACGCGTAAAGAACAGTTCTGTGACGATATAGTTCGAAATCAGGATCAGGATGGAGCTTGAAACAACCGCATTGGTGGTGGCCTGACCGACACCCTGTGCCCCGCCACGCGAATGATAGCCGTGATAACAGCCCATCAGCGTGATGATAAAGCCGAATACGGCGGCCTTCACCAGACCGGAAATCACATCAAGCTGTTCAAGATACTGGAACGTATTGCGGATATAGGATCCGTCATTAAAGCCAAGCTTGTTGACCCCGACCAGATATCCGCCAAGCACGCCGATGATATCGCCGATCAGAACAAGCACGGGCAGGGTAACCAGACCTGCGACAACGCGCGGAACCACCAGATATTTGAACGGATTGGTCGAAAGCGTGACCAATGCGTCGATCTGTTCGGTAACGCGCATGGTACCGATTTCAGCAGCAATCGCCGCACCAACACGGCCCGCCACCATAAGACCGGCCAGAACCGGTCCCAGTTCGCGGGTCATGGAAATGACAACCACGGTGGCAACGGCACTTTCGGCTGAAAAGCGCGAGAACCCCGAATAGGATTGCAGGGCAAGAACCATCCCGGCAAACAGGGTGGTCATGGCGACAACCGGCAACGAGAAATAGCCGATTTCGCGCATCTGTTTGAAGATCAGGCGAAAATAGATCGGCGGGGTGACCATATGGCCAATTGTCCGACCTGCAAACACCGTCACGCGACCAACAAGGGCCAAAAAGGTCAAAAAGATCTGCCCAACCGGCGCAAAGATCGGCATCTGTACTTCGAAGTCCCCTGTTATCGGCCCGCCAAGATTGTATTGTCCGGTGGTTCGGCCAGTTTTTATGGATCAGCTTTCTGTATAAACCCGCCGATAGCGATGTCCAAGCGAAGTTAGAACTTCATAACCGATTGTACCAGCAGCAGATGCGACATCGTCAACCGTCATCTTGTCATCAAGAAGCGATACCATGTCGCCAGCCTTAAGCGGCTTGCCCGGAAGGTCGGTGATATCAACCGTGATCGCATCCATCGAAACCCGCCCGACATAGGGAACGGCATGCCCCTTGATCAGAAGTTTGCCGGAATTCGAAAGCGACCGCAGCCAGCCATCTGCATAGCCGACAGCAATGGTGGCGATTTTGGTTTTGCGTTTTGCCTGCCAGGATGCGCCGTAACCGACGGTTTGCGGTTCATCAATGTCACGCACCTGCAAGACCTTGGCCTTAAGGGTGACCACTGAGCGCATCGGGTTGGTGGTTTCCGGCGTCGGGTTGCCGCCCCAAAGTGCAAAGCCCGGACGGCAGAATTCAAGGTGATATTCGTTGTCACGGAAGATCGCCGATGAATTGCAGAAACCGCGCGGTGCCGGGGGCAGGCGACGATACCATTTCATGAACAGGTCATACTGTTCCTTGGTGATCGGGTTTCCGGCCTCGTCGGCGGCGACCGGATGGGTCATGTAACCGGCTTTTTCAAACCCGTACAGAAGCGATGAATAACGATCGACAAGATGGCTGACATCAAGCGGCGTCAGGCCAAGGCGGCTCATGCCGGTATCAAGATGGATGAATGCCGGGGCCGGGCGTTCATATTCCCGGCACAGATTGGACCAGCGTTCGATCTGTTCGAGATCATTGAGCACCGGGATCACGTCATTTTCGATGAAGAATTCTTCGTCACCGGGCAACACACCGTTCAGAACGGCAATCCGTCCGCCGCCGCGCAGAACCGGGAACAGTTCGGCTGCTTCGTTGGCCTGTGCCACGAAGAACAATCGGCATCCCTGCTTTTTCAGGACCGGAACGATGGTGTTGGCGCCAAGACCATAGGCATCCGCCTTTACCACGGCACCACAGGTGCGCCCGGTATAGCGTTTGGTCAGGCGTTGATAGTTGTCGGCAACTGCTTTCAAATTGATCTGCAGTTCCGCGCACTCGGCAGCACGGCCGACGGCGGGAAGAACGGTCATTCGTAATACCCCGTGGAATCCGTTTACGGATGGGCGCTGGCCCAAACCCTATTCATATTCTTCTTCAGTGTGATCAAGATCGCCAAACTTGGTGTAGTTCCCGTCAAAGAACAGGCGCACGTTGCCCACCGGGCCGTGACGCTGCTTGGCAACGATTACCTCTGCGGTGTTGTAAACATGGTTCAAACGTTCCTGCCACTGCGCATAGCGTTCACCGAACTTGTCGGTGGCTTCTTCCGGGCGCTGGGCCGGTTCGGCACGTTCGAGATAATATTGTTCGCGGTAAATGAACATCACGACGTCGGCGTCCTGCTCGATCGAGCCGGATTCACGCAAGTCAGAAAGCTGCGGGCGTTTGTCGTCACGCTGTTCAACCGCACGCGAAAGCTGCGAGAGGGCCAGGACCGGAACTTCAAGCTCCTTGGCAATGGCCTTGAGCATACGGGTAATTTCCGAGACCTCCTGCACACGGCCATCGCCGCGGAAGTTGGTCGGCGGTGCCAGAAGCTGAAGGTAATCGACGACGATCATGGCAAGGCCGTGCTGACGCTTCAGGCGGCGGCAACGGGTTCTAAGTGTCGATACCGGCAGGGCCGGCGTATCGTCGATATAAAGCGGAACGGTGTTGAGTTCCTGGGTCGCCAGAAGCAGCCGTTCGAAATCCTGTTCGTTAAGGTCACCACGGCGCATGTTATCGCCCGAGACTTCGGCTGCCTGCGACAGCAGACGACCGGCAAGCTGTTCTGCCGCCATCTCAAGGGAGAATACGGCAACCGCACCGGTACGGGTTTCATCGCGGGTGTCTTCGCCCGCCAGCCGGTTCTGATGGGATGCAATCGCCGCGTTGAAGGCCACGTTCATGGCAAGGGCGGTTTTACCCATCGACGGACGACCGGCAAGGATCAGCAAGTCGGACGGGTGCAAACCGCCAAGCTTGCGGTCAATGTCGCGCAAGCCCGTGGTCACACCAACAACGCGCCCGGCGTTCTTATAGGCGTGATCGATATTCTCATAGGCCTTGGCAAGGGCCGGGCCGAAGGCAACAAAGCCCGATTCCGCCGCCCCCGCAGTCGCCAGCGAGAACAGTTTCTGTTCGGCTTTTTCGATCTGGGTGGTGGCGTCGGTATCGAGTTCGTATTTATAGGCCTCGTTGACCACATCTTCGCCAAGCTCGATCAGCTCGCGGCGCAGATACAGGTCATAGATCAGTTTGCCGTAATCCCCGGCATTGATCACGGAAACAAGGTTGTTTGACAGTTCGGCCAGATATTGCGCGCCGCCGATTTCTGCCAGTTCTTCGTCCTGTTTGAAATAGGCCTTGAGCGTAACCGGGTTGGCAAGCTGACCACGTTCGATCAGTTTGCCACAGGCCTCGAAAATGCGGCCATGGCGCCCGTCTGCGAAATGTTCCGGGCGCAGGATATCCGACACGCGCTCATAGGCGGCGTTGTTGTTCAGGATTGCGCCAAGAAGGGCGGCCTCTGCCTCGAAGTTATGGGGAGCCATACGTTCGAGCACCATATCGGCGTCTTCGCCGTGGTTCATATCCAGAGGAGCAAAAAGGGCATCAAGATTGGGATCTGTCATGGGCGGAAAAGGTATCAGTCATCCGGTTGGTCGCAAAGAGTTAATCGGTATAACTCATAGCCGGTATTCCGCAAGCGCAGAGGTCGCACATCCGACAGGTTTTTGAAAGTGCGGTTAAAATCCGGTCCGGGCGCTGTCGGGGCATAAGGGGACCAAAAGAAAACGGCACGTCCTTGCGGACATGCCGTTTCCCGAATGGTCTTGGAAGAAAACCCGCAATTAAGCGTTGGTTTCTTCTTCGCCTTCAGCAGCTTCGTCAGCAAGCTCAGCCGGAACTTCTTCTTCGAAGAGTTCTTCTGCAGCTTCCAGAGCTTCTTCTGCTTCTGCTTCCTCAATGGTGCCAAGAACAGCGGCGCCTTTACGGAGCTGCTCTTCTGCATCTTCTTCGGAACGTGCAACGTTGGCGGTTACTTCGATAGCAACTTCCGGGTGCAGGTTGATTTTGACCTGGTGCAGACCAAGGGTCTTGATCGGCTGATCAAGAACGACCTGGGTACGGGCAACAGTGAAACCAGCTTCGGTAACTGCGGTCGCGATGTCGCGTGCGGTAACCGAACCGTAAAGCTGACCGACGTCGGATGCCTGACGAACGAGGGTAACAGCAAGTTCACCCATCTTCTCGGCAACCGCTTCGGCTTCTTTGCGGCGTTCCAGGTTGTCAGCTTCGAGCTGTGCTTTCTGTGCTTCGAACACAGAAAGGTTTGCTTTGGTTGCACGAAGGGCCATGCCCTGCGGCAGCAAGCGGTTGCGGGCGTGGCCCGGCTTGACGGAGACTACGTCACCCATCTGACCGAGTTTTTCTACCCGCTGGAGCAGAATAACTTCCATCACCGATCCTCCTCATTGCTACGGGTCATCGGTTCTTTCCCCCGCAGCCTGATTAAATGCTCAACAATTCCAAGTCCGGTGATCGCAATAAACGACCAGCTGGACAGAACCGCGACGATGTAAAACACCGTCAGTATCATACGTTTTTGCGGCCATCGGGCTGCCTGCCCATGCACCAGCGCCAATCCCTGAAACAGGAACGGCACTGCCAGCACCACCGCGACGTTTCGCGCCACATAGGCCAGGGATCCATCGGCAAAGCCGACCGTAAACCCGGCCAGGGCGAACGCAAACAGTGACCAGCCAGGCAAGGCGAAAGACGCCATTTTCGGTGTCGGACGCAGGTTTTTGCCTGCGCGCACCAGAATTGCCTGTGCGATTGCAGCATTGGCGATCAGCATCAAAAGCCAGCTCACCGCAGCAATCGCCGGGAAGTAAACCTGGAACATGCCAATCAGACCCTGAACATCGGATGTCATAGGGACACCCATTTCCGAGTACATCTGGCTCAGGAACCTTGCGATAAGATCCTGAATGTCCAGACCTTCCGCCGACAGGGTCCCGGTAATGAAGATCATTACCGTTGCGACCATGACGGCCATGGCACTGACGACAATTCCGGACGGCAGAAAGGCAAGATTGCCATTTTCATCTTTCCGGATGACCAGCGCCATGCGGGTCAACAACATCGCCGGTCCGGCAAACACGATCACAAAGACCGTGAAAGGCAGCAGTCCCCCAAAAAGAACAAGGGCACTGCATGCGGCAATTGCCGCAACCAGCAGGCGTTTGGGTCCCTGCCAAAGTCCCGTCAGGAACAAAGGCAAATGCCCGAAATATGAGAGCAAAAGAGCAAGCGGATTTCCTGATAGGACCAACAGGAACAGAACGGCACTGCCAAGTCCTGAACCAATTGCTATGAGGGTATCACGTTGCATCATTTACTCCCGGCCGAGACCGCAAAAGGGTCTCTTGCCGACTGCCTCAGACCTGGTCTGCGTAAGGCAGCAGCGCCAGGAAGCGTGCACGTTTGATGGCTTTTGCCAGTTCGCGCTGCTTCTTGGCCGAAACCGCAGTGATACGGCTCGGAACGATTTTGCCGCGTTCGGAAACGAAACGCTGCAGCAGTTTGACATCTTTGTAGTCGATCTTCGGCGCATCATCACCCGAGAACGGGCAGGTTTTGCGACGACGGAAAAACAGACGACGTCCAGCCATGATTATATCTCCTCGCTATCTGTTAGCCGTGCTGACGGGGACCGCCACGGCGATTACCGCCACGACCGCCGCGCTCGTCGCGGTTACGCAGAATGGCAGACTGTTCTTCTTCGAACTCGTCAACCTTGACAGTCATCTGACGCAGAACGTCTTCGTTCAGGCGCATCTGACGCTCATATTCCGCGATCACATCTTTTTCAGCTTCGATCTGGAAGAGAGTATAGTGGCCTTTGCGGTTCTTTTTGACACGGTATGCCAGGGAACGCAGACCCCAATATTCGGTTTTAGCGATCTTGCCACCGAGACCTTCGATGGTCTGGGTCAGCTTTTCGTTCAGGCTTTCGACCTGTGCAGTCGAGAAGTCCTGACGTGCGATAAACACGCTTTCGTACTTGCTCATAATACTCCTAATCACTCCTTGTGGCTTATCTCTTCCTGACATGACCTCATGTCATGCAGGCATAGCCGGGCAATCCCGGCAAGGAGCCGTGAGACGGCGGAATATACACTTTTCGCCCATTAGTGCAACGCCAAATGCAAGTTTTCCACAGTCGGGCGTATGGGGGCCGAAATCGGTGCGGCGCGTTGATTTGTCTTGGCCCGGACCCGTTCGGGGGTGTTGCGCCAGTGTTGCGCTTTCCTGAGGGCCGATATGCGTGAACTGGTTCACACTTGAAACAAAAAGTTCAAGAGAGTAGGCCTTTTGACATATGTCGGGCCGGTAACCCGCGCGACCTGTTGGTCATTTCTGTTCAACCACAGGGGTGGTCGATCTGTTGGGTGCGCGTGATGCACTCCTTGAATGCCGGTTCGTGAACCTTGTCTCAAGACTTGTGGTTAGTGATGGTAGAACCTTCTATTGATGCGGCGTCTTCACGCCGTGCATCGTTGCTCAATTTATGTTTGCTGGCGCTGTGCGTCGGAATTGTCACCGGATATGGTGCTGTTGCCTTTCGCGCACTGGTCGCACTGATCCATAACATCGCCTTTTTCGGTGTCTTTTCGATCGATTACGACGCGAACCTTCTGACCGAGCCGAGCAACTGGGGCCCGTTGGTCATTCTGGTGCCGGTTCTTGGCGGTATGCTGGTTGTGTTTCTTGTGAATAACTTCGCGCCCGAGGCCAAAGGCCACGGTGTGCCCGAGGTGATGAACGCCATTTATTTCGAACAGGGCCGTATTCGCCCGACGGTGGCGTTGGTCAAGTCGGTTGCATCTTCGCTGTCTATCGGGACCGGGGCGTCTGTCGGTCGCGAAGGTCCGATCATTCAGGTCGGCTCGGCGCTTGGATCAAGTATCGCGCAGATGTTCAAGCTTCAGACCGGGCAGCGCATCACTCTTCTTGCTGCCGGGGCCGGGGCCGGGATTGCCGCAACCTTCAACACGCCACTTGGGGCGGTGCTGTTTGCGATTGAACTGATGATGCCCGAAGTTTCGACGCGGACCTTCCTTCCGGTGGTGATTGCAACCGGGGCTGCGACCTATATCGGGCGGATATCGTTCGGGTTGGCGCCGGCCTTTGAGGTGCCGCTTGCCGCCGTTCCGCAAGTTTCGGCAATCGATCTTCAGGCACTTGTTGTCTATGTCATTCTTGGTGTCTTGTGCGGCATTGCCGCCTGGATGCTGATCCGTTCGATGCTGATTACCGGGGCGTTCTTTAAAAAGATGCCGGGCAATGACTATACCCGTCATGCGGTCGGGATGCTGTCGGTCGGCATTCTGATGTATGTGCTGCTGCTGACGGGCGGCAACTATTATATCGACGGTGTCGGCTATGGCACGATCCAGCATATCCTGCGCGGGACAATGACATCCTTGCCGCTGCTGGTGGTTCTGTTCTTTGCCAAGCTGTACGCGACATCGGTTAGTATCGGTTCCGGTGCATCGGGCGGGGTGTTTTCGCCGTCCCTGTTTGTCGGCGCGACCCTTGGTGCGGCGTGCGGTGTTGTCGGTAACATGATTTTCCCCGATGCGGGGATTACCCCGGTCGAGTTTGCCCTGGTTGGCATGGGCGGTGTTGTCGCCGCGGGGACCGGTGCGGCGATGACGGCGATCATCATGATTTTCGAGATGACGCGTGACTATAATATAATAGTGCCGCTGATTGTGGCGGTGGCGATCGCGCTCGGTTTCCGTCGCATGATCATCAGCGAGACGATCTATACGTCGAAACTGGTGCTGCGCGGACGTCATATCCCCAAGGAACGCCACAGCAACATGTTCATGGTCCATCCGGTGCGCGAGGTGATGACCACCAAACAGCTTTATGCCGATGCCGCACTTCGGGTTTCGGAAGTTATCGACAAGGTCGGTCCGTCGCCGGAACCCAACCCGATGATTGTCATCGAAGGAGACCGGATCGCCGGTGTGATCCCGGATGTGACCACGCTGTTTTCGGTGGCCGGTGACAAGGGCAACAAGGCGCTCAAGGAGCTGATCGGCGAGGACTTTGTTGTCGTGGTCGATGACATGAACATGTATGACGTCATCAAGCGCATGGAACGCCGCAAGGCCCGGGCCGCTGTTGTGGTCAAACCATGTCGTGGCGTGCCCCGCCAGGATGATGTTTGCGGCGTGATCACGAAATCCCACATCGCCGATAGCGTGGTGTCGAGCATGCAGCACTATATCGGCTAGGCCCTGGCGGTCGCAGTTGCGATTGTGCAATGCATGATAGGCAATCCTTCAAGAAAGGCAGCAAACATGTCATACATGGTTGCTGCCTTTTGACTTGAAATCATGAATTTCCGTGCCACCTTGTTGGCGAGGTTCGCACGCGATGAGTAAAAAAACGTATCTGTTCTTGACAGTGGAGGCGGGCACGCTATCAAGGGTGGCTCGATTTTGAGGGGCCGACATACGGCGCAGCCTTCGCATAAGCTTACAAAGGTATATTTGAGATAATGACACGCGCACTCGTTTTCCCCGGTCAGGGGTCGCAAGCGGTAGGTATGGGCAAGGAACTGGCAGATGCATTTCCGGTTGCCCGCGAAGTTTTCCAGGAAGTTGATGACGCGCTTTCACAGAAGCTCAGCGCATTGATGTTCGAAGGGCCGGAAAACGAACTGACCCTGACGGAGAACGCGCAGCCGGCCCTGATGGCTGTCAGCCTTGCCGTTACCCGTGTTCTTGAAAAGGAAGGCGGTTTTACGCTGACCGACAAGTGCGATCTGGTTGCCGGTCATTCGCTTGGTGAATATTCCGCCCTTGCTGCTGCTGGCACCTTTGCCATTGCGGATGCGGCCCGTCTTCTGAAAATCCGTGGCCAGGCCATGCAGGCTGCCGTGCCGGTCGGTGTTGGTGCGATGGCGGCCCTTCTGGGCCTTGATTATGCTGATGCTGTTGCCGTTGCCGAAGAAGCCGCACAGGGTGATGTCTGCACGGCGGCAAACGACAATGCAAATGGTCAGGTCGTTGTGTCGGGCCACAAGGCCGCGGTTGAACGCGCTATTGAAATCGCCAAGGAAAAGGGTGCAAAACGCGCCGTCCTGCTGCCGGTTTCCGCACCGTTCCATTGCCCGCTGATGCAGCCGGCCGCGGATCGTATGGCCGAGGCGCTTGGAACTGTGGCGATGAATGCACCGGCAAAACCGGTTGTTGCAAACGTCACAGCAGAAAAAACTGACAATCCGGAAACCATTCGTAAACTCCTTGTGGAGCAGGTTTGCGGCACAGTGCGTTGGCGTGAGTCGGTTCTTTACATGAAAGAACAGGGCATTACCGAGCTGGTCGAGATCGGCGCAGGCAAGGTTCTGACTGGCATGGTCCGTCGTATTGATCGTGATCTGAGCGGCACTGCCGTCAATGGTCCGGCAGATATCGAAGCATTCCTCGGCGCGCTTTGATCGCGTTCCGGGAAAAGACGAACCCAAAAGGGAAAGAAAGTTAATGTTTGATCTTGCAGGCAAAACAGCACTGGTAACCGGTGCGACCGGCGGTATCGGTGGTGAAATCGCCAAGGTTCTGGCAGCTGCCGGTGCAAAAGTTGCCTTGTCGGGCACCCGTCAGGAACGCCTCGAAGCAGTCGCATCTGAGATCGGCGACAATGCTGTTGTGGTTCCGGCGAACCTTTCGGATTCCGCATCTGTTGATGGTCTGATCAAGAATGCCGAAGAGGCCCTTGGTGGTCAGCTTGATATTCTGGTCAACAATGCGGGCATCACGCGCGACCAGCTTGCCATGCGTCTGAAAGACGAAGACTGGCAGGCGGTTCTGGATGTCAACCTGACGTCTGCTTTCAAGCTTGCGCGCAATTCGCTGCGCGGCATGATGAAACGCCGTCACGGCCGTATCATCAACATCACCTCGATTGTTGGTGTTACCGGTAACCCGGGGCAGACCAACTATGCCGCTGCCAAGGCCGGCATGATCGGCTGGTCCAAGTCGCTGGCACAGGAAGTTGCCGCGCGCGGGATCACGGTAAACTGTGTTGCGCCTGGTTTCATTACCACGGCAATGACCGAAGAACTCGGAGACGCCCAGAAAGAGAAGCTTTTGGGTGGTATTCCGGCAGGTCGCATGGGCGACAGCAAAGAGATCGCAGCAGCGGTTCTGTATCTCGCAAGTGACGAAGCAGCTTATGTCACGGGACAGACCTTGCATGTGAACGGCGGAATGGCGATGATTTAACCCGTTGCGGGTTGCCTTCTTTTCTGTTTAAAAGGGGCCGCTATACCAAATATTGAAATCGGCAATTGTATGTTGTCGGTTTCCGGTTCCCGGGAGGTCCTTCAATAGGGGGAGTAAACGGGCACCACGTGAACACTAACTGACAGAAAACCTATTGAAGGATTTGAGCTATGAGTGATGTCGCAGATCGCGTGAAGAAGATCGTTGTCGAGCACCTCGGTGTTGAAGAAGACAAGGTCACTGAAAACGCAAGCTTCATCGACGATCTTGGCGCAGATAGCCTGGACACCGTCGAGCTGGTTATGGCGTTTGAAGAAGAATTCGGTTGCGAGATTCCGGACGACGCGGCTGAAAAGATTCTGACCGTCAAAGACGCGATCGACTTCATCGAAAAGGCGAACGGCTAATCTTGCCGTGAGACATGGGCGCCGGAGGGCATCCTCAGGCGCCCTTTTCGTCTTTGCTGGATTCATAAAATAAAGGCGTAATGCGGGATGAGACGCGTAGTTGTTACCGGACTTGGTGCTGTAACGCCGCTTGCTAGCGGTGCTCAGATCACTTGGCAGAAACTGCTGAACAGCCAATCCGGCATCAAGGGCATCGATACTTTCGATGTGTCCGATATCCCTGCCAAAATCGCAGGCCTCGTGCCGCGCGGTGAGGGTGAAGGACTGTTCAACGCGGAAGATCATGTCTCGATCAAAGACATGAAGAAAATGGACGATTTCATCGTCTATGGTATTGCCGCAGCAGATCAGGCACTCGCTGACTCGGGCTGGAAACCGGAAACCGACGAAGATCAGGAAGCCACCGGCGTTCTGATTGGGTCAGGTATCGGTGGTCTGCCGAAAATTGCGGATGCTTCGGATCTTGTGAATAACGGCAAGACCCGCCGTGTCAGTCCGTTCTTCATTCCGTCCTGCCTGATCAACCTGGTTTCTGGTCAGGTTTCGATCAAACACGGTCTTAAAGGCCCGAACCATGCTGTCGTGACCGCATGTTCGACCGGTGCGCACGCCATTGGCGATGCATCGCGCATGATCATGCTTGGTGATGCCGACGTCATGGTGGCCGGTGGTGCAGAAGCTGCTGTTTGCCGTCTTGGTATGGCTGGCTTTGCTGCTGCCCGTGCACTTTCGACCGGTTACAACGACACCCCGACCGAAGCATCCCGTCCGTGGGATGAAGGCCGTGACGGTTTTGTTATGGGCGAAGGTGCAGGCTGTGTCGTTCTTGAAGAATACGAACATGCCAAAGCACGTGGTGCGAAGATTTATGCAGAAGTTGGCGGCTATGGCATGT
The DNA here is from genome assembly GCF_002844235.1 of Thalassospira povalilytica. Classification (GTDB taxonomy): domain Bacteria; phylum Pseudomonadota; class Alphaproteobacteria; order Rhodospirillales; family Thalassospiraceae; genus Thalassospira; species Thalassospira povalilytica. The sequence continues at coordinate 194,737 of NZ_PGTS01000006.1, read as the reverse complement.
CCGGCGATGCATATCACATCACCGCACCGGCAGAAGACGGCAATGGTGGTTTCCGCTCCATGCGTAATGCGCTTCGCAACGCTGGTGTGAACCCGGAAGACGTCGACTATGTCAACGCACATGGTACGTCGACTCCGCTGGGCGATGAAATCGAACTGGGTGCGGTCAAGCGCCTGTTTGGTGATCACGCAACCAAGCTGTCCATGTCTTCGACCAAATCGGCAACCGGCCACCTTCTGGGGGCTGCGGGTGCGATTGAAGCAGTGTTCTCGATCCTTGCGATCCATGAAGGCGTCGTTCCGCCGACCCTGAACCTGCGTAATCCGTCCGAAGCCTGCAAGGGGATCGATCTGGTTCCGCTTGAAGCCAAACAGCGCAAGGTCAATGTTGCCCTGTCGAACTCGTTCGGCTTTGGTGGCACCAATGCCTCGCTGGTTTTCAAGGCGTTTAAATAGCCGAGCCTCGGGAGTTTTCCCTTGAAGCGTTTTCTGCTTTTACTTGGCTTGCTTATCATCACCGCCGCGCTCACCATTGGTGGGGCGGCGGTGTATGTTTATGTGCAATACACATCGCCAAGCAAACTGGCACAAGGCCGCGACATCATTATCCCGCAGGGGACCGGTGTGCGCGGTATCGCCGAAATTTTCCGTCGCGAACATATTGTTGATGAACCGCTGATCTTTCTGGCGGGGGTACGCGTCAGCGGTTTGGACCGGTCATTACGTGCTGGCGAATATCATTTCCCCGAACGGGTCAGTCCGCGTCAGGCGGCCGAAATCCTTGCTTCGGGTGAAACCGTCAAACGGTTTGTAACCATTCCCGAAGGCCTTCGGTCCGGCGAGATTGTTGAACGTATCAATCTGGTGGATGGCCTGACCGGCGAAATCACCGACATTCCCAGCGACGGTACCCTTCTGCCCGAGACCTATCAGTTCTCGTACGGGGATTCCAAACAAAGCATCCTTGATCGCATGCGCGCAGCTCATGACGAAATGGTCGAACAGCTGTGGCCGGGGCGTGACCCCGACTTGCCCTTTGATACGGTCGAAGAGGCACTGGTTCTTGCATCCATTGTTGAACGGGAAACCGGGGTAGCCGCCGAACGCGCCCGGGTTGCGGGGGTGTTTGTCAATCGGTTGCGCATTAATATGCGGTTGCAGTCCGATCCGACGGTTGCCTATGCCATCAGCCCCGAGAAACGTCTGGAACGTGCCCTGACGCGTCAGGATCTTCGGTTTGAAAGCCCCTATAACACCTATGTTACCGGGGGACTGCCGCCATCACCGATCACCAATCCCGGACGCGAAGCGTTTTATGCGGTTCTGCATCCGGCAGAGACAAAAGAACTTTACTTTGTTGCCGATGGCACCGGGGGCCATGCGTTTGCCCATACCCTTAAGGAACATAATCGCAATGTCGCGAAATGGCGGCGTATCCGCGATGCCCAATAGGGGCAGGTGCCTGCGCTAGAGGTCAAACGTAACGGATAAGTGAAAAGGCTGCCAAATCATTGGCAGCCTTTTGTGTTTCGGTGCGGCAGATGTTATTCGCCGGTAGCGTTCTGATCTGGTGCGGATGCCTTTCGCGGCACACGGTTGGCCACCAGGTCCATCAGCCATTGCGGCGTCATTTTCAGAAGGCCGATAATGATGTTCATCTGCCAGGGGAAGGCAATCATCCCGCGGTTTCGTTCAAGCCCGCGTGCGATCTTTCGTGCGGCTTTGTCGGCCTGCATGAAGAACGGCATCGGAAAGTCATTGGCATCGGTGATGCGGCTTTTGACAAAGCCCGGACAAATGACATTTACCTTGATGCCGGTTGGCGCAAGTGCCCCGCGTAACCCTTCGCCATAGACACGGATTGCGGCTTTGCTGGCGCAATAGGCCGGGGCTGATGGCAACCCGCGCCAGGACGCCTGGGATGCGACCAGTGCGATCTGACCGCGTCCGCGAACGCGCATGACGTCAATCGCCGGATCAATGGTGTTGAGAACCCCGGCAACATTGGTGGCAAAGATGTCTCTGACTTGTTCGGGGCTTTCGCCAAGACCGCCGGTCCCTGCAGAAATTCCGGCATTGGCGATGACAAGGCTGAGCGGGGCCAGTTCATCACAATGCGTGACATAGGCGGTCATGGTTTCGCGATTGGTGACATCAAGAACATCGGCATAAACATTGGCCCCGGCTGCGCGACATTCGTTTTCAACAAGCCGCAAGCGCGTTTCATCCCGACCGCTGATAAACAGGGTTACGCCGGTGCGGGCAAATTGTCTGGCAAGTGCGGCACCAATGCCGGAACTGGCACCGGTAATCAGAATGGCGTGATACTGAAAGGACATGGTTGCTCGTATGCGGTTCTGAAATACAGTTTGTCGAATTTTGCGGACCATGATGCAGCAATAGGGCAGCATTATGAAATACGGGCATTTTGATCCCATATTGCAGTTATCAACGTGCCTTGAAACCTTGGCCCTTGGCGCGGTAAAGGGCAAACGTTATAAACGCGCAAACATGAAATCATACTGGATGGGAATATGACCGTATCAAGCATGACCGGCTTTGCCCGCACCGACGGTGCAGCGGAAGGTTTCGGCTGGACCTGGGAACTGCGCAGCGTCAATGGCAAGGGCCTTGATGTGCGTGTCCGTTTGAATGGTGGGTTTGAACGGCTTGAAGCCAAGGTGCGCGATGCGGTGTCCAAACGTTTCAAGCGCGGCAATATTGGTGTAACCCTTAATGTCGTTCGGGCATCGGACAGCGGATCCTATGCTGTAAACCGTGAACTTCTTGCCGAATTGATTGCCATCGCCGAAGAATTCGACAATACCAGCAGCCTGTCGGCCGGAACCATCGCCGATCTGATGAATGTGCGAGGTGTTCTTGAGGCAATCGAACCACAGGAAGACGAGGCAACCCGCGATGCGCGCGACGATGCTGTGCTTTCAAGCCTTGCCGATGCAATTGATCAGATGGCAGCCCATCGTGCGGAAGAAGGCGAAAAGCTTGATGCCATGCTGCGCGGACATGTCGATAATATCGAAGCCACGGTGACGCGGGCGGAAAACTGTGCTGCTGCACGGGGGGACGCCATTCGTGAACGTCTCAAGCGCCAGGTTGAAGAATTGCTCGATGCCGGCAAGTTCGAGCCCGAACGTCTGCACCAGGAAGCAGCCCTGCTTGCGACCAAGGCCGATATCCGCGAAGAGATCGATCGTCTGAAAGCACATATTTCGGCAGCACGTGACATGCTGACCAAAGGCGGTTCTATTGGCCGCAAGCTTGACTTCCTGTGTCAGGAATTCAACCGCGAAGCCAATACGCTTTGCTCAAAAGCCAATGATATCGAACTGACCAATTGCGGCATGGAGCTGAAAGTGATCATTGATCAGCTCCGCGAGCAGGTCCAGAACGTCGAATAAGCGGGCAGGGAAGGAATTCAAAATGACCGATCCACATAACCGTCGTGGTGTGATGCTGGTTTTCTGTGCCCCATCCGGTGCAGGCAAGACAACCATTACCCGTCAGCTGCTTGAAAAAGATGACCGGATCTCGCTTTCGGTATCTGCAACCACACGCGACGCCCGTCCGGGCGAAGAGGAAGGAAAGCATTATTTCTTCAAGTCGGTTGATGCCTTCAAACATATGATTGCTGATGATGAATTGCTGGAATGGGCGGAAGTGTTCGGCAATTATTACGGTACTCCGAAGGCCCCGGTCGAAAAGGCTCTTTCTGACGGGCATGACGTACTGTTTGATATCGACTGGCAAGGTGCGCGCCAGCTGCGTGACAAGGGCGGTGCAGACGTGGTTTCGGTCTTTATCCTTCCGCCGTCTTCGGCCGAGCTTGAACGCCGTTTGCGTGATCGCGGACAGGATGCCGACGACGTCATCATGAAGCGCATGGCCAAGGCGGGCGCAGAAATCAGTCATTGGGAAGAATTCGACTATGTCCTGATCAATGATGATCTGGAACGTTGTCTTGCCGATGTGCAGCATATTATCGGTGCCGAGCGGATCAAACGCGGCCGTCAAACCGGCTTGCCAAGCTTCGTCAAAAAGCTTTTGACCGATTGATCGACTGATATCGCAAATGAAAAATGGCCGCTTTACGAAGCGGCCATTTCATCATGGACCTGTGTCAGGCGGACAAAGTCCGCGACGCTGAGTTCTTCGGCCCGAGCAGTTTCGGTGATGCCGGCCTTGTCGAGCAATTCACCAACATTGATGTTCAGAGTTTTCAGGCTGGCGCGCAGCATCTTACGGCGCTGGCCAAATGCCGCCTGGGTGATTTTGGCAAGACTTGCAAGGTTGATATCTGCCCCCCGGTCGGCTTTGGGGCGCAGTTGCACGACGGCGGACGTAACCTTGGGCGGTGGTGTGAATGCACTGCGATGAACATCAAACAGGATGTCACAGTCACACAGATACTGGCACAGGACCGACAACCGGCCATAGGCCTTGCTTTTGGGGCCCGCGACAACGCGTTCGGCGACTTCCTTCTGGAACATCAGGGTCAGACTGGCGAACTGGTCGATCTGCATCAGCCAGCCTAGCAAAAGCTGTGTGCCAACATTGTAGGGCAGGTTGGCGACAATCTTGCGCGGGGCCGGGCCAAGCTTGGTGACGTCAACGTCCAGTGCATCACCATCAATGACGTGCAGGGCGCCGGGATAGTGGTTGCTGATTTGCTCCAGAACCGGTTGGCAACGCGGATCGCGTTCAATTACGGTCAGATTTTTTGCGCCATGGAACAGCAACGCACGTGTCAGGCCACCTGGTCCCGGACCGATTTCAATGACGGTTGCGTCTTCAAGCGGGGCCGCTGCACGGGCAATACGCCCGGTCAGGTTCAAGTCAAACAGGAAGTTCTGCCCGAATTTCTTTTGTGCCGACAAGCCATGGGTTGCAATGACTTCACGAAGCGGCGGCAGGCCGTCATTGGCCAGTTTTCCAGTAGTATCGTTATCTTCTGACACGTGGGTCAGGCTCCTGTCAGGCGTTTATGTGCCATGTCCGCAGCCATTTTAAGGGCTGCTATCAGGCTATCGGGGCGGGCGATGCCTTTCCCGGCGATGTTCAACGCCGTGCCGTGGTCTGGCGATGTTCTGATAAATGGCAATCCCAGCGTGACATTTACACCACCATGAAAATCAAGTGTCTTGACCGGGATCAGGGCCTGGTCATGGTAGGGGCACAATGCAACGTCATAACTCTCGCGGGCTTCATCATGGAACATGGTATCTGCGGGCAGGGGGCCAATAACGTCCAAACCCTTCTTGCGCAATGCGTTGATGGCCGGCTCGATAATTGTTTTTTCTTCGCTGCCCATTGACCCGTTTTCACCGGCATGCGGGTTAAGCCCGGCAATTGCCAGACGCGGCAGTGTAATGCCGAAATCCCGTTGCAAGGCCGTTGCTGTAATCTTGCATTGTTCAATGATGCTGTCCGACGTCAGCTGTTTGGGCACCTCGCTCAGCGCGATATGGATGGTCAGTGGAACAACGCGAAGCTTTGAATTGGCCAGCATCATCACCGGAACAGTTCCCGGTCCTGCCAGTTCGGCAAGGAATTCCGTATGACCGGGATGTTTGAACCCGGCTTCATAGAGCGCACTTTTCTGAATAGGATTGGTTACAACGCCACAGGCCGAACCATCTTCACACAGCTTTACCGCGCGGGTGATGCTCTCGATCACCACAGTTGCTGTATTTGCCGATGCAGTGCCCGATATCGGTATGGCATCGCATTCATCAAGTGCCAGAACGGGCAGGGCATTGTCAAAAACGGCGATTGCTTCCGAAATGTCCGAAACAACTTTGATCGGAACATTTTCGCCCAGCTGCTTTACCGCATGATCAAGGATTGTGATCGGTGACAGGACACAGAATGGCGACAGGTTTTCATCCTTGCGACGCAGCCATGCCTTGAGGCAAAGCTCTGGCCCGATGCCACCAGGCTCACCGATGGTTAGTGCGATCGGTGCGATTTTGCTCATTCTGTTCCTGCCTTTGCACGATCACATACGGATGTCGATAAAGGCCTGTCGACGCAATTCACGCAGCTTGCGACGTGCCAGGATATCAAGACGTTCCATCATGAGACGGTTTTCGATGTCCTTGCGATCGGGCAGATTGCTTTCTTCGGTTTTGTTGCAAATCATCACCAGCAGGGCACCGCCATCGACCTGAACAATATTGGATGGCTGACCCGGTTGAAGATTGGTGATCGCCTGGGCGACCGGTCCGGACAGTTCGTTGGGGGAAATGCCCTTCATTTCGCCGCTCATCTCGGAGCCAAGGTCAACCGCGACATTTGCCAATGCCTGACAACTGTTTGCGGTTTCCTGCGTGTTGCGCAGAACCGCGACTTTGGCGTCAATCTGCTCTTTTGGCATGGACTGAGACAAGGGAACAAACAGCTGGTAAAGGTCAAGCCTTACATCGGTAATTGCCCCTGCGTCGCCGACACGCCGGTCGAGAAGCTTGATGATATAATATCCGCGAATGGTCTGGATCGGGGCACTGACATTGCCCGGTTCAAGCTGATTTACAGCCTGCTGCAGATCACCTGCGAGTTCGCCGGCATATAGCCAGCCAAGATCACCACCATTTGCCGCACTTGCACTTGCAGAAAACTGACGCGCCAGGGCACTGAAGTCAGCTCCTTGCTGCAACGCTCCCAGAACTTCCTGTGCGGTTTGATAAACGCGTGTACTGTCTTGCGGATTGTCTACCGGAAGAAAGATTTCCTGAACGCGATTTCGCGGCTTTCCCTGGTTGTTGATGATGCGCTGAAGGTTTTCGTCAATTTCTGCTTCGGAAATCTCAACCTGACTGCGCATGGAACCCAACAGCCGTTGCCAGGCAACCTGCGGACGGATCTGGTTTTCAATTGTGCCCGGTGCGATACCGCGCTGCTCGAGAAATGCATCAAGCGTCCCGTCGGGCAGGCCTGCATTTTGCTCGATCAGCGTTTTGCCACGGGTGATATCAGCCTCGGTCACTTCGATGCCGCGGCGCTCTGCCTCCTGTAACTGCAAGGTTTCGTTGATCAACTGCTGCAGAATTTGCGGCGCGATCTCGTTGCTTTTTTCCGGGGTCATCCGGATGTTGGATGAAACCGCAACAAGCTTGATACGTTCAACCAGATCAATGATTGAAATCGGATCATCATTCACGACCGCAGCGACGCCGACCGGCGATTGCGCCTTTGACGGGGCCGCCATTGCCAACAGGGCAATCGCGCCAACGACAGCGCAGATATTTGATATTTTGAAAATCGAAACTTTTGAAATCATGTTTTCTTACAATCCGGCTGCGGAGGCAACTTCACCCAGCGTTTTGAAGACCAGGCGGAACAGGAATTCGTCTGATTCACCAAGATCCTGGTCCTGATAGAAGGTGCGACGTATCCGTCCATCAAAGATAAAGCATTCATCTTCATACACAAAGCCGACACCATATTCCAACGGGTCCGACTGATCTATGTCGTAGCGGCCATATGCCATCCCCGACCAGTAGTCAGAAAACTGCCGCTCGGCCTTGAAATATAACTCTTCGCGCTCGTTGAACTCTTCGCTGCCAGCGTCGTCAGAGAAGTGTACATACGTGGTGTTCACGCGCAGCGTATCAATGGAACCAGCAGTTAAGGCAACCTGATTTCGACGGGCGGAAAAATCGTCCTTATCCAAACGGTAGCGATAGGTCAGGTCAAGATATCGGTTTGGCGCAACAGTCAGGCGTCCAACATAGTCAGACATATGTTCGTCAAGTCCCGATCCTTCTGCGAATGTATCATTTTCGGCTGCACGGTAACTTTGCCCGAACATTGCACTTGTGTAGCCACCGGTCGGCCCGTAGAGCCCCCATTCGAGACCATAACTGGCGCGAAAGCCGTCTTCGGCCCGGTCAATGCCACCAAACCGGTCATGGGCAAACAGATTGATGTCATCAAGTTCGAAGGACTGGGAATCTTCGTTGGGAATCTCTTCCGGGTTGCCGCCATTCGGCGACCAGGCCGCCATCGCAACTGGCGTGATGACCTGATGATATAAGCCTTGATCGCTGACAAACGGCATGCGCCAGTCAATCGCTGCCAATGGAAGCACGCGTCCTGTGTATCCGCTATAGTCGTCTTTGTAGTCACGTTCAACGTCAGAGACCATATAGCTGTCACCACGTACAGACAGGCTGAGCTTTGTCACATCTCCCAATGTGCCAACATGCGGAAGTTCCCAACCGACCTTTGCTGATGCGCGATGCGAGTCCGTCCCGTCCTCACGCGTCAAGGAAAGACCGTCAACATCAAGGGTCGTTATGCTTCCATATTTGGCAGGGGCTGTTTGCCCGTGGAATTGCATATGCGGCAGGACGATCGGTGTTGTGTCCCTGTCATCTCCAGATTTAAGGCCCTGGAAATAATATCCGTCAACACGGGTGTAGCTCGCGCCCCGGAAACCCTCCGTAAACAGGTTTGAGGTAAGCACCGAAGGCGAGGCAAACCCATAGCGTGACAGATATGTTTTCTCACTGGCCTGCTCGGCGTCAAAGCCCCAGCGCCAGGTCTGGTCGATGTCAAAACGGCCTTCTGCGTCAATGTGACCTTGCCAGTCATCATTGCTGTCCTGGGTAACGCTTCCAATTGCTTCAAGTTCGCCCGCATCAAAGCGTTGGCGATACTCGGTTGCCAGCAGTGCCCCTTCATCCAGTGTGTAGGTCGGTGTGAAGGTCATATCCTTGCTTTTGTCAATCGCCCAGTAATAGGGCTGACTGAAATAGGATCCGACATAGCTTGTGCTGCCAAAGGATGGCGCCAGAAGTCCCGATTGCCGTTTTACAGTAGGGTCCGGATGTTGCATGTAGGGGGTGTAAAACACTGGAACGCCAGCGAATTCAAGTCTGGCATCTTCGTATTCAACGGTCTTGTTTTCGGCATCGTGAAGCACACGGGCCGCACGGATACGCCATAATGGCGTTCCTGCCGTGCCGTCATCATCCTCGCAAACCTTGCACGGGGAATAGACCGCTTTGGCGATTTCCGTAAAATTACCGGCACTGCGTCGCGCACCTGTGCCTGCCAGGCGGGTATTTTCATCAAGAAGAACATAGATATCTTTGACAATGCCGTTCTTGAAATCGCCACTGAGCTCCACATAGCTGGCAAAGGTTACTTCACCGGTCGGCTCTGTAATGCTGACATTGCCAGATGCCGTCAGAACGTCCTGACTGCGATCATAACTGACCGTATCGGCAAGAAGGATGCGGCCTTCGCGTGAAATTTCGACATTACCGCGCGCAGTAACAGTTTGCAGCTCGCGGTTATAATCAACTTCATCGGCGCTAAACAGGATAGCAGGTGCGTCCTGATCCGATTGTTGTGCATTCACATCCTGGGCTTGTGCCGACGGAATACCGAACTGGCCCCCAAAAAGCACAATGCCACATCCCAGTATGGTACCGGTTGCCAGTCTTTTTATCATTCCCCCCGCAATGGCCATCTGACTAGCCATCCTCAAGATGTAGCAATGTTGAAACCCCGAGTAACAAAGAAATACCGGCGGGTGCCCAGGCTGACAAAATTGGTGGAATTCCGCCAGAAACGCCCAAAGCCGAAATGACGTCGGTACAGAAATACAAGATGAATCCGGTTGTCACCCCACCACCGATAACAAGGGATGCCCGTCTGCGTCGAGAAAATTTAAGACAGAACGCCGCCGCAATGAGAACCATCGCACACAGTAAAAGCGGGCGCGATAGCAGGCTATGGAAGTGAATGCGGTGGCGTGTGGCGTTGAAACCCGCACGTTCAAGCAAATTGATGAATGGCTTGAGATCCCAGAACGACATGGTTTCAGGTGAGGCAAAGCTGTCCTGGATTTTGCGCGCCGTCAGGTTGGTCGGAAGCTTCATGCTTTCGGTAAACTGGCTGGCCTGACCGGGTGTAAAGGTCCAGGCATCATAAAAATGCCAGGTGCCCGGTTCAAGAACGGCACGCGCAGCGTCAATCCGGGTGGTGAAATCATCGGAGTTCTGAAAGCGAAAGATTGTTACATTGCGTAGGTCAATCTGGTCATCCTGCTGGCTGCGCACCGCGCGTGCATAAATGACCGCCTGCCCATCCTGTGTGCCCTGGCGCAACCAAAGCCCGCTTGAAGACAAATTCATCACGCTGACATTGTTCTGCAAATAGCGCGCTTCGAGCATTTCGTATCGCTGCAACAGGATTGAAGATAACGGATTGAGGGCCGCAACCTGAATAGAGCCAAGGATCAATGCGCAAAGAATGGGGGGCAGCAAAAATTGCCAGGCAGAAACCCCGGCTGCGCGCGTGACGACCAGTTCCTGATTCCCCGTCAGTTTCCAGAACGAGAACATCGATCCGAACAAAACCGCAAATGGCAGAACCTTTTCCGTCATAAAGGGAATTCTGCTGGTCGCCATTTGAACAACAATGCCGACAGTGGCGTCGGGTTTGCCGCCAGCCCGTCTGAGAAGTTCGATCGTATCACCAATCAGGATCAAACCGATCAAAAGTGCCAGAACGGCCAGAATAGAAAACAGCACATGCTTTCCGAAATACCATGTGAGGGTCGGTGACAGTCTCATGCTTCTGCCTCTTCAGCGATCGCGCGTTTGGCGCGGATCTGAGGCCCGCGGAATGTCCAGTACAAGCCCAAAATAATCGGCAGAAACGCGTTGGCATACATTAGCGGGATCAAGGCGGAATTCTTGGCAGCAAGGTTTTTCATCGCAATGCCAAGCGCCTGACAAAGAACCATCACACCAATCGCAATCAACAGACGACCGGTCTGGCCCCGCCGCGAGAAACTGCTTGATACCAGAACCGCAAGCGCAATGCTTGCAAATGCGATCGCGTTAAGGGGCGAAATCAACCTGTCATGCCCTTCGGCCCGGAAGGCCCCGATATCGTTCGAAGCAATGTCTGGTGGCGTTCCGGTAAGAAGGTTGAAAACACCACGTTCACGGGCCTCGCGATAACGCAATGTCGGGTCTTCTGCACTATGGGCGATATCAACCGCATAGCGGTCAAAATACAGGATCGACATCGTACCGTCTTCGGCGTTGACTTCCTGCCGGTTGCCATCAAGCAGCACAATGCGCGGCCCTTCATCGGTTCGCAACAGCGCGCCGTGCTTTGCCATCATTGTTGTCTGCTGGTCGGGGTCGCGGGAATCGTGGACCAGAATACCGAGCAACTCGTTGTCGCGACCAACTTCGCGCACATAAACGGTCAGCCCATCAAGATCGGTAAAGCTTCCCTCCTGCAACAACACCGACGAATAGTCATTTCGGATTGAGAATTGCAGTTCCTTGAACTGCTGATAGCTGTAGGGAAGGTAAAACAATGTCAGGAAATAACAAACACCCGTCGACAGCAGCGCAACAATCAGTGCCGGCTTTGCCAGCGCCCATTGGTTAAGGCCGGCCGATCGCATAATGATCAGTTCGCGATCCTGGATAAGTTTGTTGTAGGTAAAGACAATAACGAAAAACAACGAAATCGGAATGATGATCGTCAAAAAGCTCGGCAGCAGCAAAGATGTCAGCTGCAAAAACACCGAGATCGACAGACCCCGGTTCACAATCATTTCGACAAAACGCAGGCTTTGCGACAGCCAAATGACACAGAGAAGCCCCAGTGTCACAAACACCATCATAATCAGCTGCTGTTTAAGCATATATCGGGTTAAGCGATTCATCGGGCGGATTATAGAGAAGCAATCAAAAACCGAAACAGGAAATTATCGCCAAATTGGGACAAACCGTACGGAATTTCCGAATGTTGGCGTTTGCAGAAGTATCGAAGCTGTGGGGCAGGGCGTGTATTAGAAATGTTTGCGCCATCGTCGTCTTATGGCAACGATGGCGCAGCACAATCTCGGCAAAGAGTTTGTCAAAATAGTGGCTGGGTTTCGTGCAATTCTGCTCGGCGGCTATTTTCAATCTGGGTTGCCATAAATGCCGCTTCAGGAAGCAACTGTTCAAAGAAGAACCGGCATGTAGCGATCTTGCGTGCGCCAAAATCGGAAGAAATATCTGCTTTGGCCGCAGCTGTCATGGATCTGAGCATCAGCCAGCCCGATACGCAAAGTGCCGCCTGTCGCAAATAAGGGGTTGCCAGAACCTGCATCATCCGGTCATCGGTGCCGCACCGCTCAATGATTGTTGCGGTGCTGAGCTCAAGCGCCTTGATTGCATGTTCAAGGGCCGTTGCCGCATCCCGAACGTCATTGCCGCTTTCGGAGCCGGAATTGCGAGTTTCAGAAATGGTTTTCCGGATATCGGTTATCAGCGCAGCAAGTGCAGCCGCGTTGTCGCGCAAGACCTTGCGCCCGATGAAATCGAGTGCCTGAATGCCGTTCGTACCTTCATAGATCGGTGCGATGCGGGCATCACGAAGATGCTGGGCTGCACCGGTTTCCTCGATAAAACCCATGCCGCCGTGAACCTGAACGCCGAGCGACGCATTATCGACCCCAAGATCCGTCGACCATGCCTTGACCAGCGGGATCAGCAGATCTGCCCGTGCCTGCGCGGCAGCTTTGGCTGTCGGGTCGTCAAGGTGATGGGCCAGATCAAGCTGGGCAGCGGCATAAAGTGACAATGCACGTGCTGCTTCGGTCGAGGATCGCATGCGCATCAGCATGCGCTGGACATCGCCATGAACAATAATCGGTGCATCTTCGCCGGTTTTCGGATCGCGCCCCTGTTTGCGGGTAAGGGCATAATCAAGTGCCTGCTGATAGGCACGTTCCGAGATCGCGACACCTTGCTGTCCAACTGCCAGACGCGCGTTGTTCATCATCGTGAACATATAGGCAAGACCCTTGCCTTCTTCGCCAACAAGATAGCCGGTTGCACCACCATTATCGCCAAATGACAGAACCGCCGTCGGGCTGGCATGGATGCCAAGCTTGTGTTCAAGGGATACACAATGAACATCGTTGCGCGTGCCGATTTCACCGGTCTCGCTAACCAGAAACTTGGGAACAATGAAAAGCGAGATGCCCTTGATCCCGGCAGGGGCATCGGGTGTGCGCGCCAGAACAAGATGAACGATATTTTCCGTCATCTCGTGATCGCCATAGGTAATGAAAATCTTTTGTCCGCTGATGGCATAACTGCCGTCGTCTTTGGGAACGGCGATACTGCGCACTTTCGAAAGATCGGAACCCGCCTGCGGTTCGGTCAGGTTCATCGTCCCGGTCCATTCGCCGCTGATCATGCGTGACAGGTAAAGCGATCGCTGGGCATCCGATCCGTGCGCAATAAGTGCCTCGATCGCACCGGCCGTCAGCATCGGGCAAAGCGCAAATGCCATATTTGATGCCTGCCACATCTCCGCGACAGCCGCGCCGAGCAGGATCGGAAGCCCCATGCCACCTTCTGATTCCGGGGCAGATATGCCTTGCCATCCGCCTTCACAGAACTGGGTATAGGCATCCGTCCAGCCAGAAGCGGTTTGGACTTTGCCATTGGCAAGAAGCTTGGCACCTTCCTGATCGCCGGTGCGATTTAACGGCGCGAGTACTGATGCCGCAAATTTGGCAGCTTCTTCGAGAATGGCGTCAACAAGATCGGCACTTGTTTCGGAAAAGGCCGGTAACCCGGCAACGGTTTCAAGACCGATGACATCGTGGATGAGAAACCGGAAATCGGAAACCGGTGGCGTAAAATCGCTCATGAAAAAAGACGTCTCCCTGAAATGTGAGCCGCCCGCTCGGAACAGTCGATTTTTTTACCGACTTTGATTGTTTGGAACAGCATAACGGTGCATTGCACCAAGATCGAGTCTGTTTCAGCACGGCTATCTGTTTTCTGACTTCGACATTGGTTTAAGGGCGAAATGCGTTTGCCACTGGCAAATGGACAAAATGCGTCCGATATGAGAATTCACCCTATATTGATCGGGAGTGATCGCGATGTGAGCTGAATCCTCGGGTAATTCGGTCTCGAGGGGTCGCCAAGCGTATAAAGGCAGGCTAGACTTGCCCCAGTCGAGACGCATTCGCATTGCAATATTGGCAATATGGAATACCTATACTCGCCAGACATGCATGTGAATTGTATCCGGATGACAAGTTAACAGGACAGGAGTGGGCTTTTGCTGCGTAAAGGATTATTGCCAATTTTGTTTGCGGTGCTGATTTCGTTTGCCGGAACAAGGTTGGTCGCCTGTGCCGGGCCCGCCTGGCCAAGTGACGAAGAACGCAGATTCCTTGATGCTTATCGTGACAGCGTGACTGCTGGTGCGACTGACGAACAATTTGCCCATGCCGACAAACTGTATGTCGAAGCACTTCAGGTTCTTTCCGAAACCTATGTCGAGAAAATCGACCGTGCTGCCTTTGTCGAAAACAGCATCGCGATGCTTGATGAAATCGACACCGAAGACAAATCGCCGACCGGCATTGTCGGGGCGGTTCTTGATGACAGTTTGCACAACCTGGATCCGCACAGCGCCTATATGACAGATGACATGTTCCGTCGTCTTCAGGAAAGCACCGAAGGAAGCTTTGCCGGTGTCGGCATTGTGATCGCCCTTGATGATGACAAGCGTATCCGGATTGTTTCCCCGATCGATGACACGCCGGCCGCACGTGCCGGTTTGCGCCCCGATGACCGCATCACTCATATCGACGGGTATCAGATGAAAGGCGAACCGATTTCCGAGGCGGTCCGCAGAATGCGCGGACGGGTTGGTGATCCCGTTACTCTGACCATCATGCGCGTCGAAGACAGTTTTGATGTAACTGTCAAACGTGCGCGGATCGAAGTCCCGTCGGTCAGCGCCGCGATCATTGACCAGGATATCGGTTACATTCGTGTATCGCGTTTTGATGCGACCACCTTGGACCAGACACAGGAATACCTGTCTGAGCTGGAAGACAAGATCGCCAAGCCGCGCGGCATAATTGTTGATTTGCGACGAAACCCGGGCGGGTTGCTTGATAGTGCGGCGGACATTGCCGATCAATTCCTGACCGATGGGCTGATCGTTGCCACCGAAGGCCGTGGAGAGCGCAAATTGCGCAGCTATGAAGCAGACCGGGCGGACTTCTTTGACAAGGTCCCGATGGCCATTTTGCTGGATCGCGGGTCAGCTTCCGGTGCGGAGCTGATGGCAGCTGCCCTTCGGGAAAACGGGCGCGGTGTGATTATCGGGGAACGTTCATTCGGAAAGGGGTCGATGCAGCGGATCATGCCGTTGACGTCGGGCGGTGGACTTAAAATCACCACCGGCTATTACACCACGCCGGAAAACCATATTGTTCAGGGCAATGGCGTTATCCCGGACATCGAAGTCAATCGTGCCGATGCCGAAGAATTCGAACGCGAAATCGATCTGGCCAATGCCTTGCCGGCGCGCCGACGCGACCCGCGTCAGTCGCTGGCAAAACTTGATGCCAAAAGCTGTGAACAGGATATCGCAATAACCCGCCTTGGCAAAAGCAGCCGGGACAATCTCGAAGACCAGACAGAAGACGCTGACAATCCTTATCGGGATTCTGTTCTGGAATGTGCTGTCGGGTATTTCAATGATGGTCCGCTTGCCGCATATCGCAATCAGGTCGAACCGCTGTTGCGCGCCGGTCTGTAGGACCAGATACCGTATAGAAAACAAAAAAAGCGCGACCAATGCAGGTCGCGCTTTTTTCTTGTTTGGTCGGATGCTGTTTACCCGCGGGCAAGCAGATCAATCAGGCTTGAAGTATCCCAGCGATTGCCGCCGCGTTCCTGCACCTGGGCATAGAACTGATCGACAAGTGCGGTGACCGGCAGGCGGGCGCCATTGCGTTTGGATTCCTCAAGGCAAATGCCAAGATCCTTGCGCATCCAGTCAACGGCAAAGCCGAAATCAAACTTGTTCTGAACCATCGTGCTGCCACGGTTTTCCATCTGCCAGCTGCCAGCCGCACCCTTGGAAATGACATCAAGAACCTTTTCCATATCAAGGCCGGCCTTGACGCCGAAATTGACACCTTCGGAAAGGCCCTGGACCAGACCGGCGATGCAAATCTGGTTGACCATTTTGGTCAGCTGACCGGCACCGCTTTCGCCCATCAGCTGGCAGGAGCGCGCAAAGGCATCAATCACCGGCGCTGCGCGATCAAATGCATCCTGATCGCCACCACACATGACGGTAAGAACGCCGTTTTCGGCCCCGGCCTGACCGCCAGATACCGGCGCATCAATAAAGAAAATGCCTTGTGCCTTGGCCGCAGCATAAAGTTCGCGTGCGACATCTGCCGATGCGGTGGTGTTGTCGATCAGGACCGCACCCTTGTCCATGCCGGCAAACATGCCGCCATCGCCAAGCATGACACTGCGAAGATCATCATCATTGCCAACGCACGAAAATACGAATTCCGCACCCTTGGCCGCTTCGGCCGGGGTCGGGGCAGAAGATCCGCCATATTCGGAAACCCATTTTTCGGCCTTGGCAGCCGTACGGTTATAAACAGTTACGTCGTGACCTGCTTTTTGCAGGTGACCGGCCATCGGGTATCCCATGACACCGAGACCGATAAATGCACATTTGGCCATTGTTTGCCTCCCAGATACAGATGGACACCAGTAAAGGTTGCGGGGCGGGCAATGTCAATGAAGGCAAATGTCACCACGACAATGTTTTCACGATCTGGAAGACCAGCGTCATTTTACGGGGTTAGTCCTCGTCGAGTTCTTCGGCGACGCTGTGGATGATGCGGCGGTCATAAATCAGAACTTCCGGCCGTTTCCCGGGATAATCAAACTGCGACAGATAAAAACGCATGGCGTTGATGCGCGCGCGTTTCTTGTCATCGGACTTAACAATGACCCATGGGCTGTCGGTGGTTGATGTATGGAAAAACATGTCACGTTTGGCCTCGGTATAGGAGTCCCAAAGGTTTTGGGATGCCAGATCGACCGGGCTGAGTTTCCATTGTTTGAGCGGATCATTCTTGCGCTGTTGAAAGCGTCTTGCCTGTTCCTTTTTGCTGACCGAGAAATAGAACTTGGTCATGTGGATGTTTGACCGGATCAGCATTCTTTCGAGTTCGGGAACCGATTGCAGAAATTCGCTGACTTCGAACATGCTGCAAAATCCCATGACCCGTTCGACCATGGCGCGGTTATACCAGGATCGGTCAAACAGTGCGATTTCACCGCCGCTTGGCAGATGTTCGATGTAACGCTGGAAATACCACTGGGTCAGTTCGCGATCATTGGGTTTGCCCAGGGCAACAATCCGTGCGCCACGCGGATTAAGATGTTCGGTAAACCGTTTGATGGTGCCACCTTTGCCGGCGGCATCGCGGCCTTCAAAAATGATCAGGGATTTCAGATTTTCGGCCTTGATCCAGTTTTGCAATTTCAAAAGTTCGATATGAAGCGGCGCGATCAGTTCAAGATATTGCTTCCCGCGCATCTTTTTTGCCCGTGCCGCGGGATCGGGATTGATGTCAGGCGGTAAATCATCGGCGATGGCATTGGCGATCCCGTTACGATCCGATGGCTGGTCATCCAGACGGTCCATGGTCATGTTTTCGGAATCCAGCAAGAACCGGTCCTTGGTCTCGGTATCAAGTTGTGACAACGCCGATGACCTGTTGGCTGCCGACCGGCTTTTGCCTGTGCGGCGTGTGGCCTTTGTCAGCAGTTCAGACGTGCCGTTCTTTTTCTTTCCGGATGATTTTTTGCCCGCATTCATTGTCAAACTTTCACACTGTATGAAGGGTATGTTGGAAACAGTGCGAGATTAAGCAATCATTTGCAATGAACTGGATCAATTCGACCCGATGATGAAAATGCCCGACCGATAGGGGATCGGTCGGGCAGGCGGATTGCAAGTTGTGCAGGTGACGCGAAGGGGGAGCCTGTTTTGGATGTAAAAGCCGTGGGGGCGGCACCAAAACAGGTTCCTTATTGATCAGATGTGATCAAAGCAGATTGAAAGATCGCCGGTATTCTTCTTCGGCATCGGCACGTGTCAGGCCGATATCAAGGAGTTGCGCATCCGTCAGAGACAAAAGCGTCCGGCGTTGACGACGAATGGCAACGAAACGCGCATAACGATCTGCCAATGTGTTGATCAGGCCCGGGATGTGGTGCAAACGCCGTGTGATGGTGATGGTCGAAAGCGCGTGCCGGGCGGTTTGTTGTGGCTCCTGGGATGTCGGAGCAGGGCAAGCCGTGTAAGCCATGATCTTCTCCATGGGTTAATATTGCTAATGCAATGTTTGCTGTGAAACCCATATTGCGGCTATGATTGGCGATCGACAAACGACTATTTCTGATCAATTGGATTAGTTCATCTAATCCATAACCGGAGAAACCCGATGCGGCTGCCACCCCTGCAATCCTTGCGCGCCTTTGATGCCGCCGCCCGACATCTGAGTTTCACCAAGGCAGCCGAGGAGCTTTTCGTTACCCAGGGGGCGATCAGTCAGCAGGTGCGTCAGCTCGAAGAATACCTTGGGTTCAAGCTGTTTCATCGTCTGCCGCGCCAGATTTACCTGACCGAGGAGGGGGCCCAGCTTGCCCATGCGACCACTGCGGGGTTTTCCCGCATATCGGATGAAATAGAACGTCTGATGCTGGTCGAGGAGGCCGGTGTTGTCACCGTCAGTGTTCTGCAAAGCTTTGCGGTTAAATGGCTGGTGCCGCGTCTGGGATATTTTCGGGAAGCCTATCCCGACATTGATGTGCGCATTCATGCCGATGACCGCATGGTTGATCTGCGCACCGAGGGGATCGATCTTGCCGTGCGGTTTGGCAGTGGCAAATATCCCAACCTGAATTGCGAAATGCTGATGCGTGACGAATCATTTCCGGTGTGCAGTCCGGCATATCTGGCAAACAGCCCGGCCCTGAACACGCCCAGGGATATTGCCGGTCACCAGTTGCTTCATGATGCAACTGCGATCATGGATCATCCCCATGCAGCGGACTGGGAATTCTGGCTTGATGGTGTCGGTGTCAGCGGCGTCGATGTCAGTCGAGGTTTGCGATTCAATTCCGGTGATATGGTCATTCAGGCGGCCCTTATGGGGCAGGGGCTTGGCATGGCGCGCACCAGTCTTGCTGCCCTTGATCTCAAGGCCGGGAACCTGGTGCGGCCGTTTCCGCAAACCGTTGCGTCAAACGGGGCCTATTACCTGGTTTACCCGGAAGAACATCTCAGACGGCCGCGGGTGCAGGCGTTTGTGAACTGGCTAAAGGGCGAGGTTGCCCAGACGTTGCGTGAAATTGACGAAGATGGTGCGATGGCACCCGATTGATCAAGCCGTCGGGGCAACTGCCCGGACCGATTCCTGGATCAGATCAAGCCAAGATCACGCAATTCATCGGCCATGTCATCGGGCAGCGTTTCAGTATCGCCGCCCTGTTTGTCATCGGGCGGGCATTTGTCTTCGGTCAGGTAACGCCATCCCTGAAAGGCACGATGCGGATAGGGGCGGGTTTCGATCAGTTCGGGATCAAGAACGATACGGCAATATTTGGTGCCTTCTTCATTGACAAATTCTTCAAGATCAATGACGCGCTGGCGACAGCGAATGGCCCCTTTGATCACCCAATAGATCGAACCACCATCCAGAATCTCGTCGCGGCGTTTGGGCGTCATGCGCGTGGTGTGGAAAATCCGGCCATAGTTTTCTTGAAACCATGTCTGCCATTCCCGCAGTCCTTCCGGGGTTTCCGTGCCGACGCTGAGTTTGATGATATGCAGTGGCATTTCGTGATCTTCTTTTGGGGCGTTTTGTCGCAGGGATATGTTCCGCGTTCTGACCTAGAACCCCTACGATCAGGGGTCAAGGACGGATTAATAAAACACATAAATTAGTGTATTTAAGTCTATTTCACAAAAAAACTTGACCAATTTTGGTTAATCAGACAAATTCTTGTGCAGAAAAGGTCCGGTCAATGGACCAAACCCGAGAGATTTACAGGCTGAGAGAACCGAATGTCCCTGCAAGTTGTCACGGCAAACCGTCTTGGTGATGGGTTGGTGGTGTTTTTGACCGCACAAGGCGGTTGGAGCGAAAACATCAATGACGCCCGCGTTGCCGACGGAAAAGATGCCGCCGAGGCGATGCTTGCCGAAGCAAGCGCCCCCGAACTCGACGTGGTTATCGTCGGGCCGTATCTGATTGATGTCGAACAGCAGGACGGTGGACTGGTTCCGACAAAATACCGCGAAGTTCTGCGCACCAAAGGCCCGAGTGTCCGTGAAGACCTTGGCTATCAGGCGGTATAAGGAGAGACCCGATGTATCGTTACGACGATTTTGACCGCCAGCTTGTTCAGGAACGCACCGAACAGTTCCGTGAACAGGTAAAACGCCGTCTGGCCGGTGACATTACCGAAGAACAGTTCCGTCCGCTGCGTTTGATGAATGGTGTGTATCTTCAGTTGCACGCCTATATGCTGCGCGTTGCCATTCCCTATGGCACGCTGCGCGCAGATCAGCTGCGTCAGCTTGGCATGATTGCCCGCAAATATGACAAGGGCTATGGCCATTTCACCACGCGCCAGAATATCCAGTATAACTGGCCGAAGCTTGATGAAATCCCGGACGCATTGCTTGATCTTGCCAATGTCGAGATGCATGCCATCCAGACGTCTGGCAACTGCATTCGTAATACCACGACCGACCAGTATGCCGGTGCCGCGGCCGATGAAATCGAAGATCCGCGTCCCTATTGCGAACTGATCCGCCAGTGGTCGACATTCCACCCGGAATTCACCTACTTGCCGCGCAAGTTCAAAATCGCAGTGACCGGTTCTCCCAATGACCGTGCGGCGGTCAAGGTGCATGATATCGGCCTTCGCATGCATCAGAATGACGCAGGTGAAACCGGCTTTGAAGTCATCGTTGGCGGTGGTCTTGGCCGTACGCCATTTGTTGGCAAAACCGTCCGTGACTTCATCGGCAAGAATGACCTGTTTTCGTATCTTGAGGCCATCCTGCGTGTTTATAACCGCTTTGGCCGTCGCGATAACAAGTACAAGGCCCGTATCAAGATCCTGGTTCATGAACTTGGTGTCGAGGAAGTCCGCCGTCTTGTCGAAGAAGAATGGGAACAGATCAAGGACGGTTCCCTGCGTGTCGGCGATGAAGAAATTGCACATTACATTGCGCAATTCGCACCACCTGCATTCGAAGACCTGTCTGATGACGATGCCGATTTTGAACGCCACAAGGCGGAAAATCGCGGCTTCTTCAACTGGGTACGTTCGAACGTGGTTGCGCACAAGCAGCCGGGCTATGCCATTGCCAACGTGTCGCTCAAACCGATTGGCGGCATTCCGGGCGATGCAACCGATACCCAGATGGAACTGGTTGCCGATCTTTCGGAAAAATACAGCTTTGGCGATGTCCGTGTGACCCATGAACAGAACCTTGTTCTGCCGCATGTGAAAAAGGCCGATCTGTTTGCCCTTTGGACCGCCCTTGATGCGGCGGGTCTGGGGACGGCAAACCTTGGGTATGTCACCGATATCATTTCCTGCCCGGGGCTTGATTATTGCGCGCTGGCAACCGCACGTTCGATCCCGCTGTCGCAGCGCATTTCAGAACGTTTCGGTGATCTGGAACGCCAGCATGACATTGGCGAACTCAAGATCAAGATTTCCGGCTGCATCAATGCCTGCGGGCATCACCATGTCGGCCATATCGGTATTCTTGGTCTCGATAAGCGCGGCAAGGAATTCTATCAGATCACCCTGGGCGGCGATGCCAGCCAGGATGCATCGATTGGCAAGATCGCCGGTGCCGGTTTCTCCGAGGCCGAAGTGGTCGATGCCATCGAAAGTCTGGTGACCAAATATATCGAAATCCGCGAAAGCGGCGAACGTTTCATCGACACCTATCGTCGTGTCGGCATGGACCCGTTCAAGGAGGTGCTTTATGGCGATCGTTAAGAATGACAGCGTGATCGAACAGGAATGGATCACCGTTGATGCCGAAGGCGATCTGCCATCCAGCGATGAAAACCTGATCGTGCCGCTGGCACGGTTCAAGGAAGAACGCGACAGCCTTCTGGGGCGCAATGGTGGTTTGGGCGTACAGCTCAATCCCGGTGACGCGCCAGAAGATCTGGCGGATGACCTTGACCGTTTGTCGATCATTACGGTCAATTTCCCGGCCTATACCGACGGTCGCGGCTATTCATACGGCCGCGTTCTGCGCGAACGGATGGGGTTCAAGGGCGAATTGCGCGCCATTGGCGACGTCCTGCGTGACCAGATCCTTTATATGCACCGTTGCGGCTTTGATTCCTATGAACTCAATGTTGATGGCGAAACCGCCTTGACCAAGGTCCGCGCCGCATTGAAGGAAATGACGGTCTATTATCAGCCGACCGGTGACGGCCGTGTCACGGCCCAGTCCCTGCGCGAACGCCGTCGCGCTGCGCTGGATCAGAAAGCATCATGATTTCGGGCCCTGTGGCCTGATAATCATACCGAACAGACAGGGCTGTGTGGCTCTGGCGCAAGGGCACCCGATCGGGTGCCCTTTCTTTTTGTTCTTTTATGTCTGGTGGTTAGGTAGGCGGATCATTTGTGCGATTGCAGCTTGCTATGCGGATACAACCTGTAATATGTGACATTGTTCACACAAAATCCGACGCAAGCCTTTGCTTTTCTTATATTTAAATAAGCCCAGTCTATGTCGGGCGACTTGGCGATAGGAGCGCTTCATGATCGCGGCATTTAACAATCTGAAAATATCGGCAAAGGTGTTTGGTGGCTTTGGGGTCATCCTTGTCCTTTTGGCGGGCGTCTCCATGATCGGGGTGCTGTCGATTGGCAGTGTGGGGGATGATTTTGTGCGCTATCGACAGGTCGCATTGCAATCCAACCAGGCCGGTCGTGTGCAGGCCAACCTTCTCGAAGCACGGGTTGCTGTAAAAGATTACCTGCTGACCGGAAATGCCCAGTCTGCCCAGCGGGTCAAGGACCGCCTTGCCGCGACTTCCGCACTCAATGATGAGCTGGCGGCGCTTTTGACCGAAGATGACCGCAAGGAAGATGCACGTCTGGCGGGCGAGAACCTTAAAATCTATTCCGAAGCGTTTGACAGGCTGGTGGCATTGCCAACTGGCGATCCGGCGCGCGCAGATATCGTGACCAATACCCTTGACCGTATTGGTCCGATTGTCGCCAAGGAACTTGAAGAACTGAAACTTGATGTCAAAGCCGAACAGGATGAAATCGGACCGCGTGCAACAGCCGCGGCCGAACAGTCGGTCATCATCAGCGAAGTCCTTTCGGGATTTGCCATCATACTCGGGATTGCAGCGGCATGGTTCATCGGTGCGGGTATCTCCGGTCCGATCCGCAAGATCACCGATGCGATGAATGATCTTGCCGGTGGTAACAAGCAGGTTGAAATTCCCGGTCAGGATCGCCGCGACGAAATCGGCAATATGTCCAAGGCGGTTCTGGTCTTCAAACAGAATATGATCCGGGCTGATGAACTGGCTGCCCAGGAGGCCGAGGCCGTCAAGGTCCGCGAACAGCGTGCCCGGAAAATCAGTGAACTGACAACCGGCTTTGATGCGGATATCTCGGTGGTTCTGAAAACACTGGCGTCAGCCGCAACCGAAATGCAGGCGACCGCAACCGGCATGAGCAGCACGGCCGAAGAAACCAGTCGCCAGTCGGGCATTGTTGCCGCGGCTGCCGAACAGGCATCAACCAATGTTCAGACCGTGGCCAGTGCCACCGAAGAACTCAGCGCGTCGATTGCTGAAATCAATCAGCAGGTCAATCAGTCCACGGCAGTGGCCCATCGCGCGGTCGAGGATGCGGAAAAAACCAACGCACAGGTGCGCGGCCTTGCCGAAGCCGCCCAGAAGATCGGCGATGTTGTCGGCCTGATCAGCGACATCGCGGAACAGACCAATCTTCTGGCCCTGAACGCCACGATCGAGGCCGCCCGTGCCGGCGATGCGGGCAAGGGTTTTGCCGTTGTCGCCGCAGAGGTCAAAAACCTTGCGACCGCTACATCGCGGGCGACCGAGGATATCACAGCCCAGATCACCGGCATTCAGAATGAAACCAATGGTGCGGTGAATGCGATTGCCTCGATCTCGACGACGATTGCCGAGATCAGCGAAATCTCGGCAGCAATTGCAAGTGCGGTCGAACAACAGGGGGCGGCGACCCTTGAGATCACCCGAAACGTCCAGGAGGCATCGGTTGGGACATCCGAAGTCACCACCAATATTGTCAGCGTGAATGAAGCAGCCGATTCAACCGGTACCGCGGCCGAGCAGGTTCTTAGTGCCGCAGCAGAATTGTCCAAGGAGTCCGAAAACCTGCGCAGCAAGGTCGAGCAGTTCCTGAATTCTGTACGGGCAGCCTAGGCAAGATCAGACGGCGTAAGGGTCATCAAAAGACAGGGGCCCTTCGCCGTTTCATATTCCCGCCCGGCCTTGAAACCGATGGCTTCATAACACCGGATGGCGCGTTCGTTTTCGGGATCCGGGTCAATGCCGATCATTGGTGCACCGCGTTCAAACAGCATGCGGGCCAGCGTTTTCAAAAACATCTGGCCATGCCCGCATCCCATCATGTCAGGCACCCCGATAAACGCATCCAGACAGCGTGTCTGGGCGGGCAGGGGATCAAAATGCGCCTGTGGCCATTGATGGGCGTCGTAATGCTGGGCAAAGGCAAAGGGCCGATTGCGGTATGACACAATCAGCGTTGCCATTTCGGCCAGTTCGACATCTTCGGAAATCAGTTCAATCTGTTCGACCGGATCGCCCCACCAGCGAATGACTTCTGGGACATGCAACCAGCGCCCAATCATTGGCAGATCATTTGGGGTGGCCCGTCGGAAGCTGTAATTTGACGGGCCCATTCATTATTCCCCGGAAGTTTGCCGCTTTGCCGCAAAGGCCAAATTGACCTTCGAAGCACTTGATCTTCCTATCTGATCACAAATCCAGCTTCCTGTCTCGGCAAGCTTTTCAAGATCGATACCGGTCTCGATCCCAAGGCCGTTCAGCATATAGATAACGTCCTCAGTCGCGACATTGCCACTGGCCCCCTTGGCATAGGGGCAGCCGCCTAGACCCGCAACCGAACTGTCGATGGTGGCAACGCCCATCTGAAGAACCGCCAGCAAATTGGCCAGTGCCTGACCATAGGTGTCATGGAAATGTGCGGCCAGTTTTTCGACCGGCACATGTTTGGCAACGGCGTCGATCATCGCCTGTGCCTTGGTCGGGGTGCCCGTTCCAATGGTGTCGCCCAGACTGATTTCATAACAGCCCATGTCATAAAGGGCCTTGGAAACCTCGGCGACTTTTGCAGGGGCAATATCGCCCTCATACGGGCAGCCCAAAACGCAGGATACATAGCCGCGGACAGCAAGACCGGCCGCGCGGGCGGCATCCGTTACCGGGCGAAAACGATCAAGGCTTTCGGCAATCGAACAATTGATATTCTTTTGCGAGAAACTTTCCGATGCCGCGCCAAATACCGCCACCTCGGTTGCGCCGCTGGCAATGGCGGCTTCCAGCCCCTTAAGGTTCGGGGCCAGCACCGGATAGGTCACGCCAGACTTGCGGGTGATCTGTGCCATGACTTCGGACGCATCGGCCATTTGCGGCACCCATTTCGGGCTGACAAAGGCGGTGGCCTCGATCACCGATAGTCCGGCATCATTCAGCCGGTTGATCAATTCCACCTTGGTGGCGGTCGCAACCATGGTCTTTTCGTTCTGAAGCCCGTCACGCGGACCGACTTCAACGATTTTAACCTGGTTTGGCAGATCGGAAATCGCGGCCATTACTGGGCCTCCTCAATCGCGATCAGTTCGGCGCCATCATCAACCTGATCGCCGACGGCAAAGAACACTTCCTTGACCGTGCCCGAAACGGGGGCGGAAATGGTGTGTTCCATTTTCATCGCTTCCATGACGACAAGCTTGTCCCCGGCGGTTACGGTCTGGCCGGGTTCTGCCATCACGGCGATGATTTTACCGGGCATCGGGGCGGTCAGACCGCCACCGGCACCTTCGTTGCCACCGGCTGCTGCCAGCGGATCAAAGATATCAAGACGATCAAGGCGACCGGCGCGGAATATTGTCATACGATTGCCGTCACACAGGACCGTGGCCCGTTTGCGAACATTATCGAGTTTGGCAACAATCGCGCCGTTTTCATCATAATCGGCAGACGCGATGATAGCGCTACCATCGGGCATATCGATGACATAGCCGCTGTCGCGGTAATGGACTTTTACCGCGATGTCCGATCCTTCGTGACGCAGGATCAGGTCATGGTGGTTATCATCATTCAGACGGAAACCGGCCGTGCTGTTCCAGGGCGAATAGGGATCGTTGCTTTGGGCTGCATGTGCTGCGGCCTCGGCATCGCGGGTCAGCAGGATATCAAGGGCGGCAAATGCCAGGGCCTCGTTGTCGGGTGTTGCCGGTGCCGGGATCAGATCATCCTGATAATGCGGGATAAAGCCGGTTTCGACTTCGCCGCGTTCAAAGGCCGGATGACGGGCAATATTGCCAAGGAAACCGGTATTGGTGGTGACTCCGACGATCTGAACATCATCAAGGGCCGATGCCATACGGCGCAGCGCCGATTTGCGATCAACATCCCAGGTGATCAGCTTGGCGATCATCGGATCATAATGGATCGAAACTTCGCCACCTTCATACACGCCGGTATCGACGCGCACATGGTCGGTTTCGCGCGGCATGCGCATATGCACAAGCTTGCCGGTGGCCGGCAGGAAATCGTTCTGAGGGTCTTCGGCATAGATGCGAACTTCGAACGAATGGCCGTTGATCGACAGTTCTTCCTGTGCCTTGGGCAGTTTTTCACCATCAGCAACGCGAAGCTGCCATTCCACCAGATCCTCGCCGGTGATTTTTTCGGTCACCGGATGTTCGACCTGAAGGCGGGTGTTCATTTCCATGAAATAGAAACTGCCCGATGCATCAAGAAGGAATTCAACCGTACCGGCCCCCTGATAACCGATGGCCTTGGCGGCATCAACGGCAGCCTGACCCATCTGGGCGCGGAGTTCCTGGCTCATGCCCGGGGCAGGGGCTTCTTCGATCACTTTCTGGTGGCGACGCTGAAGCGAACAGTCACGTTCAAACAGGTAAACCGCATTGCCATGGCTGTCGGCAAAGACCTGAATTTCGACATGGCGCGGTTTGACAATCAGCTTTTCAATCAGGCAATGGTCATCGCCAAAGCTGCTGGCGGCTTCGCGTTTGCAGCTGATCAGGGCGTCCTTGAAGTCGGATGCCTTTTCAACGGCGCGCATGCCCTTGCCACCACCGCCGGCCGATGCCTTGATCAGAACCGGATAACCGATTTTGTCGGCCTCCGCGGCCAAAAGGTCGGGGTCCTGATCTTCACCGTGATAGCCGGGGACAAGCGGCACACCCGCCTTATCCATGATTTTCTTGGCTTCGGATTTGGAGCCCATTGCACGGATGGCACTTGCCGGTGGTCCGACAAAGACGCAACCGGCTTTTTCAAGCGCGTCGGCAAAACCGGCATTTTCCGACAGGAACCCGTAGCCCGGATGAACCGCATCGGCACCTGATTGTGCGATGACTTCAAGCAGGCGGTCGGTGCGCAGATAGCTGTCTTTTGGGGCGGGGGCGCCGATGTGATAGGCCTCATCAGCATGTTTGACATGCAGCGCATTGGCGTCCGCGTCGGAATAAACGGCAACGGTTGCAATACCCATGCGACGGGCGGTCTTGATCACGCGGCAGGCAATTTCACCGCGGTTGGCGATCAGTAATTTACGCGGCATTATTTCTTGCTCCAGTTCGCGGGACGTTTTTCCAGAAAGGCACCAACGCCTTCGCGGCCTTCATCGCTGGCACGCTGATCGGCGATGCGGTGCGCGGTATCGTCAATGACGGCGTCCGAAATCGGCTTGTTGGCAACCGCATAGATCAGGTCCTTGGCGGCATGCATGGCTGCGGGTCCGTTGGCCAGCAGAATATTTGCCATTTCATCGCCGCGCGCAGCCAGTTCATCACCCGCAACGATTTCATGCACCAGTCCGATCTGTTTGGCTGTTTCGGCGTTGAACCGTTCGGCGCTCAGGAAATAACGGCGGGCCTGATTAACCCCGATGGCCTCGACCACATAGGGTGAAATCACCGCCGGGATCAGGCCAAGCTTGACCTCGGACAGGCAGAAACTGGCGCGATCAGATGCAATCACGATGTCACAGCACGCGGCCAGGCCAACCCCGCCGCCAAAGGCAGCCCCGTTGACCAGCGCGATGGTTGGTTTTGACGCAAAGTTCAAAACCTTCATCAGTTTGGCAAGTGCCCGTGAATCGGCAAGGTTTTCGCCGTGGCTATATCCCGCCATGCGCTTCATCCAGTTCAGGTCGGCGCCGGCCGAAAAGCTTTTGCCAGCCCCGGTCAGAATGATGACGCGGACAAGTGGATCGGCATCAAGGGTTTCGATTTTGCCGGTCAGGTCCGCGATCAGAACATCATCAAACGCATTGTGAATGTCCGGGCGGTTCAGTGTAATGGTTGCGACACCGTTTAGCGCAATTTCGCAGATGGCGGCATCAGTCATGTTATTGCTGTTTACATTGCTCATGACGGCCTCACATTCTGAAGACGCCAAACCGGGTTTCTTCGACCGGTTTGTTAAGGGCTGCCGACAGGCCAAGGCCAAGAACCATGCGGGTGTCAGCCGGATCAATCACGCCATCATCCCACAGACGCGCCGATGCGTAATAGGGGTGGCCCTGTTCTTCGTATTGATCGCGGATCGGGGCCTTGAAGGATTCCTGTTCTGCTTCGGGCCAGGTTTCACCGCGCTTTTCGGCGGCATCGGCACGAATTTGGGTCAGAACATTTGCCGCCTGTTCGCCACCCATGACCGAGATGCGGGCATTTGGCCACATCCACAGGAAGCGCGGGCTATAGGCGCGCCCGCACATGCCATAGTTGCCAGCCCCGAACGATCCGCCGATCAGGACGGTGAATTTCGGCACATTGGCGGTGGCAACGGCGGTCACAAGCTTTGCACCATCCTTGGCAATGCCGCCGCTTTCATATTTGCGGCCGATCATAAAGCCGGTGATGTTTTGAAGGAACACCAGCGGAATGCCGCGCTGGGCGCACAGTTCGATGAAATGCGCCCCTTTAAGGGCGCTTTCGGAAAACAGGATGCCGTTATTGGCAATGATCCCGACCGGATAGCCAAAGATACGGGCAAAGCCGGTCACAAGGGTGGTGCCGTACTGGGCCTTGAATTCATCGAATTCCGAACCGTCGACGATGCGCGCGATGATTTCGCGCACGTCATAGGGCTTTTTGGTGTCGGTCGGCACAACGCCATAAATTTCGCGCGGGTCGTAGGCCGGCGCGCGCGGCTCGGTCAGGGTCAGGCCGGGGTTCTTTGTCCAGTTCAGGTTTTTGACAATGTCGCGCGCAATCGACAGCGCGTGATTGTCGTCCTGTGCGTAATGGTCGGTAACACCCGATGTTTTGCAATGAACGTCGGCACCGCCAAGGTCCTCGGCCGAAACGACTTCGCCGGTCGCGGCCTTCACCAACGGCGGACCACCCAGGAAAATCGTACCCTGTTTGCGAACGATGATGCTTTCATCGGACATGGCTGGGACATAGGCACCGCCCGCCGTGCAGGACCCCATGACCACGGCGATCTGTGGGATGCCCTTGGACGACATGGTGGCCTGATTAAAGAAGATGCGCCCGAAATGGTCGCGATCGGGGAATACATCATCCTGACGGGGCAGGTTGGCACCGCCGCTATCGACCAGATAGATGCAGGGCAGATTGTTTTCGAGTGCAATTTCCTGGGCGCGCAGGTGCTTTTTGACGGTCATCGGGTAATAGGAGCCCCCCTTGACCGTCGCATCGTTGGCGACAATGACGCATTCAACACCCGACACCCGGCCAATGCCGGTAATGATGCCGGCGGCCGGGACATCTTCGTCCCCATACATGCCATGTGCGGCAAGTTGGGAAAGTTCAAGAAATGGCGATCCGATATCAAGAAGCTGGCGAATACGTTCACGCGGCAAAAGCTTTCCGCGGCTGGTGTGACGTTCGCGCGCACGTTCCCCGCCACCAAGTTTGACTGCGGCGATCTGTTCACGCAGGTCAGCCACCAGTTTTTCCATGTGTTCGGCATTGTTGCGGAATTCTTCCGAGCGGGAATTCACCGCAGATTTCAGTACCGTCATTGTCCGTCTGCACCGTTTGTTATGGGCAATCCGTCGCCCGATGGGTTGGCGTTCATGAGGTTGTTATGGGGTAAGTTTACGTAAGCGTCAATATTAAATCGGTATTTTAGTACCGGAATTGTATATATACAATGCGCACATCGGTTATCCGCAGTTTTCTGCGGGTTTCTGGTTTGTCATTACGTTGCGCTGCAATGATGAAGTTTGGTCCGCCATATCAATGTTGCCCCGGATTTTGCAAAATCCAGTGGTGACGGGGCCAATATTAAATCGGGAAATTCGGGTGGGGTGGATTAACTGTCGCTCGTGCTTCGGCGCAGTGAAATCCACTGTTCAAGCTGATCGAGGCGATCATTTCCGAAAAACGGCTCGTCCTCATAGAAGAAGAAGGGGGAGCCGAACGCCCCTATGGCGATGGCTTCGTCGGTTATTTCGCGGGTGCGCTGTTTCCAGCGCGGCGATTCGACGGCCTGGCGCATTTCACCGGGATTGATTGAATGGCGGGTGGCTGCCGCAAAGACATTTTCCGGATCGGCCATATCAAGCCCGTCGGCGAAATATCCGCGATAGATATCCTTGGCAAAGCGGCGCGCCAGTGATGGTGAGCGTGATTCAAGCCAGTAAAACGCACGCGTCGGTACCAGCGCGGAATAGGGGAAGTTTTGCGGAATGTTGAACGGTGTACCTTGCAGGCGTGCACAGCGTTCCATGTCGTGGCGGAAATATTTGCCACGAATCGGCTGGCTCAGAAGCGGACTTTGCCCGGTTTGCTTAAACGCAGCACCGATCATGAAGGGACGCCAGATGACCGTAACGCCAACCCGCGATTCGAATTCTTCCATCCGCTCGGCAGCAAGGTAACCATAGGGTGAGGAGAAATCGAAATAGAAGCTGACTTCGGACATATTCCTGCACCTGATCTGTTTGCTTTGTTTTGGGCAATAACCAACCCAAACAGGTTTTCATCCTGTTTGTCTTTATTCGATAGTGCGGCATTAAGCTATTGCAAAGCAACCAAAAAACAGCAGATCAGGGGATCGTGATGCCCGGGCGGACTTTTACTTCTTCCATCACGACATATGTATGAGTCTGACTGACACCCTGAACCGAGGACAGCCGTTCAAGGAACTCGCGATAGGCATACATGTCTTCAACCCGAAGTTTGGCAAGATAATCAAATCCGCCTGCCACCATGTGGCATTCCTCGATTTCCGGCAGCTTGCGGATGGCTGCGGCAAAGACATCAAAAACATCCGGGGTTGTGCGGTCCAGGGTGATTTCGACGAACACAACCAGCGACTGGTTCAGCTTGCGCGGGTCAAGCGTTGCCATATAGCCGGTGATAAACCCGTGCTGTTCGAGGCGGCGCACGCGTTCAAGACACGGTGTTGGGCTAAGATTGACGCGACGGGACAGCTCGACATTGGACATGCGTCCGTCATTTTGAAGTTCACGCAGGATCTGCTTGTCGATCTTGTCGAGACTCTTTTGGTTCTTCTGCATATCGAATGTCTTACCAGTGTTTGTGACTGCACAAAGGCGAATTGTTTGGATGATATATCGTATTTTGCGGAAAAATGGCAGCACATTTTTAGGGTGAAATACTAATGTTTGAGGCCATAGAGGTGCCATCAGGCTCAAAAAGCAGTGCTTTGTGCTGTTTTGCGACCCGTCAAAGTCAATAATACCAGGGAGAGGTCGAACGACATGTTCCGCGCTGAATTGCCCCAACCCAACGATATCCGCCAGCAGATCCGTGATGCGTATCGCGCGGACGAAGAAGCCGCCGTCGAACGTCTGATCGAAAAGGCGCGCCTGTCCCCCGAACAGACCGCGCGCGTTCAGTCACGCGCCTATCAGCTGGTTGCCAATGTTCGCAAGGCCGACAATGGCAAAAGCGGCATTGATGCGTTGCTCCATGAATATGAATTGTCGAGCAAGGAAGGCGTCATTCTGATGTGTCTGGCCGAAGCATTGCTGCGCGTGCCAGATGCCGTTACCGCCGATAAACTTATTCAGGACAAACTGTTCGATGCGGATTGGCAAAGCCATCTGGGTCATTCCGACAGTTTTTTTGTCAATGCGTCGACCTGGGGGCTGATGCTGACCGGGAAGGTCATCAAGTTTGGCAAGGCGGAAAAGGCCGACCCGGGCCGTTTGCTTAAACGCATGATCGCACGATCCGGCGAGCCGGTCATTCGCAAGGCCTTCAATCAGGCCATGCGCATCATGGGCCGCCAGTTCGTGATGGGCCGCACCATTGATGAGGCCGCCGAGCGTGCCAAGGCGAACGAGGAAAAGGGCTATCGCTATTCCTATGACATGCTGGGCGAAG
This sequence comes from Thalassospira povalilytica, assembly GCF_002844235.1. GTDB lineage: Bacteria > Pseudomonadota > Alphaproteobacteria > Rhodospirillales > Thalassospiraceae > Thalassospira > Thalassospira povalilytica. The sequence goes on along the minus strand of NZ_PGTS01000006.1, from coordinate 162,158 downwards.
CGGCCCGCACCATGGAAGACGCCGACCGCTACTACAAGGCATATGAAGACGCGATCAATGATATCGGTCGGGTTGCCAATGGGCGCGGCCCGATCGACAGCCCGGGAATTTCGGTAAAGCTTTCGGCGATCCACCCGCGCTATGATTTTGCCAATTATGACCGCGTCATGAATGAATTGACGCCGCGGCTGAAACAACTGGCGTTGCTGGCCAAGAAATATGACATCGGCTTTACCGTCGATGCCGAGGAAGCCAACCGTCTTGACCTGTCACTTGATGTGATCGGGGCGGTGTTTGCCGATCCGGAACTTGATGGCTGGGAAGGATATGGTCTTGCCGTGCAGGCCTATCAGAAACGGGCCTATTACGTTCTGGAATGGCTTGCTGATCTGTCGGTCAAGGTGGGCCGCAAAATGATGGTGCGCCTGGTGAAGGGCGCCTATTGGGATACCGAAGTCAAATTCAGTCAGGAAAACGGGTTTGAAGGCTATCCCTGCTTTACGCGCAAGGCATCGACCGACGTTTCCTATCTGGCCTGTGCAAAGCTGATGCTGTCGCGTCGTGATGCATTCTATTGCCAGTTCGCAAGCCACAATGCCCATACCGTTGCCTCGATCCTGGAAATGGCGGGCAATGACCGCACGTTTGAATTCCAGCGCCTGCATGGCATGGGCGAAGCCCTTTATGAGCAGATCGTCGACAAGGATGGCGAAAACGTCCCGTGCCGCGTTTATGCCCCGGTCGGCACCCATGAAGACCTTCTGGCCTATCTGGTGCGTCGTCTGCTTGAAAACGGTGCAAATACAAGCTTCGTGAACCGTATCCAGGACGAGCAGCTTCCGATCGAGGAAATGATCGCCGATCCGATCGAAAAGATGGCGGCACTTCCGCGCAAAACCCATCCGAAGATCCCGGCACCGGTTGATCTTTATGGGGCGGGCCGCGTCAATTCGCGCGGTATTGATCTGACCGATACCAACAAGCTGCTTCCGCTCAATGCCAAGCTTGCAGAATTCCAGCGCAAGACCTGGTCGGCTGCGCCGTCGATTGATGGCAAGCTGGTCGCGGGAACGCCGATTGATGTCGTCAATCCGGCGAAACTTGGCGAAAAGGTCGGTGATCTTGTTCAGGCCACCGAAGCCGATGTTGATGCCGCTGTTGCGGTGGCGGTCAAGGGCTATGAAATCTGGAACAAGACACCGGCATCTGAGCGGGCGAATGCGTTGCGTCGTCTGGGTGATCTGCTTGAAGACAATATGGACGAGTTCATCGCCCTGTGTCAGCGCGAAGCAGGCAAGCTTTATTCCGATGGCGTTGCCGAAGTGCGCGAAGCGGTTGATTTCTGCCGCTATTACGCAAACCGGGCCGAGGAAACCTTCCGCGAGGGAACGGTTCTTGAAGGACGCGGCGTGTTCGTCTGTATCAGCCCGTGGAACTTCCCGCTTGCGATCTTCCTTGGACAGGTGACTGCGGCCCTTGCCGCGGGGAATGCCGTTATTGCCAAGCCGGCTGAGCAGACATCACTGGTTGCGGCCCGTGCCGCCGAGTTGATCCTTGAGGCCGGAATTCCCGGTGCAGCGTTCAATCTGCTTCCCGGGCCGGGACGCGTTATTGGTAACCAGCTGATCAATGATCCGCGTATTGCCGGTGTGGCCTTTACCGGGTCGACCGAAACCGCACAGGTGATCAACCAGGCACTTGCCAAACGTCCGGGCGTTCCATTGCCGCTGATTGCGGAAACCGGTGGTCAGAATGCGATGATCGTTGACTCGACGGCCTTGCCCGAACAGGTGGTGCAGGACGCGATCATTTCCGGCTTCCAGTCGGCAGGTCAGCGTTGCTCGGCCCTGCGTGTCCTGTTTGTTCAGGAAGATATCGCAGACAAGCTGTGCCACATGCTGGTTGGCGCGATGAAGGAATTGCGGGTCGGCGATCCGAAATTCCTTGATATCGATGTCGGTCCGGTGATTGACGAAAAATCGCGCAAGACCCTTGAAGCGCATGCCGAACGCATGAAAAAGGAAGCCAAGCTGCTTCATGCCTGTGATGTTCTGCCGGAATGCAAGGACGGCACGTTCTTTGCCCCGCACTGCTTTGAAATTCCGTCGCTTGATGTTCTTGAACGCGAAGTCTTTGGTCCGGTCGTGCATGTGATCCGATACAAGGCGCGTGATCTTGACAAGGTTCTCGATCAGATCAATGCATCGGGCTATGGCCTGACCATGGGGATCCATTCCCGTATTGACGGCACCGTGCGTCAGATTTCGCAGAAATTGCGGGTTGGCAACTGCTATGTGAACCGCAACATGATCGGTGCGGTGGTCGGTGTTCAGCCGTTCGGCGGGCAGGGCAAATCCGGAACCGGACCCAAGGCCGGTGGTCCGCACTATGTCGAACGGTTCGCCAAGCCGATTGCCGTCACCGGGAATGCCGATCAGGAAGCCGGTTTTGATGACCGTTCACCGATCATCGTCAAGGATGTCATTCCGTCTGATGAATATGCCGCCATGCTGAACGCCCAGGAAAGCTGGCAGGCTGTTGATGGTAACGAACGGGTACGCATTCTTGAAAAGCTTGCGGCAAAGCTGAAGGCTTCGGGCAAGGCCGAACTTGTTGCTGGTGCACATCACATCGCCAATTTCGCGGCAGTTTCCGAAAACGGTTTCGTTGCACCCAAACGAATGCCCGGTCCGACCGGTGAAACCAACGACCTTTATTGCCTTGGTCGCGGTGTCTATCTGGTGCAGGTCGACAAGAATGCCGAACCCGCCCGCGTGATCCGCCATCTTGGTGCCGCACTCGCCGCTGGTAACGCGGTTATTCTGGCCGGTGATCAGAAGTGGCTTGGCGACATTCCGGCTCTGGTGATCGATGCCGGATTGCCCGACAAGCTGGTCAAATCGGTTGGTACCAATACCGGTCTTGGCGCGATGTATGACGGGGCGATCGCCGGTGTGTCATGTGTCGCGCCGCTGGATCGGGTTACGGCCTTCAAACAGCTTCTGGCAAAGCGCGATGGCGCGATCCTGTCGCTGATTTCCGATAGCGGTGCCGAAGATGACGGTGCGCTTCCTGATGAAGCCTTCCTGCATCGCTTTGCCACGGAAAAGACCATCACCATCAATACCACGGCGGCCGGTGGTAACGCGTCGCTGATGTCGATGGATGAAAACTGATCCATCTGCGATGGTGGCAGATGCATGGACCGGGATGAAAATTCCGGTCCATTTTTCTTTCATTCATTTTATTTTATGTACTATGCGGCCCTGCGCATTTGCGGCGGGCTTTTTTTTGTCAAAATTCACTGCAATAGATGAAAGAGTCAAAAGCACGTTGCGTTAATTCTGATCCACTTTGCACGATATAGGCCCCAGTTCGAAATCAAACGAAGGCCAACAGGGACAAGGCCGGACCGGTGGTGTGAACCACTGGACAACCGGCCGGCTGAAGCCGGGCAAGGTGAACCAGATTTGATGCAGCAGGCTTTTAAAACAGGAACAGATCAGGGTTTGTCGCGTTTGTTCAGAATGGATGACGGATCGTGACACATTCGGATCGCCCGATATTTTTGAACCCATGCCGGGCAGGCATGAAAAGGAGAACATTGATGATCAAGGTTAACCGAGGCTGGCGCAGTGTGATGAAGACGCTTTCGGTCTGTGCAGTTTTGGCAGCGCCGCTTGCTGCTTGTGGACCGCTTCAAATGCCGCTTGAAGACCGCACGGGTAACGACCAGTGGCTTGATACCCAGATCAAGTCAGGCATCCTTGGCGAGTTTTCCAAAGTGGATCACACCTATCTGATGGATGTGAATATCGACATCTGGAAACAGAATGTCATGGTCACCGGCATGGTTGATTCAAAGGGCAAATATTACGATGTGATGTCCCTGGTCAAACAGGATAACCGCATCAAGACGGTCTATGATCATCTGGTGATTGCCGATCAGGAAACCATCGATGCCTATCACCGCGCCGAAGACCAGTATGGCAAAAATGCCGTGCCGGCGGATTCGGCCACCCAGTCCGTTTCCGACGTCTGGATCGAAGGCCAGATTAAGGCATTGTTATTGGCCGAAAAAGGTGTGAGTTCCGTCAATTATCGTTGGCAGGCTGTGCAGAATGTCGTCTATATCATGGGCGAAGCGCAAACCGATGAGGAGCTCAATAAGGTGCTTTCGATCGTGCGCCGGATCAAAGGTGTATCGCGCGTGGTCAGCCATGTAAGCGTTGCCTGATCTTACTGTAAGTAAACAGTTTTTCGAAAATTCCCCGCAGAGATTAAACCCTGCGGGGAATTTTTTGTCGCTGAAACTTGCGAAAGTGTTTGAAAACTATTCGCAGTTACCTTAGATGTGAGTGCACGTAATTAATAACTGATTGCAATCGCACTTATGTATGTCTGCATCTGCAACGCGCTAAGGGAAAAAGACGTCCGCCGTGCCGCCGAAGAAGGCGGTGCTTCGCGTCCGGCAGAAGTTTTCCGTTTCCATGGCTGTGCCCCACAATGCGGCAAATGCGCCTGTCATATGCGCGCCGAATTGTTGCAGGCAAAAACATGCGGCAATTGTGATTGCGATGATGCAGCAGCCGTAACCGCGAACGTCGCACCGATCGCGGCGGAGTAAGATCGCCTGATCAAATCGTTATATTAAAAAGGCGAAGCATATACAGCTTCGCCTTTTTGGCTTGTCCTGTTTGATCCAGACGGTTCTACCTGGATCAGGCCGCCTTGCGAGTCAGACCAAAACGTTCTTCTGCCAGGCGGTCGGCGACAAAGCCGGTCGACAGGTTTTGCTGTTTGGCGCGTTCAAAGATTTCGCGCACGGTGATCGCGATGTCTTCGATATGTTTGTTGGTTTCGGCCGCCGGCTTGCCTTCGCGGCAATAGTGGACTTCTACCACGCCACCGGCATTGATGACGTAATCAGGGGCATAAAGAATGCCGGCTTCGCGCAGCATGTCACCATGGCGGTCATGTTCGAGCTGATTATTTGCGGCACCGGCGATGATGCCGACCCGCAATTTTTCGATGGTCTTGTCATTGATCACCCCGCCCAGCGCACAAGGCGCAAGAATATCGGCCTCGGTGGCAAGGATATCGTCGACCGAAACGGCGGTGGCGCCAAAGGCATTAACCGCGGCGGTGACGCTGTTATTGTTCAGGTCTGCGACAATCAGTTTGGCCCCCGCATCATGGAGCATCTGACACAGGTGATAGCCGACATGGCCAAGGCCCTGAACGGCAACCCGCAATCCGGTCAGATCATCGCTGCCGAATTTGAAGCGCGCGGCTTCTTTCAGGCCGATGAACACGCCATAGGCCGTGAACGGGGATGGATCACCGGTGCGGGCCGGGTCGGAACCGTCATTGATGCCGCCGACATGTTTGGTCTGGCTTGCGATCTGTTCCATGTCTTCGGGGCTGGTACCGACGTCTTCGGCGACGATATAACGCCCGCCCACCTGTTCAACGGCGCGGCCCATGGCGCGGAACAGTTCCGGTGTCTTCTGGCTGCGCGGGTCGCCAATGATTACGGATTTGCCGCCGCCAAGCGGAAGGTTGGCAAGGGCTGACTTGTACGTCATGCCGCGCGACAGGCGAAGCACATCATGAATGGCTTCCTGTTCACTGGCATAGGGCCACATGCGGCAACCGCCAAGCGACGGACCAAGATTGGTATTGTGGACGGCAATGATGGTTTTCAGGCCAGTGGTTTCGTCACTGGCAAACACGACCTGTTCATGGCCATCAAATGCGGTATCGGAAAAGACGTTCATCCTATTGCAGCCTCCTGGCAGCATCATTGTTCTGGTGCAGGCTTATGCCTGCTTATTCTTTTATGTTTGATGCAATGCCGATCCGATCAATTTCAAATTCATCGAACAGCCAAAAAAGAACGTTTCGGTTGGGGCGTGATGATGGCGTGGAATTTTATGATCATTGCGCATTTGCTTTGAAATATTATTTCGCGACCTGTGCGCTGCAGCATGTTGTCGGCGCGCGGAAGTGACCCATTTGGGGGCGGAATATGATTCTTTTTGATCGGAAATCGCGCATAAAAAACGCGATCCGGTCGGTATTGTAGCTGCATTTGTGGCAATCAATTTTCCAGTCGCGATTTTTTGCGTGCTATGCGCGCTGATCACCGCTGACCGGGCGTTTGACGGAGATGCAGCTATGACAAAATCGCACTTGAAACCGGAGCAATTAACCGTGAAATACGAATTAACCGGACAATTTACGGCTCGTTAAGGCACGAAACGTAAGCTGATGGTTGGGTATCTTGTGGTTGAGATTCCCGGTTCAGGACACGACGGCGTCTGGGCGGCGCCGCCGGACAAAAAAGTAAGGAGATCGGCGGAAATGTCTGCATTCACAGACCATCGCCAGACCGTTTTCGAAGTTGAATTGCACAACCAGGCCGTTCGCGAATGCGTCAAGGAAAACCGTTCCCACGATATCTTTGACGACCGCTGGGCGGATGTGCAAACCCGTGAAGTTGCAGCTTGCGACGAGATGAAGGCCCTTGCCATGATCGAAAACACCTATCCGTCCTCTGACGGATTTGTTGTCGATCACGTCAAACGCCTTGTCTGAGGGGACAAGAAATCTGGTTGCTGATCTGATCAAAAACCAAACGAACGGGGCGGGAAAATTTCCCGCCCCGTTCGTTTGTGGATGATGTTTTCGCAGGCGATCAAGCCCGGGACTCAGCCAAGGGCGCGGTCAACGAAATCGAGCCGGTCCTGTCCCCAGAACATTTCATTGCCAACGAAATAGGTCGGAACACCAAAGATGTTGCGATCGCGCGCGGTCTGGCAATTGTCATCGTAAATCCGGGCAATTTCCGGAAGGTCGGCATTCTCAAGATATTCCAGCGACAGCCCGCTTGCCGAAAGCGCGTCGCGAATAACCGCCGGATCGGTGATGTCGCGTTCACGAAGCCAGATGTCGCCCATAAGGGTTTCGGTCAGGTCTGCGACATCCTTGCCGTCTTCCTGGACTGCAATGATGGTCCGCGCGGCCAGGGTTTCGTCGACCGGGAAGAATTTGGGGTGCAGATTGATGGGAAGATCAAGAAATTCCGACCAGCGTTTAAGTTCTACCAAACGGTATTCCTGACGCGGTTTCGGTCGTTTTGCCAGGGGCACTCCGCCACCATGTTCCCAGACATCTGCCGCACGGCAGGGCTTGTGAATGATGTCGACGCCATGTTTTTTGGCAATGTCGACGGCGCGGCGAAAACCGAAAAACGACCAGGGCGACTGGACGAAAAAGTAATGGATGATCGGTTCGGACAAGTTGGCCTCCTGTTTCTGCAAGGCAGATTATATTTTATCAATGCCCTACAGTGCCCAAGCCCGCCAAGGACGTCAAATGCCAGTCGTCGCGAAGGCATAACGATACGATCATTTATGCGTGAAGGTCGTTTTTCGGTAGAACGGGATCAGTAATCAAGCCACCAGGCATATTCATCAAGACCCCCAAGCAGGGCGCCATCAAAGCCCAGTTTCATGATGCCGCCAAGATAACTGTTCTCGCTGCCATAAATCAGGCTTTGCCATTCACGTTTCCAGTAATAGACGTGATGTTCCTGACCCCAGCGGGCCAGAAGGTTGCCTTCGCCGACAAAGTCCGGGGAACCGGCGCGCCAGTTGCTTTGCCAGTAATAGCGATATGTTTCCGCCGTCGCGACATTGATATAGGCCATGATGGTGCGCGGTGTGCCGGTCTTTTTGTAGCGCAGGCGCTTCATGTCATCATAGGTCAGCGGGATGGTGCCCCGATGGAACGGATCAATGATCAGCGTATCGTAATTGGTCTGGGCCAGCGCATTGATATAGGCATCTTTGGTGCCATAAGGCGAGCTGTCCAGAACCATGGCAAAGTTTTTGGCCTGACGCAGATTGTCGACCACATGCGGGTTGGAATTGATCGGAGTTCTTGGGACCTTCGCAAGACTTGAAAGCTGCATGCCCGGTGGCGGGGCAGCATAATAAAGGGCGTCCAGCCCCGAAAGTCGTTGGCGTGCGGTCTGCATATCACCGAGTTTGTCGGTATAATCAACGACCAGATATTTCAGGCCTTCATATTTCAGCCGTTCAAGGTAGCCGAGGATATATTTGCTTTCCTCGTCCTCGGTCGGTTCGCCGTAATTGTCATAACCGAAAAACGGTGCTTCGGTCAGGATGCCGTCAAGGGCGCGCAAATAATCGCGTGCGGGTTCTGCGGTGCCGCGGGCGGCAAACAGGGTGGTTTCCAGATATTCGGTCAGCTCAAGCCCGTTCATCGCGACAATCGAAAAGTCGCTGCGATAGCTTTTTGCCCAACGACTGATGGCGATCACATAGTCACGCATCTCGTCGGTGAATTCGACTTTCGGCTTTCCGGTATCAATCCCGGATCCGCGGCCGGAACTCAGACTGTTCGGGGCAATGGTAAATGGTTCAAGTTGCTGGGCATGAAGGGCAAGCGGGCTTGACGCGATCAAGGCGCTGCCAAGTCCCAACATGCTTTTTGCAAGAAAACGGCGTCGCGACATGGTGGATGAAGGATGCCGGCCATCTGGCAGCAATGCCCTGTCCTGTGTGCGAACCGAATTTTTCTGGCGTGCTTTTCCCATTCTTTATCCGTCGCTGGTTGCCCAAAATGGCTTCACGATGCCGCTTGGATGTCGCCTTTTTGTGTCATCAGGTCGGTTACCCGGGCGCCGATCGCAAGTGACGCAGTCAGTCCGGGTGATTCAATACCATAGAGCATTACAAGTCCATTAAGACCATGGACCTTTTCATCAGCGATCATGAAGTCGCAGGCGGCTTCGCCGGGGGCCTGAATTTTGGGGCGAACCCCAGCATAACCGGTCTGAAGGGCATCTTCATTGAGGTCAGGATAATATTTGCGGATGGCCTCGGCAAAGGCAGACCGGCGCTCCTCGGGAACATCGTAATTTGGCTGATCAACCCAGGTGACATCCGGACCAAACCGCGCCTGTCCACCCAGATCAAGCGTCAGATGAATACCAAGACCGGCCTGTTCAGGTGCCGGATAGATCAGGGTGGAAAAGGGGGCCTTGCCCGACAGGGTAAAGTAGCATCCACGTGCATAATGTTGTGGCGGAACAGTGTCGGATGGCAAACCGGCAAAGTTGCGACCAACCGTCTGGCTGTGCAATCCGCCTGCCACCACCAGTTCGGCGCAGGTCAGGCTCATTTCTTCGCCATCGGCATCACGGGTCGTCACCGTGTAAAGCCCGTTTGCGTGATCAACTGATGTGACCTTTGTATTGAGGGCAAGTGTGGCACCGTTATTTTCCGCTTCGCCCAGCAACGTCACCATCAGCTGATGCGAATCAACGATGCCGGTGGACGGGCTGTGAAGGGCACCGACGCAATTCAGGGCGGGTTCACGTTCAAGGGCTTCTTCCTGACTAAGCCAGACAAGGTCCATCACGCCATTTTCACGGGCCTTTTTTTCAATTCCGCCAAGCGCATCAAGCTGGTCCTTGGCGGTGGCAACGATCAGTTTTCCTGTGCGTTTGTGATCGATGCCATTTTCCGCGCAGTAGCGATACAGCATTTCCTTGCCGGAAATGCACAGTTTGGCTTTCAGGCTGTCCTTCGGGTAATAGATCCCGGCATGGATGACTTCGCTGTTGCGCGCACTTGTTTCCGTGCCGATTGCATCATGCTGTTCAATGATCAGAACTTCACGGCCGGTATTGGCAAGAGAACGGGCACAAGCCAGTCCGACGACGCCTGCGCCAATGACGATTGTTTGGATATCTGCGGTCATATTCTGTCGTTTCGTTGGGGCGGAAATTTGAATGATGTGTGTCTGGTCAGTTTGCCTGACGGAAATAAACAGCCTGTCCCTGGTTGTCCTGTCCGTCACCGGTAACGGTCGCCGCACTTTCACTGGTGTAATGTCCGCGGGCAAAGCTGCTGTCATTGCAGTAAACATACCAGCTGCCGAACGGCAAAGTTCCGGTCTGATATGCGCCGCCTTCGTGGCGCCAGATACCTTCGCAATGGCGCTGGTCGTCATCAAGGATCATGGTGCCTTCGCCGGATGGCTGATCAAAACGCAGCATGCCTGTGCCGCGAACGCCTTGCCAGTTGGTTGTGATCCGGATGCCATCTGTCGGTGGCGGTGTCGTGGTTCCGGCCGGCTGATCGGCATCAACGGACGGGGCCACTTCGGCAGTGGCTGGCGAGTTTTCCGGAAGTTCGATCATCAGTCTGCCAAAGAACGCGGCGGCGAATTGCTGGGCGTCGATCATCGGCAGTGCATTTTGCGGTGAAACCACGCCTGCCTGGGCTTGGACAAGGCCGGGGGTGCAGTAATAGCCAAGAATACGGCTGCCACGCTGTGTCTGGGTTTGCGGATCCCACTGACCGACAAAGGCCACGCATTGTGACCCCTGACGGACAAATGGCGTCAGTGCAACCGGACCATAGCGCGTATCCTGGACAAAGCCCTTGCCATTGATGGCGGTGCGGTCCTTTAGAGCGTCAAACATGTCAAGCAGACGGTCCGGTGCCATGGCGGTGCTGAACCGGAAACCGGGTGCGGATGTCGTGTAAACGGTTTCGAGATAAAGGTCGCTTGCGGCTGTTTGCGGCTCCTTCGGGGTGCGCGGTGCGAACCATCGACCCACAAAAACCGTGCTGTTGTCGCGATACTGACGCAGGAAGGCTGTCTGGCCATCCAGCTGTGTTGTAAAGTTAACGGGGCTTTGATCGGCGGGAATCTGTTCAAATGCACCGGCCTGTTGGGCTGATGCCACATGCGGCACAGAAATCGCCAAGCTGGCAAATATGGCGCCAAACACCGCCGCCCGATACCTCACATCGCGTCCTTTCATTTTGTTTTCAGGCGCATTTTTGCGCTGTGCTACCCTTATCTTTACCTTTGTGCATAAGGATTGGCTAGTGGTCAGTCGTTCGACATTGTCGAGATGAGTTTCTTTTACCTTGATTTTTACTGATAAAGTGGCTCATTGGGGTGATTGGTCATTGGGGACACAACCAATAAGCCTGAATAACGGAGCAGACATTCATGACGGTGCAAGAGACCAGCGCCAACGGGGACAGCGCAGGCCAACAGACTGCGACGGACAAACAACCGCAGTCCAACCGCGCCCATGTGATCGTGATCGGGAACGAAAAAGGGGGATCAGGCAAGTCGACCACGGCGATGCATCTGATTGTTTCCCTGATGAAGATGGGGTTCAAGGTCGGATCGCTTGATATCGATGCCCGTCAGGGGACCCTGACGCGTTATGTCGAAAACCGCACGGCATTCAACGAGAAAAGGCGTCTGAAGCTTCCGGTGCCCGATCATCGCCCGATCTATCGCAGCGAACTTCCTGATGCCAACGAGGCCAAGCTTGACGAACGCGAACGCTTTACGACCGCGTTGGGCGAAATGGTTCTGAGCTGCAATTTCGTGGTCATGGATTGCCCGGGCAGTGACAATTATCTGTCGCGTCTTGCCCATGCCTGTGCCGACACATTGATTACACCGATCAATGACAGCTTCATCGATCTGGACATGCTTGCGCGAATTGATCCCGACAGTCTGGCGATCAAGGGGCCCAGCATCTATGCCGAAATGGTGTGGGATGCGCGCAAACGCCGGGCGGCGATTGATGGCGGGACCATTGACTGGATCGTCATGCGCAACCGTTTGTCCCATCTTGATGCCCGTAACAAGCGCGATATCGCCGAAATTGTCGAAAAGCTTGCCGACCGCATCCGGTTCCGTCAGGCGCCGGGCTTCGGGGAACGTGTCATTTACCGCGAGCTGTTTCTCAAGGGGCTGACATTGCTGGACCTGCGGGAAAAAGGTGTCGGTATCCCGATGAGCATGTCCCATATGGCTGCCCGTCAGGAAGTGCGATCGTTGCTCGAAGTGATCGGCTTCAAACCGGCAGAGGGCGAAGAGTTGCCGATCTGACCGTCTGCGGCCTATATCTTGATGGACCCGACACAGTCCAAACGACATATAAAGCAGGCAGGTCACCGTGAGCCGCAAAGATATTATCCCTGACACGTCAAGCAGCAGGGAAGTCGATGACTTCCTTAAGAATGCGCGTGATCTTGCTGTGCATGCACCGGCATCGGGCCCGTCGCAGGGGCGACTGATCTTTGCCATGGATGCAACTGCCAGCCGCCAGCCAAGCTGGGACCGGGCGGCGGAAATTCAGGCCGAAATGTTTGACGCGGTGGATGGCATCGGCGCACTTGATATTCAGCTTGTGTTCTTTCGCGGTCTGTCGGAATGCAAGGCAAGCGGGTGGTGTCGCAATGCCGGCACACTGCGCAACTACATTTCAAAGGTCAGTTGCCATGCCGGTCATACCCAGATCGAGCGTGTTCTTGCCCATGTCGAACGTGAAGCGGACACCCACAAAATAAATGCCCTGATTTATGTCGGTGACTGCATCGAAGAAAACCCGGACCATTTGGCGCCGATTGCCGGGCGTCTGGCGTTAAAGGGGATAAAGGCCTTCATGTTCCAGGAAGGAAATGACCGCGATGCCAGTTTCGCCTTTGGTGAAATTGCCCGTATTACGGGTGGCGCCTTCATGCAGTTTGATGCGCATTCTGCTGCAAAGCTTCGCAAATTGCTTGGCGCGGTGGCAAGCTATGCGGTCGGCGGGCACGACGGTTTGTCTTTGTATCAGAAGAAAACCGGGTCTGATGATGTCCTGATGCTTGGCCATCAATTGCGGAAACGTTCCTGATGCAGTGGGTTTTAATCGGTATTGCGGTCTTTGTTGCTATCGGGTTTCTGATCCGCTGGCTGGCTGAGGCCGAGCCGAAAGATGTCCGCAAAATTGGTCTGTTCCTGATTGTAGGGCTTCTGGTCTTGCTTGCAATCTGGCTACTTTTGACCGGTAAAATTGCCGCAATGTCAGCAGCTTTGGCCGTAACAATGCCATTTTTGGTGCGGATGATGAAACTCGGTTTTTTATGGCCATTGTTTCGTCGGGTCTTTGCCCATTACCGGCGCCGGGCGCGTCCGGGACAGATGGGCGGAGGATCTGCCAGCACCGGTGGTGTTGGTGGAATATCTGAAATTCGCACGGAAATTTTGCATATGCTGCTTGATCTTGAAACCGGACAAATGAAGGGAACGGTACTGACCGGATCCTTTGCCGGAAAAGATTTAGACAGCTTGGGGGTTGACGGCCTGCAGTTGCTTTTTGTTGACTGTTGTCGTGCAACGGACCAAAGCCGGACGGTTCTGGAAGCCTATTTTGATCGTCGGCCCGATTGTTCGGGTTGGCGGGAATGGCCACAGAGAGATCATGGCGATCACGATGCGCATTTCAGGGGAAACGACCGTAACAATGGCAAAAGAAGCCAGGGCAATAACGAAAGTGCCAGCACGGCGGACATGACTGCAGATGAAGCTCGACGAATCCTTGGTGTGGGGGCCAATGCGACCCGCGCGGAAATTAATCGGGCTTACAAGATCCAGATCAAGGCGGTCCACCCCGATCATGGGGGATCAGACTATCTGGCTGCACAAATCAACACCGCGCGAAGCCTTTTGTTACGGCTATGTAAAGATTAGCGTGAATTATTGGTGCGCTCGCTTGATAGATGTTCTTGAAATGTGGCAGAAGCATATTTGCCTGCACTTTCTGAACGAAGGGGCGTGCAGCGGTTGAAAAGGGAAGTTGTGAATGTCGAGAAAGATCAAGAAGGCTGTTTTCCCGGTTGCAGGTATGGGAACCCGTTTTTTGCCAGCAACCAAGGCCATGCCCAAGGAAATGCTGCCGGTTGTTGATAAGCCCCTTATCCAATACGCTGTTGAAGAGGCCATCGCCGCAGGCATTGAAGAATTCATCTTTGTGACCGGTCGCGGCAAAACGGCAATTGAAGACCATTTTGACCGTTCCGCCGAACTTGAAGCCATCCTGACCGAACGCGGAAAAACCGACGCGCTGGAAACAGCACTTGCCATGATCCCGGAAAACGGTCGTGTGACCTATACCCGTCAGGGTAATCCGCTTGGTCTTGGTCATGCGGTTCTGTGTGCCAAGTCTCTGGTCGGGGACGAGCCGTTTGTGGTTCTTCTGGCAGATGACCTTATCCAGGCCAAAACGCCATGCATGAAGCAGATGGTCGAAAGTTATGGCCGGACCGGTGGCAACATGGTTGCCGTAATGGACGTGCCGCGCGAAGAAACCCAGCGATATGGCGTTCTGGAAGTCGAAGGCACCAATGGCCGTCTGGTCAGTGCATGCGGCATGGTTGAAAAACCGAAACCCGAAGATGCGCCGTCAACCTTGTCGGCAATCGGGCGCTATATCCTTGATCCGGGTATTTTCGAAGTTCTCGAAAACATTCCGCGCGGGGCTGGCAATGAAATCCAGCTTACCGACGCACTGGCAGCCATGATCGGTCACGTTCCGTTCTATGGATACCGTTTTGAAGGCCGTCGCTTTGATTGCGGCAACAAGATCGGCTTTCTTAAGGCGACCATGTCATTTGCGCTTGCGCGCGATGATATGCGCGACGATGTTCGCGAACTCATTCATGAATTCGCCAAAGGCGAAGCAGCAGAATAATTATTGAATTTCAACAAGAACTGACCGGAACGGGCAACAACTGTTTCGGTCAGTTCGTTCTAAATTGGGAATAAACATCCATGCGCGTAGCAATGATCGGGACCGGATATGTTGGACTTGTTTCCGGTGCCTGTTTCTCCGAGTTCGGTACAGACGTGGTTTGTGTCGACAAGGATGTGGAAAAAATCGCCCGTCTTGAAGACGGTATCATGCCAATCTACGAGCCCGGTCTGGATGTTCTGGTCGAAAATAACGTAAAAGCAGGGCGCCTGACTTTTACCACCGATCTTAAAGAAGGTGTGAAGGATGCTGATGCGGTGTTCATCGCCGTCGGGACTCCGACCCGTCGCGGTGATGGCCATGCCGATCTGAGCTATGTTTATGCTGCGGCCGAAGAAATCGCCGAGGCAATGGACGGCTTTACCGTGATCGTTACCAAATCGACGGTGCCGGTCGGGACCGGACGTGAAGTGGAACGTATTATCCGTGAAAAGCGCCCGGATGCCGATTTTGCCGTGGTTTCCAATCCGGAATTCCTGCGTGAAGGCTCGGCGATTGGCGATTTCATGCGCCCGGACCGCGTTGTCATCGGTACAAGTGACGAGCGGGCCCGCGAAGTCATGTCCGATCTTTATCGTCCACTGTATCTGATTGAAACGCCGATTGTTTTCACCACGCGTGAAACATCGGAAATGATCAAATACGCAGCCAACACTTTCCTGGCAGCCAAGATCACCTTCATCAACGAGATCGCCGATCTGTGTGAAAAAGTTGGTGCCGATGTGCATGACGTTGCGCGTGGCATCGGTCTTGATGGGCGTATCGGCAAGAAGTTCCTGCATCCTGGTCCGGGCTATGGCGGGTCCTGCTTCCCGAAAGATACGCTGGCGCTGGTGCGTACCGCCCAAGAACATGGCAGCCCGCTGCGCATTATTGAAACTGTGGTCGATGTGAATGCGAAACGCAAAAAATCGATGGCAGATCGTGTGATCGCAGCATGTGGCGGTTCGGTTGAGGGCAAAACGATTGGCATCCTTGGTCTGGCGTTCAAGCCCAATACCGATGATATGCGTGACGCACCGAGCCTTGATATCATCCCGGCGCTGACGGCTGCTGGTGCCAGGATCAAGGCATTCGATCCCGAAGCAATGGAAGAAGCGCAGAAGCTTCTGGACGGGATCGAATATTGCGATGGTGCTTATGACGCGATCGACGGCGCAGACGCGATGGTTGTCCTGACCGAGTGGAACGAATTCCGCGGTATGGACCTTGATCGTATCAAGGATGCGCTTGCGCACCCGATCGTTGTCGATCTTCGAAATGTTTATGATCCGACCGAAATGGCAGAAAACGGTTTCAGCTATTCCTGTGTCGGACGTGCAACTGTTGGAGGCTAATCCAAGCTATGACGAATTCCGCCGGATACAAGTTTGACAGTTCCGTTTTGCGTGAATACGACGTGCGTGGTGTGGTCGGACAGACCCTTCATGCTGCCGATGCACATGCATTGGGCAAGGCCTTTGGGACCATGGTGCGCCGTTCCGGTGGCAAGCGCGTCGCCCTGGGACGGGATGGACGGTTAAGTTCCCCCGAACTTGCCGAGGCCCTGACAGAAGGGCTGCTTTCGACCGGATGCGACGTTGTACGTATTGGTCGCGGCCCGACCCCGATGCTGTATTTTACGGTTTATGATGAAAAAACCGATGCAGGCATCATGGTGACCGGGTCTCACAACCCGTCAAACTATAACGGGTTCAAGATGCTCAATGCCGGGAAGTCGGTTTTTGGTGACGCCATCCAGGAGCTGGGCAAAATTGCTGCGGCCGGTGATTTCGAAACCGGGCAGGGCACGGTAAGCGACATCGACGTCGAAGACCGTTTTGTTACGCGTCTTTTGGCGGAGCTTGATTGTGATGTGCCCAACCCGATGACGATCGTCTGGGATTGCGGCAATGGTGCTGCTGGTGATGTTGTGCGCAAATTGACCGCACAATTGCCGGGAACCCACCATCTGCTGTTTGACGAGGTCGATGGCACTTTCCCCAATCACCATCCGGACCCGACAGTCGAAGCCAATCTGGTTGATCTGAAGGCCGCCGTTGCCAAGCATAACGCGGACTGGGGTGTTGCCTTTGATGGTGACGGTGACCGGATCGGTGTGATTGATGGCAAGGGTAATGTTCTTTGGGGGGATCAGCTGTTGCAGATCTATGCGGCTGATGTGCTGGAACGCAAACCCGGTGCAGCGATCATTGCCGATGTCAAAGCCAGCCAGACCCTGTTTGACGAGGTAAACCGCCTTGGTGGCAATGCCATCATGTGGAAAACCGGTCATTCATTGATCAAGACAAAGATGATCGAGGCAAAAGCACCGATCGCCGGTGAAATGAGCGGGCATATCTTCTTTGCCGAACGCTATTACGGCTATGATGATGCAACTTATGCCGCCGTGCGTCTGTATCGCATTCTGGTCCAAAGCGGCAAAAGCCTGGCGGAATGGCGTGAAGCAATGCCGGTTGCGGTCAATACGCCCGAAACACGTATTGAATGCCCTGATGATCGCAAATTTGCCCTGATCGAAGAAGTACGTGCACGCCTGGCTGAAACCGGTGCCGAAGTCAGTGGCATCGATGGTGTTCGTGTCAGCACCGACGACGGCTGGTGGTTGCTGCGGGCGTCCAACACCCAGCCGGCAATTGTTGCGCGCTGTGAAGCCGGTGATGATGCCGGTCTCGCACGGCTTAAGGCCCAGGTCACCGATCAGCTGGTAAAAAGCGGACTGAAATCGGATGATTTCTTTGCGCCGGGTGCCGGGCACTAGGTTTCTGATCCAACCAAATCTGGGTTCAAGCCCTGATCTGAATGTTCGGGACTGCGATCCAAAAGAAAAAGGCTGTCAGGTAAAGCTGACAGCCTTTTTTCGTATCAGGGGTTTGGTCGGAGCTTAGCCCGCGTCACCGGAATTGACCGGGATACAGGCAAGGTTTTCACGACGCAGGGCCGCACAGGCTGCCCGTGCTTCATT
Organism: Thalassospira povalilytica; assembly: GCF_002844235.1. Classification (GTDB taxonomy): domain Bacteria; phylum Pseudomonadota; class Alphaproteobacteria; order Rhodospirillales; family Thalassospiraceae; genus Thalassospira; species Thalassospira povalilytica. The sequence goes on along the minus strand of NZ_PGTS01000006.1, from coordinate 144,546 downwards.
CTCGCCATCAAAACCAAGAAGACGCGCACGATAGACAACGCCGGTACCGCTGGCCTGTTGCTCAACCGCAGCACGGGTCAGGCGCAGGACATCTGGCGCGGTGCGGGCCGCGGCAAGAACGGCTTCCTGGGCACGGCGCTGATCGCTGAAGGCACCAACCTGGATTGCCCAGCCGCTATTGGTTTCCGGTTTCAGACGGGTCACAACGGTTTGGGTATCAATCCGGCCCGGTTCTTCGACTTCGCGTAATGTTTCACGCTTTGCCATCAGCAACTGTGCATCGGCAGGCAGGATTTTGTCTTCCGGGCTGATGCGGGGCCGGGGAACGCGAATTTCGCCTTCCTTGGTCAGTTCGACATAGGCGCGATCCAGAAGTTTCTTCATCTGGTCATCGCGGGTGCGGGCCGTGCGGCCGCCAAACACCACGCCGATCAACCGTTTTCCGTTCCGGTTGACCGATGCCACAAGGTTAAAGCCCGATGCGTTGATGTAGCCGGTCTTGATCCCGTCTGTCCCGTAATAGGACGCCAGAAGGTTGTTGTGGTTGCCATAGGTACGGTTGCCAAAACGGAACTTCTGGGTCGAGAAATAATGATAATAGCTGCCGAAATTCTTACGAAGCGCAACAGCAAGCGTGATCATGTCGCGCGCTGTTGTCATCTGCCCGCGATTGGGAAGACCCGATGCATTGCGAAATGTCGTGCGCTTCATGCCAAGGCGGCGGGCCTCGGCGGTCATCATCTGGGCAAATTTGATTTCGGTTCCGCCAAGATGTTCTGCTACAACCACGGCAACGTCATTGGCCGATTTTGTTACCAGTGCGAGGATCGCGTCCTTGACCGTAATGGTTTCGCCAGGTTGAAGACCAAGCTTCGACGGGGCCTGGCCCCAGGCGCGTTTGGACACTTTCATCGGGGTTGAAAGCGATACCTTGCCATTATCAAGCGCGTCAAAAAGCATATAAAGCGTCATGATCTTGGTCAGTGACGCAGGGTACACTTTATGGTCTGCACGGTATTCATGAAGCACATCACCAGTGTCACCATCGATGACCATGGCGGTATAGGTTCGTGCGATGGCCTTGTTCGGGACAAGGGTCGCAGAAAGCATGATTGCTGTCAGACACAAAAACGCAGCCAAACAGGCACGCAAGAAACTGTTGCGTGTCACAAGCGGTGTCTTGGCCAACGCATTTGGCCCGGAAGGGGTCGTTAAACGCATTATTCGGGCTCGGCTTTCGGTAGTCCCCAAGAACTAAATAAGACCAGTTTCGCATCCCAGCCTTAAACAAATGTTTAAGAGCGTCAATTTTTCGGCTTTTCTAAACGCGGCCATTCTGTGACCATCTTTCTGCGCGAACGTCACTTTTATATCTCCTGATCGGCAAAAAATCGAGGATCGAATGGTTAAATTAATCGCCCCATTTCTCAATAAGATAGGTATGCGTCGCGTCGGTTTGAACAGTTTGGCTGTTTTGTCGGTTGCTGCAATCGGGCTTGCTGGTTGCTCCTATACGCAAAACAGCGACATCAGCAATCCGCTGGTCAGAAAGTCAGCCTGGTTTTCCTATCTGAACGCCGATGACCTGCGCACGGCATGTTCTGCTGGCGATGCAGAAGGGCGGATTCGCATTATCTATAATGCGGATTATTACGACGAAGTGCGCGTCTTCGAGCTTGATCCGCATGCCGGTAATCAGCAATTTGACCTGACAACCCGCGTTTTCGGCCCGGCACAGGTCAAGGAAATCAATGTCGAAATCAACGCGCCCCTTGGTGCGTTCGGCGGGGAGCACGCAACCGATGTGATCGGGCGTGATGATTACATCGCGATCACCGATGCCTTGCAACAGGACGGATTCGGCACCCAGAAAGATCGCGACGGTATCCGGCTTTATTCTGATGACTATTACTGGGTCGCACTTGGATGTTCATCGGGATATGTGACGCTTGCGACCTGGATGTCGGGTGTTGACGATCTGCGTGCACTCCAGTTCCCGGCAGTTTTGACCGAGCTTTCAAGCATCGACCGCAAATTGCCGGAACCGCCGGCAAAGGAAAATGCGCGGTCTCAATCTGCTGCCCAGGTTCAAACCATTCAAAACAACGAGTCCGGGACATTTTATCGGACGGTGCGCGGAAACATGCTGCGCTAAGCCATAAAATTCAGAATGCGATCACGATGACGGGGATGTTTGGGAAAACGTCCCCGTTATTTTTTTGGTGTGCCCGGTGGGTCAAGTGCGCGCAGTACAAGCTGTTAGATGCTTGTTTGGTTTGTGCTTTTGATCGACCGCAATTCGACGGGCGGGTGTGATGTGCTGATTTTATCAGGGCGGCTGTGCTTTGCGTCGCGGTTTTGTCACCAAACTGGTCTTGACCTTTGTGGGTAATTCCATCTAGGGTTATGTTGCAATGCAACATGAATTTGGGGCATCTGCCCCGGCAAGAACGAGGTTAGAAGCAATGGCTGTTTCAAAACAAAAGACCTCTGCGAGATCTGGCAAAAAGGTCTCGGCTGCTGCCAAGGCGTCACCTGCTGCGTCGGGCAGCGCCAAAAAATCCACATCTGTTTCAAAGCCGGCGGTAGCGTCTGAGGGTGCCGTAAAGCGTGTCGTGATGACGTCATCTGAAATCGAAGCGGCCGCAAAGCAGGCTGACGCAAAGCCTGCTGTTTCAAAATCAGAGGTGATTGCAAGCACGGCATCGGCTTCCTCGTCTGCATCCCCCGCCGCGACCCCGGAAAAGCCGGTAGCTGAGGTATCAAAAACGCCATCCGAAGCCGCAACATCCGGTTCGGAAAAAGCCGCAGATCCTGCAAAAGCGTCGGTGGCAAAAAGTACGGCGGCACAACCGGCGACTCCATCTTTAAAGCAGAGTGACGCCCCCAAACAGACCAAGCCGGTGGCATCCCCGGCGTCGAAAAAGTCGGCGTCGGCTACTGTGAAAAAGCCGAAAAAGTCTGCTTCATCCGCCACGCCATCTCCATCCGCGTCGGCAAAACCCGGGGCAGAGGCAAAACCGCGATCGGTTGCCAAGGCCCCCGAACAGTCAAGCGCGCCAGTTACCTCTTCTGATACTGAAAGGGCGAGTACCGTGAGTACGACAAGCAAGTCTGCGCCAGCAGCCAAAAAAGCCACATCCTCCGCAGCCCCGAAAAAAGCAGCAGCTCCCAAAAAGGCCGCTGCCGCGGTCGCAGCAAAGCCTGCCAGCAAGCCTGTTGCAAAACCATCAACCCCCAAAATCGTGGCAGCATCGACCGATACTGCCAAAGCCGCAGCAACGCCTGCGCCATCAGCGAAAAATGATGATGTGTTCGGTTTTGGTGCGATGTTCATGGATCAGGATGCCATGGAAAGTTATCTTGCGCTGTGGAAGGCGCCTGAAATGGATGCCATCATGACTGCGGGAAGCGATGCGATCGAGGAAAGCATTTCTGTTGCCAACGAAGCATTCAGCAAGCTTTTCGATACCATGACCGGTCAGTCAGACGTGTTTTCCGGTGCGGGCTCGCGCATGGCGGCCCAGTGCGAGGAAATCATCGAAGCACAGCAGAAAAACATTGGCGAGGCATTGCAGGCTTCCATGACCCTGTTTGAAAAGACCGGGGGGATCGGAACGGAACTTGCTGGATGGATGCAACGTGAAATCGAAGCATCGCAAGCCGATATCGACGCCCTGGTCAAGGCCGAAAGCCTGTCTGATATTCAGGATTTGCAGGCAAAAATCCTTAAGCGTTACGTCGATAGCAGCGTTGCCGAAACCGAAAAGGTTCAGGAAATCATGTTTGCGGCCATGACCGACAGCATCACCGCAATGTCAAAAGCAGCAAATGCCGTGATGAAATGATCCCAAAACGTTCGGGTTTCCGTATTCTGCAATGAAGATCAAGGCGGGCATGACATCGCGTTATGCCCGTTTTCTTTTGGGCTTGCGTGATTTGTCGCCGTTTTCGGGCCGTGCCGACACCCGGGTTTGCATGAAGTTTATCGGGTGATCTTGCAGCGTGTCATTCTCAGCCTAAATGAATTGAAGATAGACGATAATTTAGTGACACGATTTTAAGCTGCGGCCTTTGAAAGAGCCTGGCAATGACCTATCATGAAGTTCATGCAGGAAATAAGGGTTCCGGTAAGTAGACGATGACTGAACAGGATAATGACGGCACTGATCTGCCAAACACGGGGATCGTAACAAAGACACGGCCCAAGACGAAAAAGCCGTCCATGTACAAGGTGCTGTTGCTGAACGACGATTACACTCCGATGGAGTTCGTTGTGCACGTGTTGGAACGGTTTTTCGAGAAGGGCCGGGAAGAGGCCACCGAAATCATGCTTCAGGTTCACCGCAAGGGCGTTGGAGTATGTGGTGTGTTTACGTACGAAATTGCGGAGACCAAGGTTAACCAGGTCATGGATCTGGCCCGCCAGAATCAGCATCCGCTGCAGTGTACCTTAGAGAAGGAGTGACATATGCTATCGCGCAATCTTGAAGAAAGCCTGCATCGTGCGCTCGCATATGCGTCGGAGCGCCGCCACGAATATGCCACTCTAGAACATCTTCTTCTGTCTCTGACCGAAGATCAGGATGCGCTCGCCGTGCTCAAGGCATGCCGGGTCGATATTGATCGCTTGCGGTCAGACCTTCTGGAATTTGCCGACAGCGAACTTTCCGGTCTGATCAGCGCCCGGCTGATCGACCCGAAACCGACTGCCGGGTTCCAGCGTGTTATCCAGCGGGCTGCCATCCATGTCCAGTCATCCGGGCGCGAGGAAGTAACCGGTGCAAACGTGCTGGTCGCCTTGTTCTCGGAACGGGAATCGCACGCGGTTTATTACCTGCAGCTTCAGGATATGACCCGTCTTGATGCGGTGAATTACATTTCCCACGGCATTGCCAAGGCGTCCGAGCTTAATGAACGTCGCATCCCGCGCGGTGCGGATGAAGAGCCGGTTGCCGGTATGCCGCCAGAAGGTGACGACAGCAGCCCGGCCGAGGGTGAGGCTCTTAAGGCGTATTGCGTCAACCTGAATGTCAAAGCCCAGAAGGGCAAGATTGACCCGTTGATCGGTCGCCAAAGCGAGATCGAGCGCACTATCCAGGTACTGTGTCGTCGTACCAAAAACAACCCGCTTTATGTGGGCGACCCGGGTGTTGGCAAAACCGCCATCGCCGAAGGGCTGGCGCGTCGTATCAATGATGGTGACGTGCCCGAAGTTCTGGCGGATGCCACGATCTTTGCCCTTGATATGGGCGCGTTGCTGGCCGGGACCCGCTATCGCGGGGACTTTGAGGAACGCCTGAAAGCGGTCGTCAAGGAACTCGAAGAATATGAAGGTGCGGTCCTGTTCATCGACGAAATCCACACTGTGATCGGTGCCGGGGCAACATCGGGTGGGGCAATGGATGCGTCCAACTTGCTCAAGCCTGCCTTGGCCAGCGGTTCGCTGCGCTGCATCGGGTCGACGACCTACAAGGAATTCCGTGGTCATTTTGAAAAGGACCGCGCCCTTGTTCGTCGTTTCCAGAAAATCGATGTCGAAGAACCTTCCGAAGAAGATACCGTCAAGATCCTCAAGGGGCTGAAGCCCTATTACGAGGATCATCACAAGGTCAAATACACTAACGAAGCCCTGCGTTCGGCGGTGGAACTGGCGTCGCGCTATATCAATGACCGCAAGCGTCCTGATAGTGCGATTGACGTGATTGACGAAGTCGGTGCATCGCGGATGTTGATGGCACCAAGCAAGCGCAAGCGCACGGTGGGCAAGCGCGACGTCGAAGAAATCGTCGCGAAAATTGCCCGCATCCCGCCAAAATCGGTTTCGACCGATGACCGCAAGGCATTGGCAAATCTTGAACGTGATCTGAAAACCGTTGTCTTTGGCCAGGATAAGGCGATCGAGGCGGTGGCAAGTGCGATCAAGCTTGCGCGTGCGGGCTTGCGCGAACCTGAAAAACCGATTGGCAGCTATCTGTTCTCGGGGCCGACCGGGGTTGGCAAGACCGAGGTCACCAAACAGCTGGCAACCGTCATGGGGATTGAATTCATCCGCTTTGACATGTCAGAATATATGGAACGACACAGCGTGTCGCGCCTGATCGGTGCGCCGCCGGGCTATGTCGGGTTTGATCAGGGCGGTCTTCTGACCGATGCTGTTGATCAGCACCCGCATGCGGTGGTTCTGCTTGATGAAATTGAAAAGGCCCATCCGGACCTGTTCAACATCCTGCTTCAGGTCATGGATCACGGCAAGCTGACGGACAATAACGGCAAAACCGTTGATTTCCGCAACGTCGTTCTGGTCATGACCACTAATGCCGGTGCATCGGACATGGCCAAGCCGCCCATCGGCTTCAAGCGCGAAATGCGGATCGGCGAAGATGAAGAGGCGATCAAGCGCACCTTCTCGCCGGAATTCCGTAACCGTCTGGATGCGGTTATTCCGTTCGCCAATCTGCAGCCCGAAGTGGTCAAGATGGTTGTCGACAAGTTCATCTTGCAGCTTGAAGTTCAGCTTGCTGATCGGAATGTGTCGATCGAACTAACCGAAGCCGCAAGAAGCTGGCTGGCGGAACGTGGGTATGACGTTGCCTTTGGTGCGCGTCCGTTGGGCCGTGTGATTCAGGAGCATGTCAAAAAGCCGCTGGCCGAGGAACTTCTGTTTGGTAAGCTGTCCAAAGGCGGGGCAGTGCTTGTCGACATTGAAGACGATGCGGTCATCTTCCGCTATCCGGAAGATGGCGATGACAAGAAACACGTCAAAAAGAACCCGGAAATGGTTGAAGGGTAAAACGACACCCGGACTTGGTGTGTTGTTAATCATTGGCGGTTAAATTGTGCCCGGGATGTTGTTTCCCGGGCACAATTTTAAAATAAGAACGCCAGAACACGATGAGCCAGGCTGCACAAAGAAAATATCGAACAGAGGTCGAGGAATTCCTTTCCCGGCTGGAATTGCGTGCGCGCAAGCTGATTGCGTTGGCCGACAATCTGGAAAAAACCACCGACAAGATGGATGTTACCGGGTATCGACCCTTCCGCGAGGAGGTCGATAACTTCAAGGCTTTGTCGCTGGTGATCAAAGAGCGGATGAACAAGCTTGAGTCGCATCCGAAAAAAGAAGAACTGGAAGGCCAGTTTCATAAGCTTCAGGTCCTGATGCTGCGTTTGGTGATCAAGACCAGTTTGAAGTTCTTCTTTGTCATGAGTGCCAAGGAAAACCTGCCGCTTGGTGCGCGCGAAATGTTTCAGAGCGAGCTGCGCACTTTATACGAGGCAGAGCGCATGATCTCTGATCCGCGCTATATCAGTCAGCTTGATGAATCCGCGCGCGATGATCTGGAAACGGCCAAATCCATTCTTGAAGAAATCATCGAAAAAGCACCAGCCTTGCTGAATTTCGGGGCGCAGAAGAAAAAGCGCCGCCGCTGATTGCCCGGTGAAAGTCAGACCTGTTGCGTGTTTTGGAATTGCAATTTGCAAAATGCAAAGATTGATTGTTGCATTTTGCAATCTTTGCATTTTGAAATGCAAAGATCATTTGAACCTGTTCAGATGGTCAGGTTCGGTTTCGATGAAAAATCCCTAAAAATTGCGATTTTTCACGGATTTAAAAAGTTGGCACGCTTCCTGCTTATGTCATGTCGGACAGTTGTTCTTTGCAGGGGCGCGTTTCGCGCCTGGAACAACGTAATCTTCTGCAGTTTGCTCGTGTCCCAACCAAACTCAGCGGCGGTTTTTCCGCCGCTTTTTTCTTTCCCGGATTTCAAAAGCTTGTAACTGGTACTCTTGTCGATGTGCCCGCAATCCACATATTGAATCGTGTGGAAGTCTACCCGTGCGCTTCCGCTAATGCCTTGTTTCTAACAAAAAGTTGTATGGATGCTTTTCCTTTGGTATAAATACCTATACTTTTAGTTAGTGCTTTCTTGGCTGCAAACAAAGCTGTGGGAGGGAAACCGATGAAGTCTACGAGAAGTATGGTCCTGACAGGGATACTTGCGGCAGCGATATTTGCTGTGCCGCAGGCTGCCATGGCCAAGGCAGAGCTGCCAGGCAATCCGAATGATCTGATTACAGATGCGCTTATCAAGGATATCCGGGGATGGTTGGCCAACCCGGTCGTGGCTTTGTCGATCAATTCCCAGAACCGTCTGCGAAAAGACATGACGCAGGATCAGATTGACGCCGCGGACAAACAATGGCGCGCCGAACGCGAAGCCGATGATCAGCCCCTTGTGGCGGCAATTCTTACCAATCCGCTTTCCAGTTATCTGACCCAGGTGCAGGCCCGTTCCGGCGGTCTTTATGCCGAAATTTTCGTCATGGATGCGGTGGGCTTGAATGTCGGACAGAGTTCGATCACGTCGGACTTCTGGCAGGGCGACGAGGGCAAGTTCCAGAATACTTTCCCCAAGGGGCCCAATGCCGTCTTTATCGACGAAGCAGAATATAACGAAGAGTCTGATTCCTGGCGTTCCCAGCTCAACATGACCATGAGCGACGAAAACCAGCAGGCGATTGGCGCTGTGACCATTGAGGTCAATTTGAATGAACTCGTGCGGCGCGGCAGTCAGTAGGGAGAAACGTCATGAATTTCTTTAAGGATCTTTCCATCCCCGCCAAACTGACAACCTGTTTTGCGATCATGATTGCCGTGATCCTGATGGTTGCCGCCGCGGGCATGTTTGCGACCATGCAGGTCAAAAACGCCAATGAACAGCGCGATTATCTTTCCACCTTTGAACGTGATTATCGCAACCTTGACCGCGCCTATCTGATGGCCCGCCAGGAACTGATCTATTTCCTGACCACCGGCGACCGCGAAGGGTTGCTCAGCTATCAGAAGTCGCTTGAGGAAATCGACACCCGCACAGACGTGCTTAAGGGGTATAGCTCGATCAATGCCGAAATCGCGACCTTGATCGAGGAAATGGATGGCGCAATTGACCGCTGGGAAGAGATTGCCGGCGAACAGGCGAAGCTGATGCGTCACTATCTGACGGTGAACCATGCTCGCGCGATCGAAGCATCGGGTGAACCGCGTGAACTGTCCGATCGCGTCAGCATGATTGCCGGTGATCTGGCCAAGGCGATTGACCAGCTTGTGCTTGATGTCGAAAGCAAGGTCGATCAGGCCATGCAGATTTTCCAGGTTACACTGGGTGTCGGTGTTGTGCTGCTGATTGCGATGGCCGCCTTGTTCGGTGGGACGCTGTCGCGGATGATTGCAACGCCAATCCGCAAAATGACCGAAGCCATGGGCAGCCTTGCATCGGGCAACCTCGATATCGAAACGCTTGATATGAAGCGCAATGACGAGGTCGGTGCAATGGCCAAGTCGCTTGAAGTCTTCAAGGAAAATGCCCGCGAACGTGCCCGCATGGCCGAACAGGAAAAAGTCGAAGCCGAACGCCAGGTCGCCCGCACCAAGAAAATGGGTGTCCTGACCAAAGGATTTGACGAAAAAATCCAGGATGTCCTGAGTTCCGTGAATGCGGCCCTTGATGAAGTCCGTTCTGCATCCGAAATCCTGACGTCACATGCGGTTCGGGCCAATCAGGATGCCCAGAACGTGGCCGAACAGGCCGAAGAATCATCCACCAATATCGAAACGGTGGCATCGGCAACCGCACAGCTTTCGGCGTCGATTTCGGAAATCTCGTCGCAGATTGCCCGGGTTACCGAAATCACCCAGATTGCGGTCGGTGAAACCGAACGGACCAATGAACGGGTGGAAAAACTCAACGAAGCCGCCCAAAGCGTTGGCGAAGTCGTCAATCTGATCAGTGACATCGCCGATCAGACCAACCTTCTGGCCCTGAACGCAACGATTGAATCAGCGCGCGCGGGCGAGGCGGGCAAAGGCTTTGCCGTTGTGGCAGGCGAAGTCAAAAACCTGGCATCCCAGACCGTCAAGGCGACCGAGCAAATCACGGCAAAGATCGTTGAAATGCAAAGTGAATCCGGTGCCGCGGCCGAAGCCGTGCGTGGATTTGCCGACACGATCCAGAAAATCGACGAACTGATGTCGGTTGTCGCCAGTGCCGTCGAAGAGCAGGGGGCCGCGACCGAGGAAATCTCGCGCAGTGTCGAAGGTGCTGCAAACGGCAATATCGCCATTTCCAACGCGGTTAAAAGCGTTGCAGTGGCGACCACGGAAAGCGGTGATTTGTCGAACGGACAGCTCGACAGTGTTGGCAAACTTGCCGCTGCCAACGATGAGTTGCGCACACATGTCAACGGCTTCCTGGACGACGTCCGGACTGTCTAGGCCTGCTTGAAAATGATCTTTTAAAAGGCGTAAGGGCAACCTTGCGCCTTTTTGTTTTGGCGATGCTGTTTTGGACGGCATGCTTCTGCCCGCGGGGATTGGGCCGCGTGATTTGGGAAGTACGATTTAATCCGCGCGAATTAGTCGGCGTAAATTAGCCGGCGTAAATTAGTCGGGGGCCTGAACCTTGCGATAGGGGCTATGTTCGGCAAGGATATAGTCCCGGTCCTGCGCGATATGGGTTTGTTCCTGTCTAAGGAATTGCGCGACAGCCCGCCGAAGCCCCGGATCGGCAATCAGATGTGCCGAGTGGGTTATGACCGGCTCGTAGCCGCGCTGGATTTTATGTTCACCCTGTGCGCCGGCCTCGACCGTTTTAAGGCCCTGGGCAATGGCGATATCGATTGCCTGATAATAGCAGGTCTCGAAATGCAGAAGCGGCGTGCGGTCGATCGTGCCCCAGTTACGACCATAAAGGGTGTCGTTGCCAATCAGGTTAAGCGCAGCGGCAACCATTTCATCATCGCGAAAAGCCGCCACCAGAACCGTGCGGTCGCGCAATCTTTCATGCAGAAGATCAAAAAACGTCCGGGTCAGATAGGCCTGTCCCCATTTGCGACCGGATGTATCGCGATAGAAATGGTAAAACCGGTCCCAGTGATGGGGTTTAAGGTCATCACCGCGGAGTGATTCAAACCGGTATCCGGCATCAAGAACCTGCTTGCGTTCCTTGCGCAGGTTCTTGCGTTTGCGCGAATTCAGCGCGGCAAGAAAGTCGTCAAAATTCTGATAGTCGCGATTATGCCAGTGATACTGGATGCCGCTGCGTCGCAGGAAACCTGCGTCTTCCATCAGGCGGCTTTCATCATCGTGACAAAACGTCACATGCAGGGTCGCCATGCCAAGCTTTTCGGGCAACATTGCCAACCCGTCAATCAGGATGCGCCGTACGGAACCCGGATCGGGATGGTCATTGGCTACCAGCAATCTGGGTCCCGGAACCGGGGAAAACGGCACGGCTGATTGCAGTTTGGGATAATATTTCCCGCCCGCCCGCTCATAGGCCTCGGCCCAGCTCCAGTCGAACACATATTCGCCGTAAGAATGGGCTTTGACATAAAGCGGCACAATGCCGATTGCCTGGCCTGCTTCATCATTCAATACCAGATGAAACGGCTGCCAGCCGGTTTGCGCATTTGTCGATGCGCTGTCTTCCATCGCCGACAAAAAGGCAAAGCTGACAAACGGATTGTCCGTACCGGCACATCTATCCCACTGGGCTTGGCCGATGGTGTGGATATCGGTGACGGTTTTGATTTCGGCAGGCAATTCTTTATCCCCTGATCAGGCTGTCATGCGGTTGGTGACCCGTGCGGGTCTTTGTTTTTGTACGCATTAGCCGGTATATGCGTTCAGAAGATAGGGGCAATGCACATTTACGCAAGGGAAAGCCTTTGACGGACGCGCTTCAAGGCCCTATTTCATTGGTCCACGGGCCGTTATGGAACGGCCTGATAAACGGCTCGGGGATTATCCCGTGTCGCCCTCGCGAAGAAAAGGATGGTGCGCCGTGAACAGCAAACTTTCGTTGGAGAAGGACAAGATCAAGATCGTCCTGCTCGAAGGTATCCATGAAAACGCTGTAAAGATGTTCAAAGAGGCCGGCTACTCTAATGTCGACCATTACCCTGCTGCGCTCGACGCGGACGAACTGAAGTCCGTCGTCTCCGATGCGCACTTCCTGGGCATCCGTTCCCGCACCAAACTTACCGAAGAAATCATCGATTCCGCCTCCAAGCTGACCTCGATCGGCTGTTTCTGTATCGGCACCAACCAGGTTGACCTGACCGCTGCTGCGATGCGCGGTATTCCGGTCTTCAATGCGCCGTATTCGAACACCCGTTCGGTGGCAGAACTCGTTCTGGGCCAGATCATCATGCTGCTGCGTGGCATCCCGCAGCGTAATGCGGCCGCTCATAACGGTGGCTGGCTTAAAAACGCCAAGGGATCGTTCGAAGCCCGCGGCAAGACGCTTGGTATTATCGGCTATGGCCATATCGGGTCGCAGCTGTCGGTTCTGGCAGAATCACTTGGCATGAATGTCATTTATTTTGACGTGATCAACAAACTTGCCATGGGCAATGCGACCGCCTGTGCATCGATGGATGAACTGCTGGCGAAATCCGATGTGGTGTCGCTTCATGTTCCGGCCAATGAGCAGACCAAAAACATGATCACGGCGACTGAGATCGCCAAAATGAAAAAGGGCGCGCACCTGATCAATGCGGCACGTGGCAACGTGATTGTGATCGAAGATCTGGCGGCTGCTCTTGAAAGCGGTCATCTGGCGGGTGCGGCACTTGACGTGTTCCCGGTTGAACCGGCTGGCAAGGATGAAGAATTCGAAAGCCCGCTGCGTGGTATGGATAACGTCATCCTGACCCCGCATATCGGTGGCTCCACCCAGGAAGCACAGGAAAATATCGGGATCGAAGTGGCCGACAAGCTGATCACGTATTCCGATAACGGGTCGACCCTTGGCGCGGTCAACTTCCCGGAAGTATCGCTTCCGGTCAAGGATCGTTCCCACACCCGTTTCCTGCATATTCACCGCAACGTTCCGGGCGTGCTGCTGAAAATCAACGATGTCTTTGCATCGCGTGGCATCAATATCAGCGGCCAGTATCTGCGTTCTGAAGGCGGCGTTGGCTATGTCGTCGTCGAAGTTGACGAGGAAATCAAACCGGGTGCCGGCGTGCGCAAGGAACTTGCTGCCATCGACGGTACGCTGCGTGTGCGTTTCCTGTTCTGATCAGGCATCTATCAGATTTCAAACAAAAAGGGGCGGGTGCCATATGGTGCCCGCCCTTTTTCTGTCTTGGGAAAACTCCCGGAGCAATTTCAATCTGAACAGAACCTGCGCTAGAGTTTGCGATACATCACCAATGCATCGGTTTCGCCAAGGGTCGGGTGCATGAAGGCACCGGGCAGACGGCCGACAATTTCAAAGCCGAGTTTCGGCCATAAATGAACAGCTGCCGCATTGCTGGCGATGACGAAATTGAATTGCATGGCGCGATAGCCAAGCTCCTTGGCGCGGACAAGCGAATCCTCGCACATGCGGCGCGCGATGCCGCGGCCGCTGGCCTTCGGGGATGTCATATAGCCGCAATTACAGACATGCGATCCGCCGCCGCCCTGATTTTGCCGGATGTAATAGGTGCCAACAACATTGCCGTCTTCTTCGGCGACCAGCGTCACCTTGTCCGGGGCCATCCAGTATTTGATGACGTCATCGTCGCTCAGATCACTGTCGATGGCATAGGTTTCCCCGGACCGTAATGTCGGGGCGACGATATCAAGAATGGCGGGGATGTCTTGCTCGGTTGCGAGGCGGATATTCATCTGATGGCTCGTTCGGTGGCGTGGTGGGCGGGTAAATCCGGAACCGCTGGGTTCTGTCCTTAACTATCGCCGCCCGAAAGCGTTTGTTCAAGAAATTCCGGTTCGACCTCGAACGGAAGATTTGCGCGTCCGGCCAATGCCTTGGCCAGTTCATTGCGATATCGTTCGCGCGGGATTTCCAGAACGCCAAACTGTTTGAGATGATCATTCACAAACTGCGTATCCAGAAGGCTGAAGCCCCCCTGGCGCATCAAGGCAACCAGATGAACCAGTGCGACCTTTGAGGCATTGGTGGCACGCGAAAACATGCTTTCGCCAAAGAATGCCTTGCCAAGGCTGACGCCATAAAGCCCGCCCACCAGTTCACCATCTTTCCAGGCCTCTATCGAATGGGCACAGCCCATCTTGTGAAGCGCGCAATAGGCTTCAAGGATATTGTCATTGATCCAGGTATCGTCGCGGGTATCGGTCTGTTCGGCGCATGCCCGGATAACGTCGGGAAAGGCACGGTCGACATGGATTTTATAGATGCCTTTGCGCACGGCCTTTTTCAGGCTGCGCGGGACGTGGAAGCCCTCAAGCGGCAATACACCCCGCCATTCCGGGTCGATCCAGTAAAGGGTTGGATCATCATGACTTTCAGCCATGGGAAACAGACCGACGGAATAGGCGCGGATCAACAGATCAGGGGTCAGCTGGTTCGACATGATCGCAGTGATAATTGTTTTTGTCCTGTCTATCTGACGTCAAAATACATATGAGAACGCCGTCATGTCAGACAAGGTGTCATATCAAACATCACGGGATCCATGGTCAAGTCTATCGGCGCAAGATTAATTATTTAATGCCGGGCGAGTTGAAATCACGCCATAAAAAAACGGGAACCCGAAGGTTCCCGTTTGATGTTTGTATCCGGATCGATCACAGAGTTTTCTTCATACCCATGAACTTTTCCAGCCAGTGGATGTCATAATCCCCTTTCTGGATGTCCGGGTTCGCCAGAAGCGTCTGGTGCAGCGGAATGGTGGTTTTGATACCGCCAATCGCATATTCGGCCAGCGCACGGCGCAGGCGCATCATGCATTCTTCACGATCACGGCCATGTACGATCAGCTTGGCAATCATGCTGTCGTAATAGGGCGGGATCGAATAGCCGGTATAGATACCGCTATCGACGCGCACGCCAAGGCCGCCCGGTGCATGATATTCCTTGATCTTGCCCGGCGACGGGACAAAGGTCTTGGGATCTTCTGCGTTGATACGGCATTCAATGGCATGACCATGAATTTCAAGGTCTTCCTGCTTGAATGACAGTTCAAGACCTGCTGCAACGCGGATCTGTTCACGCACAAGGTCAACACCGGAAATCATTTCCGTGACCGGGTGTTCCACCTGAAGACGGGTGTTCATTTCGATGAAATAGAACTCGCCATTTTCATACAGGAACTCGATCGTGCCGGCATTGCGATAGCCCATGCCGATCATGGCATTGGCAACGGTCGAACCGATGCGTTCACGTTCTTCCGGCGTCAGGGTCGGAGACGGTGCTTCTTCAAGAACCTTCTGGTGACGACGCTGCAAGGAGCAATCACGTTCAAACAGGTGAACGGCGTTGCCATGGCTGTCGCCGATGACCTGCAATTCGATGTGGCGCGGCTTGCCCAGATATTTTTCCATATAAACCGCAGCATTGCCGAAGTTCTGCAATGCTTCCTTACGGGTCATGGAAAATGCTTCCGCAAGGTCTTCTTCGCGTTCAACGACTTTCATGCCGCGACCGCCGCCGCCACCCGATGCCTTGATCAGGACCGGATAACCGATTTCCTTGGCGCATTTGCGGGCTTCGTCAACGGTGGCGATTTCGCCATCGGAACCCGGAACGCACGGAATGCCAAGTTTTTCGGCCGTTTGCTTTGCGGTGATCTTATCGCCCATCATGCGGATATGTTCCGCGGTCGGGCCGATAAAGACAAAGCCGTGTTCTTCGACCATGGCTGCGAAATCGGCATTTTCCGACAGGAAGCCATATCCCGGATGGATGGCTTCGGCGCCGGTGATTTCAGCTGCCGACAGGATGGCCGGAATATTCAGATAGCTGTCTTTGGATGCTGCCGGGCCGATGCAGACCGATTCGTCGGCCAGACGCACATGCATGGCGTCCGCATCGGCGGTGGAATGCACCGCGACAGTTTTGATGCCCATTTCACGGCAGGCGCGCTGAATACGAAGCGCGATTTCGCCGCGGTTGGCAATCAGGATTTTGTCGAACATGCGGTTCTTACCCCGGCTTATTCAATAATGATCAGCGGTTCGTCATATTCGACCGGATGACCGTCGGTCGCAAGAATCTGGGTCACTTTGCCCGATTTCGGCGCACGGATCGGGTTGAAGGTCTTCATTGCTTCGATCAGCATCAGGGTCTGACCTTCGGCAACGGTCGACCCGACCGAGATGAACGGAGCCGCACCCGGTTCCGGTGCAAAGTAAACAACACCGACCATCGGTGATTTCACTGCGCCCGGATGGGATGCCGCATCAGACGGCGCCGCAGCAGCGGCAGCAACCGGTGCCGGAGCCGCCGCAACCGGTGCAGCAGGGGCTGCTGCAACCATGGTGCCCTGGCGGGCAACACGAATGCGGTTGTCACCAGCGGCAACTTCAATTTCGGTCAGATTGGTGTCGTCCAGCAGCTCTGCGAGCTGGCGAATGGCGTCATTGTCGATGTTGAACTTGCTCATTTCGATATCTTTTATGATGGTGTGTGGATCAATCCGCGCATGGCATCCAGGGCGTGGTTATAACTCTGGTCGCCAAAGCCATAGATCATACCGTTTGCAGCGTTTGAGACGTTGGACAAAAGTCTTATGGCGTCCCGCTTTTGAATATTGGACAGATGGACCTCGATCATCGGCAAATCTGATGCCCCAATCGCATCGAGGATCGCAACCGATGTGTGCGTATATGCCCCAGCATCGCAAAGAATGCCAGAATCTTCTTGTCGGGTTTCCTGAAACCAGTCAACCAGTTCACCTTTGTTGTTGTCTTCATGGCAGATGGCCCGAAGGCAAACAGCCGTGTCATTGACTTCACATCGATCCTTGATCACGTGCAATGTCATCTTACCCCAGACATCCATTCAGGCGTTTCAAGGGCCGTTTTCCGACCATACGCCCAACTTTTGGTGCTGCGTTTATAACACGACCAAAGTCTGACGCAACGTTGCAATAAGCATCGGCAATGCAGCATTGCATCGTTGCTTTGTCATTATCGAACGTCGTTGCGATGACTTCCGGGGCTTCGGATGTCTGCATGGACAAAGCCGGGCTTTGTCCATAACTGGTCATAACCGGCTCTGCTCATCACAAGACAGCTTGCCTCGGGCAGGGCAGCTGCGCATACTGCGCGGCAATCATGAAGATTTTGATACCACAGGGATTGAACGAAAAAGATGCTTCTGACGATCAACGGTGAAGACCGGACTATCGAGAATGCCGCAAATGTAGAAGAGCTGCTGGGCCAGTTGGGCATTGCCGCAACCAAGGTCGCGGTTGAGCGAAATCTCGAAATCGTGCCCAAGACAGCCTATGGGCAAACGGCACTTGCCGATGGTGACAAGCTTGAGATCGTCCATTTTATCGGTGGCGGTTCGGGCGAAGCCGATCTGGCGACCGCTGATGATGACGGTTTTGTCGTTGCCGGTAAAAAATTCTCGTCGCGTTTGCTGGTCGGAACCGGCAAATACAAGGATTTCGAGGAAACCAAAATCGCGATCGAGGCATCCGGGGCCGAAATCGTCACTGTTGCTGTGCGTCGCGTCAATCTGACCGATCCCAACCAGCCGATGCTGGTCGATTATGTCGATCCGAAAAAATATACCTATCTGCCAAACACGGCAGGGTGCTTTACCGCCGATGATGCGGTGCGGGCCCTGCGCCTTGCCCGCGAAGCCGGGGGCTGGAACCTGGTGAAACTTGAAGTATTGGGGGATCAGGCGACGCTTTATCCCAATATGCCCGAAACGCTCAAGGCGGCCGAAGCTCTGATCAAGGACGGTTTTGACGTCATGGTCTATTGCAGCGACGATCCCATTCAGGCCAACATGCTCGAAGATATGGGATGCTGTGCCATCATGCCGCTGGGATCGCTGATCGGGTCGGGCATGGGGATCCTTAACCCCGTTAATATCGCCCTGATCAAGGAAAATGCCAATGTGCCGGTCCTGGTTGATGCCGGCGTCGGGACGGCATCGGATGCGGCCGTTGCCATGGAGCTTGGCTGTGACGGGGTTCTGATGAATACCGCAATTGCCGGGGCAAAAGACCCGATCCGCATGGCGCGCGCGATGAAGCATGCCATCATTGCCGGACGCGAATCCTTCCTGGCCGGTCGCATGCCAAAAAAGAAATATGCCGATCCGTCATCCCCGCTGGCCGGGATCATCTGATCTGCATGCCATTTGCGTAAAACAAAGGCCCGTTTCGATTTCGAAACGGGCCTTTGTCGTTTTGTTCGGACTGCGCAACGGTGTGACTGCAAATGTTGTCACGATGGCGCAGGGGCCAAAAATCAGGATGCTTCTTCAAGCCCGGTTTTCACTAGCGCATTGACGCGATCCATATCCGCGCCCGATACCATGGTGCCATTGATGATAAAGGCAGGCGTTCCGCTGATGCCGACGGTGCGGGCCATTGCCGCATATTGGGCGATCATGCCGCCGATTTCGGGCGACTGCATGTCTTCGCGCATTTTGGCAACATCGATACCGGCAGACGCGGCAAGCTCGTCAATGCGGGTGTCATCAAGAAGGCCGCGGTTGGCCATGAAGGCTTCGTGGATTTCCATATATTTGCCCTGCTTGTCGGCGGCCAGTGCGGCGCGTGCAGCCGTGGCACTTTCTTCGCGCAGGATCGGGAATTCAACAAAGATGGTCCGGACTTTGCCATCATGTTCTTTGGCAATATCCATCACGCCATCAAAGGCACGCTTGCAGTAGCCGCAATGATAGTCAAAAAACTCGATCACAGTGACCGGGGCATCAACCGGGCCCAAAGACGGAACCGAGCTGTCAGCCACCAGGGCATCCCAGACCGGGGTGATGGCTTCTGCCTGCTGACGGGCCTTTTCGGTGGCCTGCCAGACCTGAACATTCTGGATGGCGCGCAACAGCACATCCGGATTTTTCAAAAGATAGTCTTCAATCAGGCTTTCGACGGCGGCTTTTTGTCCATCGCTCAGCGTTTCATCGGCCTGCGCAAGCGAAGCACCAAACAGCATGGTCGTGGCAATCGCGCTGCAGCCAAGGAAGCGTTTTACAATCTTGGAATTCATCGGGTGTCCTTCTGTGACTGTGGCCGCTTATGGCCTGACGGTTAAGAGTTGGTTCTGTGATACGGGATCAGGCCTCTAACGGGAAAGTAAAATATGCGTTAGATAGGTGATCCCACTCACAGAAGGTTTATGGTCGCGACCCGGAACAATCCCGATCCAGACAAGGCGAACCTCGTCGCTTCTGGCTTCTGGCCAGTACCGGCGATAAAGGGTCGAAAGATCAAAATATTCGCGCTGCCATTCACCATATTGAACCGATGGCTGTCCGACGGGAATGCGGACAAGCTGGTCAATTGCCGGTTTGCCCGATCCAAGATCGCTTTCCCGCCAGCTTCCCTGACGTTGTCGGCGAAATCCGAGTTCCAATTCAATGTCGCCAATCTGTGCCGTACTGTTGAATTGCCAGTCAAATGACAGATATGGCGAGGCCAGAACGATAACATTGGTCCGGCGTCCGAATTCAAACGATCCAAGCCCCGGACGGGCTGCCAGCGCAATCCGGCCATCCTTGTCAGACCACTGTAATGGCAGATCCGACGCTGACGCCGATGTCCGGCTCAAATCCTGGCTTGCGGAAGGTTTCTGATCAACGGTCCAGTAGCGCGGCGGATGATCAAGCGAAAAGGGCGCATATAGAAGTTTCAGATCACCACCAACATCAACCCCGGCCCCCGGAAGGGCACAGGCCGTGATCTGGCTTGTTGCCATCACCAGTACCCAAACGCCCAAAAAGCGTTTGAGAACCGGAAATGTTTTGAAGATTGCGGACATTGGCGCGAAATGCGGCCAAGGCCCGATCACTTCGGTGCGTCCTTGCCGGGTTTTCCGTCCGGATTGGTGGCCTGCAAGATATCCTGTGCACGCAACCAGGCGGCCGATCCCTTGTCGAGTTTACGGTCGGCCTGAACTGCGTGGTAGCTTGCTGCCTGACGGTCGCCGGTCAGAAGGCTGTATTCAGCCTGTGACAGCGATGCTTCACCTTCATTGCCAAGACGGTTTTCGACAATGGCGCGGAAACGCCATGCCGATGCATTGCCGCGTTCACGTGACAACACGCCCATCAGGTTGGTTTTGGCAGCTTCGAGATAACTGTTATCGCCGGTTTCAATCATCGCATGCGCCAGCAACAGACGGATCAAAGGCGCACCGTTTGACAGTTCTGTTGATTTTTCAAGCGGGGCAATGGCTTCCTGCGCCTTGCCAAATTCCAGCAGAACCTGACCTTTAAGTTCTTCGAAATACGGGTTGTTCGGTTCAACCGCGATCAGGTTTTCGATGATCTCAAGGGCAGGGGCCAGTTCGGAATTCTGGTAATAGGCAATGGCACGCGCATATTGCCCGGCGACGCTGGTGTCGCTTTCGGGATAGGTGCGCAACGTATTTTGCTTTTGATTGGTAAAGGCATAAAGTTTGGCGCGCATCCGTGCATGACGTTCATACAGATCGTCACTGACCTTGGCGTCTTTCAGCGTTGAATTCGCAACATAGTTTTCGAGAAACTCGACACGTTCCGTGGTCAGCGGGTGGCTTCGCATATAGGGGTCCTGGCTTGCCGTACTCAGCAATTCCTGACCTTCAAGCGTTTCCATGAATTCCATCATGCCGCGTGCGGAAATACCCGCCGCCGTCAGATATTTGACACCGGCCTGATCAGCACTGCTTTCCTGGGTTCGCGAATATGCCAAAAAGTTTCGGGTGGCGATATTCTGCCCGCCCAGAATCGCTGCGGTACCGACATCAGACCGGCCTGCGGCCACACCGGCAGCAACGCCCGCAATGGTCGAAAGGATTGAAATTGCCGATGCGTTGCGCAACTGATCATGTACGCGCGAAAGGTGCCCGCCGGTAATGTGACCGGTTTCGTGGGCCATCACCCCGATAACCTGTTCGGGAGTCTCTGCTTTTAACAACAGCCCAGTATTGATAAAAAGCTTTTGGCCACCGGCAACAAATGCGTTCAAGCTGTTGTCAGAAACGATATAAATGGACACACCATTCGGATCGAGCCCCGCCGCTTTGAAGATTGGCGTAGCATAGAGACGAAGGGTTTCCTCGATCTCGGTATCGCGGATAAAAGAACGACCCTGCGCCAAAACCGTGCTAGGCAGGGCAACAAGGAAAATGGCAGTGAGAGTAATAATGCGTCTGAGCAAAATGTGCGTTCCATATTTTCGTTCGACTGATGTCGGTTCAATGCCGACGCGCAAGCCATCATGGCGGATCGCGTTCGCAATCGCAATGACTGCCGGTCTTGCTGCCTGCAGTAGTACTAATACAGAAAATCTTGGTCAAATAGGGGCAGTGACCGGATATTTCGGTGGTGTGGTCGCAGATGAGCCGCGCGCCGTCCGGGTTGCACGGGATGTTCTGTCGGCTGGCGGGACGGCGGCGGATGCCTCTGTTGCGCTTTACGCAACCATGACCGTGACCAAACCGTCAGTCGCCGGGATCGGCGGTGGCGGGGTGTGCGTTGTGCATGAACGCGAAGCCAAAAAAGTCGAAGTTCTTGATTTCTGGCCCCGTCCGGGCACGCGCACCAGCGCAGGCCAGACCGCAACGACCATCCCGGCCGTGCCGCGCGGTCTTTATGCGCTTAGTGCGCGTTTCGGGCGTTTGCAATGGGCGTCGCTTTTGAGTGCGGCGGAACAATATGCCCGCCTTGGCGTGCCGGTTTCGCGGTCGCTGGTCAATGACATCGAAGCCAATCGCGACCGCATCGAAGCAAGCCCGGCATTGCGCGAAACCTTTATGCCGAATGGTAAATTGCTCGAAGTTGGTGATCGCATCCGGTCTGTGAACCTTGCGGCCCTGCTGACGTCGCTTCGGGTCAAGGGGCCGGGGGATTTCTATAACGGGGCGCTTGGTGCCGATATTGCCGCGGCGGTCCAGAATGCCGGTGGTACGCTGACGGCTGATGATTTGCGCAACTATCGCCCGGAATGGAAATCGGCGACCGAGGTCAAACACGGTAACGAAATCCTGTATCTGGCCTATCCACCACGTGCCGCGACGGCACCGGCGGTGATTTCAGGTGGCAGTGATGTGGCCGATATCCTTAATCGTTATCTTGCCGATATTGATGCCGGAAACATGGCCGGACAGCCGATGTCGGGTCGCAGCGGCTTTGTCGTTGTTGACCGCGCGGCCAATGCCGTGGCCTGCATGACCACCATGAACACGCCGTTTGGCGCCGGACTTGGTGCCGATGCGTTTGGCTTGAACCTTGCTGCCGGTGATGCGGCACAGGCGGCAACGCCGCTGATGGGGCCGGCTTTGATGGTGAACCCCTTTGTCTGGGAATATTATTACGGCATTGCCGGAACCGGGACGCCTGCCGGTGCAACCAAACAGATTGCCACCATGGCAGAAGACCTGATCGGTGCCGGTGCTGCATCGGGGGTTGCACTGAATTCCAGTGGCACATCGTCGGTCAATGTCATTCGTTGTCTTGAAGGGGTGCCACCCCATCCCGAAAGCTGCCAGTTTGTTGCCGATCCCGCCGGCGGCGGTATGGCGGGCGTGCGATAACCACACCATTTCCACAGGGCAGGGTCATCCTGCCCTGTTGCTTTTGATCAATATCCAGGACCCCACATAATGGCTTTGAAACAATCACAGCGCGGGGCAATTTCGCCCTTTATTGTTATGGATGTGATGCGTGCGGCCAATGCGCGCGAAACCGAAGGAAAAGCTGTTTACCATCTTGAAGTCGGCCAGCCCGGCACACCCGCACCACGCAAGGTACGCGAAGCTGCCGCCAGGGCACTTGATGCCGATCTGATCGGTTACACCAATGCGATGGGCATTGATCCCCTGCGCGAAGCCATCGCCGGGCATTACAAAACCAAATTCGGCGTGTCGGTTGATCCATCGCGTGTATGCGTTGCCAGCGGATCGTCATCAATCTTTGTTCTGGCCTTCCTTGCGGCGTTTGATGCCGGGGATCGGGTGGCGATGGCCGCACCGGGCTATCCGGCCTATCACAACATCCTAAGCGCGCTTGGCATTGAAACAGTCAATCTGCCCGCAGGACCGGAAACCCATTATCAGCCGACCGTGCAGATGCTGCGTGATCTCGACGAGCCGATTGATGGTCTGATTGTTGCCAGCCCGTCCAACCCGGCTGGCAGCATGATTGATGTTGAAACCTATCGCGAACTGGCAGCCTATTGCCGCGAAAACGGCATTCGCCTGATCAGTGACGAGATCTATCAGGGTATTTCATTCGGGGATGTCAAGGAATGCACGGCCCTTGAATTCGGGGATGAGGCGATCATCATCAACAGTTTTTCGAAATACTTTTCCATGACCGGCTGGCGTCTGGGCTGGGCTATTGTCCCGCCTGATCTGATGCGGGCAGTGGAATGCTTGCAGCAGAACCTGTTTATCTCGGCCCCTGCTTTGTCACAGATCGCAGCGGTCGCGGCCTTTGATTGCGAAGACGAACTTCAGGCCAATATCGCGGCCTATGCGCGCAATCGTGAAATCCTGCTTGATGGTCTGCCCAAGGCCGGTTTCACCAAATTCGCCCCGGCGGATGGTGCGTTCTATCTTTATGCCGATGTGCGCGAACTGACCAAAGATAGCGAAGCATTCTGTCGCCAGATGCTCGAGGAAACCGGCGTTGCCACCACACCGGGCACCGATTTCGACCGGATGCGTGGCAAGGGCTATGTGCGTTTCTCGTTTGCGCACAGCGAAGCAACCATGATCGGTGCGGTCAAGGCGTTGCAGAACTGGAAACGTTGAGATAATTAAAAGGAAAAGATGTGAAGCACCCGTTCCCTAAGTTGAAATCGGCATTCCTGGCGATTGTTTTTGGCGGACTTCTGTTGGCGCTCACGACCAATTCTGGTCGTTTCACAGACATCTATTTGTTTCCGTTTGTATTGGCAGGAGGCACTGTCTACATCCTTCTCACTACCAATGTAGTTCTCCTCTTTCAGAGAAAAGCACGACTTGTGCCACGTCTGCGGTTTCAAGTGTGGTTAACGACGATTGTGGTTCTGGCTGTGCTGTATTTTGTTGGGAAGTTTATCACAGCGTATCTAATTTCACCGGACCTTCGGTTCGATGGTCCCCAGAATTGGGGGGAAGCACTATATGATCAGTATTTCAATACATTCTGGGTTTTCGTTAACGTCGGAATTTTTTGGTGGATTGCAGTTGTTCTTGTCAATTTGTGGGAGGCGTTCAGATTGATGTGGTCGGCCGACGATATTCCGTTGTCCCGGGTCAATTCGAAACTGGAGAAGAGTGATCAAGTGAAGACGAGCGGTCCAAAGTTCTTTGAGTACTTGCTAATCCGAGAAATTCTTACTCGTACTAGGTGGAAAATACGTTCAGATAAGAGACAAGAATAAAAAATCTCGTTGAGAACACTGTTAGCGAAAAAAGGGCTGCCCGATGGGCAGCCCTTTTTGTTTTTTCTGTTCGCCGGTCTTAACGACCAAGGCTCCACCAGCCGCGCTTTTTCGGCTTCGGCTTTTCATCCTTTGCCGGTTCAGCCGCTGGGGCTGCTTCCGGGGCAGGGGTCGGAGCCGGTGCTTCAGCTCTTGGCTCAGCCGCCTTCGGCTCAGCGGGCTTTTCAGCCGGTGCTTCGACCTTCGGGGCTTCTGCCACAGGTGCCAGAGCCGGTTTTTCTGCCGGTGCAGATTCTGGTGCACTTACCTCTGCCGGGGCGCTTGCTGGTGCAGCGGCGGCTTCGGGTTTGCTTTCAGCGGTTGCTTCCGGTGCCGGGCCGCTCTGGATCGGGATGTTTTTCACATCGCCGCGTTCGTTGCCACCTTCGCCACGTTCCGGACGGCTGTTGCGGTCACGACGGTTGCGACGGTTGTCGTTACGATCGCGGCGCGGACGGGCCGGGGCCGGGGCAGTGGTGCTGCGGGTACGACCGGCGCGGACACCTTCCTGATCAAAGCTGTCGGCATCCTGACCTTCGCTTTCGGCGTCGATCACGGTGTTTTCTTCGGAACCGTCCGGTGCTTCGTGATCACGGTTGCGGCGTGCTGCCGTCAGGGCCGGATCATCATTGGGCGACCGGGTACGGTTACCGTCAAAGTCCTGACGACGCGACCGGCGGCGGCCCCCACGCTTGCCGCGACGGCGGCGTTTGCGGTTGCTGTCTTCGTCATCATCATCAGATCCGTTGCGATCCGAACCATCAGCATCGTCGGTGTCGCTGTCTGCGGCGTCCTGCTGGTTTTCGGTACGATCATCACGATCATCGTTACGACCACGACGACGGCGGCGGCGGCGGCGGCGTTTGCCACCCTGATCGTCATCATCACCGCGGACGGTTTCTTCTTCTTCGTCGTCGGCTTCAACCGGGCTTTCAATCGCCGTTAGGGAAACACTGTCGGTATTGAGAACAGGTGCAGCTTCTTCCTGTTCGTCACCTTTTTTCGCACGGGTGCGTTCAATGCGGTGATCGGGCGAAATCAGGCTGTCATCGCCAAAGATCATGACGGTAAAGCCGTAACGCTGTTCGATTTCGGCCAGCGAATCACGTTTGCGGTTCAGGATATAAAGCGCAACTTCGCTTGCGACATGAACGGTAAGCGCACCGGACCGGCGACGCATGCCTTCTTCCTCGATCACGCGCAGCAGATGCAGGGCTGCACTTTCGATCGAACGGACAAGGCCGACACCACGACAGTGCGAGCAAACCTCGAACGCGCTTTCAACAAGCGACGGACGCAGGCGCTGACGCGACATTTCAAGCAGACCAAACGGGCTGATACGGCCGATCTGAAGACGCGCACGGTCATTGCGCATGGCTTCTTTCAGCTTGCGCTCGACCGATGCCTGGTTGCGGTGGTCTTCCATGTCGATAAAGTCGACAACAATCAGACCGGCAAGGTCACGCAGGCGCAACTGGCGTGCCAGTTCTTCGGCCGCTTCAAGGTTGGTCTTGTAAGCGGTTTCTTCGATATTGCGTTCGCGGGTCGAACGGCCTGAGTTCACGTCAATCGCGACCAGTGCCTCGGTCGGGTTGATGACGATATAGCCACCGGATTTAAGCTGTACGACCGGATTGAGCATCGCATCAAGCTGGCTTTCCACCTGGAAACGGTGGAACAGCGGCACGCCCTGATCCTTATAGGGCTGCACACGCTTGGCATGCGACGGCATCAGCATTTTCATGAAGTCTTTGGCGACCCGGTAACCGTCGTCGCCTTCGACCAGAACTTCATCCACATCACGCGCATAAAGGTCGCGGATCGAACGTTTGATCAGGTCGGCTTCTTCGTAGATCAGGCAAGGCGCCTGGCTCTGAAGGGTGGTTTCGCGAATACGATCCCACAGACGCATCAGATAGTCGAAGTCGCGCTTGATCTCGGCCTTGGTCCGTTCGGCACCGGCGGTGCGAACGATCACGGCCATGCCGTCCGGAATCTCCAGCTCGGCCAGAATGGATTTCAGACGCTTGCGGTCCTTGGCATTGGTGATCTTGCGCGAAATGCCGCCACCACGCGGGGTGTTTGGCATCAGAACGCAATAACGGCCAGCCAGCGACAGGAAGGTCGACAGGGCAGCACCCTTGTTGCCGCGCTCTTCCTTGACGACCTGAACCAGAATGATCTGGCGGCGTTTGATGACTTCCTGAATTTTGTAGCGTTTCTGAAGCTGACGGCTATGCGACTCAACGAATTCGTCGGTGTCGTCCCCGCCAAGATCTTCGATTTCTTCTTCTTCTGTGCCGGCATCGGCAGACGGTGCGTCTTCTTCGCTGTCGTCACCGTCGGCGTCGACATCAACGCTCAGCTCTGCGACGTCCGCCGACATGGCAGCATTGCCACCCGACGGGGAATTGTCATCATCAGAACCGCCATTGGCGTCTGCATTGGCATCACCCGATGCTGCTTCGTCAGAAGATGCATCGCTTGCCTGTGCGTCGGCATCGTCGGATTTTTTGCGACGGTTGCGCGTGCGACGGCGGCGCGGCTTGGTTTCTTCTTCATCAGAAGAAACCGCACCATCAGATGCGCCATCCGTCGGATTGGCTGCATCGGCATCAACCACGGTTTCCCCATCAGTCGCATCCGGCTCGGATGCGTCCTGGGTTTCGTCCTTGTCCTTTGCGCGCGGTTTGCGTCGCGAACGCGAACGGGTCGATTTCTTTTCTTTTTTCGGGCTGTCGTCGGTTTCGCCAATATTGTCTTCGACAATTTCGGCGTCCTTGACCTGTGCACCACCCTGGCTCAGGGCTTCGCGGTCGGCAACCGGGATCTGGTAATAGTCGGAATGGATTTCACTGAAGGCAAGAAAACCGTGGCGGTTTCCGCCATAGTCAACAAAGGCCGCCTGCAACGACGGTTCTACTCGCGTCACTTTGGCGAGATAGATGTTACCCTTGATCTGTTTTTTGGTCGATGTCTCGACGTCGTATTCTTCTAGGCGATTTCCATTAATAACAACGACGCGGCTTTCTTCCGCGTGCGTTGCATCGATAAGCATGCGTTTAACCATTCGGAACCTGTTCCTGGAGGTCCCGCCAGTTCAATGCTACGCGCATTGCTGCGCTGATATGCAAACAAACCGGCGTGACCGGAGGCGCCGTCCAATAGGGTCGCGATATGTCCTGTATGTCTCTGGTTCATCGCGTGTCGGCTGCTCTTCCGGTTCGGACCTGGTTTTGATGTTGAAACAAAAATAGGTTGCGTATTTTCGAGCGCGCCAAGGCAGCCTTTTTCAGGAGGGCTCTATCGGGAGCGGGAATTGCCGCGTCACCGAGACACCGACCGTAAGAACTGGTCTAGTCGCGTCCTCAGCCTGGTGGCGTTTAAGTTTCATACCACAAAGCATAGGAATCTCGGGTGCAACATATCCGGTTTATTCGCCTGCGACAAACAGTTTTGTTGCATCATATGACGACTTTCTGACAGTGATCCGTCAAAAGGCGAAGAATTCCGCGCAGTTTCGCCTTTGGCGATTAAATGCGGGCAAATCCATGAAAACGCGATGTTTTTGCCCGGTTGGCGATTTAACGGGATGGGACAAAGGCGGCAAAACGTGTCTTTGGAACTTCTTGCTTTGGTCAATTGCCCGTTAACCAACGCATTGCTATAAGCGACTATCTCACCTTTGGCAGGGTAACCAGGCACAAGCACGACAGATGAATTCACCGCATGCAAACACATATTCCCATGTGCGATCTGCTTTGTTGTCTTCGGGTTTTCAAAAACTCGCAAGACTTTCGATCGCATTGTTTTTGCTGCTGTTTTCAGCCCAGCTTGTAACATCGACTGCCAATGCACAGGCGGCAAAGGTTCTGGGGGCGCGTCTGGGCGTCTATCCGGATTATACCCGATTTGTCATCGATCTTGATCGCGATGTCGAATTTACCTATTTCTTGCTGCCCGATCCCTATCGCATCATCATTGACATGCCCGAAATCGATTGGAGCGCCCCGCCCGGCAAGGTGACATCGGGGGGCGGGCTTATTTCGGGATTGCGCTATGGACTGTTCAAACCCGGTACGTTCCGTGTCGTTCTTGATGTTGCCGAACCGTCACTGGTGTCCAAAATTTTCGCATTGCCGTCATCAGGCGGCAAACCCAACCGTTTGGTCGTCGATCTGAAACCGGCAAAACGCGACGCCTTCCTGACCGCGTCACGCGAAAGCATGGAAGCCTATTCCGCACGCAGCCGCAATGATACCAGCGCTACAGAACAAAGTGTGGATGTGGCGGTCAAATCCGGTCGTGGCGGCGATGAAAAGCCGCTTATTGCGATTGATGCCGGTCATGGCGGTGTTGATCCGGGCGCCATCGGGGTTGGCAATGTCTATGAAAAGGATCTGACGCTGGCCGCTGCCCGGCAGCTTGCCGATACCCTGACGGCATCGGGGCGCTATCGCGTGCTGTTGACACGTGACAAGGATGTCTTCCTGAAACTCCGCCAGCGCGTTGAAATTGCCCGCAAAAACGGTGCCGATCTGTTCATATCACTGCATGCGGATTCAATTGCCAATCCCAAACATCGCGGTGGATCGGTTTATACCCTGTCTGAAAACGCATCGGACAAAGAAGCAGCAGCCCTGGCGTCAAAGGAAAACAAGGCCGACGTGATTGCCGGTATTGATCTTTCCGATGAAAATTCGCTGGTGCAAAGCATCCTGATCGATCTGGCCCAGCGCGAAACCATGAACCTGTCGGCAACGCTTGCCGCCAACATGGTCAGCCAGCTGTCCAAAAGCATCGAACTGCAACGCAGAACTCATCGCTTTGCCGGATTTGCCGTTCTGAAGGCGCCTGACATCCCGTCGGCACTGTTTGAAATGGGTTATCTGTCCAATGCGACCGATGCCAAACTGCTGCAAAGCCCGGCCCATCGCAAAAAGATTGCCGAGGCCGTCTTGCGGGCAATTGATATCTATTTCGAAAAGCACAAATTCTAGCAGCGGTGTGCACGGGAACTGCATTCCCTGAACGCTTCCGGTCTGTTCGGTTTGCCGGCATCGACATTTTTTTAAGCGGGCAGATGGTCAGTCATATGCAGGTTTTGCTAAACTAAAAGTTCCCTTAAGTGAGAGCTGTCACAACCTCGTCACTTTTTTGCCGCTATAATAGTGGTTAGTGCGGGGATCGCCCTGCGGGAAACGGTTATCCGTTGGGACATTGCATTTCTGATGATTGTGCATGAATATGCGCAACCTCAGGCCAACAAAACGAAAAAAGACCTGCTTATATGCGCATTTTACTTAGTATTTTCGGCTTTCTGTTTTTGATGGGGATCGCAGGCGGCGCCGGCGTTCTGGCGATTTTCTGGCATTTTGGTCAGGACCTGCCCGATTACACCCAGCTTGAAGATTACGAGCCGGAGGTCATGACACGTGTTCATGCATCTGACGGTGCGCTGATTGCAGAATATGCACGCGAAAAACGTGTCTTTGTGCCGATCACCGCCATCCCGCACAAGGTGATTGATGCCTTTGTCGCGGCCGAGGACAAAAACTTCTTCTCCCATCCCGGGATTGATTTCGCGTCTGTTTTGCGTGCCGCTGTTACCAACGTTGTCAATATCGGCACCGGTCGTCGCCCGGTTGGCGCATCGACCATCACCCAGCAGGTCGCCAAGAACTTTCTTCTGACCAACGAAGTGTCCTATGAACGCAAGATCAAGGAAGCAATCCTGTCTTTCCGTATCGAACGGGCATTTTCCAAGGAGCATATCCTTGAGCTGTATCTGAACGAGATTTATCTGGGCAGCGGGGCGTATGGTGTTGCAGCGGCGTCGCTGCGCTATTTCGACAAGTCGCTTGATGAGCTTAATATCGAAGAAGCAGCCTATCTTGCTGCCTTGCCAAAGGCGCCTTCGAATTACCATCCGGTCCGCAACCATGACGAGGCAAAGGCACGTCGTAACTGGGTCATCGGTCGGATGCTTGAAGAAAAATACATCACCGAGGCCGAAGCACAGGCCGCATGGTCTGCGCCGCTTGAAGGCAAATCCCGTGAATCGGTGGATACCTATCAGGCTGATTTCTTTGCCGAGGAAGTCCGTCGTCAGCTTGTTGATCGTTACGGCGAAGGCATGCTTTATGACGGTGGTCTTTCGGTGCGATCGACTGTTGATCCCCGCTTGCAAAGTGTTGCCGACAAGGCCCTGTTTGACGGGCTTGTTGCCTATGACCGTCGTCATGGCTGGCGCGGGCCGATCACCCAGATCGACCTGAATGACAATTGGCAGCAGAAATTGCGCGAAGTCGAAACACCGGGCGATATTCCCTGGGATATTGCGGTCGTGCTTGGCACCGATGCCAATGAGGCGACCCTTGGCCTTAAATCGGGCGAGCAGGGCCGCATTCCGTTGCGCTTCCTGACATGGGCGCGGCCCTGGCAAAAAGGTCAGACTTTGGGTCCGGTGGTCAATCGTCCGTCTGATGTTCTCAAGCCCGGTGATGTGGTTTACGTCAAACATTTCGCCGAACTTGATGGCGAAAAACTGCCGCCAAATACCTATGGCCTGCGCCAGATCCCCAATGCCAACGGGGGCTTGGTGGCGATGGACCCGCATACCGGTCGCGTTCTTGCGATGTCGGGCGGCTTTTCGCACGATCTGTCGAAATTCAACCGCGCAACCCAGGCCCGTCGTCAGCCGGGCTCGGCCTTCAAGCCGTTTGTCTATCTTGCGGCCCTTGATCAGGGCTTTACCCCTTCGACCCTAGTGCTTGATGCGCCTTTCGTGATCGATCAGGGGCCGGGACTTGGCAAATGGAAACCGGGTAACTATAGCGGCAATTTCTATGGTCCATCGACCATGCGTCTGGGGATTGAAAAGTCGCGTAACCTGATGACGGTGCGTCTTGCCCAGACCATCGGGATGCCGATTGTTGCCGATTATGCCGAACGGTTCGGTATTGTCGATGATCTGCCCGAAGTTCTGTCCATGTCGCTTGGTGCGGCGGAAACGACTGTGATGCGCCTGACCGCGGCCTATGCCGAACTGGTCAATGGTGGCAAGAAAATCACACCGACCCTGATTGACCGTATTCAGGACCGTCGGGGTAATGTGATCTATCGCCGGGACGAACGCGATTGCGCCCAGTGCCAGGACGTTGCCTTCCGCAATCAGATGCCGCCTGATCTTCCCGATACCCGTGAACAGCTGACCGACCCGGCAAGCGCGTTCCAGATGGTCCATATCATGGAAGGCGTGGTGTCGCGTGGCACGGGCCGCACGATTGCCGAACTCGGTTATCCGCTGGCTGGTAAGACCGGCACGACCAACGACTCACGTGATGCGTGGTTTGTCGGGTTCTCGCCGGACCTTGCGGTCGGTGTTTATGTCGGCTTTGATGACAACCGTTCCCTTGGTGACAAGGAACAGGGGGCCAGTGCCGCAGCCCCGATCTGGAAGGAATTCATGCGCGGTGCCCTTGAAGGCACCAAAGCCATTCCGTTCCGTACCCCGCCGGGCATTCGCATGGTCCGCGTCGAAGCCCGTACCGGCATTCCGGCCCGTCCGGGCGATCAGGACGTGATCTGGGAAGCTTTCAAACCCGGAACCATTCCGGCATCGAATGACAATGTCATTGATGGCGGCTACAGCGGTGTTGGCGGTTCTGACAGTGGCAATGGCGCGGTTTCAGGACCGGGCGGCATTTACTGACGGATTTGCTGACCGGCTGATCTGACCTGAATGAAGACATCCAAAACCCGGCAGGGAAATCTTGCCGGGTTTTTGCATGGTTGCAGGGGTTTCAACCGCGGCAAAAACTGCTATAAGCTGCGCCGAGTTTGCCGCAGCCGGTTTGTCCAAACCGGTCTGGGGCCCAACAAATTTCTGATGAATAACGGAGACATCAATGCGCGCCGAAGCACAGGCATTGGTCGATGAAATCAAGCAGTCGATGGCACTGCTGAGGAGGCATCTTTGACTGGGATAACGCTCTTAGACGCCTCGACGAACTGAACGCACTGGCCGAAGACCCGACCCTTTGGGACAACGCCGCCAATGCGCAGAAAGTCATGCGTGAACGTACCCAGCTTGATGATGCCATCAATGGCTATAAACAGCTCGCCCAGGAGCTCGAAGACAATATCGAACTGATCGAGCTTGGCGAAGCCGAAGGCGATGCAGAAACGGTTGCCGAGGCCGAGGAAGGCCTGCGTGCCATTCGTGAAATCGCATCCCAGCGTGAACTCGAAAGCCTGCTTTCGGGTGAGGCTGACGCCAATGACGCCTATCTTGAAATCCATGCCGGTGCCGGTGGTACCGAGGCACAGGATTGGGCATCGATGATGGCGCGCATGTATTACCGTTGGGCAGAGTCCAAGGGCTACAAGCTTGAGATGCTCGAAGAAAGCGCGGGCGAGGAAGCCGGTATCAAATCGGTGACGTACAAGATCACCGGTCACAATGCCTATGGCTGGCTCAAGAACGAAGTGGGTGTGCATCGTCTGGTGCGTATTTCGCCCTATGACAGTTCGGCACGCCGCCATACCAGCTTCTCGTCGGTCTGGGTCTATCCGGTGATTGATGACGATATCAATATCGAAATCCTCGATAAGGATCTTCGTGTTGATACCTATCGCGCATCGGGTGCCGGTGGTCAGCACGTTAACCGTACCGATTCTGCGGTTCGTATTACCCACATTCCGACCGGTATTGTCGCACAGTGCCAGAACGACCGTTCACAGCACAAAAACCGCGACACCGCGATGAAGATGCTCAAAGCCCGTCTTTATGAGGCAGAGCTGCAAAAACGCGAAGCCGAAGCACAGGCCGTCGAAGACAGCAAAACCGATATCGGTTGGGGCCATCAGATCCGCTCCTATGTCCTTCAGCCCTATCAGATGATCAAGGACCTGCGCACAGGCACCGAAACATCCGATACGCAGGGTGTCCTGAACGGCGACCTTGATGCCTTTATGGCAGCCGCCCTTGCCGCCAAGGTTACCGGCTCGGCTGGCGAAATCGAAGATATCGATTGATCGGCTACCCTTAACCGGTTGAAATTACAAAACACCCCGCCGATTTCCCGGCGGGGTGTTTTGATTCGGACCCCAAATCGTTGCAATCGGGCAGGGTGCCAGGCGGCGGAAAAAGGCGGTTTGCCCCCAAAAATCCAATTTCTGTCACAGAATTGCCGAATAGCTTTGCCATGGTGTGGCCAAGCGAGACCTGCCGCCTATAAACAAAATTCCAGACATCGACTGGTCACTGGCAGGCTTGCTCAGAGCAAACATCTATTGTCAGGTGAAGTCCCAAATGGCCCAACAGTCCCTTGGTCCGGTCGCAGTCGGCGACCAGTTCAAACTTGCTACTCCCAACGGTCCGGTTTTCGAGGTTGTCAAAATTCGTGAAATGAAACCGGTGGATCATGCCCTGATCACCAAGGTACGTGACACGAAATCCCCGACATTGATCGCGGTCACAACCCTATTGAACCGTGATTTTTATGTTCCTGTTCCCCCTGAACGTCGCCAGGCCCCCGATAATGACGGGATCTTGCGCGGCATCTGATTGTCATGTGGGGCGCATCACTGTTTTGCGCCCGGAGTGCTTAAAAACAGTTGGCATGGCGGTCCTGAACCGGTGAAATGGTTGAAACAACACGCCAGTTCATCAGGGACCGCCAACATGTCAGACATCACCCCGGATCAGCACATTCTCGACAAGCTGTTTTCTGTTCTGGAAAACGATATTCTGCCCAAAACCCGGATGGGGGTTGCTGATGGCAACAAGCTTTTCGGGGCGGCGATCCTGCGCAAGGCGGATTTGGCACTGGTGATTGCCGAAACCAACAATGAAACCGAAAACCCGCTATGGCATGGCGAGGTGCATTGTCTTAAGCGGTTCTATGAAATCCCCGCAGATCAGCGCCCGGCGACTTCGGATCTGATTTTCCTGTCGACCCACGAACCCTGTTCGATGTGTTTGTCCGCCATCACCTGGGCGGGCTTTGACAATTTTTATTATTTCTTTTCTTACGAAGATTCCCGCGATGCCTTTGCCATTCCCCATGATCTGAAAATCATGCAGGAAGTCTTCACCCTGAAGGACGGCGAATACAACAAATCGAATGCCTTTTGGGAAAGCCATTCGATGATGGGCATGGTTGCCGATCTTCCTGAAAATCAGCGGGCGGATTATATCGCCCGGGCCAAGGCGCTTTCCCATGAATATGACCGCTTGTCCGCCCAGTATCAGAATGGCAAATCCGACAATGACATCCCGTTGAACTGACGGTATCGGGGGATTTGACGTCTGAGTCCGAATCTGGCGAGTTTTGATCGCCGGTTCTGATACACTGCCGGGCATGGAACAGCTCAATAACGATATATGCTATCAGGCACTCAAAACCCGTGATCGCCGGTTTGACGGACGGTTTTATACCGCGGTTCTGACCACCGGGATTTTTTGTCGGCCGATCTGCCCCGCGGTCACGCCAAAGCGTGCCAATGTGGAATTCTATCCCAGTGCAGAGGCCGCAATTGCCCACGGGTTCCGCCCGTGCCTGCGATGCCGGCCCGAAGCAGCGCCGGGAAGTCC
Organism: Thalassospira povalilytica; assembly: GCF_002844235.1. GTDB lineage: Bacteria > Pseudomonadota > Alphaproteobacteria > Rhodospirillales > Thalassospiraceae > Thalassospira > Thalassospira povalilytica. The sequence goes on along the minus strand of NZ_PGTS01000006.1, from coordinate 109,535 downwards.
GGCCAGTGCCGGTGTCCACGCGACGGTGGCCCGTGCCGTGCGCCTGATTGATCAGGGCGTGCTTGAAACCGGATCGATTGCCGATCTGGCCGACCGGCTTGGGGTCGGGGACCGGCATTTGCGCCGGATATTCAAGGAACATACCGGTGTAACGCCCCAGGAACATGCCAAGGCCAGACGCCTTTTGCGGGCGCGCCAGCTGATTGTTGATAGTAACCTGACCATGATTGAAATTGCCGACATTGCCGGGTTTGGTAGTTTACGGCGGTTCAATGATGCCATGAAGCAGGCCTATGGGCAGGCCCCGACGGCCTTTCGCCGGGGGATCAAACTTAAATCATCGCAGGCCCGTTCCGATGACAGGGGCGATGATGATCCGTTTGCGCCGCGCAATGACGATCTGATTTTGCGATTGCGCGCCCGTCAGCCGTTTGATGCCGAATATCTTCTGGCATTCTTCCGGGCCCGCGCCATTCCGGGGCTGGAAGCCGTCCGGGATCGCATCTATGCGCGCGGCTTTGCCATGGGCGATCAGGTCGGACTTATGATCTGTCATTTCAGTCCGGATCAAAGCGGGGTGGATGTTATCCTGCGGGGGCCCGCCCGTGAAGCGGTGCTTGAAATCGGCGCACGGGTCAGACGCCTGTTCGATCTGGATGCGGATGTGCCATCAATCACCGCACAGTTTGCCGAAGACATGCTGCTTGCCCCCCTGATTGAAAAGCGCCCGGGGCTGCGCGTTCCGGGATGCTGGGACCGGTTCGAACTGGCCATGCGGGCCGTTCTTGGTCAACAGGTCTCGGTTGCAGCGGCGCGCACTTTGGCAGGCCGTCTTGTTGCACGGTTCGGTGCCGAATTGCCGGGCGATCTTGTTGCCGGAACCGGAGTGACGCATCTGTTTCCTGATGCGCCACAGCTTGTCGGTCAGGAACTGATTTCCATCGGACTTACCACCCGTCGTGCGCTAACATTGGCCGATGTCATTGAACTGTTTGCGGATCGCGCATCCGATCAAAAATCGGGCGAAACCCTGATTGCCGATTTGACGGGGATAAAGGGGATCGGCCCCTGGACGCTTAACTATTTCGGGCTGCGCGGGCTTGGCGATCCGGATGCCTTTCCGGCGGCGGACCTTGGTATCCTTAAGGCATCGGCGATGGGCGGCGGACCTGACAAGGCCAAGGCGCTTGATGCCCTGTCTGAAAGCTGGCGCCCATGGCGGGCCTATGCCGCGCAATATCTGTGGTCGGCACTCGAAGGAGAAGGATGATGACAACGACAATCTATTTAACCCGCTATGCCAGTCCGATTGGCGAATTATCCCTGGCGACCGTTGACGGCAAGCTTGTGCATCTGGATTTCGAAAACAATGATGATCGTCTGAAAAACATCCAGACCCGGCGGTTCAAAAAACTCGACTGGGTCGAAGATCGCACTGCCACCCCAAAATCCGTGATCGACTGGCTTGATGCCTATTTCAATGGGGATGTGGTGCCGCTTCCGGTTGATGCCATCAACATGATCGGTACGGATTTTCAGAAATCGGTCTGGGATGCCCTGATCACGATCCCAAGTGGCAAAAGCATATCCTATCGCGGGTTGGCCGATCAACTTGGCAATGCCAAGGCCGTGCGTGCGGTGGCACGTGCCAATGCGCTGAACCCGGTGTCGATCATTGTGCCATGTCATCGCGTGATCGGATCAAACGGCACACTGACCGGCTATGCCGGGGGGCTTGATCGCAAGAAATGGCTGCTTGATCACGAGGCCGCCATGCTGGCGCGTGCCGCGTGAGATCGAAAACAAAAGGCTGCCAGATGGCAGCCTTTTGCATCTCGGGATATGCAGATTGATCAGATCGACATCACGATACGGCCATCAATCTTGCCATCGCGCATGCGGTCAAAGATCGAATTGATGTTTTCCATCGGCTCGGTCGTAAAGTGCGAATGCACCTTGCCGTCGCCTGCAAATTCCAGCGCTTCCTGAAGGTCGGCACGGGTGCCGACGATCGAACCGCGAATGGTTTTGCGCGACAGAACCGTATCAAAGATATCAAGCTCGAACGTTCCCGGCGGAAGACCAACCAGCGACATGGTGCCACCGCGGCCCAGCATGCCGACACCCTGTTTGAAGGCGGCGCGTGAAACAGCGGTCACCAGAACACCGTTGGCACCGCCCATCTGTTTCTGGACTTCCGATACCACATCAATTTCGGATGCATTCAGGGTCCAGTCCGCACCAAGATCACGGGCGAGTTTCAGTTTGTCATCGGCAATATCCACGGCAATGACTTTCATGCCCATGGCCTTGGCATATTGCACGGCCATGTGACCAAGCCCGCCAATCCCCGAAATCACAACCGTTTCACCGGGTTTGCATTCGGTTTCCTTCAACCCCTTATAGACGGTCACACCGGCACACAGAACCGGGGCAGCATTGCCAAATTCAAGCGGTTTGGGCAGATGCCCGACATAGTCCGGATCAGCCAGAACATATTCCGCAAAGCCGCCATTGACCGAATAGCCGGTATTAAGTTGCTCGCCGCACAGGGTTTCCCACCCGGTAATGCAGTGATGGCAATGTCCGCAGGCCGAATGCAGCCACGGCACGCCAACCCGATCGCCTTCCTTGACGGACGCGACCCCTTCGCCAACTTCGGCAACGATGCCGACACCTTCATGGCCGGGGATAAAGGGCGGATTAGGCTTGACCGGCCAGTCACCCTCGGCAGCATGAAGATCGGTGTGACAGACACCCGATGCTTCGATTTTCACAAGGATTTTTCCCGGCGTGACTTTCGGAACGGTCACTTCTTCGATGGAAAGCGGTTTGCCGAACGCGCGAACGACGGCGGCCTTCATAGTGCGTGGCATGGTCGTGCCTCCTGACGGAATGGAATATGTGCCGCACCGGTGCGGCTGTCTCATTCTCGGAAAAAGGCTAAACCTGATTGCTTATGCACGCTTTGCGCTGGGTCAAATTTTAAAAATCCCAGTTCGCGACATCGGGCCTAAAGATCGGCTGCTTCGCCCGGAAGTTCCAGAACATAGTCCTGATAATAATCCGGCGGCATGCCCGCCTCGTAACGGGCTTCGTCATTGAATGGCGGTTTGAGAGGCCCGCGGAAATGCTTGCGCAGCATGTCATGCCAGGTGGTGTAATAGGGCAGGCCACGCTGATCGCAGACATATTCATAATATTTGCGCCCCGCAGCAACATGGGCGATTTCATCATGGGCGATGATTTTAAGGATGCGGGCACTTTCCGTATCCCCATGCGCCAAAAGACGTTCAATGGTGGGCGGCGTTGCGTCAAGCCCGCGCGCCTCAAACACCATCGGCACCACGGCCAGACGTGGCAGAATGTCATAGGCCGTATCCATCGATGTTTGCCACAGGCCGTCATGGGCGGGCAAATCACCATAGGTCGCACCCATTTCGCCAAGGCGCTTGTTGATCATTTTGAAATGCCGGGCCTCGTCATCGGCGACCTGTACCCAGGCATCGTGGAAGTTGCGCGGCATGTCGGCTTCGGGAAAGCGCACGCAAAGATCCCAGGCCAGATCGATGGCATTAAGCTCGATATGGGCCAGCGCATGCAAAAGCCCGATGCGGCCCTGGACACTGCCTTTTTTGCGCTTGGGCATTTTGTTTGGCGCCAGAAGTTCCGGCTTGGCGGGACGACCGGGACGATCGGGCAGGTCGGTTTCCCCGACCTCGGTAATCTCGCCATTGCGCCACATCGCGGCGAGTTCGGCCGTTACATCGGCTTTTTCGGTCGCATCTTCGGTCAAAAGCGCACGTTTGGCTGCTTCGGCGAGGGTAAGCTTGGTCATGACGGCCCGGTTTTCAGAATGATTTTCAGATCGGCTTTGTCTGCCATCTGCCGGGGATATGGTCAATGGCCAAACAAAAGGGCGGCCTGCAAATTCGCGCGCCGCCCCTGTGATACATCGTGACAGATACTGTGCTGCCTACGGATATGTCGTGTCGTTATTAGGTGATGTTGAACCGTGCCAGTGCCTCGGCCAGGTCTTCACCAAATGCATTGCCCTTGCGGATGATTGCCGTGCGGCACGGAAGATCCTGCAAGGACGGGTGGTTCGGTGCATCGGACGTCAGAACAGCCGTCGGGATGGCGCGGGTTTTTGGCATGGCCTGCAACGCATTGGCCAGATCAACACCGCTCAGCTCATCAATGGTTTTGGCAACAATGATGAAGTCGGGGCGGGTGCGAACGGCAAGTTCGATGGCCTCGAACGAGGTCTGCGTCACGGAACTGCGATAACCGCATGCGGCGAGTTCGCGTTCAAGAATGGTTGCCATGGAGCGCTGCGGGATCACCAGCAATGCTTCGACATTGGCCTTTTTAAGCCAGTTCGGATCAATGTCAGGGGCACGTTTGGACGGCAACTCACGGACAAATTCCGCGGTATCGGTGCCGCCGGCGGTCATGTCACCTTCAAGCAGGCTTTGGATCTTGTCGACAAAGGCCTGGATATCTTCGATGGAACCTTCATTCAGTTCCTTGCAGGTGGTGACATAGTCGGCCAGACGATGACTGGTCAGATTGATCAGTGGTGCCGCAACCGATTTGCCCTTGTAACGCAAGTTGAAAACTTCGCGCTGGATAGAGGTCAGGTGTGCGGGATCGCTTTTGCCACGCGCATTTTGCAGATGGACATCAATCGCACTGATAATGTCATGTGCCTCATCGCGAAAATCCGCAAGCATCTGATCGTCGAGATCAACAACATTTTTGTTCATAGCAATACCTGCTTTGCCGGCGTGCCGGTTTGTTTTCTCTGAACAGGTGAAAAGCACCTTCACCCAAACTCCCATATGTAAATTGTTATCCTGACATGTAACCCAAGGCAACAAAATCAATGTGTTGGAATGGCCGTTTTGGCAGTTTGGCGGGTTAAATTTTAAAGTCGGCGAAGGCCAAAAAACAAAGGCCCGGCAATCAGTTGCCGGGCCTTGCGGGGTAACGGGACCAATTGGTCTGCTACGAGTGTCATTTTTTTGATCAAAGGGCGCGAACGGCTTCTAGAACCTCTGCCACGTGGCCTTTGACCTTTACCTTGCGCCAGGCATTGCGGATGACGCCGCTGCCATCAATGACAAAAGTGGACCGTTCAATGCCCATGAATTTTTTGCCATACATGCTTTTTTCTTTCCAGACGCCGAAATCTTCGCACACGTTGCCGTTTTCATCCGATGCCAGAATGAAGTTCAGGTCATGTTTGGCCTTGAACTTGTCATGGCGGCTGACACTGTCCTTGGAAATGCCGATGATCTGGGCATCGACGGCGCTGAAGTCCGGCTCGGCATCACGAAATTCACAGGATTCCGTGGTGCAGCCCGGTGTCATGTCCTTGGGATAGAAATAGATCACCACCGTTTTGCCTGCCAGATCGGACAGCTTGATGCTGTTGCCACCATCAGTTGGCAATTCGAAATCCGGGGCCTTGTCACCTACTTCAAGTGTCATGTTCCATCCTTTGTCTGTCTGTGTCGCTGTGCGATCCGTTCCGCACTGAAAATACAATCCTTTATAAGGATGGCAAGGCCAGCCGGATCATTTCGATCCGGCTATTGTGTGGTTTCGGGCGGGCTGACCTTTTCGGCCGGATCGGCGATGATCCGGTCATAGATCGTTTTGATCCGGGTTGCCGTGGTTTCGATTTTGTCCTGAAGGCTTGCGAAATCGTCACATTTCCCGGCCCGTGCCAGCATCTGTTGCAGGTCGGTACTGGCCCGTGCAGGATCAAACGGCCCTTCGGTCGTCAGGCGCAGCATTGCCTGAAGCGCCAGCCAGAACGACCCGGCATTGGCCAAAAATTCCGCTTCGTCATTTTCAAGAATGCCGGCCGTGCCAAGCCGTTTGAACACGTCGCGTGTCGTGGGCGACAGAATGTCGGCATGGTCATGGGCGTGACGCAGTTGCAAATATTGCGCGATGAATTCCAGATCAACCAGCCCGCCGCGCCGCATCTTGATCGCCCAGGGGTGATTGTCGCCTTTGCCGGCTTCCATGCGGTTGCGCATGTCATAGACCGCGCGCACCAGCTGATCGGGGTCACGTTCCTTGCGCAGAACGGCCGTTGTGGTGGCAATCACCTTGTCACACAGCGATTGCGGCCCATAAACCGGGCGCAACCGCGTAAGCGCCATGTGCTCCCACGTCCAGGCTTCATTGTTCTGATAGGCTTCGAAGCTTTTGAAATGGGTGGCAAGCGGGCCTTTTGACCCGCTGGGCCGCAGGCGAAGGTCGGTTTCAAACAGAACACCTTCGGCGGTGGGGGCGGAAAGGGCGTTGATGTAACGCTGGCTCAACCGGATGAAATAATGCCCGGGTGACAGCGGTTTTTCCCCATCAGACTCTTCGGCTTCTTCGGGCACATCATAGATGAACACCATATCAAGGTCCGACCCCGGGGACAGTTCCTGCCCACCATGTTTGCCAAGTGCAAATACCGCAAGCCCGCCATCGGCAAAGGTGCCGTGCTTGGCGGCGAAATCATCGGCAATGCGCGGGAACAGGGCGCGAATGGCAACATCTGCCACATCGGCCAGTGCACGACCGGCCTCGTGCGGGGTTTGGCGGTTCTGGATGGTCTGAACGTCGATCTGGAATTTCTGGTCATTGGCCCAGCGTCGCGCCACATCCAGCCAGTCTTCGACCATGTCTTCACGTGACAGGCGCGCATCAAGTTCTGCCAGCATGCTGTCGGCATCGGGCAATTCTTCATGGAAGCCCGACATCAGAACGAAATCGAGAACCGACGCGTTGCGTCCAATATATTTGGCCATACGCGGGGCGGTTCCGGCGATCTGGGCCAGAAGTTCAAGTAATTCCGGGTGCGCGGTAAACAGCGAGAACAGCTGAACCCCGGCCGGAAGACCCTTCAGGAACTCGTCAAAGGCCCGGAATGCCATATCCGGGTTGGTGGTTTTCGACAGTGCCCCCAAAAGGGTCGGCATCAATTCGGTCAGAATTTCACGCGCCCGGCGTGACCGGGTGGCGCGATAGCGCCCGTGATGCCAGCCGCGCACCGTAACCGATACATTTTCGGCATTCTCAAACCCCATTTCACGCAGATTGGCAAGCGTGTCGGGATCGTCTTCGGTGCCGGTAAAGACCAGATTGCCGGTTGTGCTGTCGCCGGTCAGCGGCGTGTCGTCTTCAAACAGTTCGGCATAGTTGTTTTCAACATTGCGCAGATGAAGCAGCAAATGATCCTTGAACGCATCAAGTGTCGCATAGCCAAGGAATGTCGCAAGGGCGCGCAGCCCGTCATCCGTATCGGGAAGAGTCTGGGTCTGCTGATCATTGATCATCTGAAGCCGGTGTTCGACCGTGCGCAGAAATTCATAGGCCGCCAGCATTTCATCGCGGACTTCCTCGGATACCTGTCCGAATTTGGTCAGGGCGCGCAATGTGTCACATGTCGCCTTGCCACGCAGGGCAACTTCGCGTCCGCCCCAGATCAATTGCTGTGTCTGGGCGAAAAATTCGATCTCGCGAATGCCGCCGCGGCCAAGCTTGATGTTATGGCCGGGAATGTTGATCTTGCTGCCGCCCTTATGGGCGTTGATTTGGCGCTTGATCGAATGAATGTCCTGAATGGCAAGGAAATCGAGATGTTTGCGCCATACGAACGGTCGCAGGATTTCCAGAAACTCGTTGCCGGCCGCCCGGTCGCCGCCAACAATGCGGGCCTTGATCATGGCCGCACGTTCCCAGTTCTGCCCCACCGTTTCGTAATAGGTTTCAGCCGCAATCATCGACAGGATCGGCGGGGTCGATGCCGGATCGGGACGCAGGCGCAAATCGGTTCGAAACACATAGCCGTCCCCGGTGCGTTCTTCCATCACGCGCGTGATGTCACGCACCATACGCACCAGATCCTGTTGCAGGCGATCCTCATCAAGGTAGGTGACAATATCCTGATCATACAGGAAGATCAGGTCGATATCGGATGAATAGTTCAGTTCACCCGCACCCAGTTTTCCCATACCGATCGCAAAGATCCCCGATCCTTCAAGCGGGTTTTGGGGATTGGGCAGGTCATATTTGCGCTGGCGCGCCATCGCACACAGGCAATGGGCCATGGTGAAATCAAGTGTGGTTTCCGCAGTTTCGCTGATCGCTGATGTGACTTTATCAAGCGGCCAGGCCTTGCAGATATCGGCCATCGCAATCACCAGTGCGGCCCGGCGTTTTGCCTTGCGCACCGTGGACATTGTTGTCGCTTGATCAAGATCACGGGCATCCGCACTTTGCCGCACCGGATCCAGTGCGGTGGCAAAGGCATGATCAAGGCCGCTTTCGAATACTTCGCAAACAATGTCGGGATCGCGCAGGCACAGATTGGTCAGATAGGGGCTGTTGCCAAACAGGGCCGCCAAAACCGCCTTGCTTTGGGCATTGGACGCAATATCGCCAATTTTGGATGCCAGACTTTCAAATGCCGGGCGATCGCCAAGGGCGTTCCATCGTTCAAACGCATTGGCAACACGTTCGGCATCAAAGGGTTGGGGCAGGTCCTGTGAAATCCAGGAAAGAGACACTTTTTGCTTTCCTTGTATTGCGAAAAGGTAACGAACCGGGCTATGCACAAACTTGTGCCTGATTGCATGCTCTTGGCAAGGAGATTGCAACCCCGATCATACGGGTGACTGTCTCTATGTAGCTTTTCTGCGATCGGACAAAAAGGGATTAGATCAATACTGGCAGTTCCGGTGATATCTGTTTCGTCTTGCAGAACGGAAACACCGGCCAGAACGTGTGCAGTGGTGCTATTGCGACATATGATATCAGGAAAACAGGATAAATAAGGGTGCGCCTCGTTAAAAGCTTTGCTGGATGGCTGGCGCTGATTTTGTCGGCGGTCGTGCTGTTTGTTGGCGTATTTGCAGCAGTCACCATCTGGCGACTGTCTCAGGAACCTGTGTCCTTGCACCGCATTACCCCCTATATCGTTGATCATCTTAACAAGTCGATGGGTGAAAACCGGCTGTCTGTTGGTGACGTCGTTTTGCGCTGGCGCGGATGGGCCGAAAAATTTGATGTCGGTTTGCGCGATGTGGTGATCATTGGCGGGGATGATCGTGAACTGCTCCATATTCCCGAAGCAGACGTGGTGTTTTCCAGCAAGGCCCTGTTTGAAGGGGTTCTGGCACTTCGTGAATTGAACCTGATCGGGCCGCGCATTCGCCTGGAACGCCGCGCCAACGGTCAGATCGATATCGGCTATGTCGCCGAAAACTCCGATGGGACAGCACCTCTTGCCGGACCGGACGAAGACACATCCGTCGAACCGCAAGACCCGGTTTATGACAGCGGGCGGGGGGCGTCGGTCACAATCGATTTGCCCGAAAGTGACGCTGCGCAACCGGTTCTTCCCGAAACCACCGAAATACAGCCCGCACCGCAAACACCCGATGATGAAACCGATGTAGCAAGCGCGCCGATTGAAAGATCCGGCAGCGAAATCCTGCGCGATGTGGTCTCGATCCTGTCTGGCGAACGCACCGATTTTCCGGCTGCGGCCTATTTCGAAAGTTTCGGGATTGTAAATGCCGACCTGCAGGTGCGCGATGAACAGCTTGGCATCGTCTGGGCTGCGCCGCAGGCGGAAATTCTGTTGTCGCGCAAGCCGCTTGGCATCGGGGCCGAAGCCTCCTTGCAGGTCAGTGCAGGTGCCTTGTCGACCCGGGTCAATGTCACCGGCGATTACAGCACAAGCAGCGGTGAAATCGATCTCGAAGCCCGCATCGGCGAGGTGGAGCTTTCCGATCTGGTCAGCATCTCTGACATCTTTGAACCGATGCGCGATGCCTATGTCCCGGTGTCGGGGGTAATTCGTGCCAAATATGATGTCAGTGGAAAGCTGGTTTCTGCTGCGACCGATCTGGAAGTCGGAAGCGGGGTGATTTCACTGCCATCCGAAATCCGCGCGACCTATCGGGTCAATGACGGCAAGATCGTCACAAGCTATGTACCGGGCCGGTTCAGTGTTGATGACGTGACGCTCAATGTCGGGGATGCCACGGCATCGGTTACCGGTGTTGTGCTTGATCCGTTTGGCAAATGGCAGCTTAGTCTGGATGCCAAGGCAACCGATGTGGCCACAGATGATCTGGATCGGCTTTGGCCGGAATCGGTTGGCGAAGATGCCCGTATCTGGGTTGTGACCAACCTGTCGGACGGCATTGTTCATCAGGCCACCCTGCATACCGAACTTCATCAGGATGACGCCGGCGACGTGGTGCTTGATGCGCTGGGCGGACAGATGACGATGTCCGGTGTCACGGTGCATTATCTGGGGGATATGCCCGATGTGCATGATGCCGGTGGTCGTGCTGAATTCGATGAAACCAGTTTCAATATCTATGTTGATCGCGGACAGGCAGACGGGCTGACTGTAACGGATGCCAGCATCCTGTTCACCAAACTTGACGAACCGGTTCCGCTTGCCGAAATCGAAGTGGTCGCCAATGGCAGTGCGCGCAAGGCGCTTGAACTGATCGAAGCACAGCCACTTGGCTTTGCCACCCGCCTTGGCATTGATCCGGCCCAGATTGCTGGTGAACAGGCGACCCGCGTGCGCCTGAATTTCCCGTTGCTGCGCGATGTGACATTCGACGATGTCGAGGTCGCGGCAGCATCGCGCATTCAAAAGGCCAGCATCACCAACGCGTTCCGCGAACTTGATGTCAATAACGGCAGTTTCGAACTTCAGGTCAACACCAAGGGGCTGGAACTGACCGGTACGGCATCGATCGGTAAGGGCAAAACCGCGATCAACTGGGTTGAAAGTTTTGATACCGCGGCCAAAATCCGCAGCCATTATAGCCTGTCTGGCGATCTTGATCTGGCGGTGATGCCCGATGTGGAACTTGATGTTGCGCCCTATCTTGCCGGGATGGGCAAGGGCAAGGTCGAAATCAGGGTTCTGGATGACCGGGTCGAGATCAAGGGGGATGTGGCGCTTAATGATGTTGCCATCACGCTTCCGATGGAACGGGTCAACTACACCAAACAACCCGGTGCCGAAGCCAAGGCAAGCTTTGATGTGGCTGTGCGTTATGAAGGTGGTGGCACGCTTAAATCCTTTGCTGTGATGGCACCGGCACTGGTGGCGTCCGGCACCGGCAAATGGCGCGGTGAAAACCCGATTGCCGATCAATGGTCCTTTGAAATCGACAATACCCGTTTTCGTGAAAACACCGGTCTTTCGGGAACGATCAGGCTTGCCAATGATGACAGGATGCTGGTCGACCTGCGCGGCGCGCAGTTTGACTTGCGACCGTTTGTCGAAGATGAAACATCGCCTGAGCCCGCAGAAGGCAGCGATACCAAACCGTCGGAAAAACGCAATGTCATTGTCAATCTGACCGGTGGCGGCTTCCTGCTTAAGGGGGCGGAGCCGCTGCTCAATGATGGCAAGGTCACCTTCCGGCAGAATAATGAAAATCGCGAAATCGAAATCACCGCCCGTCAGCTGATCGCAACCCCCTGGATCCTGTCGGATGACGCCGAAGATACCGGCAAGCCAAAGGATGCCAAGGCACCAAACAGTGGCGGCATCGGACAACGCGCCAGCCGCGAAGGTGGAACGACCGAGATCTTCCTCGATATCGAACAGATGGTGATGGCCAATGGCGAACTGTTTGGCGATGTCAAAGGATCGATCCATGTTGTCGGACAGGAATGGGACCGGCTGGTTCTGAATGGTTCGCTGGCGGACCGGGCCACCATATTTGCACAGGTCAGCCGCGATGATTTTTCCACCCGCAAGGTCAGTCTGACGGCCGAAGATGCCGGTAAATTCCTGCGGGCGCTTGATATGTATGAAAACCTTCTGGGCGGGAACATGACGGTCGAAGGCACGGTCGATGAAAGCGACTTTGCCCAGCCCTTTACCGGATCGGTCAGGATCGGCGATTTCCGTGTCGTCAACGCACCGATTGCCGCACGTGTCCTGGGGGCAGCATCTCTTTCGGGGCTCAGTGACGTTTTGCAAGGAAACGGCATTTCCTTCACCGAACTGAATGGCGATTTCACCTATGTGAATGACGTGCTGACCTTGTCAAAGGTCGCTGCCAACGGCACCGCGGTTGGTGTTACCGCGAACGGATCGATTGATCTGGCAAAATCCGAAATCCGTCTGGCCGGGTCGATTGTGCCGATCTATGCCATCAATTCGGCCCTTGGCGTGATTCCGATCCTTGGCGATCTTCTGGTGGGGGAAGAAGGCGGGGGCATCTTTGCGCCGACCTACACCATCGAAGGCGACCTTGGCGAACCTGATGTGACGGTCAATCCGCTTTCGACATTTGTGCCTGGCGTGCTTCGCAACCTGATTACCGGTGCCGAGCCCGGCTAAGGCCCGGACCAATCAAGTTGATCGGCCCGGAAACGGGACGATGTTAGCGCTAACACACGAAAAAAGCCCCGCGCAAATTGCACGGGGCTTTTTTAGATTTTGACCGGATATGTGTGATCAGACCGGCTTGATCAGGACATGGCGCTTCTTGCCAGCAGACACCTTGATCACGCCGTCGGCATTCACTGCATCTGCGGTGATGTTGGCATTTTCGTCGCTGACTTTTTCGTCATTGATCTTTGCACCGCCGCCCTTGATCAGACGGCGTGCATCGCCACCGGATTTGGCAAGATCGGCACGACGGAACAGATCGAAGGCCGGGATACCGGCATCAAGATCGGCCTTGGCGACTTCCACGGTCGGAAGATCGTCGGCCAGAACACCTTCTTCAAAGGTTTTGCGTGCGGTTTCAGCAGCGGCAAGGGCTGCTTCTTCGCCGCGGCAAAGTTTGACGGCCTCGAATGCCAGAACTTTCTTGGCTTCGTTGATTTCCGAGCCTTCAAGTTTTGCGTATTCGTCGATCTGTTCAAGCGACATCTCGGTGAACAGGCGCATGAACTTGATGACGTCGGCATCTTCGGTGTTCCGCCAGAACTGGTAATAGTCATAGGACGACAGGCGTTCTTCGTTCAGCCACACGGCACCGGCCGCGGTTTTGCCCATCTTGGCACCCGATGCGGTGGTCATCAGCGGGGTCGTCAGACCAAACAGGGATTTCTCGTCAACGCGACGACCCAGTTCAACACCATTGACGATATTGCCCCACTGATCCGATCCGCCCATCTGCAACATGCAGCCATAGTTGCGGTTCAGTTCGACAAAGTCATAGGCCTGAAGGATCATGTAGTTGAATTCAAGGAAGCTCAGCGACTGTTCACGTTCCAGACGCAGCTTGACCGAGTCAAAGCTCAGCATCCGGTTGACCGAGAAATGGCGACCGAAATCACGCAGGAATTCGATATAGTTCAGTTTGTCGAGCCAGTCGGCATTGTTGACCATGACCGCATCGGTCGGGCCATCGCCAAAAGTCAGGAACTGCTGGAAGACTTTCTTGATGCCCGCCATGTTGGTGGCGATAACTTCGTCGGTCAGAACCGGGCGCGCATCATCACGGCCGGTCGGATCGCCAACGCGCGTGGTGCCGGCCCCCATGAGAACGATCGGCTTGTGACCGGTTTTCTGCAACCAGCGCAGCATCATGATCGATACAAGCGATCCGACATGAAGGCTGTCTGCGGTGCAGTCATAACCCACATAGCACACCACCGTATTTTCCGATGCATAGGCATCAAGGCCTTCAAGATCAGTACATTGGTGGATGTAACCGCGGTCATGCATGACGCGGAGAAAATCAGACTTCAGTTCAGTCATGGTTTTTGCGCTATGTTGGTTGTGATAGAAAATTCGACCCGCCCAAAGTGCGGAGGCGATGATCTAGCACAGAAAACATGCGCTGGGCAACGCATCGGCGCGCAGATCTGCAATCCGGGTAACGATTTCACCAGAATTTGGCGTTAACCTGCGCAAACAACCCGAAATACCATGCGGAGCACGACATGACGCAAGACTGGATCACGGCAATCGGAATGATGAGCGGCACGTCACTTGATGGTGTCGATGCGGCTCTGATTGAAACCGATGGCATTGATGTGCGTCGTCTTGATCAGTCTGTTTTTGTGCCCTATGCGCCGGAGCTGCGCGAACGGATGCGTGAATGTTTCGGCAATCGCAGTGCCACCAATTCCGAACATGTCGTGGCAGATGATTTGACACAGGTTCATGTTGATGCCGTTAACATGTTGCTGGCCAAGGCCGGGATGTTGGCCGGCGATATCGGGATTATCGGCTTTCACGGGCAGACCGTGTTTCATGAACCGGCATCGGGGCTGACCCGTCAGATCGGAACGCCGCATATGCTGGCGGAAAAAACCGGCATTCCGGTGGTCGCCGATTTCCGTCTGGCCGATGTTGCCGCGGGGGGTGAAGGCGCGCCCCTTGCCCCGATCTATCATGCCGCCCTGATGAAAAGTGCCGGGGTTGAACCGCCGGTGGCGGTGCTTAATATCGGTGGCGTGTCCAATGTCACGTGGATTGGCGATGGTGCAGACGGGACGGATCTTCTGGCATTTGATTGCGGGCCGGGCAATGCGCGTCTTGATGACTGGATGTTGCGCCATACCGGCAATCCGGTTGATCTGAATGGCGCGACGGCGGCGTCCGGAACGGCGGACCCGATGGTCGAAATCAAGTTCCTTGAAGACCCGTATTTCGACCGTGTGCCGCCAAAGTCACTGGACCGCGAAGACATGGCTGCGCGCATTGACGGTCTGGTGGCCGAGGCAAGGCTGAATGTTTCTGACGGTGCGGCAACGCTTGCCAATTGCACGGTTGCCGCCATCGTCGCGGGGGTGAACCATTTGCCAGTCGCGCCCAAAAGCTGGTTTGTCTGTGGGGGCGGACGGCATAATCAATATGTGATGGAAACGCTTGCAAGTCGTCTTGGCGTGCCGGTGCGTCCGGTCGATGACCTTGACTGGGATGGCGATGCGGTCGAGGCGGAATGCTTTGGCTATCTTGCCGTGCGTCATTTGCGCGGCTTGCCGCTCAGTTTCCCGGGGACGACCGGGGTGCCCACGCCGTGCTGTGGCGGGAAGCTTTATCCAACGAAAAAGGCCGCCTGATCAGGCGGCCTTGATTTCGAGATCGTCAGACATGCTGGCGGGCGGTTATGCGCCGCGCTTGTCGAGATAGGCGATCGAATGCTTGATCACGTCATCTTGCTGTTTGGCAAAATAGTGATCGGCACCGTCAATCGTGCACATGTCGACTTCGATGCCTTTCTGGGCATTGAGCTTGTCGGCAAGCTTGTTGACCGAGGCAACCGGAATGTTGGTGTCCTGTGACCCGTGGATCAGGATGCCCGATGACGGGCAGGGGGCCAGGAAGGTGAAGTCATATTCACTCGCCGGGGCTGCAACCGAAATAAAGCCGTCAATTTCCGGGCGGCGCATCAAAAGCTGCATGCCGATCCACGAACCGAACGAATAGCCGGCAACCCAGGTTGCGCGCGCATTGGCATTATAGGTCTGCATCCAGTCAAGCGCAGATGCCGCATCCGAGAGTTCACCGATGCCCTGATCGTAAACGCCCTGCGAACGTCCGACGCCGCGGAAGTTGAACCGCATGACGGAATATCCGCGATCCTTGAACATGTTGAACATGTTAAAGCACAATTTGTTATTCATTGTGCCACCCTGCTGCGGGTTCGGATGCAGGATAAGTGCGATGGGCGAATCGTCAGCGCCGTTATGGTGATAGCGACCTTCAAGGCGACCTTCGGGGCCGTTAAAAATGACCTCAGGCATGGATCAGACTGCTCCTGTCCACGAATGGAATGAAGTGTGTAACAAAAATATCCGAGTCTTTTTGTAAGTTTTTTCGTCTTTGCGCATAAATTGCTTTGGGCAAATACTTGACCAAGTTACTCGGTTATCCTATATTCCGGCTAACCCGATGGTGCCGACAAAACCCGATCTTGCGAGTGTCGCGAGGCCGGGCGTAGGCGTGGCTGCCGGGAATCGAAGGTACTAATTACACAGTGGACCGCCCCATGTTCAAGATAATTCGTCAGGAAATTGACGCGATGATTGCCCGCGACCCCGCGGCACGCTCCCGCTGGGAGATCGCGCTCTGTTATCCGGCGTTTCATGCGATCATGGGATATCGTGGCACACACTGGCTTTGGCAGCGCGGTTTCCGCATCACGGCGCGTTTTCTTTCGCAGATCATGCGCTGGCTGACCGGGATTGAAATCCATCCGGGTGCAACCATCGGCAAGCGGTTCTTCATTGATCACGGCATGGGTGTCGTGATTGGCGAAACTGCCGAGATCGGTGATGACGTAACCCTGTATCAGGGGGTAACCCTTGGCGGGACATCGCCCAGTGTGAATAGCGACGGCCAGCGCGGGCTGAAACGCCATCCGACACTTGAAGATGGTGTGATTGTCGGGTCCGGGGCGCAGATCCTTGGTCCGTTCACCGTGCGCAAGAATGCCCGTGTCGGCGGCAATGCCGTTGTGCTTTCCGAAGTGCCCGAAGGGGCAACTGTGGTGGGTATCCCCGCCAAGATCGTTCGCCGCGAGGCCGATGATCGTTTCTGTGCCTATGGTACGCCGCTTGGTGATCTGCCCGATCCGGTGGCGCGCGCCCTTGAAGAGCTTGGCCGCGAGGTACAGTCGCTGCGCAATCAGGTAACGGCACTCGAAGCCGAAAAGTCCGGCGCAGCGGGAAAATCGGGTGGTGATGTGACGCCGGAAAAACCGCGCATCGTCGCATCGTCGGAATAATTGGCGCCTATCGCGCAAAGTCGAATGAAAAGCCCGCTGTCAGGTCCGGGGAAACCCGAACCCAGGCAGCAAGGCAGGAGGACGCACCGTGAAGCTGAGTACCAAAGGCCGCTATGCCGTTATGGCGATGGTCGATCTCGCTGAAAGCAGCAAGGACCGACCGGTCGCACTTGCAGATATTGCGGACCGTCAGGAAATTTCGCTGTCCTATCTTGAACAGCTGTTTGGCAAATTGCGCAAAGGCGGACTTGTCCGTTCCGTGCGCGGCCCGGGTGGTGGTTATCTTTTGGCCCGAACGGCCGATGAAACCCGTGTGGCCGATGTCATTCTGGCTGTTGACGAGCCGATCCGCGCAACCCGTTGCAAGTCCGGATCGCCCAAGGGCTGCAAGGCCAACAAGGGCCGCTGTCAGACTCATGAATTGTGGGAAGAACTGGGCAACCAGATTTATCTCTATCTTGCATCGGTAAGCCTTGCAGATGTTGTGGATCGCAATGTCAGCGGATCGCTTCGGGTCTTCCCGGGCAAAACAACTCAAATAGAAGAGCCGTCACAGGTTGCGGCACAGTAAATGCTCCTCTATATCGAGAGCAGATGCGAATAAGGATGATTACAAACTGATGGCCGACCAGGTTTATCTCGACTACAACGCAAGCGCGCCGCTGTGCCCCGAGGCACGGCAGGCCATGATCGCTGCGATGGATGTTGCAGGTAATCCGTCATCGGTTCATGCCAGCGGACGTGCCGCGCGCAAGATCGTCGATCATGCCCGGCGCACCATCGCGGATCTGGTGGGCGGTGATTCCGAACGGATCATTTTCACCAGCGGCGGGACCGAGGCCAACAACCTGGCGCTGAACGGACTTGAAGACGTAACGGTCTTTACCAGTGCCATCGAGCATCCCTCTGTCATAGAGGGGCGCGTGGATGCAAAACGCATTCCGGTTGATGGCAATGGTGTGGTTGACCTTGATGCGCTTGAAACGATGCTGAAGGAAGCATCGGCTGCCGGGCAGAAGGTTCTGGTTTCGGTCATGCTGGCCAATAATGAAACCGGCGTGATCCAGCCGGTGGCCAAAGTGGCGCTGCTGGCGCGTGAATACGGGGCAAAGGTCCATTGTGATGCCATTCAGGCATTGGGCCGTCTGCCGGTGGATATGGGGCGCTTGCTGGTTGATATGGTGTCGGTTTCGGCCCATAAGATCGGCGGACCCAAAGGAATTGGCGCTTTGGCGATCGCGCCCGGCGTAATGCTGGTGCCGCAGATCCGGGGCGGTGGACAGGAAAAATACCGCCGTGGCGGCACCGAAAACGTTCTGGGCATTGCGGGCTTTGGCGCCGCGGCCGAACGGGCAGGGGCCCAGTTGGCGAACATGGCGAATGTTGCGGTCTTGCGCGACCGCCTTGAAACGGAATTGGCATCAGAAGCACCCGAGCTTCTGATCGCTGGTAAGGGAACGGAGCGACTGGTGAATACAAGTTGCCTGATCTTGCCGGGAATGCCGGGGGAAACCCAGGTTATGGCGCTGGATCTGGCAGGTGTTGCCATCAGTTCGGGATCAGCCTGCTCGTCAGGCAAGGTACGTGAAAGCCACGTGCTTAAGGAAATGGGGGTTTCCGATGCCGGATCGGCCATCAGGGTCAGTCTGGGACTGGAAACCACCGACGAAGATATTGATACATTTATCCGTGTTTGGAGCCGGATGAGGGGCAATGCAGCGCGTAAGAAAGCGCGTCACGCTGCCTGACAAGAGAGTGAGTGAGGAAGCCTTAAATATGAACGAGCTTAAAGCAAAGCCGATCTATCTGGACTACCAGGCCACGACGCCGACCGACCCGCGTGTCGTCGAAGCGATGCTGCCGTATTTCACCGAGAAGTTCGGTAACCCGCATTCCCGCAACCACAGCTTTGGCTGGGAAGCCGAAGATGCCGTTGAAGTCGCCCGTGCCCAGGTTGCCAAGATCATTGGCGCATCGGCCAAGGAAATCATCTTTACCTCTGGTGCGACTGAATCGAACAACCTCGCACTCAAAGGTGTGATGAAGTTCTATGGCAAGAAAAAGCCGCACCTGATCACGGTCGTGACCGAGCATAAATGCGTGCTCGACAGTGCCCGTCACCTTGAGCAGGAAGGTTACAAAGTGACCTATCTTGGCGTTAAGGAAAACGGCCTGATCGACCTTGAAGAACTCAAGGCTGCGATCACCGATGAAACCGCACTTGTTTCCGTCATGGGCGTGAACAACGAAATCGGTGTCATTCAGCCGCTGAAAGAAATCGGTACCATCTGCCGTGAACGCAAAGTGTTCTTCCACACCGATTGCGCACAGGCCGTTGGCAAGATCGATCTTGATGTCGAAGACATGAATATCGATCTGATGTCGATTTCCGGTCACAAGATCTATGGTCCTAAAGGCATCGGCGCGCTGTTCGTCCGCCGTCGTCCGCGCGTTCGCGTTATCGCCCAGATCACCGGTGGTGGTCAGGAACGCGGCATGCGTTCGGGTACGCTTCCGACCCCGCTGATCGTGGGTCTTGGCAAGGCATGTGACATTCTGTCCAACGAAATGGCCGAAGAAAACGCCCGTATCGCTGAACTGCGTGATTACACCTTGCAGCGTTTCCGTGATCGTCTTGCCGACATTTATCTGAATGGCGACGAAAAAGAACGCGTTTGTGGCAACCTCAATGTTTCCTTTGCCTATGTCGAAGGCGAAAGCCTTCTGATGGACATCAAGAACATTGCGGTTTCGTCGGGTTCGGCATGTACCTCTGCATCGCTTGAGCCGTCCTATGTTCTGCGTGCGCTTGGCGTTGACGAAGAACTTGCACATACCTCGCTTCGTATCGGCATCGGCCGTTACACCACCAAGGAAGAACTCGATACCGCTGTCGATGCGATCTGCACTGCGGTCGAGCGTCTCCGCGAGATGAGCCCGCTTTGGGAAATGGCCCAGGAAGGTATCGACCTCAAGTCGATCGAATGGGCTGAGCACTAAGAAGCGCCTGAATAAACGTCATTGTCTCGCGAGAGACCACAAGAAGATTGGAGAGAAATCATGGCTTATAGTGAAAAGCTGATCGACCATTACGAAAACCCGCGCAACGTTGGTTCCATGGACAAGAACGAACTGTCTGTTGGTACCGGCCTTGTTGGTGCACCGGCTTGCGGCGACGTCATGAAGCTGCAGATCAAGGTCACCCCGGAAGGCATCATCGAAGACGCAAAGTTCAAGACCTTTGGTTGCGGTTCGGCGATTGCGTCGAGCTCGCTGATCACCGAATGGGTCAAGGGCAAGTCGCTTGATGAAGCCGGTTCGATCAAAAACTCGCAGATTGCCGAAGAACTGGCGCTTCCGCCGGTCAAGGTTCACTGCTCGATCCTCGCTGAAGATGCCATCAAGGCAGCCATCAGCGACTACAAATCCAAAAACGGTGCGGCTGACGCTGCTGAATAAGCAGCGTCCCAACCGCCACGTTTTCCGGAATTTGGGAGAATACCATGGCTTTACCGTCACCGATTTCTGTCACGCCAGTTGCCCTTGATCACATCAAGGCGTTGCTTGATAGCCGCGGCAAACCGTCGCATGGCATTCGGCTTGGTGTGCGCAGCAAAGGGTGTTCGGGCCTGTCTTACACGCTTGAATATGCTGACGATGCCAGCGGCTTCGAAGAAGTTGTCGAGCTGGAAGACGGCGTGAAAATCCTGATCGACCCGAAAGCCATCATGTTCGTGCTCGGCACGGAGATGGATTACGAGGTCAACAAGATGGAAGAAGGTTTCGTCTTCCGTAACCCCAACGAAAAAGGTCGTTGCGGGTGCGGGGAATCCTTCCACGTCTGATCGGCCGGGCTTTCCCTGCTTTCTGTTTGGTCATGGCCCCGGTTTCATCGCCGGGGCCATCGGCTGAAAAGGGCGGCCTGATCCATCGTCCCGGCTGCCTTTTGACTGATTTGTTATTGTTTTAATCCTCGGAAGTGCATCGCGTGAGCAATACAGAACATCCGGCACACAAAGCTTGCTGGTCCTGCAAGGGGCCGGTCGAAGTCAGCGCACTGTTTTGTGATACCTGCAACGCCATTCAGGCCCCGGGTCAGCTCGACCATTTCAAACGGTTCGGTCTGGAACGGTCCTTTGACGTTGATATCGACGCGATGGAGGCAACCTACCTCAAACAGCAGCAGCAATTGCATCCCGACCGTTTTGCATCGAAATCCGGTCGCGAGCAGGCTCTGTCATCCCAGCAGGCTGCCAGCCTGAACGAGGCTTTCGAGACCCTTAAAAACCCGGTGTCGCGCGCCCATTACATGTTGCGTCTGGCCGGGATCGAACCCGAAGGCGGCGAAGGCCATACTGTCAATGATCCGGAACTTCTGATGGAAGCGATGGAAATGCGCGAGGCACTTGATGATGCCGATGACAGGATCACCATCGATGCAATGATCAAGGATACCCGCAAACAGGCGCGCGCCTGTGAAAAGGACCTTGGCCAGGCACTCGATCAACAGTCATATGACGTTGCCAAAAAACTGACCACCCGCCTGAGATACCTGATGAAAATGACCGAGGAAGCGCGCGCGAAGAAATCGCGCCTTGCCGCTGCCTGATCATTTCAAATAACCGATACGGATAGAATTCATGGCTCTGCTTAAAATCCACGAACCGGGCGAAACGCCGCTCCCCCACGAGGACGAGCGCCAGATCGCTGTTGGTATCGATCTGGGTACCACCAACTCGGTCGTTGCGATTTCACGCGGCGAAAAGCCCGAAGTCCTGCGCGACAAATCCGGTGGCAATGCGATTGTGCCGTCTGTTGTCTATTATGGCGATGACGCACCGGTGGTTGGCGAAGACGCCCGCGAACATATCAATACCGATGCCAATCGTGTGGTGTCCTCGGTCAAGCGCCTGATGGGGCGCGGGCTTGAGGATGTCAAATCCGTTGCCGGTACGCTGCCCTATGACGTCGAAGTCCCCGAAGGCAGCGACGATGGTGCGGGTGAACCGATGATGGTGCGCCTCAATGTCGGCGGGCGGGTTCTGACCCCGGTTGAAGTGTCGGCCGATATTCTGCGTGCCCTGCGCGCACGCGCCGAAGAAGGTCTTGATAAGCCGGTCGAAAAGGCGGTGATCACGGTTCCGGCCTATTTCGATGACGGGGCACGTACCGCGACCAAGGATGCGGCGAAGCTTGCCGGGATCGAAGTTCTGCGTCTGGTCAATGAACCGACCGCAGCCGCCCTTGCCTATGGCCTTGATAACGGGGCAGAGGGGCTTTACGCCGTTTACGATCTTGGCGGCGGGACGTTTGATATCTCGCTTCTGAAAATGCAAAAGGGCGTTTTCCAGGTCAAGGCGACCGGCGGTGACGCCGCCCTTGGTGGCGATGATTTCGATCACGCCATTGCCGAACATCTTCTGGCTGAGCGCAAGGACGGCGGTGCAGCCGACTCCCTTGATGCGTCGGATGCCAAACGGCTGTTGAAAACCGCACGCAAGGTCAAGGAGGGCCTGACCGATCAGGATGCGGTCGAGGTCTCTGTCGATCTGAACGGATCGGTGACCAGCCATACCGTAACCCGCACCGCGTTCGAAGCAATGATCGCCAAGCTGGTATCGCGTACCATCGCGATCACCGAACAGGTACTTGATGATGCCGATATCCTGCCCGAAGACGTCAAGGGCGTGGTGCTGGTCGGCGGGTCAACCCGTGTGCCTGCGGTGCGCAAGGCGGTGGCCGATCTGTTTGAACAGGAACCGCTGTCTGATATTGACCCGGACGAGGTCGTGGCCCTTGGCGCCGCCCTTCAGGCCGAGGCGCTGACGGGGGGCTCTGACAACCTTCTTCTTGATGTCACGCCGCTGTCGCTTGGTCTTGAAACCATGGGCGGGATTGTTGAAAAGGTCATCGACCGCAACACCCCGATCCCGGTCGCCAAGGCCCAGGAATTCACCACCTATCAGGATGGCCAGTCCGCCATGATGATCCATGTGGTGCAGGGCGAACGCGAAATGGTCGATCAGTGCAGGTCACTGGCCCGGTTCGTTTTGACCGGCATTCCGTCAATGGCGGCCGGTGCCGCGCGGATCCGTGTGCAGTTCAATGTTGATGCCGATGGTCTTTTGACGGTTTCGGCACGCGAAGAAACCACCGGCACCGAACAGGAAGTCGCGGTTAAGCCGACCTATGGCATCAATGAAACCGATATGGCCAACATGCTGCGCGACAGTATGGTCCATGCCCGCGAAGATATGGAAATGCGCGTCCTGACCGAAGCACGGGTCGAGGCACGGCGCAATATCCTTGCGGTCCGGGCGGCCATGGCAGCCGACCGTGCGCTTCTGAGTGCCGAGGACGAAACCAGTATCAACAACGCCATCACCGCCCTTGAGACGGCGATGGCCGGCGATGATCGCGATGCGATTAACGAGGCCGCCGAGGCCCTTGAAAATGCGTCGCGACCCTTTGCCGAAACCCGAATGGATAGCCGGATCAGACAGGCGCTTGCCGGTCAAAATGTCGATGAAGTGAATTAATCGGCACCGGTGGAATTGACAAACCGGTCAAGTACGGCGATTGTCCCGAACAACCGCCAAGGTCAGGGCCGGACAATTGCGTTGTGACAAGCAGCGCAGCAAACAGAGATCGAACGAAAAGTATTACCGAGGAGAAAGGCACAGATGCCTAAGATCGTTTTTGTTGAGACCGATGGCACCGAAAAGGAATTCGAAGTTGCCGACGGCCTGTCCGTTCTGGAAGCTGCCCATAAGAACGGCATTGACCTTGAAGGTGCATGCGAAGGTTCGCTGGCTTGCTCGACCTGCCACGTTGTTCTGGACGAAGAATGGTTCGACAAACTTGACGAGCCGTCCGAAGACGAAGAAGACATGCTTGATCTTGCTTTCGGCCTGACCGAGACGTCGCGTCTTGGCTGCCAGATCATCATGAGCGACGAACTCGACGGCCTGCGCGTCAAGCTGCCGGCTGCGACCCGCAACATGATGGTCGACAAGTAAGTTTGACCTTCTTTTGACCGGTGTGTTTTGCGCCCCGGGCACCAAAGGAGACGGATATGCGTTGGACAGATATTCAGGACATCGCGATCGAGCTTGAGGAAGCCCATCCTGACAAGGATAACCTCAACCTTCGCTTTACCGACCTGCATAAATGGGTCTGCGAGCTTGAAGGTTTCGAAGACGATCCCGAGAAATCGAACGAAAAGATTCTCGAAGCCATCCAGATGGCCTGGATCGACGAACGCGAAGACTGATTTCGAAAGGGTTGAGACGTGCGCCTTTCGGCCTGCACCCTGACCACGAAATATCAGACCAGCCTGCTTTGCGCGGGCTGGTCTGTTTTTGTTTGAATGACCGCCATCACCGCCATGATGGCTGATACCGCAAAACGGGACGAAACATCCATGAGCCAGACCGCCACCTTTACCGATATCATTCCGGACGACAGCCTGTTTGGCAAATTGCGTGCGCGCGCAACCGACGCCTGGGAAAGCTATGTCTGCCATGACTTCGTCAAACAGCTTGGTGCCGGCACATTGCCCGAAGCGGCCTTCAAGCATTATCTGATCCAGGATTACCTGTTTCTGATCCAGTTTTCGCGCGCCTATGCGCTTGCGGTCTACAAGGCCGAAGATTTGACCGCCATGCGCCAGTTTTCGGGCACCGTGCATGCGATCCTTGATATGGAAATGAGCCTGCATCTTGAATTCTGCAAAGGCTGGAGCCTGTCCGAGGCCGATATCATTGCCGAACCCGAAGCACGCGCGTGCGTGACCTATACCCGCTATGTGCTGGATCGCGGTGTGCAGGGCGATGTGGTTGATCTTCAGGTTGCCCTGATGCCCTGTATGGTTGGCTATGCCGAAATCGCAAACCGCCTGATGGCAAGTTCTGATACAAGGCTGGACGGCAATCCGTACCGGGCATGGATTGAAATGTATGCGTCCGCCGAATTCCAGGACGTGGCCAAGGCTGAAATCGATTTGCTGGAACATACCGTCGCCAAGCGCGGCGGTCATGATCGCATTGATGGTCTGGTCGATACCTTTGCCATGGCTAGCCGCCTTGAAGCCGATTTCTGGCAGATGGGACTTGATCTGGCAAAATAGGCGAACATCGCTTATATAAGCTCGAAATATTGCGTGCGGGTGGCGGAAATGCCGCCCGTTGCCTTTTTGGATTAACTTCTTGTCGCTGCGGCCTTGACCCGCAGATGGGTGGGAAAAATGAACTCTCTTGGCTTTGATAAGGCCCCTGAAGACACGCGCGTGGTTGTGGCCATGTCGGGTGGTGTGGACAGCTCCGCGGTTGCGGCCCTTCTGAAATCGGAAGGCTATGACGTGGTCGGCATCACGCTTCAGCTTTATGATATGGGTGCCAATGCACCGACCCGTGCGAAATCCTGCTGTGCCGGGCGCGATATTTACGATGCGCGCAAAGTGGCCGAGGATATCGACATTCCCTATTACGTGCTCGATTACGAATCACGCTTCCGCGAAGAAGTGATCGATGATTTTGCCGACAGCTATATGCGCGGCGAAACCCCGATCCCGTGCGTGAAATGCAATCAGACCGTCAAATTCCGTGACCTGCTTGAAACGTCCTATGACCTTGGCGCGGATTGCATGGCGACGGGCCATTATGTGCAGCGTAAACTCGGTGCCGATGGGCGCGCGCAGCTTCACCGTGCGGCTGATCCGAACCGCGATCAAAGCTATTTCCTGTTCACCACCACCCAGGAACAGCTCGATTTCCTGCGCTTCCCGCTTGGTCATCTGATGAGCAAGGCCGAAACCCGTGCCCTTGCCGCCAAGTTTGGTCTTGAGGTCGCCGACAAGCCCGACAGCCAGGACATCTGCTTTGTGCCCGATGGCAAATATGCCCGTCTGGTCGAACGCCTCCGTCCCGAAGCCGGTGAGCCGGGCCAGATCGTTGACCTTGATGGCAATGTCATGGGTGATCACCGCGGCCTGATCCATTACACGGTCGGGCAGCGTCGCGGCCTTAATATCGGGGGCACGGCAGAGCCGCTTTATGTCGTCAAGCTGGTCCCGGAAAAACGTCAGGTCGTGGTTGGCCCCAAGGCCGCCCTTGCCAAGAAAATGGTCTATGTCAAAGAGCTCAACTGGCTTGATGGCGACCAGATCGATGAAAACGGGGTCGAGGTCGAAGTCAAACTGCGCTCGGCCATGCAGCCGACCACGGCAACCGTCTTCCCCGAAGCCCGCGGCGAGGCCCGCATCGAACTCCATGATGCCCAGTTCGGCATCGCCCCGGGGCAGGCCGGTGTGTTCTATCAGGGCGAACGCGTCCTTGGTGGCGGCTGGATCACCCGCGAGGAGCTGATCAGCAATACCGCGACAGCGGCATAAGGCGGCATGGCCACAGGGCGAGCAGCGGAATCATAATCCGCGTGTCGGGGGTTCAAGTCGTTCCAGCGCTACCAATGCCTGCCTTTTCGTACGGAAAGGCGGGCTAGGGCAGATAAACTTCATCTGTTGATTGAGGTGAAATCTTTTTTGACAAAAACGTCAAAAAGGCGCTTGACGGGGACGGCTCCCTGACTTAAAAACCGCCTCGTTCCGAACGATACGGAACACCACAAAATACTTGTGGCGGAGTAGCTCAGCTGGTTAGAGCAGCGGAATCATAATCCGCGTGTCGGGGGTTCAAGTCCCTCCTCCGCTACCAATAACAGAAAAGCCCGATCCGATGGATCGGGCTTTTCTGTTATGTGGCTAACGCGGGGAGAGGACTTAACCCCCGCGGGTTCGCGAGAAAGCGACGCAGGCAGCTTTCGAGAGACGTTGCGCAAACCGCGCAACGGTCCGCAGGGCGAAAGCCCAAGGATAAAAAGCAGCCCAAAGGCTGATTTTTACAATTCCCTCCGACCTTTTGTCTGTGCGGTGATTTAATGTTGTGTCGCTAAAATAAATCTGTCCCCATTTTCTGTATCTGTCTCCATTTTCTGGAGACATCCGTATACTCAAAGCAAGGCTTGAGCGCGGATGTCGTCGCGCTGCAGCGAAGGGCCGGGTCGGGCGCATCGCCATATCAAAGCCAGATACTGATTTCAACTCGATGACCCTAGGAGGTGTTCGTGAGGAAATCTGAAATATTCGTCCATTTCATGAAGGCAAGAGATCAGTCTTTCGAAGTTTTCCCGCAATCGGGGGGCATCGCTTGTTCTATCACAGGGGGTATTAGCAATTGTCGGTATTGCTGCTCGACGTTTCTCGACTGCTTCAATATGCGCGACAATGGCAATGAGTAAGTGGCTTGTTCTTGCAACCATCTTGGCAAGATCTCTGGGCAATGGTTCGTTGCCGACCAGAGCTTTTTGGATCTCTGGCACAGCGTTTCTAAGAAACGTTCCGGCGGCACTGTAAAAGTTTCCATCGAACCGGGTTTGCAAAACCTCGTTGATTGCCGCGATCCCCTGTTTTCGTTGACTGTCGGTTCGTACCCCAAACGAAAATGCATTGCGCTCTTCGATAGCGCGTTGCTGGGTTGTGGCGGCTCTGTAAGCAAGCAAACCACCTACAAGGCCGAGTGCTCCGGCAGCAAGGGTCTCCCATTCCAGGCCGCATCGAAACGCTGTGAAGCCGTTGGCGGCGAACACACCAACGACAACGCCGCCAAGTGTTGTTCCGATCAGCGGTATCGCGTCACTACTCTGTGGGAAGTTCATCTTGGGTCTATTCCTAAGCTGCTGAACGACCGAACTTCGGCGGTCAAAGCCAGTGGGGCACACTATCTCAAAGGGGGCGTGATGGGTGTCATTCGAGGAACAGGGGACAAGGAAAACGAGACAGATTTATTTTCCCGCCATTAAAGCGCCTTCCGCCCTGCTTCCTCAAGAAAACTTGAAACTGCGCGCTTGCCGTATTTCGCCTCAATCAAGTCAATCAGGTTGGCATCAAGGGTGAGGTTGATCCGGCGTTTTTTTCCCGGAATAGTCGCGGTGATGGCAACGATACCAACCGCACCATCATCAAGCTCGACGACCGGCGAGGGGACGGGGATATCTTCGCCGTCTTCATGCATGCCCTCAATGTGGAAGTTAAGGGCCTCTGTACCCAACTCCACCAATTCCGTCATTGTATCTGCTGCGCTGACGCAACCCGGGAAATCCGGAAAGGAAATCCCGAAGCCGCCGTCATCGTCAGTGTGGACCAAACCCCAATAGGTCTGTTTCATTCTGTTGTCATCCTGTTTCCATTTCCCGTAAGGAACCGGGAAGCCTTTACAGCAGTTTAATACCCGATTGCCTTTCAATGCTTTTGACGGTGCCCTTTGGGATCTCCCGTTTGGGATGAGGCACTGTAACGCGGCCCGGTTTTGTCGGGTGCGCAAGCTGGTGATGACTGCCTTTTGTGCGAACGATTTCCCAGCCGTCATCTTTCAGCCGTTTGAGTATTTCCCTGCTATCCATGGCCTCCTTTCTTTTCGTTATGCGCATTATGCGTATAGTGAGAGAACAAGTCAATGTTAATGCGCGTAATGCGCATTAGTTGTCTTTATTACCAAGGTGCCGCACCAACCGCCCATCAATCACCGCCAACCCAACCCCGATCACGCCCATTCCGATGATGTGTTGCACCAGAAGCGTTTCACCAAGGAAACCGACACCGAGCAATATCGCGCTGACCGGGATCAGGAAGGTGACGAGCAGAAGGTTGGATGCCCCGGCGCGTTTGAGGATCGCGAAATAGAGGATATAGGCAAGCGATGTCGAAAGGGCGGCGATGCCGAAGACTGCCATCAGGGTTTCGGGGGAGGGCACCGGCAGGGTCCAGGGGCGGTCGATGATCGCGGCAAGCGGGATCAGCAGGATGCTTGATGCACTGGTCATGCCGGCTGCGGTCAGGATCGGGTTCATGCCGCCAAACCGTTTGCCAAACACCCCGGTGCAGCCATAACAGAATGTCGCAAGCAGGATGGCAAAGGGGGCAAGCGGTGCCAGTGCAGAAGCCGGTTTAAGGGCGTTTTCGCCCTTGGCGGCAATGGTTTCACCACCCGGCGGGCCGATGATCACCACCACCCCGGCAAAGCCGATCAGCACACCCAGCGCCTTGCGCAGATTGAGCTTTTCATTGTCGGTGGCGATATGGGCGATGACGATGGTGAAAAGCGGGGTGGTCGCATTGAGGATGGCGGCAAGGCCGCTTGCAATATGGGTCTGTCCCCAGACAATCAGCGAAAATGGCACCAGATTGTTAAACGCACCCATAATGACAATCGCGCCCCAGAATTTCGGATCACGCGGGATCGGGATGTGACGGAGCAACACCACCCACCACAGGATCAGCGACGCAATCGTCACCCGGCACAGCACAAGCGTAAAGGGCGGAAGATCTACAAGCGCGATTTCGGTAAAGAAAAACGATCCGCCCCAAAGAACCGAAAGAATGAGCAACATCGCCCAGCTTGTTCCATCCATCTTGAGATCGGGCAGGCGTTGTGGCTGTGTGGGCATGGGGCGGGTTTCCTGTTTGCGCAAATGTCCCTGACGGGTGGCCGTGGCCTTGGGCGAGGAGGCAGTGGCGGCAAGGCGGTTGCTGTCATCTTGCGGATAAACAGGTTTGCCTGATTGATGATTTTCTTCAAGCGCAAAGCGTTTGGGCGTGATTTCGGTAGGGAGCATGATTTTGTCCGTTCTTTGCTGGTGCTTGCCGGGCTGGTGCTTTTCGGGCGGGGACGCCCCGGTGACACGCAAAAAAATAGGCGAGCAACAATCTTGCTGCTCGCCATTTTCGGACCTGAAGCCTGATGACCGGTATTGAGGGTTATTTGACTGGTGCGGTATTTCCCGGAAGGCGGATGAATTTCGGCAGTTTGGCAAAGATGGTGATATTGCCCAGCAACACCATGGCAAGGCCGGTCGCGCCAATCGGGGTCCAGACATAGCCTTCAAGGAAGGTCGAAACCGTAAGGGCGACAACCGGGAACAGGACAGTGACATAGGCCGCACGCCCCGCACCAACCCGGTTGACCAGCGCGAGATAGGCGATGAACGCCACCACCGAACCCGGAATGGCAAGATACAGCAACCCGCCGATATAGATCGGGTCGGTCGGCATCACCGGTGTCTGGCCGCGCAAGGTGGCAAAGATAAACAGCAACACAGTGCCGTAAATCATGCCGCGCGCAACCGCATCGCGATTGGGAATGCCCATGGAATGCAGCTTGACCGATACCATGTTGCCGCAACTGAACACAGCTGTCCCGCACAGGGCCAGCAACATGCCGGTGATCGCATGGGGATTATGCGAAAGCGCGTAAATCTGATTGGCAAACAGGCAGGCAATCCCGCCAAGCCCGAAGGCCGCACCAAACACAAAGCGCACACCTGGACGATTGCCATAAAAGGCCCAGTTGCCCAGCGCATTGAAAATGGTCGAGGTGGTGAAAATCACTGCCACAATGCCCGATGCGATATAGGCGGTGGCCGAATACATCAGGATAAAGTTGATGCCAAAAAGCCCGCAACCCAGAAGCACGATCCACGGATGGGCGCGCCATGGCACCGGGCGCCATTTGCGCGACAGCACCAAAAAGCCGCACAGCACGGCCGCGGCAAGGGCAAAGCGATAGAAGATCGAAATTTCAACCGGGATCGGACCGATCTGAAGCTTGATCGCATACCAGGTAAAGCCCCAGCAGAATGTAACAATGGCAAATAAAAGGGCAGTCATTTCGGGGCTTTCAAACAGCGTGGCGCCGTAACGGCACATAAAGGGGAAGCGTGGTGACGCAAGAAGGGCTTGGTTGTGCAACGGCCATGTGGGGCATAACCGTCATGCCCGATTAAGCCATAAGCCGGGATTTTGTTCTTTCACGTTCTTGCGGTGTTTTGGGGTCGGTTGACGAAAATCTCAGGGTTATCGGCTATTGCAATTTTGTGGGGGCTTGGCCTTGATTATGCCGTCCGGTTATAGGGGCCGGACCATCAGCAAGAAAAAGCATGATCATGAATTACCGGGAAGGGGAGCCGGATGAACGGGGAATGGCAACCGGAACTGCGGGCCTTGCGATACTTTGTCAGTGTCGCCGAAGAAAAAAGTTTCACCCGGGCGGCAAACCGCCTGCGCATCGCACAACCTGCATTGAGCCGTCAGATCAAGCGGCTTGAAGAAGACCTTAAGGTGCAGCTGTTTACCCGCACGGTACGCGGGGCGGACCTGACCGAGGCGGGCGAAATCCTGTTGCGCCGTGCCTATCTGATGTTCAATCAGTTGCAGCAAACCCATCATGACATCACCATTCATTCAACCCATCTGGGCGGGGTGGTGTCGGTGGGGATGCCGCCGACACCGGGGGAATTCATCGCCCCGCGTCTGCTTGAACGCAGCAAGGCGCTGTATCCCGATATCGAATTGCGCTTTGTCGAAGGCTTCAGTGCCGATCTTGAACAGAAAATGGCCAACAACGAAATCGGGGTTGCGGTCATGCATGACCCGACCCCGCGCGATGATATCCAGATCACCGAACTTCTGGTCGAACATCTTTGTCTGGTCGGGCGATCGGGCACGCTTTCAAAGCCGTCCTACAGCCTCAAAGAGGCCGCAAGCTATCCGCTGATCATGCCGAGTCGACCGAATTTCCTGCGCATTCTGGTCGACAGCTATGCCGAAAAGCATGACGTGTCGCTCAATATCGAAACCCGATCGGACGGGATCGGCCATACCAAGTCGCTGGTGCGCTATGGCCACGGATTCACGATCCTGACCTATGGGGCGATCATTTCCGATGTGCAAAGCGGGGTACTCGAAGCCATGCCGATTGTCGATCCGGCAATCACATGGCGGCTTTGCGTGGCCATGCGCATGGATCAGGGACGCAAACGCACCCTGAGTGTTGTCGAACAGATGATCCACGAGATCGTTGATGATCTGGTTGCGGCCGGTATCTGGAAATAGCCATGCCGCAAAGGTATGGGAAGCATAATTACATAGTATTTGAATTATAGGTCGCGGCGCGACTAATCAATGAGGACCGGCAGATGGGCATCTGTCGCAAACAAGAAGATTGGTAACCAGGCCCACGCGGCCCAGGGAGGAATGATGAAACGTTTTGGTAAAGGCGGGATGATTGCATCCGCTGCAATGGCGATGGTTGCGCTTGGGGTTGCGACCACTTCTTTTGCAAATAATGCATCGGCAGAAACCTATAAATGGCTGACCTTCAAGCCGCAGGGTGCTGGCGACGCACAGGCGATTTCGACCCAGTGGTTCGTTGATGAATTCAAAAAACGCACCAATGGCGAACATGAAATCGAAGTTTTCTGGGGTGGTTCGGTTGCCAAGACCCGTGAAATTCCCGATGCGCTCAGTGCTGGCGTTGGTGAATTCGGCGATATTGTCACACCGTATTTTGCCGATAAATTCCCGCTCAATAACGCCGTTGGTTTCTTCATTCCGCAGCCGAATTCGACGATCGAAATCGCGCATCTGATGGAAAAATGGCACGCCAAATATCCGCAATTCAGCCAGGAACTGGCCAATTACAACCTTAAGGCCGTCGGGTTCCGTCCGCTTGAAAGCTATGGCCTGCTGTGCACGTCACCGATCCGTTCGCTGGCCGATCTCAAGGGCAAGCGTATCCGTACCTATGGCTTTGCCTATCCGGCACTGGTCGAGGCACTTGGCGCAACCCCGGTTTCGATTGCAACGTCGGAAGCTTACGAAGCACTTGAAACCAGCATCCTTGATTGCACGCCGATTGGTCCGGCGCTGGCCTATGGCTGGAAATATGACGAGGTTGCCAAATACTATATCGAAATTCCGCTTGGCGCGTCATTCGGTCACCTGATCGCGATGAACCTTGATACCTACAACGCCATGGATGATGCCACCCGTGCGGTGGTCGACAAGCTCGGTCAGGAATATGCCGATGCCTATAATGACGAGCTGGAAAAAACCATCAAGGACGTCCGTGCCGGCTGGCCGGCCAAGGGGGTTGAAGTCATTCAGTTCCCGAAAGAAGAACTGGTCTCCGTGATCAAGGACGAACGCATCCAGGCTGTCCGTCAGGAATGGATCGCGCGCGCCGAAGCCGCGGGCCTTCCGGCCCAGGAAATTGTTTCGGAACTCGAATTCTAAGAGTTGCCGACATTCACCGTCCCGGGAATGCCCGTTTCCCGGGACGGGTTTGGCACCATGAAATGTGGTGACGCGGATTAAGTGGAGTTTCCATCAATGTCGTTGTTCGAACGGATCTGCCAGTCCTATGGCCGGTTCCTGCGCGGCTGCGGATTTGTCGCAGGCTACACAACCTTTGCCATGATGATGCTGGTTGTGGCCAATGCAGTGTCGCGCTTCTTATTCAATTCCCCGGTGCAGGGCGCCCTTGAAATCACCGAAACCATGTTGACGGTCCTGGTGTTCCTGTCGCTTGCACTGACCCAGTATGAAGGTGGCCATATCAAGGTCACCGTCGTTCTTCAGCACATGCCGGTCTTTATGCAAAAACCGTTGCGTTTGTTTGTTCTCGCACTGGGCTGCGTGTTCTTTGCCTGGTGTGCACAGGCGGGCTGGGAATTTGCGATGCGGTCCTTTGCGATCAATGAACAGCAATGGGGATCGGTTCGCTATCCGCTTTATCCGGTCAAATTTGTGATTTTCTTCGGACTGACGATGCTTGCCATTCAGTTTGCACTCGATTTCATGCGTGAACTGATCGGGTCTGCGCCAAACAAGGAGGCCGTGGGCCAATGACGGGGCTTGAAATCGGATCTTTGGGCATTGTGGCCCTGTTTGCCGCCATCCTGTTTGGCGCGAATGTGATGGTTGCGCTTGGTGTTGTCGGCGCGGCCGGTCTTGCGGCCCTGGTCGGGACCAAGGGGGCGACCGCCATGCTGTCGACGGTGTTTTTTGACACCACGCACAGCTTCCATTTCAGTGTTATTCCGCTGTTTTTGCTGATGGGCTTTTTTGCGATGCGCGCGGGCCTTGGCGAAGACATGTTTGAAGCCGCCACCAAGTGGCTTGGCAATTTAAAGGGCGGACTTGCGATTTCGACCACGATGGGGGCGGCGGCATTCGGTGCGGCGTCCGGATCAAGTGTCGGGACTGCCACGGTCTTTACCAAGCTTGCCCTGCCGGAAATGCTCGCACGTGGCTATGACAAACGTCTGGCATCGGCATCGATTGCCATTGCCGGGACGCTGGCCGTGATGATCCCGCCCAGTGCGCTTGTGGTGGTCTATGGCATCCTGACGGATTCAAGCATCGGCGGTTTGCTGGTTGCCGGTGTCATTCCCGGCGGTGTCTTTGCGGTTCTTCTGTGTATTGCGACCTATTTGACCGTGATGCGTAATCCTGATCTGGCGCCGGTTACCGCCACCAATGTCCCGATGAAGGAAAAGCTTTATTCCCTTCGTCTGGCCGGGCCGCTGCTGTTTGTCATCATTTGCATCATTTCCGGGCTTTATCTTGGGGTTTTCACCCCGACCGAGGCCGGGGGCATTGGTGCGGGACTGACCTTTGTTCTGGCAATCATGCGTCAGCGCAGTATCCGCAAACTGGAACTGAGCAAAACCTTGATGGATACCATCAAGACGTCGGGCATGATTTTCGCGATCATCATCTGTGCGCTGGTCTTTTCGAAATTCCTGGCGCTCAGCGGTGTGGCCAATGCGATTGGCGGTTTCCTGATCGGGCTTGAGGTCAATCGCTGGATCGTCGTTCTGATCATTGTCGGCATCTATTTGCTGCTTGGCATGATGATGGATGCCCCGGCATTGCTGGCCATCACGCTTCCGATCACCCATCCGGTGATGATGAACCTTGGATTTGATCCGATCTGGTTCGGGGTGTTTGTGGTGTTGCTGGTGGAAATCGGCGCGGTCACACCACCGGTCGGGATCAACTGCTTTGTCGTGCAGGCGGCCTCTGACGGGCGTGTGCGTCTCGAAGATGTATTCCGCGGATTGTTGCCCTATATCGCGGCCGGTTTTGTGATGTTGCTGTTGCTGTGCCTGTTCCCGCAAATGGCGCTGTTCCTGCCAGAATCGATGAATTGAGGATCGCAGGATGAATTCAGCACAAAACCTTTTCCCGTTTGACGGCAAACTGCCCGGACCGAAATTGTTGCGATCAACCCTGACATCCCCGTTCGGGCGCAAGGTCCGCATTGCCATGGATGTTCTGGGATTGTCCGGACGGATTGACGTTCAGCCCGCCGACACCCGTGATCAAAGCGACACCCTGCGTCAGCAGAACCCGCTTGGCAAAATTCCGTGTCTGATCCTTGAAGATGGCAGCATTCTTTATGACAGCCGGGTGATCATTGAATTTCTTGATCGCTGGTCGGGACAAAACAGACTGATCCCCGAGGCGGTGGATGAACGGGCCCGTATATTGACCCGTGCGACCCTTGCCGACGGGATTGCCGATGCTGCCTTGTTGATGGTCTATGAAGGACGTTTTCGTGATCCGTCACAGATTTCGGAAATCTGGCTTGATCATCAGCGCGGTAAAATCAGCCGGGCGCTTGATGCGATGCAAACCGCTTTGCCCGATCCGCGCAAAACCGATGTGGTGTCGATCAGTCTGGCCTGTGCGCTGGGATATCTTGATTGGCGCCAGCCGGTTGAATGGCGGCAAACCTATCCGGTGATTGTTGACTGGCTTGACGAATTTGCGGCTGCCGAGGCGGCCTTTGGACGAACCGAACGCCCCGCGGAGATCCCGGCATGACCCGTATTGCATCCCTGCAACCCGAAAACCTGACCCCGCGCCAGAAAGAAGTGTATGACGCCATTGCATCCGGTCCGCGTGGCCGGGTGCGCGGGCCGCTTGCCGTGTGGCTCAATCGTCCGGATCTTGCTGATCGGGCACAGGCACTTGGCCGGTATTGCCGCTATGATTCCTTGCTTGAACCACGGCTGTCGGAACTTGCCATTCTGGCAACTGCGCGTGTCTGGAAATCCGAATTCGAATGGGCCGCGCACAAGGTCATCGCCCTTAAAGCCGGTATCAGCCCCGACATTGTCGAGGCGATCCGCACCGACCGGCAGCCGGTCTTTGAAAACGAAGACGAAGCGGTGGTCTATGACTATGCGATTACCCTTCATACCGAACGCCATATTGGCGACGAACTTTATGCCCGCGCGGTCAAGGTTCTTGGTCAGGAGGCGGTCGTCGATCTGACCGGTATCCTTGGCTATTACACGCTGATCTCCATGACGATCAATGTGTTTGAACTGCCGCCGCCCGACGGGGCTGTACCCGAACTGGAATAGGGTTTCGGGACCACACTGTTTTTGACATCAATACCAACGAGGATGGCCATGAATACTGCGCCCATCACCTATAAACCTGCGCCAACGCAGCCGAAATTCACCATGCCCAAAGGCGCTTGCGATACCCATTGTCATGTTTTCGGTCCTGCTGCTGTATTTCCCTATTCACCGCAAAGCAAACTTCAGCCGGGCGATGCGCCCAAGGAAACGCTGTTTGCCCTGCATGACATGATCGGCATTGAAAAATGCGTGATTGTGCAGTCGGGTGTGCACGGGTTTGACAACCGCGCCATGCTTGATGCCATGTACGCCCGCAAGGGTGATTATCTTGGTGTTGCGCTGTTGCCGGTAACGGTCGAAGACGACGAAATCCGCCGTCTGGATGATCTGGGCGTTCGCGGCATCCGGTTTAACTATATGGCCCATCTTGTGCCCGGGGCATCGATTGACGAGCTTTTGCGTCTGGCCGATCGTCTGGCCAGAGTTGACTGGCACCTGCAAATCCATATGGAAAGCAGCCTGATCGAAGGCATGGCAGATGGTCTTGCCAAATCAAGCGTGCCGGTGGTGATTGACCATATGGGGCGCGTGGATGCTTCCCTTGGTCTGGATCAGGCACCGTTCAATGCATTGCTGCGCCTGATGGAAAACGATCATCTTCTGGTCAAGGTGTCGGGCTGTGAACGCGCATCGCGTCAGGACGCGCCATATGGCGATGCGGTTCCGTTTGCACGTACCCTGGTCGAACGGTTCCCGGACCGTGTTCTGTGGGGGACAGACTGGCCACATCCGAATTTCCGGGCCGATGCGCCTGATGACGGCGTTCTGGTCGATCTGATCCCGGAAATCGCCCCGACTGCCGAATTGCAACAGGCACTTCTGGTCGATAACCCGCATCGTTTTTACCGTTTTGACAAATAAGGGGGCCGGTATGACAAGACGCCTTGAAGGACGTATTGCAATTGTAACCGGTGCCGGATGTGTCGGGCCGGGCTGGGGCAACGGGCGGGCAACGGCGGTCCGTTTCGCTGAGGAAGGGGCAAAGATCTTTGCAGTTGATCTGAACCCGGACGCGCTTGAAGAAACCATCGAACGGACCCGCAATGTCGGCGGTGAAATCGTCGGTCATATCTGTGACATCACCGATGGTGATGCGGTTGCCGCGATGGTTCGCGCCTGTGTCGATCATTTCGGGCGGGTCGATATTCTGGTCAATAATGTCGGCGGCTCGGCCAAGGGCGGACCGGCTGACATGACCGAAGATGTCTGGGACAAGCAAGTCGATTTCAATCTGAAAAGTGTCTATCTGACCTGCCGCAATGTGCTGCCGATCATGGAAAAACAGCAAAGCGGGGCGATTGTGAATACGTCCTCGACCTCTGGTATGCGCTGGACCGGGGCGGCGCAGTCGGCCTATGCGGCAACCAAGGCCGCCGTCATCCAGTTTTCCAAGGTGGTCGCGGTGGAATATGCCGCCAAGGGTGTTCGGGTAAATACCGTTGTGCCCGGGCAGTTGCACACCCCGATGGTCGAAGCCCGCCTTGCCGGGCAACGGGCTGGCGGCGATGTCGATGCGTTGCTGGCGCAACGTCTTGCGCGTATTCCGCTTGGGTTCATGGGCGATGGTCGCGACACCGCCAATGCGGCGCTGTTTCTGGCATCGGACGAGGCCCGCTTTATCACCGGGACCGAAATCGTTGTTGATGGCGGCATGACGGCGCGCTGTGACTGATCAAATGAACTTGTAAATTTCTACCGGACAATAAACTTCCTTCTGCGTCATGCAGTGTGCGGCGATGGGCCTTGGCTCATCGCCATTCTTTTTTTCCGGCTTTTATATATTCTTGCGCAATTCAGGGCAGGGATGCGTGGAACGGGCTTTGCAACCGGCAAGGCCGGTGCGATGATCACATTCTGGAATTTCAGGATGCCTTGATGTCAGAGCCGCTTGCCACAGAATGTGCCGGATCGGGTTTTCAGCCCAACGGCCGCTATCAGAAGTTTGAAGTCTTCAATCAGTTGATCGGGGATGCTAATCTGCTGCGCGCGGGGGATTTCGGTGACGGCATTTCGGCGGCCCATTGGCGGCGCAAGGCCCATGTCACCACCAGATATACCGACCCGGATCATCACACGATCAGCCTGTATATCAATGGCGGAACAGGCATCCAGCGCCAACTTGGTCCCGATCCGGTGACCGGTGGCGGACCGGGGCGCTGTTGCCTGATGCCGGCTTTCATGACGTCGGACTGGCTGGTTCAGGGTGAGGTGGAGTTGTTCCACCTTTATATCCCCCATGCCGCCTGGGAACGGGCGGTGGTCGAGGCCTTCGATATCGAACCCAATGCGGTCGAGGTGCCCGAGAAAACCTTTTTCCTTGATCCCCTGATCGAACAGACCGTGCGTCAGGCCATGCTGCCGCTTGACTGGAATGTGCCGGCCGACCGAATGGCCATGTCCAATGCCGGGCAATTGTTGATGGGGCATATGCTGCGCAGTTATTCGACGCGGCGCGATCTTGGCTTTGCGGTGCGCGGCGGATTGTCCCCGGTCGTCAAACGGCGGGTTTTCGACTTTGTCGAAGCCCATCTTGACCAACCACTGACCATCGAAGATCTGGCAGAAGTTGCCGATTTGTCGGCTTACCACTTTGCGCGGATGTTCCGCAAAACCGTGGGCGAGGCACCCCACAAATTTGTTTTGCGCCAGCGTATCGAACGCGCCATGGAAATGTTGCGCGATGACCGGGCATCTGTTGCCGAAATCGCTCTGGCCACCGGGTTTTCAAGCCAGGCACATCTGACCACACGGTTCAGCCACTTTACCGGTCTGACCCCGGCGAAATACCGCAATATTGCCCGCTGACGGCGGGGGATAGAGGTCTGCGTATCAAATCCCTTCTGCCTGTCGGCTTTTGATCCAAAATCACTGTGTTGCATGACCAGAAACCGGCGGGGTGTTCCCGTGTTCCCGGATCAATGCCACCTGTCTGGGTGCTTGGGTGCTTGGGTGCTTGGGTGTTCGGTTGTTTGGTTGGTTGTTGGGCTGTTTCGCACGGCGTGCGCCAGCCTGCTCGAAACGCACATAAAGCGGACGGCAATTTGACCATCAGCACGCACATTTTTGCCGCGCGGCATATCCCGAAATAACACCGGTTTTCGGGCCGAGTGGCAGTGCATCCTGACCGCTATTTGCGTGTTGGTTGATTACAAGCGCGCCGATCATAAAACATATAATCAAAATAAATAATTGAAATTAAACGATTTTTACAAGTTGAGAAATCCGTTGACAAGATCGCTGAATCGTAATTAGGATTTCACAACAACTAAAATATCAATTTAGGCAAAATGCCAATCCAACGGGAGGACATCCAAATGAAAGTGACTGTGAAAACACTCGGACTCTGTGCCGTACTGGCCGGTGCGGTGGCGCTGGCGGTGCCGGCAACTGCGGCAACCACGCTTCGGATCGGAACGGTTTTGTCGCCGAATGATCCGATGGGCCAGGGACTTGAAAAATTCAAGGCCGATGTGGAAAAGGCGACCAATGGTGATGTGATCATCGAGGTGTTCCACAACTCGCAGCTTGGCGATACCACCGAAATGATCGATCAGGCCCGCGCGGGTGCGGCGGTCGGCACCGTGACGGATGTGGCCCGTCTTTCAAGTTTTGTACCGTCACTTGCCATCATGTCGGCGCCATTCCTGTTTGATACCTATGAAGAAGCCGACAAATTTGCCCTGTCGCCGGAATACATCGCCTGGGGTGATGAGTTGCGCGAAAAATCCGGTCTCGTGATGATCGCATCGAACTGGTATCAGGGCGCACGCCATGCCCTGACGCAAAAGCCGATTTCAAGCCCGGCCGATCTTTCCGGTGTGCGTATGCGGACCATCGGTGCGCCGGTCTGGATCGAAACCATTCGTGCCATGGGGGCAGAACCGACCCCGATCGCGTGGGGCGAAGTTTACACCGCCTTGCAGCTTGGCTCGATTGATGCTGCCGAAGCCCAGCCGACCGCCATCTGGAATGCCAAGCTTTATGAAGTGATCAAGAACGTCACCAAGACCGGTCACATTCAGCTGGTTACCGCCCTTGTTGTCGGGGCGCAGGCGTGGGATGAAATTTCCCCGGAAAACCAGAAAATCGTGCGTGATCTTGCCGTTGAAGATGGCCGTTACGCATCCCAGTTGACCATCGAACTGGGTGAAAAGGCACTGGCCGATGTTGCCGCAAGTGGTGTGACCGTCAGCGACGTCGATCTGGCCCCGTTCAAGGAGGCTGTCGCACCGGTTTACAAGATGCTTGATCTCGAAGCAGAAGCCGCGACCGTCAAAAAGGTTCTGGGCCGCTAAGTCACACGGCCTGACCAATCTGCCTTGCCTAGGTGCGTTGCCTTGCGGTTTTCGGGGCAACGCACACCAAACATCAGGATGGAATTGAATACAT
This sequence comes from Thalassospira povalilytica, assembly GCF_002844235.1. Taxonomy (GTDB): domain Bacteria; phylum Pseudomonadota; class Alphaproteobacteria; order Rhodospirillales; family Thalassospiraceae; genus Thalassospira; species Thalassospira povalilytica. The sequence continues at coordinate 69,072 of NZ_PGTS01000006.1, read as the reverse complement.
GCTCAAGCGAATTGAGTTTGCCTGTGCCGGGGGGCTTCTTGTTGCTGTTGTTGTCCTTGTGGCCATTGCGTCGGTTGCGCGCGCCATGGGATCGCCGATCATCTGGTCGGTGGAAATGGCGCAATTGATCTTTGCCTGGCTTTGCATGCTGGCAGCCGATATCGCCATGCAGGAAGACCGCCATTTCGGCCTTCAGGTTTTGCAGGAAATCTTTTCGGCGCGCACAGTTGGCCTGATCGAGATTTTCAACATTCTCGTGGTCATCGGTTTCCTTGGATTTCTGCTCTATTACGCGTGGGGCAATATGATCCTGATGCATCCGCGCCTTGTTGGGGCGGCCCAGATTAATGCCTCCTACATCCATGCGTCGATGGTGGTCGGTATCCTTCTTATGATGCGAACCATGGTGTTCCAGCTTGTTCGGCGCATTCGGACACGGGGGACCATCTGATGTTGATATTGATTGCTGTTCTTTTTGCGGTTTTCCTGATTATCGGTATGCCGGTGGCGTTTGCGCTGGGCCTGGCATCCATTCCGGTCTTTGTCGTCAGTGGCGCCATGCCGCCAACCGTGGTCATTCAGAAAATGGTGACCGCGACCCAAAGTTTCCCGTTGCTGGCTGTGCCGTTCTTTATTCTGGCCGGGAACCTTATGAATGTGACGGGGATTACCTATCGCCTGGTGAAATTTGCCCGGCTTCTGACCGGCTGGATGGCCGGTGGTCTGGCACAGGTTTCAATTGTGCTCAGCTTCATGATGGGCGGCATTTCCGGGTCCGCTGTTGCCGATGCCTCGATGGAGGCGCGCCTTCTTGGTCCGAGCATGATCAAACAGGGCTATTCCAAGGCCGCCACGGCAGCTGTTCTGGCATTCGGGTCGGTCATTACCGCAACCATCCCGCCCAGCATCGGGTTGATCCTGTTTGGTTTTGTCAATGAAGTATCAATCGGGCGCCTGTTCCTTGCCGGAATTGTGCCGGGTATTTGCCTGACCCTTGTTCTGATGGCGACATCGTGGTTTGTGGCGCGCAAAAACGGCTATCAGCCGGATCTTCCGGAAATGCCGGGCCGTCGCGAATTGTTGAAAAGTTTCTCGGAAAGCATCTGGGCACTGGCCTTTCCGGTGATCCTGATTGTCGGGTTCCGCTTTGGCCTGTTTACCGCGACCGAGGCGGGGGCGTTTCTTGTTTTCTATGCGCTGGCGGTCGGGATATTTGCCTATCGCGAACTTGATTTCACCAAGTTCAAAGAGGCCGTGACAAGTTCGGTTTCCGATCTTGGCATGGTGATGTTGCTGATCATTATGGCGGCGGTTCTGGGCTATGCGATGACCATTGAACGTGCCCCGCAACAGATCACCGAATTCGTCACGACCCTGACCGAAAACCGGGCAATGATACTTGTGCTTGTTGTGGCAGTTCTGGTGATCAGCGGCATGTTCCTTGAAGGGGCGGCCAATATCCTTCTGGTGACGCCGATTGTCATGCCGGTTCTGGTCAATGCCGGGTACGATCCGGTTCACATGGGCATCCTGATTGTCACCCTGATCAATTTCGGCGGTCTGACACCACCGGTCGGGGTCATCATGTTTACGGTCTGCGGCATTCTTGATGTCAAAACCGGGGCTTATAGCCGGGCATCGATCCCGTTCTTTATTGCCATGGTGATCTTTTTCATCCTGATGGCAGCGATCCCGAGTTTGACGTTGTTGTTGCCCAATGCATTAATGTAATCAGTGATCTCAAGGATTTAGGCATTCAAAGAATTGCCAGGGAGATAGATGAAAATGAACACATCTACGAACGGACTGATTGGGATCCATGATGGCGGGATCAAGGGCAACGCCCATGTCCCGGCCTCGGCACTGGTGTATGAAGATATCCGCAACCGGATCATTTCACTGGCGCTGTTGCCCGAAACGACACTGGTACGTGCCGAACTGGCCGACAGTTTCAAGGTCAGCCAGTCACCGGTGCGCGAAGCGATCATGCGTCTTGAGCAGGACGGACTGGTCGTGTCCTATCCGCAGTCGCGCACCGTGGTCACCAAAATCGACGAGGCCCGCATCCGCGAAGAACATTTTCTGCGGGTTGCCGCCGAATGCGAAGTGGTGCGCCAGCTTGCCGATATCAAGGAATCCGCCGCGGTGACCAAGGCCAAGGGCATTCTTAAAATGCAGGAAGCCCTGGTTGGAGACATCGAACAGATTGATCTGTTCAAGCAGCTTGATGACAGCTTCCATGCCGCTTTGTTTAACGGGGTGAACCAGTCCAACCTGCATCTGCAAATCACGGCGCGCAGCGGTCATCTGGCGCGGGTGCGAACCCTTGATCTGCCGCGTGCGGGCAAAATGGTGTCTGTCCTTGAAGGCCACAAGGCCGTCATCGACGCCATCCAGTCAGGCGATGCCGCCACGGCCGTTGCCGAAATGCGTCAGCATCTGTCTGGCACGATGGAACGTTTGCCACTGATCATCGAAGAAAACAGATCGCTGTTTTCCTGATACCGCGTTTTCCGAACCCCGATGGTGGGGTGTTGCTGAACTGGTGCGTAGCAGAAGACCGCTACGCACCATTTTTTTATGCACGTTTGGCAAGTTTCCAGATCCCGGTCTGCGCGGTCTGTCGGGCATAATCGGCAAGCGATGTCGGCATGCGGCCAAGGATATGCTCGATATCCCCGGTTGGCGCGCTGTTGCGTCCGTCAAGAACTTCGGAAAACAAATAGGATATCAGGCTGCGGAAGTCCTGCGGAACGCCGTCGCTTGCCAGTCCGGCATCAAGCTGGTCAATCGTGATCGGGACGAAATCGATCTTGCGGTTGGCACTGTTGCCAATGATCGATGTGACGTCTTCAAAAGTCAGGGCTTCGGGACCGGACAGTTCATATGTCTTGCCGATATGGTGCGGATCAAGCAGGCAGGTTACCGCACAATCGGCAATGTCATTGGCATCAACAAACGGTTCGGGAATATCACCCGCGGGCAGGGCAAGGGTGCCGGCCTGGATATAGGGCAGGAAAAGATCTTCGCTGAAATTCTGAAAGAACCAGTTGGCGCGCAGAATGGTGGCCTCTGCACCGGATTGAAGCAGTACCTGTTCAGCACGGTGGGCGGCTTCTTCGCCGCGTCCTGACAGCATCACAAGACGTTTTGCACCATGCTTGAGGGCGGCTTGCGCAAAACGGGCAATGGTTTCGGCCGATCCCGGAACCGCCAGATCAGGCTGGAATGTGATGTAAACGGCATCAACATTGCGCAAGGCGTCATCCCAGCTTTCCGGTTTGGTCCAGTCAAATGCAGGGGACGTGCTGCGTGATACAGCGCGAACGGAATGTCCAAGGGCGTTCAGTTTTTCCGCGACACGGCGGCCGGTTTTGGCGGTCGCGCCAAGAACCAGAAAACGGGGTTGTGTGGTCATATTGCTTGCTCCTGAAGGGTAAAACAAAATGTGAGTAATCCTCACATTTGCCAAATGTGATAAATCCTCGTATTTTGATCGTCAAGAGAGTTTGGCAGTCACAAGCCCGTGAACGGCGCCGTATACGGCATGTCCCAAGGGTTAAAACAGGGCGTAACCAATTGTCGGAAAACGCGAAAAAAATGCGCAAGGCACCCACACAAAAAAGAAGTCGCGAACGTGTGGAAAATATCCTGAAAGTGGCCTGTGAGCTGATCGCAGCCCAGGGAAGCGATGCCATGAAGATGGGCGAACTCGCCCAAAAGGCAGGAGTCTCGATCGGATCGCTGTATCAATATTTTCCCGACAAGGCATCGGTCATTCATGCCCTGGCGGATCGCTATAACGACGAATCCCGTCACTGCATCGAAGACGCATTGGCAGACGTGTCATCAAAAGATGAACTTGTTCGTGCGTTTGATCAGCTGATTGATACCTATTACGAGCTGTTTCTGGCCGAACCGGTGATTTGCGATATCTGGACCGGCACCCAGGCCGACAAAACCCTGCGCGATATGGAAATGGAAGTCAGCCGCGCCAATGCCGCCATGCTGACCAAGGCGATATTGCGCATCCGGGGAAATGATGGCGATGCCAGTACGATCGCCGCGCGTTGTCTTCTGATCATGTATAGCGGCGAAGCCACAATGCGGCTTGCCATTTCGGTGCCGTCAAAAGAAGGCCGGGAAATCGTTGCCAGCTATAAACGCATGGTGGGGCGCGAAATTACCGATATGACGCGCGTGTGATTTACGGGCATCAGGCGGATTTAGCCTGATAGGGGCCATCGCCCGGCCGACCCAGCAGGAAGCCCTGCACATAATCGACATCATGTTCGATCAGGAAGTCGAGTTCTTTCTGACGTTCGATCCCTTCGGCAATGACTTCGATTTCAAGCTGTTTTGCCAGTGCAATCAGCTTGCTGACAATGGCCTGTTTGTAATTGTCATGGTCAACATGATCGACCAGTTCGCGGTCGATCTTGATGATATCGGGGCGCAGTTCGGGCAACATGTTCAGGGTCGAATAACCCGATCCGACATCATCAAGCGCCACCCGAAAACCGGAATTGCGATAGGACTGCAAAATCGCACTCAGATGTGCTGTGCTGCGGACCTTTTCGGTCTCGATGACTTCAAACACCACATTCTTGCGGTCAAGATTGCATTCCTCGACAACGTCGATGGTGGATCGCAGGCAGGAATCCGGATCATAGATCGAACTTGGCGTGAAATTGATGAACAGGTTCCCCGAAACCCCGGCCCTGGTGGCGTTGCGTACATTGGCTGCGCGCGCCGCACGGTCAAGCTGAAACAACAATGTGGCTGATTGCGCTGCTTCAAACAGCTGGCCGGGATTGATGACGCTGCCATCGCGCGCCGCCCCGCGAATAAGGCATTCATGGGCATAAGGGGTGCCAAGATCACCGATCGGAAAGATCGGCTGAAATGCCGAATTCAGGCGATTTTCACGCAACAGATCACCGAGCCATTCCGCACCGATCGCGGCGCGAATGGCCCCCAGACTGGTGACGCGACTGATATCGTCAATGTCGGGTTTCTGGCCTTCTGCCATGATCAGAGCTTTGGTGTCGGCCAGTTCTTCGGGCAGAAGATCCTTGGCGATGGTGTCGATCAATTTGCGCAAGCCCGGACGACTGTAATGGATCGAAAGGGTGGCGACACTTGGCGTTTTATCGACCGACAGCGAAATCGATTTGGCACCGGCAAGAATTTTACCGGTGGTATGTGCCACCGGTGGCCACAGATAAAGTGTGCCCAGACGTGGGGCAATTTCCGGAACCGCGTCGCATTTTTCGCAGTATGTCACCTTCTTCTCCCCGTCGGGTTGTCACATGGCGGTCTGGCCATCAGGCCGGGTGGCTAAATTCCAATATTGTAATTTTTACCATACGAGATGCGCTGATTAAAAGTTCAGGAAGAAAAATATATTTTTCAAGACGATAGGGCGCTTTTTCTGTGTGGTACAAGTCGATGAAATTTCACCGGCGTCGGCGTGTTTTCAATCGTCGGCTCATGTCCTGTCGCCTGTGGCTGTTTGCAATGGTCAAACGATTTGGTTCAATCTGAAAGTGAATTCGGTTCAGTCAAGACCGACCAGCATCCTGCAATAGGCTATGAAATGCTGCGCCTATAACAAAGGTTGTGGTTTTATTGTCACAATCTCGTGATCTTTGGCATTCATATCAACATTTGTGCTGTGCGATAAGTTTTAAGTGACTTATAGTCGTTTTGTGCTTGGGGAGGGGGCGTGAGATTATTTGATCGCATCCAGGGACAGATGAATGACGCAGTCAAAAAAGGATATTGCCGGGGATCTTAAGCGGGCAATGTCAGCAGCCGACTTTGATACGGCTGCCAAAATTGGTGCCCGTATTTTGCGGCTGCATCCAAGACGTACTGATATCGAGATTATGACTGCTGTCAGCGAGTTACAGGGGAAAAATCCTGCGTCTGCCGGTCCGCGTCTTCGCAAACTGTTTCGCACTGTCCCGACCAATGACAGACTGTTCACGGCTGTCGCCCAGAATCTGCTGCAATATTCATATCTTACAAGTGACTTTTGTTCATTCGAGTCGGTCCTTGAGGAGCGCCTTCGCGCTGCACCAAAGGACGGATTTCTGGCCTTTTTGCTTGCCGATGTCCTGTTTCGCGCAGAGTCACATGTCAGTCCCGGAAAATGCGTTGCACCTAAACTTTCGCGTGCTGTTTCGGTGCTGAAAACCGTTGGGGAAAGCAGTTCCCATTTCAACGATGCGCAGACATTAATGGCGCGTATTCATTTGCATCAGGAAGATCACGCACAGGCTTTTGCTGTTCTGGAAAAGGCGGTTGCGCGGCAACCTGGCAATCTTGAATTGCGGGTGGTTCTGGCATCAAGCTACGCCATGGCAGGCGAGGTCGAGCAGGCGGTATCAACCAGCCTGTCGATTATCAATGATCGTCCCGGATATTCAGCCCAGCCTTATATGGTCATTTCCTTCATGCGGCCCCAGGCCATGCCCGAGGATGCTGTCAAACATCTTGAGGCGATCCTTCAGAACCCCAAATCAGACAGTTCTGAAAAATACAAGGCCGCCTATGCCCTGGCCAAGATCGCCGAAACCGAAGGCGATATGGAACGGGCCTTTGCCTATTACGGTAAGGGACATGCGGCCAACCGCGCCGCCCGCCCGTTTGATATGGAACGCGAATTGCGTGAAATGAAGACGCTCGAAGGCATGGCACGTCAGGCCGCCGCAACGGATATGTCATCGGGCGATGTGATGGCACTTGATGCCAAGGGCCCCAAACCGATCTTTATCGTCGGTATGCCGCGATCGGGAACGACGTTGACCGAACGCATTCTTGGTGCGCATCCCGATGTGTATGCGGCCGGTGAAATCGGTGATTTTGCCAAGGCGGTCAATGATGTCGTTGGCAAAGGCCGAATTTCCGAACAATTGTCGCGTATTGATGACAAGGCCGCGCGCAAGATCAGAAGCCAGTATCTGGAAGCAATGCGTTCCTATGCCCCGGAAAAACGATTTGTCACCAACAAGACACCGGCCAATTTTGTGCGCCTTGAAATGATCCGCCGGGTATTTCCCGACGCACCGATCATTCATACCCATCGTCATCCGCTGGCAACCTGTTTGTCGGTTTACACGACACCCTTTGCCATTCCGATGCGCTATTCCGATGATCTTGGCGAACTGGCCGATTACTATCGTGCTTATGTCGGGCTGATGAATGTGTTCTTTGAAACTGACCGCAATGGCATGCTTTATGATCTGTCCTATGAGGATCTGGTGGCCAATCCGGACGTTGTCGCAAAGGACTATCTGGCGCATTGCGGGCTGGACTGGCATCCGGAATGTCTTGAATTTTACAAGACCGATCACACGGCCACCACGGCCAGCATGATCCAGGTCCGCCGGCCGATTTTCAAGGACTCGCTTGGCAAATGGCAACGGTTTGAACCCTATATCGGCCCGTTGGCGACGCTTGTTTCCGATGCAGACGAGACAAAGGTCAAGACAGCACAGAAATCGTCACGCAACGCGGTTGCTGCGTGACGTGGCTGGGGCTTCGGGTTAGAAGGTATTCATAGCAAAAAATACCGACAGATCCGGAGCGTCCAAATGACCCTGTCCATTCCAAAGGCCGAATTGCATCTGCATCTTGAAGGGGCCCTGACGCCTGCGCTGGTGCGTAGCTTTGCCAAGCGCAACAATCTGACCCTGCCTGATGACATCTATGATGAACAGGATCGTTATATCTGGGACGATTTTCCGGAATTCCTCAAAAGCTTTGACAAGGCCAGTGCAGCCATCCGCACCAAGCAGGATTATTCGGACCTGACTCACTTTTACCTGACCGAACAGGCAAAGGTTGGCGCGCTTTATGTCGAGCTTTTCTGTTCACCAACCCATGCAGCTGATTGTGGTCTTTCCTACGACGAGCATCTCGAAGCGGTGGTCGATGGCATTGACCGTGCCGAAAAGGAAACCGGGATTACCGGCCGGATCATCATGACCTGTGTGCGCCATGTAGGTGGCGATATCGCGGTAAAGGTCGCGCGCGAAACAGCAGATTGCGGGCATCCCTATATTGTCGGTTTCGGCATGGGCGGGAATGAAAGCATGTTTTCGCAAGAAACGTTTTACCCGGCCTTCAAGATCGCGGCGGATGCGGGGTTGGGCTGCACCACCCATGCTGGCGAGGTACAGGGACCGCAAAGCGTCTGGGATGCGATTGACAAACTGCCGGTAACCCGTATCGGGCATGGCGTGCGGTCAATCGAAGACCCGAAACTGGTCGAAACACTGGCAAAGCGCGGAATTGTTCTGGAAGTCTGTCCGGGATCAAATATTTCACTGTCGGTCTATCCGGATTATGCATCCCATCCGCTGCGCAAATTCCATGATTCCGGGGTGAAAGTCACATTGGGATCGGATGATCCGCCCTTCTTCCACACCAGCCTGGCCGAGGAATATCAGCGTGCCCAGGATGTGTTCGGTTTCAGTGATGCCGAATTGCTGGGGGTAACGCGCACCGCGATCAAAGCGGGTTTTGTTGATGACGCGACCAAGGCAAAATTGCTGGCCAAACTCTAGGCCCGGTTTTTATGCAAAAATCAAAAGAGCGCCCGGTGTGATTGCCGGGCGCTCTTTGTTTTATGGGGGGGGCTTTACCAGGGCGTCTTGCCCAGAAGCTTTTCGCCAAGCGGGGTCAGTTTCGCCCGTTCATAGCGGGTCTGTTCCCAATTGCGCGGATCACCGGGAAAGGCATAGCCGCGCGCAGGCAGCCGTTCGGACCAGCTTTTAACCCGCCAGTCGACAAGATCCTGTTCCTCCGGGGTGGCTGGCGCCATGGAAATATATTGCGCGATGCGGGCCTGATCGGACCGGTTGGCGCGAATGCCATGAGCCAGCAGGCTGTTGAAAATCACAAGATCCCCGGCCTTCATGGCAATGCGTTTGGGTGTATAGGGCACCGTATCCATATCCGGGCGGAACGGATCACGATCCGCAGGGGCGGTTTTGCGCCATTCTTCGAAATTCGCAAACAGATCGGGTACGCACTGGAACCCGCCCATGTCATCGGTGGTATCAACCAGTGACAGCACACCTTGCACATTGATCGGCAGCGGATCGGCACTGGTATCGGCATCCCAGTGAATGAAACCGTCAAAGGCACGCGTGCCCTTGTTGGGCGTATTGAGGTTGGCACGATCAATCGAGACCCAGAGATCGGTACGATCCCAGATATCGACAAAGGCGTCATAGACTCGCTGGGTCTGGCGGTTATCCCAAAGGGTCTGGTGATTGTAAATCTCGACCATGCCGGAATTGTTCAATTCCTTCATCGCATTGTCGCGCATTTGCGGGCGGCCCCAGCTTTCCGGATCGTTGGGGTCCATTTCTTCGAATTCCCACAAAAGATCGACGGTCGCCTTGACCTGTTCGGCGGGGACTGCATTTGGAACAACCACATATCCATATGTCTGCCAATGCGCAAAATCGTCTTCGGACAGGACGCGCAACGGAAGTTTCTTTTTCAGATCGCGCAGCTGTGTACCGCTGACTTCCTTGGTGGATGCATTTCCCGGACGGTCACTGTTCGGGGCCATGGTGGGCGTCATGGTTGGGGCATTGGCAAGCATGGACATGATGTTCCTCCGTCATCCTGTTTTGATCTGGAAAAATTAAAACAGGATGACGGGCACCTGCACACTGACAGGGCGGACAAAGAATGATACTATTTGGCCAAATTAATCCAGATTGTGTTCCGTAAAGGCATGGTTGCGATCAGATGAAGCTTTTGTTCGAACATGTTCAGATTGCCCCGGACCGATCATGGAAGGGCCTGTATCGCAATCTTCTGGCGATCCCGTTTGAATGGCATTTTCACCCGGAATATGAACTGACATTGACACTTGGAAGTCACGGGCAGCGTTATGTCGGTGATCATATCGGCTCTTATGGCGATGATGATCTGGTGCTGTTGGGGCCCAATCTTCCGCATACTTGGCATTCCGCAAACGCCCAGCCGCCATCGGCCAGCCACGGCGAATTGCGTGCCCACGAAGCCGCCCTGCAGGTTGCGGGGACAACAAAGGGACATCAGGCCTTTGTCTTCTGGTTTACGGCCGACTGGATCAATACCGTTTGCAAAACCATGCCCGAACTGGCCGGGCTTGAAACCGCATTGCGGCTGTCGCGTCGTGGTGTTCAGTTCGATGCGGCAACGGCCCGAAAAGTCGCGGCATTTGCACCGGTCTTTGAGCAAGGCACACCGGCAGATCAGCTTGTCATGTTGATCGACGTGCTTCGGACATTGCTTGATGCGAGCGACCTGATACCGCTGGCATCTGATCGTTTCGATGCAGCAATTCCCGATCATGATGATGCCAGCCGACTGGGCAGGGTTCTTGATTTGCTGCATGGCAGCTATTTCGAACCGGTCAGCAGTGCGTGGATCGCGCGCAATGCCGGCATGAGCGAACGCACCTTGCGCCGGTTTTTCCAGCGCCATATGGGGTCCACCATTCAGGATTATCTGATGGGGTTGCGGCTGGGCCGGGCGGCAAGCTTGCTGTTATCGTCAGATATGCCGATCTATCGGGTTGCCGAAGAAGCCGGTTTTCAAAACCTGTCGCATTTTAACCGCCAATTCCGTCGTCACCGCGGAATGGCACCAAGCAGCTTTCGCAAATCACGGTTCGAAGGCATCTCGAGCCCCGCCGCGACACAAACCCGCCATTCAAAGGCCTGATACCTGATAGCCGGATGGCTTAAACAGGCGGAATTAGGCGGAATCAGGTCCCATAAAGGTCGATATGCCGGTCAAAAGCCGCCCAGAACTGATCACGATAAAGATCGCGTTCCTGCAAGATTTCATGTCGGGCTTCGGGGATTTCCCGGATCGTTACATTCGGGATATGGCCAAGCAGGTCTTGTGTTGTCCGGTTTGAAACGACTTGGTCATTGCCCGCCAGAATGATGGTCATTGGCGGAAGTTTCTGCGCCATGTCGGGCTGTGCCAAGCGATCGGCTGTTTCCGATTGTGCCCTGAAACAGGCATCAAGCCATCCCGCCGATGTGCCACCAACCACCAAATCGGGCGCGGCTTGCAGGATCGTGCGGTTAAGGTCATGGCGGTGCGGATCAGATGTCAGGATGTTTTCCGGATCAAATTCTGCAAGCGGGCTGAGGTTTCGTTGCCCGGGCAGATATTGTTTGTCAAAACCATATCGGCACAAGCTGCCCGACAGGATCTGGGCGGCAATCGAAAACCATCGCGGGCCGCCAAGCCCGAAGAACGGCGCAATCATCACGACACTTTTCCAAAGATCAGGCTGATCAAGCAACATCACCATCGCCACCAGCCCGCCGGTTGAATGGGTCATGACGGTGTCACAGGTAATGCCGTGCTGATGTTTGACGTGATCAATGACGTGACGGGTATCGGCCCCATAATGCGCAACATCACGCACATATCCCATCATCGGGTCCGGGGTGGCGCGTGAAGATCCGCCATGTCCGCGAAAATCGAATGTCACGGTGCCGTATCCGCGCCGGGCCAGATCGTTGGCCGTCTCGCGGTAGCGTTCAACGAATTCACCGCGCCCCTGAAGAATAAGAACATGCCCGCGAGTATCGGGCGGGGTCATGATGGCGATGCGCAGCCGCACGCCATCGGGGCCGGTGAAGTGATCAATGGTAAAATCCATCAGATCGGAAGATGTGCTTTTGCCGGGACGTGATTGCACGGTCATTGCGCAGCGGGCTGTTTGTTTACACCAAGCGATGCCGCAACAAAGATTGCCATCTTGTCCATCATGGCGTTGAAATCAGGATTAAACGTGCCCCGGCGCAGGGTCCCGGGTGTTGCCGATTTCAACAGATTGCGTTCGCCATAAACTGTATCGGTGCCGGACTGGCAGGATGCAAGTTCGTCGGGATCATCATAATGGCCGCAATCAAGTACCGCACCATCAAGACCGTAAACCGGGTTTTCCGGGCTCATGGTAATGGCGGTATGGGCGTGATTGATGGTTCGCATGTCGTCATTGGCGGATTTCACGATATCGATGTCATCACATTGGGGATGTTCATCAACAGTATTGATTTCGCCCTGATACCAGATCATCTGGCGGATCGGGCTTTGGACCTTGTTGCAGAAATAGTCCACGGTGGCCAGTGGGTTAACGGTCTGGTCATCGGAACTGATGGCAACAAAAACCGGAACGTTGGAAGCCGGGATTGATGCATCGCGATACGGGGCGGTCAAAAGATGAAACTCGGCCGCCGCATTCATTGCCATGGACCCGTATTTTCCGGGATCATTTTCAGATCCCTGACCGACCCATTTTTTGACATACCGGACATAGGGTGTCAGCCATGCCATATCGCTTTTGGCCGCAAGCCCCGGGGACAGCATGATCATGGCACTGATGCGCGGATCATTGCTGCGCGCGGCGATATCACGCCCGATCAGGGTGGCGCCGGTTGAATAACCGATTGCGATGATATGTTCGATATCCTTGTCAAACGCCGTCATGCCGTAATTCACGGTATCCAGCCAATCCTGATAACTGACATCGATCAGATCACCGGGCGCCGTGCCATGACCGGGCAACAGCACGCCGTTAAAGGTGGCGCACGGGAAATCCCGGCGCAGCTGATCGCGCACATCGCTTAGCCAGTAGGGGCTGTCTGTCAGGCCGTGAACGGCCAGAAAACCGACTTTTTCACCATGGGCAAGTCCGCGGCCGGTCGTCAAACAGGCGGCCTCGTCCGCCCCAAGAGAATAGGGGCTTCGCATATCGACAACCTGATCAATATCGAACGAACCAAACGGGTCTGCTACGGCCTCGAAACGGGCCGATATGACATCGCGAAGCTGTTTGCGCGTTGCGGTGACATAGTCATCAAAGGCCAAACCGTTGGCCGGGCTTGTGACGGCATTGCCCGACGGCGCATATTGCCCGAACGCCTGCGTGCCAATGCCGATTGCCATGACAGCACCCAGGGCAAGTGACGTGATGCCGGTCCGTATTGTTTGTCGTTTGACCATGGGGTGGCTCCGTATCGGTTGGCGCAAACAATTGTAATCGATATCGTTTCAGGCAGAACGCGATGTTAACCCGTCTCGTGGCCGGGTGCGAACAACAAAAAAAGCGGCCCGTATCCAGACCGCTTTTTCTAAGTCATCATCGTGACCTGTTTGGGGCAGAAAGACAGATGCCCGTTATTCAATGACTTCCCAGCTATGGGTGATTTCGGCGGCCTTGGACAGCATGATCGATGCCGAGCAGTATTTTTCTGCCGAAAGTTCAACCGCGCGTCCGACCTTGGTTTCGTTAAGGTTCTCACCCTTGACCTTGAAATGCAGGTGGATTTTGGTGAAGACCTTGGGATCGGTTTCGGCGCGTTCTGCCTTGACGTCGGTTTCAACATCAAGAACGTTTTCGCGGCCTTTTTTCAGGATGTGCACAACGTCAATCGACGAACAGCCGCCAATCCCCAGAAGCAGCATTTCCATCGGGCTCGGTCCAAAGCCGTTATCCTTGTCCCCGTCCATGACAACGCCATGACCGGTGCCGCTGGTGCCGGTGAAGGTAAGGTTCTCAAGCCACTTGACGCGTGCTTCCATGATAGAATTCCTGTGTTTGAAAAATCATTGTCCCATCCTCTAGCGCGGTTATCGCGCGCCTGCAAGTTGCGATCCCGACAGACGGGATGCAAAATGGCCGATGGCGGACTTCGGGTAGCAAACTGTTATAGGTGTTTTTACTTTCCCGCGTAATACTGTCCCATGAATTCAGACCCTTATGATGTAGGAGTAAAGGGCATGTCACAGGATACAAACCGCAGCAAAAGCCGTTTTATGATGGGCATGGAACATGTCCTGCGTGAAATCAATCACGAAATCATCAGCCCGGCCATACCTGACATGTCGGTGGAAAACGCGGTGCCGCTTATGATCACGGTTGCCCGGTTGCGCGCCGATTATCTGAAATATGCGTTCAAGCTCAGTGCTGATCGCACCGACCAGCACCCGACCGAGGAAGAGCTTAAAAAGCTCAGACATTTGCGCGAAACCTATCAGGAAATGCTGGCGGCGGCGCGTGAACTCGAACATTGCATTGATCGCGGCTATATCGATCTGCCCATTCCGACGAAATAATCTGCAACGACAAGGCCGTAAGGCATTCTTCTGGCCGCAAGAAAAATAATGACTTATCCTCAAGTATATGCAATGGGTGTTGCTTATATAAAGAAAGACCGGTCAAAAAAGGTCTGAGCTGGGACATCTATATAACATAGCCGAGGGAGCACGTCGTTTTGCGGCGTGCGGGGTGTCTTGTCAGTTAGTGTGGATGTGGTGGCAACAGCAGCGTTGTCACGTGATAGTCTTGTTTTTCTTGATAAGGGCGATCTGAAAATCGTTCATGTCAATCCGGCCGCCGAGAAACAGCTCGCTGCGGCGAAAACTGTTTTGCGTGCCGGAACCGAAATCAAACAGTTTCTTGCCTTCCTTGCCAAGAAGGGCGAATTCTCCGACGGGGATTCGGTCGGATCGGTTCGCCACGCGCTGGGCGCGATTTCATCTGGCGGCCGTGCGGATCTGCCGGGATTTCGGCTCGAAAAGACGGTGTTTTCCTGGCACTGCGATACCGGGCCCGGCAATACGATTGCCCTTGTGCTGCGTGATGGTGGCAAGGCCCAGGAACTGGCGCGTGCATTGGCAGACCACAAAATCTTTATCCAGCATCTGATCGATGTGTTGCCGACCCCGGTTTACCTTAAAAACCTCGAAAGCGTTGTGACGCGCTGTAACGGCGCCTTTGCGGAACTGTTTGATCTTCAGGTTACCGACGTTATCGGCAAAAAGCTTGTCGAAGTGGCGCCAAAAGACCTGGCCAAGACCATTACCGATCACGAAAAGGCATTGCTGGTTAAAGAAGGCCAGGTGCGTGATGAAATCTCATTCGCGCTTGGTGATGATAACCGGACGGCTTTGTTTGCCGCATCAAGCCTTAAGGGGCCAAGTGGCAGCATTGCCGGCACCATCGGATCCTTGATTGATGTCACCAGCCTGAAAAAGGCGCAGGCCGAAGTCGCCGAAGCAGCCCAGCGCCTGACCGGGCTTCTGGAAAGTGCGCCGATCGGTGTCGGCATTTCCAGCCGGGAAACCGGGGTGTTCCAGTTTTTCAACAGCACCTTTGCCAACATGCTCGACATCAAGGACGAGAAACAACCGACCGATGCGATTTTGCTGTCGGACCGTTATCGCCAACAGTCGCTGAGCGACATGGATATGCTTGGCGAATTGCATGATGTCGAAATCCGGTTGCGCCGCCCGAACATGTCCGAGGCCAAATGGCTCAAGACATCGCTGGAACCGCTGTCGTTCGAAGGCGAGGAATCGGTTCTGTGGTGGACCAGCGACATCACCAAACAAAAACACGCGGCACGCGAACTGCAAAACAAGGCCAACAACGATGAACTGACCGGCTTGGCCAACCGGGCGCGCTTCATGCAAAAAATTGATCAGTGTGAAACCGTGCTGCGCGGCACCAACACCCCGGCCGCCATGTTCATCCTTGATCTTGACGGGTTCAAGAAACTCAATGACGAGAAGGGGCATGCCGCGGGGGACTGGCTTCTGAGCGAGACCTCCAAACGGTTGAAACGCGCGGCGCGCCGGGCCGAAGAAGTCGCGCGTCTTGGTGGTGATGAATTCACCATGCTGTTCATCAACAAGGGCGGTGAAAAGGAAATGATCGAGATGGCCGATGCCATCTTGTCGGAACTCAATCAGCCCTTCGTGTGGAAAGGCGAAGATTGCGGTGTGACCGCATCAATCGGGTTTGCCGTTTTTGATGGTGGCAGCAGCGACATGAACGAACAGCTGCGCCGTGCCGACAAGGCAATGCATCAGGCCAAGGCATCGGGCAAGGCGCGCCATTGCCTTTATACCCCCGATCTTGAACCGGAACTGCATCAGGACTGACATCGATATCAGACCGCCAAAAGGCCAGCGTCAGCTGGCCTTTTTTGTATCGGTGTCGCGCGGGTTGCCCTGTTCATCAAGGCCCAGTGTTTCAAGTAACGGACCAAGATGTTTTGCATAGGGCTGCCAGCCCTTCAGGCTGGTGCGATAGATCGGCTTGCGGACTTGCAGGGCGCTGTGTGTGCGGACCTGACGTTCGTTCTGATGGAAATTCAGACAGGCATCATCCCAAGGCAGACCGACGAATTCGATCAGTCGGCGGGCTTCTGTTTCAAGATTGTCGACGACATTTTCGTAATCGACTTCGATCAACCGGTCCGATGGCAAAACATCGCGCCAGTGATCCATAAACCGTTCATAGGTATTGTAATAATGCCCAAGATCGCGCTGGTCATAGGCAAAGTTCTGCACACCGCCAAACCGGCGATTATAGATCGAAAAGCATGATGCCACCGGATGACGCCGGCAATGGATGATCCGGGTGTTTGGCAACATCAGTGCCAGCATCCCGGCCCGCGTGAAGTTTGAAGGCAGCTTGTCGACGATCCTGCGGATGGTGGCGGTGCCGTTATCGGTGCTGCCGGACTGGATGCGCGTGATCCGGCCCAGTGTTTCCTTGCGGTATGCCTGACCAAGAATACGGATGAAGTCATCATCGTATTTCATGACATCTTCGCGTGCGGCCCCGTTTTTGACCTTATGCTCGATCAGGGCATGATGGTGATAGACCATGGTATCAAGCTCGCCCGCGCCGAATACATCGGGGTGTGAGCTCAGGATCTGCTCGGTCAGGGTCGTGCCCGAACGGGGCATGCCAACAATGAAAACATGCTGGGGTTCGTCGGCATCGTTACGAACCGGACCAAGATGGGCAAACCGTTCGGCCGGAAACCGGTCACGAACATGATCAAGCATGTCTTCGATCGCAGCGGGGGTGTAATTGATGGTTTGGCGTTTGGTCCGGTTGGCTTCGGCAAGCGCCTTCATTGCGGCATCGACATTCTTGGCTTCCATTTCGACCTTACCGATCGAAAACAGCAGCATTTCCTGTTCGTTTACCGGCATCGATTGATAGCGGCCCGACTGATAGATATCGAAAATGACGGCGCGTGCCGGGTGGTCTTCGGGCACGCGTGTCGCCAAGGTCAGGCAATGCCATGCCCGCACATTATGGGGTTCTTGGGACAGGACAATTTCAAACAATGCGCAGGCTTCCGCGACATTGCCCAGTTCCTTCTGACATTCGCCAATACTGATGCGGATATCATTTATCGCCTTGGCATCGGCATTGGCCTGTGCACATTTCAATGCCTTGCCCAGATGTTGCAGGGCGGCTTCGATGTCATCAAGCGACAGCAACACAACCCCCATGGCACTCCATGCGGTCCAGTCATTCGGCGCAAGGGCAATGGCACGTTTAAGATGGGGAATGGCATTTCGCGTGCCCATGCCGCGGGCTTCAAGAAGCCCCAGCTGCAAGTGAACTTTCCCGTCAAGCGCAAAGTGTTTTATCGCGGCATTCAGAACGGTTTTGGCTTGTGCCTCATACCCGGCATTGGCCAGAACGGCCGAAAGGTCGGTGAAATAGACGGGCTTGGGCGATGCGCAGTTGCATGCGCGCTCAAGACTGCGGACCGCATCGGATACCTGTCCGCTTTCATTGCAAATCAGCCCGTTGATCTGCAACAGATCACCATTGTCGGGATAGTCTTGCAGAAGCTTGCCGCACAGCTTGCGGGCCGCACGTCGATGCCCGGAACTCCATTGCGTCCGGATTTCAGAAAGCCCGGTTGCCAGTTTATGCGCCGGTACCGATGGCGTCGTCCCGCGATTGCCCGGCAAAGACGTGCTGTTTGTGGGCGGTATGGCCGGTTGCAGGCGAAGTTTGGCCCGCACATGGGCGGCGTTTGGTGCTGTTGTGCTTTGATAGTCACTCATGGCCGACATCCTGTTTGCTCAGTGATGCGGGCGAATGCAAAGCCCGCCCATTATGAGCAAACACGTATCAGCAGGCAAAAACTGGCGCGCGACGTGACGATTTTATGGTGTGATCAGTCCGGATTGATGCCAAGTGCCTCGATCAGCGGGGTCAGTTCCTTTTGATAGGGGCGCCAGCGTTCCAGACTGCTGTTATAGACGGGCTGGCGGACTTCAAGGGCGCTATGGGTGCGGACTTCACGCGTGTTGGCATAAAATTCAAGACACGCGTCCTGCCAGTCAAGGCCAAGGAAATCAAAAAGCCGGCGGGCTTCGTGATCAAGGTCGGCAATGACTTTTTCATAATCGACCGTGATCAGCTGATCCTTTGACAGGGTCTTTTCCCAATAGGCCATCAGATCACGATACGCGACATAGAAATTGCCGATTTCACGCAAGTCACACAGATATTTATGCCCGTCGGCAAAGAAATGGGTAAAGCATGAAAACGCGGTATCCATCGGGTCGCGGCGCGCGTGAATGATTTTTGAATTGGGGAATGCCATGGCAATCAGGCCGACCGACACAAAGTTGCCCAGCATCTTGTCAACGATATAGCGCGGGCCTTTGCCATTTTTCAGAACTTCCGGCGGCAGCATCCGCGATACTTCGTCGCGATAGGCCTTTGCAAACAGGGCCAGCCGTTTGGGATCGGCCAAAAGTTTTTTATGGGCGGGCAGGGACGGGAAGCCATCGCCGTAGGCCCGCTTCAAAAGCCCGGGCAGAGTGCGAATTTCCCCGACGCCGAACGCGTCGCTGTGACTGTCAAGAACCTGTTCAAGCAGGGTCGATCCGCAACGCGGCATGCCGACAATAAAGATGAATTGCTGTTCATTCCCGGTTTCGCTCAGAGTGTTGCCGGCTATCGCATCCGGGGTAAAGAAATTCGGCAGGTTCGCAAGGAATGCCAGGGTCTTTTCCTCGTTATAGTCGATCTGTTCACGCTGATAGGCGTTGGCCTTAAGGTAATGGGCCATCGCGGCATTGCCGTCATCGCGCGTCATATAGGCAAGGCCAAGCGCATGGTGCAGATATTGCAGATCAAGCTTCGATAATTTGCCGCGTTCCGCACCGATCATTTTCTCGACCGTTGCGACATCGTCGTCGGTAAATGCCTTGAGCGTTGCCAGTTCCGCCCATGCACGCGCGACATATTTTGTCTGGGCGATTGCGGCGCGAATAAGGGCTGTGCAGCCGTCTTTGTCGCCGATGGTTTTAAGGTGATCGGCCTTGGCCATCAGGGTATTGGCAATATCGGCTGGCGACGGCTTTACATCCGCATCCGATGCACCGGCACCCTGCATGATTTCAAGTGCCTGGTCATAAAGTTCGGCGGCCTGTTTGGGCCG
This sequence comes from Thalassospira povalilytica, assembly GCF_002844235.1. Lineage (GTDB taxonomy): Bacteria > Pseudomonadota > Alphaproteobacteria > Rhodospirillales > Thalassospiraceae > Thalassospira > Thalassospira povalilytica. The sequence continues at coordinate 49,762 of NZ_PGTS01000006.1, read as the reverse complement.
GGATGATTTGGCGACCGAATTTGCAAACAGGGTCCATCGTTGCCAGTTTGACGGGCTTTGGGCCATCACGTGACTGAACAGTTTGACACCCTGATCAAAGAAACCGTTCAGGATCAACATGCTGCCAAGCTGGGCCTGGATTTCCGGATTGCCCGGGTCGCGCTTCATCGCAACCGTCAGGACATTCTGGCTTTCGACATACATTTGCTGTTTGCCAAGCAGTGATGCCAGATCAAGGAAATACAAGCTTTGGCTGTTGGGCGCCTTGCAGGCAAATTCCAGATGTTTGATTGCCCCGAATATATTGCCCTGCTTTTCCAGAACGCCGGCAAAGAAATGCAACAGCGGCCCGTCATTGGGATTGGCCCGCAAATAGGTCGAAACAAGGTCGTAGGTCTTCTGGGATTTGCCCTGCGCCCAAAGTTTCTGCGCCTGCTCCAATACCTGTTCGGGTGTCTGCGATGTCGCCGTGTTCATGAATTTTCCCTGTCGCTATCGTGCAGGCCAAGTGCGGATAAAAGTGGCTGAATATAGGGTTCGTAAGGTTTCCAGCGTTCAACACTGGTTTGATAAAGCTTTTGACGGACTTGTGCCGCACTGGCGGTTCGAACCGACCGGTTTGCCTTTTGGAAATCAAGCACGGCATCGCGGTTCAGCAGGGCCACCATGTTTTTTATATCGTCGCTGTCGGCAGTGAGTTTGGTGATATCGGAAAGATATTTCCAGGCCCGGCCGCAGGTGGGATTGGCTTTCAGCACGCTGCGAAAACAGGTGCGCGCGGCGTCCATATCGCCAAGATGCCGGTGGGCTTCGCCGGTCAGAAGCAGGGTGCGTTCAAGTCGTTCGGGATTGTTGCGCGCAAGTTCGGACGCCCGGTCAAGGTAGGGGATTGCTTCCTTGTCCCGGCCCGTTGCCAGCGCATTTTTGGCCGTCCGCACCAGTTTGTCGGCTTTTTGCCGATTGCGTTTTTCGGAAAAACTGGGCGTTGAAGGTTTGCTGCTCATAGGTCTGATTAAATCCCGATACGAAAGGTCAGGTCAAATCTTATCGGGAAGGGGTAAGCAAACCGTTTAATGATTGCCGCCTGTTATGCACAAAAGATGATATACAAATGAAAACGCCCGGCCAGATGGCCGGGCGTTTCCGATATTTCGCGTCTTCCTTTCGGGTGAAAGGAATTAGCCGCTGTAATACATGTCGAATTCGACCGGGTGCGGAGCCTGTTCGAAACGAACGACTTCTTCCATTTTCAGCGCGATATAAGCGTCGATCAGGTCGTCGGTCATAACGTCGCCCTTCTTCAGGAACTCACGGTCAGCATCGAGGCTGTCGAGAGCTTCGTGAAGCGAACGGCAAACGGTCGGAACTTCTTTGAGCTCTTCCGGCGGAAGGTCATAGAGGTTTTTGTCCATTGCTTCGCCCGGGTGGATCTTGTTCTCGATACCGTCAAGGCCAGCCATCAGCATTGCAGAGAATGCGAGATACGGGTTGGCAAGGGCATCCGGGAAGCGGATCTCGACGCGCTTGCCCTTCGGCGAAGCGGTGTACGGGATACGGCAGGAAGCAGAACGGTTACGTGCGGAATATGCCAGCAGAACCGGTGCTTCGAAGCCCGGGACCAGACGCTTGTAGGAGTTGGTCGTCGGGTTGGTGAAAGCGTTCAGTGCTTTGGCGTGCTTGATGATACCGCCAATGTAGTACAGAGCGGTTTCAGAAAGATCAGCATAGCCGTTACCAGCGAACAGCGGCTTGCCTTCGTGCCAGATCGACTGGTGAGTGTGCATGCCCGAGCCGTTGTCACCGAAGATCGGTTTCGGCATGAAGGTCGCGGTTTTGCCATACTGGTGTGCAACCATGTGGATGCAGTATTTGTAAACCTGAACGGCGTCAGCATGTTCGATCAGGGTGCCGAATGCGATACCCAGTTCGTGCTGCGACGGTGCAACTTCGTGGTGGTGCTTTTCGCAACGCACGCCCATTTCGTTGATGTAGTTGACCATTTCGGCACGGATGTCGTTTGCCGAGTCAACCGGGGGTACCGGGAAGTAACCACCCTTCGGACCCGGACGGTGGCCGCGGTTGCCGCCTTCGAATTCGGTGCCGGTGTTGTACGGACCTTCTTCGGAGTCAAGCGCGTAAGCCATGCTCTCCTGCGAGGTGCTCCAACGAACGTCGTCGAACATGAAGAATTCCGGCTCTGCGCCGAAATATGCGGTGTCGCCGATACCAGCCGACTTCATGTAAGCCAGTGCGCGTTTCGCGGTCGAACGCGGGCAACGCTCGTAACCCTGGCCGGTTGCCGGTTCGATAACGTCGCAAACGAGGATCAGGGTCGGCTGTGCGGTGAACGGATCAACAACAGCGGTCGACGGATCCGGCATCAGGATCATGTCGGATTCGTTGATTTCTTTCCAGCCGGAGATCGACGAACCGTCGAACATGATGCCGTCAACAAAGACATCTTCGTCGATCGTGCAGATATCCTGCGCGGTGTGCTGCCATTTACCTTTGGTATCGGTAAAGCGCAGATCGACAAACTGGATGCCTTTTTCTTTGATCAGATTAAGTACAGAAGCAGCGTCAGACATGATGCAACCCTTTAAAACTCAAATTTAGTTACCGTACGGTGTTCTTTGACAGGCAAGACCGATCAGATCGCGTCGTTGCCCCGTTCACCGGTACGAATACGGATCGCGTCCTCGAGTGAGGAAACGAAAATTTTACCGTCGCCGATACGGCCGGTATGAGCGGCTTGCTGGATTGCCTCAATCGCACGCTCAACCAGCGTGTCCTCGACGACGATTTCCAGCTTTACCTTCGGCAAAAAGTCCACAACATATTCGGCGCCGCGATACAGCTCCGTGTGACCTTTCTGACGGCCGAAACCTTTGGCTTCGGTGACGGTAATCCCTTTGAGGCCGATCTCCTGAAGGGCCTCTTTTACCTCGTCAAGCTTGAATGGCTTGATGATGGCTTCGATCTTTTTCATTAAGCGCCCTCTGCTTTTTGCGAGAGTTGCGTAGAACTCGGAAAGCGTAATGCTTCGCACGGTGTCTGTTGCACGGACCATGCCAAGTTTGGTCCGCGGTGGCATTCTAAGGATTCTTTGCGCGAAAACCCAGCAAAACCCATGAAATTTTTAAGATTTTCTTGATTGCAGGTGATCGAGTTTTAGGCAAAATGATCAAAAAATATGCAAACGCCCTGCATCATCGCCGGGCAGAGTGATCCGGATTGCTCAATCCTTGCCAGAATGACACCGGCATGCGACAGGATTTGCCGCAAAAGAGTGAATTGTGTCATGCATATGCGCCAGATGACCTTTAATCGGTCTGTCTGATATATGGACTCGAACAATTTGCCTTTGGGCGATTATAGTACGGCACGGATGACCCATAAAATGGCCTGATCGGGCCGGGCTGCAACCGGACGCCACCATCCGGCGAACGCATATAATATAAAGGACGCCTCATGACCGAATTTGTCGGCAACCCGCTTTTTGCTTCGGGCGGTATTACGATCTTTGAAGTGATGAACGAACTGGCCCAGAAACATCAGGCCATCAATCTGGGGCAGGGTGCACCCGATACCGACGGCCCGGCCGATATCCGCGAAGCCGCCGCCAAGGCCACCATGGAACTGTCCAACCAGTATCCGCCGCTTGCCGGGGTGCCCGAATTGCTTCAGGCCGTTGCCGATCACAATAAACGGTTCTATGGCATCGATGTCGATCCGAAAACAGAGGTTCTGGTTGCGGTCGGCGCGACCGAGGGGCTGGCTGACGTGATCCTTGGTCTGGTGGCCCCGGGTGACGAAGTCATTCTGATCGAACCGCTTTATGACAGCTACCTTCCGATGGTGAAGCTGGCCGGTGGTATTCCCAAACTGGTGCGCGTGACCCCGCCGCACTGGGAATTGCCGCGCGAAGAACTGGCCGCCGCCTTTAGCGAAAAAACCAAGCTGATCCTGATCAACTCGCCGCAGAACCCCTGTTCCAAGGTTTATAGCGACGACGAACTGCAATTTGTTGCCGATCTGTGCATCAAGCATGATGTTATCGCGCTGTGTGACGAGGTGTATGAACATCTGGTCTTTGATGGCCGCAAACACAAACCGCTGATGACGTTTCCGGGCATGCATGATCGCACCGTGCGGATCGGATCGGCGGGCAAGACATTCTCGCTGACCGGGTGGAAGATCGGTTATGTCACGGCCTGTGCCAAACTGATGGAGCCGATCAAAAAGGCGCACCAGTTCCTTGTCTTTACCGTGCCGCCGGGGCTTCAGCACGGTGTGGCCTATGGGCTGAACAAGGATGACGAATATTTCGAAACCTTCACCGCCGAAATGCAGGCCAAGCGTGATTTCCTGATGAAGGGACTCAAGGAAGTCGGGTTTGATGTCCTGGATTCCCAGGGGACCTATTTCATCACCTGTGATTTCCGCCCGCTTGGCTATGATTGTGATGATGTCGAATTCTGTCAGATCATGATCAAGGAAGCCGGTGTGGTCGCCATCCCGGTGTCGGCCTTCTATCAAGGTGAAGACGGTGGCGTGCGCCATTTCGTGCGGTTCTGCTTCTGCAAGGAAGAAACAAAGATGCAGGATGCCATCGACCGCATGAAAAAGGCCTTTGCCAAATAGGATTGCCGTGCCGTGATCCGGCTGGTGCCGGATATGTCGATACACAAAGGGCGCAAGCAGATGCTTGCGCCCTTTGTCATTTAAGAAGGTCGATACCTGCTGATCAGGATTTGACCATTTCCCAACTGCCGGTCTTGGCCGAACGGGCCAGGGCATCAAGGATCTGCATATTCATGATCGCATCTTCAATTGGATAATCGACCGGGCTTTCACCGGCAAAGATCGCGGTCGCCGATTCCCCTTGCAGGGTGTAGTGATTGCAGACCGGGAATTTGATTTCGCGGGCTTCGTCAAAGCCCGGCTGTTTCTGCCCGCCAACCCGGATGATTGCCGGGTTTTCCGGGATCGGGTTGAACGGCATCAGGATTTCGATCCGGCCCTCAGAGCCAAGAATATGCACGCGCTGAACTGCGGCGGACTGGGTGCCGCAAACAAAGCTCGCCTGAAGGCCCGAACCGAAATCAAGCATCCCCGATACAAGCCGGTCGGTGCCGAATTTCGGGTCCTTGTCCATCAGCGACACAACGCGGACCGGCTCCTTTGCCGTGACAAAGCGCGGGCCGACAACGCAATAACAGCCGATATCAAGCAACCCGCCGCCGCCAATGTCCTTTTTGTTGCGCACATTGTTCGGATCGGCATTGAAATAGGTAAAGATGCTTTGCACTGCGGTCAGCTGGCCGATCTGACCGCTTTCGACGATCTTGCGGGCTTCCAGCCATTGCGGATGATGACGCACCATAAAGGCTTCAAGAACCTGTTTGCCGCTTTTGTCGCGCGCAGCAATCAGGCGCTTGGCATCTTCGGTATCAAGGCCGATCGGCTTCTCGCACAGGACATGTTTGCCTGCTTCCAGCGCCTTGATCGTCCATTCGACATGAAGATGGTTGGGCAGGGGATTGTAAACCGCCTCGATTGACGGGTCGGCCAGAAGCTCCTCATAGGAGCCATAGGCACGCGGAATACGCAAATTTTCGGCGACCTCGCGGGTCTTTTCAAGATCACGTCCGGCAATCGCCAGAATTTCAAGCTTGTCGCTTTCCTGCATGGCCGGAATGACCTTTTCCGTGCCGATCTTGGCGGTGCTGATAACGCCCCACTTCATTCCGATACTCCGTCTGTTTTTCTGTTTTGTGGCCGGTTGCCCCAAGATCAACCATCGGGTGCCGGCAATCCGCAAATACATATATGCATGGTTTTGCACGCTGTTTTGCGGTTCAGTTCGTGACCCCGATTAATTAAGGCATGTGGCCCGACATGCAAGATGTTCAGACGGGTAGGTCGGCGAATTTGTATGAAGAATTCACCAGCCAAACCACCACCACATCGCCCAAGCCCGCAAAATTCGGCGCTTTGAAGGGCTTGGGAAAAATCAGCGGAAAAAAGTGAAAATATGCGCTTGACGTTGGGGGCCACGGGCCATATAAACCGCGCCACACGATGGCGGGTGTAGCTCAGGTGGTTAGAGCACCAGATTGTGGCTCTGGGGGCCGTGGGTTCAAGTCCCATCACTCGCCCCAAAAATTCAAAGGCTTAGAGGTTCACCCTCTAAGCCTTTTTTGGTTTAGGTAGCAAATAGGTAGCAAAAAACTGCGCTATCCGGGGGCGTCGGAATTTGGCATGACGTCACATTCCTGCCCAAAGTTTTCTCGTTTATACTGCCGCAAAGCCTTGATGCCGTATCGGATTGCGCCAGCAGCCTTCACAGGTTTGGGGCCTGTGCCTTCGCTCCGCCAGAAAGCCAGGGTCGCAGTCGAAATAGGCTTATTGCATCTTCCAAGAATACCCGCCTGCGCCCAACGGTTAGAAACTTGCTGTGATGTCAGAAATAACGGTGCGCTCATGCAGGGGCTCCTACCGCTAACTTGAGCCCGGGCGTTAGCCATTTTGTTCTTTTCGCCTCAGGCGTCATGTTTGTGTCACTCCATGTTCTTTCATCATGGTAGCAACGAACTCGGTATGACCGTTACAGTAGATATTCGTACCGGAGAGCGTCGGTTATTGGAATATGTCCTTGGTCCGATGTTGTGGTATCGGGATGAGAGTTTGAGGGAAAGGTAGGGGCGAGGTGCGGATCAATGTATTGGAAGGGTGTAATAGAGTGAAAATTCTACCTTTAGTTATTTTTTTTGTGGCGTGGGTTCACTCAGGCGCGGCTGTGTCAAAGGTGTACTACGTTGATTTAGAGGGAAATATTTCCGAAAAAGAAAATTTGCTGGTTGCAGATCACGCGCCAATTGACGTGGTGTCAATACTGGATGTTGGTACTAATATATCGGAAATTTATAAAATAAATGAAAAGTATAGGGGTTATTTTAATTTTATTAATCCAGGTGAAGTTGTTCCTGTTTATGCAATTGTTTTTTCAATTCAAAGTGAAGATGAAATTATTGATTCTATGATTTCTTCCGGAAGAGCAACAAATGAGCTATTTTATAATCATGACTATGTTGATAATCATAGTGATTGTATTATTAGGGTGATATATAACGAAAATAGATTCGTTTATTCATTTAATATGTTTGTTTTTGATGGAAGTTACTCTTCATATGACTCGTGTTTGAGTGAGTTTTACGAAACATTTCAAGGTTTTAAGTATATTGAAGATTAGATTGTGCCAGGTAAAATTTTTTATTTTTAAGTGTGAATTGGGGAGGGGGTATTTAAATGGAAGGTGGTGCGTCAAGTAGTTCAGGAAGTTCTGGGGGCACTCGTCCGGTGGTAGGGCGTCGCGAGATAGTGTTCGCGGAGGTCGGTCTGTCAGTGAAACTAAGTCACCCAACAACCCTTCTTATTCCGATTACCCCGGCGGGGGTAATGAAAGCGGAGATTCTAGTTCTTCGGCGGCTGCAAAAGTTTCAGTGCAAGTTGACGAAGCTGCTGAGGCTGATGTGCAAAAGGCCAATGCCGATATCGCCATGGCACAGGAACGGCTGCAAAGCACATTGGCGGACTTTGAAGAAAACCTGTTTGACGAGCGCGCGCGGCTTGATCAGGAATGCGGATCATTGGTGCAGTAACGTATCAAGGTCGAACGCCGCCGCGATCAGTAGGTCCTGCGCGCCCCGATTGATGGTGTGGTGCAGGAGTTGGCGGTCACCACCATCGGCGGCGTGGTGGAAGCCGCACAAGCCCTGATGAAGATCGTCCCTGATGGCAGCAAACTGGTGCTTAGGTCAAGCTTGCCAACCGGGATGCCGGCTTTGTTGATATTGGGCAACGTGACTTTCTTTTTCTCAGCCCTTGCTCCTGTATTGGTGGGGAGTACTATTTGGCTGTGCTGTACTTCCCTGTGGCATTGGCTCTGAGTGGATCTACTACGGTCTCTGCACTTGGTATTTGTTTGCTGTTGGTCGTGTCTAGGATCAACAAAAGTCTTGCTGAGGCAGATGGAGCTGCAATTCCGACTACATACAATTGGTTCTTTGAACTTGTAACTCTGGCGGGATTTTTGTTCGCAACCACTATTGTGATTGTTGCACTTCATGTGAATGTAATTATTGCAGGTAGCCCACTGAGCGATGATGAAAAGCGAGCATGCGTAAGTTCAGCAGCGTTTGATTTCTCAAGCGAAGAAGAAGCTACATACTTTCTGAATGGCGGTGATCTGCAGTTGCCGAAGTCCGGCCCGTTCACATGGCCATTCGAATTTCTGCATGATGCCAGTAGAAATTGCTGGACAGCTATTCATTACAAAGTGAAGCGGTGATAGTGTCTCTTTGACATTCCCAACTCCCACCCAATCTGCTAGGAAACCCTCCATATTCCCAAACGGGGCTCAATGGTTGCCAGGAGATCGCCACATGTCGACACAACGCATTACCCTTCGCCGTCCGGATGACTGGCATTTGCATCTGCGTGATGGTGAGATGCTCAAAGGTGTGATTGGCGAGACGTCGGAGCATTTTGCCCGTGCGATCATCATGCCGAACCTGGTGCCGCCGGTGGTCAAAACTGCTGATGCCGTGGCCTATCGCGACCGCATCACCGCAGTCATTCCGCAAGGCCATGATTTCACCCCGCTGATGACCCTGTATCTGACCGAGGGCACCAATCCCGATGATATCGAGGAAGGATATAAGGCCGGTGTGATTACCGCCTTGAAGCTGTATCCGGCCGGGGCAACCACCAATTCCGACAGCGGGGTTCGCAATTTCGATAATGCGATGCCGGCGCTTGAGCGGATGGCAGAGCTTGGTATTCCGCTTTGTGTGCACGGCGAAGTCACCGATGCGGATATTGATATCTTTGATCGTGAAGCGGTGTTTATCGACCGGGTTCTTGATCCGCTGCGCAAGCGTCTGCCGGAACTGCGTGTGGTGATGGAACACATCACGACCGAAGACGGCGTTGAATATGTCAAAGCCAATGACAAAAATCTGGGCGCGACCATCACGACGCATCACCTGATCATTAACCGTAATGCCATTCTGGTCGGCGGCATTCATCCGCATATGTATTGCCTGCCGGTTGCCAAGCGTGAAAAGCACCGTTTGGCCCTGCGTGCGGCGGCAACATCGGGCGATGCGCGCTTCTTCCTGGGGACTGATTCAGCCCCGCATACCGATGATCGCAAGGAAAGCCCTTGCGGCTGTGCCGGTATCTTTACCGCCAACAACACCGTGCAGCTTCTTGCTCATGTGTTCGAGCAGGAAGGCGCGCTTGACAAGCTTGAAGCCTTTGCCTCGATCAACGGGCCGCAATTCTATGGTCTGCCGCTAAACGGTGATCAGATCACGCTGGAAAAACGCGCGGAACCGGCGAAATTCCCCGCCAAGATCGAAACCGGCGACGGTCCGGTCACGGTGTTCAATCCGGGCTTTGATATTTTCTGGCATTACGCATAGGGGGCGTTTTATGCACGCCCGGCGTCTGGAAGAACTTTACCGCGGATATATCGATTGCCTGAATGCGCAGGATTGGGATCGCCTTGGTGATTATGTTGGCGACGATGTGCATTACAACGGCAAGCATGTTGGTTTGTCGGGCTATCGCGCCATGCTTGAGCGTGATTATCGGGAAATTCCCGATCTTCGGTTCAATATTGATTTGCTGGTTGCCAATGAAACCCATGTTGCAAGCGTGCTGGCTTTTGAGTGCTCGCCAAAGGGCGAGTTTCTTGGGCTTGCGGTAAATGGTCGGAAGGTCGCCTTTTCGGAGAATGTGTTCTACGAATTTCGCGATGGCAAGATCGTGAATGTGCGCTCGCTCCTTGATAAGCTTGCGGTCGAAGCACAGATTGCCCGATGATGACGGCTGATTAGCCGCGAAGGTCGACCGATCCCGGTGCGGCATTCAGCCCGATATTCAGCCCGATGGTCGCGCGGTAGCTTTCGGCTGCCGCATAGGCCTGTGCCGAAATCATTGCCGATATATTCATTGATGCACCCTTGGCGACATTGAAGTCGGCCGCAGAGCTTCCCGGCACCGATGCCGCGCGCGATATCGCGGCCTGATTGGCGATGGCAGCGATACCGTCCAGCCCCTGAAGCGGGCGGATGCTGACCTTGCCGCCGGTGGCATAAAGCCGCCCGTCAGGCCCGGCGGTATAGCTATAGGTGATCATGCCGGCATTTGCCCCGGCAAGGGCCTGATGACTTTCTTCCTCTGTTCTGACGGTGGCGTCGCGGGCGCGAAGCTGCTGGACGATTTCGCGTTCGCTTGCGGTCAGAAGGGCCGGGTTGGCGGTGGGTTGCCGGGCGCTTTTCGGGGTGTCTTCGCGTTCCTGTTGCTGGCGTTCGGTCGGGCTTTGGGTGTCTGTTTCCCCGGTCGTTTGTTCGCCCGCAATATCGCGGGGATCAAGTTGCTGAATAACCGTGATGACCGATGCGGCCCGGTTGACCGGCGCGGTTGAGGGCGGCGGGGGTGATGGCTGCGCGGGTTCTGGGCTGCTGGCGGTTCCCGCCGTCGATCCGAGGGAACCGGACGGCCCCGACCGTGACAGGGTGGTCGATCCGGTTTGTGACGGGTTGGGCGCGGGGGTGTTGCTGGCAAGCGGGACAAGGGCGACGGCGGCTGGCATGGTTTGTGGCGCAGACGCGCCCGTTCCGCCCGACCCGCTGGTCGGCGGCTGGCTCCCGGAGCCGGGCAGGGCGCGTGTGGCAATAATCTGGCCAAGTTGCCCACCACTCCCGGGGATGACCTGTATTGCACCTGCCTGTATCATGGGTGATAGTGTAACCCAACTTGGGGTTAAAAGTACATAAAGCAGGTTCCCGTGATCACGCCGGTTTGATGAGGCTGTGACGTGCTGAAACGGGTTACACTGTAAGCTGTTCCAAAAGCCGACAGGCGCTTGCCTGATCCTGTATCACTGATGAAACGGTTTTGCGGTTATGCGTTCTTTGCCCCTTCTGCCATTTGTTTCCGGTCTTTGCCGTCTTTGCCGTCCGGTTCGACGCGCCAGTTTGCCCGGATGGCCTGGTCTGGCCAGTCTTGCACCTGTGCTTGTTGTCATGGTGATGCTTGCGATGCCGGGGGCGGTCAATGCCGCGCCAAAGGCCGATCTGTGGCCGGACTGGCAGGTTTACGATCCGCAAAGCACGATCATGGTCGATCATGCGGAATGGCAGGGGGTTCTTGACCGGTTTGTGGATCAGCCCGAAGCCGGGGTGACCACCTTTGATTACCAGCGTGCCTTGTCGGAGCGCGCAAACGGGATTTATGCGGTTGCACATTATATAGACCAGATGGTCGATATATCGGTCAGTCGCCTTAACCGGGCCGAGCAGATGGCATACTGGATCAATCTTTATAACGCGCTGACCGTGAAGGTGGTGCTTGACCATTATCCGGTGGCATCGATCCGCGATATCGACATTTCGCCGGGCCTGTTCGCATCGGGCCCGTGGGGTAAAAAGCTTGTCCGTATCGAAGGGCGGACCTTGTCACTTGATGATATCGAACACCGGATATTGCGCCCGATCTGGCAGGATGCGCGCATTCACTATGCGGTGAATTGTGCATCGATCGGATGCCCGGCGCTGGCGCGCGATGCCTATGATGCCAAACGGATCGAAAGCCAGCTTGATCAGGCCGCGCGCGGTTTTATCAACCATGCGCGCGCCATCCATAGTGACGGCGATGGCGGCTTTGTGATTTCAAGTCTGTATGACTGGTATCGGGATGATTTCGGGGCGGGGGACGCGCAATTTGTCGCCCATCTTCTGACCTTTGCCGGGCCTGAGCTGACCGCACAGCTTGATCATATCGGCGGGTTTGATGTTTCCGACGATGAATATGACTGGGCGCTGAACGCACCGCAATCCTGACAATGGTGCGGCAATTCCCGCGCGCCAATTGCCCAAGGATCATGATCAGATCTCCGGGCGCGCTTGATGGCGCCCGGTGGCAAGGCCGGCACGATCAGGCCGCGTTGTGGCGCAGGCGGCTGGTGTTGCCATGGGGAGCACCCCAGTGCAACCGGTTGTGATGGTGCGTCCCGGGAAGGGCCGCCTCGGCCTTTTGGGCGCGATTTTGATTTACCTGCTCGATCGTGTGACGAACGTCACTGGCAGAAATGCCGTCATAGCGCATTAATGTCTGCACGATCGGGTCGGCAAGCATGTCTTCAATCGACAATTCCTGATCAACGTAACTCATCATCTCGTATCCTGGTCTTTTTGTTGCGCGTAATGTAGTGCTATTGCAAATCATTCGCAACTAAAAACTTGCGCCGATTTTACTTTTTTCCACTTTTGCTGGTTTGCTGCATTGATCTGCCTTGGTGTTCGGTGAAAATCACCGGGTACTGGCAATCAAAAATCCGTATCTGGCTGACCGTATAAAACCCGGAAATATGCATCTTTTGGCTGTATGGTCCGGACGGGGCCGGGTGTTCTGGTTCTATCCTGTTGGGTTGATGTTTTTCTGTTGTGGCTTTGCTGTCTTGGCCGGGTGGTTCGGGCCCGGCCAGCTTGGGTCCCGATGCGTGGCCCCATAAAGGGACATCGCGCCAGCCTTTGGGCTGTCGGGGTTCTATTTTCTTGATTCTTTGGTGTTTGGCCTCTAACGCTGGATGCCGGTTTGATCACAACCGTGATAAAGCCCAAAAACTATGGCGAAAATAGGCTGGGAACATGACACGTCCGGGAATTCGTGAATATGGCTTGCTGTTGCTGCTGGCGATGATTTGGGGCAGTTCGTTCACCTTTATCAAGATCGGGGTTCATGCCTATTCCCCGCTGGTGGTGGCGGGCGGGCGGCTGACATTTGCGGCCCTTGTCTTGTGGTGTTTTGCCCTGATCCGCAAATCCGACATGCCGCGCGGGCGGCGGGCCTGGATATCGACATTCATGGTTGCCCTTGTTGGCAATGCCATTCCGTTCTTTCTGATCAGTTATGGTGAAATTCGCGTCGATGCGGGGCTTGCGGCCATTCTGATGTCAACCGTGCCGCTGACCACCGTGGTTCTGGCGCATTTCTTTACCCATGATGAAAAGCTGACGCTGGGCAAGGTGATCGGGGTGATCATGGGCACCATTGGCGTGATTGTTCTGGTCGGTCCGGAAACGCTTTCGGGGCTGGGCGGGGAGTTCCTGTTTCAGCTGGCCATTCTGGTGGCTGCGGTCGGATATGCGATTTCGTCGCTGGTCGCACGCAATCTGCGCGATCAGCCGCGCATCGGGTCGACCGCAGTGATCCTGAGTTTCGCAGCCCTCATGCTGATGCCCTTTGCCCTGATCATTGACCGGCCATGGACCATGGAATGGGATCTTGGGGCGGCGATATCGATCATGTATCTGGGCATGTTCCCGACCGGGATTGCCATGTTCATGATCCTGCATCTGATTGCGGTGGCCGGGGCGAGTTTCCTGGTGTTTAACAATTATCTGGTGCCGGCAGTCGGGGTTCTGATCAGTTTTATCGTGCTGGGCGAAGTGCCCCAGCCCAATGCGCTGGTGGCACTGGTGATCATTTTATGCGGGATTGCCGCATCGCAATTGCGATTTGGCCGCACGGCAAAGCAGACAGGCGATGATGGTGTCAAAGGTGACCCGATCGCGCCAGTTCTTGACAGTCCCGATCGTGAAAAAAGCAAGTCTAATCCGTAGAAAAAACACAAAATCGCGATAAAAGCCGAACTTTATCGCCCAACGTGGAATGTCGGGATTTGTCAATATTGTTTGTGGGCGACAAACCTGATACTTTCCGCCTTTCTGGTCCGGCATGTGCTTGAAAACAGGTGCATGTCACGCCGATTGAATCATTTCTGATCAAGCGTTTAAGAGGTCACGGCCTTTGTCCACCCAAGAGACCAATTCCGAGAGCCGCGATATTTTCCCGGTTTCCATCGAACAAGAAATGCGCCGCAGCTACCTTGATTACGCAATGAGCGTGATTGTTAGCCGTGCGCTGCCTGACGTCCGGGACGGTTTGAAACCTGTGCACCGTCGTATTCTGTACGCCATGCACGAAAACGGTTTCGAATATAACAAACCGTTCCGCAAATCGGCCCGTGTGGTCGGGGACGTGATGGGTAAATACCACCCGCATGGTGACAGCGCGATTTACGACGCGATGGTCCGTATGGCCCAGAACTTCTCCATGCGTCTGCCGCTGATTGACGGGCAGGGGAACTTTGGTTCCATGGATGGCGACAAGGCCGCCGCCATGCGTTACACCGAAGCTCGCATGGCCAAGGCAGCCCATTTCCTGCTTGATGATATCGATAAAGACACGATTGATTTTCGCGATAACTATGACGAAACCACCAAGGAACCGTCTGTTATCCCGGCACGTTTTCCGAACATGCTGGTCAATGGTGCGGGCGGTATTGCCGTTGGTATGGCGACCAATATTCCGCCCCATAACCTTGGCGAAGTCATTGATGGCTGCATGGCCTATGTCGACAATCCCGACATCACCGTCGAAGGTCTGATGGAATTTGTCCATGGGCCGGACTTCCCGACGGGTGGCCTTATTCTGGGGCGTTCGGGCATCCATTCCGCATTCAAGACCGGCCGCGGGTCGGTCGTCATGCGTGCACGCACCCATGTCGAGGAAATCCGTGCCAACCGCGAAGCGATCATCGTTACCGAAGTTCCCTATCAGGTGAACAAGGCGACCCTGATGGAAAAGATCGCCGAACTGGTACGTGACAAGAAACTCGAAGGCATTTCCGATCTGCGTGATGAGTCGGACCGTTCCGGTGTCCGGATGGTGATCGAACTCAAACGTGATGCGAATTCCGACGTTGTCCTGAACCAGCTGTTCCGCTTTACCGCCCTTCAGACGTCGTTTGGCGTCAATATGCTGGCGTTGAACCGTGGCAAGCCGGAACTGATGAACCTGAAAGACATCATTCAGGCCTTTGTCGAATTCCGCGAAGAAGTCATTACCCGCCGGACCATCCATCTTCTCAAAAAGGCGCGTGAACGTGCCCATGTCGTGGTTGGTCTGGGGATTGCCGTTTCCAACATTGACGAAGTCATCAAGCTGATCCGCAATGCGGCCGATCCGACGATCGCCCGTGAACAGCTTATGGCGCGTGACTGGGCGGCGGGCGATATCGTTCCGTTGATCGAACTGATCGCCGATCCGAACCAGATCGGGTCATCGGATGGCATGTATCGCCTGTCCGAAGCACAGGCCCGTGCAATCCTTGAACTGCGTCTGCATCGCCTGACCGGTCTCGAACGCGACAAGATCGCGGGCGAATTGACCGAGTTGGGTGAAAAGATCAAAGACTTCCTTGATATCCTGGCCTCGCGCGAGCGCAAGCTTACGATTCTCAAGGACGAACTGAGCGAAATGCGCAATGAATTCGCCGACCCGCGTCGCAGCGAAATTCAGGAAGCAGAATTCGAACATGACATCGAAGATCTGATTGCCCGCGAAGACATGGTCGTCACCGTGTCGCACAGCGGCTATATCCAGCGTGTTCCGCTGTCGACCTATCGCGCGCAGCGTCGCGGTGGCAAAGGCCGTTCGGGCATGGCCACCCGCGAGGAAGATTTCGTTTCCAAGCTGTTCGTGGCCAATACCCATACCCCGGTTCTGTTCTTCAGCTCCGAGGGTATGGTCTATAAGATGAAGGTCTGGCGTCTGCCGGTCGGCACCCCGCAATCGCGCGGCAAGGCCCTTGTGAACCTGCTGCCGCTGTCCGAAGGCGAATATATCACCACGGTTCTGCCGCTTCCCGACGAGGAAGAATGGCCGAACCTGCATGTGATGTTTGCCACCTCGACCGGGAATGTCCGCCGTAACAGCCTTGCCGATTTCGTGAATGTGAAATCCAACGGCAAGATCGCCATGAAGCTTGAAGAAGATCGTGGTGACAAGCTGATCGCGGTTCAGACCTGTACCGATGATGACGATATTCTTCTGACCACGCGAATGGGCAAATGCATTCGCTTCCGTGTCGGGGATGTCCGCGTCTTTACTGGCCGTAATTCGGTTGGTGTGCGCGGTATTCGCCTGGCGGACGAAGATTCGGTCATCGCGATGTCGGTTCTGTTTGGCAACCATGTCACCATGGAAGAACGTGATGAATACCTTTCGATCGCAGGCAAACTGCGTCGCGAGGAAATCACCGAAGACAATCTTCCGCTCGAAGTGCTCAGTGCTGAACGCTATCAGGAAATTCTTGCTGGTGATCAGCTGATCCTGTCTGTGACCGAAAACGGTTATGGCAAACGCACGTCTGCCTATGAATATCGTGTAACCGGTCGTGGCGGGCAGGGCTTTGCCAATATCGAGATGTCCGAACGTAACGGTAATGTCGCTGCATCCTTCGTCATCGAAGAAGGCGACGAACTGATGATGGTCACCAATGGTGGCAAGGTCATCCGTATGCCGACCCACGACATCCGTATCGCCGGCCGCAAGACACAGGGTGTGACATTGTTCCGGACTGCCGATGACGAACAGGTCGTCGCGGTTGAACGACTGTCAAACCTTGGCGGTGACGAAGAAGGTGAAGAAGGCGATGTGGATGGTGTTGAAAACATCGATGACGCATCAACCGACACCGCAGAAACCAGTGCCAGTGATGCGGGTGATGATGCACCGGCAACTGATGGCACCGAAAGCGACGAATAATTGGAAATTCGATGACTGAAACGTCTTCTACCATATCGCGCATCGGGATTTATCCGGGCACATTCGACCCGGTGACCCAGGGGCATATGGATATTATTCGTCGTGCGACCCGGATTGTGGACCAGCTTATTGTCGGCGTTGCGATCAACGCCGGCAAAGGTCCGATGTTCGGCGTTGATGAACGCTGCAAACTGGTCGAAGAGGCCCTGAAAGCGGCGGGCGGCGAAGTTGCCGCGCGCACCTCAGTTAAGCCATTTTCTTCGCTTCTGATGGATTTCGCCAAAGAAAACGGTTCAAGCACGATCATCCGCGGTCTTCGCGCGGTATCGGACTTTGAATATGAATTCCAGATGGCGGGCATGAATGCCCGGCTGTCGCCGGAAGTCGAAACCGTGTTTTTGATGGCGTCCGACAAACAGCAGTTTGTCTCGTCGCGCTTCGTCAAGGAAATCGCCCGGCTGGGTGGTAATGTAAGTGAATTTGTGCCGGCCAACGTGCTTAAGCGCTTGCATGAAAAGCTGGCAGAAGAAAAGGAATAACGCAGGCCATGCGTCTTTTTCGTCTATTCTCAATAATTGCTCTCGTACTAGGAATTGTAACCATGTCCAATGGAAACGACGCTGTCGCGCAGGATTTGGAAAACACGCTTTATCTTGATCTGAAAGATGGCCGCGTTGTTATTCAGCTTCGCCCGGACCTTGCGCCGAAACATGTTGCCCGCATCAAGGAACTGACCCGCGAGGGGTTCTATGATGGTCTGAAGTTCCATCGTGTGATCGAAGGCTTCATGGCGCAGACCGGCGACCCCAAGGGCAATGGTACCGGCGGATCGGGTCAGAAACTTGATGCCGAATTCTCCAAGGAACATCATGGTCGCGGCACCGTTTCCATGGCCCGTTCGGCCAACCCGAACAGTGCTGATTCGCAATTCTTCATCTGCTTTGCCGATGCACCGCATCTGGATGGCCAATACACCATCTGGGGTCAGGTGACCGAAGGCATGGAATATGTCGACATGATCAAAAAAGGTGCCCCCTGGGCCAACGGGTCGGTTGCCGATCCGGACGTGATTGTCAAAATGCAGGTTGCTGCAGACGCGCAATAATCGCGCAAACCGATCATTTGCAACCGAAAGCCGTCCCTTTGTGGGGCGGCTTTCGCGTTTTAGGGCGCGAAAGCAGAAAAAGAGGAAAAATATGGAAAACAGGTGTTGACCAGCGCGTGCTCTCCCATTAAAACGCGCTTCACCAACGTTGAGGGCCCGTAGCTCAGTTGGTAGAGCAACTGACTTTTAATCAGTTGGCCACAGGTTCGAATCCTGTCGGGCTCACCAATAAGCCCCTGAAACCTTTCCGGTTTCGGGGGCTTTTTCTTTATCCGCCCATCCCCCTTTATCAAATTCGTTTCATCCGCGCGGTCCGATTTCCGTCGGTCGGCATCCGGACAATTCATGACATTTTTTTAACCGATCAAAACCGGGGTTTTCCGGGGTTTTGGCGCGAATTCATGGCAGATGTGCAAAAACACGTAAAAAGGGGGGTTGACCGATGACGCCAGTCCCATTAAAACGCCGCTCACCAACGTTGAGGGCCCGTAGCTCAGTTGGTAGAGCAACTGACTTTTAATCAGTTGGCCACAGGTTCGAATCCTGTCGGGCTCACCAATTCAAAACCCCTGGAACCCAGAAGTTCCGGGGGTTTTGCATATCCGGCATTTGGATCACTTACGTCTTCGCCGCACTTGTTTGCCCCATCGGGCATTTTTGCCCGCGTCGCCGGTATGGTCCGACTTTCCCGTTCACTCTGTTTCGATATCTGATCGCCCTGGTGCGAAGCAAAGCAGCCATGCACGAAAAAGCTGTATGTTTTGTTGGTTGCGATTGCATCGCAATTCTATTTCCTGTAAAGAATGCAAATCAGTTTCAAATGCATCAGAGCAGGACGTCTGATGCTGATCGTATATTTGATCGGAAAGTTAAATGCCTGAACCTGTAAATCCGTTGGCCGCATCTGATGATGCGCAAAGCCCGCTTGCATCCGATGGCGCAATTGCACCTGACGCAACTGCGACCGGAACCCTGTCCAGTGATGGTACAGTGATCCTTGATCCCGCTACGGGACTTCCGATGGACACAACGGCAACGACCCAGGCCAATTCCATGACCGATGCCTTTGTCGGGTTGCCGGTGATTGAACAGGTTGACCGGGCCGGGGTTGTCGGCTGGGTGCTGGCAGCGATGGCTTTGATCGGGCTTGTCCTGTTCTTCTACAAGCTGGTTGGTTTCTTGCGCCGTGGTGTCTTTGCCGACGGGTTTGTGCGTGATGTCGAACGCCACCTTTCTGATGGCGACGAAGCACAGGCCGCAGACCTTCTGGCGCGCCGTCGTCATCCGGCGGCACGTATCGGACTTTCGGGCCTGTCACTGTCTGTGGCATCGGCTGATGAACGCGAAGCCGCATCCGATCTTATTGCCGCACGTGCGCGCAAGGAAATCGACAGCCTGAACGGTGGTTTGCGCATCATGTCGGCCATCGCGGTCCTCAGCCCGCTTCTGGGCCTGCTTGGAACCGTGATGGGCATGATCGAGGCCTTCCAGAAAATGGAAGGTGCGGGCAGCCGCATTGATCCGTCTGTCCTGTCGGGCGGGATCTGGCTGGCGTTGCTGACAACCGCGATCGGTCTTGTCGTCGCGATCCCGGCAACCGCATTCCATATGTGGATGCAGGGCGTTATCGGCCGTGCAGCAGCGGTGATGGAAGATGTCTGCACCATGGTGGTCAATCGGGGCGAACTGGCCCACAGGACCACTCTGGGGGCGTCCAACGTATCCGAACTTCGCCACGCAGCCGAATAAACCCAATCCGCCGGAATACGCCTATGCAATTGCGCGAACGTAATCGCGGTTCATCACCGATGATCGGTCTGACCCCGCTGATTGATGTTGTCTTCATTTTGCTGATTTTCTTCATGCTGGCATCAAGCTTCCTTGACTGGAAGGGCTTCGAGATGTCGGTCAGCATCACCGATGGCAGATCAACCAGCCAAAGCGACGTACGCCCGGTAACGGTCAATGTCGATGCCAATGGCGGTCTTTCGATCAACGGGGAAACCGTATCGCTGTCGGGACTTGTTCCGGCATTGCAAAGCGGCTATGGCGGATCGCCCGTGCGTCTGCGTCCGGTCAATGGTGCAAGTCTTCAGCATCTGGTTGATGTGATGGATGCACTTGGCCGTGGCGGGGTTACAGATGTGGAGTTCATCGAATGAAACGCCGCATTCAGATCGCCGAGGACGGCCCGGTCCAGGAACCGATGTTGCCTTTGATCAATATCGTGTTTTTGCTTCTGATCTTTTTCATGATCGCCGGAAGCCTGCAAAAGCTGGGTCCATTTGAAGTCGACCCGCCGGCAAGCCATACCGCCGAAGCCCGCCCCGAAGACACGATTGTTCTGTGGTTCGGGAAGTCGGGTGAAATCGGGATTGATGATCTTAAGGGCGGCCTTGATCGCCTGTCATCGATGTTGCCGGTTGATTATATCGGTCGTCCTGTCGAAATCCGTGCCGACCGCGATACCGAAGGTGCCAAGGTTGTTGCCTTGCTCAAACGGTTGCAGGAACTGGGCGTTGACAAGGTACAGCTGATGACCGCAATCGAGGCGGGACAGGATTGATATGTCAAAACGCGTTGATTTCCTGATCGCAACCGGGCTGACCGGTATTGTTCTGGCCGGGGGGATTGTTCTGGCCATGCCCGATCCGCAACCATCGGGTTGGGGCGGGGCCGGATCGGTCCAAAGCATCAGCATTTCGCTTGGTGCCGGGCATGCCGTTAGTGGTGAGTCCGAAATTGACGAACAAAGTGCGGATTCTGTCGAAAGCCGTGCCGCCGAAGAACCGGTCGAGGTTACCGAACCTGAACCCGAACCGGAACCGGAGCCGGTCGTTGAACCGGAACCCGAGCCAGAACCGGTCGAGGAACCCGAAGAAATCGTCGAGCCGGAACCAGAGCCCGAACCCGAAATTGTCGAACCCGAGCCTGAACCGGAACCCGAGCCCGTCGTCGAAGAAGTCGTCGAACCCAAGCCCGAACCGGAACCAGAGCCGGTTGTGGTTCAGGAACTGGCCGAAGTTCTTCCGGTCCGGATGAAGCCCAAGCCGCCGGTCACCAAGGTCGAAGCACCGAAAAAACCGGAACCGGTTCAGAAAAAGCCCGAACCGGTCATGCAGCCAAGCGGCCTGACCAATTCAAGCCGGTCCGAAGGCACCGTGGGTGAAGTCGCCCAAAGCCAGGCAGCCTCGGCATCGAATGGCAGTGGCGGCGGCGCCGCCAGCAAGGCCGCGATGGTCGATTACCAGTCATCGGTTCTGCAAATGCTGAACCGCTATCGCGAATATCCCGACCGGGCCAAGCGACGCGGCATCGAAGGTCAGAACAGCATCTATATCGTGATTGCACGTGACGGAACGGTGCTTGAAACCCGGGTGCTGTCATCAAGCGGATCCAAGTTGCTTGATCGCGAAACCCAGCGGATGATTGAACGGGTACGCCAATTCCCGCCATTCCCCGACACCATGACCGAAGACAAGATCATGTTGACCGTGCCGGTGGTCTACAATCTGCGCTAATGCAAAACGCCAGCCCCGAAAGGCTGGCGTTTTTTATTTCGCATTGTGGCTTGTGGCTTGTGGCGTGTGACGGGGTAGGTGAGGGAAAGGAAGGTCAGGCCTGACCGTCTTCCCACCGATAGTCCAGCGGCGCCTCGCGCCAGGCGAATTTGTCGAGATGGACGATAATCACGCCTTTCATCTTTTCGATCCCTTCGGCCTTTTCGGAGTGACCATCGAAAATCAGGGCGTCATCCGTTGCCGTGATGGTGCATGGCCCCATCGGAAAGGCGACATCGCCCGATGTTTCACCAAGATCGACTGTGACCTTGTGGGCGAAATGCTTGCACAGCTGCACAAGATATTTGGCGGCGTTATCGGTTTTGACCGATCCCCTGGTGGTAAACATTTATCGGTGTCCCTCTATGGTGTTGAGCCCGTCGACAATGACGAATGGTGACCCGTGCGAGCATGTTTCAAGCCGCCCGCTGACATGATAGGCCCGCGACAGCATTTCGGGTGTCATGGCATGTCTTGGGGCGCCATGTGACAACACACCGCCTTCGCCAAACAGGATCAGGCTGTCGCAATGGCGCATCGCCAGATTGATGTCATGCAGCGCAATCAGCGCCAGTCCCTGTTTGTCTTTGACAAGGGTGCGCACCACATCGAGAACCCCGAGCTGCCAGCGCAGATCAAGCGCGCTTGTCGGTTCATCAAGCAGCATGATGTCGGGTTCGCGGACAATGATCTGGGCAAGCCCGACCATCTGGCGCTGACCACCGGACATGCGGCTAAGCGGCTGAAACGCGATATGGCGGATGTTCAAACGGTCAAAAACCTGTTCGGTCAGGGTTTCCACATGATCGCGTGTCAGATCATGGCGCACCGCCCGGCAGGCCGAAATAACCGCCTCATAAGCCACAAGATTGGTGGCCTGTGGCAAGGTTTGCGGCAAATAGGCAACCTTGCGTGCGCGCTGATTATGGCTGAGCTTGCGGTTTTCATCCCCGTCATAGGTGATCGACCCGCCATAGGGGGCAAGCCCCGCAAGCGATCGCAGGAAGCTTGATTTGCCAACACCATTGGGGCCAAGCACGCCGATCACGCTGCCCGGTTCGAAATCGGCCAGCGTGATGTTGGACAGGATGGTGTTTTTGCCATGGGCAATCACAAGATCGCGGATATCAAGTTTGGTCATGATCGGCCCCTTATCCA
Organism: Thalassospira povalilytica; assembly: GCF_002844235.1. Lineage (GTDB taxonomy): Bacteria > Pseudomonadota > Alphaproteobacteria > Rhodospirillales > Thalassospiraceae > Thalassospira > Thalassospira povalilytica. The sequence goes on along the minus strand of NZ_PGTS01000006.1, from coordinate 27,253 downwards.
CGACGCTTTTGCGAAATCAGCAAGGCCAGGAACAGCGGAATGCCGATCAGGGCCGTGACAATGCCATCGGGGATCATGATGCCCGGGACAATCGATTTGCTGGCCAGGGACGCACAAGACAGGATAAATGCCCCGGCAAGGATGCTGCCCGGGATGTAGTAACGATGGTCCTCGCCAAAGGCCAGGCGCGCAATATGCGGCCCGACCAGCCCGACAAAGCCGATCACGCCGGTAAAGGATACGGCAACCGCGGTCAGAACCCCGACGCGCAGCAATACCAGCATCCGCAAACGTTCAACCGACACCCCATAGCTTTTGGCGTAATCTTCGCCGCCACGAAGGGCTGTCATTTTCCAGACATGGCGAATGCTGAATGGCACACAGCACAGGAACACCACGCCGACAATCGCGATCTTTTCCCAACTGGCGCGTGCAAGGCTGCCCATGGTCCAGAAAACGATCTGTTGCAGGCTGTCGGTATCGGCAACGAACTGGATAAGCGAAACCAGCGCATCCAGTGCGAAAACCAGCGCAATGCCAAACAGCACGACCGTATCAATGGTCGCCCCGTAAAATCCCGCCAGCATCTGGATCAGGAAAATCGCGCACAACGCCCCGGCAAAGGCAAATACCGGCACAATGTAGTTTTCCGGCAGGCCGTATTGGTCAAGCTGAAAGACAATGGCGACCGATGCGCCAAGGGTCGCGGCATGCATGATGCCAAGGGTCGACGGGCTGGCCAGCGGGTTGTTGAGCACCGTCTGCAATTCCGCCCCGGCAAGGCCCAGTGTCGCCCCGATCAGGATCGCCAGCACCGCAAAGGGCAGGCGCACGTCAAACACAATCACCTTCATGGCGCCAGAAAGCGTTTCGGGATCAAGGATGCCCGTCACCACATCGACAAAGGACAGCATGGCCGGGCCGGTGATCACATTGGCAACAAAGGAAACAATCAGGGCAGTCAGGAATATGCACAGCCAGAAAATCCGTTTGAACACGAATGCCCGATACTGGTGTGACAGCGACGGCGCAGCATGTGCTGCGCCGGTGGTCTGGTCTTTCATCATTTGGTCCGATGTTTTATGGCGTTTACAAAGATGACGCCTGATCAAGGCCAATCCAGTAAACACCATTCAGATCAACCGCCTGGAAACGCTCAAAGAAGGTTCTGAGTGTCGCGTCCGGATCAAGATCGGCAAAGGTTTCGGGATGGAACCATTTTGCCATCGCCTGAAGGGTCGTGACATTGATCGGGTTGTTATAGACATGGTGCCAGACGGAATAGACATGGCCGCTTTTCACCGCTGAAAGCTCCGAAAGGCCGGTACGTTCCATGCTGTGCGCAAGCGACGCTGCGGCCTGTTGGGCACTGGTCGATGCGCCAAGAACAATGCGTTTGGAATTGAGTTCCGGATCAAGCCCCGCCGATCCGACCGCGGTCGTCACATAATAGTCCGGGTTCTTGAGAAGAAGCTGCTCGATCGAAACCTGTGCGATGACGCCTGGGATTTCGTCGCCAAATACGTTGTTGCCGCCGGCAAGTTCGACAAATTTGCCGATCATTTCATTGCCCATCGCCTCGCAACAATTCTGTTGCAGGCCAACCCGGCTTTCAAGAAATACGCTGGGTTTGTCGGTGATCTGTGCGGTTTTGTCGGTCACCTTGTGCAGGTTTTCTTCGTAGAATTTTACGAATGCTTCGGCCCGGTCTTCCTTGCCCATCAGCTTACCCAGAATGCGGATGCTTTTTGGGGTGTTTTCGAACGGCTTGCTGCGGAAATCAATCATCACGACCGGGATATGGGCCGCCCCCAGAACCGACAGAATTTCGTGGCTTTTTGATCCCGGCCCATGGCCGCCCGACATGCCAAAGATCGCGACATCGGGTTCGACCGTCAGTGCCTTTTCGACCGAAAAGGTTGCCTCACCGCTGCGCCCGATCAACGGAATGTCGTCGATTTCGGGAAATTTGGCTTCGTACTGGGCGTATGAGCCCGGATCAAGCTGTTTGAATTCACCCATCATGCCCGCGATCCAGCGCACCGGATTTTCCGGATCCAGAATGCCGATGGATGGCAAAAAGCGACCTTCGCCCAGGATCATGTGTTTGATCGGGACTTCGACGGTAACTTCGCGTCCGGCAACATCGGTCAGGGTAATGGTTTCACCAGCCCGGGCCGTGGTGGCGCACAGGACAGCGGCGGCAACGAAACTCAGTAAACGGTTAAATTTCATATCGTTTCTGCATTCTGGAAGGTTGCATGATGTAAGCGACAATCTGTCTGGCTGTGTCGGGGCAGGGCGCTGCGCCTTCACCATCGGGTTGATCAGCACCAAAACCGCTGCCATGGCCGGCGCATCAAAATGCGCACCATCCACACAGCCGGAAATTTTCATAGCAAAGAAACCATCCAATTGCGAATGATTTTGAATATTATTTTCTTTAAGGGCCTTATCATCCGGCAAAGGGCGGGGCAGTGCTGATCACAATCCATCACCCGTCAGACAAAAAAAGGGGTGCGGAAACCGGCGTTCCCGCACCCGCACGACCGCGCATCAACGGTCAGAAAGTCATGACGTTGCCGTCAGACGCGCCACAAAGGCATCAACATCACTGCGCAAACGTTCGGAATTCTGCTTAAGGGTTTTGGACACCTCAAACACCTGGGATGCCACCGAGCTTGTCTTGCTTGCCGTGCCATTGACCGTTTCAAGGCTGGTATTCACGTCCTGATTGGCGGCGGATACCGCATTGATATTGCCACTGATTTCGGTGGTGGCGGCGGCCTGTTGTTCGACTGCGGCTGAAATTGCCGTTACCGATTCAACGATGGTGCCGATTTGTCCGGCCACGGTTTGAATGGCACTGACGGCTGCTGACGTGCTTTGTTGAACGGCATTGATTTGTTCGGTGATATCGCCGGTTGCCTTGGCGGTCTGATTGGCAAGGTTTTTGACCTCGCTTGCGACCACTGCAAAACCTTTGCCGGCTTCACCGGCCCGGGCGGCTTCGATTGTCGCATTCAGCGCCAGAAGGTTGGTCTGGCTTGCGATCTTGTCAATCAGATCGACGACCGTTCCAATCTGGTCTGCCGCGGCGTTCAGTGTTTCGATGGTGTCCGATGTTCGCCGAACGGATTGTTCGACCTCGTTCGAAATGGTCGATGCCCGCGACACCTGACTGGAAATTTCACGAATGGAACTGTCGAGTTCTTCGGCCGCACCGGCAACGGTGGTGGCATTGTCCGCGGAAATTTCGGCAGCCCCGCGGGCTCTTTGGACCTCGTCCTGGGTTTCGGTCATGCTGGAAATCAGCGTATTGGACGCGTGTGACATGTCCTCGGCCGATGAGGCGACGGCAGCAACGACGGTGCCGATGGTTTCCTCGAAATCATGCGACATCTGTTGCAGTTTGTTGTGATAGGTGTTTTGCGTTTCCTCGTAATAGACCGTGATCGCCATTTCGACATCGACCAGAAGCGCATTGATCGATGCGACCACCATCAGGGAAACCTGTGAATCGCGGTGGAATTGCCTGAACAGCAGGGCCGATATTTCACCGAGCATGAAATTATAGGCCGACACATAGGATTCCGGCGTCAGTCCGATCCGTTCATGGGCCTTGCCGATGCGTCGGACATCTTCATAAAACGAGTCATCAAACGACCCTTCGAACAGTTTGGCCCAGTGTTTGCGCTGGGCGTCCTTGAGGCGGCTGATATTGGACGGATCCCCGACGATTTTTGCCAGTTCCGGTCGGCCCATCACCTTTTTGTAGAATTCGTCCAGAATGGGTGGAAGGTTCTTTTCGATTACCGGCCATGCCCGTTTGAGCTGTTTGACCTTGTTCTCGTCAAAGCCGATGAATTCAAGACGGCGTTTTAGTTCCGGATGCATGCCATTCTCCCCGATAGCAGGTTGATCTCTCTCAGCATTTGTTATGCGCATCTTGGTTTTAGGTTGGGCTTCAATTTGGGAAAATAACTATCCATTAGGATTGATGATTTGCTCGCAAGGGTAGATTCACCTCGGCATCTCGCAGATTTTCGGGAAAAATCGTCACACCCTTTGGGGCAGGGCGTCGTTTCGTCTGTAAGTCACAGATGAACAGGAGGCCGCCGTGCCGATTAACAAGGATCAGCTGAGAACTTTGATCGTGCAGCCGGTTTTGGCTGTGCTTGATCTTCCGGCCCCCGATGTTGCCGAAAACCTTCTGATGGGCACAGCGGCCCATGAAAGTCATCTGGGCGACTATATCCAGCAGGTTGGTGGCGGTCCGGCACTGGGCATCTATCAGATGGAACCGGCAACCCTGAATGATTGCTATGTCAATTATCTGGATTATTCGACCCGTGCGGCTTTGAAGGCCAAGGTTGATGGTTTCCTGGCAGCACAGCCGGTCGGATCGGATGGCAAACCCGACAAGTCCGCACAGCTTGCCACCAATCTTGCCTATGCAACCGCGATGTGTCGCATCCGGTATTATCGGGCCCCGGGTGCCTTGCCGTCCGATCCCAATGATCTGAACGGACTGGCCGCCTATTGGAAGCAATATTACAACACCCCGCTTGGCGCCGGTACGGTGGATCAGTTCATTGCCGATTATAACCGTTTCCTTGGCTAGGGTTGCGGCCCGAACAGCGATCATTGACGGTATCTGGCATTCGCATAAAGCCAGCATGCCGTAGCGTCGGGGAAAAAATATTTCCCCGTTTTGGCAAAAATAGTGGAAACCGACGCGTCTTTTAGCGAAAATCCCCCTCCGCAGGCTGGTGGTCGCGCAAAAAACCACCAAAACACAAGAATCTAAGGGGATCCCAATGAAACGTCGTCAGTTCCTTAAAGGAGCCGGTCTGGGTGCGGGTGCGGTTGCCGCATCGGTCGCGGCACCGGCTATTGTTTCCGCGCAGGAAAGTCTGAATTGGCGCATGGTGATGCCGTGGCCAAAAGGGACGCCGGGCCTTGGCACCAATGCAGAAAAATTTGCCGCCATGGTCAAGGAAATGTCCAATGGTCGTCTGAATATCAGTGTGTTCGGTGGTGGCGAGATCGTCCCGCCGTTCGAATGCATGGATGCGGTCGAACAGGGCGTGGTCGAAATGGCCCATGGTACGCCCTATTACTGGCAGGGTAAAAACCCGGCCCTGAACTTCTTCTCGACCATTCCGTTTGGTCTGACCGCCTGGGAACTTTCGGCCTGGCTGCGCTTTGGCGAAGGTCAGAAACTTTGGGAAGAAGCCTATGCCGAATTCAATGTTGTGCCGTTCTATGCGGGCAACTCCGGCATGCAGGCTGGCGGCTGGTTCAACAAGGAAATCAATTCGCTTGATGACCTTAAGGGCCTTAAAATGCGCTATGCCGGTCTGGGCGGCGAAGCCATGCGCCGTGCCGGTGCTAACGTGACCATGATGCCGCCCGGCGATATCATGCCGTCGATGCAGTCCGGCGCGATTGACGCTGCCGAATGGGTCGGTCCTTGGAACGATCTGGCATTTGGTCTCTATCAGGTTGCCAAATTCTACTATACCCCGGCCTTCCACGAACCCGGACCGGGTCTTGAGATCTTTGTCGGCAAGGACAAGTTCGATGCCCTGTCCCCGGATCTGCAGGCAATCATCCGTTATGCCGCACAGGCGATTTCGGAAAACACCCTGGCCGACTTTACCTTCAACAACCTTCAGTCCTATCAGCCGCTGATCGACAAGGGCGTTGAAGTGCGTCAGTTCCCCGATGATGTCATCATGACCCTGGCCGAACATTCCAAGGCCGCGGTTGATGAAATCGCCGCCAAGAACGACCTGTCGGGCCGAATTGCCGCAAGCTACCTTGACCTCGTCAAGAAGGGCGCGCGCTATGGCAAGGAATTCGAAGCAACCGGTCTGTTGCAGCGTGCAAAGGTCTGGGGCTACTAAGTCCGCCAGTGTCTTGAAACAATCTTCGCGAACCGACCGCAACCCGGTCCGGTGCGCATGATATCAGGGGCTGCCTTCGGGCGGCCCCTTTTTGTTTGAACCTTTGGGTGAAGAAATGTCGATGAAATGTCGATGTCATGCAGTTTGCGCGATGCTGCATCCCGCAAACATGAATTGTTGCATGCGCCAAAAACCGTAACTTTGGGTTCAAACAGAGTTACGAAATTACCTTCGTAGAGTTTTTACGCAAAAATTTACCAATATTGGGAGCCCCACAATGAAACGTCGTCAGTTTCTGAGCGGCGCAGGCGTTGCTGCCGGTGCATTTGCTGCCGCTGCTACTGCGCCGGCCATCGTCAAGGCCGATGAAACCATCAATTGGCGCATGGTCATGCCCTGGCCCAAAGGAACGCCGGGTCTTGGTGCCAATGGCGAACTGTTTGCCGAACGCGTCAACAAGATGTCGGGTGGCCGTCTCAAGATTACGGTTTATGGTGCGGGCGAACTGGTTCCGGCCCTTGAATGCATGGATGCGGTCGAACAGGGCGTTGCCGATCTGGCTCATTCCACGCCCTATTACTGGTTTGGCAAGGACCCGGCCGTTTCGTTCTTTACCACCATTCCGTTTGGTCTGATGGCGTGGGAACTTTCGGGCTGGCTGCGCTTTGGCGGTGGTCAGGAACTTTGGGACGAACTTTATTCCCAGTTCAACGTCAAACCGTTCCTCGCAGGCAATACCGGCCTTCAGGCAGGTGGCTGGTTCAACAAGGAAATCAATTCTGTTGATGACCTTAAGGGCCTTAAAGTCCGCTATGCCGGTATCGGTGGTGAAGCCATGCGCCGTCTGGGTGCGACCCCGTCGCTGCTTCCGGCTGCTGACATTCTGCCAAGCTTGCAGTCCGGTGCGATTGATGCGGCCGAGTGGGTTGGACCGTGGAACGACTATGCGTTCGGTCTGGCCTCTGTAGCCAAATATTACTACACCCCGGCATTTGCCGAACCGGGTTCGGGCATCGAAGTCTTTATCAACAAGGACAAATTCGCCGAACTGCCCGAAGACCTTCAGGAAATTGTCGCCATTGCCGCACAGGCCAATGTCGAACAGACCCTTGCGGACTTTACCTTCAACAACGTTCAGTCCTATCAGGCGATCCTCGCCAAAGGTACCGAGATCCGTCATTTCAATGACGACTTGATCGCGGCCTTTGCCGGTGCCGCCAAGGAAGCGGTTGAAGAAATCGCAGGTCAGAATGACCTTAATGGCCGTATCTATGCGTCGCTGATGGACTTTGCGAAAAAGGCAGCCCCTTATGGCAAGGAGTTCGAGGCAACCGCGCTGAACCAGCGCGCCAATGTCTTTGCCAATCAGGGCTAATCAGTCCGCGATACCGATCTGAAACGAAAAAGGCCGACACCCCGGGTGTCGGCCTTTTTTGGTGCGCGCTATGCGCTATAGGCTATGCGCCAAGTAAATGCACCACACACTATGCGGCTGATGCGGGATGCCTGACGCCTAATGCCTAATGCCTAATGCCTAATGCCTAATGCACGGTCGGCTTGTTGGGCGCGGGCAGGTCAAAGGTGAACCTGTCCTGATCTTTAAGCTCTTCGTCTGCGGCGCGCTTGACCAGTTCGGCTGCCATGACAAGCGATGTTTCAATCGCCCATTTAAGCTGTTCGACCGCGCCTTCATTCCCGGCATTCAGGGCCTCGGGCAGGATGCGTTCCTGCAGGAATTTGGCAACCCCGGCAAAGGCACGCGCGGCACTTTCGCAATTGTCGCGTTCGATCATGAAACGCCCGGATTGCGCGATGGCATCGGCAATGCCCGACAAATGGCCCATCATGATGCGGATTTCACGGTCATCGGTTTCGGTTTTCTTTGCGACAAAGCGCAAAATTCCGGCGTAAAAGCCATAATCAGAAGACATCTGAACCACGCTTTCATTGGTCTTTGGTCTGGGTGCTTATTGCACCAAATCGAATTTGCGTCGTTTTAGACAATTCATCGGCCGTGGTATAGTCCCCGGGAAAAGATAATCGTAACCGCCTGAAACGGTGGTCAGAATACAGGGCTATACACGGATGCTTCAGGGCGGACTGATCTTTATCGTTGCCATGACCTATATCGGGTTGTTGTTTGCCATTGCCCATTATGGTGACAAATACGCCGATAAGTGGCGCGCATCAAAGTTGAAACCGTCGATCTATGCCCTGTCGATGGCGGTCTATTGCACCAGCTGGACATTCTTTGGATCGGTCGGGACGGCGGCAACACGCGGCTGGGCCTTTTTGCCGATCTATATCGGCCCGATCATTGTGATGATTGTCGGTTTTGGCATCATGACCAAAATCGCCCGGGTCTGCCATCAACAGAACATCACCTCGATCGCCGATTTTCTGGGGTCGCGCTATGGCAAAAGCCAAAGTCTGGCCGCCCTTGTTGCGCTGATCGCGGTGGTGGGTGTTCTTGCCTATATCTCGCTTCAGCTCAAAGCCGTGTCGCTATCCTTTGATGTACTGATCGGGGAACTTGGCGAACAGGTGGTGCGTCATTCGGCCGGTCATTTTTCCAAGGATACGGCCTTTTATGTCACCATCCTGATGGCGGTTTTCGCCATCCTGTTTGGCGTGCGCTATATCCATGCCTCCGAACATCATGACGGGCTTATTCTGGCGGTGGCGTTCGAAAGCCTGGTCAAGCTGGCTGCTCTTTTGCTGGTCGGGTTCTTTGTGGTGTACGGCATGTTTGACGGTGTTGCCGATATCAACAAGCGCGCCTTGTCCGATCCCGCCGTTCGGCAACTTTTCCGGCCCGATACCTGGCTGACATCGCATTTCTTTATTGCGACGCTGCTTGCCGCCTTTGCGATGTTTTGTTTGCCGCGCCAGTTCCATGTGACCTTTGTTGAAAATGATGACAGCCGCAATCTCGCTAGTGCGCGCTGGCTGTTTCCGGCCTATCTGGTGGCGATCAATATCTTTGTCGTTCCGATTGCCATTGCCGGTCTGTTCATGTTCGGGGACGAGCCAAAGGTCAATCCCGACACATTCGTTCTGACCTTGCCGCTTCTGGGCGGGCAGGACTGGCTGGCGATTGTTGCCTTTATCGGCGGGCTGTCGGCCAGTACCGGCATGGTGATCGTATCGTGCGTCGCGGTTTCGACCATGGTGTGTAACGATCTGATCATGCCGCTTTTGCTGCGCTCGGAAAAATTGCAAAACCGCATGTCCGGTGATGTCAGCCAGGTGCTGTTGAAAATCCGGCGTGCGGCCGTGATCCTGTTGCTGTTTCTGGCTTACGGGTTCTATCGGTTCCTGTCGGAAAAATATGCGCTGGCCGATATCGGGATGCTGTCCTTTGCCGCCATGGCGCAATTCGGTCCGGCGGTTCTGGCGGCCATCTATCTTAAAAATATCAACCGGACCGGAGTGCGCCTTGGCCTTGTGTCGGGATTTGTGCTTTGGGCCTATACGCTGTTGCTGCCGACCTTTGTGCAGGGGGAATTGCTTCCGGCATCGATCCTGACCGACGGACCGTTCGGTTTTGCCATTCTTAATCCGCAGGCATTGCTCGGGGTCGGGATCGAAGATCATCTGACCCACGGGGTGGTCTGGTCGCTTGGGGTGAATTTCGTTCTGATGTTTGTCGGATCGGCCGTCGGGGTACAGGGCGTGACCCAGCGCCGTCAGGCCCAGGTCTTTGTCGATGTCTGGCGCAAAAGCACCAAGGCACGCAACGACACCTGGCTTGGTCGGGTCACGCTGGGCGACCTCGAAGACCTTGCCGCGCGGTTTCTTGGCAAACACTGGGCGCAGCGTGCCTTTCGCAATTATCTGAAATCGCGCGGGGGCGAACCCAAACGATCCGACCTTGCCGATGTCGATGCCGCAAGTTTCACCGAACATCTGCTTTCGGGGGCGGTGGGGGCGGCATCATCGCGCGTGGTGATGGCGCTTTTGCTGCCCGATAAGGCGGTGTCGCGCCGTGATGCGATGGAACTTCTCGACGAAGCGTCCGAGGCGATCAAATTCAACCGTGACCTGTTGCTCAATACCCTTGAAAACATTTCCCAAGGGGTCGGCGTGTTTGATCAGAACCTGCGTCTGGCGACCTGGAACCACCGGTTCATTGATTTGCTTGGTATCGCGACAAGCGACATTCAGGTCACCCTGCCGCTGTCCGAACTGGTGCAGATTTGCCGCACCAACGACACCCGTTCGGTCGATATCGATATCCTTCTGGGCCGCACTGCCGCACCGCAGATGCGCCGGCTTCCCCATACTTACGAACGCAAACGTTCCGATGGCATGGTGCTTGAAATCCGCACCAACCCGATGCCCGATGGCGGCTTTGTTGCCACCATTGCCGACATTACCGCGCGTGTGCGCACCGAAGAAGCCCTTCGCGAAAGTGAACGCAATATCCGGATTTACACCGACAACATTCCGGTGATGATCGCCTATGCCGATAAAAATCAGCGCCTTCGCTTTACCAACCGCCCCTATGAGCGGATGTTTGGCCTTAGGCGTGTTGAGGCCCACGGCATGTCGGTCCGCGAAGCGGTGGGCGAGGAACGCTATGTCCATCTTGCCCCAATGATCGAGCTGGTGCTCAAAGGCTATCGCCAAAGCTTTGAAATCGAATTCCCGGCCATCACGCGCAATCGCAATGATGAACGCGGCATGCAGGGCGTGCGCGAAGGCCGCTATGCCGAAGGCACCTATATCCCGCATTTTGACGAAACCGGCGAAGTGCTGGGGTATTTCTGCATCTATCACGACATTACCGAACGCAAGACCGCCGAACAGGCCCTTAAGGAAGCCAACGAGGGGCTAGAGGCCCGCGTGACCGAACGTACCCACGCGCTTGAAGTTCTGAACTCCGAACTTTCGGACGCCAAGGAACAGGCCGAAACCGCCAACGATACCAAGACCCGCTTCTTTGCCGCGGCCAGCCACGATCTTTTGCAGCCGCTTAATGCCGCGCGCCTGTTTACCGTGGCGCTCGGCGGCAAACAGGGACTGGCCGAGGATGTGCTCGACCTTGTCGGCAAGGTTGATCTGTCGCTCAAGGGGGTCGAGGAACTGCTGAACGAGCTTTTGGATATCTGCAAGCTCGATGCCGGGGCGATGCAGCCCAATATCCGCAATTTCGCAATCAGCGATGTGTTAAGCGCACTTGAAACCGAATTCGGCCCGATTGCCGAAAATGCGGGGCTGAGCTTCAAGGTCCATAAACGCGATCTTTGGGTCCGCAGCGACAGTCGCTTGCTTCGCCGTATCCTGCAAAACTTCATTTCCAACGCCATGCGCTATACCCGCACCGGGGGCGCTGTGGTCGGCTGCCGTGTGCGTGGCGACACGCTGAAACTCGAAGTTTGGGATAGCGGACCGGGCATCCCTGAAGACAAGCTTAAAATCATCTTCCGCGAATTCCACCGTCTTGAGGGCCCGGAAACCACCGATGTTAAGGGTCTTGGTCTTGGCCTTGCGATTGTCGACCGTCTTGGCCGGTCCCTTGATCATCCGGTATCGGTGCGTTCGCGGCCCGGAAGCGGCACGGTCTTCTCGGTCGAAGTGCCACTTGGCGTTGCCGATACGGCTGCAACCCCCAAACCCAAACGCCGCATGGCGGGCGAACTGGGCGGCTTGCGCGTGCTGTGCATTGATAACGAACCCGACATTCTTGACGGCATGAACGCGATGCTCAGCAACTGGGACTGCGTGGTCGCAACCGCCCGGTCCGGCCCGGCGGCCGAAGACCTTCTGAACGGATCAGAACCGGGCAAGGGGACCTTTGCACCCGATATCATCCTTGCTGACTACCACCTTGATTCCGGTCAGACCGGCCTTGATGTCCTGATCAGGCTTCGCGATGTTCACGGCGTTAACGTACCCGGCGTCATCATCACCGCCGACCGCTCGACCGAAACCGCTGACCTGATCCGCGAACAGGGCTTCTCCCTGCTCAACAAACCTCTCCGACCGGCCAAGTTGCGGGCATTGATGACGCGGGCGCTCAATCGGTTGGGGAGTGATGCGGCGGAGTGATGCATGATAAAAGAAGAAGATTTGCAAAAATTTCTGGAGCTTTACCACATTGCAGTCGGAAGCCAAGATAGTGAAAATTGTGCAGGCTTGAGCGAGCTATTGTGCGGCGAGGATTTCTACGGTGGTGAGCTTTGGTGGTTTGCTACTTCTTTGGAAATTTACTGTCTTTTTTATGACCTTCCCTTGAAGCCAGTGCAGGTTATCAAACATATTTCACGCGAAATGCATAGCGACCGATGTATTGGATTCCACGACAAAGCTCCTTGGATTCAAGCAGTTCGATCGGTGCTCAAAAGAACTGAAATTCAAGATGAACCCTCGCCAAACTGGCGGAACCTGCAGGTAGCAATGGCTTGCGCCCGTTTGAATAAGAAAGGGTATCAGTTCGAATTCTCGTCGTATGGAGCTAAATTAAAGCGAAAATCCAATTCTGAATTGGTTCTTAAGATCAGATCGCTTGTGAAACTTTTGGGCACGAGAAAAGTTATTTCAAACGTCTTATCTGAGATGCGGAGCTGCCGCCGCTTTCACGATGAGATTTGGCTGTTTGGGAATTTTGTTGAGCAGGTATGGTCGAATAAAGAACCGACGTTGCCATTTGGATGGTTAATGGGCCTTGCAATCAAGAATCCAAGTAATGGAAATACACTGAGAAGGCCGAATAACGTTTGGACCCAAATTGTTCAACTTTCCACTGATTATGCCGCTCATTTTAACTGCGAGCGTTATAGTACATATGAGTACCTGCAGATTGACCCATTCAGTGTTCCTGACGCTGTGATGAGGTCGTTACTATGGGATACAACCTTTAGCGTTTCTCAAGTTCCAAAGATTGCTGTTCAGAATTTGATCAATGCGGTCAAGTATATCATTCCTCGGAAAGATAGCCCGGCTGACCTATATGGATTGCTAGATGAAGTTGCGGATTTTGTTAAAGTTCTAAATCCTGAATATATGTCTGTTTTCAAGGAATTGGATCTAAAAAAACGATTCCCAGCTATTACCGAATTATGCGTTTCGAAAAAGCTACAATGTACGGATTTAAGAAGTCTTCCAACAGATACCGTCGGTTGGGAAATGGCAAGCCCGCTGTTTTACGCAGGGGACAAACAGCAAATGATCGCTATGCCGACTTCAATATGCTGTGCGGCGCTATGTCCTCTAGTTATCTCTAAAGTCAGGGGAGCTTTTAAAAGCAATACGCGTTTGATTGCGGATATCTATGAAAGAGCTGTTGAGCAAACTACTATGAAAGGTGTAACCCGAGTTGAGCGTGGAACTAAATACTCTGTTGGAAAAATAAATTACGACCTAGATGTAATAGGAGAAGCAGGTGGTAATGTTTTTATTTCCGAAGTGAAGTCGAAGGTTTTAACTTCGAAAGCAAAGTCTATGGAGATGATGAAATTCTACGAAGACTATGGACAGGCATATATTAAAATGCTTGGACAACTTGCGGGCCGAGAACTTCATCTCAGGGAAGGGGAGGTTGATAGTTATCTGCTGGAAGGCAGTCTCTCGGCAGGACGAGTTATCAAGTTGGCAGTAAGCCCAACATCATTTGGTCCAATTACCAGTAGAACTATGACCACAGGGATCGTGAATGCTCTAGCCTCAATGAAGCTTGCGGCGACTGAGGAGATCGATGACCACCATTCTGTTGTTGGTGATTTTAATAAAGAGCTGGATAAATTATACCATAACTTAAAGTTAGTGGCACCTTTGCGTGAGCAGAAAAGTGATCTTCAGTCATATCTACATGGTGTCTATTGGCTGGATTTAGGGCAGCTATCGTACTTGTTGAGTAGAGCTCCAAATGTATTTGAAGCGTTGCGACCACTGAGTGCTACAACTTTTTGTACGAACGATTTATGGAGTGAAATCGCTTTTGCTGAAAGGACCGGACTGACGAAAAGGTGTTGGTCAGATTTGCGTGTCAGCTGATAATGTTCAGCAGGTGCTGATGCCAGCGCTGGGTCCAACAATCGGGAACTGTTGTGCTTCATACTGATCAATCAGAATGCCGAGCACTTCAAGCTGACTAGATTTAGGTGTGCCCGGTTCTGCGTGCCAAAGATTTTTAACAAGCTCCATCGCCGCCTTATAGTCAGCTTCAGTCTTAATCGGTTTGAGGGCGTTTGGTGTCTGCATGATACGGTTCCCTTCACTTGAAAAAGCATATCATGCCGTAAAGGTTCGGGCATCGTATTGTTCTATCAGGCGGTGAGAACAAGTTTTGCTCCCATCGCCACAAACGCCCCGGCAAAACCTTTGCCAATCCAGTTCATGACTTTCGGGCGTTCGATGATGTGGCTGCGAAGCGCACCCGCAAAACATCCGTAAATCACAAACACCCCGAACGTCATCGCCATGAAAATTAGGCCAAGCAGGGTCATTTCCCATGTGGTGTCAGGCGTATTCGCGCGTACAAACTGCGGCAGGAAGGCGAGGAAGAAGACGGATAGCTTGGGGTTGAGCAGGTTCAGCAAGATGCCGTCGCGAATGATTTTGGCGGTGCCGGTTTTGGTCTCGTTCGCGGTGACTTTCATCGCACCCGTCCCAAACCACATGCCCCAGGCCATATAAAGAAGCCAGGCCACGCCAAGATAACGCACGATTTCAAAGGCGACCGCGCTGGCATGAAGCAGGGCCGCAAGGCCAAGGATGCTTGCCGCCATATGGGGCACGATGCCAAGGGTGCAGCCAAAGGCCGCCCAGATGCTGGCTTTCATGCCGCGTCCCAATCCAAGGGCAAGGGTATAAATCACGCCGGTGCCGGGCAGGGCGACGATGATGAGCGATGTGATCAGGTAATCAAGGGTGATCATGATGCGTCCGTTTGATTGACTGTGATGCGGTCAATTTACGGACGGGGCGCAAAGCATTCTTGAACGGAATTGCAGGATGATTTTCGCGTTGGTGGGGCTTTGCGGTGATGCGCATTTGGGGCGGTGTTCCGCATTGTCCGGCAAGCTATGTCTGGCGGATCAGAACGGCAAATGGAAAATGTGAGGGTTGCTCAGTTTTGCCGAGCGGCACGGGCATAGCGGCCCGGTGTCAGGCCAAAGGCCCGGACGAAATGGCGGTTCAGGTGGCTTTGATCGGCAAATCCGGCGCGATGTGCAATATCGGCAAGTGGCTGGCCCGCCCGGATCAGGTCGCGGGCAAGGTCAATGCGACGCTGGATCAGATAGGCGTGCGGGGTCAGTCCGGTGGCACGGGTAAATTCGCGCACGGTTTGAAATTTGCTTAGTCCCGTTACCTCGGAAAGATCATCAAGGCTGTGCAGATCAGCCGGGCAATCATCAAGCAATGCCTTGGCCCGTTTGATCCGTGCATGGGCAACTGCCGTTCGGGATGCGGGTTTGGCGGGCCCGTCACCGGAATGGGACAGGGCATGATGAAGCAGCAAAAGCAGCATTTCTTCACGCCGCAACCGTGTGGCATCTGCTGTGCCGTGGGTGATCGCATCAAACAGGGTTGCAAAGCATTGCCGGACCTGCGGGTGATCCATCACCGGGCGGGTGAATTCATAATGCTGGCTTGCGCCGTCTGACATGTCGTTTGCTGTATTGGCAATCAGGGCCGGATCGAAATACAGCATGTTCCAGCCCCGCGCTGCATCGCCGATCGGATGGCCGTCATGGATTTCGCGGGGATTGACCGTAATGATGTTGCCAGCCCCGGCTTCGACCATGCCCCGGCCCGATGCGGATTTTTGTGCACCAGAAAACATCAAGCCGATGCCGAATGTTTCATGGCTGTGTTTGGCAAAGCTGTGGCGCGTGCGGGCGCGAACGGCCTCGACACCTAGGCAGTCATGACAAAGAATTTCAACTAGATCGGACATGCCCCAAGGGTGGCAGCCCGGCCGATACTTGGCAAGCGATTAGACGCGCGCAGCAGGGGCGGCGGGGGAACAGCCGGATTTAGTAGGGCATGCCATCATGCGTTGAGCACGCGTTGATCGGGGCTTTGGCGCCTTTGACGCCTTTGACGCCTTTGACCAGCGCTGCGCAATCGATCTATTTCGACCGGGCAAGGTTATTGCCCTGATTGCCGTGATGATGGGGGCCCAGCAATTCGCGCAACCCGCCAAGCCCGTCGACATGATTGGCGATAACCCGCGAAACGATCAGAAGCGGCACGGCAACCAGAATGCCGACCACACCCCACATCCAGCCCCAGAACGCCACAGCCAGAATGATGGCAATCGAATTGATCCGAAGCCGGTTGCCGACAAGGGCCGGTGTGATGATCTGGCCTTCAAGGGCGGTGCAGACGAAATAAAGGGCCGGGGCCAGAAGGGCCTCGCTTGTTGTCTGCATGGATACAAGGCCAACCACGGCAACAATGGCAATCCCGGTAAGGGCCCCCAGAATCGGCACGTAATTCAGAACCGCGGCGGCAATCCCCCACAGGATCGGGTTGGGCAGGCCAATGATCGCCATCAGGGTGCCGACAACAAGACCAAGCGTAATATTGATCGCGGTGATGGTGGCAAGATAACGCGAAACTTCGCGTTCGACATCATGGGCAATGCGCAATCCCTTGCGCCGGTCGCCAAAGGTCGGAAGCGCACGCACCAGTTTCTCATAAACAAGATCACCGGCCGACAAAATGAACAGAAGCAGCACCAGCATCAACGCAATACCGGCCAGAATATCGGGCGCACCTTCGGCGGCCTGACTGATCAGGTTGGGTTCGGTCACCACCACCTTCTGGACATTTTCATCGCCGCTATTCTGGTCGGTTGCCTCGGCCACCTGTTGCTGGGCATCGCGCAGCTTGTCAAGCGGCTCGCTAAGATCGGCAAGACGCAGGCGCAGCCGTTGCTCGATCTCCGGGGCTTCGTCGATCCAGCCCGATACCGGGCCGCTCAATCCGTAAATGCCGGCAATCACCGATGCGCTGAGGCCAAGCACAATGGTCAGCGCAGTTATGCTGCGCGGAATGCGAAATTGCGCAAGCGTGCGCACGACCGGCGAAAACACAAGCGACAGCAAAAACGCCATGATCACGGGCAGCACAAGACTTTGGGCCACATAAAGACAACCAAGGGTGAGGATGCCAAACGTCCCGATGACCGAAATCGTCCGGGCCCGGCGATAGATTAGGGCGCGCGAACCTGCAACCCGGGTCTGGTCCGGGCCGTTAACCGTATCTGCCTGATCCACGGCCGCCTGATTGGCGGCGGCATTCGGTTCGTTTGGTGATCGGGTGGTGTTTGACGGATCTGATGGTGTCCCGACGGCGCATGGCGATGACATGCATGGTCTCCCGTTTGTTCGGGACTGTGCCCGCAGATAAAGAACTATCTGCTTAAACGTGCCGCCACGCCAGAGGTTCCTGAACCCGGCATGATGCGAACCGGCAATCAGGCGTCGATGGCCGGTTCCTGAAGCTGAAGTTCACGGGCGATAATCACCGCCTGGGTGCGGCTGTGAACCGACAGTTTGCGCAGGATGGCCGATACATGGGCCTTGACGGTGGCTTCGGTCACATCAAGTTCATAGGCGATCTGCTTGTTAAGCTTGCCTTCGGTCAGCATGTTGAGAACACGAAGCTGCTGCGGGGTAAGTTGTCCGATTTTTTCGGCAAGGCCCGTGGCCTCGTCATCAGCCGGGCCGTTTTCCATGGCTTCGCGCGCCCAGTCGGGCATCCACATGCCGCCGTCCAGAACGGTTTTGACTGCCAACCCGATCTGATCGACCGGGGCCGATTTCGGCACAAAGGCCGATGCGCCATATTCGATCGAACGGCGGACAACCGGCAGTTCCTGACTGGCCGAAACGATGGAAACCGGAATGTCGGGATAGGATGCGCGCAATGAAAACAGGCCGGTAAAGCCGTTCATGCCGGGCATATGAAGATCAAGCAGTACAAGGTCGATATCGCCTTTGCGGGCTTCGATCTGTTCGATGGCTTCAAACAGGCTGCCGGCTTCATAGACTGTGACGTTATCCAGCTCTGTTGTTAATGACTGTTTCAGGGCACCGCGGACAAGCGGATGGTCATCAGCGATCAGAATCTGGAATGTCTCGGTCATTGGCGAGTTCCCCTGGACGTTATTTCCCCGACAGGTCGCAATTATTCTATCCCGATCAATCGGAACTCACAAAGTCTTAGGTGAGAAAATGTTGGGATAATTTTGATTTTGGTGCGGGTGCGACCCGGAAAGCGCCCATCTGCCCGCAAGGATCATCGGCAGAAAGGTTGAGGGAAACCAAAGATCACTCTCGCCCCACGAAATGTGAAACTTTGGCCCCCCTCGCGCCACCGTTTGGGATTATGCATACTAAAATCGGTGCCGTAAACTCCGCATTTGAGGAAAAATGAAATTTATCCTATCAGTGAAACGAATGACCGAAATTCAGTTCTGACAAACGACACTGCGCTGCAATATTGGCGAATTTATACAATCCGTTCCAAAACCGCGCAGCCCAAGGGAAAAAGGACACAGAAATGTCTGAACAGCCGCAAGTGATCCACCGTAAAGACTATAAAGAACCTGACTTTTTTGTAGAAAAGGTCGAACTGGTTTTTGATCTCGAACGGGACGTCACAAATGTCAAATCACGGCTGTTTGTGGCTGCGAATCCTGCGCGCGGCACCGGCAAGGGCGACGAAGTTTTCCTTCATGGCGAGGACATGAAACTGCTTTCGGTGACCCTTGATGGTGATCGTCTGGCCTCAAGCGACTTTACCGTCGATGCCGAAGGTTTGCGCTTTGCCGCACCGGGGGCAAATTTCATTGCCGAAATCGAAACCCAGATTTCACCGGCCAACAATACACGCCTCGAAGGGCTTTATGTTTCGCAAAGCGCGTTCTGTACGCAGTGCGAGGCCGAAGGTTTCCGCCGCATTACCTATTTCCCGGATCGCCCCGATGTGATGGCGACCTTTAAGGTGACGATCAATGCCGACAAGGCAAGCTGCCCGGTTCTGCTATCGAACGGCAACCTGATTGACAGTGGCGATCTTGATGGCGGGCGTCATTTCGCGGTGTGGGAAGACCCGTTCCCCAAGCCGTCCTATCTGTTTGCGCTGGTTGCCGGCGATCTGGCCTGTGTCGAAGACAGCTTTGTCACCCGTTCCGGGCGCAAGGTTGCGCTGCGCATCTTTGTTGAACATGGCAATGAAGACCGCTGCGATTACGCGATGGACAGCCTGATCCGCTCGATGAAGTGGGACGAGGATGTCTATGGTCTGGAATATGACCTTGATCTGTTCAATATCGTGGCGGTGTCGGACTTCAATATGGGGGCGATGGAAAACAAAAGCCTCAATATCTTTAATGCCAAATACATTCTGGCAAAGCCCGACACGGCAACCGATACCGATTATGAACTGATTGAATCGATCGTTGCCCACGAATATTTCCATAACTGGTCGGGCAACCGCGTGACATGCCGTGACTGGTTCCAGTTGTCCCTTAAGGAAGGCCTGACCGTTTTCCGTGATCAGGAATTCTCGGCTGATCAGCGGTCCCGCCCGGTGCAGCGCATCAAGGATGTCGCACAGCTTCGTGCGCGCCAATTCCCCGAAGATGGCGGGCCGCTTGCCCATCCGGTGCGCCCGGACAGCTATATGGAAATCAACAATTTCTATACCGCCACGGTCTATGAAAAGGGCGCGGAACTGATCCGCATGATGCATACGCTGCTGGGTCCGGATGGCTATCGCAAGGGGATCGATCTTTATTTTGATCGCCATGATGGTCAGGCCGTGACCTGTGATGATTTTGCCAAGGCGATGGAAGACGCCAATGACGCCGATTTCACTCAGCTCAAACGCTGGTACTCGCAAGCCGGTACGCCGGAGCTGACCTGGCAGGGCGAATATGATGCTGATGCCAAGCAGTTCACTCTTACCGTGTCACAGAAAACCAATCCGACCCCGGGACAGCCGGACAAATATCCGCTTCACATGCCGATTTCGGTCGGTCTTCTGGGGGCGGATGGATCGGATCTGGTGGCAAAGACGGTGGAACTGACCAAGGAAAGTCAGGAATTTGTCTTTGACGGTGTATCGGAAAAGCCGGTTGTTTCCTTTAACCGCGGTTTTTCAGCACCGGTCAATGTCATGACTGATCAGCCCGACGATGAACTGGTGTTCCTGATGGGCAATGATTCGGATGCGTTCAACCGCTGGGAAGCCGGACAAAAATATGCAACCCGCCTGATGCTGGCGGCCATCACCGAATTTGAAAAGAATGGCGGGGATGCCAATGCCGCACTGGACGGGCAGGGCGACAGCATCGCGGCCTTTATTGATGCGATGCGGGCCACCCTTTGCAATGAAGACCTTGATAAGGCCTTCCGGGCTGATGCGCTGGCGCTGCCGGGCGAAGAGTTCCTGTCCGAACAGCGCAAACCGGCAAACCCCGAAGCCATCCATCAAATCCGCAAGGCCCTGCGCAAGCGGATCGGTCTCGGCCTGCTGGCGGAATTTGATGCGACCTATCGCCAGAACGGCTCAAACGCGGCCTTTACCCCCGATGCAGCGTCTGCTGGTCAGCGTGCCTTGCGCGCGACGGCGCTGGCCTATCTGGTGGCAAGCGACAAGGTGGAATATGCCGATCTTGCCGCCGAACAGTATCGCACCGCGGACAATATGACCGACCAGATGGCGGCACTTTCGGTGCTGAACCATCTGGATCATCCGGGGCGGGCCGAGGCACTGGCCGATTTCGAAGCCCGCTTTGCCAAGGATGGCGTGGTTCTGGATAAATGGTTCGCGCTTCAGGCGATGTCATCGCGCGATGATACGCTTGCCCGCGTCAAGGATCTGATGAGCCATCCGGCCTTTACCATGCGCAACCCGAACAAGGTCCGGTCGCTGGTCGGGGCCTTTGCCATGGCCAACCCGCGTGCCTTCCATGCCAAGGACGGATCGGGATACGCATTCTATGCCGATCGTCTGATCGAACTCGATGATATCAACCCGCAGGTGGCTGCACGCCTGTGCGCACCGCTTGGCAAATGGGCGAAATATGATGCCGATCGCGCACGCCTGATGAAACAGGCGCTTGAACGGGTTCTGGCAAAACCGGAAATCTCGCGCGATCTTTATGAAATCGCGTCGAAATCAATCGCCAGCTGATGGCCGGCTTTGACGACACCTGACGAAAAGGGCGGCCTTGCGGGGCCGCCCTTTGTCTTGATCCGGTCTGATGTTCCTGATCAGGTCAGTTTCATGCGTTCGCTAAATTCGCGCATCCGATCAGAAAGATTGCGCGCCATCTCGGAAAGTTGATGGCTTGCGGTATTAAGGTCCTGGGCATTGCGCCCGGTGCCAAGTGCGCCTTCATTCACGAACCGGATCATTTCATCCATCGACCCGGCACCTTCGGCGATGCGCTGGACGTTTTCGGAAATCTCGCTTGTCGCACGGCGTTGTTCATCAACCGATTGGGTGATGGTCGACTGGATGTCATTGACCTGATGAATAACGTCACCCACCGTGCTGATGGAATGGGCGGCTTTCTGAACTTCCTGCTGGATCGCAGTTGTCAGATCGCCAATCTGCCCGGTGGCGTTTGCGGTCTGATCGGCAAGCGATTTGACCTCGTTGGCCACCACGGCAAAGCCCTTGCCAAGTTCACCGGCACGTTCGGCCTCGATCGTTGCGTTCAACGACAAAAGCTTGGTGCGGTGCGCGATATCGTTGATCAGATCAATGATCGATCCGATCTCCGAACTTGCCTTTTCAAGTGATCCGATATTGCGCTGGCTTTCCTCGGCTTCTTTTTGTGCCCGGCCGGTCACATCGGATGCCTCGGTTGCCTGGCGGTTGATTTCCGCGATCGAGGATGAAAGTTCCTCGACGGCGGTGGCTACATTCTGGGTGTTTGATGCGGCTTCGCGCGATACATCAAGTGCACCGCCCGATTGCTGGACCGTATTTTGCGACTGATCGGTCAGTTCGCTTGCCAGCTCCAGAAGGCCTTCGGATTGCTCGGTTACCGATTGGGCAACGCGGGCAACTTCGGCCATCATTTCGGTGACGGCGATTTTGCTTTCCTCGCGTTCCGTCACTGCATTCCAGGCAAGCATGGTGCCCAAAAGCGCGTTATCCTTGTCCAGCACAGGTGCGGCAAGGATTTCGAGATAGTCACGCTTGTTCTGGATGATCTCGGTAAAGGGCAGGTTGGCCGGATTGGACAGACGGCTCTGGAAGTCTGCACCAAGTTCAAGGAAGTCGCCCGAAAGCGAACTTGCCGGGGCTCCGACATATTCCTGCCCGCTGGCATTCAGATACCCGACCTTGCCATCGGGGGTGATCAATGCGGTCATGGTCGGGGTATGTTCGACCATGTTTTGCAGGATCAGGGCCTGGCGCACCGATTCCCTAAGCGCAATCAGGGCCTTTTTCATATCGCCGATTTCGTCGCTGCCGACCTGTGGCAGATTGACATTGGTGTCGCCCTCCGAAATCGACGTCATCGCGCGCGAGAATGCCCGAAGATTGCGGAACACGGTGGTCCGCAACAAAAGCCACCCGGCCACCCAGGCCGCAAGCAACACACCGATCAGGATTTCAATCGACAGGGCCCGCAAATCATCGGTCTGGGCATAGAAATCGGAAATGTCGCGATCAAATACCGCCTCGGCCCAGATACCGCCACGCCCGTCGCTGATGGTGACATCAACGGCCGCGCGGTGGGTTTCGCCGGTGTCGGCCGGTGTTGTGCCTGCGTCTGCCGGTTGGGCATTTTCGGCGGTTTCGCCTTCGGCCGAGTCTTCTGTCTGGGTGATGGCAGTGCCGCCTTCGCTGGCTTCGCCATCTTCAAGGCTTTCAAACAGCACCGTCCCCGATTTGTCGAGAATCTGGAAATTGCCCCCCAGAACCTTGCCGATGCCTGCCAGTGTGGGCAGAGGGTCGGTAATGACTTCAAGGAAGCCGACTGCGCGGAAGCCCCCGACCGGCAGGATCAGGCTGAAAACCGGTCGCCCGTCGGGCGTGGTCCACATGAAACTGGCCGGTTTGCGGGCTTCGCCCTTGTCACGTCCGGTCAGGAATGCCTTGACGTTCGGATCATCGGTCACACTGGCGCCAAGATTGGCCTTTGACGTTGCAAGCTGGTTGAAATCGGTGTCATAGGCAATCGCATCAATCAGTGTCAGGTCACCCTGAACCACCTCGCGGGCATTCGACAGAATATCAAGTTCTGCCTTCATGCGAGTCTGATCGTTTTCCTGATAGCTTTTCACCAGACTGCCAAGCCGCGACCATTCATTGGCAATCGGGGTAATCTTGTCTGCATAGTCGGTTGCCACCCGCGAACCGACAAAGAAATTCACCGTGCCACTGACCGAGTTGTTCAGCGTCTCGATGGCAAAATTGCGATAGGTATCTCCCGTCCAAAGGAGCATCCATGTAACAGCACCTGAAACCAGTAAACCCGTTACGAGCAAAATGCGCCGTAACGTCAGAAGGCTGGTTGCACCTCCTGAAATAGCCGTCTTTGCGGCCTTGTCTCCCGTCATATTCATCACTCCAGAGCAAACCGTTTTTTGTTTTTTGTATTGTGTCGGTGTCTCGCTCCCACCTGGCTACTTCTTATGAGTAGTTTCCCTGATCCAAACAGAGCTTAATTTGGAAAACAATCTTTTAGTTGTTAAAAACTGCCGAAACCCGCGGAAAAATCAGGAATTTGTATGTGGTTGCGGGGGCTAATTCTCCTTTAAATGGTGTCCATTCTGACGCGTTAAAAGTCAGTGTTTTGAAATTTCGGAAAAAAATATGCGAATGTGTGTGATAATCGTTTGCAATTAGATTTTCGATGGTCTATGACTGTCTTTGTCAAATGCAGACGGCAATGTCGTTTGTGACCGGTCTTCAGGCTGACATGGCGTGCCTGATGACCATTTATCTTCGGGACTCTCTCTCCCCGAAGGTCGATCTCTCTCACTCGAGGGGGCTGGTATCCGGTTTATTGTGCGGGACAATGCCGGGGAACATACCAGTCCCCCTTTTTTTATCCCGGTTTCCCCCATCATCCATCATCACAGGTCGTGCGCGGCTCACATGCCGTGCGGGCGTTTCCTTTATATATGGTCGTGTGTCGCCGATTGAACGGCTTTAGCGTTTTATAAACGTGCTGGCGGTTACAAAATCATGATCACAATGATGTCGTGAAGGATGGCCAAGTTCATGGTTGGCGAAGACCAAACCAACAAACCCGATCTGCGTGCGACCCCGCAACCCGATTCCGAACCGGAATCCGGGCAAAAGGATGCGCCGCTTCCGGCCTTTATCTATGGGCGTGACGGGCATGGTGATGGCAACGGGCGTGACGGACGTCGCACCGGTGATCGGCAAAACTTTAATGCACGGATAGCTGATATGGATCGCAAAACCCTTCTTGGTCTTGTTACCGGGGCCGGTATGCTCGGCCTGGTCTTGTTCTTTGCCGGGATGCTGGTCGGGGCCGGACTGTTTATGGATTCCGATGACGGCGCCACCAATGCCGCCCTTGAAAAGCCACCGGTTGAAATGCTCGCAACCGAGCCGGATGAACCGGCCGTGGTTTCCGAACCGGTACCGCAAAGCCCGACAACCACCCCTGAAACGGTTGCCGAAATCGCCGAAAGCAGCGATGACCCGGTCGGGGATCTGATTGCCCAGCGCAGTGCGGCCCTTGAAAATTCCGACGAAGCCGCATCGGATGGTGATGCTGCGGCAACTACATCCGGTGCGGATGACGCGGGCGGGATGGCTTCCGAGCTGACGGCAAATGACACGGCGGGTGAGGGTGGAGTGTTTTCTGCACCGGAAATTCGCGAAGTCGGCGAAGCGCCAGCCGCACCTGACGCGCCCGAAGCACCGGCGGTGGAAAGCTCTGCTGCGACGGCTCAGGGTACGAATGGTCAGGCCGCGGGGGAAAACTCTGCTTCTTCCGAACCGGCCAAGGCTGATGCTGCCCCAGATGCCCCGGCTGCTCCTGCCAAACAGGAAACGGCGGCGCGCACATCAGCAACACAGAATGACGAGGCCGAAGTCGCCACCAATGGTGAAACGCCGTTCTCGGTACAGGTCGGGGCATTCAAGGTTCATGAAAATGCCAGCCAGCGGGCTGAGGAGCTGCGCAAAAAGGGGCTTGAGGTCGCGGTTGTCGTGCGCGGTGCCGCCGATGATTCCGCCTGGTATTATGTGCGGATCGGCAAATACGCCACCCTGAAACAGGCCCGTGATGATGCCGCCAAAATCAAAAAGGACCACGCGCTTGACGGGTTCCCGGTCCGGGCCGAACCCAATGATCGCGAAGTCGACTGATCAGCCGGAACTTTGATGACAAACGGGGTGATACAATATTGTATCGCCCCGTTTTGCGTTTGGCCCATGGGCGGCGGGGGGGCATCTTGGCCGACTGCGTGGGCAACCAACCGCAAGCAGGCAACAGCAATCTGGCGACAGTCGGGCAGGCGAACAGGCAGATCGGCAGGCGAGTGGGCCGGGGCAGGGGCGATTTGGCGAATTTGGCGTTAACAGGTTTGTTTTTGTCCCCTGTTTGCGGCATTCTACTTGCCTTCACCGGACAAAGCCTTTAGGCGGTACGCCCAGAGCAGAAATACAGAAAGGCAGCCGCCTATCCCGGCTGCCGCCCAAGACAGGATGGCTGGCAAGATATGAGCACCCCAACAGATTTCCCCAATCTCCACATTCTGGACCACCCGCTGATCCAGCATAAACTGACCCATATGCGCAAGGTCGATACCTCGACCAAAACTTTCCGCCAGTTGCTTAAGGAAATCGCGCTTCTGATGGGCTACGAGATCACCCGTGAGCTTCCTGTCAGCTATGAAGATATCCAGACCCCGATCTGCCCGATGAAGGCGCCGGTCATTCAGGGGCGCAAACTGGCTGTTGTGCCGATTCTGCGTGCCGGTTCGGGCATGGCAGACGGCCTGATTGAACTGATGCCCTCGGCCCGTATCGGTCATATCGGTCTGTATCGTGATCCCGATACCCACATGCCGGTCGAATATCTGGTGAAATTGCCGGAAATCGAAGGCCGTACCTTTATCCTTGTCGACCCGATGCTGGCGACTGGCAACTCGGCGGTGGCCGCAATCGACACGCTCAACAAATATGGCGTTGCTGACAAGGATATCCGGTTCATGGCGCTGGTTGCAGCACCCGAAGGTGTCAAAGTCTTCCAGGATGCGCACCCGGATGTTCCGATCTATACCGCCGGCCTTGATGAAAAGCTCAATGAAAAAGCTTACATTGTGCCGGGCCTTGGCGATGCCGGTGACCGACTGTTCGGAACGCGCTGATCGTGCAGCTTGCATGAATGCCTAAGAAAAAAGGGTGCCAACTGGCACCCTTTGTTTTTTGCTGATTTGTGAGACCCGGTGGATCAGCCTTTCGGCGATACCGTGATATCAACAACGGATCCAGCAAACGAACCGCCGGTAAGCTTGATCGTTGCGACGCGATTTTCGCGGTCATAGACCATGACCGAAATATCGGCGCGCACGACCGTGACCTTGCTCCAGCCGAAATTGGGCATTTCACGTTCGTAGAAATCATACATCTGCGCCTGTGTTCCGCCGGAATTCAGCACAAGCCGTCCGTGCCAGGCGTCCGAGGCGCCAAAGATAATGCTTCGATCCATGTCGAGCGACGAGTTCGAAGGCATCGGAATATCGGTGAACTGTGTGAAGGACGGAACCGGCTGGCCGCCTTTATTGCCGCTGCTGCCACCTGATGCGGTATTGGGAACCAGATTGGTTCCGGAACATCCGGCCAATGAAAGCCCCGCAATCGCAGCGGCACAAATAAGATATTGTCGCAGTCTCATCATCTTCCCTCGGTCCCCTGATGCCCATCTTCATCACGCGGGCATGGATATCTGCGCCTATCATTACGGCATAATGTAAAGGAAAGGTTCACATATTCGCTTTTGCACCATTTTGTTGGGCAGGCTGTCCAAGCAGCCGCGATGCAGCCTTTCGCGTCCTTTTCCCGACCATATATAGAAGTCACATATATATTATATCGCGATCAACATTGCCGCGCTGCGTCACAGATCAAAGAATTTGCCGCGTTTTGGCGCTAATTTGTCGGGTGTGGGCGAATCAACCCGGTAGCATTGCGGGCGGTCTGGGGCTTGATTGATTATTTTGCAGGGGCGAAAGGCCGGGTTTTGCGCGTTTTTTCAACCCGTGGTCTGTCAGGGGCCGTGGCGGGATTGCGCAGGTTGGATGTCGTGATTTTGCTATCGCTTTGAAATTCAAGGCAATTTGTAAAAAATGCGATTAAATGCACTTTTTTAA
>NZ_PGTS01000005.1 GCF_002844235.1 Thalassospira povalilytica | reverse complement strand
GGTTGCCCGAAGAAGACTGAACAGCCAGCGTTTTCATACGAACCAGGATGTCATCGATGGTTGCCATGCCGCCATCGGCGATCTGGAGCATCGAGTTGGCCTGACCAACGTTAACCGTTGCCGTTTTAAGTGCCTGGGTGGTTGCGTTCAGACGTGCGCCGATGGCCATGGAGGCGGCATCGTCACGTGCGGAAACAACACGGGTACCAGAAGACAGTTTCGACAGCGAACGGGTCGCCATCTCGTCAGATGCGGAAAGGTTACGGTGCGCAACGTTTGCAGCGTAGTTCGAAATGATATTAAGAGCCATTTTATCTCTCCTACTTGGATAGCTCATAGTGGCATTGCCACCATAAATTTTCGGCCTCTTGCCGAAAGCGGACTTGAAGATCTTCCTGATCAGACGGGTCCATTCGAGTAGCCTTAATATACGTAAGTATGTGTATCCTGTCCAGAAGATTCTTTAGTGTAATCTAATGTAATAATTTCAAATGGTTATTATGATTTTTGCAGTCTTGCCTTTCGGGGCTGCAGTTGTTTGTCGCCCGAAATAGCAAGGGCGCCTTCAATTTGGCGAATCCATTTTTCGGCTTTTCATAATGAAAAAGGCGATCCGAAGACCGCCTTTTATCAATGCATTTCAAGTCGCCAGGATTACTGGAGCAGACGCAGCAGGTTCTGCGGCATCTGGTTTGCCTGTGCGAGCATGGCCACACCGGACTGAACCAGGATCTGCTTGGAGGTGAAAGCGGTCATTTCCGCAGCCACGTCAAGGTCCAGCAGGGTGGAACGTGCCGATTCAGTGTTTTCCTGCGTGGAAGCAAGGTTCTGACCAGCAAAGTCCAGACGGTTCTGCGAGGTACCAACCGCAGCACGTGCGCGCTGCAAGTCGTCAATCGCACGGGTAACAACTTCAACAGTGTTCTGGGCAGCAGCAGCGGTTGCAATGTCAACAGTTGCGTCATTCAGAGCTGTTTCAGTGCCACCAACGCCGGTTCCAAGGGATCCGGAGTCAACAGATGTCAGACTGATCGACAGGCGGTCGTTTGCGGTGTTACCGCCACCAACCTGGAACTCGATGCTGTTTGCCAACTGCTGACCGTTGTCGGCTGCCATGGTGACGACGTTACCAGCAGCAGAGTCAAGGCCCGAGCCATTGAAGTCCGTGTCGGTGCCGAAGTCGGATGCGCCGGTGTTATCGGCGCGGATTGCAGCGACCGAAGCCGAGAAGTTGGTGTTAACCGTGAAGCTCAGACCAAGTTCGTCAAAGTTCAGGGTTGCACTTTCGCCTGCGCCAATCGCCGTGGTGCCGGACGTCCGGAAGTCGGTCACGTCGATCGACTGGGTACGGTCAGCGGCGCCATCAATGGTGCTGGTGACGGTCATGATGACCTGGTCGCCGGCGCCGTAATTGATGTTCACGGTGAAGCTGTTATCGGTCACACCGCCTGCGTTGGCATCCGTTGCCCAGTAGTTGTTGTCGGTGATGGCAAAGTTGTCAAAGCCGTTCACGGCAACAAGGGCTTCGCCGCCCTGACCGGCAGCAAGGTCGCCGAACTCGATAGCGACATCGCCACCGTCACCCAGCAGCTGAATGCCGTTGAAGTTGGTGGAAGATGCGATACGGTCGATCTCGTCACGCAGTTCGGTGAATTCGTCGTTCAGGAAGCCGCGTTCGGTATCGGACAGGTTGCCCGAAGAAGACTGAACAGCAAGTGTCTTCATACGAACCAGGATGTCATCGATGGTTGCCATGCCGCCATCGGCGATCTGGAGCATCGAGTTGGCCTGACCAACGTTGACCGTTGCCGTTTTAAGTGCCTGGGTGGTTGCGTTCAGACGTGCGCCGATGGCCATGGAAGCGGCATCGTCACGTGCGGAAACAACACGGGTACCAGAAGACAGTTTCGACAGCGAACGGGTCGCCATCTCGTCAGATGCGGAAAGGTTACGGTGCGCAACGTTGGCAGCGTAGTTCGAAATGATATTGAGAGCCATATTGTAACTCCTACATGGATAGCTCTGGTGGACATGTCCACCAAAAGAGTCTGGCAAGCGCCAGTGCTGCAATTGCAGCCTGCGCAGTCATCCTGACTGCACTAAGCAAAGCCTAGCTTTATCATGCTATACTTAAGGTTGATGTGTTGTCTATGAAAAACTTAAGCAACCATTAATGGGTACTTTTGATCATTAATCATGAAAATGAAAAAGGGGGCGGTTATGACCGCCCCCTTTGTAAGGTCGATTAAGACTAAGTACGATGTTATCCCTGAAGCAGACGCAGCAGGTTCTGCGGCATCTGGTTTGCCTGTGCGAGCATGGCCACACCGGACTGAACCAGGATCTGCTTGGAGGTGAAGGCGGTCATTTCCGCGGCCACATCAAGGTCCAGCAGGGTGGAGCGTGCCGATTCAGTATTTTCCTGCGTGGATGCAAGGTTCTGACCAGCAAAGTCCAGACGGTTCTGATAGGTGCCGATATTGGCGCGCGCGCGTTGCAGGTCGTCAATTGCGCGTCCGATAACTTCAACAGCACTTTGTGCATTTGCAGCAGTATCGATCGCGTTGTCGGTAAGATCTGCAATAGAGTCCTGTGTGCCGGCGGAACCGGATCCAAGAGTCTCAGAGTCGACCGCGGTAAACGAAATTGCCAGACGATCATTTGCCGTATTGCCAGCGCCAACCTGGAAGTCGACGGTTTGTTGCAATTGCTGGCCGTTGTCGGCCGCCATGGTGACGACGTTGCCAGCAGCAGAGTCAAGGCCCGAGCCATTGAAGTCCGTGTCGGTGCCAAAGTCGGATGCGCCGGTGTTATCAGCGCGGATTGCAGCGACCGAAGCCGAGAAGTTGGTGTTGACCGTAAAGGTCAGGCCGAGTTCATCGAAGTTCAGTGTCGCATTGTCACCGGCACCGATCGCGGTCGTTCCACCCGTGCGGTAATCAGTGATATCGATCGACTGGGTGCGATCAGCGGCGCCATCAATGGTGCTGGTGACGGTCATGATGACCTGGTCGCCAGCGCCGTAATTGATATTGACCTCGAAGCTGTTATCGGTCACGCCGCCTGCGTTGGCGTCCGTTGCCCAGTAGTTGTTGTCGGTGATGGCAAAGTTGTCGAAGCCGTTCACCGGAACAAGGGCTTCACCACCCTGACCGGCAGCAAGGTCGCCGTATTCAAGCGCAACGTCACCACCATCACCGAGCAACTGAATGCCGTTGAAGTTGGTGGAGGAGGCGATACGGTCGATTTCCTCGCGCAGCTGAACGAATTCGTCGTTCAGGAAGCCGCGTTCGGTGTCCGACAGGTTGCCCGACGATGCCTGAACGGCCAGCGTTTTCATACGCACAAGGATGTTGTCGATGGTTGCCATACCGCCATCTGCAATCTGCAGCATCGAGTTGGCCTGGCCGACGTTAACCGTTGCCGTTTTAAGCGCCTGTGTCGTTGCATTCAGTCGGGCGCCAATCGCCATCGACGCTGCATCGTCACGTGCGGAAACAACACGGGTACCAGAAGAAAGCTTTGCAAGCGACCGTGTCGCCATCGTGTCCGAATTGGTCAAGTTGCGATGGGCGACGTTCGCTGCATAGTTGGAAATAATATTGAGAGCCATTTTTTTCCTCCTACACGGATAAGACTGAATGGCCCGGCCATTCGATCTCTCGGCTACATTGCCTTGTGGAACATCAAAGCAATGCGCGTGCCAGTTATGCTAGGCAAAAATTACAGGTCATGCTGCACGGAGTATTTCTCGTTCGGCAGAATATGCTGCCAGGCGACCTGACGGCCGGTATCGACAAGAATGGGGGCGCGCAGGTTGGTTGACATCGTGATGCCCTGGCCACCCGGTGCGCTGCGGATCGTCACAACCATCAGAATGGCCATGTCCGCGCTGTCAATCGCCAGGCTTTTTTGCGCATTCGTAAGGTCTTTTTCTGCGTAGACGCCGCTTTCCATATTATAGGGTGCGACGATGAAGGACAGATTGGCGTCCGTCAGGCTTTGATACAGTTTGAACTGATCAAGCGACGTGTTCGGGATATTCGCCAGACCGAAGACATGATGTTCAGGAAAGCCAAGAAGGCCAACCGGCATATAAATGCCCTTGTCCCAACTGAATTCGATATCGCCAAAGCGTGTTTCCACTGTGACGGATTCAGGTGTTCCGTTTTCGGCGACGTTTTCGGTATCCATTCCCGTTATACTCCGGCGGTCGAAAAGTTCTGTCTGCTTGCACGTTATGCGCTATTAAGCGGACAAAACAGTTAAAGAAGCAATTAAATATCGAGGCCCAGCCCCCATTAACATGCTTGCAATGGCAGATCAGAATTCAAAAGATGCTTCAGGCAAGATATCAGAAAGATCGCATTCTTTCAAAAACTTGCAATTGAATGTTCCCCGAATTCCCCGTCATCTCAAAGAACAACCGCACTTTTCGAAACCTTTGCCACCATCCGTGAACCCGGAATGATCGCCCGGATGCCGTGAAACGGTGCCATGTTTTCGAAAATAGCGGTTGTCATCACATTCATGTTAATGAGGTCTGACCCGTTGAATAATCAACGCAAATAGTTAGCCAAAGATAAATCTGACGCCCGCGAAATGGCAATAAAGCTTGCCTGCAGGGCAGTTTCATACTGCGACAGTTCGGCAAGGGTCAGCGGCACGTCAACAGTTTCAATGTCACTGATCGCCTGGGCAGCAAAAACCTTGAAGTCCTGATGGCGTGTTTCAAACCGTTCGACATTGGCGATATCAAGCCCGATCTGGCCCTGGACGTTGGGCAGGTCGTTGATGGCTTCGTTGATAAAGCCGATCGCAACCGTCATTGCATCCTGATCTTCGGTGCCGGCGGCAATGCCAAGCCCCTGGATCAGTTTCTGGAATGCAGGATTGTCGGCCAGAATGCCATAAGAGACATTGTATTGTTCATCGACACGCACTTCGAGGATTTGCTTGTCACCGTCATAATAATCGGCATCCGGACGCGGGTTCGGGATCTTTTCCATCCCCAGTTTGGTCAGGAAATCACCCGCACCGCTTTCGGTGATCGTGATTGTCCCGTTGCCGACATTTTCGATATTGAGCAACGGATTGCCTTCACCGCCAAAACCGCGCAGCGATGCAATCGCGCCATTGGTCGTGACACTGTTGATGGCATCGAGAATATCGTCAATGTCATCGGTCGCAGCGTTATAGTTGACGTTGGTTGTTACACTGTTGCCGTCAACATCGGTGCTAACGATCTGAAGCTGTCCGGTGGTAACGCCAAGTGCGGCAAGGGTCGTCGTGCCGGTCAGCGCGACGTCAAGGTTGCTCATATAGTTGTCGGGCGCGCCGATCTTGTCGATATCGACAGCCGGGTCTTCGGAACGGCCACCGGCAAACAAATAGCGCCCGTCAAGATTGGTGTTGAGCAGGTTGGCGATCTGCTGCAAGGCCTGTTCGGCCTCGTCCATGATGTTGACGTCGTCGGCCTGCTGGGCCGAACTTGCCTGAATAAGCAGCGTCTTCATCTGGGTTGCAATTTCCAGCATGCTGTCAACAGCTGTTTCCATGCTTTGCAAACGCAGCTTGGCCTGTGTCGTGTTGCGCAGATACTGCTCGGTACGGGTATATTCGCCCTCAAGATTGAGCAGGCGCTGCGCACTGTCGGCAATACCGGCATAGTCGCGCGATTTATAACCGCTCGATGCCTGGTTCTGCAAATCCGTTACCTTGGCCGCGTTCCGGATGGCCAGATCCGACAACAAGGTATGGTTTGTATAGGTTGCGACACGAGATACCATGATATCCTCACTTCATAAGCCGCAGTTTAAACTGCATTGAGCAATGCATCAAACATTTCATCAACCGTAGAGATCACCTGGGCTGATGCTGTATAGGCGCGCTGGAAGATGATGAGGTCTGACATCTCTTCATCAAGGTTGACGCCTGCTTCGTTCTGGATGCGGGTGCTCAGATCCGTGACCAGTCCGGACTGGAATTCATAGGAGCTTGCAGCCACCTTGGTCTTGGTCGCAGCGGTTGCAACGATGCCGGCTGCATAATCGGTCAGCGACGTGCGTTCACCAGACAGACCGTCGGTTGCTTCGAAATCGATATCGGTGCGTTCAAAGGCGTGGCTTAGCGAAAGGGCCGCGCTGTTGTCGCCTTCATGGACACCGAACTGAATGCCAAGCCCAAGCACCGTGGTCAGGGCGTCCGCATTCGGCAGGCCGCTGTCGGTGAAATAGAATGCATCGCCATCTGCATCGGTGACGCTGAGCTTGTAGCCGCCGATCTGGCTGTCAAACACGACTTCGGCGGTAATGTTGTTATCGGTCAGGGTCGCGCTGTTATTGATCGCATCGGCGATATCCTGAAGCGATGAGGTGCTGTCATAGGTGATGTTGACATCGGTGAACTCGCCACTGACCGTAAGGGTATAGTTCAGGGGCGGCGGCACCAGCGGACCCAGGTTGGGAATGGCATTGTCCGGATTGACCACTGCGGTCGTGGTTTCATAGGTGTCGGCATTCATCTGACCGCGCACAATACGTGACGGGTCGTTCTGAATGGCCGAGGAAACGCTCATATTCCCGGAAAGGTTCGGCTGGTCCTCTGTCAGGCCAAGCTTGCTTGACAGAGCACCGGAATCGGTAACCGTCAAGTTGGCGTTATATTCAATGACAAGACGATAGCGATCACCATCCTCGACGATAAAGGCTGTAGACTCTGAATCCGCGACGGTCATGCCGGCCCCCTGCAGGGCCGTACGGATATTGTCACGGATGTCTTCAAGGGAATCTGTTGCCGTGTAATTGACGGTGACCCCGCCAACCAGCACGCCGGACCCTGCCGAGATCGTAAAGGAATTGGCCGTAATATTCAGCGCGTCGGTCGAACTGCGTTGTGCGGACGTCGTAATGGTGTCCGACTGCTTGACGGTCGCGATAAAGTCGTTCAGGCCGAAATAGTGCGACATGCCCTGTTTGCGACCGTCACCGGTGGTGATCTGACTGTCCATTTCGTTGATGGCAACACGGTTGCCATCTGTGCCTTCGATGACAAGCTTGTTGTCAATCAGCGACGCCGTCAGATAGCTGCCTGCATCAGAGTTGTTAATGGCATCAACAATGCCCTGAACCGTCGCCGGGGTCGTCGGCAATGCGATATCGGCCCAGCTGTCACTTGCGACAAGCTGCCCGTCGGCATCCAGTGCCGCCACACGAAACGCACCGGTTGCAGTCAGCGGATCACTGGCTGCGACGATACGGTTACCGGAAAGGTTGGCCGGGGGCGGGAATGCGGTGCCTTTGTTATGCTCTTCATTCAGGGCATCGCGCAATTCGCCGGCAAGTTCGTTCACCTGATCGTTGATTGCCGGGATTTCAGAATCACGCATTTCAAACAGGCCCTTCAGCGTACCGGTGCGCAGGGTGTCCGTGATGTCTTCACCATTTAGGGTGATACCAGAACCACCGGTTCCAGGTTCGAAGCCGGCCGTTTGGGTAAAGGTCAGTTTGTTGGGCGTGCGATCAAGCAGGGTATTTGCACCCGCAGCCGAATAAATCACCATCGAACCGTCGCTGCGGCTAAACGTGGTGATGTCAATGATCTTGGATAGCGCGTTGAGTTTCTGGTCGCGCTGGTCTTCAAGCTCGGTGGTCGGCTGCCCAAGGTTCTTGAGGCGGATGATGCCGGTATTCAGATCGGCAATCTGACTGAGCAGCGTATTGGCGGAATTGACCTCGTCCGTAATCTGGTCGTCGATGTCATCGCGCATATCCTGAAGCTGACTTGACAGTTTCTCGAAGGATTCAACAACCTGAATGGCGCTTTCGATGGCCTCGATCCGGGGGGAGTTCTGGTCCGGGGTGACGCCAAGCTGTTCAAACGCATCGGCAAGATCGTTGATGCGCTGACTGATCGCTGCATCAGACTGAACCGTGCCAAACAGCGTCTGGACACGCTGGAAAAACTCGTAGCGCGCTTCTTCGCGACCGGCTTTGCCCAGTTCACCGCGAACTTCGCGCAGAAGGCCTTCATTGACGTTGCGATAGATGTCGGCGATCTGGGATCCGGCACCCGTGCCATCGAGTGTCAGGGTTTCCTGCCCGGCAATCTTTTTGGAATAGCCTTCGGTATTCACGTTCGAAATGTTCGAAGACGTGATGGCAATGCGTGCCTGGGCCGTGTTGAGGCCGGAAATCGCAGTATTGAGTGCCTGGGTCAGTGACATGATACGCGCCTTTACACTTAGAGCGTTTCATTGACGCTGTATGCGCCGCCGGATTTGTTTAACGTACGCCCGTAACCGCCAAGCGATGCCTTGCTGGTTTTCGCCGACCGGTTATAGGTGGTGCAGTCTTCCTTGGCCTTGTCATTTACAGCGCGGACAATGGCCTGAACGACACGTTCATTGGTCGCCTTGGCTGCCTGGAGTGCCGTCATGTTGCGACGGGCGGCTTCCTGGAACTCGGCCTGGAGTTCACGCAGTTCAGCGCGGTCTTCTTCGGGCATGGCACGAAGTTCTTCACCGCGGCCGCGCAATTTCACGACCAGCTGCTCATACTGCATCGACAGGGCAGATTTTTCCGACAGGAACTGCTCATATTCGCCGCGTGACAGCGTCCGCAGTCCCGTGGTTTCACGTTCCAGCAGGGACATGAGGTCATAGGTGACGCTTTTCAGTTCTGTAACCAACTCTTGAGTGGTCATTTTTTACCCCTCCTGGATTTTGAGGATCTCGCGTGTGACAGCATCTGCAATTCCGATGCCACCTGCGCGGGTCATTTCTTTGGCATATTCATCAACCAGCATGGAGCGCATCATCGTTTCGCCGTGACCACCACCAAACATTTCGTTGGTTTCGATCCCGGAAAACATGTGGCTCAGCATCTGGCCGAGGAACATGGATTCAAATTCTTCACCGGCTTTGCGGGCTTCGGCTTCGGTCTTGATGTGACCATCCGTAAGCGAATTCATCCGCGCGGCCATATTGTTCTGGGTGCCGTATTGTGCGCTGGCCTGGGCCTGCGCCATCAGGGCAGTTGCGCCGTCGGTCATCATCACATCACCTCGATTTCAGCCTGAAGGGCGCCCGACGTCTTGATCGCCTGCAAGATGGTGATCATGTCGCGCGGCCCGACGCCAAGGCTGTTAAGGCCATTGACCAGTTCCTGAAGGCTGACACCGCCGTCCATGATGCCAAGCTGATTGTCTTCGCCTTCGTCAACCGCAACATTGGTGCGATCAACCGTCTGGGTGGTGCCGGTCTGCGAGAAGGGCGACGGCTGGGACACCTGCTGGGTTTCGGTGACCCGGATGGTCAGATTGCCCTGGGCAATGGCAACGCGGTTGATCCGGACATTTTCACCCATGACAATGGTGCCGGTATTTTCGTCAATCACCACGCGGGCAATCTGGTCGGGTTCAACACGCAGCTGTTCGATATCGGTCAGCAGCGAAACCACATTCTGATTATAGCGTTCCGGGATGCTCAGTCGCACGGTGCCCGGATCGCTCGGACGGGCGGCGACTTCGCCCAGATAGGCATTAATTGCATCTGAT
Source organism: Thalassospira povalilytica (assembly GCF_002844235.1). Classification (GTDB taxonomy): domain Bacteria; phylum Pseudomonadota; class Alphaproteobacteria; order Rhodospirillales; family Thalassospiraceae; genus Thalassospira; species Thalassospira povalilytica. The sequence goes on along the minus strand of NZ_PGTS01000005.1, from coordinate 371,119 downwards.
ACGCGGCGCGCAGTGGTAAAATCAGGGTTGCGCAAGACAACAGACATGTCCTGCATGGAATTCAGGTTGAAATCGATTTCGCGTTCAACAATCCCGCCATTGGCAATGCGGGCCGAGGTCGGAACACCTTTGACAACCGTTTCGGCATTGCCGCCGGCCGAAAAGCCGCCAACCGCCAGATTGCCCTGGGCCACGGCGTAAACTTCGCCGTCTGCACCAACCATCGGGGTCACAAGAAGTGTACCGCCCTGAAGGCTTTCAGCCGTACCGATTGCGCTGATATTGACGTCGATGCGCGATCCCTGACGGGAAAATGGCGGCAGGGTCGAGGTCACCATAACAGCTGCGATATTGTCAGAATCAAGGTCGTCGATCTGATCGCGCACATTGATGCCAAGACGTTCAAGCATGGCCACAAGGCTCTGACGGGTGAAGTCGGCATCGCCAAGATCATCACCGGTGCCGTTCAGGCCAACCACAAGACCGTAACCAACCAGCATGTTGTCACGTACGCCTTCGAAATCGGCGATATCCTTGATACGTGACTGGGCCTGTGCCGGTGCAGTGCCAAGCTGCAAGACGGCGAACAAGCCAAGTGCGACGACCATTGTCGCTTTGCGTGCTGTTTTGCCAAGACCTGTGATCATATTCTCAATTCCGCTTTGACGTGGGATGCAACTGCATCCGGCAAATGGTGCGATTGAAGATGTGAACCGCGTTTGTCAGCTGTTTTGCGAAAATCATGCCAAGTGAGGCTTTCCGCGACCTGTCGGACCAAGTCCGCAGAAAATGGCGGCAAAACATGTTCATATGCAGATATGGGCGTGCACCGGGGCGATTGTTTCGTCCAACCCGGCATTTTTTTCCCGTTGCGCGCTTTCCGCGATTGAGGGAGACTCCACTTTTCCAGTGAACTGAACGGTAAACGGTTATGTTCAGTCTGGCGAACAGGGCGCGCAAAGCCGACACGGCAGAAACCGGGTGCCTGTTTGCGATAGTGAATATGATCTTACCACAACGAGACGGATACGGGTCATGAAGGTTAGCGGGTCCAAAGCAACCGGGACGAGCGGAACATCACGCAAAAAGGCGTCAGGGTCATCTGGCGGCAGCGGTTTTGCCGATACCATGCGTTCGCTTGACTCGTCGGGCGATGCCGGTGGTTCTGTCGGTGTCCACAGTACGGGCAGTGTCAGTGCCCTTGATGCCCTGCTTGCGCTTCAGCAAAGCGGAGATGCATTGGACTCCCCGCGCAAGGCCGCCGTGCTGCGTGCCAAAAGTCTGCTGGAACAGCTTGAAGCTGTTCGGGACGGTTTGCTAAGCGGGGCGCTTTCTGGTCCGCGTCTCAAGCAACTTGTCGGTCTGATGGATCAACAGCGCGAAATGATTGATGATCCTGAACTTTCCGCGGTTCTCGACGAGATTGACCTGCGGGCACGGGTCGAACTTGCAAAACTTGAGGTTTCAGGCCTGATCTGACTGTTTAATTTACAGTATTTTTCAGCTGAAAATCGCAGTTTTCTGCCCGTTTGGTGGCAATTTACGATTTATTTGTTCAATCGGCTTGCACCACCCGCTGGCTCCCTCTATATTGCCGCGCGATCGATGAGTCCTGTATAGAGGGCATACATGACTATCACACTACCACCTGACTATCGTCCTGCTGAGGACGAAGAGTTCATGAACCCGCGCCAGCGGGAATATTTCCGGCAGAAACTTCTGACCTGGCGGGCAGAACTTCTGCACGAATCTTCGGAAACATTAGCGAACCTGCAAGATGGCGGGCTGCAAGAACCTGACCTGACCGACCGTGCGTCGGCTGAAACGGACAGGGCGCTTGAGCTTCGCACTCGTGACAGGGCGCGCAAGCTTATTTCAAAAATTGATGCTGCTTTGCGTCGAATTGAAGACGGGTCATATGGTTACTGCGAAGAAACCGACGAGCCGATCAGCTTGAAAAGACTTGAAGCTCGTCCAATTGCAACCCTGAGCATTGAAGCCCAGGAACGCCACGAACGGATGGAGCGCACGCGTCGCGACGACTGATCGCGCCGGGTGACCAAAAGATCAGGAGCCGCAAAGTCGGCCCTTACCATGTAACATCATGGTCTTGTGGGAGATTACTGGTTAGGGATAACCAAATTCAAAAGCCCGGCCCTTTGGCCGGGCTTTTCCCGTTTTTGGACCGGACACAAAAAAAAGACCGCCGGCAAGGGGCGGTCTTTTCGGATGTCCTGGTCGTCTTTTGTATCCTGTCTGACAGGAACCCGGGAATGCGGATCAGACAGGGATCATAGACGCTGCCTTAGAACGGCAGAATGATATCAAGCACTTCGCTGCCATAGCGCGGCTGCTGGACATCGGAAATGGTGCCGCGTCCGCCGTATGAAATGCGGGCTTCGGCGATCTTGTCATAATTGACTTCGTTGGCCGAACTGATATCGGCAGCGCGGATGACCCCGGCAATCTGGACTTCACGGACTTCGCTGTTTACCCGGATTTCCTGACGCCCGTGGATGACATAGTTTCCGTTGGGCAGGATCTGGATCACGATGGCCGCAACGCGAAGATCGATGGCTTCGGTTCGGTCAAGCGACCCGGTACCACGGTTGGACGTGTTGCTGTCCATATTGAACATGTTGCTCGGATCAATTGTCTCGGGCAGAACTTTGGTGAATTCGGACTCAAGCCCGAACAGGTTCGGCACTGCCAGGTCTTCGCTGTTGGTGCGCGACCGGGTTGTGGTGTTGGCCAGTGCCGCACTGTCAGACATGTCGACAACAACGGTCAGGATGTCGCCAACCTGATTGGCGCGCTGATCCTTGAAGAATGACCGTGCCCCGGCCCGCCACAGCGAGTTCGGGTTGCTTTCGGCAAGTTGCGGTGCAGGCATCGGCAGGCTGACCGGACGATAGCTTTCCGACTGGGTCGGATTGTCGATCGAGGACAGTTTCGGCGGTTCGCCGACTTCCGAAAGACGTTTCATCGCATTGCAGCCCGAAAGCAGCGCTGTTGCGCCGATCAGGCCGGTGACAAGCGCAAGGCGCCGCCAAGAATTCTGTGTGGTTTTACTAGGCATGGGGTCCTCCTGGGTTCCTGCGCCTATTTACGCAAGGATCATGCCAGTTCGGATGCCCTGATCTGGGAAAAGCTTGCCGGGTGGTGCGGGGCAACGGGGCAGGACACGACACGACGGGACGGGACGGGGAGTGCGGAGCAGGTGCGCCTTATTGCGACATGGCGGGCAGGGCGCGGACTTCGTTTTCGGCGACAACTTCAACCTGGATGGTTTTGTTGCTTGACTGATTGACCACGCGGATCACGTCCCCTTTTGACCCGTTTTCAAGCGCCTTGCCGCGTGCGGTCAATGACATGTTGGCCGTCACCAGCCGGATGGTGACCAATGCACCGCGGCGCACCAGGATCGGATTGGTCAGATCGCGGAACAAAAGCGGCTCGTTCGGTGTGCCGGCCCGCACAACTTCCTTGCCGATCACATCATTGATATCGCGGATCGCCCCGGACGGAACGCGTTCGGATCTGAAATCACGATATTCGACCTGGTCGGGGCGGATGATCTGGCCGCGTGACACCGGTTCGACCAAAACCGGCACGGATGACAGCGGGTAATATTTGCCGCTGATGCGATATGTGCGTTGCTGGGCGGTTTGCGCGGCCGCCGTGACGCTGGCAACAAAACGCTGGGTGCGCGAATTGACTTCAAGTGCGGTCACATCAACATTGTTCAGCGCATCAACCGGCAGATGGATCTGGAAATTCTCGCTCGACAGGTCAACGGTGAATGGGCGCTGGATGCCATGGTCAACCAGGGCGATTTCAACCGCATCGCGGATTTCATCAATGGTGATGATCTGGCTTGCGCGTGTTACCAGAACCTGATCGGCGGTGGTGCGCGGACGCCAGTTGATGTTGTGGCGCTGGGCGATGCCATAAAGCCAGCGGTAATCAAGAACAACCTGCTTGCCCGGTTGCGGCGCATGGGCAACGGCGATATCGGCCTGTTGCGGATCAATGCCGGTAAACAAATCCCCCAGCGTCACATACTGTCCTTCGACCAGCGCATCTGGTTTCAGAAGGATGTTGGCTTCGAGTTGCTGGCTGTTATTGCGCGAATTGCCACCGTTCGAGGATTGCGCAAAGGCCGTCCCGACCGGAACAATAAGCGACATAATCGCGAGCGAGAGGATTATTTTCTTTATTTTCATGCGCCTAGGGTCAGGGCCTGTTTGTTTTCGTGTGACAGTCAATCAGGTTTGCGCTGACTTAAAAAGCAAAACCGCAAAAAAGATATGAACTTTCGGGATCTTGCGACCAGTCAACTTGTACCGATCCGACCGGCTTTGCAGACAGCCATTATGTTTGAAAACCCGGTTTTGTGGCGTATTCGGGGCGTTGCAGGGCAACGTACCCGGGGCTTGCAAACATAACGGTTGCCATTGCATCGGATGGCATCGGATCGGGCCACTATAGCATGGAACAGTATACGTGGCGTAAATACAGTTTGCGCAAGTACGCGATGGATCAGACCGCGACTTGCGCACACAAACTGCATTACCGATATCGCGAAATTAACGCAGGTTACTGACTGCGCTCATCATTTCGTCGGTAGTGGAGATGGATTTGGAATTCATTTCATAGGCACGCTGTGCCTTGATCAGGTTGGTGATTTCCTGAACCACGTTGACGTTCGATGATTCAAGATATCCCTGCTGAACCGTGCCATAACCGACATCACCCGGTGCGCCGGTATTGGCCTGACCCGATGCCTCGGTTTCAAGGAAAAGGTTGTCACCCAGCGCATCAAGACCGGCCGGGTTGATAAAGGTCGCAAGCTGGATCTGACCCAGATTGGAAAGCGCGACCTGACCATCGATCTCGGCATAGACTTCGCCGTTGGTGTTGATGGTCACGGATGTTGCGTTGCTGGGCACGGTGATGCCGGGCTGAACCGCATAGCCATCCTTGGTGACCAGCGCGCCATTGGCATCAAGTTTCAGCGTACCGTCACGGGTATAGGCGGTTTCACCACTTGGCAGGTCGATCTGAAGATATCCGCGGCCCTGAATGGCGATATCAAGTTCGTTTTCCGTCAGGGTCAAAGTGCCCTGACCCATATAGCGGCCGATTGCCGCGGTCTTGACACCCAGACCAACCTGAACACCGGTGGGCACAATGGTGCCGGTATCAGATGACGGTGAACCGGCGCGGCGCAGATCCTGATACAGCAAGTCCTGGAATTCGGCGCGCTGGCGTTTATAGCCGGTGGTGGTCATGTTGGCGATGTTGTGCGATGTGACGTCCACGTTGGTGGACTGGGCCTGCATCCCCAAAGCACCGATATCAAGTGACCGCATCTGTCTTCTCCTTGGCTTGCGCTGTTTGTGCGCTTAATTTCCGTAAAAGGGGTTCAGCGACCGGATCAGGCGCGAACATCCCCGAGTTTGCTGATCATGTTACGCATGCGCTCGTTCTCGCTTTCCAGAGAGCGGGTAACAGACTGATAGGTCCGCAAAACGTCGATCATCTGCGTCATGGCGCTGATCGGATTGACGTTTGATTTTTCAAGTGCACCCTGAACAATGCCGGCATTGTCGACCTGTTCGATGGTGACTTCCTGGTCATCGCCAGCTTGCAGGCTGGGGGCACGATAAAGGGTGTTTCCGGTAACCACCATGCGCTGGACGTTATCAACCGATACGACCTGCAATTTGCCGATCTGGCCGATATCGGTCGAAACGGTGCCATCGCCCTTGATTTCAATCTGGCCATCCGCCTGATTGAAGAAAAGCGGCTGACCGGCATCGCTCAGAACAGGATAGCCGTCATTGGTGATCAGCTGCCCGCCCGGATCCAGCGTGAAATTGCCGTTGCGCGTATATTGAACGCCCGACGGGGTTTCGACGGCAAAGAACATGTCCGGCTGGCTGAGTGCGACATCAAGCGGGCGGTTGGTATGTTCAATATTGCCGACCGTTGTATTGCGATATTGGGAAATGTCCTGAACAAGGGAAATTTCACGTTCGCCGCGGAACGGAGCGTCTTTGTTTTTCGCAATCCAGTCGGTGAACATCATGCGCTCTTCTTTGTACCCGGTCGTGTTCATGTTCGCCAGGTTCTGCGAAATGTTGTTCATCATGCTGCGAAGTGTCTTCTGACGAGACAGCGCGATATATGAAACGTTTTCCATAGTCAGTATCCCATTTGGGGGCAGTGATTTGCCCAACACAAATGCGAAAGCCGTGCCAGAGTTGTTAAGTAGATGAAAAATAACAATTAAATTTGAATTCGGCATTTGTTGCCGGGGGGGGATTTCACCATGTCTGGCAGAAACTGCCGTGATCAGGACGACAAGCAGGGACAAAGTTTTCCGGGTGGCTGCGCGGCAGTTCTTTCCGATGTCGCCCGGATGTCGCCCGGAAAGGGGCAGGAACGGGATCGGGAACGGGGATTTGTTTATCCGGGCCCGCTCAAATCAGCAGGAACGCATGCCCATATTGATGGTAGCGGCCAGACGGCGCGGCCAAATGGCGTGGTAAGACTGCGCGGTAAGGCGGGCCGGGTGTCGCGTTGGGCGACCGAACGCAGGTGTGATTATGGCATCGTCCCTTACGGCGTCGTGGTCGATTGATGGTCCTATGGTCGCCATCAGGTCATCGGGGCGCCGGGGCGGGATGGCATGGAATTGTTGGTCGGTATGCGTAGCCTTTTGGCGATGGCAGTGACCGATCGGAAAATTTCACCTGATGACGGCTTTGACAAGCTAAATGACAAAGCCGAACCATGGGGCCAAACCATGGTGCCAAACCGTGATGCAACTCATGGTCTAAGCTATGGGAAACGAAACGGATTTTTAACGTGATAGCGTTATGGCTGGTATTCCGGCACAGTGTTTGCTGGATATAACGGCATAACTTCAAGCGCAGGAATTTGCGAAGCTATGGGCGACGACGTCGACGAAATCGATATGGATGAAGGTGGCGGTGGCCGCAGCAAGAAGATGCTTGTTGTGGTGATCCTGCTTGTGTTGCTGCTTCTTGGTGGTGCGGCGGCGGCCTATTTTACCGGGCTGCTTCAGCCGGTGATTGATATGCTGACCGGCGGTGACGGCGCGCAGACCGAAGAAGTGATTTCCGAAGATTCCATCGAAGAAGCACCGGGCGTTCCCGAGAATGTCGGCTTTGTGGATTTGCCGGAAATTCTGGTCAACCTCAATACTGGCGCAGGCAAGCAAAGCTATCTGAAAATTCGTGTCAGCCTTGAAGTTGCCGATCAGGCAATGCTGCCGCAGGTCGAACAGATGATGCCGCGCATTGTTGACAATTTTCAGGTCTATCTTCGGGAATTGCGGCCCGAAGATCTGTCGGGCTCCGAAGGCATGTTCCGGTTGCGTGAAGAGTTGCTGATCCGGGTCAGTGCGGCGGCAAAGCCTGCAAAAATTAACGACGTTCTGTTTAAGGAAATGCTGGTACAATAAGCCTGTACCGGCGCGAATGCCAAAATCAGGAAGCAATCGCTGATGGCTGATGAAGAAGATGATGATGCACTCGCCGCTGAATGGGAAGCCATGGCGGGTGGAGATGACGAGGGTGGAGACGACGGCGGCGAGGATATGGCCGCCGAATGGGAATCCATGCTCGGCGATGACGATGAAGACGACGGTGGCGGCGATGACATGGCCGCCGAAATGGGCGGCGGTTCTGCGCGTGTTCTGAACCAGGACGAAATCGACAGCCTGCTTGGCTTTGACGATGGTTCTGGTGCGGGTGACCAGTCGGGCATCCAGGCGATCATCAACTCGTCGATGGTGGCCTATGAACGTCTGCCGATGCTCGAAGTCGTCTTTGACCGCCTTGTGCGTATGATGTCGACATCGCTTCGTAACTTCACATCCGACAACGTCGAAGTGTCGCTTGATAACATCCTGTCGCTGCGCTTCGGTGATTATCTGAACTCGATCCCGCTGCCTGCGATGCTGGGTGTGTTCAAGGCGGAAGAATGGGACAACTACGGGCTTCTGACGGTTGACTCGGCCCTGATCTATTCGATCGTGGACGTGCTGCTGGGCGGGCGTCGCGGTACGGCGGCAATGCGTATTGAAGGCCGCCCCTATACCACGATTGAACGCAATCTTGTCGAACGAATGATCCATGTGGTCCTTGGGGACCTTTCGGCTGCGTTCGATCCGCTAAGCCCGGTGACCTTCCGGTTTGAACGACTTGAAACCAATCCGCGTTTTGCCACCATTGCCCGTCATGCCAACGCCGCCATCGTGGCCAAGTTGCGCATCGATATGGAAGACCGTGGCGGGCGGCTTGAACTGCTGATCCCGTATGCGACGCTCGAACCGGTTCGTGAACTTCTGCTTCAGATGTTCATGGGTGAAAAGTTCGGCCGTGACTCAATTTGGGAAAACCACCTCGCAAACGAACTGTGGCAAACCCATGTTAACCTGTTAGCAGTGCTGGACGAACAGGTGATGTCACTTGGGGATGTGCTCAATCTTGAAGTTGGCAACCGTCTGGTTCTTAATACCAGTCCGACCTCGCCGGTTGAGGTTCGGTGTGGCGATGTCCCTTTGTTCAAGGGCATGATGGGACGTAAAGGTGATCGTATCGCCATTCAGGTGCGTGATCGTGCGCGCATAACCGAGGAAGACAAGTGATGGACTTCGCGTTCTACCTGGATCTTTTGATGATCGTCCTGCTGGTGGTGACGATCGTCTATGCGATCATTTTGAACCGCAAGCTCGCGGCATTCCGCCGCAGCCGTGAAGACATGCAGAATTTCCTGACCGCCTTTAATGCGGCCAATGAACGGGCTGAAAGCTCGATCACCGCCCTTAAGGACATGGCTGAACAGTCCGGCGAAAAACTGCGCGAAAATATCGAAAAGGCCAGCGGCCTGAACGAAGATCTGAGCTTCATGGTCGATCGCGGCGAAAGCATTGCCAACCGTCTTGAAAAGGCCGCCAGTGACGCCAACGCGGTTCGCCGGTCCGGTGTTTCGGGGGCGGCGGCTTCTGCCGGTGCAGGGGCTGGTGCATCTGATGGGGCGCGTGCCGGCAAGTCTGGCGGTGCCGGGCTTGGGGGCATGATGGGCGGTGGTGCGGATCGTCCTGATGTGATTGATGATCGTGATCGTGTCGGTGTTGAAACGCGCGCCGAGGAACTGGCTGCGCGCATGGTTGGCGAATTTGAACGCAGCGGCAATGCCATGGCCGATCGTGATGACGGATCGCGTCCGGCATCGGCTGGCAATGGTTCGGGAAGTTATGGCGACGGCAATGGCGGGTCTGATCTGTATGATCAGGACGAGGATGCCGGTCGTTCAGAGGCCGAGCGCGAGCTTCTCGCAGCATTGCGCTCGGTTCGATAAGAGACGGAATTTGGCCGGGATTGCGGTTCCGGTCTTGAGATCATGACATTTCTTTATATCTAAAGAGTGATCGGTCATTCTGACAGAATAAAGATAGTTCGAGCGTGAAGGAGCATGGGCACAAGGTGCCGCATTGCTTAGGTGAATAGATGTCTGGTGTGCGTATCTTGCCATTGGTTGTCCTGGTTGGGCTGATGGTGTTGTCAATGCGGGTGGTAAACCTGTTTTCCGGCGGCGGGGAAGTTGCGGCAACTTCTGAGTCCCAGCCTGCTGGTGTCAGCATGGTCCAGATGGCACAGGCCCAGGCACCGGCGCCGACCCCGGGCGCAACCCCGGAAGGCCAGGGGGCAGATGTGTCTGCTGCTGGTCCGGGGTTGGATGATCCGGCCGGACTGACGATGGAAGGAACCCCGCTTGAAGGTGAAGGCGGCCCGAACGATATCGCGCCGACCCTTGGCGGTGACCCGACCCTGTTCACCCAGGAAGAGATTGATCTGCTTCAGAATCTGTCGGTGCGTCGTGGCGAGCTTGACCGCAAGGAACAGCGTCTTGATGAACGCGAAAGCCTGATTGCCGCCGCCGAAGCCCGGATTGATGCCAAGATCGAAGAAATGAAATCCTTGAAAACGGCCATCGAAGGACTGGTCGAAACCAAGGAAGCCCAGGAAGATGATCGGATCAAGAAACTGATCAGCGTCTATGAAAAGATGAAACCCAAAGACGCGGCCAGGATCTGGAACGATCTGGATATGGATATCCTGTTGCAGGTGGCCCTTGGCATGCGCGAAGCCAATACTGCGGCGGTTTTGTCGCAGATGACGCCGGAACGCGCGCGGGCGTTGACAGCCGAACTGGCATATAAGCAAGATATCAATATGCTGCCATTGCAATAGGGCAAACGAGAAGACGTTGGGGTGGATCTTCGCCTGTTTCAAGTGAAGAACCAGCCAAAATTTCGAGAATAGTCAATGTGATGAGATGATTTGATCTCTGGTTAAAAACCTTGATTAACCAATATTAAATATGTACATCACGATTATTAGGGGCCTTGTCTGTATTCGTAGGAATATGCGGCAAGGGTGGGAGATCAGATAGCTGATGGAGTTGTGAATGGCCGTCGATCCGAATATGCCGATCCTGATTGTGGATGATTACAAAACGATGTTGCGTATCATCCGTAACCTTCTGCGGCAGCTCAACTTTACGAATATTGAAGAAGCGACCGATGGTAGCATGGCGCTTCGTAAGCTGCGTGAAGCTCCGTTCAGTCTTGTGATTTCCGACTGGAACATGGAGCCGATGACTGGCCTTCAGCTGTTGAAGGAAGTCCGTGCCGATGCCAAGTTGAAGGATATGCCCTTCATCATGATTACCGCCGAAGCCAAGACCGAAAACGTCGTTATGGCGAAAAAGGCCGGTGTCTCCAATTACATCGTGAAGCCGTTCAACGCTGAAACGTTGAAAGGCAAAATGAAAACGGTTATTGGCGATTTCTGATCAGGAGCGCGGGGCCTGTGTCCCGCGATACCGCTATGTCCAAAGCGTCCAAGGACGAACTCCGGAAGTTGCTTAACGATCTTCGTGCGCGCCTTGATGGTGACGATCTGAAGGTCGAGCAACTGTCTGATTTGATGGATCAGCTGTCCCGCTTTATGGGGGATGCGCCGTCCGACGATCAGAAACGTCTGTTTGGTGAACTTGATGAATTGTCGGGCATCATCCGCAAGATGAAGTCCGAAATCGCATCGCTTCGTCCCGATGACATCAAGGCCGAATATATCCCGAACGCCACCGATGAGCTTGATGCCATCGTGGATGCGACGGCCGGCGCCACGCATGAAATCCTTGACGCCATGGATGCGCTGGAAGAATTCGCCACGACCTTGCCGCCCGAGCAGGCCAAAGTCGTTACAGATGCGACAATGCGTGTCTATGAAGCCTGTAACTTCCAGGACATCACCGGTCAGCGCACGACCAAGGTGATCAAGGCGCTGAAATCCATCGAAGAACGGGTTGAGGGTCTGGTGACCGCATTTGGCGACGAAATTGCCAAATATGCCGCCGCCAATCCAAAGCAGAAAAAAGAACCGGAAGGCGAAGAAGCATTGCTCAACGGGCCGCAGCTTGAGGGCAAAGGCGTTTCGCAGGCTGACATCGACGCGATGTTCAATTAAGTGGCGTTGACATGGCGGAGATAGAGGACGACGGACCAACACCACCATCCCCCCCTGCGAACGGGGCGGTGGCGCTGTTTCTGGCTCTCTATCTTTTGCTGCTTGCCTTCTTTATTCTGCTCAATACCATTTCGACCTTTGAAGAGGTCAAAACCCGCGAGGTGCAGGAAAGCCTTTCCTCTGCCTTTGCGGCCATCCTGCCACCAACCACCAGCCTGCAAACCGTGACTTCGATCGAAGGTCCGGTTGTTGCCGCAGAGGATGTGCAGGAAAAGCTTGGTCAATTGTTTGAAACCGCCATCAAGGTTGTCCGGGTTGAAGTCATTCAGCCCGGCAAACTGATGGAAATTATCATGCATGTCGATCAGCTGTTTGATCCCAATTCCATTCTGATCCGCGAACGCCAGGCAAGCTTTATGAAACAGCTTGCCGCGGTTCTGGCTGATGATGAAGGCTATGCCTCCTACGAGATGGAAATGGTGATGGGCAGCCAGATCGAATCAAAGGGCGTGATTGAAATCGACAACAATCTTCAGATCGCGCGGGCCGGATCGTTTGCCCGCGAACTGATTGATGTCGGCGCGCCCGAAGATCATCTTTATGTCGGCATTGATCCGGGGGCGGACCCGTTCATTGTCACATTCCGTTTCTTCTGGAATTTCGGCCCGAAAGAGCCGCCAACGCCGATTGAACGCACCAATGCCAATGGCTCGGACCTGCCTGCCGGGTCGGGCAACGGCAACGGTTCGTCAAACGGTGCAGGCAACGGTGTGCCAAGCGGTACACCGGGTCAGATGATGATCCCGCCGAAAATGGCCATTCCGCTGCCGGGTAACAATCAGCCCGCCGTGAACCAGCCTATTCCGCTTGGACCGCAGGCCGGAGGAGGTGGCTGATGAGCGATGAAGTCAAAAAGGATACCGGACCCAACGGGCCACCGGTCTGGATGCTCAGCCTTGCGGATCTGATTTCGCTGCTGCTGACATTCTTTGTGATGCTGTTTGCCATGTCCAAGGTCAAGATCGACCGTTGGGACGAGGTTGTTGATGCGCTGTCGCAAAGCATCAAGCCCGCCCCGAAGGAAGAAAATGACGAGCCGATGGCAAGTCTGAACATCCCGCGTGTTTATCGCAAACCGGCGATGAACCTTGATTATCTCAGTGCGGTGATTGACGACGCGATTGATGACAACCCGGTACTTGGCGATGCGCGCATGTCGCGCGATGCAGACAAACTGGTCATTTCCCTTCCTGGGGATATTCTTTTTGTTTCGGGCAGTTCGGATATGACCCCCAAGGCAAAGCAGGCCTTGTTCGTGCTTGGCGGTGTTTTGCGCAATATCGGCAACCGCATCGGTGTGCAGGGCCATACCGATCCGCGACCGCTAAGCGGGCGGGGGCAATATGCCTCGAACTGGGAACTGTCACTGGCCCGTGCCGGGGCAGTCGCCAACGAGTTGAAAAGATCGGGCTACACAGATTACATAAATATTTACGGATTTGCGGCATCAAGGTACGACCAGCTTCCGAAGCTGCTTGATGAAGAGGCGCGCTTTGTGATGGCGCGACGCGTTGATATTGTCATCGAGCCGCATGGTGGAAGCGGTATCGGAGGCACGTAAGTATGGCAAAATTTGCCGTGCGCGTCCTGCTGGCGGTTGTAGTCGCGACCACCACGGCAATGTTGTTGCCCGTTAGCGGAATGCGCCCTGCAATGGCCCAGGTAGTGGATCCTGTTATCATCCGCTCCGGGCTGCATAGCGGTTATGGACGAATTGTTCTGCAATGGAACAAGCCGGTCAATTACAGCGCTGAAATCATCGGCAACCAGCTTGTCGTGCGTTTCGACGAACCGCTTGTGGCATCCTTGCGCGGGGTTTTGAACCCGGTTTCCAAATATGTTTCGGACGGCTTTTTTGATCCGGATGGCCGGACCGTCGCCTTTGTGCTGAGTGACGATTACGAAGTGCGCGCCTTTAATGTCGGCAGCAACGTCGTACTCGATATTCTTGACAAACCACAGGCTGCACCAGCCCCGACCCCCACACCGCCAACCCGGCCCGGTCCCGATCAAACACCGCAAATTACCCCGGCCCCGGTCAGTCCGGTTGAAACCGTTGCGACCGAAAATACGGCACCGGCGGCATCAGACGCGGCGGAGAACCTTCTTGATGTGCGGGTCGGCCGCCATCCGACATTTTACCGGCTGGTATTTGACTGGCCAAACCGGACCGATTACGCCCTTGAAGGCGATCAGGGGGCGGAAACCATTGCTTTTGACGCCGCGGCACGGATTGATGCCACCGGTTTGTCACGCCGTCTGCCCGAAGGTGTCCGCATCCGTCAGGCTGCCACCAACCCGCTTGATGTTGTGATTGAAACAAATCCGGCCCGCCCACTGCGCCATTTCCGGTCGGGCAACAAGGTTGTGGTCGATATCATGGGCGCGCAGCGCGCCCCGGCGGCAGAAACGGCACAGACGCGTCCGACAAACCAGACGCGCGGCAATAATGCGGCGACCGGGACGGATGCACCAGCCGCCCCTGCCGCACCAAACGCACCGGCACCACAACCGACCACCCAAACCGCCTCAGAGAATGCGACAGGGACCGGCACAGCTACATCAGATACCGCCGAAGCCCCCGACGAGGCACAGGCAGCCGATGCGGGACAGACCGCCACCCCGGGCGCAAATGGCGAACCACAACAACAGGCAAGCATTGGCGACCTGTCGGTAACGGTCGAGCAGACGACAACGGAAATGACCCTTGGCTTCCCGTTCGGGCAGCAGGGTGGGGCCGCTGTCTGGTCGCGCGCCGGGTTCCTGTGGATGGCCTTTGATGTGCGGGCAAATCTTGATCTTGATACCGTCCGTCAGGAAGCCGCCCAGATCATCGGCGTGATCGAACAGATCGACAGCCCCTATGCCACGGTATTGCGCATGACCATCCCTGACGGGATTGGCCTTTATACGACACGAACCCCGACCGGGGACTGGCGCGTGACCCTGCAACAGGGCACGATGCAGCCGGTTGAAAAACTTGGCCCGTCGATCGAACTTGATGACCAGACCCGGGCGCGCCTGATTGTGCCGCTTGAAGATGTCGGACCGATCATTCCGATCGATGATCCCGAAGTCGGCGACACCTTGCGGGTCGTGACCACCACGCAATCGGGTTACGGCATTGAAGTTGCCCTGCGTTATCCGGAATTCGAAGTCCTGCCATCGGTGCAGGGCGTGGTCGTTGCCCCGATGAATGAAAGTGTCCAGGTTGCCGATCGCGACGATGGGCAGGCGGTTATTGTGACCGCGGCCGATGGTTTGAACATTTCGCCCGAAGGCGCACGGTTGCTGGCATCGGCCACCGGGGTCCGCGCCAGCACGGGTGACGGGCGCGAAGGTCTGATCTTTGATCTGGATACGTGGCGCCGGGGCGGACTTGACAATTTCAATAAATCGATCCGCAAGTTGCGCCGTGAAATTGCAGAAAGCGGGGATGAACACCGCAACAAGGCCCGCCTTGATCTGGCGCAGTATTACATGGCCAATGGCCTTGGTCCCGAGGCCGACGCGGTTGTATCGGCCATGGAAGGTGACGATCCGCTGATTGCCCAGAAATTGCAGTTCCGCGCCCTTAAGGCCGCGGTCAAGTTCCTGGATCGGGATTATGCCGAAGCCGCCCGGTTGCTTGAAGATGAGCGCCTGCGTGCCATTCCGGAAATGAAGCTGTGGCGGGCGGTGACCCTTGCGGCCCTTGGTCGTCCCAACGAAGGGGCGCGTGACCTGCTTGAAAGTTTCCATATTCTTGATTTCTATCCGCCGGAATTGCTGTCGCGGCTGGGGCCGCTTGCGACCGAACAGGCGCTTATTGTCGGCAACCCGGATGCGGGTATGGATCTGATTGAAAAGATGCTGGTGACCGATGGACTGTCAGAATCCAAAATCATGGATGTGCAGTATCTCAAGGGGTTCTTCGAAGAAGAAGCCGGCGAACTTGAACAGGCCGTCGCGACCTGGGACCAGGTGGCCGAAGGCGACAACCGCAAAGCCCGCGCCCATGCGATCTTTGACCGCACCGAATTGCTGATGCGCTTGCAGCGCCTGACGGTGGAAGACGCGATTGAACAGCTTCAGCAACTGCGTTTTGCATGGCGTGGTGACGGGTTCGAAATGGCGTTGCTCAAACGGATTGGTGAACTTCAGATCGAGAACAAGGATTTCCGCGACGGGCTGAATACGCTTCGTCAGGTGGCGATCTTCTTCCCGAACAAGCCGGTCGCGGCCGAGGCCACCGACCTGATGCACAAGACGTTTGAAAATCTGTACCTTGGCGAGGACATCAACAATATCTCGGCGATCAAGGCGGTTGCCCTGTATGACGAGTTCCGCGAATTGACCCCGGCTGGCGACAAGGGCGATGAACTGATCCGGCGTCTTGCCGATCGCATGGTTGATGTCGAACTGTTTGAACGCGCCGAAAGCCTTCTGGAACATCAGGTCGATTTCCGCCTTCAGGGGGTGGAAAAGGCCCGGGTGGGCGCGCGCCTTGGTCTTGTCTATCTGCTTGACAGCAAACCCGAAGAAACCATTCGCGTCATTGATAACACCGACGATCCGGCGATATCCGAAGAACTGGCAACCCAGCGCCGCCATCTTAAGGCGCGTGCCTTGCTTGATACCGATCGCGGGGCAGAGGCCATCGCATCGCTTGACGGTGATTTTTCCAAGAATGCGGAATTGCTGCGCGTCGATTATTACCGCCAGACCCGCGACTATATGTCGGCGGCCGAAACCTTCCAGCGTCTGGTTGGCGATGATGAAAAAAGCCCGACCGGCGAAATCAATGACGAACGGGCGCGTTATCTTTTGAACTGGGCGGTCAACCTTGCCATGGCGGGGCAGGAACGCACGCTTAACATGCTTAAACGCCGCTATGGCGAAGGCATGGCACAAAGCCCGTTTGCCGAGGCATTCAACCTGATCACGTCATCACCAACGCAGGGGTTGATTGACTATCGCACCCTTGCCGACAAGGTGGATGAGGTCGAAAACTTCCAGGGCTTCCTTGCGACCTATCGCGATCAGTTGGAAAAGTCGCAGCTTAGTGCTATAAATTAACGTTCGATAAATCTGTAACGTGGGTGAGCTTCGCCAAACTGTGGAGTTTGCGCCCGTTTTCTGCTGGTTTGAACGTGTGATTGCGAGTGTCGTGCTGTGATGGATCGTGCTCTTAAAATGGTCTATTACGATGAGGCGAATGTCGAAAAGGACATTTTCGCGCAGCTTTCGCTTGCCCAAAAGCATTTTCAGGGCGATGGCATGCCGCGTGACGAGTCCGCGACCCGTCGTATTCTTGACCAGATTCACCGTCAAAGCCGTGCGTTTGCCGCCGTTTGCTATGGCTATATGCGCAGCAAGGGACTCGGGGTTTCCGAAGACCTTGGCGAAGGCCAGCAATGGTACCGCGAAGCGGCTTACTGGTTCCACGAAGAAGCATCATCGGGCGAACCGATTTCGGCCAACAATCTTGGCTATCTTTATGCCAAGGGCCTTGGTGTTCAGGAAAATGCCGAAACCGCCGCGCACTGGTTCGAAGAAGCCATCGAATACGGATCGGTTGCAGCCCTTTATAATCTTGGTGTTTGCTATCTCAATGGCTGGGGCGTTGCCCAGGATGATGAAAAGGCCATCGAATATTTCGAGCGCGCAAGCGATCTGAACGATCCGTCCGCGGCCAGTGTTCTTGCCTATCTTTATCTTGAAGGGCGCGGTGTGAACCGTGATCCGGCCAAGTCATTTGAATTCAACATGCGTGCCGCCCGTGCCGGCAGCATTGAAGCCGCATCCGCCCTTGGCTATGCGCTGGGGGTCGGGCTTGGTGCGGAACGCAATATTGCCGAAAGCATCAGCTGGTTTGAACTGGCCGCAAGCGAAGGCGATGCCTATGCGCAGGCCAATCTTGCGATGTATTTCTGTCATTCCCCGGAACTGAAACTGTTCAACCGGGGCTGGACGATGTTGATGAATGCCTGTGATCAGGGCGATGCATCTGCGAAATATCAGATGACGCAAATCCTGATCTTTGGGGTGCCGCACCGCGAACCCGATTATGCTAGTGCGCTTGATCTTGCCATGGATCTTGCCGAACTTGGCCATCCGGGCGGCTATCACCTGATCGGGGTCATGTATGAACATGGCCTTGGTGTGCCGGTCGATATGGCGCGATCTGCAAGCTGGTATGAACGTGCCGCGCGTAAGGGATCGTCGAATGGTCAGGCCGCACTTGGTCGGCTTTATGCGATCGGAAGCGGTGTCGAGCAGGATAATATTCTGGCTTATTACTGGCTGCGCATGTCCTCACCGACCGAAGGCAGTCAGGCCCAGCGTGAAATGGGCGCGATCCATGCCCGCATGACCGAACGCGAACGCCAGATCGCCGAAAAGTTTGTTGCCGACAACCCGGGTCCGCGCCGGGGCAGCTTTGGCCTGAAGCCGCTTGAACAGGATGTGTTCAAGGCTGCAAAACGGCGGTCCTGACAGGTTTCGCACACTGACGTTGTGCGCACCGCCATCTGGCAAAAGCCGGAGTGCCTGAGTCTAGGGAACCAATGGGCAAAGCCCGTAAAAAAGCCGCCAGCTTGTGCTTGGCGGCTTTTATAATTCCGGTTCTTGTCTGTGGTTGGCAGGGGCTATGCGCCCGCTAACGGCCGAAACTTTCGACCAGCGATCCGGCAATCAGATACCAGCCATCAACCATCACAAAGAAAATCAGCTTGAAGGGCAGGGAAATGATGACCGGGGGCAACATCATCATGCCCATCGACATCAGGATACTGGCCACCACCATATCGATGATCAGGAACGGGATGAATAACAGGAAGCCGATTTCAAAGGCGCGACGCAATTCACTGATCATGAAGGCCGGGATCAGCGACCGCAACGGAATGGTTTCGGGTGTCGTGACTTCAACCCCGGCCAGATTGACAAACAGCTGAAGATCGCGTTCGCGAACTTGCGTCATCATGAAATCATGAACCGGTTTGACGGACCGTTCGAACCCTTCGAATTCGTCAATATTGCCATTGATCATCGGTTCCAGCCCCTCGTCCCAGACGCGTTCAAGGGTCGGCATCATGATGAACAGAGTCAAAAACATCGCCAGACTGATCAGAACCTGGTTGGGCGGGGATTGCTGAATACCCAATGCCGTTCTGAGCAAACTCAGGACCACGATGATACGGGTAAAGGACGTCACCATCATCAGGATGGCCGGGGCGATGCTCAGAACCGTGATCAGGCCGATCAGCTGGATCAAGCGCCCGGAGGATGTAACCCCCGGTCCATCGCCCAGATCAAAATTGAATGTCTGGGCCTGAACCGTGTCGCCACCGGCAAGCAATGCGATCATGGGGATCAGTGACCAGATCGCACACAACGTCAACCAGCGCGGCGCGCGCCATCCGGTTTTGGCCGGACGCGGGGCGGGGGTTGACTGGGAATGTTGCTCGGTGCGGTTCATGCAGGGTTTTTCCTGTCGTTGGGATCGGAATCCTGTGTGCTGTTGCTGTCGGTGGTGTGATCGGGGGCTATGTCGCTATCAATCAGATCGACAAAATGTGTGCCGATATTGCGTTCAATTACGGTATCGCCTTGTGGGCCAAGCATCACCAGATGTTCGGTGTCATCACGCCGCAACAGAACCAGTCGTCTTTTGGTATCAACGGGAACAACTTCGACCACCGAAAGCCGGCGCTTTGCCCCGCGCCGGTTGATGTTACGCGCACCGGGGATGATGCGCCGCGCCACCAGCGCGAATATACCGATAATCCCCAGCACAAAGACCAAGGCGGCAACAAACCGGTAATAGGCGCTTAATTCCATCAGGTATCTTTCCCCGTCAACACCCTGTAAAGGCCATCAGGCCCGGCAGCCGGGCCATATCATGACCATTGGCAGCCTTTGATCATTCTGTTTACCGTGCCCCTTGCACGCAGGCAAGTTGCCATCGGCACAAATGGCTTGGCCGGGCCGTTTGAAATCAGTCCTTTGGCGGACTTTTCGCGGCCTGATAGCGGTTATTTCGTGCGTGCAGCCTGTGCATAGGCATTTGTTGCCTGTGCGGTGTTGCTGATGCCGCGCAGCTGACGTTGAATATCGGAATATTCCTGCTGCATGTTGCTTTCGAGCTGGCCCAGTTCATCGGTCAGAGCCGCCAGCAACGGGGCAATTTCACGGCGTTGCTCGGTTCCCATCGCGCGGGCCTGATCACACAGATCGGCAATCCGGTGTTCAAGGGCCGAAAGTTCGACAACCTTGCCGTCTTCCAGATAACGCTGCCCGGTCCGGATCAGGGACAGAACGCGCTTGAGATCTTTCTTGAACTGATCGGGCTTGAATTGTTCAGGGCTCATGATTGGCCTTCCCCGTTGCGATCAAATGATGTCGTTGCCGCGACCTCGTCTTTCGGCTCGGTCTGGCTGCGTGACGAACCACCGTAAATGCGGTTGATCCGGTAAATATAGTTCAGAATTTCCGCGACCGCGGCAAAGGCCTCCAGCGGGATTTCGCTGTCGACATCCACGGCCATCAGAATTTCCGTCAGATCCGTATCCTTGCGGACCTTGATCCCGTTGGCAAAGGCGACTTGCAAGATCTGTTCCGCAACGCTGCCTTCGCCCTTGGCACTTAATATGGGGGCATTGTCACGCCCATGGGCATACCGAAGTGCGACGGCCTTCTGGCCGTGCTCGCCCGGTGCGGCAAGATTTTCCGTCTTGCTTGCCGGTGTATCGGTAATGTCATAGGTGGGCTTTTTCCCGCTCATAAGGCCCTTCAATTCAGGACACAGGTGCCTGGCTGTCATGATCAAGCGTCGACCATAGATCAAAGATGGTCAACAAATCGTTGTCGGCACAGCAGATCGCCAGCCACAACAAAATCAGTGATAAATGCCAAGTGAGAGCGAGATGAAGGTCAATATCCGGGCTACCTGCCTGGAAGATGACGGTGCCTGAAATCAGGCGATATGTTTGTCTTGCGCGCCGGACATCCCGGCATTGCGTGGATTAATCAGCTGTTACCAACATTCTCGTCGGTATCTGATTCCTTGTCGCTGCTGCCCTTGGCAGGACTGTTTGATCCTCCGAGATGGCGGATGATGTCTTCGCTGACCGCAGCCGAACGGTTTTCTTCCTGAATACGGTCATAAAGTTCGCGTCGAAGAACCTGAACATCTTCGGGGAAAGTAAAGCCAAGCTTGACGGTCTTGCCACGGACCTCAACGACGGTGACTTCGATATTGTCGTCAATGACAACGGAGTCGCCGACTTTTCGTGTGAGATAGAGCATACAGTGTCCCGGTTTCGATAGATGGCAACCTCAATTTGCCAGATCGGTCACAATATGCCTGCTTTCAAACGCGGGGTCTAGTACCCGCCGTCAATTGCCCGCAATCCGGGGGATTTCAAAGCACTTTCATTCTTTGGCACGCTTCATGCATTTCATTTGGCAGGATCATCAGGGGCGGCAAAATCAACCGTCCGGGCGATCGGGCCCCGATCAGGGCGATGGCGTTAACGTCGGCTTTACCCGCGCGATCAATACTCGAAAGCGCAGACAAGGAGCAGGAAATGGATATCGGCAAACTTGGCATGTTCGCCAATCTCAAGGAAAAGATGGACTGGCTCACCCAGCGCCAGGAAGTCATTGCGCAGAATATCGCCAACTCCGATACGCCGAACTACCGCGCCAATGATCTCAAGAAATTCGATCCGGACAATATCGGCCGTGACCGCCAGTTCATTCTGGCCATGCAGGCGACCACGCCGGGCCACAGCCAGGGTCTGAACAAACCGCAGAACTTCAAGGACGAGGAAGTGCGCAAGAACTACGAAGTCGCACCGGGCAAAAACGCCGTCATCCTTGAAGAACAGATGGTCAAGATGAACGAGAACCAGGTCGATTATCAGACCATGACCCGTCTGTATGCCAAACAGAAATCAATGTTCATTTCGGCCCTTGGCCGCGTGTAATCCAAGCATAGAGAGTTAGAAACATGGAACTTTACAAGGCTTTCAAAATCTCTGCTGCTGGCATGCGTGCCCAGGGTACCCGTCTGCGCATTGCAGCGGAAAACGTTGCCAACGCCGACAGCCTTCCGACCGCACCGGGCCAGGACCCGTACCGCCGCAAGCTTCTGACGTTCAAGAATGTCATGGAC
The DNA here is from genome assembly GCF_002844235.1 of Thalassospira povalilytica. Taxonomy (GTDB): domain Bacteria; phylum Pseudomonadota; class Alphaproteobacteria; order Rhodospirillales; family Thalassospiraceae; genus Thalassospira; species Thalassospira povalilytica. Next base: position 349,330 of record NZ_PGTS01000005.1, on the reverse strand, counting down.
CGCGAAGTCGGTGTTGAAATGGTCAAGGTCAATAAGGTAATGCCAGACCGTTCCGATTTTGGTATGAAATACGAACCAAGCCATCCGGCAGCCAACGATCAGGGCTATGTTCAGACCCCGAATGTTGAAACGCTTGTCGAAATGATGGATATGCGCGAAGCCCAGCGGTCTTATGAGGCCAACCTCAATGTGATCCAGTCATCGCGCAGCATGTTGCTCAAGACCCTTGATATTCTGCAGTAAGCACGCGATATCAAGCAGGACTGAAGAAGTTTAAGGATTGATACTCATGGTCTCCAGCTTCAACGATGCCATTTCTGCCTACCGCAATGCGGCTGCGGGCAAGACCAATACCGTTGCGGAAACCGTAACCGGCACCGGCACGAAGGTGAACCCGGGGGAAAGTTTTGCCGACATGGTACGCGGTGCGGCACATGATGCCCACGCAACCATGGTCAATAGCGAACAGATGACCCAGAAGGCCATTACCGGGGATGCGGAACTTCATGAAGTGGTGACCGCCGTTTCGGCCGCCGAAGTCACCCTGCGCACGGTGGTCTCGGTCCGTGACAAGGCTGTGGAAGCATATCAGAGCATCCTGAACATGCCGGTCTGATCCCTGTGATCCCGGCCTGATAACGAAACCGCACGTCATTCGTGCGGTTTTTTGTTTGCCGATACCGGTTTGCCGATCAGGAAATCATGGCAATGGCCTTGCCAAATCCTGTATGAATAACAGTGGTACTTCAAGGTACTGCGTGAATGTGAAGGCGGGAAGACCAATGGATCAAGCTGAAATCATGGATGTGGCCTATGATGCAGTATGGACGCTGCTGAAGGTGACCACACCGCTGATGTTGATTGCGCTTGGGGTTGGTCTGATCATCGCGCTGTTTCAGGCCCTGACACAGATTCAGGAAATGACCCTGACCTTCGTTCCGAAAATCCTTGTGATTTTCATTGCACTTCTGGTGTTGCTGCCCTGGATGATTACGGAAATGACCGAATTCATGGGGCGTATGGTGGACCATTTCATTGGCCTGCCCAATTAGCGGCGAAACGCCGGGCTGACGCGTTGATGTAAGGCGGTCGAAGACATATGGATCTTCAGGAGATTCTTACTCTTAATGTCTATGTTGTCCTGATGGCATTTGCCAGGGTCGGGGCGGCCTTTGCCTTTATGCCGGGCATCGGGGCACGCACGGTTCCGGCGCGCGCGCGGTTGATTTTCGCCTTTTGGGTTGCGGTGGTCATCTCGCCGCTGGCAGGGCCGCTTTTCCCGCCGCAACCGGCCGATGCGCCGTCGCTTTTGCTGTTTATCGGTTATGAGGTTACGGTGGGCTTGTTCTTTGGCCTGTTTGGTCAGGTCATGATGGCCGGGCTTCAGACTGCCGGGTCGATCATTGCCTATTTGTCATCAATGGCAAACGCCTTTACCGCCGATCCGTTATCGGGGGCGCAAAGTGCGGTAACCGGCAATTTCCTGATGCAGGTCGGGCTGGTTTTGCTGTTTGCGACCGGGATGGATCATCTGATGATCCAGGCGGTTTTTGAAAGCTATTCACTGTTTCCGCCGGGCGGGGTGCTGCCGGTCGGGGATATGAGCGAATTTTTCGCCAATGCGCTCAATGACAGCTTCATCATCGCCGCCCAGTTATCCGCGCCGTTTCTGATTGTGGCGATCTGCTTGCAGATTGCGCTCGGCTTGCTGAACAAGCTGATGCCGCAATTGCCGGTATTCTTTGTGGCCATGCCGATTCAGATCGCGCTGGCCTTGCTTCTGTTGACCTTGGCCCTGCCATCCATGATGATGGTCTATCTCGGTTATTTCGAGAACGGGCTTGAGGCGTTTCTCAATCCCTAGGGCGGTGATGCGCAGCAAAGCGCGACTGTCCGCCAAGCACGGGTTAGCCAATGGCAGAAGAAGACGACAGCCAAAAGACAGAAGACCCCACAAGTAAAAAGCTTGAGGATGCCCGAAAAAAGGGTCAGGTGCCGGTTTCCAAGGAAGTCGGCAACTTCATGCTGTTGTTTGGTGGTGGTCTGGTTACGGTGATGATGGGCCCGACCATGGCCGAAAGCGTCCGTGATCTTGCCGTCGGTTTTATCGAACATCCGCACATGTATGATGTGTCGGATGCCGGGCTGCCTCTTTTGTTCAAGGATATCATTATCGGCATGCTCTGGGTGCTGGGCATTCCGTTTGTGCTGCTGGTGTTTTTTGCCGCGGCCGGGCATCTGGTGCAAAACGGCATCGTTGTTGCGGTTGAACGTATCGAACCCAAACCCGACAAGCTCAATCCCCTGAACGGGCTGAAAAACCAGTTTTCTCTCAAGACGCTGGTCGAATTTGTCAAGAATGTCAGCAAGATCGTTCTGGTCGGGGTAGTTCTGGCATTGGTCATCATGCCAGAAATGCTTGATATCGAACTCTATCCCCAGATGTCGCTGGGGCTGACCCTTGAACGGCTTTACGACATGATCGTGATCCTGCTGATCGCGACGATTTCACTGACGGCGGTGATTGCCGGGCTCGATTTCGCCTATCAGCGATACGAGTTCAACAAACAGATGAAAATGTCCAAGCAGGAGATCAAGGACGAATACAAGCAGACCGAAGGTAGTCCCGAGATCAAGGCGAAGGTCCGCCAGATCAGGATGGAGCGCGCCCAGCAGCGCATGATGTCAAGCGTGCCCAAGGCCGACGTGGTCATCACCAACCCGACGCACTTTGCCGTCGCCCTGCAATATGACATCGATACCATGGGTGCACCGATGTGCATCGCCAAGGGGCAGGACAATGTCGCGCTTAAAATTCGTGAGGTCGCCGAAGAACATGACATCACGATCATGGAAAACCCGCCGGTAGCCCGTGCGCTTTTTGCAACCGTCGAGATTGATCAGGAAATCCCGCCGGAACATTACAAAGCGGTTGCCGAGATCATTTCGTTCGTGTTCCGCCAACGCGGCAAAAAACTGGGATAATTGGCTTCTTTAGCCGAATAAATCCCGCAAAACACCCCATTGAAACCTTTTAATAATTTTTGATTGCAACGATCTAGATCAATATGCAACTGCCGCTTTGGTAGTATTTTAAAATTAATGGTTCCCATTACGTGTTACCGACACTATACGTATGGCGATTCAAGTTTGATCCAGTCTTTTATATCTTTGCTTTTGCGAATAGGAATACCTTGATGAAATTGAGGATTGCCGGGCAGATCGCCCTTTCAAATGCGATCATCGTCGTCATGCTGATTGCTGTGGCCGTTGGTATAGGTGTGGTCAATAGTCAGAGTCGGCAAGCGACTCACGAGGCTGCTCAGATCGGTGTTGTGGTCAGTACGGATGTGCCGAATCTCATCAAGGCGATTGAGCGTGCGCGCTACAACGTCATTCAGGTGCAGCAATGGCTGACCGATATTTCGGCAACGCGCGGGCTTGATGGACTGAATGATGGTTTTGACGAGGCCGAAGCCGCCGCGCAAGGTCTTGCCGAAAACCTCGCAACTTCAAAGGCGCTCAGTAAGAAGCTTGGTCAGACCGAACTTCTGGCCGCCCTTGAGCAGATTGAGGCCGCATTCCCCGATTATTACGCCACCGGCAAAAGAATGGCCCAAGGCTATATTGATGGTGGCCCGGAAGTCGGCAACAAGATCATGGGTGACTTTGATGCAACGGCAGCCCGTCTTGCCGACGCACTCGAGGCAGCGGTCGAACTTACCGATACCTATAGCCGGTCTATTGAAACCACCCTTGTTGACAAGCTGAAGGGGCTTGAAAGCAACGTTGAGTCGGTCTTTGTGCTGACCACTGCGGTGACGATTGCCTCTATCATCGTTTGCGCATTGATTGCCTGGGTTATGCACCGTCGCATTTCGGCGCCAGTGGCCGAAAGTGTCACTACATTGGCGCAACTGGCTGACGGCAAGTTTGATGTCAAACTGTCAAAGTCTGAGCGCAATGACGAAGTCGGCGATCTGGTGCGTGTCATGCATGTGTTCCGCGAGACAGGCTTGAATAACCTGAAAATGCGCGAACAGCAGGAAGCCGATCGACTGGAATCCGAAGAACAGCGTCGTAAATCGCTGCGCGAGATGGCGGAGCGGGTTGAAAGTGAAACCCGTCGCGTTGTTGATACCATTTCGGGTCAGACTGGCGAACTCGCCGAAGCCGCCCAGCGGATGTCGAGCTCTGCTGATCTTGTTCAGGGCAATTCCCAGACCGTGGCTGCTGCGTCCGAGCAGGCATTGGCTACCGTTGAGGCAGTTGCCGGTGCGGGTGAAGAGCTGAATTCTTCACTTGGTGAAATCAATAATCAGATTTCGCGTGCCAACCGGGTCAGCGAAGATGCCGTTGAGGCCAGTCGTTCGACGGAAGCGACTGTTTCGCAACTGGCTGACAGCGTGCGCGGTATCGGCGAAGTGGTTGAACTGATTTCCGGCATTGCCGAACAGACCAACCTGCTTGCTCTTAACGCAACCATCGAGGCCGCCCGTGCCGGTGACGCCGGTAAGGGCTTTGCTGTTGTGGCGCAGGAAGTCAAAAACCTCGCGACCCAGACCAGCCGTTCGACCGATGAAATCACCCGCCAGATTGCTGAAATTCAGGCGGTGACGGATTCTGCCGTGACCGCAGTGGCAACAATTGCCGAGAAAATCCACGAGATGGATGAAGTCTCGACCGCGATTGCCGCTGCTGTTGAAGAACAGAGTGCTGCGACCTCTGAAATCGCGCGTAACGTGAATGAAACGGCGGCTGCTTCCCGTGAAGTTTCCAGCCGGATTAACGAGGTGTCCGAAGAGGCGTCTGGAACCGGTCGTTTGGCTTCCGAAGTCGGTACGCTCTCCGAACAGGTTGCTGTTGCCGTCCGTGATTTGCGTAATGTACTGGTTGAGGTTGTCAGGACTTCGACCGCTGATGTTGATCGCCGTAGCTCAAAACGTCATCCGTCTTCGCAGGAAGTTTCCGTCCGGTTTGGTGGCAAGGCGTCAAAAGCACGTCTTGAAAACATTTCGGAACGCGGGGCGATGCTTGTGTGCAATGACAGTATCGCTTCGGGTACGAAGATCGAGGTTGAACTGCCCGGCATCAATAGCCCCGTGCGCGCAATCGTCCGCAATGTCAGCGAAGAAGGCGTCAGTGTCGAGTTCGATGGATCCAAGCTTGACGAAGCGCAGGTCAAACGTCTGAGCCGTTAAGCCGGCTTCAAATGACTGGCGCCCGATAAATGCGCCTGGATTTACGTTGTGAAAGGCAGGGCCAATTCCGGTTCCTGCCTTTCACGTATCTGGCGGGAATTGCGGGCTGTTTTGTCGCGATTGCCGGGCGGCGTGATGGACGATAAACTTGCCGGTAGCCAGTCAGGCGATAAGCAGCTAAAAGTATAGACTATTTTGTTAAGTTATTGTCGTTAAAGGCGGTCGCGTGCTGTTTCGGGGGCTCATCCTTGCTGTAAGTGTCGCATTCGTTGCGTTTGTCTTCGTCCTGATGGACGTGTTGGCAAAGGCAGGGCTTGATGCGCGCCTGATGTGGATCATCGGGGCTATGGTCACCGGTGTGGCCGTGGTCGCCGTGGCATCGCTTACGCTTTCGGCAAAGCTTCGCAATGGTGGGCATGATGGCCTTGGTCCGCTGATTTCCGGGTTTGCCAATTCCGATATCGGCGTTGCGCTGATTGATGCCTATGGCCGGACGATCTATGCCAATCCGGCCTTTTCATCCAAACTTGGTATCGAAGCCGGATCGGACATGCTTTCTGCGCTGGAAGCGCGCCTGTCCTTCCTCGGCATCGGCAGTGAAGAACTTGCCGAACTGCGCACCCGTGCGATGCGCGGTGAAGGCGGGCAGATGTTTGTCGATCTGTCGCGTTCTGAAAAATTTGCAAGCCAGCCCGATGGTGAAACGCAAGCCCCGGCAACTGACGGGGCCGAAAATCCCGCCCCCGGTGATGACGCGGCTTCGGATGATAAAACATCATCCCGGGCAACCTGTTTGCGCATTTCCGTGGCCGAGGCCAATGCACGTGCCGGTCAGATGTTATGGACTGTTGACGGTGTTGATCCGTCCGTAATGGCGGATGCCGATGCATCGATGTTGTTGCCATCGGGTGAAAGCCCGTCTGCATTCGCGCTTTCGGCACCGGTGGCACCCGACCTTGTTGCCAATCTTCCGGTTTCGGCGGCCGCTGGCGGCTTTGAACATGCCGATCAGATGATCGAACGGCTGCCGGTCGGGGTCTGTGGCCTTGATGAAGAAGGCCGTATTCTTTATCTCAACCGCCGTCTGGCAAGCTGGCTTGGCGGTGAACCCGAAGACTTCAATAACGGCACCGTGGAACTGGCCGACCTTATCGTTGGTGACGGTATCAATGGCGAGGTCAAATTCAAGGTTGCCGGGGGCGAACCGATCCGGTGCTTTGTCACCCATTCGATCAATGCGCCGGGCACTGGTCCGGTCCGCAGTCAGGCCGTGATCTTCCCTGATCCGATGCCCGCTCATGAATGGGAACATGCGCTGGCCGAAACCGAACGCCGGGTGCGCTGGTTCTTTGATGAAAGCCCGCTTTCGATTGTTCTGGCCGACATGTCGGGCACAGTTACCGATGCCAACCGCGCCTTTATCGAAACCGCCGGGCAGAACCATGCCAATGTGGTCGGGCGTTCGATCCTTGAACTGATTGTTCCCGAAGACCGTGACGAAGTGGCGCGTTATCTGTCCAAGGCCGTGATGGGCATGGGCAAGGGCGGTCAGATCGAAGCCCGTCTTGCCGGCGCGCGCGGCGTTGCGGCCCAGATTTATCTGCAACGGGTTGCGGGTCGTTCGGGCGAAGCAGGCGCGTTGCTTCTGAACTTCCTTGATACGACCGAACAGAAGAATCTTGAGGAACAATTTGCCCAGTCCCAGAAAATGCAGGCTGTCGGTCAGCTTGCCGGCGGGGTGGCGCATGATTTCAACAACCTTCTGACGGCGATGATCGGGTTCTGTGATCTGTTGTTGTCGCGCCACGGGCCGGGTGATCCGAGCTTTGCCGACATCATGCAGATCAAACAGAATGCCAACCGTGCTGCCAACCTTGTCCGGCAGCTTTTGGCGTTCTCGCGTCGTCAGACCCTTCAGCCGAAAATCATCAATATCACCGATGCACTGGCTGAAATGTCGAACCTGCTGCGCCGCCTGATCGGCGAGAAGATCGATCTCAAGGTCAGTCACGGGCGCGATATCGGTCTGGTAAAGGTCGATCCGGGCCAGCTTGATCAGGTGATCATTAACCTTGTCGTCAATGCGCGCGATGCCATGGCCGGCGAAGGCGGGACTTTGACGGTTCAGACCAGCAGCGAAATTGTTGATGAACCGACCGCAACCGGCACCGAAATCATCCCGCCGGGCGATTATATCGGCATCAAGGTCACCGATACCGGCATCGGTATCCCCAAGGACAACCTGACGCGGATTTTCGAACCCTTCTTCTCGACCAAGCAACGCGGCGAGGGAACGGGTCTTGGTCTTTCGACGGTTTATGGCATCGTCAAACAGACCGGCGGCTTTATTGCGGTCAACAGCGAAGAAGGCAAAGGCACGACCTTTACCATCTATCTGCCGCGCTATGAGGCAACCGAACAGGAACTTGCCGAAACCCAGGCCGTCACCGAAGAAGCCCCGTCACGCGATCTGACCGGAACCGGTGCGATCCTTCTGGTCGAGGATGAGGATGCCGTGCGCACATTCGGCGCGCGCGCCCTGCGCAGCAAGGGCTATGACGTGCTTGAAGCCAATAACGGCGACAACGCGCTTGAGGTCCTGAATAACACCGACAAGACGATTGATCTGGTGATTTCCGATGTCGTAATGCCGGGTATCGATGGCCCGACACTTGTGCGTATGCTGCGCGAAAAGAAACCCGAACTCAAAGTCATCTTCATTTCCGGTTACGCCGAAGATACCTATCGCGACGAACTGGACGAAGAAAACGGTGTTCACTTCCTGCCCAAGCCCTTCTCGCTCAAGGATCTGGCGACCAAGGTCAAGGAAGTCCTGTAAGGTTTTGGCCGACCAGGCGGCATTATTGTCGCTGGGTGACCGGATGATCATCCCGCAAGATAAAATGCCGACGCCCCGTAAAGGGCCAGTACCACAAAGCTTTCCCAGCCGATATTGGCAATGCCGCGCCGTTCGCGGTTGAGCATCCCCAACAGCAACACCCCGCTCATCAATATGACCAGTGCGATGGTAAAGACGTGCTGTTGGCTAAAGGCCGCATAGATTGATCCTTCGCGATAGGCGATGTCTGATGCCGCCAGAAACAGCACGTCAAAGGCGTTGCCGCCGATAATGTCCCCAACCGCCAGATTGACCGCCCCCATGCGAACCGCGGCAATTGCAGAGACAAATTCCGGGAAGGACGTTGAAATTGCGGTCAGGAAGGTGCCAACAGCGGTTTCGCTGATATCTGTCACGGCAACAATCGCAAGCCCGGCCTGACCGATAATGTGGCCGGCAACGGCTGTTACAAGCGCAAAGGCAAGGAATTCGCCCCACAGTCGCGCGGTGCTTTCGGGGTGGGTATCGGCGCTGTCATGTTTGGCGTCTTCTTCGGTCAGATCGGTTTTCTTGGGAAGCCACATCGGTTCATCACGGATCGCCGATAAAAGATTAAGGCCAAGCGGATAGATCACCAGAAGCAGGATGGATGCCGGGTGAATGTGAAAAATCATCCAGTCCGGCCCGGCATAGGCCAGAAGCGGCAAGGACAGCATGCTGAGCAAAAGGGTGGTCTGGGCAAGGCCGGTGGCGCTGGCCGCGGCATGTTCAAGATTGCCTTTGCGATAAAACAGATCGGCAATCGCCAGAAACGTCGTCTGGGCAGCAATCCCGCCAAGCGCATTGCCAATGGCAAGATCGGTATGTCCCTGCCAGGCGGTGGTCACAGATAACACGCTGCCCGGCAGGCTGGTGGACATGCCAACAAACAGGGCACCGGCGATGATTTGTCCCATGCCGGTGCGTTCAGCCAGTTTGACGGCAATGCTGGCCAGTCGGGTACCGGCAAAAATGATGATCAATGTGCAGACCGTAAAGGTCGCGACAATAACGCCGAGCGACTGCTGACCAAGGTCAAAGGGCATGCAATGCTTTCCGTGATCAAAGAAGACTACAATGTGTAACTTCCGACAGGGTAGCTTGTTCCCCGGCTGCTCTCTTTGCGTTGGCTCAGGGGATTTCAGGAACGCTTTGCCGCGGCCGCATCCAGGCCGGTAAAAGATTAAGAACAAGCGCACATCCGGCCATGATCGTGATCCCGCCGACAAGCTGCATGGCCGAAAGCCTTTCGCCCAATGCCGTGGCACCGATCAGCACCGCAATCACGGTAACCAGAAATTCGACACTGATCGCGCGGGTCGGGCCGATTGATGCCACCAGCCGGAAATAGACGATATAGGTGCAAACACTCATCAAACAGGCGGCAATGACCAGATATAAATAGTCCATGGCAACCGGAATGCGTTCAAGTGGCACGGCAAAGATCATCGGCAAGGTCACAATCCCGCCAAACAGAAATGCACCGATTGTGGTTTCCCAGTTGCCGCTTTGGCGCAAATGACGGCTGGCATAATTGCTGCCAAAGGCCGCGCACAGGGCCGACAGGATCGATGCCACGCAGCCAAGGACAAATTCCGGTGTGACGGCAACCGCGGGAAACCCGACCAGAAGCACAATCCCGCCAATGCCAAGTGCCAGACCGGCGAAACCTTGTTTGCTTGCGCGTTCAATGCCCCAGAACTGGCTGATGATCATGGAAAAAAGCGGAATAGCCGCAACAAATATCGCCGTCATCGCCGTTCCGATGCGCGGTGCTGCATAGGACAACCCGATCAGCTGTCCGGCAACGGTGGTCGCTCCGACAATGGCAAAGGGCCGCCAGCCCGCACTGAAATCAAGTTTGCGGCGGCAAAGCCTCGCAACCAGGTAAAGCGACCCGGCCGCAATCAGGGCGCGGAATGTTACCGCCCCGACCCAGCCAAAGGCATCAACAACCTTTACGACGACAAGAAACGAAAGTCCCCACACGACGGCAAGGAACAGATAGCGGGCGATATCCCCTGGTTTCATTTGTGATGCACTTAAAACGGGGCGTGGGCATCCTTTGTTGATGCGCAGGCGATGTTGACGGGAAATCGGGTGGTGGCAGGTAGCAGGTGGCAGCTGGCGCGGGGCCCGATATTCCGGCTGACCGCGGACCTGATGGTGCGACCGGCCTCGTTTCCGGTCAAGCGCGAAATGCACGTCCGGGATGCAAAAGTTCCCTTAAGCCTATAGGCAAACCGGGCAATCCTGAGTATCGTTTCAGACAACAGACCAAAAAGGTCTGACAAACAAGGTTTTCATCCGGAATGGAAACCGATTGCGGAGTGGGCGGCATACCGGTATCGGGTGCCGTAATGGGAATTTATGGCAGTCGTCATTTGCGATGGGTCGCATCGACCTTGGGGCTTGTGCGCGCATCTTTTGCGCGGATTTATCCTGTCCGTTCTTTTGGTCCCGTCCGTGCAGGCAAAGGATGCCTGTCTTCGGATTGCAATGCCCGAAATTCATGTCAGCCCCGAAAATATGGCGCAATATCGCCGCGTGATGGCGGATGCCGGACTGTGTGTCGAACCCGCATCACTGCCACAGATCCGGGCGGTTGCGGCCTTGCGGGCGGGTAAGATTGACGGGGTGTTTGCCGGACAGGATGATTTTCCCGAACTTGTTGATATCCCGGTCGTGCCGGGCGAAGTCATCCTGGGGAAATTGCCGGGACTTCTGATTGTGCGCAAAGGCCCGGTCACCGGTTTTGATAATTTGACCAATGAAGTTCTGGGTGTGCCGCTTGGCGCGACCTGGCCCAGAAAGCTGATTGCGGGATATGCCAATATTGTCCGGGTGCCGCGCGGGGCGGAAATGTTAAAGGAAATGCTTCGCGAAGGGCGGATCGATGCGATGTTGCTTGATGGCTATTCCCTGAACTGGGCCGGTGGGGTGCCTGATGGCTATAACGCCATACCCGTGGCAACGATCACGGTTCACAGCTGGCTGCGTGCGGAATTTGCAGAACATATCCCGAAATTCGATCAGGGAACGCGGGCCTATCTCAAGGCCGTGCAGGAAGAAGAATAGGCAGGGCCATGCGTGATGTGAAAAAACCGGACCGGATCACCAGAATGCAAGAAATGCCGCCCGCGTGCCGGTGTTTGACGCCGGGCATATTTGCGGAAAATACAAAAAGCCGTGGGGGGGATGAATGGCGCGTGATCTGAATTTCAGGGTGTTCAGGGCCTGTTTGTTTGCCATCTGCGTCGGGTTGGCCGGGCTGAGCAGTTTGTTGGTGTCATCCGGTGCGCGGGCTGATGAATTCTGTCTTCGCATGGCGATGCCCGAGGTCACCCGCGATGCCGTTGGTGTCGAAGCCTATCGCCGGGCCATGGCCGATGCCGGGCTTTGTATTATTCCGGTATCAATGCCCAATGCGCGTTCCGTGGTTGCCATGCGCAATGGTGAAGTCGATGGTGTATTCGCCGGTCTTGATGATTTTGCCGAACAGGTCGGTCGTCCGCTGATCCGTGGGGATCTTCCGGTCGGGGCGGTATCCGGCGTGCTCGTTGTACGCGACGGCGATATCAAATCGCTTGATGATCTGACCGATCAGGCGGTGGGGATCTGGCTTGGTTCAAGCTGGGCTGAAAAGCTGATGGCGGGGTACCCCAATGTGATGCGCTGTCCGGCCGGTCCCGAAATGATGCAGGAACTGATGCGTGCCGGGCGGCTTGACGCCATGCTGATCAATGAATTTTCGCTGATCCTGACAGGCGGCTTGCCCGATGGCTTTGTGTCGATCCCGGTGATGGAACTTGAAGTCTATACATGGCTGCGTGGCGAATTTTCCGGCTATTTGCCACTTATTGAAAAAGGCAATCAGGCCTATGTCGATATCCTGAAGAAATGGCGGAAAAAGGCATCATGATGCCCGGCGCGTGACGGGGACGAAAAATTCGAAAATGTTTGTTTAGATTTCTTGCATATGTCTTTTCTTTTTATCTATAGTTGATCAGCACAGCAGACGGAAAAACGGTGGCTGTGCGTTAAAATGAACAATGAAGAATTCCGGTCATGACAAGGTGACTGGCACAACAGGCGAGGCCCGGTATCGGCACAAGGTTCATCAAAGAATCAGGCGTGATATCGGCTTGGGGGTTTGAATGGTAAAACGCAAATCAACCGGGATCGTGCGATCCTGTATGGTGGTTGCTATTTTCGTGACGGCATTGCTGTTGTCATTTGAATTGCTGCCCTCGGCCCAGGCCGATGCCGCAAACCAGCATGCAAAAACCATTACCTGGGTTCAGAAATAACTGCCGACGGCCTGCATTGGGAAATCGGTTATCGCCAACAGGACAAAGCACCAGGGACCTGGCACCTGACACCTGGCACTTGGCACTTGGCACCTGGCACTTGGCACACAGCCTGTGTGTGATCAGACCTTCCTGGATCAAAGGTCTGTCTTGTCCGGTGTCTGGACGTGGGATTCAATGGCCTGATCCGATCCCAGATGGGTGATGTCGATCGGCGTGTTTGTATCCCGGTTGGCATAGACGCGCCCGAAAAAGTCCGACAATTTCTTGGCGACATCTTCGGGCTGGCTGACCTGATGCAGGGTGAATTTGTGGCCGATGCGATCGGTAATATGAAGATCGCCATAATCAAAGATATTGCCAACGACACTTTTGCTGATGCGGGTTGATTTGATGGCTTCGAACCCGCGATCATCCTGATCCTTGCGCAGGACGCCGCTGCGCGTGATGATGCGGTTGCTGGTAATCACGCGTTCAAAAAAGAACAGATCGCGGATCGCAGTCAGCGGCAAAAGAAGACTGTCCTTTGCTGCGCGTGTCGATGCGCCAAGCACACGGCGCAGAAGGCTCCAGACAATCGAAATCGCTGCGAGGATCAAGCCGATCAGCGCAAATGAAAACACGAATTCATACTGTTCCCAGATTTCATCAAGGGCTGAAAAGGCTTCGGGGCCGGTCAAAAGATTTCGAAATTGCGGCATCAGGAAATTGTAAATTTCGCGCCAGTGATAGGATGCGTAAATCAGGGCCGCGATCCAGACAATCTTGATCAGGCCGGGCACCAGCACCGATACCGGGGCAATCGGCAAATCCATGATCACCACTTCACCATCCTGAAGATAGCGGCGAATTCCCTTGAACGGTTTGCCGTTATTGTCGGTCTGCTGGGCCTTGGTCATGCCGGTTTCCTTTTGCACGCAATTTCATGAACATACGGTGCGGGCAAAAAATCGCAAGCAGTTGCAAATTTTCGAATTCTGACCGGCGATAATTCTGATTACAAACGCCTGAAAATTTGCGCTTATAGATTTATTGGCCACGCCACCATGGCCACAAACCGGTACATCGCCGGAACAACAACAATGACAGGAAATGCGCCCCATGATCCCCCTGTTTGGTGAGGCCGCCGCCTTTACCGCCGCCCTGTGCTGGGCAACATCAAGCATGATCTTTTCCAATATTGGCGGCAAGGCCGGTGCGCAGACGGTCAATCGCGGGCGTCTGGCCTGTTCGATTTTTTGTCTGACGGTTTTGCACTGGCTTCTTTTGGGAACACCTTGGCCCGAATCAGTTACCTGGGAACAGCTGGGCTGGCTTAGCCTGTCATCGATTGTCGGGCTGGTGATTGGTGATGCCATGCTGTTTCAGGCCTTTGTCCTGATCGGGGCACGGTTGTCGATGTTGTTGATGTCGACAGTGCCGATCATGGGGGCGGTACTGGCATGGGTGCTGTTTGATGAAACGCTCCGCCCGATTGAAATTCTGGGCATCGCCTGTGGGGTGAGCGGGGTCCTGATTGTCATTCTGGGTAAAAAGGGCCGCCCGGTCGGGCTGGTCGGACGCAATTATGTGATCGGCATCCTGTTCGGACTGGGTGGTGCCATCGGTCAGGTTGCCAATCTGATCACGGCGAAATATGCGCTGATTGATGGCTATTCCGCATTGTCCGCGACCTGGATCCGTACCCTTGTTGCGGTGATTGCCATGTGGGGAATTGCCCTTGTCTTCGGGCGGGTGCGCCGCACGGTGACGGCGTGCCTTGCCCCGGATGTCGGCAAGTGGCTGTTGCTGGGGGCTTTGATCGGGCCTGCGGTCGGGGTCTGGCTTTCGATGTTGGCGGTTCAGAATGCCAATGTCGGGATTGCATCGACCCTGATGGCCTTGCCGCCGGTTTTGCTGATTGTCTATGAAGGCGCGATCCTGCGCCGGCCTGTGGGCTGGCAGGCCGTTATCGGGACCTGCCTTGCCTTTGCCGGGGTGGCGTTGCTGTTCCTGCATTAGGGATCAAAAGATCAAGGTGTTTAGGCATTTAGGCAACTAGGACTGATGTGCCTTTCGCATGCGTCCCCACAACAGCAAACCGCCATAAAGGTTCGCCAGCAAGCTTAACCCGAACAACATCCCCGCCCAGACCGGCAAATCAAACATTGCCGTCGTGCCACGCATTGTTGTGTTGGCAACTGGCGCGGTCGGGGTAGTCGGGTCTGGTGGGTCGGACGTTATGTCGGGTTTGCTCTGATGGGTCAGTTGCACCACATGCCCCATGCCATCATCCACCCGGATGTGCCAGTTTTGCGGTTGTGTCATGTCAAGGCCCGGCTGATCCGGGGCAAAGGCAAAATGGCCGCTGCGGTCGGTGCGCGCCTTTTGCCAGATCTTGCCATCAGGGGCGGTGACGATGACTTCGGCAAATCCCATGGGGCTGCCGTCGGTATAGCCAAACCGGTATCGAACCGTATTCTCATTGCCAACAGCCTGCCAGCCAGCCCCGTGGGCACGGGCATCTGTCGGTTCCGATACGATCAGAACCGACAACGCCACAAGAAGCATGATAACCGGCACCCGGCTGATATCCGCTAGATGCATTTTCCTAGCCGTCCACATGGAAGCTTAGCGTCGCACGAAGGTTATGAACCCGTACCCCGTCTGCGGCATCGGGGATATCGGTTGCAACCCGCACGATCCACAGGCCGGGTGCAGAAATGCGGACCTTGGCAATGGCACTGCCGCGGTCATCGGCAAGGGTTTCGGTATAATAGGCCCAGGAAGACGGGGTTTGGGTAAACCCGGCATAGGTCGCAAGAACGGTGGTGGTCAAAGGCTGCCCGTCAAGCAGGATGCGGAATTCGGCGTCCGTGCCGATTTTGGTCCGCCGCGGATCGCCAAGCGGAACGATTTCAAGCCGATCACCAAGCGGGGTTGTGACCACGGTGTTATCATCAGATGGCTGCGGGCCGATCAGATGTTTTGCAAATTTCTCGTAACGCGAAGCGGTCAGGGCAGCGGGATGCTGTTCAAGCCCGCCTTCCTGCCAGCCATCGGGCGTCTGTGACCAGACAACCGGCAAACGGTGGGCAGCAATCCAGCCGGTTTGCGCATGATCATCAACAGATGCAACAAGGTTCGGGGCGTTCGGATTTGGTGTGACATCAAGTTCGGTCTGCCCGGCATCGGTGATCAGGCGGGCGCGCACATTTTCGATGGCTTCGGCTTCTTCAGGCGCGCCGAACTGATGGGTCGAATCAAGAAATATCGATGCGGGTTGGTCCGGCGTAATGGTGCTTTGTGCGGTGCTGGCGATGAATTCATGGGCGGTTGTCGCACTGCTGATCAGGCACCCGGTCATGCCAATTATCAGGGCGCGTGCGAACTTTGATTGAAACATCTGCTATCCTTTGGGAAATTAGGTCTATGAAATGGCGGTATGAACTTTTCAAAATTGTTCATACGAGTCAAGCTGATGATTCTGAAAGGGAATTGATATGACCCGCGTGACGGTATCAATCGAAGATGATCTGATGGAAGCGTTCGACACCTTCCTTGAAGGGCGGGGCTATACCAACCGGTCCGAAGGATTCCGTGATCTGATCCGTGAAAAGCTTCAGAATGCCAAGCTTGACGAAGACCCCAACGGGGTGGGAATTGCCGTTCTGAATTATGTCTATGACCATGAGGAACGCATGCTGGCATCGCGTTTGATGAGCACCCAGCATGAACATCACAATCTGACAGTCTCGACCGTGCATTTCCACATCGATCATGACACCTGTCTTGAAAGCGTGACCCTGCGCGGGAAGCTTGCCGAAATTCGCGCCTTTGCCGACAAGGTCCTGGCACAGCCCGGTGTGCGCCACGGGCAGCTTTATTCCGTTCCGGGGGAACTACACATTGAATCCCATCATCACGGGGATGAAGACCACGGCGCGGCCCATACCCACGAACATCTCAAAATTACCACCTGATAAAATTGCCGTTCGGTACGGAGCAGCCCGGTCCGGACAGGGCCGGGCTGTTGTCGTTTGAAAACGCGATTTTTGTTCTCGGGAACGAGAACAAACTTGCAACATCCAAAATTTTATGACAGTGTTCGCATTATGTTCTCAATTCGGCTGCTGACGTGAACAGGGAAACTATTCTGTCTGGGCAGCAGGTTCTTCAAGCGGTGGCGTTCCGCATTTAGGTCCGGGGAACCGCCTGCGTTGCATCCTACCCGGCCCTGTGGAATAAGAGAGTTCGAGCAATGATTCAGACCGCGCTGCATTTGGTGGATAAGGATACTATGGATAAGCAGAAGGCACTCGAAGCCGCCCTTGGGCAGATCGAACGGGCATTTGGCAAAGGTTCGATTATGAAGCTGGGTCAGCGGGAAAGCGCCGTTGACATTTCAGCCATTTCAACCGGATCACTCGGTCTTGATATCGGACTTGGTATTGGTGGTCTTCCGCGTGGCCGTATCATCGAAATCTATGGTCCGGAAAGTTCCGGTAAAACGACCCTGGCCCTGCACACCATTGCCGAGGCACAGAAACTTGGCGGGACCTGTGCATTTGTCGATGCCGAACATGCGCTTGACCCGGGCTATGCCCGCAAGCTTGGCGTGAATACCGACGAACTTCTGATTTCGCAGCCCGATGCCGGTGAACAGGCACTTGAAATCGCCGATACGCTGGTGCGTTCCGGTGCGATTGATGTTCTGGTCGTTGATTCGGTCGCGGCCCTTGTTCCGCGGGCCGAACTCGAAGGTGAAATGGGCGATACCCATGTCGGTCTTCAGGCCCGCCTGATGAGCCAGGCCTTGCGTAAACTGACCAGCTCGGTGTCGCGGTCGAACTGCATGGTGATCTTCATCAACCAGATCCGTATGAAAATCGGTGTGATGTTCGGCAGCCCGGAAACCACCACCGGTGGTAATGCGCTTAAATTCTATGCGTCTGTTCGTCTGGATATCCGCCGTATCGGCCAGATCAAGGACCGTGACGAAGTCGTGGGTAACCAGACGCGCGTCAAGGTCGTCAAAAACAAGATGGCCCCGCCGTTCAAACAGGTCGAATTTGACATCATGTATGGCGAAGGCGTTTCCAAGATGGGTGAAATCCTTGATCTTGGTGTCAAGGCAGGCATCGTTGAAAAGTCCGGTTCCTGGTTCTCCTATAATTCGACCCGGATCGGTCAGGGCCGTGAAAACGCCAAGAACTTCTTGCGCGAGAATCCGGAAATGACCCAGGAAATCGAAAACAGCATTCGCGAAAGTGCCGGCCTGATCGCCGAAAGCATGACGAATATGAGCGAAGATGACCCGGTCAATGATGATTGATCGCGCTGTTTTTGCACGATGATTTTAAAAAGGCGGGCCGTGATTTCGGTCCGTCTTTTTTGTTTGGCCATCAAACCCTTCACCCCGTTCAAAGGTGCAGCCATGATTACCTGCTATTTGAAATACATAATCGACAGTCACAAAATTCCCGAGTTCGAGGCATATGCCAAACGCTGGATTCCGATTGTCAATCGTATGGGCGGGACCCATCACGGCTATTTCCTGCCCCATGAAGGGGCGAGTAACGTTGCCTATGCGCTGTTCAGTTTTCCAAGCCTTGCCGAGTATGAAGATTACCGCAATCGCATGGCTGACGACCGCGAATGTCAGGATGTTCTGAATATGGAAATCCGCAATCGCAGCATCATTTCCTATGAACGGAGTTTCATGCGCCCGGTCCTGGACTAGGGGCGGGCGGGGCTATGATCCGCGCCGCGTTGCGGTCGTCGCCACTGCCGCTGCCGGGATTTGCTGCTGTTGCCACTGGCTGGGTGTTTGGCCGGTAATGCGCAGGAATTCGCGATTGAAATTCGACTTGGTGTTAAAGCCGCTTGCTAGCATGGTGGTTGTGACATTCTGTCCGCGCGCAAGTTCTTCGCAGGCATAATCAATCCGGAACCTGTTGATATAGCGTGACACATTTTCCCCGGTACTTTGATTGATCGCTGTGGATACCTGTTTCAACGGATAGCCCAGCCGCCGCGCAATCCGCGCCAGCGTCAGATCGGGATCAAGAAACAGCTTTTGACCACTTATAAGCTGCTCAACTGCCGCCATGATTTCATCGACCGGGATATCGGGCGTATCGGGCGCGGTTTTGTCAGGCGCGCTTGACGGTTCGATATCATCAACCCCGTTGTCATCATCGCCCGATCCGATGGCAAGATCGGGCGAAAGTGCCAGAAACCCGATGGTCAGCACCGCCAGCGACGAAAAGATGCTTAAAATCACACCGGTTGCGCCTTCTGCCCTGAATTGCAGGGCTGCTGCGATCAAAAGATCACTAAAGGCCGACACAATCAGCGCAATGGCAATCACCCGCCAGATCAATGCCGGTACATGCCCGGATGCCAGACGCGAATGGGCCAGATCATTGCCCTGACGATGCAGGGCAATCAGGATGGCAGACGCATAGCCGACAAACAGCCCGCCAAGCAGGGCATCAATCAGGACCGGCATGGCAAGGATCACGATCACCATCACCACCGGGGCCAGAAAATGGCAAAGATCGGTGCCGACAAGGCGCGACCGCAAACTGCTTTGCAAAAAGGCCATCCAGGCCAGCGCCGGGATCATTGATGCCATGACCGGCTGCAACAACCGGATGGCATCAAACCCGTAATAATGAACAAGCGACACCGTCACACTCTGACAGGCGCAGGCCAGCAGCAAGGCAGCAAGCAACCGGCTGGTCTTTTCAAACAGGATTGCCCGCAAAAACAGATAACCCAGCAACAGGGCGACGATCATGGGTACGGGAAGTGCGATCATGTTTTGTGGCGATCCGATCATAAAACGTCCGAAAACCGGTTTTGCACGTCCTATAACCGGTTCAAGGACGCCAGCCCCCAAAATCAGGAGCAATTTCAACCCGGTGAAGATTAAAACACGGATTGAAATCATGAAACATGTAACTTCTGCGGCCCTTCTTTCACTTGGTCTTGCCAGCGTTCCTTGCATCGCGTCCCCGTCTGCGGCACAGGAACTGGCGGGCTATGACCGGTTCGATGTCACCGCATCACACAGATCCATGCCGCTTTCTGCGTCCATCTGGTATCCGGCCGGGACTTATATCTATCGTGCGCCGGTCACCAAAAGCGCGATCTGGCAAAGCACCGATGCCTATATCGGGGCGGCGATTGCACCGGGAAAACACCCGCTGATCCTGCTCTCGCACGGATCGGGCGGCAATATGGATGCGCTGGGCTGGCTGTCATCGCAACTGGCACTTCGCGGGGCAATGGTGCTGGCGGTCAATCATCCCGGCACGACATCGGGGGATTCATCGCCCCGGCGCACCATTCATTTGGCGCCGCGTGCGGCCGATATCACGGCCCTGCTTGATCAGGTTCTCGCCGATCCGGATTTTGCCCCCTATATCGACCGGGACCGGATTTCGACGGTCGGCTTTTCGTTGGGGGGCACAACGGTCCTTAATCTGGCGGGGGTGCGATTTGATGGCGACCTGTATCGTGATTTTTGCAAGACACATGGCGATGCGATGCAGGATTGCGCCTTTTTGAAACGTGGCGGGGTCGATTTCGATCATCTGTCTGATGACATTGCCATCGATGCCAAGGACCCCCGGATTTCGCGATTTGTCGCGATCGAGCCCGGCATGACCTATGCGGTTGATGACAACAGCCTGAAAAACACCGATCAGGATTTGATGTTCATCCGGCTTGGCAAAGAACATGGCTGGCCGGCTGCTGATCTTGAGGCGACCGGAAGCAACTTGTTGGGCAAGCTTGATCATCCGGCCTATGCGGTTTTTGCCCCGGCCAACCATTTGACCTTTCTGGCGGAATGTGTGCCCGGTGCGGCCGAACTTCTGGCGCGGATGGATGACGATCCGGTCTGTTCGGACCCGGCGGGGACCGATCGCGGTCATATCCACCAACAGATCATTGATGAAATCAGCGGGTTTCTCGACCTTGGCGCGTCGCCATCCTGATTGGCGCATATGATGGCGGATATCACGGATCATCCCCCGGAAAGCGGCCCGGTTGACGGGTTTCTTTCCGGTGCCCCAAAATGATCACGATTTCGCATAACTATATGAAAAATATGTCATTAAATAGTGTCGAATGGGGTGAAAAACAGCCTTTAGTGATATGGGGGCGGAACAATTTTGAGTTGTCCCCGTTTGATATCCTGTGAGCAACACATCACGAGCAAACAGGAGAACAAACATGTCAGACCTGATGAAAAAAATTCTCGCCGTTCTGATGATTGGTGGTCTTGGTCTTGGCCTTGCGGCCTGCGAAACCGCCGAAGGTTTCGGCGAAGATGTCGAAGATGCCGGTGAAGCCATCCAGGACAGTGCTTCGTGATCCGGGCTGATTAAACAGGTCGCTTTACCCTCAAAGCACCCAATAACTGCAGGAGAATTCCCATGATTGGTTGGGCCGTATTCTGTCTGATCCTTGCCCTGATTGCCGCCGTATTGGGTTTTGGCGGCTTGGCCGGGACTTTCGTTGGCATTGCGAAGATTCTGTTCTTTGTCTTCATCGTGCTGTTTGCCGTTTCACTTCTGGTGAATGCATTGCGTGGCCGCCGCCCGCCGATGTAACCGGCAACGAAAGACAAAAAGGGTTGGGATAAAAACCGAACCGACGAGCACACAAAAGGGCGCCATATTGGCGTCCTTTTGCTGTGTCTGGATGGGGCCGGGCAATGGCGATATCGGTTGCAACCAAAAACCGGTCGCGCCAAAATGGCGTATATACTCAAAGGCGGTATCCGAACCGCACAGCGTTGGAGCATTCAACAAACATGGTAACGATCACAAAACGTCTGTTGGCAGTTGCGATGGTTCTTGGCTTTGGCATGGCGTTGTCGGCCTGCGAAACCGCCGAAGGATTTGGCCGCGATATGGAAAAGCTGGGTCAGCAGATCCAGGAAAGCGTGAATGAGTAACCGATCAAGCGCCCTTGCCAGCCAACGTTTATATTATGCCCCGGTAAAGGTCGCCGATATTGGCGACCTTTTTGTGTTTCTGGGGGATGCTGCGGCAATGCGCTTTACCCATTGCGATCAATCGCTTGAAGATTGCCAGAACAGATTGCTGGCCTTTGAAGCACGTCGCAATCAGGATGGCTTTGCCCCCTGGGTCGTACGGCACAGGGAAACAGACAGAATCATCGGATGGGGCGGGCTTTATATCGACCCGTTCGATCCCGACTGGGGACCGGAAATCGGTTATTTCCTTCATCCCGACCATCATGGTCGCGGCTTTGGCCGTGAACTTGCCGAAACTGCCATCGCCTTTGCGCGGGCCCGAACATCCTGCCGCATGCTGGGTGCCTTTGCCCATCCCGACAATCATCCATCGGCCAAGCTATTGTCCCGATTGGGGTTTGTGCAGATCGGTTTTGTCGCGTCAATGAACCGCAACCGGTTTCGCCTGATGATTGACCGGGCCTAGCGCGCGGCGATTCTTGCCTTGTTGCAATCACGCAATTCATAAAACTTGATACATTTGCGGCCCAAGCCCTTCGCCTGACTGGACAGGGCAGGGCCGAGCCGCTAAATAGGGCAGTCCGTCCGCCAACATGGCGGATGAATTTGTTCCGCGTTTTCCGGGTTGGAGAGATATGCAGACCGTTAACGATATCCGCACCACGTTTCTGGAGTTCTTCCGCAAGAACGGCCACGAAGTCGTTTCCTCCAGCCCGCTGGTGCCGCGCAATGACCCCACCCTGATGTTTACCAATGCCGGGATGGTCCAGTTCAAGAACGTTTTCACCGGTCAAGAGCATCGCGATTATTCACGCGCGACCACCTCGCAGAAATGCGTGCGTGCCGGTGGCAAACATAACGATCTTGAAAATGTCGGTCATACCGCCCGCCATCACACCTTCTTTGAAATGCTCGGCAACTTCTCGTTTGGCGATTATTTCAAGGAAAACGCGATTGAATTCGCCTGGAACCTGATCACCAAGGAATATGGTCTTCCCAAAGACAAGCTTCTGGTCACGGTTTATCACACCGATGACGAAGCCCATGGTCTTTGGAAAAAGATCGGCGGTCTGTCTGATGACCGCATCATCCGTATTCCGACCTCCGATAACTTCTGGTCGATGGGCGATACCGGTCCGTGTGGTCCGTGTTCGGAAATCTTCTTTGACCATGGCGATCACATTTGGGGTGGGCCTCCGGGCAGTGCCGACGAAGACGGCGACCGTTTCATTGAAATCTGGAACCTCGTCTTCATGCAGTATGAACAGATGGCAAATGGCGATCGCATTGATCTGCCCAAGCCGTCGATTGATACCGGCATGGGTCTGGAACGTATTGCCGCTGTCCTTCAGGGCAAGCACGACAACTATGACATCGATCTGATGCGCGCCCTGATCGAAGCATCGGCCGATGCCACCAACACCGATCCGGATGGTCCGCATAACGTGTCGCACCGTGTGGTTGCCGACCATCTGCGTTCGACCAGCTTCCTGATTGCTGATGGTGTTTTGCCGTCCAATGCCGGTCGCGGTAACGTTCTGCGCCGTATCATGCGCCGCGCGATGCGTCACCTGCACATGGTCGGCACCCAGGATCCGGTCATGTATAAACTGGTCCCGGCACTCGTCCGCAAAATGGGCGGGGCGTTCCCGGAACTGGTCCGTGCCCAGGCACTGATCGAAGAAACGCTCAAGCTCGAAGAGCAGGGCTTTAAAACCATGCTTGATCGCGGTCTCAAGATGCTTGATGACGCGACCGACGGCATGAATGAAGGTGCCACCCTTTCGGGCGAGGTTGCCTTCAAGCTTTACGACACCTATGGCTTCCCGCTTGATCTGACGGCCGATGCGCTCAAGGCACGCAAAATCGGCATTGATGAAGACGGTTTTACTTCCGCCATGGAAGAACAGAAGGCCAAGGCACGTGCCGCATGGTCCGGTTCGGGCGAAGCAGCCACCGAAGAAGTCTGGTTTGACATCAATGATCGTGATGGCGCGACCGAATTCCTTGGCTATGAAACCGAAACCGCCGAAGGTGTTATCACCGCCCTGATCAAGGATGGTGCCGAGGTCAAAACCGTATCAAAAGGTGACGAGGTTGCCGTTCTTGCCAACCAGACCACCTTCTTTGGTGAGTCCGGTGGTCAGCAGGGCGATGCCGGTGTGATCAAAACCGAAAAGGGTGCGATCATTGAAATCACCGACACCCAGAAAAAGCTCGGCGCGCTGCATGTGCATCTGGGCAAGGTTGTCGAAGGCGACGTTTCGGTAGGCGATGCGGCTGAATTCCGTGTTGATCATGCCCGCCGTTCAAGCTTGCGTGCCAATCACTCGGCAACCCACCTTCTGCATGCGGTGATGCGCAAGCATCTTGGCGATCACGTCACCCAGAAGGGCTCGCTGGTCGCACAGGATCGCCTGCGCTTTGACGTTTCCCATCCCAAGGCCGTAACCGCCGAAGAAGCCGCAATCATCGAAGCAGACGTCAACCGTCTGATCCGTGAAAACAGTGAAGTCACCACCCGTCTGATGACCCCGGACGAGGCGATTGAACTGGGTGCGATGGCGCTGTTTGGCGAGAAATATGGGGATGAAGTCCGCGTTGTTTCCATGGGCCTTCCCGAAAGCAACGAACATGCCTACTCGCTTGAGCTTTGCGGTGGTACGCATGTCAAACGCACCGGTGACATCGGCATGTTCAAAATCGTGTCCGAAGGTGCGGTTTCAAGCGGGGTTCGCCGTATCGAAGCCCTGACCGGTGCCGATGCTGCCAATTACATGGCAGCCCGTGAAAACGTGCTGGCAACGGTTGCTGCCGACCTTAAGGCCGTCCCCGAAGATGTCCCGGCACGCGTCAAGGCGCTTCAGGAAGAACGCCGTCGTCTGGAACGCGAGGTTTCCGACCTGCGCAAGAAACTTGCGACTGCCGGTTCCGGTGGTGCGTCGGGCGGTGATGCCTTCAAGGAAGTCAATGGCGTAAAACTGGCCCTGCGTTCGCTTGACGGCATTCCGGCCAAGGAACTCAAAGGCATGGTTGACGAACTGCGTGACCAGATGGGTTCTGGCATTGTTGCCCTTGTTTCGGGTGATGGTGGCAAGGCATCCATCGTGGTTGGCCTGACCGAAGACCTGACCGCGAAATTCAGCGCGGTTGACCTTGTTCGTATCGGGGTTGAGAAGCTCGGCGGCAAGGGCGGCGGTGGCCGTCCGGATATGGCGCAGGGCGGCGGTTCCGACCCGTCGCAGGCCGATGCCGCACTGGCCGCGATCGAGGCACATATCGCCGGCTGACGCGATCCGCGATCAAAAGTATGACGAATAAAAAGGGCCCCGACCGGGGCCCTTTTGTTTTGTCTGATGATTGCGATTTGGGCAGGGATTGTCGGGGATTGTCAGGGCGCCACATTGCGTTGTGAGCGAGGGCGGATGATTTGCCAGCCAAGGTTCATGCCTGCTGCGGCAATCAGGATGGCTATGGCGCCGATGATCTGAGCGGTATCGGGGCGATAGCCAAAAGCGATCAGGTCAACAATGATCGCCACCACCGGATAGATGAAGCTGAGCGATCCTTGCAGATGGGTCGGCAATTTCTGAACTGCGCCATACATCAACACATACATGATCCCGGTATGGACCACCCCGACCGTGATTAGCGAACCCCAGCTGATTGCCGTGATTGGCAGGTTTTCAAAATCGGCAAATGGCGCAAGCATCACAATACCGATACAGACCTGAACAAGCGCGATCAGATGGGGCGGGGTGCCTTTGAGCTTTTTGGTGATGATCGCCGCTGTCGCCCAGAAAAACGCCGCCCCAAGCGCCATCAGAATGCCACCGGCATAATCCGATCCGCCAAGGCCGCCCCGGGGTTTGCCAGAAATGATCAAAAGCAGACCGGCAAAGGCAATGCCAAGCCAGACGAATTTGTTGATGGTCAGTTTTTCACCGAAAAAGGCCGCACCAAACAACACCAGCATAAAGGGCTGGGTGTTATAAACCGCGGTCGAGACCGAGATTGAGGCCATCGAATAGGACTGAAACAGCATGTACCAGTTGGTGACGATGGCAACCCCGCCAAGGGCGGCCCAGCCCAGCATGCGCACATTCAAAAGCCCGCGCAAAAGCCCCATGGTCGCACAGATTACCAAAAGCGAAAGCGCCCCAAAGAAGCAGCGCCAGAAAACCACATCCATGGCCGGGCGGTCCGCCATCACAACAAACCAGCCAATGGTGCCCAAAATTGTCATGGCAGCCGTCATTTCGATCGTGCCGCGGACTTGTTCTTTCATCGGAAAGCTCCGTTCAGGAAATCATTTGATGGGATTACTTTCCGCTTTTTGGGCCGGGTTTTATATGGCTTGTGAAAGGTGAATTTGGCATGTAGCCTTTTTAATCAAGGCCGGATCGCCAATTTTGTGGAATTTGTAAAGTTATGGATGAGATCGATCAGAAGATTCTGAAAATCCTGATGCGTGATGCCCGGATTTCGCAAAAGGAACTGGCCGCCAAGGTCGGACTTTCCGCCCCCGGTGTTGCCGAGCGTGTCCGGCGGCTTGAAGAACGTGGGGTCATTCGTGGTTTCACCATTGATGTCGATCCCGAAGCCCTGGGATATCCGTTGCAGGCGATTGTGCGCATTCGGCCCTTGCCCGGAAAATTGCATATCGTGCAGCAACTGATTTCCGAAATTCCCGAATTTGGCGAATGTGACAAGGTGACCGGCGATGATTGCTTTGTCGCACGGCTTTATATTCGGTCGATGAAGGAACTGGACGGGTTGCTTGACCAGATTGTCGACAAGGCCGAAACCAACACTGCCATCGTCAAATCCAAGCCGGTCGAACGCCGGATGCCGCCACTTTCGCCGAAATGAGTGTGCGGCCTTGCACGAGGCATCCGGTGCCATACGCTAAACGCTAAACGCTAAACGCTAAACGCTAAACGCTATACGTCATGCGTCATGCGTCACGTGCGATGTGTGATGCCCACGGGTTGCCTGTGCGCACGGTGTTCTATGCCAGTGGCAGCAGGATATCGGTAACGGCCTGATGGTCCGGGACGTCGGGGAAAAAGGCGACGCGCTGGAAAACAAGCGGGAAGTCGCCGGGCGTTTCACCGCTTTGTGGCAACCAGTCGCGATAGAGCGCAAGCGCGCTGTCACCAAGTGTCTGGTCGCTTCCGACATGACGCAATTTCGCATATCGCCCGGCCGGAATTATCAGGGAATAAAGACCGGCTTTTTCATCCTCGGTTGTCAGGGGCCGTGTTGTGGCAACGCAAAGCCCCATGCGAAAATCATCGGGCGGCGTATCATCGGGATTGCACCAGACAATATTGAATGTCGCGTGTTTTGACGGATGCAGATGATGGATTTTGCGCCAGGCAATAAAACGTTGAATGGTTTCGCCGATGCGCGCAGGCGGGCCAACATGATCCAGACAGGCGGTGGGTGTTTCCGGGAATTCGATGATTGAAACGGCAGTGTGATCAGGGCTGGTCATCGTGTTTCTCCTGATTGTCTGCAACCCGTCATAAGGGGCCTGCCAATTGTCCCAATCGGTGGATTTGCGAAAGTCGCGCGGGGCGATCCCGTGGATCTGGCGAAAGGCGCGGGCAAAGGATTCCGGCCCCTCGTACCCGGCATCAAGGGCGATTTGCAAAACCGGGACATCTTGGCGAAAGGCCAGCATATGGGCGGCACGGCGCATCCGGATCAGGCGAATATATTGCCCGACATTCATCCCGTAAAATGCCGCAAATTGCCGATGGAAATGAAAGACCGAAAAGGCAGCAATGCCGGCCAGGGTTTCAAGCGACAGGGCCTTGTCATCCCGAATTTCGGGACTGGCATCAAGGCCGGTATCAAGACAGGTATCAATATGGGCAATGACCCGGTCAAAACGGCGGGCGATGTCTGATTTTGCCGGGACATTCATGATGGCGTGGCCTGACGGTTGCGATTTCTGATTACGGGCTTGATCCTGTGCCATCATGCACAAATCCGATGACCAATACCTGACCGATCTTGCGGATTTGTTTCGGGTGTTCGGAGATACGGGAATGTGGTCCTGTGCCGAGCTGACTGCATGTTGGTCGGGATGCTTCAGGAAACCGAATAATCATCTTTGGCCTGTTGTTGGCGCAAGACGCGGTTAACGGCGCGTTCGACGGCCTTGCGGTCAGTGGCGTCCGCAATATCGCGCGCAGCGGCCCGACCGATCAGGCGCGCATGTTCACGCAGGATTTCCAGATGTTTTGGATGTTTGGCAAGGCCGGTCAGGCTTTCAAGGACCTCTGCCATCGGCAACAGGACGTCGGGTTTGGCGCTGGCCGATTGGCGGATCTGGTTGAAGGCGGCGTTCATCATGCCGCCGAAATCCGACAGATGGGCGCAGATGCGTTCCTGTCCCTGATCATCGCGCCACAGTCCCATCGGATAATGGAAATCCATCGCCTGTGGCAAGGCACGACCGAGCCGATGGATCACGGCAATCGCGGTGAACGGATCATTGATCCCGGGGGAAAGGGCGCGCAAGGCGACCTCGACCAGTTGTCGCAGGGCAAATTCGATATCAAGCATGGCGGTGCGCTGACTGCCGATCATGATCTGTTGGGCGATGGCGTCATGTATTGCATCTGGTCGGGTGTCAGTAGGCTCGGTGTCGGAAGGCCCGGTGTCAGAGGGCTTGGTGCCGTTGTTTTCATCCTTGCCGATTTCACCGATAATATCACCGGCAATCACATGCTGTCCGGCGCGGACAGTCAGTGCGACACGAATATTGTGCTTGATGGCAACTTCAAGCAGGTCGTCATAATCAATGCCCTGCACATAGCCCGATTTTGCTGCCGTGATCGTGCGATCCGACGTGTTGGCACCCGCATCGGGCAGGGTGCAGCTTTCCGTGGCGGCATTGTCGATCGGCCCTGACAGGGTTTCAAGCGACGAGGAAATCGTTTCTTCAAGATTGGCGCCGACCTTCTGGATCACGTGATCGGCAACGATGGAACGTCCCAGATGATGGACAAACAAAATCAGCACAAACAGACTGACGACAAAAAGCGCAATGCCGGTCATGGCGGCGATCTGCGGGACCGCGCCATCATCGGTCTGCCCGCCCATCAGGACCAGGCCTGTAATCAGAAACAGGATCGTGCCGACGAAACTGCCCAATGCATTTTGGGTTTTGGGATCGCCCATGAAGTTGCGAATGGTGCGCGGCCCCAGCGACCCGGCCGCAAGGGTAAGCACCACCATGGTGACCGACAGCGCAAAGGTGGTCATCGTCACAAGCGTCGCCAGCAGCGTCGATGTCAGATCCTGGACCGTTTCAACCGTTTCAAAGCGCGGCCAGAAATCGGGCAGGCTGGCAATGATATCTTCGCCCGGTAACCGGATGGCCAACAGTGAAAGCACCGCACCGCCAATCGCATAAAGCAACGGGGTGAACCACAGGCTGTGGCCGACAAATTCCCATATTCGGATAAAGCGGTGAAACATGTGCCGTGATCCTGTTGTGAATGCGTGCCCGGGCGACAAATGCCGCCCGTCGGCAAAACCGGACCGGGACAGCGATCAACATATAAACGTCTGGAACTGTGGCCGGTTCCCGGTTTGCTGTTGTGCTGGTCCGGGTCGATATCGCGCAGATCATTTTTGCCGGTTATTGCGGTCAATGTCTCCTGACTTTTTGGGGGAATGACACCTATGCAAAAATCACGATTGCCCGTGTTTGAAAAATGAACCAAATTCGATTTTACGTCAAAAATGATCCAACGGGTAGAAGGCCGCATTGGCATGGTTGCGCAAAACCGCATGGAAAAACGCCAGCAACGCGAAGAAATGATCCTTGATGCCGCCGGGAAACTGATTTCAGAAGTCGGCTTTTTCGAGCTCAAGATGTCGGATATTGCGCGGGCCTGTGACATTTCGGTCGGTACCCTTTATGGCCATTTCGCCAGCAAGGAAGATTTGCTGATCGGGCTTGCGGTCATGGCCGGTGCCAAACGCGCCGAAAAGTTTGATATCGCGCGCAATCATGATGGCAGCGCGATTGAAAAATACATCATCGCCAATCTGCTGGATCTGGGTT
This sequence comes from Thalassospira povalilytica, assembly GCF_002844235.1. Classification (GTDB taxonomy): domain Bacteria; phylum Pseudomonadota; class Alphaproteobacteria; order Rhodospirillales; family Thalassospiraceae; genus Thalassospira; species Thalassospira povalilytica. The sequence continues at coordinate 319,857 of NZ_PGTS01000005.1, read as the reverse complement.
TTTCCATCGATCATCCGCAATTGTTCGAGGCCGAATATCTTGCCCTTGCGCCGTCGGTCTGGAAACGCGCAACCCCGGCCCGCCATCAGGCCCAGCTTGATCAGATCAATGCCATCACCACGATGTTTCAGACCTTCCTGACCGAGGGGGAGGATGAACTTGGCATTGCCCCGGATATGACCAGCCGCAGCCGCAACCTTAACCTTGGCAGTTGGGGGCTTGGTTACGGGATCAATGTGCTGGTTCTATCTGAAATCACCGACCGTCATTATGGACAGGAACTGCGCAAGAATGCGGTCAGTATCCTGTGCGACGGTCTGGCCGATCTTATGATCGGGGCGGGTTGGCAAGTCGATGATGCCAGGGCCAAGGTCCGTGCCCTTGCCGCCACCTATGTCGATGCCCCCGGTTTTGACCAATGAATTGAACTAACTTCTATCGCCCTTTTGCCCACCAATAGCCCCTAACAATTGTCGCTTACCAGCGCAGCGCCCCACGGAGTTCCCCATGTCGCAAGAAAACAAGGCAATGTCGGCGGTCTTTTTGACCGTGCTGTTCGGCTTTGCCGGGTTCAGTTTGCCCTATCCGGTCTTTGGACCCATGTTCCTGAAACCTGAACTTGGTTTTCTTGATCCATCCATTCCCGAACAATATCGCACCATCCTGTTGGGTGTGGCCATGGCGCTTTATCCCATCGGGCAGTTTATCGGTGCGCCATGGCTTGGCCGGTTGTCAGACCGGGTTGGCCGCAAACCGGTTTTGATGGCATCGCTGTTCGGGGCGGCCAGTGGCTATATCGTTGTTGCCATCGGGGTGGCGAGCGCCAATTTGCCGCTGGTTCTGGTCGGGCGGTTTGTATCGGGCCTGTGCGAAGGCAATATGGCAATTGCCCAGTCGATTGCATCGGATATCAGCACCCCGGCAAACAAGGTCCGCAATTTCGGCCTGATCACGGTGGCGATCAATGTCGGCTGGATCGTCGGGCCGTTGATGGGGGGCTTTTTCTCGGACCCGTCCATTCATCCGTCCTTTAACGTGTCCTGGCCGTTCTTCTTTGCCGCAGGCATGTACGGCTTCAACCTTCTTGTCGTTGCGGTGGTGCTGCATATTCCGGAATATGCCCGCCGTCGCGGACGGACCAAGGATGATCAGGCGATTGCCGGACGAACTGTCTGGGCGACCCTGACCGATCCTGTGCTGTTGCCGGGCTACGCGGTTTCATTTGCCAGCTATTTCGCGATCTATCTGTTTTTCTGCTTCTTCGGGGTTTACCTGGTACAGACCAGCGATGTGACCAGCAGTTTCCTTGGCATGTGTTCGGCGATCATTTCGATCCCGCTTATTCTGGCCGGATTGACTGTGGAACGTGCGCAGCGCCCCTTGGGCCTTCGCGGGGTGGCGGCCCTTGGGCATATGTTGCTGGCCATCGGTTTGATTACCTTTGTCCTGCCTGACGGGCTGGTCTGGGTGTTTGTGCCGATGTGCATTGCTGCCTTCGGGATTGCATGGTGCGAAGTTACCACCAGCCTGTTCATTTCAAACGGGGCCGGTGCCCACGAGCAGGGGCAGGCATTGGGCATTTACCGGTCCGTGCACGTTTTGGCCGAAGCCGCAGCAGTTTTGACCGGCGGGGTTCTGGCCGGGCTTGATAATACATCGCCCTTTATGGTCGGCGGGATCGCGGCATTGATTTGCGTGATCGGCATTCTGGGCTGGGTGAAATCATCCGCCCTGATCCCGGCCCGTGCGGATGGCGCAGCCGAATAGACATCCGGAAAATGAAACGCCCGCATATCAATGCGGGCGTTTCCCATCAGATATCGGTCGGATCATGCGGGGCCAGTGCCGCACGCCGGATCAATGCCTGTGCAGTATCATTTTCCTGACGGTTTTTATCGGGCAGCTTTGCCACCTGATCGGCAAGGGCGCGGATATCGTCCAGATCTTCCATATCGCCACAGATTTCCATGACCCGCCCCCAGATCGCATCATGATCCATGCCGCCCATCACGGTAAGGGTGATGGCGCGGTTAAGGGTGGCTTCGCGGTGTTCGGGATCTTGCGACAGGATTTGTTCAAAGGTTTCAAAACCTGCGATCAGGTGACCTTCGCGCAGATTGATCACACCAAGATCGTTTGATGCGGTCAGTGATGATGGATCAATGCGCAGCAATTGTTCAACAGCGCGTCTTTCCCCTTCAAGATCGTCACTGGCGCGATAGCACGCCGCCATCAGCCGGTGAATGGTTTCCGATCCCGGACTGTGATGTGCCGCGGTCTGAAGGGCAGAAAGGGCATTGTCACTTTGATCAAGTTCAAGCAATGCCTGCGCGCGCAGGGTCAGAAGTTCCGGGTCGGTCGGTTTGGCGCGCAAAACGATGTCGACATGATTAAGCGCGTCGCGCGCATCACCGTTTTCAAGCAGGGCGCGTGCAATGTGATAGAGGCAATCGGCATTGTCCCCATCAGATTGCAGCACCGTGCGATATTCGCCGAGTGCTTCGGTAATCGAACCTTTTTCATGTAGGGCACGGGCCAGACCAAACCGTGCCTCAAGATTGTCCATATCTTCGCCAAGTGCCTGACGAAGCATATTGATGGCGGCGTTATATTGCCGCCTTTTCAAGGCAGCAAGCCCCATGTCAGCAAAGGACATGGCATTCATTTTTCGTCTCCTAATCCATACGAAATCCGTTCCCCGGATCATCAGATTTATCGATTTACGATGGGATTATAATGGCCGGGCCGGGCATTGCCACTATTATGTCATTTGGGAACTTTTTACGGCGATGGCACCTGCTGGTTGCAAAAAAGACAGGGCCCCGGAATTGTCCGGGGCCCTCCGCGATGTGCCATGTGAAATGTGCAATGTGCCGGAATGCGTGCCGGGCAGATCACGGCTTATGCAGCATTTTGATTTCCATGAAATCTTCAAGACCAAACAGACCGCCTTCGCGCCCGATGCCCGATTGCTTATAGCCGCCAAACGGGCTTCCCGGGCGGGGGAAGGCACCGTTGATACGGATCATGCCCGCACGCAGTTTGCGGGCAACGCGGTCGGCCTTGGCATCATCGGGGGTCTGGATATAGGCCGCCAGGCCATAGGGCGTGTCATTGGCAATTTTGATGGCTTCTTCCTCGGTGTCGAACGGGATCATGGCGACGACCGGGCCAAAGATTTCTTCGCGGGCGATGCGCATAGTGTTGTTCACATCGGCAAAGATCGTCGGTTTGACGAAATAGCCTTCATTCACCCCGTCGGGTTTGCCAACCCCGCCAGCCAGAAGGGTTGCACCTTCGTCAATGCCGGCCTGAATAAGGGTTTGCACCCGGTCAAACTGGATGTGGCTGACCAGCGGGCCGATATGATCGCCTTTGACCCGCGGATCGCCGACCTTGGCAGCATCGCCGACACGTTTGGCAACCTTGACGGCTTCGTCATAAATCGATCGCTGAACCAGCATGCGGGTCGGTGCATCGCAGGTCTGGCCGGAATTGTTGAAAACATCAAGAACGCTAAACGTGATGCGGTCTTCGACATCCACATCGTCAAACACGATGTTTGGCGATTTGCCACCCAGTTCCAGGGTAACGCGTTTGACGTTTTCAGCCGCATCCTTGGTGATGGCCTTACCCGCGCGGGTCGATCCGGTAAAGGACATCATCGCGATATCGGGGTGGCGTGAAAGTGTCGCACCGGCCACCGGACCCGCGCCCTGCACAAGGTTGAAAGCCCCGGCGGGGAAGCCTGCCTCGTGGATCATTTCGGCATAAAGCGTTGCATTAAGCGGGGTGAATTCGGATGGTTTGAGAACACAGGTGCAGCCAGTTGCAAGAGCCGGGATGACTTTCAGAACGATCTGGTTGATCGGCCAGTTCCAGGGCGTGATCAGGCCGCAAACCCCGATCGGCTCACGCAACAGCGTTTCCCCGTTATGCAGGGTTTCTTCTAGTTTGAGTTTTCGCAAAACATCAATGAAATCGGCAAGATGGTCGGTTCCGGCCGCGGCCTGCTGTTCATGGGCCATGGTTGTGGGCGCGCCAAGTTCGGCGGTGATGGTATCGGCGACCTCAGAATAGCGGCGCTTATAGATCGCAAGCAGATTTTCAAGCCAGCCAAGGCGCTGTTCGATGCTGGTCTGGCTATAGGTTGCAAAGGCGCGTTTGGCCGCGGCAACCGCAAGATCGACATCTTCTTCGCTGGCGAGCGTGATTTGGGTGATGACTTCTTCGGTGGCCGGGTTGATCACATCCATTTTCTCGGACGAAATCGGATCAATCCATTTGCCATTGATGTAAAATTTGCCTGCGTTTTCCATAGGAAGCCTTCCTGATCGTATGGGTGTATCTGGCGCGGTCTGATGCGGTCGGCATCAAACCGGTATCTTCAGGTCCGTTCCCTCAGCCAGCTTTTTATAATCTCGCGGTGGCGTTCGCCGCTGTAACTGGCAAAATGTCCGCCATGGACGACACGAACCGGCAAGTCATAAAGCCGTTCCATCGATCGCACGTAATCCTTTGCATTCGCATGATAAGTGTCTTCGATCAAAGGTCCATCATAAACAATATCGCCCGAAAACAGGATGCCGGTCGATGCTTCCCAAAGGGCAATGCCGCCCGGCGAATGGCCCGGTGTGTGGATGACTTCGAAATGCCGGTCGCCAAGATCAATCACGTCGCCATCTTCGACAATCCGGGTCGCCGGGGCGGCCTTGACCGCATAGGTGGTCGAGGCATAGGGAAGCGGTGGCAATTTGGTAAAGATCTCGTCCGTGACATAGGGATCGGCAAGGGTGTTTTGGCGCGTCGGGTTGGCAAGAAGGTTTGCCTCGCAGCGATGGCAGATGCGGTTTTCAAATTCGTGATGGCAGCCGATATGGTCAAAATGCGTATGGCTGGCGACCGCCTGAACCGGGCGTTCGGTGACCAGCGGTACCCAGTCGGTCAATGACACCACACCCATGCCGCTATCAACCAGCATGTCACCATCGCGCCCGCGAATGTGCCAGATATTGCAGCGATAAAATTCCTCGATAAACGGTTCACCGATATAGGTGACATCATCGCCAACGGATTTGGTGCTGTACCAGTCTTCGGGTTTGGCATGTTCAAGGGTCATGATGCCACGGTCTCCTGCGGCCGGGCGGGGGTGGCGTGACCGGGCAGAATTACCACCGATGACGGATCAATGGTCAGGTCAATCCATGCGCCGGGCTCGATCATTGCCGATTGCGGCATATGGGCGGTGATCGTCATGTTGGGATAATCAGCCGGACTTAGATGCGCACGGTGATGGGTGCCAAAAAACGACCCGTCTTCGACCTTGGCAGCGCCAAGCATGATGCGCGGGCCGGCCCCCGTACTGGCGCGGAAATGTTCGGGGCGAATGGCCAGGGTGATTTTCTGTCCGGCGGAAATGGCCGGATCGGCCAGTGCCGTTTCGGGCAGTTTGACCGCGCCCAGAACCGTATTGATGTGAATGCCGTTATCGGTTTTGGCATCAACCGTGCCGGGAATGAAATTGACCTCGCCCATGAAGCTTGCCGAAAACACGGTTTTGGGCCGCATATAGATTTCTTCGGGACGACCGACATCTTCGATCTTGCCTGAATTCATCACGACAATGCGGTCGGCAATTGCCATGGCTTCTTCCTGATCATGGGTAACATGAACAAAGGTGGTACCAACGCGTTTCTGGATGGCTTTCAGCTCATCCTGCATCTGGCGGCGCAGTTTCAGATCAAGCGCGCCAAGCGGTTCATCAAGCAACAGCACATCTGGTTCAACCGCAAGCGCACGGGCAAGGGCAACGCGCTGGCGCTGCCCACCGGAAAGCTCGTGGGGCTTTTTGGATGCCGACGCCTTAAGCCCGACCATCTCAAGAAGTTCTTCGGCCCTGGCATGGCGTTCGGCCTTGCCGACCTTGCGCATTTTAAGGCCAAAGGCGACATTGTCGCGCAAGGTCATGTGCGGAAACAGGGCGTAATCCTGAAACATCGTGGTGGTCGGGCGTTTGGATGGGGCCACGGACCCCATATCGCGCCCGTTAATTTCAATCACCCCGCGGGTTGGTGACAGAAACCCGCCCAGAAGCGACAGCAAGGTGGTCTTGCCACAGCCCGACGGGCCCAGAAGAACGATGAATTCACCCGCCGCGATTTCAAGGCTGACGTCATCAAGTGCTGTAAAATCGCCAAAGGTTTTGGTGGCATTGCGAATGGAAACAGAGGCGGTCATTTCTTTGCCGTCCTTCTAAAGACAATCAGTTCAAGAATAAGCAGCAGCGCAACCGATACCAGGAAGACAACGCTTCCGACCGCGTTGGTTTTCGGGTTCAGGCCCGATCGCAGCATGCTCCAGATTTCAACAGGCAGGGTGACGTCAAACCGTGACAGCAGAAACGCGATGATAAATTCGTCCCAACTGAACGTGACCGACAGGAAAAATGCCGCCAAAATCGATGGCATCAACATCGGGGCAGATACCTGTGTCATCACCTGCCATTCAGCCGCCCCAAGATCGCGCGCGGCCCGTTCGATGTTTTTTTGATGATCGCCCATCGATGCATAAATGATGGCAAAGCACAGCGGCAAATTGATCACCACATGCCCGATGCCAACCGTCCACAGCGACAGGGAAACCCCCACCCAGTTAAAGGTCGACAGCAAACCAAGGGCGATGATCAGGTAGCTGACCGTCATCGGTGCCACCAGAAGCCCGCGCTGAAGCCGGGATGCCGGAAGAACAAAGCGCGCCAGCCCGTAAGCGGCACAGAAACCGAGCACACAGGCAACAAGTGACGACCCGATGGCCACCATCAAGGAATTGCCAAGGGCGGACATCAGTCGACTGTCAGCAAAAACCTCGCCATACCATTTAAGGGTCGCGCCGTTAAATGGCGGGACGGGAAGGCGCCCGTCCTGAAATGAAAACAGCACAAGGACCGCGACCGGCAAAAAGATAAAGCCGTAAAGAACCGCCAGATATGCCCAGGAAGCGATTTTGGAAATGCGTGAAGAGATCATTTTATGTTCTCTCCATCTTGAGCCAGCGCGCACAGGCAATATAGGCCAGCGTCACCACCGCCATCAGAATGATCGACAGCGTTGCCGCCATCGGGAAATCGGCCCGTCGGCCCAGTTGCAACATGATGACCTGTGGCAGGGCCAGTTCATTATTGCCGCCCAAAATCTGGGGCGTGATGTAATCGCCGATACACAGCACAAATGTCAGAAACGCGCCAACCATGATGCCCGGCAAGGTCAGCGGCAAGACCACATGCCAGAAAACCTGAAACCCGTTGGCGCCCAGATCGGCCGCCGCCCGGCGATAATTTGGCGGCATCTGCACCAGATTGGCATAGATGGTCAGGGTCAAAAGCATGACAAAGAAATGCACGAACCCGATCACGGTGGCGGTGCGCGTGCTGGCCAGTTCAAGCGGTTCGGCAATCAGGCCGATATGCAAAAGCGCGTTATTGATCACGCCGTTTTTGGCCAGAACCAGAAGCCAGGAATAGGACCGCACCACATAGCTGGTCCAGAATGGCAGGATCGCCAGAATCAATGCCATGCGCTGCCATTTTTGCGGGACGCGCTCGGCAATGATCCAGGCCAGCGGATAGGCAAGGATCACGGAAATGATGGTGACGGTAAACGTAATTTCCAGCGAGACAAAAAGCCCCTTGAGCAGATGGGCCTTTTCAAAAAACGTAATGTAATTATCCAGATTCCAGGCCATCACGATGTCGCGGCCCTTGCGGGTGGCAAGGCTGATCGCGGCCATGACAACAAACGGAATGACGAAAAACGCGACCGTCCACAAAAGTGCCGGGGTGACAAATCCCCATGCGCGGCGATTTTCGCGTGTTTCAAGGGTGGCTTGGGCCATCACGGTGTCCTTTGTCGCAACACAGGCAGTTTGCCCGGTTACCGGTCTTGGTGTCGTGGAAGGTTGGTCGCCGTTTTGGCAAGCTTAGCAGAACCATTGCCCCGCAAAAAGCGGGGCAATGGCGGGTGGCAATAAGCAAGGGATGCTTACTGCTGGAGCATCTCGACCCAGGCATCCTGCATCTGGGCGTCCAGATCGGCATCCGGGATCGGATAAAGCTGCGAGTTTTTCAGATATTCGGGCTGATCATCCCAGCGAAGGGCTGCTTTTTGCGCATCGGACAGGTTTTCCCCTGCCTTGGAATTGGCGGGCATGCCCCAGTAACAGGACGATGTCGCAAGACGCGCCTGACCTTCGGGGCTCAGGATGTATTGCACGAATTTCAGCGCCAGGTCGGGCTTGGCAGATTCCTTCATCACGCCGATCGACTGGGCCCAGCGCAGGCCGCCCTGTTTCGGGATGACCCAATCAAGGTTCGGTTTGTCTTCGGACAGAACCGCCGTGATCCATTCACCACCACCCACAAGGATATCGACCTCACCCGTGGCCAAAGCCGTCTGGGAGGAAACCACTTCGCCAACCTGTTTGGAGACCTTTTTCATCGCAAACAGCTTTTCCTTGATGGCGTCCATATCGTCCGCCCCAAGATCGGCCGTATCAATGCCAAGTCCCAGCCCGACAAGGCCGATAACCGGCAGGTAATAATCATAAATCGCGATGCGTCCGGCATATTTGTCCGACCAGATCACGGACATATCTTCCATGTCCTTGGGGTCGACCTTGGTCTTGTCGAACGAAATGGTGTTGTAGCCGAACTTTTCGGTAACGGCATAGGTTTTGCCATCAACCACATTGTTTTCGGCCATCACGACTTCCGGGAAAAGATCGGAAGTCGGAAGGGCATCGGCCGGAATTTCGGCCAGAAGATCCATTTCAACCGCACGATGGACATCAACGCCGTCAATCACGAACACGTCCCAGTCCCCCGGGCGGGATTGTTCGATGATCGAAAGGCCCGCACCCGTGCCTTCATATTCCTTCAGATTGACTTTGACGTCGTATTTCTTTTCGAACGGTTCGATCAAGGCCGGGTCGGTATGATCGCACCAGACAAGCGCGTTGAGTTCTTCTGTGGCCTGTGCGCTGTTTGCAACGGCAATGGCACCAAGCAAAAAGGTTGCGGCACCGCCTAAAAGCTTATTGCGGGTTTTCCCCGTGGAAACGTGACGAAACATAGGCTCTCCCTGATTTCATATTGAGGCCTCCCTTTTATTGGGTAACTCGGCACTCATTCTGGCACCGTTGAAAAAATATTGAACGCGTTCATTTTTTGAGTCAATGTAATTTTTGAACCCGTTCAGTTTTCCGGAGTGACCATGTCAGGTCTGCGCGCCCAGAAAAAAGCCGATAAAAACCGCCGTATTCTCGAGGCGGCGACAACGCTGTTTCGCAAGGTCGGCTATGACAGTGCCCGCATCGAAGACATTGCCGAAATGGCCGGGGTATCGGTCGGAACGTTTTATAATTACTACAAAAACAAGGGCGACATGCTGATGGCGACGGTCTCGATGGAGGTCGAGGAAGTGCTGGCAGCGGGCGAGGGGATCATTGCCAAAAAGCATGATCAGGTCGCATCGGCCCTGTTTGATCTGATCGGTAAATATTACGACCATTCCCTGACCTATCTGTCCAAGGAAATGTGGCGAACGGCGATGTCGCTTTCCATTGCTCAGCCCGAAACCCCGTTTTCCAAACGCTATACCGCGCTTGATCACCGGCTTTCCAAACAGGTCTGCGACCTTTTTCGGTCGTTGCAGGATCGCGGCATTGTTCGCAAGGATGTCGATTGCATGGCACTGGGCGAGCTTGTCTTTAACAATGTGAACATGATGTTCATCGAGTTTGTCAAAGACGAGGACATGGATGTTGATGGCCTGAAGGCAAGCGTGGCAAAGCAAAATTTGCCTGTGGCATCGCTGATATCTGTTGGTGCGCACTGACCTGCCATTAAGTTTGTCCGGTAAATCATCTGCCTTCTCCAATGCATCGCATTGGCGGATGGGCGCAGATTTCCATACCGATTTCGGTGTTATCCGCGCCTGACCGGAAAATTTTCGCTAAATCAATTCGTTATCCCGGCCTTCGGAGCACAGCCAATTTCCTTTGCATGTTTTGCGCGAAATCGTGAATTATCTTGCTAATATAAATAGTTGCCCCTAAAAAATAGATATTATTCAAGGGGGTACTTATGCAATGTCTCTTTTGGCAGTTGTAAAAGAGCATGTTGTGCGTCGCGTGAAAGCGGCATCATGCATGCAAAGCATGTCCGGTCGCGGTGGGGATTTCGTCCGGAACTTGTTTGTTCTGACAATATTTTGTCTTGTTGCCGACCTCGGCATGGCGCCAAGCAGCGTTCATGCCGCAACCGTTACTTGCACCGGTGCCGCGGCCGATAACCCGTCAACCGTAACATCTGTTCTTTATTCTGCTGCGGGCAAGACGTGCACCATTGCCAATACTACGCAAACCCAGAACACAGGTGATATTCTGTTTGTGTCATCTGGCGGAGTCAATAACGCCCAATTCTTTGGCGATAGCAGTTTAGATGGGATACCGCAGCTTACAGATCATCTCGGATGTACCATCGGTGATTTGGGTACGGTTACGGCCGGCGGGTCATGTAATGACGGGTCTGTGGCCAATGGAACCTATGCAAACACTCTTAAGGCCAATGTTTCCGCCGGTGTTGTCGCCACAATGACGGTAAACTTTACGGTTTCCGGGACTGACGTTGATATTACCTCTGCCAGTGTTTCGCTCCCTGATGACGAATCATCATCTTCGTCATCGAACGAATCTATATCCCACGAATTGCAGGCTTCTGTGTCGCGGTCTCAGGCGACGGTTGTTGGCAAGAATTTCGAGGCACGCGTTCTTGCCATTTCGCGGGCCTCCGCCACGGGTGGTGTCGCAGCACCCAATACGGGTGGTGTGCCTGCTCCGACGACCGGTGATCAACCTTCGTCCAGCAGTTTCTCGGGCCATACCGGTTCGACGACCCTGGCCAAGCCAGCGATGGTCATGAAGTCGCGTGGCACCTCGCTGCGTGAATTGGCCATGCAGGCCTCATTTGACAGCTCGCAAACCACGCTGTCAGCGGCCGGTGATGCAAACGCGGGCGATGATCCGCTGCGCGGGATCGAGCAAAGCCTGGGTCTGCTGGCACAGCAGGGTTATACGGTCTGGGGACACGGGTCTTATACCTCGGTTAACAATGACCGGAACAATGCCACGGGCGACAGCCGCTATGACGGGGATGTGTGGGGCTATAATCTGGGGTTTGATGTGCGTTTGCGCCCGGAACTGGTCGGCGGTATCTCGATGGGATATTCGCAAACGGCCCTGACCACGACCTATAATTCCGGTTATTACGATGAAACCAACTGGACGCTTTCGCCCTATATTGTCTATCAGCCGGCCGCAGGCGTGACGCTTTCGAGCATTATTGGCTACAGCCTTGGCGATATTGACCTTAGCCGCGATAGTTCGGTCACAGGCGATACAGAGTCAGATATGTGGTTCGGGTCGCTCAGCGGGGCATATGCCATGCGTCCGTCAGAAGCATTGCCACTGGATGTGACCGTTAATGTCAGCTTCTTGGCGGCGCGCAAAACCGTTGATGCCTATACCGAAAGTGACAGCACACAGGTTGGCAAAACCGTGTCCAACACCCGCCGCCTTAAACCGGGGATCGAGGCGGCCTATAGCTTTGATGCCGCAGAGACAATCTTGCAACCATTCGCCAAAACAGATTTCGTCTATGACATGACCGACGAAACAAACGGGGACAAGACGGCATTCAATCTGGGCGGGGGGCTTCGCATCATATCCGGTGCAACCGGGCTTTCCGGTTCTATCGAAGGTGAACAGCAATTGGGCACCGATGATTATAGCGAATACACCATTGGTGGCCTGATCGCGTATGCATTTAGCGTCAATGGCAGCGAGGGCGCTTCACTTGGTGTCGTTTCGCCCTATGTTCGCAGCAACTTCACCCCCGACAGCGGTCAGACATTCGGGACCGGTTTTACCTTCACCGCCGAAGATGACGCATTTAGCACCGAAGTTAACCTGACCCACACCAATGCGGTTTCGTCTCGCGAAACAGTCGCAGAGATCAATATCACTCTTGCATTCTAGGGGCGGGGCATCTCAAACCGGTATGTTTGATACAGACGCATCTTTGACACCGGCGGCGTGAAATACGTTGCCGGTGTCAGCAAGATGATTGCGCGCCGGGGGCTTTTGAGTGCGCACACATCGCACAGCCACACAACTGCGCGCAAACACCTCCGAGGTTAACCTGACCTGATTTATGACGCTGGCAATCCGATACATGGCCTTGGGCCGAAGTCGCCCGTCAGAATGCGCTGGCGGTTGTGGTGCCGGTTTCACGCGGTGGTGGCGTGGATTGATCAGGGTTAAAAGCGTTACGTGAATACAGGCAGCGGCTTTCGTTTTTATCCCCTGATCCTAGTCGAGAAATTCCGTTTCGATCCGTTCGGCATTGGCCCGTGCCCAACGAATAACAGCTTCAGCATTTTCGGTTTTCTCTTTGGGAGAGAATGCGCGCGGTAGCGAGATTTCTTCGCCTGTTTCATAGCCAGGTGCCATTTCGGCGGCGTCCTGCCGGTAGTCAAAGCCATACTCGACAACCAGGAATTTATTGCGCCGTGTGATGCGGAATTCGGCGCTGATCATGTCATAGGGGCGATCAACATCCATCGCGTAAAGATTGCTTGTGCCGACTTTCACAAAATCATCGAAATTGGCAAAGGCACTGATGGTTTTCTTTTTGACGCTAAAGCAGCTCTGATTGCCCAAATCGACATTGGCATTGGTCTGGTGATACAGCAAAGTCACATTTGGATTACAGAAGGACGAAGAATAGAACGAATATCTGATCGGAACGCTGAGCGGGCTGGAGATGGTGATAAAACCGCGCAAAAACTTCTGATCGTCAATCCGGCCCAAAACCATGTTTCCGAAAGGATGGTAGTTGTTGTTGCGGTAAAGTTCGTTGGCAAGAACAGTCCAGTCACCGGGCGGCAGTACCACATCGCCTTGTGGCATGGTTACTTTGTCCTGCACCACTTTCCCGACTGGAAAATCGTTCTGGAACTGGTTGTCGACTGTAGCAAGGCAGGCTGAAAGCAGCATCGCAAGCCCGATCGCCAGTAATTTCGTTTGCATCGTTTGTTGTCCCCTGATCCTGTTTTCCCAGATACTAATGCCATGAAAAGAAATAAAAAACTGTCCAAACGGGCAGGGTGAAGACAGGTGTATTGTCGTCCGGGGAACATGGAACGCTGATGCTTGACGTGACAGTAGTCACAAGTAACCCTGTCCGGGAATGATAACAACATCAACAATATGATCGTTTGGCACGTATGTGATCTGGCGACAATTTTGGTAAGGACAGGTTGGGGATGGGACGGATGGACGAACAGGCCGGAGACGGTTTTGGCTTTGTATCGGGCCATGAACCGGATGCAGATATTGGTGAGCTACGTCTTGCCGACGGGGATTTGTTCGAATTGCCCGGTGTCAGCGGGCGTCTTGAACGCATTGATTTTAGCAATGGCATTTGTTTGCACCGTGCGGAGCTCAATGTCCGCGATGATTCCAGATTTGATGTGCAAAATGCCTTGCCACCCGGATGGCTGGCGGGGTCGGTTAACATTCTGGGGCGTCACGATTTTGAATGTCCGGATGGCCAGAAACAATCCATGTCGCCCGAAACCGGATTGATGATGCGGGTAGACCCGCCCGGCACCCGATATTTCCTACCCGGTGGGCAATTGATCCGCCATGCCGGGGTGACCATTGACCTTGATGCATTACGTGCCCGATTTGGTGACGGGATGCCAGATGCCTTAACGCCGTTTCTTTCTGATAGTCACGATGTAATTGATGTCAGACCGCTTGCCCTGAACAACAAGATCAGAAGTATCGTCAGTGCAATGTTCTCGGCGCAAATGACCGGTTTGGGCCGCAAGTTCAAGCTTGAAGGTTTATCGACCCTGTTTCTGGCTGAGATGATTGATGCCTATTGCCTGCTGTGCGAAGGCAGTGAAAAGACGCCGGAACCAAGTGTTCTTGAGCAGACCGTCACGGAAGAGGCAATTTCAAAGATCACCAATGATCTGGCCGCACCGCTTTCCGTTGCGCAACTTGCAATTGCCGCAGGCATGACCGAAAGCCGGTTGAACAGCTTGTTCAAGTTGGAAACCGGCAAGACATGCGCTGATTTCGTCCGTTCCAAACGTATGGAGCGGGCCAAGGAGCTTCTGGCAACTGGTGATAGCAACGTCAAACAGGTCGCAGCCGCTGTCGGGTTTAACCATGTCAGCAATTTCTCACGATCCTATCGTGACTGGTACGGCGAAAGCCCCGCTCAGGCACTTAACCGCAGCAGCGGGTGATTGTGGTTCTGGGGTTCCCGCATATCTTTGCCCTCTTGCTCAAGTCGCTTTAACCCCCTAGGTTAACGTAAACGTCAACTTATGTTGCAGGGCAAAAATGAAGTTTCAGGGTACGGAAAATTACGTCGCAACCGAAGATCTGATGGTGGCGGTCAATGCCGCGATCACGTTGCAGCGTCCGCTTTTGGTCAAGGGTGAACCCGGTACCGGCAAGACGGTGCTGGCCGAAGAAATTGCCAAATCACTTGGCAAAAAGCTGATCACCTGGTCGATCAAATCCACCACCCGCGCCCAACAGGGGCTTTATGAATATGATGCGGTTTCGCGTCTGCGCGACAGCCAGTTGGGCGATGAACGCGTTCATGACATTGCCAATTACATCGTCAAGGGCAAGCTGTGGGAAGCATTCGAGGCCGAGGGTGAAGCGCCGGTTCTGCTGATTGACGAGATCGACAAGGCCGATATCGAGTTTCCCAACGATCTGTTGCAGGAACTCGATCGCATGGAATTCTTTGTTTACGAGACCCAGCAAACGGTCAAGGCGACCAATCGCCCGATCGTGATCATCACGTCAAACAATGAAAAGGAATTGCCAGACGCGTTCCTTCGGCGTTGCTTCTTCCATTACATCCGCTTCCCTGATGCCGATACCATGGCCGAGATTATCGAGGTTCATTATCCCGGCATCCGGAAACGTCTGGTCGCCGAGGCGCTTAACCTTTTCTATGACATCCGCGAGGTATCGGGGCTCAAGAAAAAGCCGTCAACGTCCGAGCTTCTGGACTGGTTGAAGCTTCTGATGGCCGAGGACCTTCCGCCCGAGGCCCTGCGCGCCAAGGATGCCAAAACAGCCGTGCCGCCCCTTCATGGGGCGTTGCTTAAAAACGAGCAGGATGTGCATCTGTTTGAACGGCTGGCCTTCATGGCGCGCCGCGAAGGACGTTAGATGCAGGGTGGTTCCCGGCCTTAATAAGCAGGGAAGGTCGCCTTCATTGCCGCTTCTTCCGCCCGAATACGACGCCACAGGATGGCGGCGTAAACCGGCAAACCGACAATGAGTGTTCCCCATGCCTGAAGGGCCAGGCCAAAGCCGATCAGCTCAGGGGCGATATTCAGGAAGTAATTGGGATGCTTGCAGATTTTATAAAGGATGCTGGTGCGGATCTCGTGATTGGGCGAGATGAAAAGCTTGACCGTCCAAAGGTCACGCAGCGTGGCAATCACGCCTGCAAGCATGATGATCGAAACCGTCCAGATTGCGATACCGGCATAGGTCATGGTGCTGATCGGGGCTGCTCTGAATTCGCTTTCGATCATGCAGGCAACATAAAATCCAACATGCGCGATGGTCAGAATACGTGTGGTGGCAACATCATATTCGGTGGCACCGGCCGCGCGCAAACGCGCTTCGTTTCGTTTGGAAATGGCCAAGGAAACCAAGCGGGCAATGATGGCAATGGCAACAAAGCCATACAGAAAATCAGTCATGAAAAGAATGCTCGTGCGTTTGTTTTTGATAAGCCGCGGCAATCACGCCCGGTATGTGCGGGCGCAAAGTGCCCGATGGGGACTGACTTGTCCAGAAGCTGGTTGCATGGATTGATGTTTTGTATCGCAAAAGTTTCAGTTGTGCCTTTTGCTTCTGCTGGATCGGGGTGTAAGTAATGTTCACCGGCTTCTTCTATAAGCTCAAGGATGTCCGTATCCCGGTTTCACTGCGCGAATATCTGACGCTGCTTGAGGCGGTGGAAAAGGGACTGGCGGGCTATTCGGTCGAGGATTTCTATTATCTGGCGCGCGCGGCCCTGGTGAAGGACGAACGCCATCTTGATAAGTTTGACCGGGTGTTTTCCGAACATTTCAAAGGCATTGCCGATCTGGCCGCGGGCATGGACGAAGTTGCCCAAACTGATATCCCCGAAGAATGGCTGCGCAAACTGGCCGAAAAATTCCTGACCGACGAGGAAAAGGCCGAAATCGAAGCCCTTGGCGGTTGGGAAAAACTGATGGAGACGCTTAAACAGCGTCTTGAAGAACAAAAGGGCCGCCATCAGGGCGGCAATAAATGGATCGGCACGGCCGGAACATCGCCGTTTGGTGCCTTTGGCTATAACCCCGAAGGGGTGCGGATCGGACAGGACAAATCCCGGCATCGGCGCGCGGTCAAGGTCTGGGACAAGCGCGAATTCAGGAACCTTGATGACAGTGTCGAAATCGGTACGCGCAATATCAAGGTCGCCCTGCGGCGTTTGCGTAAATGGGCGCGGACCGGGGCGGCAGACGAGCTTGATCTGCCCGGTACGATCACATCAACCGCACGTCAGGGATGGCTTGATGTGCAAATGCGCCCGGAACGCCATAACGCGGTCAAGGTGCTGATGTTGTTTGATGTCGGCGGATCAATGGATGATCATATCAAGGTCTGCGAAGAACTGTTTTCTGCGGTCAAAACCGAGTTCAAGCATCTTGAATATTATTACTTCCACAACTGCCCCTATGAGGGGCTTTGGAAAGACAATGCACGGCGCTGGAACGAGCAGGTTTCGACATGGGATGTGATCAATACCTATGGCGCGGATTACAAGCTGGTGATTGTCGGGGATGCAACCATGAGCCCCTATGAAATCACTTATCCCGGCGGGGCGGTGGAACACTGGAACGAGGAAGCCGGTGCGGTCTGGATGCAAAGATTGCTTGAACATTTCACCCATGCGGCCTGGATCAACCCGCAACCGGAAAACTGGTGGCGTCATCATCAGTCGATCCAGATCATGCATAAACTGATGGAAGGCCGGATGTTTCCGCTGACGCTTGATGGATTGGATCGCATGACCGGGGAACTTAACCGCTAGGCCCGCGTTACCCGGATAGAGTAACAGTTTCATGAAGATTGTCTCGGGATGCCCGACAGGGATTTCTGAGCCGTGAAACCGCGCCTATAGTCCAGAATCCCCGAAAAAGGGGCCGTGATAAAAAGGAAATCTGGGATGCCGGTGAAAAATTTGATCAAGTCGAGTGTTCTGGCCGTCGGGCTGTTGATGGCTGGTTCTGTCAGCCTGGCCCAGGCGCAGGATATTCAGGCCGAGCAGGTCGTGATCGCCCATCGCGGGGCATCGGGATATTTGCCCGAACATACACTTCCGGCCAAGGCGCTGGCCTATGGCATGGGGGCTGATTACATCGAACAGGATGTGGTGCTGTCCAAGGACGGGGTCCCTGTGGTTCTGCATGATATTCATCTTGATACAACCACCGACGTTGCCCGCAAATTCCCCGATCGCAAACGGGATGACGGGCGCTATTACGTGATTGATTTCACCCTGGCGGAGCTCAAATCCCTGACGGTGACCGAACGGTTCAAGGCCGATAGTGGCAAGCAGGTCTATGAAAACCGCTTCCCCGGTGATTTCGCCATGTTTGAAATCCCGACCCTTGAAGAAGAAATCAAACTTATCCAGGGTCTTAATCATTCGACCGGCCGCGATGTCGGCATTTATCCGGAAATCAAGGACCCGGCATTCCATCGTGGCGAAGGTCAGGATATTGCCAAAACCGTGATCTCGGTTCTTGAAAAATGGGGCTATAACAACCCGAATTCGAATTCGTTTGTGCAATGCTTTGACTGGGCCGAGACCCAGCGCATTCGCAACGAACTGCATTACCAGGGCAAGCTGGTGCAGCTTCTGGGCGAGAACCGCTGGGGCGCACCGGCGGGAACCGATTATGACTATCTGAAATCGGGCGAAGGCATTGTTGAAATGGCCAAGGTGGTCGACGGTATCGGTCCGTGGTTGCCACAGGTGATTTCAGGCCTTGGTGAAAATGGCAAGGCCACCATGACCCCGACCTTGATTGCCGCCCAGCGCGCGCAACTGCTTGTTCATCCCTATACCCTGCGTGCCGATCAGCTGCCCAAATGGGCCGGGGATATGAACATTGCCCTGACGGCGATTTTTGACGATGCCGGGATCAATGGCATTTTCACCGATTTCCCTGATCAGGTTGTCCAGTTCCTGGCGCGCAATCCGGCATCCTGACCGGTCGGAGCGCCGGTTCGCTCGATATTTTCGATTTTCGAAGCAGTCTGTTTCCAATCTGAGCGTTATCAGACAGGCACAGGCAAGTCATCATTGCTGTTCATGAAATTCAACCAAGGAGGCAGAAATGGCAAAGGTACTGGTTCTTTATTATTCGATGTATGGTCACATCGAAACCATGGCAAATGCCGTGGCAGAAGGCGCACGTGGCGTTGCCGGAACGCAGGTCGATGTCAAACGCGTCCCTGAAATCATGCCCGAAGATGCGGCCAAGGCCGCCGGCGCGAAACTTGATCAGGTGGCACCGGTCGCATCCGTTTCCGATCTTCCGGAATATGATGCCATCATCTTTGGCGTGCCGACCCGCTTTGGCAATATGTCCGCCCAGATGCGCAATTTCCTTGATCAGACCGGTGGTCTTTGGGCCAAGGGTGCATTGATCGGCAAAATCGGTTCGGTGTTTGCATCGACCGGCACCCAGCATGGCGGTCAGGAAACCACCATCACCTCGACCCATACGACGCTTTTGCATCATGGCATGGTGATTGTCGGTGTGCCCTATAGCTGTTCGGGGCTGACCAATATGGACGAAATTACCGGTGGTTCGCCCTATGGTGCAACAACGCTTGCCGGGGCGGACGGATCGCGTCAGCCGTCTGAAAACGAACTTGATATTGCCAAGTTCCAGGGCAAACACGTTGCCGAACTCGCTGCCAAACTGGCGGGCTGATTTTCAGGCTTTATCACGATCAAATGGCAGTGCCGGTTTCCGGTGCTGCCATTTTTTTGTTGCCGCCTGGTAAACAATCAGATGCCTGATTACGTCTTGTTTGGCGACAGTTTTGTGCGACAGTGATGGATATGAAATTCACCCGGTGGCTGCACCGGCACGCACAGGAGATTTGACATGTCTGACACAGTGGCAAATGCACGCGCCGTCAAACGGGTTTTGCGCGCCATGGATACATCCGATGGTGCGGGGGTGTCGCTGAAACGGTCAATCGGAACGCCGCAGCTTGATATGCTTGATCCGTTTCTGATGCTTGATTCCCTGTCGACCGACAATCCCGATGAATATATTGCGGGCTTTCCCGAACATCCCCATCGCGGCTTTGAAACCGTGACCTACATGGTCGAAGGGGCCATGCGTCACAAGGACAGCATGGGCAATGAAGGCATCCTGCGGTCGGGCGGCGGACAATGGATGACAGCCGGCAGCGGCATCGTCCATTCCGAGACCCCCGAACAGGAAAATGGTCTTTTGCAGGGTTTCCAGCTTTGGATCAACCTGCCGGCCAAGGACAAGATGATTGATCCGCGCTATCAGAATATGGAACCCGATGAATTACCGGAAATCGAACCGGTGGCGGGTGCGCAATTGCGCTTGCTTGCGGGATCGATGCATGGGGCAACCGGGCCGATCAACGGCATTTCGACCGATCCGGTCTTTGTCGATGCCAAACTTGATGCCGGGGCCGAAGTCACGGTGCCGCTACCCAAAGGGCACACTGCGGTGGTTTATGTCTTTATCGGCGATGCGGTGGTTGGCGGCAAGGATGTGCCGACCCATCATCTGGCCATTCTTGACGATGGTGATGGCGTGACCCTTAAGGGCGGCTCGGACGGCGGGCGCATGCTGGTGATTGCAGCCCGTCCGATCAATGAACAGGTGGTCCGCTATGGCCCGTTCGTCATGAGCAGCAAACAGGAACTGATGCAGGCCTTTGACGATTATCAGCGCGGCACTTTCGTGCGCAAGGCGGCATCGTGATGATGCGGTGATCGAAAAAATTTCCCGATGAATTCAACGCAAAACGCCCTGATTTTCGTGATCAGGGCGTTTTGCATGCGGCTAAAGGATAGCATCGGGTGCGGGGCTGTTGCCTTGAAACCGTGCCTCTGCTGTCTAACCTGTAAAAGGAACGCAACAAAAGGATAGCGATCCGCATGAACAGGTCGCACTGGCGCGCATTGAAATGGGTTTTGATCCTTTGGGGGAGCATCCTTGCCGTCTCCGCCCAGGCCAGGGAGTTGCGCTTTGTCACCGGCGATGCCTTTCCCCCCTTTACCGACCGCGATATTGCCGGTGGCGGCATTGTTACCGAGATCGTGCGCACGGTGTTCGAACGCGCCGGGTATGAAACCGTCACCATCATCTGGCGTTCATGGCTTAAGGGATATGAATTGACGGTCGAGGGAAATGTCGATGGCACATTCCCCTATGCCTTTACCCGTACCCGCGCCAAATCGGTGCTGTTTTCCGACCCGATCACAAGCCTTAAGGCCTATGGCTGGTATTCGCGCAACGGGGTACGTTTTGATGACAAGGTCGATCTTCTGGGCAAAAGCCTGTGCCTGCCGCTGGGCTATGCCGAACTTGGCTATGCCGGGCGGCTTTTTGGCAATGGACAGGCAAAACGCGTGTCGCCACCCGATATGAAAACATGTTTCAAACTGCTCGATGCCGGGCGTGTTGACAGCGTCATCAGCCCGATCCCCGAAGCCCTGGGCGCAATCCAGGCCGCCGGACTGCCCTTTGACGATTTCGGCCATATCGAAGAAGGCCTGTCGGACATGCCACTTCACTTCATTGTTGGCAAAAACAATGCAGATGCGGCAAAAATCATCGCCGAATTCAATGTTGGCTTGTTGCAACTACGTCAAAGCGGCGAACTGGACAGCATCCTGGCCACGGCGGAATATTGACGGGCAGGACAGTCGAAACTGCGCCGGATCCGGTTTGCATCCAGTTTAAGGCACCGGCCGATTTCACATCTCTGTTGTCTTGACTTCAGCAACCTGATCTTCAATCACCCAACCCGTTTCCGTACGGCACGCCGATTTGACCTGTTGGCTGGTACGTTTGCGGGCGGTCAATTCTTGACGATACGTTCTGCACCAGATGCCTTTGTCGGTTTGAACGGTTTTGATGGGGGTGACCACAATCTCGATTGATCCGGCATGCGTTTTTTCTGCGTCGCCCGAGTTATTGTTCTCAAGTGCGGTTTGAACTGTTTTGGCCAACTGTTCTTGTGCGTTTTTCGCTATTTTTGTTGGTGCGGGGCCATAGGTCAGAAGTTCCTCGCTATGATCGGTTCCCGAGTTCCAGGAACGATCACGTTTGACATAAAAGCCGATCTCGGGCGCGTACCACCATTTGGTGGTTTGCATCCACCACTGCTTATAATAGCGCGAACATTCGATGACATAGGTGTCAAAGGTGCCGGCAGGGACTTCGATCCGTTCGGTTGCGGGCACCTTGCAGGTCAGCCACTGGTCATAGCTGTTGACCTTGCCGGTGTCAGGATCGATGTTTTCGGACTTGGTCGAAATCCGAACCATCTTGTCATATTCAAGTGGCCACAGGGATTGCGAGCCCTCCTTGATGGTTGTGGTGCCCGACCGTTTGCGGTCTTCCTTGTCGGTATAGGACCATTCCAGATTGGGGCCGGTGAAATCGGCACTGGTTTCAAAGCGATAGTCGCCACCACCATTCCAGACAAAGTTATCGCCGCTTATTTTTTCGACATAGATGGCACGACCACTGTCAAAGACAAAGGCATCACCAATTCCGAAATCGGGGAGGGTGGCGGGCGCCAGTTCGGGACCGGTATTTACCGTCTTCTCGGCATATTGCCCCATGCCGTCATTCAGTTCATTCAGCTTGGCACCAAAATCATCAAGGGTCTGACAGGCCCCCAATGATGAAAGCGCCAAAACGCATGAAAGCGCCCCGAAGTGACGCGAAAGTGTCGGCATCTTCATAGTCCTGATCCTGCTTATTCTTTTTGGTCGATATTTGCGTCGTGTTTTTTTGTTGTGTCGTTGAGCATGACAGACAAGGACGAAGCCCGGCCTTCGTCCCAACCGGGCAATTACAATTTATGATCTGGTGCGGGCGGTTCCAGATCAGGCAAATCAACGCCCGGGATCAGGCGATAAACCGTTTCCCATTGACCTTCGCCGGTACGACATGCCCGCCCGTAGAACGCTGTTTCACTGCCCGTTATCTGGTCAGTAGCGAAGCTGACCTGGTATTCGCGGCAGAAACGGCCTCCTTGTCTGAAGGTTCGAAGGGGCTCGATCAACGTTTCGGAACCGCCTTTCTGGTCGCTATCCAGCGCTACATGGCGAATTTCACCGCTGAGTGTCTTTTCCAAAGTCAGGCTGATTTCCTGATCAAGAACCGGATTGCCGATCGGGGAAAAGGCCGTCATTTGTGCCGCGTTTTGTGATCCGCTTGCCTGCGGGTCATTGACAAGATTTTCGTTAAACCAGTTACCACCAACGAATGCGATCAGGACGGCGGCGGCCGCACCGATACCGGTCCAGATTGCATTATTGTTGTTCGCGGCACGTGGTCCCGTATGCACATTGCCTGCGTCATGCATGGTGCCACGTTTTTCAACCGGCTTCTGATCAAGGATATCCTGGATGCTTTTGCTCAGCTCCGGATAGACGTGATCATCAAGAAGTCGATTGGACTGGTTGCGCAGAACAACTGCCTGTCCGGCCATGATATTGAACTGGCGGCTCAGCTCCGGGCAATTGGCGATCCGGTCTTCAAGCTTGCGGCACTCGGCCGGTGCAAGTTCGCCGTCGATATAGGCTGACAACAGAATGTAGTCCTGTTCCATAAGTTCAGTGGTCATGGCGAACCTCTTTGGATGCCGTCATTATTTGTCAAATTGCTATCATCGTCATGCAGGGCGGCCAGTGTCTTGCGGGCCCGTGCAACGCGGCTCATCACGGTTCCATCGGGCACGCCCAGAATGTCAGCAGCTTCGCGATAGCTGTATCCTTCAATCAAAACCAGTGTCATGGCCGCACGCTGATCTTCGACCAGTGATGCCATGGCAGATTGCAAAAAGATCCGGTCGGTTCCGCCATGTTTTTGCATGGGCATGACGGTGTCACGGGCATCTTCAAATGAAACAACATTGCCGCGTCTTTGGTCGCGACGTTTCTCATCGATCCAGCTTGTCTGGATGATGCGATACAGCCAACTGTCAAGCCGGGTGCCAGGCTCAAACTGATCAATACGTTCGACGGCCTTGATATAAGCAGTTTGCACCAGATCCTCTGCTGCCACCGTATCGCGAGTCAGAGACCTTGCAAATCGCATGGCACGCGGGAGTAGGCCGGTCAATTCTGAGCGAAGTGCAGTCTCCAAACCAAAAGTTCCATTTCCGAATTTGTGGTCCTGTTGTCTAGATAACGCCTGCATGTGGCTATTTCTTCCGTCACAGATGAAAAAAATATTTGGAAATTATTTGCCGGGGTGCGGAAGAAATTGTTCAGCCGGTGCGTTGTCCCTGCAAACAATGCGAAATCCCGGACAATGGACAGGAGCCTGAAGATGACGACCGAAATGAAAAAATCACTTCGCACCAAGATTGTGACGGCCGGAATCCTTGGTTTTGGCGCTTTTGCGTTGATTGCCGCGCCGGTCTCTTTTGATCTCTCGAAAATGGATCTGACCGATAACGCAGCCTTTGCGCAAGGTAATGGCAATGGCGGCGGCAACGGTAATGGCGGTGGAAACGGAAACGGTGGCGGCAATGGCAACGGTAATTCCGGTGGCAATGGCGGCGGCAACGGAAATGGTAATGGTGGCGGCAACGGCGGTGGCGCGAATGGCGACAGCGGTTCTGGCGGCCCTGATGGTCCGGGTAACAGCGGCAATGCTGGTGGCAATGGTAATGGCGGTGGTAACGGAAATGGCAATAGCGCGGATGGTCCGGGCAACAGTGCCGCTGCACGGTCCAATGCAAAGAGCCTGGGTCTTCAGTCCAATGGTTTAGGTCGTAGTGCTGCGACAACCGACGAAGGTGAAGAAGGCGAGGAAGCCGAGCTTAATGGAAAATCGATGCCACGTGGCATTACCAACGCACCGGGTCTTGCGGGTGCGCTTCCTCCCGGTATCCAGCGGGTCTTTGGCGCACCGGCTGGTCCTGACGTTGATCCTGATGTCGAACAGGAAATCATTACCCATGGCTGGAAAGAACTGACCCGTCCCGACGCTGGTGATGATGTCGATACGCCAGACGATGGCGAACCGAACACTGGTGATACGGGTGACACCGGCGATACTGGAGATACTGGCGATACCGGTGGCACGGGCGACACGGGCGATAGCGGTGACACCGGAGATACCGGCGAAACTGCCGCATAATAATCCCATTCAAGGCAGCTGATCCTGCTTTGACCGCCGCGGCCCGTATCGGGGTCGCAAAACTGGAAACCCCGTCAGGTCCCCCGGCCGACGGGGTCCTTTTTGTTCGGACCAAACAGACAGAACCGGATTGATCAGACCTCTACTGCTGCCGGACGTTCATCCAGTTTGTCGATGGACCAGTATAAGTTCAGCCATTTTCAGGTTGGGTTGATCTGCAATTGGGTAATGATTTTGTTGACAATAAATTGGTTGGAAACACCGCACCTAGTCCTTGGCGCGTTTTGCATCCGTATTGCTGTTGGTATCTGTGATCCAGGGGCGGCCATCGGAAAGCACGTCGACCTTGTCGGCATTGATGTTGTTGACCTTGTCAAACGAGCTGTTGGTGGCATTCCATTTTTTCAGCACATACGCGTTCCCATCCAACACCGTGACATAGATGCTGCCGTCCGACCCGGCGCCGATATCCTCGATCTTGGTGCTTTGGCCCAACGGGCGGTTTTCGAACCTGGTTCCGGTAAATTGCTGTACGATGTTGTTGGCATCGGCAATCCACAAATCACCAGCGCGGCCAACGGCAACCTTGCGGACATCATCATTGTTGAATTTGGTAAACGCGTTTGTTCCCGGTTTAAGGTGATAAAGCCTGTCGTCAATAACGACATACACCGTGCCATCCGACCCGATCGAAAGGTCTCTGATATTGCCTGATGTGACGGAATAGGTGCGCTGGACAGTGCCGTTCGATGACAGTCTGTAAATCGAACTCGAACTGTTTCCATTGGTCCAGATGCTGTCATCGCTTGCCACGTCGAACACGATCAGGTCCTGACTGAATGACAGGGAAACTTGCTCAAACTTTTTGGTCTTGGTGTTGAACTTCAATAACTGTTTCGCCCCTTGCGAAAGTGGCGAGCCAAATATGTAGAAACCGTCATTTTGTCCGACGGTCATTGCGTCAACCGTATTCAGGTTCGTGGTAAATGTTTCAAAGGTTATGTTTTTTGAAAATGTAAAAGCGTTGTCTGACGGGATATCGACAACGGCGGCTGTATTGCCGCTGCCGGTGGTATCCCCGGCGGTGGATGCGGCAATGCGACGGTCTGCCTGTTCGTCCCGGTCAAAGAATTTCGAGGCCAGAACATGGGTATCTTTGGTTACTACCCAGGGAAAGCCGTTCGGTCCGACCGCGGCACTTTCCGGAATATGGCCCGGTGTCAGAACAACTTCAAAATCTTCGCCATTCGCAGCCAGTCGCATCAGAAACTGGGTATCTGACACCACATAGACGCTGCCATCCGGACCGATCGAGATGCTTTTGGCCCGCTGCCGGATGATCTTGCATGGCGATGTATCGCATCTTTGTACCAGCCCGTCAGAACGGATGGTCCAAGGGGTTCCATCGGGGGCAACCGCAACCGAAATACCCTGGCCGGGAATGCGATCGAACCGGGTCATTGTGTCATTCAGTTTGGATAAATTGCCGCTGGCATCGGCGATCACCACCGATCCGTCCCCGCCAATCGCGATGTCTGATCCGGTCGCACCGGGAATTTGTTTCCAAAGATTTCCTGTATGGCGAAATACCCGGCCCAAGGTGGAAATGCCCCACGGGTTGCCATCGGCATCAACAGCGATGCGCACCAGCGTTCCCGGAAAATCTTCAAACCGGCGACGACTGTTGGACCAGCGATAAATGCTTCCGCCAGCATCAAGACCAAACACACTTCCGTCCCGTCCGATTGAAACGACCTTTGCGGTCTGCCGGGTATCGGTAAAGGTAATATCTTCACTGGTTGTGATGGTTGCAGGATCAAGCACCGGATCATTGCCGCCTGACGGGGCGACTGTTCTGCTGCTGGCCTGACTTGCCCCATTTCCAGTGGCATCGGCGGACACACCAGATGCGCTTACGATGCCAGGGACCGGAACAGGGGCACTTGACGGTGCCGCGACAGCCGGGGGCGGGGGCACGGCACCTGGTGGTGATATTAGTGTTGCGGCAACCCCGGATGCGACGGCTGCGGGGGCGTTTTCGACAGGGGCAACGGCCTGGGGCGCTCTGCTTTGCGGGGCGCGGCCTTTTTCGGTTTTGATCTTTTCGGGGGCGACCAGCAAGGTTGTCGCCATGATGGCACCGCCTTCGATAACGGCCCATGGGCCACCATCTGGGGCGGCGGCGGTGGCTTTTGCGCCATTGACCCCGGCGACAATACGCCAACTGCGTCGCGCTGGGTCCCATATCCTGATCTGGCCTTCGGCATCGACGATCACCACTGCATTGTTGCCGCCAATTGCGATGTCGGTTGCGCGGCCGGGCAGGGTGATCCAGTCCTTGCCGTCAAAGGAACGAACCCGCCCGTCCCGGGCAACTGCCCAGGGATTGCCGGTCATGTCGAGCGCAATGCGATACGCTGTTCCGTCAACCTGTCGCCATTCGCTGCGCAACGGGTTCCATTTTTTGAGCGCACCATCAACCTTGGCAATATAGACATTGCCAAGCGTATCGGCGGCAACATCCACAACGTCGGTATCCTTGTTTTCCCACCACAGCCCGTTATAGCGATAAACAACGCCGTCAGAACTGACAGCCCAGGGCCGGTTTCCTTCTGCGGCGGAAATCCGGACGAAATCCCCCGACATTTTACGCCAGCGCTGTTCCTCGGCATCCCAGCGCCATGGTGTGCCATCCGGGGCAACGACATAGGCCTGCCCGTCGCTGTTGATCGATATATCGACAGCTGTGCCCGGCAAACGGGTCCAGTTTTGGGATGCGGGGCTGTTTTGCGCATGCAGGTGCGATATCGGATGAATGGTCGCAAATGCGATACAAAGCAGAACAACACAGGACCGCATGATCAGCAGCGTCATTGGGTAACCTCGCATCACCGTTTTCGAAAACAAATGCTATTCACCAAGCAATCGGTTCTGCACCATCGCGATGTGTTTCTGGTTGCTGGCGTCATTTTGCCAGGAATGAACTTTGACGTCCCCGGACCGGAATTCTTCGAAGAATTCGCGGCCTTGCAGTTTTTCGATCACTTCGTTGAACGTTGCACGCGGGGTGAACCAGTCCTTGTGGCGATGCTGAAGACGTTCGATGTCGCGTTCAAGATCCGACATTTCCTCGATCGTGACATCGCGATCTGCCTGGGCCCGGCGGGTGTAATGGGGACGGCGCGGGGTCATCAGGATAAGGACCGACCGTTCGAACTGGCGTTCGACACGCTGTGAAAACAACAGATTAAGGATCGGCACATCCATCAATCCCGGGACACCGTCCGCAGATTTCGATGTTTCGCGTTCACTCAGTCCGCCCAGAACAAGGGTTTCACCGAATTTCATCGTGACGGTGGAATTGACATTGGTTTTGGTGGTGTCGAGACGAAATTCAAACACAACCGAGTTGGACGGGTCCGTCAGGAAGGTCCGTTCCGCGACCACATGCAACCGGATCATGTCATCGGGCAGAATTTCCGGCGTCACCGCCAGTTTGACGCCGACCTCCTTTTGCACCGAAACACTGTCACCATTCCCCCCCGAAACCGCAGCGGCCAGAATTTCCGTGCCAGAGAAAAATTCCGACGTTTGTCCGGCCTGGGCCACCAAACTCGGCTTTGCCAGAACCTGATTGTTGGCATCGGCGGAATTGGCGATATTCAGTGAATATGTGACGGCGGGAATGCTGATGGCCCGGGTGATTGTCTGGGTGCTTTGTTCAAGCCCGGTATCAAGATAATCCTTGGTTCTGGTTGATCCATAACCAAAACCGGCGGTCCCGGTCAGCGGATCCCCGAATTGCAGCTGCAAACCGTTCAGAAGGTTGATGCCGCGTGAATTGCGCACGTCTTCCTGTGTGCCGATCAGAACGACATCCACCACGACCATGCTGGAATCGGCAAAGCCCTGCTGCATCGGGTCGTTGGCGTTATATTGCCCGGGTTGTGGTGCGCTATAGGGATCAGATGACGATCCATAGGGATCCGCGCCATACGGGCTGCTTTGACCATATGGGTTGCTTGATCCGTAAGGATCGCTGCCATACGGGTCACTGCCATACGGATCATTCCCGTACTGGGCCATCAGAATTTTGGCGTCGCTGTCATAAAACGACTGCCAGCCCTGAATACGACGTTCAAGATAGGCAACGCTTTCCGGTCCCATGACTGCGTCGCGATAGGCCGAGACAAAGGCCGATGCCCCGGCACGATCATCCATTGCCGCCAGGGACAAGGCCGTCGCCTTGAGAATTTCGGGCTGTTGTCTTGCTTCCGGTGCGACTGCAAGCAATCGTTTCAGGGCAGCTTCCGAAGTTCTCGGGTCCCGGGCGTAATAGGATGCAGAGGCCAGGCTATAGAGAACGGACGGGTCGTCATCGCGATGAAGGGCGACCGCTGCGAAATATCTCTGTGCCAGGCCATAGCGCCGCTGATCCATATAGAGAAGGCCCAGCTGATATGTCGCCGAAAGATTTCCCGGATCAAATTTCAGCGCCTGCTTGTAACCCTGTTCTGCCAGATCAAACTTGCTGGCGTCACCCTGAACCCCCATCAAATGGTAAGTCA
This sequence comes from Thalassospira povalilytica, assembly GCF_002844235.1. Lineage (GTDB taxonomy): Bacteria > Pseudomonadota > Alphaproteobacteria > Rhodospirillales > Thalassospiraceae > Thalassospira > Thalassospira povalilytica. Next base: position 290,702 of record NZ_PGTS01000005.1, on the reverse strand, counting down.
GTCCGTTCAGAAACTGCAAATCCGGGTTGGTGACATCAAGCTTCAGGGCCAGATTGATCAGCCGTGATGCTTCATCCATCTTTCGGGCTTCCAGTGCCTCGATACTTTGGCGTACCAAAACCTGAACGGCATCTTGCGAGGCAGCTGATTGTGTAAAGGATGATTGTTGCGTGCTGTCATGCGTCGATGACGCAGCCGTGCCGAACCCCACAGAGCGATCCGGTGTCAAACCCGCAGTTTGACACCCCGCGACCAGAATTGTTGATAAAATCAATGCGCCGCGAAGCGATGTCCCAAGCAACTGGCTTCGCTTGAATTCTTTCGTTAAGTCCCGCAACCGTCATTTCCCCACAAAAATCAGACGATGTGTGATCAAAACCGATGTGCCCCGATCAATTGTTCCGGATATCGCCGATGTCAGACGCACTGCCTTTCGGTGAAAGCAGGCAATCCGCACCGCATGATCCAAAAATGTAAAGTTGAAAACCGGCAAGAGTGCCAAAGCCGAGATCGCGTCGGCACTCTTGCCGGTGGTCGTCAGCGCAGCCGATAAATGTCGTTATTTTTGGTAACCCGCCATACCTGTCCACCACCGGCACCGATTGCCAGGGCATCCTTTTCCCGGGAAGTCGCAACCCAATTTCGTTTGGCGCCGTCAAAGACAAATGTGTTGCCATGCTTATCGATCGCTCTGGCCTGACCAGGGACGTCTATCGCGATGTCGATGCCCTGACCGGGTACTTTTTGCCATCTTTGATCGTTGCCATGGACCCAGATATCTCCCTGCTCGCCGATTGCCCAGGGCCGACCATCCTGATCAATGTCGATGCGCGAAGCCGTCCCGGGAATGTTTTTCCATCCATTTCCTTCGCGTTTATGGATTTTCCCTTTGAAATCGACGATCCACACGCCTTTGGCGCTGGCACCGATATCCTTGGCTTGCGGGCCTCGAACAATTTGCCAATCGGAACCGGACAGGGAGTAGATCTGACCGCGGAGATTGATAACCCAGGCCGTCGTATCTGAAACAGCAATCCGGTATCCGGCCCCTGGAAGTTTGGTCCATTTATTCGCCGCGCTCTCGCGTTTATATATCTGATAGCCGCTTCTGTTGGCTTTGGTCGGGCTAATCACATAGGCCGTGCCATCGGTGCCGATGGCAATGTCGGTAGCTTTGCCTGACACGCTTTCCCAACCATCGCTAGCATTTGCACCGGCGGTGGTTGTCGTCGTGATTGCATTAATCTGCGCCATCGGGATGACCGGGATATCGGGCGCGCCTACGATCACTTTTTCACCGTTAAGAACAACCCGTGACTCAGTCGTCGAGGTCTCGCTCGGCATCAGGCGTGCCCAAAGCGCTGTATTCGGCTTGATTGGCTCCTGGGTCATCATAGCCCAGTTGTTTGCAATTTCGATCCGGCCTTCTTCGGTCATTATCAATCGGCTCAAATTTACCGGACGTTGCGCAACAATCAGTGCATCGTTGACGATGGCGTCCTGTTTGTTTTGCTCCAGTGCGATGTCGGTTGCCATCGAGAAAATGACCGAAGAAACAGCCAGCGATGCAAGTGGGGCAGCAAGCGGCCCCATACCGGTGATGGGTGAGGCCGCAGCCTTGGCTAAGCTGCTTGCACCCTGAGATAGTATTTTGTTGGCGGAGTATATGACATGACTTACTTTATGGGCGATGTGAGCGACTGTGTTCGAGGCAAGAGACCCTCCATAGCCGCCAAGAAATGTCAGGGCCATAATGCCAGCAGGTGCCAGATGCATCGCGTCGGCCACCATCGTTTGGATCTTGGGTGGGGCAACGCCGGTATCATGTGTATTTGCCCTTGTGCTTCCGAATTGTGTCTTCCAGGCGGCTCGGCCGCGCTTCCAGCTTTCCCATACATCTCTCATTTCATTTGCAAGAAATTGGCGGGACTGTTGTACATACACCGCGAGATAGTTAAGCAGGTCGCGGTCAGCTTTGGTTTTTGCGCCATTTTTGATCGCATTGAAAATATGCTCGAAGACGACCGCCTTCAAAATCGGCGAGTTTTCAGGTGTCTTGTTAATCACTATCCAGGAATCGGTCGCAAATTCTTCGCCTTCGGCTTTGTTGAGCTTATTTTCCGATATGAATTTGGCGATCATGGCATCAATGCCGGTGCGGGCCTTGATAACCTGTGCTGCGATTTCCGGGGCGCCGGGTAAAGCGAATAAGCCATTTGGGGTTCGTTTGGCCGATACCCAACGCATGGTCGTGTATTCGCAAGCTTTGTCGGTCCTGACATCATAGACCGATCTTACCGCGTCTTCCGGGCACGTCCAGCAGGTGCCGCCGTCAATGAAGTCGAAATGTTCACCGGGTTTACATGTCAAAGCCGCTGTTTTTTCAGCAGGCATCAAGCTTTCGTTTCGGAAACAAGCATTGCCGGCAGTCACAGCAGCAGCTGTACGGCGAAAACCTTCGGGACAGGTATAGCAACTGCCATTGAGATCGGTAATCGTGCCGTCTGGACACACGCGACTAATAAATTCTGCACGACGGGCGGTTTGGCCAGCTTTGCCACAGGCATCCCATGCATCAACAGCCGACCAGGTGCGGCCAAAGCCAGCCGGGCACGACCAGCATTCGCCGCCATTGCGCGGGTCTCTGAACGAACCGGACGGGCAGGATCTGTGTGAGCCAACACGCGTGGCCGGTTTGTATTGGGCTGATACCTGCTTTGAACAGGCCATGGGCGTATCCACGGCAAAACCGGTCCGGTTATAGCCGGCCGGGCATGAGAAGCACGACCATGTCCCGATATCAAAGAATGATCCCCGCGGGCACTCGCCAACGGCCTTGCCGGTTTTGGTGGCGCTGCTGAAACTGCATGGTCCCAGAAGCTTGTTTGTGCGCAAATTCAGCGCGCCGCAAATGGGGTAACCCGGCTCTGTGAAGGCTGCTTGGGTTTGTTGCGCTGCTGCATTTGATGAACTTGCCAGAATGCTGGCGGCAAACACAGTTACAAGAAGCAATGCCCGCCACACTATGTGGCCAGACTTGAAACAGCTTTCCATGGATTCATCCTCAAGCAAACAACGCGCGCGATATCACTGTTGTCCCCTGACTGCGGTCAAAGCAGACAAGGTCACGGTGCAAATGCCATAAGGGCTGCCCTATGGTTTGCATTGGGGATGAGAAGGCGTTCCACGTCAGGTTTTCTGGTCTGACGGCGCCATCAGACTGCGACATCCCAGGGTTTTTCAAACCCCGGTCAACGCAGAAATGAGCGCCGTCAGACACGTCTTTGTTGATGCTTCAACTTCCGTCAAGCAAAGACACCCCAAGACCGGTCAAAGACCGATCAAACCTTTGAATGAACAAAAGATGCCTCAACCCCCGCACCGAGAATTGAACAGCATCATCGAGAATGGAATACGCAAATCAGCGCCGTCATACGTTTGATGCGCTTTGGGGATATGCCGGACGTTTTTTGGATATAGCGGAATGGTTCTAGACGTATTTGCGAATTGTCTCGGATGGAAGTTCGCCAAATTCCCGCTGATAATCCTTGGCAAATCGTCCCATATGCGAGAAGCCCCATTGTCTGGCGACTTCTGCGACGGTTTTTCCGTTCAGCTCCGTCTTGAGAATGGTCCTGACGCGTTTTAACCGAACGGTTCGCAAATAGGCAATCGGGGGCTTGCCATAGGCATCCATGAAGCCCTTTTGCAATCCTCGATACCCGCATCCGGCGGCTGCCGCGATGTCGGCAAGGCCGAGTTTTTTGTGTGCATGGGCATGGATATGGTCGCGCGCGCGTTTGACGTAATAGGGAACGATTTCTGTTACCGCGCGCCCGTTCATGACATCCTGATAGCTGTTGGGCAACAGGCTCAGGCACTGGGTGAACAGCATGTCTTTCATCTGGGTGGTTATGAACGGGTTTTGCACATCGCGTAACGGCCCATCAAGATTGTGGGCCACATAATCAACTGTGTGACGAAACACATTCCATCCCGGTGTCGCCGGATCAATGACCGGATTGAAACGCAATCCTTTCAAATCGACATCGTCGCCAACCAGCGAACGGGCATGGTTTTTCAGTTTGTTCTTGGAAAGGCGCAGGACCACTGCGCCAAAATCGTCTTCTGTGGCGCTGACCGGCACAGCCAGATCACGCATGAAGCCAGCATTGGCGGAAAATTCCAGATCTTCGCCGCAATGTTGTGCGACACCCGTACCACTGGTGACAAGATAGAGTAACAGGCCGTCATCATCTTCTTCGGAGGATTCGACACTTAGTCGTGCATTGCCAAATGTGACATGCATCAGATTGATGTCGTCACGTTCCACCGCGGCAACACGCGCATGAAAGTCCGCCTGCCGTCCCTTGACGTCAAGGTCGTGTCGCGCGGCAAGGTTCTTTATCGACTCACGAACCTCGTCAAGATCGCCCGAAGACAAAATCGTATGATTTTGCAGATAGGTCATCGTCGTCCCCCGACGTCCATACCCCAAAACAATTGTTCATCATGCCAATGACAGCGCATTCAAGGCTCGTGTTGCCCGTCGATGAACATATGCGGATGATAGTCTTTCGTAACGTAATAATCTATTGTTGATTGATTTTATGAATGACGCAATCGCTTCGTTCCGCCATTGCGGGCAAACGTACTTGCTGCAAGCGTGGCCGGAGTGGGGGCCGGGTCTGGGTCTGGGACTGAGGCTGAGGCTGAGGCTGAGGCGCGCAAGACGACAAGACAAAGAAAAAGCCCCTGCCGGTTTCCCGGCAGGGGCTTCTTTATTTTGGCAAACTGCCAGTCTGATCAGATGGATCAGGCCATTGCAGCTTTCAGACCTTCGTCCAGTTTGTCGAGGAACTGGGTGGTGGTCAGCCATTTCTGGTTCGGGCCGATCAGCAGGGCCAGATCCTTGGTCATGAAGCCGGCTTCGACGGTGTCTACGCAAACTTTTTCAAGGGTTTCGGCAAACTTGACGACTTCCGGGGTGCCATCGAATTCGCCACGGTACTTAAGACCCTGGGTCCAGGCAAAGATCGACGCAATCGGGTTGGTCGAGGTTTCTTTGCCCTGCTGGTGCTGACGGTAGTGACGGGTCACGGTGCCGTGTGCAGCTTCTGCTTCGACGGTCTGCCCATCCGGGGTCATCAGAACAGAGGTCATCAGGCCGAGCGAGCCAAAGCCCTGTGCGACGGTGTCGGACTGAACGTCGCCGTCATAGTTCTTACAAGCCCAAACGAAACCACCGTTCCATTTCATCGCACATGCAACCATGTCGTCGATCAGGCGGTGCTCGTAGGTGATGCCAGCAGCTTTGAACTTGTCGGCGAATTCTTCCTGGAAGACTTCTTCGAACAGGTCCTTGAAGCGGCCGTCATAGGCTTTCATGATGGTGTTCTTGGTCGACAGGTAAACCGGCCAACCGAGCGACAGACCATAGTTCATGCAAGCCCGTGCAAAGCCCTTGATGGAATCGTCAAGGTTATACATCGACATCGCAACGCCCGAAGACGGGAAGTCGAAGACTTCGTGTTCGATGGCTTCACCGCCGTCTGCCGGCTGGAACTTGATGGTCAGTTTACCTGCGCCCGGAACCTTGAAGTCGGTCGCACGGTACTGGTCACCGAATGCGTGACGGCCAATAACGATCGGCTGGGTCCAACCCGGAACCAGACGCGGAACGTTCGAGCAAATGATCGGCTGACGGAAAACGGTACCGCCGATGATGTTACGGATGGTGCCGTTCGGCGACTTCCACATCTTTTTCAGGCCGAATTCTTCGACGCGCTGCTCATCGGGGGTGATGGTTGCGCATTTGACGCCAACGCGGTGTTCCTTGATGGCATTTGCCGCATCAATGGTGATCTGGTCGTCGGTCTCGTCACGTTTCTGAACCGAAAGATCGTAGTATTTCAGGTCAACGTCGAGATACGGCAGAATCAGTTTGTTTTTAATGAAGTCCCAGATGATCCGGGTCATTTCATCGCCGTCAAGTTCGACGATCGGATTCTTAACTTGAATCTTGCTCATAGAATACTCCCTTGCTGGCCGCTGCCGACTTGCAGCGCGGCTGCCATTCAAGATGGTTAATCTTTGTCTTCCGGCGCGCGAGGGAGCGCCCTGGCCGCGTCGGGAGCCCGCAACATACAGGAAGCCACCAGAAAATCAAAGAGGGCGACGCAACATCATTACTTTCTTTGATGAAATCGCCGCTTTCTGCGCGCGGAAGCGCCGGTTTTGCGCGCTTTGAGCGTGTGAAAAAGGGTAAGTTTGTCCGTGATTTACGCGGTTCTTTTTCAAAAACCGGTTCGGGGGATTTGAAAATGTGTCGTGCAATCATTTTCACGCCCCCTGTGATCAGGATCAAGGAAGCCGTCCTTTAAACAGGTCTAAAGTGATGGCGTGACGGGAAACAGACCAAGACTCCGATATCGTCACATCAGAAAAAAGGGGATAGACATGATCATGACGACCGAAAACATCATCATTCTTGTCGTATGTGTGATCGGCTTTTGTCTGTTGGGGTTCGGCTTTAACAACCGCAATCAGAATTGGGGCGTTGCCCTGATGTGGGTTGGGGTTGTCACCATGCTGGGTCCGATTGCCTATCGCTTGCTGACCTTGTTCTGAGCCGGACAGCCCGCAAGGAACAATCAGCCAGGCACAATCAGAAAAAGGGCACACAACAGATGGCAAAACAGGGTCGGGGGGCCATGTTGCCGGATGTCTTGGCCCGAATGTCAAACCCGCAATTGGGGTTATTCCATTTTTTGGGGATCAAGCCCGTAACCGCGCAGGAACATGTCAACTGCGGCAATCACATGGGCATGCAAATCCTTGGCCTGCGGTTCCCAGCCGACATAGGTCATCTGCCGGAAATCGTAATCCGCCTTGAGCAGACTGGTAAAGAACACAGCCGCCTGTTTCGGATCGTTTTTCGGAAAATTGCCTTCTGCCATCTGGCGTTCGAAAAAGGATGTGATGATCCGCCGACCGGTCATCAGGCCGCTTTCATAAAACACCTTGCCCAGATGCGGGAAACGCGGAACTTCCGATAAAAACAGCCGCATATACCGGATGGTGTCGGGCGTGGTCAGAAGCGTCATCAATGTTTCGCCAAAATGGATCAATGCCTGGCGCAGGGGTAATTGCGACAGTTCCAGATCCGCCATGATCGATGTGACTCGCCCCGTGCAATCGCGAATGACCGCTTCAAACACACCGTCCTTGTTGCCAAACAGCTCATAGATCGTGCGACGTGACCCGCCGGCCTCGGCCGTGATCATTTCCAGTGTCGTCCCGGCAAGCCCATGTTCGCAAAACAATTCCCGCGCGGCCTCGATCATGGCTTCGCGGCGTTTGAGCGTTCTGGGATCGATCTTTTTGGCTTCAGACAAACGTTTGTTCCAATTCGGTACTTGACGGTTGGTACTGATTGGTACCATAAAGACACAAATGGTACTGATCAATACCAAAAGGATTTACCAAGACGATGAGTGTGAAGAAAATCATTCTGCCCCTGATCGCAGCGGCGATTATCGGTGGCGGTGGATATTACGGGTTCTATTGGGTGACCGAGGGTCAGTACTTCGAAGGTACCGACAATGCCTATTTGCAGGCCGATGAAGTCGCCATTTCCCCCAAGGTATCGGGCTATGTCGGTGAGTTGGCGGTTGCCGAAAACCAGCCGGTGCGCAAGGGCGACCTGTTGCTGACCATCAAGGACGAAGATTACCGGCTTGAAGTTGCACAGGCGACTGCAACGCTTGAAGCCCGCCAGTCTGCGGTGACGACCATGGATGAACAGATCGCCTTGCAGGAAGCCGCGATCTCGCAGGCCGAAGCCAATCTGCGCATTGCCCAGGTCGAACTCGACCGCACGACAGAAGATTACGAACGCTACAAGGATCTTGTGCAAAAGGGTGCGGCCAGCCGTCAGAAATTCGACTATGCCAAGGCTGATCGCCAAAAGGCACAGGCACAGGTTGCGGCTGCCAATGCGACCCTGTCGGTTGAAAAAGGCCGGCTTGGTGTGCTGCGCGCACAAAAGATCGAGGCCGAACGCGCGGTAACCCAGGCCAAGGCCGCCCGCGATGTCGCGATGCAGGCCCTTGAAGATACCAAAATCTATGCACCGTTTAACGGGGTTGTCGGCAACCGGTCGGTTCAGACCGGCGCGCTGGTGCAGCCGGGGGAACAGCTTCTGGTACTGGTGCCGCTGCCCGGTGTGTATGTGGTTGCCAATTTCAAGGAAACCCAGATCGAACACATGGCCCATGGCCAGAAGGTCAAGGTATCGGTTGATGCCTTCCCCAATGCCGATATCACCGGCACGGTCGAAAGCTTTGCCCCGGCAACCGGTGCGCAATTCAGCCTGCTGCCCCCGGAAAATGCCACGGGCAACTTCACCAAGATCACCCAGCGCGTGCCGATCCGTATTTCGCTTGATGACAGCAAATGGGCGGCTGCCCTGCGTCCGGGTCTTTCGGTGGTGGTCGATGTCGATACCCGCGATCCTGACGGGTCGCAGCATGTGGCGGGCAGCGGTCTTGCGCAGAATGTGCTTCCGGCAACGGAAGTATCGGAGCTTAACTGATGAGCAGCGCCACCAATACCGGTAACCCGACTGCCATGCCCCAGGCGGGCGATCATGCCGGTCATGTCGACCGGGCCAAGCTGATTGGCTGGGTGGCAATGGTTGTCGGTATGTTTCTGGCGATCCTTGATATCCAGATCGTGGCAAGTTCGCTTGAAAACATTCAGGCCGGCCTGTCGGCAAGCCCCGATGAAATCGGCTGGGTTCAGACAAGCTATCTGATTGCCGAAGTCGTGATGATCCCGCTTTCGGGGTTCTTGTCGCGGCTGATGTCGACGCGCTGGCTGTTTGTTATTTCGGCCATCGGGTTCACGGTGATGTCGGTGGCTTCGGCCTTTGCCTGGTCGATTGAAAGCATGATCTGGTTTCGCGCAGCCCAGGGGTTCCTTGGCGGGGCGATGATCCCGACCGTGTTTGCGACAACCTATATCATTTTCCCGCCCGAAAAGCGGAACACCGCATCGGTGATGATCGGGCTGATTGCCACCATGGCGCCGACCATCGGTCCGACCCTTGGCGGGTTTTTGACCCAGTCACTTTCATGGCACTGGCTGTTTCTGATCAATGTGTTGCCCGGCCTTGCGATTGCCGCTGTGGTGGCGATGACGTTGCGCGTTGACCGCGGGGACCGGTCGCTTCTCAAGGGGTTTGATCTTTGGGGGCTTCTGGCGATGGCGGTGTTTTTGGGCAGTCTGGAATATGTTCTGGATGAAGGCCCGAAAGATGACTGGTTTGATGAAACTGCGATCATTTATGGCACCATCGTTTGCGCGATTGCCGGCATCTATTTCTTCTGGCGGATGTTTACCTATGACAAGCCGATTGTTGATCTGAAATCCTTTGCCGATCGCAATTTTACCATGGGCTGCGTGTTCAGCTTTACACTCGGCGTCGGGCTTTATGGCAGTGTCTATATCATGCCGCTGATGTTAAGCCGTGTGCGCGGCTATGACAGTCTTGAAATCGGCATGATCATGGCGGTGACCGGGATTGCGCAGTTCCTGTCGGCACCGATCGCCGGGAAAATGACAGCCAAATATCCGCCACGGGTGGTTCTTGGCATCGGGCTTGGTCTGTTTGCCACCGGTCTTGCCATGCATGGTTTCAATAACAGCGAAGTGTCATTCAATGAATTGATCCTGCCGCAAATCGTGCGCGGGGCTGCTTTGATGTTCTGTATGTTGCCGGTGACCAATCTGGCCCTTGGGACCTTGCCGCCCGAAAAGATCAAAAATGCCAGCGGGCTTTATAACCTGATGCGCAATCTTGGCGGGGCTATCGGGATGGCGGCGATCAATACGTTGCTTGATAAGCGCATTGATTATCATTTCTCGTTACTGTCCGAACATATCAATCCGGCCAGCACCGCCTTCAAGGAATATCTGGCCACCATGATGGCGCGTTATTCGGAAATGGGCATCGCCGATCCCAAGGCCGCTGCAATGAAATTCATCGTCAATCTGGTGACCCGCGAAGCATCGATCATTTCATTCAACGATATCTATCTTGCGATGGCGGCCACCTTCTTTATTGCCTTTTTGCTGTTGCCTCTTGCCCGTCCGCCACGGGCAACTGCGGGTGGCGGTGGTGACGCACACTGATCACAAAGGATCCAAAAAAGCCGAAATCAGGCCGCACAAGCATTCCCCCGACCCCGCGAGCTTTTCCCGCTCGAGTGTGGCCTGGCCGGTCCCCGTCCCCCGGGGACCGGCATTTTTGTTCTGGAAATGGAAACACCCGGGTGGGGACCCGGGCGTTTCGACCTTTCGGGGGAGACTCCGAAAGGGACAAGATGCGATTGGCACGTAACGACCGGGGAAGTCGTTTGGTGCCACCCTGGGACAAGGCGATACGCATCTTGCAGGGATCGACAACACAAAAAGCAACAGGTCAAAACCGCGCCAAAAGCCGTGCCAAAAAATGCGCCAAAAATGCAAAGGGATCGGGCCCCGGCATTTTGAGACTAGCCTGCATTTTCCGGTGTTGCGGCCGCCGCCGCGATCCGGTCCCGTGCCTTGCGTTTGGCCGCATGACGATGTTTCGATACTGTTATCTGAATAATCCCGATCATCACCAGAAGGGAAGAGATCCAGAACACACTGTCATGGGTCGGCATCGGGGTAAGCCCGAACTGTGCCGCGACCATTTCAAGGCCAAGCAGCACAAAGGGCAGAACGCTGGTCGACAGGATGTATTTTTCAATGCCGGCGGTTTTGATTGATCGGAGCGACAGCACCATCGCCGGTCCACGAAACAGGATCCCGATCAGAAGTCCGGCAATCAGCGTTTCGGTGCCAAACAATCCGCTGGTCGAAATATAGGGGATCGGCACCGGACTGATCAGCGCGATCAGGGGCGGCACAATCAGAAAGATCGATGCGGTAATCAGCAACAGCACCCCGGTAAAGCGCAGATGCGCCCAGGTATCCTTGATCTGGTTGTCGGGATGAAGTTCGGCCAGAACCGATGATGAAATCGCCGTGACCTCGGATGCCAGCATCAGCAATACCGCCGGATTGCCAAACCCGCCCGGCAGATGCCAGGCCAGCCAAAGCGCCCCGCAAATCAGGGTCGCATGACCAAACCATTCATATCGCCCGGGCGCCCGGCCCAGAACAAAGGTCGCGGCAAGGGCGGCCAACGGCATCCCGGTCTGGGACAAAATGCCGCTTTCCGGTGCGCTGATATATAAAAGCGACGCCGTCCAGGTAACCCCGGTCATGACACGCAAAAATCCATATGCCCAATTGATCGGCAAGGTGAATTGCCGCCACGGGATGCTGCGCCCCGGTGCCAGAAGCACAAGCGCGATCCCGCCAAAGACCAGCTGCCAGCAGGTCATGGCATAGGGATCAATATCAAAACTGGTAAGGGCAATGCGGTTGCATACCAGAAGCATGGCCCAGATGAATGTGGTGCCAAACAGCAGGAACAGGACAGGCATATGAAGAATTCTTAAAAATTATGATGGCGAGGGTCATGATGCATGAATTACACGTTTTTGACGACGGAAATTTAACCCGACCAGAAGTCCGGCCAGAATCCTGTGGCGCAAAACGATGCCGCGATCAAAGCAAACCCCGCCGCGGCTTGGGGACGCGACGGGGTATTGTGTCCTGATTGTTTGACGGGGTCGGGGGAACAGGCCCCCTTACCGGATGCCTGCACGCAGGAAGGCCTGGATAAACTGGCGCTGGAAAATCAGAAAGGCGATCAGAAGCGGCGCGATGGTCATGATGGTCGCGGCACTGATCACTGAAATATCGACCCCGGTTTCCGGTGCCCCGAACAGGGATAAGCCGACGGTCAGGGGCCGGGTGTCGGGTGAATTGGTGACAATCAGCGGCCACAGGAAATTGTTCCAGTGCGTGGCGATCGAGACCAGCGCATAGGCGAGATAGACCGGCTTTGCCGCCGGGACATAGACCTTCCACAAAACGCCCATCCAGCTGCATCCTTCGATCCGGGCGGCTTCTTCAAGTTCGACCGGGACTGATTTGAAGGCCTGTCGCAACAGGAAAATGCCAAAGGCACTGGCCATGTAGGGCAACCCGATGCCAAGGGCGGTGTCAAACAGGCCAAGCTTGGAAACGATGGCATAGTTTTCGACAATCAGGACTTCGGGCAGGATGAAAAGTTGCAGCAATACGAGGATAAAGATCGTATCGCGGCCCCTGAATTCAAAGCGCGCAAAGGCAAACCCCGCCAGCGTGCAAAGAACCAGCTGCCCGGCAAGGATCAGGGTAACCAGAATGACCGTATTGGTGAAATAGCCAATCCACGGCACCGCATTCCAGACATAGGTAAAGTTCTCGAATGTCAGCGGATTGGAAAAATCCAGACCAAGTGCGGTGCCCGATGGCTGCAAGGCCGCCCATGTCGCAAACAGAAGCGGCGAAATCCAGACAATCGCCAGAACCCAGGCGCCAAGGGCATCGAGAACCTTGTCAAAATCGGGCAGGGCGCGTTTGGCATGATGCGAGGCAAATGCAGTATTCATCGGTAATGGGTCCGTTTTTCAACCAGTCGGAACTGCGCAACGGCAACAAGGCCAAGTGCCAGAAGAACAAGGATGGTCATCGCAGCCGCATGCGGGCTGTCGAAATAGGCAAATGCCATTTCCCAGATCCAGTAGAGGATCAGTTTGGATGCATTGTTCGGCCCGCCCTTGGTCAGAATGAACAGATGGTCGATCAGTTTGACCGAATTGATCATCGCATTGACGAACACAAAGATCGTGGTCGGCATCAAAAGCGGTAAAAGCACACGGCGCGTATAGGTCCAGCGACCAGCCCCTTCGATCCGGGCGGCTTCACGCAAATCAGGCGGAATGGTCTGAAGGGCTGCCAGGTAAAAGATCATGAAAAACCCGGCCTCTTTCCAGATCGTCACCACAATCACCGAGGCAAGGGCGGTATCGGGCTGCCCCAGCCAGTTGGTCGGCGACGCCCCGAAAAAACCGGTGATCTGATCAATAACCCCAAGATCGGGCGTATAGAAAAACAGCCACAAATTGGCCGCGGCAATCATCGGCAGGATGGTCGGGGTGAAATAGGCACTGCGCACGAATGATCGGGCGGGAATATGGGCATTGGCCCACAGCGCCATGATCAGCGCAAAGATGATCGAGACCGGAATGGTCACCCCGGCATAGATCAGATTGTTCCACACCACGGTCGCGAATGTCGGATCGGCAAACAGGTCTTGATAGTTTTCAAACCCGGCAAAAACCGACGGGCGGCGCGTCGTGCCCCGGGTAAACAGGCTGTGCCAGAATGTTGCAATGGCCGGGTAAAAGGCAAACAGGCTCATCAATGCCAGGGCCGGTGCCGCAAGCATCCAGCCATAAAGCGCAAGCCTTTGTTTTTGAAGTCTTGCCATGTCATTCATGGTCGGCACGTCCGTCAAAATGGATTAAGCAAAATCACAAACAAAAGTGCCGAAGCAGGCATTGGGGGCCTGCTTCGGCGTGCAGATCGGGTTAGTGGAACGCCCGAAGAAGACGGTTTGCTTCGGCCTGTGCACCTTCAAGGGCTTCTTTCGGTGATTTTTCACCGGTCAAAGCCGCCTGAATGGCGTTGTTCAGACCTTCGCGGACGCGTGCCGTGTCATAGGTCGAAAATTCCGGGATCGCGACTTCAAGCTGATCACGGGCAACAACGGCCTGCGGGAATTCGGCCGCATAGGATTTCAGCGCATCGGTTTCATAGGCGTCCGGCGTGACACCGACATAGCCCGTGGCAATCGACCATTCCGCCGCACGTTCCGGCGCGGTCATGTATTTGATCAGCGCAAGGGATGCTTCTTTCTGTGCATCGGTCGAGTTTTTGAACAGATAGAAGTTGCCGCCACCGGTCGGAGAACCGGGCTGTTTGTGTTTCGGAAGCATCGCAACGCCGAAATCAAATTTGGCTTCGCGTTTGACAGCCGACAGGTTGCCGGTCGAATGCCACATCATCGCGGTCTGGCCCTGAACAAAGGCCTGACGCAGCGTACCCCATTCAATCGTGCCTTCGGGCATGATCTGTTCTTTGGTGGCAAGGCCGCGCCAGAATTCAAGCGCCTCGATCACGGCCGGATCATCGAAATAGGTTTCCGTGCCATCCTTGCTCATCAGTTCCTTGCCATTCTGGATGGCAAAGCACTGGAACATCCAGTACGGATAACCGGTCGACGGCACCATAAGACCCCATTTGCCGTCTTTTGAAAGGGCCTTGCCAGCCGAGACCAGTTCTTCCCAGGTGGCCGGTGCGTGTTCCGGATCAAGACCGGCTTCGCGGAACATGTCCTTGTTATAGTACATGACGATGGTTGAACGCTGGAACGGGATGCCCCAGGTTTTGCCATCAACTTCACCATTGGCCATCAGGGCCGGATAGAACGAGTTGAGCCATTCCTTGTCTTCGGCGGTTTTGACAACGTCATCAAACGGTACAATCAGATCCTGTTCGATCAGGTCATAGACATCGATCGAGAACATGACCGAAAGCTGTGCGGGGTCGCCGCTTTTAAGGGCGGAAACCGCACGCAGACGGGTATCGTCATAGTTGCCGGCATAGATGGCATTGACTTTGACATCCGGGTTTTCGGATTCAAAACCTTCGATCATGCCGTCAATGACGTCGGTCAGCGGGCCGCCAACCGCGATCGGGTAATACATGGTCAGTTCGGTTGCGGCAAAGGCCGGTGATACCGCCGTTGCCATCAGTCCGGCCGCAAAGGCGGCACTGGTTACGATGTTCCGCATGGATTTGTTTTCCCTGTTACAAACTCGGAATTGCAGTGTCAGTTTCGAAGGAGGTATTTGGTTCGCGCGCTGCTTCGCGGGTCGCCGTCGGTGCAAGACGTTGACCGTCTTCGCCAAACCAGTGGGCCGCAGCGCCAGCCCAACTGAGCGAAACCTGTGTGCCCGGTGCGATATGGACCTGACCGGGCAGGCGGGCGGTGGCCCCGGATGTTCCGGGGATCGCGACATAGACAAATGTCTCTGCGCCCAGAAATTCACTGCCGGTCACCGTGGCGGAAATGCCCCACGCCTTCGTGCTGGTGTCTGTGCTCAGAACCAGGTCTTCGGGGCGGATGCCAAATGTCAGGCGCCCGGCATCGGTTTTTGGCGGGATAACCGCATCGGGAAGTGCAGAGGCCGGAAGCAACGCCATGGGCGGGCTTCCGACAAAACCGGCGGCAAAGGCCGTGGCCGGTTGCAGATAAAGATCGGCCGGATTGCCCGCCTGTTCGATACGGCCATCCTTCATCAGGATGACGATATCGGCCATGCTCATGGCTTCGGTCTGGTCATGGGTGACATAGACAACCGTAATGCCAAGGCGCTGTTGCAGATCGCGGATATCCTTGCGCACCGAATGGCGCAATTTGGCATCAAGATTTGATAACGGTTCATCCATCAGACACAGCGGATGCCCGGCAACAATGGCGCGCGCAAGGGCAACGCGCTGGCGCTGGCCACCGGAAAGTTCGGCCGGTTTGCGGTCTTCATATCCCTCAAGCCCGGTGACATTCAAAGCCTCGGTCAGGCGGGACTTGATTTCGTCCTTGCCGGTTTTGCGGACCTTGAGGCCAAAGATGATGTTTTCGGCAACGCTCAGATGCGGGAACAGCGCATAGGATTGAAACACCATCGACAGGCCGCGTTTGGATGGCGGAACGTTTGTGACATCCTTGCCATCAATGGCGATTGTGCCGTGATCGGCGGTTTCAAGACCGGCAATCAGACGAAGTGTCGTTGATTTGCCACAGCCCGACGGCCCCAGCAACACGACAAAACTGCCGCGCGGAATGTCGATGGACAGATCATGGACCCCGTTGCCGCCATTAAAAACACGCGAGACGGACCTGATCTGGATGAAAGGCGTTTGGGCAGTCATTTTGAAGTTTCGCTTTTTGCAATTTGCAGACGGGCGCGGACGTCCTGACGGTTGAACAGCGGGTCGAACACCCCGCCGGGGATGCCATCGACAACAATCACGTCCGGGTCGGTGATGTGTCCGCCCTTGGCCGGGGCCGGGCGGCCGAATTTCGATTGATCGGCAACAAGGATGGAATTGCGGCAATTGCCGGCAATGGCCTGACGCAACGAGACTTCGCGATGGTCAAAGTCGGTCAGCGTGCCATCGGGTTCGATGCCGCCAACCCCGAACAGGCCGTAATCGACCTTGTAATTGTTGAACATCGTTTCGGCATCCGGGCTGATGACATCACGGTCAGGCAGGCGCAGCGTCCCGCCGGGAATGACGATCCGGTTGCCGGTATTGTTGCCAAGGGCCATGGCCGCATTGAGATTGTTGGTAATCACCGTCAGATGACGATGTTCAACAAGGTTCAGTGCGACGAGTTCCAGCGTGCTGCCAATCCCGATCAGGATCGATGCCCCGTCCGGGATCATATTGGCGACATGAAGCGATATGGCGTGCTTGGCGGCGATATTGGTGACCTGGCGACTGTCATAGGACAGGTTCATGCCCGGTTCCCCGGCATATTCAACACCACCATGGCGGCGGCGCACCAGATTGGCATCGCTCAGCATATTGACGTCGCGGCGGACCGTTTGCGGCGTCACGTCAAAATGGGCCGCCAGCTTGTCGATCGAGGCAAAGCTGTCACGGCGCAGGATGTCGATGATGTCGCGTTGTCGTGCAGAAATATTCATTTGATCGTTCAATTTGTTGCTTTGAACATAAAAACGATCATACGCGGCTTCGTTGTCACTAAGATTTCAGAAGCATGACATTCATATGAATGTTGCCAGAGCCCGTTGAATTGGCGGAATTATGCGGATTTTTGATGCCTGTTGTGCAAATGCGCCCGCCGATTGTGCGGGTGAACATAAAAAAAGGCCGCCTTGCTGCGGGCGGCCTTGAGGTTGCCGGATCGGATGACAACCGATCCGGGCTCTGGGGGACGTGATGATCAGTTCGCGATCATCGCTGCGGGTTTCGGGGTTGTCGGGCTGCTGACCGGCAAAACCGGATATTCAACGCTTGGCGTTTCCCCGGTCAGGGTATGCAGGAAGGCAGTAATGGCCTGGACTTCGGCATCATTCAGTTCCGTGCCCAGCTGGGACGAACTCATGATTGCGACCGCCTGTTCAAGGTTCCAGACCTTGCCGGAATGGAAATAGGGGGCGGTCAGGGCAATGTTACGCAGTGGCCCGGCACGGAAGACATAGTCATCGGTCGCCGTCTGGGTAACTGCAAACCGTCCCTTGTCATCGGGCGGCAGGATTTCGGCCCCGGGCTGTTCGACAACGCCGAACGGATAATAACCGGTGCCGCCGACATTCACCCCGTTGTGACAGGATGCGCAGCCGGTATCGATGAACAGTTCAAGCCCGGCCAGCTCGGTTTCGGTCATTATGGTGTCATTGCCTTCGAGGAACTGGTCAAACCGTGATGCCGGGGTGATCAGGGTTGCCTCGAATGCTTCGATCGCCATTGCCATATTGTCAAAGGTGACCGGGTCGTTTTGCCCGGGGAAGGCGGCATTGAACTGTGCGACATATTCGGGCATCGAATTCAGAACCGTCACAACCCGTTCGGGTGTGCTGGCCATTTCGACCCCGGCCTGAACCGGGCCCTTGGCCTGTGCTTTGAGGTCTTCGGCACGACCGTCCCAGAACTGGGCTTCGTTAAAGACGGCGTTGTAAACGGTCGGGGCGTTGCGCGGGCCTTTCTGCCAGCCATGCCCGATCGATGTTTCAAGATTGTCATCGCCGCCCATGCCAAGATTGTGACAGGTATTGCACGAAATGATCGCGCTGGCCGACAGGCGCGGATCAAAAAACAGCTTCTTGCCCAGATCGACTTTTTCGCGGGTCACGGCATTTCCGGCGATGGCGGGAACCATCGATGGAATGACTTCGAAATAGTCTTTGGCACTTTCGCGGAGCTGGGCGGGATCAACGGCAAGTGCGGCATTGCTGATGCCAACCAGTGTGCCGCCAGATATCAGGATCGTCGCGAGAAATTGATGCGGTCTCATGTTCTCTCTCCCAATTGGTGGAGAAAGTACAAGATCAAATTCTACGTCGGCGTGTGGTGATTTACATCAAGATTCAAAAAAATATTTAATATCAACAAGTTAGTTGAAATTTGACTAAATCGAGATTTTACGTCTTGTTCTTGTAATATCACGGATATTGCCAATGGACCGCAAACGGCCCATTGGCATGACCGGATCAGAAAAGCTTTTCGCGCGGGTCGAATTTCGGTGCCGGTTCGGCGGAAAGTTGTTCAAAGATTTCATCAAGCGTGTTGGCGACGGTATAAAGATTCTTGTGGCTTTCGCGGGCAAAGCCTTCGTCAATGATGCCGTCAATCATGTCAAAGCACTTGTCCCAATAGCCAAGCGCATTCAGGAACACCATCGGTTTGTCATGAATGCCAAGCTGACGCAGGGTCATGGCTTCGAATGCTTCATCAAGGCTGCCAAGACCGCCGGCCAGCGTCACAAAGGCATCGGAACGACGGAACATTTCAACTTTGCGCTGATGCATGGATTTGCAGACAATCAGTTCCGAAAGCCCGGTATGACCGACTTCGATATCATGCAGATGTTCGGGGATGATCCCGATCACTTCGCCGCCATTTTTCATGACGCCATCGGCAACAGCCCCCATAAGGCCGATACGGCCCCCGCCATAAACCAGCGCGATGCCCCGTTCAGCCATCATTTTGCCAAAGGTGATGGCATTTTCCATATGCTGGGGATTTTTCCCGTTCGAAGCGCCGCAGAATACACAGATTGATTTTACTTTAGTCATGGCGACCTGCCTTTTGTTTCTTATTTCGCAGGTAGCGGGGCGATTTTGGTGCTGTCGCCCCGTACGGAATTTGAACATAGCCGATCAAATCGCCAAGAGGTCAGGAATTTCCGCATGACAGCAATTTAAATTTCAATGACGCTATTGCGCCGTATTTCCGTTGCTTTTGTTTGTCACAACGGCCCGGCCATCCGGCAATCTGGTGAAACGATCCGGCGATCGGGCGAAACCATCCAGCGTAACGAGCTGATCGCGCGCGCTGCTTGTTCTGTGCGGAATTCGCACGAGAGTTAACAAGTTATGAACCTGATTGTGGGATGGGTAATGCTGTGCACATCATCGTGCCCGGCAAAAGCAACAGATAACCAACCAACGAAAAGAAGGCAGGATCGCCCACCGTGTTTGTCGACAATCCCTTATTACTTGCCATTCTGGTGTCGGGCATTATTGCCGCGGTTCTGATGCTTGCGCTGTGGCTTGGCCTTGAACGGGCGGTGGCGCGCCGTCTTGTTCTGGGCGCGATTATTCCGGCAGTCGCGGTTGCCGTGCCAGCCGCAATCGGTCTGCCCGATACTGCGCGCGGGGGTGTCGGGGCGGCGTTGCTGATGCTGGTTCTGGGCGGTGTCTGTGGCGCGATCCTTGATTTTTCGCGATTGTCCGAACGGGTATGTCTGGTGGTTTCGGCGGTATTGCTGCTGTTGGGGGCATGGCTTGTGCTTGCGGCCCCGATCAGCGGGCTTTCCTATCATCCGGGCGGGATCAAGATCCTGGCATGGTTGGCCTTTCTGATTATTGGCGGCTGTTTCCTGTGGGTGACACGCCCGGACTTTGATCAGGATGACGACCCTTCCGACAAACCGGCAAGGGGCAAAAAATCCAAGACGGCCAAAACCCGAAATACCAAATCATCCACCCAGGATGCCGGTGCGGGACCCGCGGGCGATGCCAAGCCTGGCCCGGTTGCCATGCTCATGACGCTGGCATTGGGGCAGGGGATCATTGCCCATCAATTCGGCCTTGGCCAGCATGTGGTGTTTCAGGCCGCCCTGTGGATCGCACTGGTGGTTGCACTGGTGTCGGAAAAGGCCGCCCCGCAATATCGTGCGACGGTGTGGCTGGGCGTTGTCGGGGCCCTGATGGCCAGTGCGGCGGCGATGATGATCCTGATGCCGGCATCATGCTTTGCCTTTGCGGTGTTGTTGCTGGTGGTGTCGGCCGGGCGCGGTGCGGCCCGGATTGGCGCATTGGTGCCCGATGCCAATCCGGCACAGGCCGTGCTGGTGCGCAGCGTGATCCGGTTCGGGGTGCTGGTTCTGCCCCTGATCATGACGGCACTGGTTGCCTATGTCGCAGCCCAGATGGCCAGCAGCCTGTAATCCGGATCCGGGCGGTGGCGCGTGACCGGCGATTGATGATTGCTGTGGCGATTTGACTGATTAAGCATTCTGTTATTTAAGCAAACAGACTGATTCTATTCATCTTTACCTAACGGTTGCGCGATATCGTTTGTTCGTTACGTTATGGAAACTGTGATCTGAAAGTAGTACAAGTTTCTAATTAACGCGTCCAAAGGGGTTGTTTGAGGGGAATATGGCAAGCAATTCCAACGATTTGGCCGCGACCATGGGGGTAAAACCCTGATAACATAAACATCGTTCAAGGATATTTCCGGTGAAACGACCCTATATCCTCGTCATTGTCGGCGTTGTACTGATCATTGCGGCGATTGCGCTGAATTACATGTTGACCCAAAGTGCAGATGAAGACACTGCGCCGGTCACACAGGCGCCCGCGGTTACGACCACAGATACCTCTGAGGTCAAGGCTCCGGAACCGGCAGCATCGCCGGAATCTTCGGCACCGGAAATCACCAATCCAAGTTTTGATGTTGTGCGCATCGGTCCGGACGGCAATGCCGTGATCGCCGGTCGTGCCGCCCCCAACAGCAAGGTCCGCATCCGCGAAGGCGAAGAAGTCATCGGCGAAGCAACAGCTGACGAGCGTGGCGAATGGGTCGTTCTGCCGGGCAAACCGCTGGCAAGTGGCGACCGCGAACTTTCCCTTGAATCCGAAGATGCCAGCGGCACGGTTGCCAAGGCCGACGACAAGGTCGTGGTGCTGATCCCCGATGCCAAACCCGATGCCGCAACGGCGGACGGTGCATCGGAAGGTAACGCTGAAACGGCGGAAACCAAGGAAGAAAGCGCACCGATCATCGCCCTTAAGGTTCCATCCGAAGGCGACGGTGCCGCAACCGTACTTCAGGGCCCGGCCAAGCTTGAAGAACCGGTCGATGCCAAAAGCGAAGATGTCGGCACTGACGAACCGGGCATGCCGCGCCTGTCGATCGATGTTGTCGATTATGACGAACAGGGCCGCGTTGCCATGTCGGGCAAGGCTGACATGAACCACAGCGTTCAGGTCTATCTTGATAACCAGCATGTCGGGACCGCCCCCGCCGATGAAAACGGCAACTGGGCGCTGACCATTGGTGAGCCGATCGAACCGGGCAATTACACCATGCGTGCCGATCAGCTTGATGATACCGGAAAGGTGACGGCACGTGTTGAAATTCCGTTTGAACGTGCCCGCCCTGATGAAATTCTTGAGCCGGGGTCACGCTATGTCGTTCAGCCGGGCAACAGCCTATGGCGGATTGCACGGCGCACCTATGGTGACGGTTTGAAATACTGGGTGATCTATCACCAGAACCGCAAGCAGATCCGCGATCCTGACCTGATCTATCCGGGCCAGATTTTCGCCCTGCCCAACGAAGAAAAAGCTCAGTAAGCATCGCTTTTCTTTTCGAGGCGCAAAACACATGATAAGTGTGTTTTGCGCCTTTCGATTTTTTGGCGAACAGTTTTGTCGGGTTGCGTTGCCCTTTGTCATCACTAGATGCTAAGAACGCGCCCGCATGATACCGATGGTATCGATTTGATATGCCCGATCCATGGCAACCAGGGAATTAAGACTTTGAAATCCGTTCTTGTACCGATCAATCCTGAAGGCTGGAAATTCGTTGCGATTTTCGCGGCAATTACTGTGGGCTTGTTCCTGATTGCGGAACCATTGGGCTGGATCGGCGTGATCCTGACGCTGTGGTGTGCCTATTTCTTCCGTGATCCGGACCGCATCACCCCGACCGATGAAAATCTGGTGATTTCGCCGGCCGACGGGCGTGTCTGCATGATTTCGCAGGCGCCGCTGCCCAAGGAACTGGAACTTGACGACAAGACCCCGCGCACCCGCGTTTCGATCTTCATGAACGTTTTCAATGTCCATGTGAACCGTTGCCCGGTGAATGGCGAAGTCGTTGGCGAGGCCTATGTTCCGGGCAAATTCGTCAATGCCGAACTCGACAAGGCATCGGAAAACAACGAACGCCAGATCCTGCTTGTCCGTGACAAGGAAGGCCGCGAATTCGGTGTTGTCCAGATCGCCGGTCTGGTCGCGCGTCGTATTCTGTGTGATGTCGGTACCGGATCCCAGCTTAAGGCTGGTGAGCGTTTCGGCCTGATCCGCTTTGGCTCGCGCGTTGATGTCTATCTGCCCGAAGGTGTGTCGCCGAACGTGATTGTCGGTCAGACCACGATTGCCGGTGAAACTGTTCTTGCCGATGTTTCGGTCAAGGGCAAGGAAGCCGCCGTCGGGGAGATCCGCTAATGGCTGGCGGCATCGAACCGACCCGTCGTCCGCGTCGTTTCAAGGCGATGTCGCTTACGCGGCTGGTGCCCAATGTGGCGACGATCATGGGTATGTGTGCCGGTTTGACCTCGATCCGCTTTGCGATGCAGGATCGGTGGGAAGCCGCGGTTGCCGCCATTCTGATTGCCGGGATCATTGACGGCCTTGATGGCCGTCTGGCCCGGATGCTTAACGCGTCAAGCCGCTTTGGCGGCGAACTCGACAGTCTGTCGGATTTTGTCTGCTTTGGCGTCGCACCGGCGATGATGCTGTATTTCTGGTCGCTTCATGAATTCGGTGGCATCGGCTGGGCTTTGTCGCTGCTGTTTGCGGTTTGCATGATGCTGCGTCTGGCACGGTTTAACACCCAGATGCTGGGTGAACCGGAATTGCCGACCTGGGCTTATCGCTTCTTTACCGGGGTTCCGGCCCCGGCGGCAGCCGCCCTTGCCATGTGGCCGATTGTCCTGACTTTCCAGTTTGGCGAAGGCATCTTTGACAGCCCCTATATCGTTGCACCTTATGGTGTTCTGATTGCCGGTCTGATGGTGTCGCGCCTGCCGACCTTCAGCTTCAAGAAGGTCAAGGTCCCGCGCGCATGGGTATTGCCGTTGATGCTGGCCTTCGGGGCGTCGGTGGCGTTTCTGGTGTCCTCGCCGTGGCTGACGCTTTCGGCGATTGCCGCGATCTATTTCATCACCTTCCCGCTATCCTATCGTTCCTATCGCCGCATGGGTGTCGAACATCAGCAGGAACAGGATACCCCGGACGAAGAAGATGATGATGGCGAACCCGATGATGATCCCGACGAGGGGCTTAATCGCGTCCATCAGAACTGATCCGAATTGATCCGCAAAAAGCCGACAGTCTTGTCGGCTTTTTTTGTTTGTGACGGCTGGGAAGGTTGTGCTGGCTGTGAGGGAAGGCGGAAACGTATCGGGACGCAAAGGCGTCATCCGGCTTACTGATCAATCACCTGTGACAGGCTTGATCCGGGTGCACGTTGATAGTTGCGCAGTTTCTGCTGATAGCGGATCTGGTCCTGTTCGGACAGGGACGAGGCATAAAACCGGGTCCAGGGCATGTCGGGATTGTCTTTGACCAGGGTATTGATCGCGGCAACAATCGCATCGCCGACCACGGTTTTGCTGCATGCAATCGATGCCGGCATCAGATAGTCATTGCCCGCGATATGCCAGCTTGAAAAGATTTCACCGGGCAGTTTGGTGCGGCGGTAATATTCTGCTTCGGCGGGCAGATACAGCGTCCAGTCCAGCCGGCCAAGCGCAATAAGCTGCAAGAAATTGGCGTCATTGCCAATAAAGCTTAGGCCCGGATTGTTGATGTTTCGCCGCAGGATTGCGTCAATCGTCGCCCCGTAGGAACGCTGGGAGCGCAAGGCACCATTAAGCTTGCCAAACGTGATCATGCGTTCAAGATCGATTTCCCCATCCGGATTGAGAAACGGCTTGATCTGTTCTTCGCGGTGCGGGCTTGTGATCAGGCTGACCGGAAGGTGTGGGAGCACCGCTTCGCTGAAATGCAGGAACTTTTTGCGTTCTTCGGTCGGGTTCATGCCGATATTGCAATAGGTGCCCGGCCCGGTAATGGTTTTGACCAGCCGGGGCAGGGGAATGATTTCCTTTTGATGCTGATAGTCGGGAAGGCGGGCGGCAAACCAGTCCAGAATGTCCACCCCGTAACCGACAATCGCCCCGTCCTTTTCGAGCATCGCGGGCGGCAGGGGTGTCAGCGCCCAGGTGACGGGTTGTTTGGTCTGGGCATGGGCGGTCATTCCCGCCCCGACCAAGGTCAGGCAGATTGCCAAAAACAGCACAGCAAAACTGGATCGCGCAACCCGGCGCACATGACGGTTCCCGATGGGGCGCATTATCATTTCTCCCCGTTCAAGCAGGAAATTCAACTGCTTACTTATAAGGGAATTCGGGGCGCTAAATGCAAATATTTATTGGTGAAATTCTATTTTTCCGGCCGGTGATGATATTGCAGCCGGGCTTCGAACTGGTTGGGATTGATGAATTGGTCGCGCGCGGCCTTGAACCAGTCGCGGTCCTGCGGGCTTAGCCATTCGGCATAGAAATCGGTCCAGGGCATGGACGGGTGATCATCGATAATCCTGTTGATTTCGGCAATGGCTTTGCGTCCGGCCGGGGTGTTGGCACAGCCGATGGTCGCTTCGAGCAAGGTGGTGCTGCCGGCAATCGGAAGCGCCTTGATTTTTAGCTCCGGGGTCTGGTCGCGGCGGTAAAATTCGGCCTCTGACGGGAAATACAGCGTCCAGTCAATGCGATGAAGTTCAAGCATGCGCAGGAATTTGGTGTCATCGGCGACCTGCATGACATGGACATCATTGCGATGGGCCATCAATTGTTTGTCGACCTGGGTGCCATAGGCCCGGCCGATGCGGATCGCCGTCGTAAGATGCTGATCCGAGACAAGACGCGACAGTTCGACATGGCCGGCATCATCAAGATAGGGCGCAAACAGGTCCTGGTCTTCGACCCGGATGACAACCGAAATCGGCAGATGCAAAAGGATCGTCTTGGCAAAGGTAATATATTCGCGGCGTTCCGGTGTGGGGATCAGGGTCGCCGAACAGCGCAATTCGCCATCGCCGCTTTTCATTTCGGCCAACAACCGGGCAAGCGGTACTTGCAGGATTTCGTGATGATAGTGCGGAAGACGCTGGGCAAACCAGTTCTGGGTATCGGCGGCGTATCCGGTCAGTTCGTCCTGATCTGTGATAAAGGCCGGGGCAAAGGGCGGCACAGCCCATGTGAATGTCGGACTGTTTTGCGCCCGAACATCACCGGATGCCAGCAATATGCACAGCCATGCTCCAGCCAGCAGGCACAAGCTGGTCGGGCCGAGTTTACCCCTCGCCATTGCAATCCCCTGTTCCCGATTACGAATTCTTTTTTGTATTTTGTTTAACGATACACGCAACTTCCTTAGCAAAGTGTGTATTAGCTTTGCCCGGCATTGCATTGCAATAACGGCCTGTCTACGCCTTTTGTCGAAGGCAGAACGCTGATTGCGCATGTGAATTCGTTTATACGTATATTTAGATATATTGTCTTGAAGGCAAATGGTTAGGGTCCCTGTTTTCTTGGCCGGAAAATAAATCACCAAAATAAATTACCAAAATAAATCACCGGCCCCCGGGGAAGGGGGCCGGTGTAACCGCGCGGCGGGGTCGGGGGAAAAAGTCGCGCGGCTATGGTGATCAGGCCGTCGGGCCGGACTGATTTTTGGGACCACGACCAAGCCAGGTCGCACTGACCGATTTCACCCACGGGCCAAGATGGCGGAACTTGCCACCAAGCTTGTGACGCATCATCAATGCGCAGGGCGTAAAGATCAGGGTCAGGGCCGTGGCAAAGGCCAGACCGAATGCGATCGAGGTCGAAAGCTGTACCCACCACTGGGTTGACGGTGCGCCGATTGAAACATCCCGGGCGGCAAAGTCGATATTGATCTGAAGCACCATCGGCACCAGACCAAGAATGGTGGTCACCGTGGTCAGCATCACCGGGCGCAAACGCTGTGCACCGGTTTGCAGAATGGCGGCCTCGATGCTTCCGGCGGTGTGTTTAAGCCGGTCAAAGGTATCGATCAGAACAATATTGTTGTTCACAACAATCCCGGCCAGTGCGACGACGCCAATACCGTTCATCACGATCGAGAAGGCCTGCCCGGTGATCATAAGCCCCAGGAACACACCCGCCGTCGACATGATGATCGCGATCATGATCAGAAGCGAGCTCGAGATGCTGTTGAACTGCGTTACCAGAATGATGAACATGATGAACAGCGCGACCGTAAAGGCATTCATCAGGAAGTCCGCAGACTTTTTCTGTTCTTCGTCCTGTCCCTTGAATTCGACTGAAATTCGCGGATCGATATCAAGCGTCTTCATCCATTCCTTGACCTCGCCCAGTTTGGTATCAACCAGCACCCCGTCCTGAACGTCGGCCTTGACCGTCAATGCACGACGGCTGTCCACACGGGTCAGGGTCCCGGTTTTGGGTTTGGGAGTACGTGTGATGAAGTTCGACAGCGGCACCAAACCCTTGTCGGTCACGATCTGAAGGTTTTCAAGTTCATCAAGCGACCGGTACTGTGCGGGATAGCGCCCGACAATATCGATTTCCTCGGTTGAATCATCCGGACGATAGGTCGAGAAATTGATGCCGTTGGTCACCAGTTTGACGACATTGCCGATCTGGTTGATATCGGCCCCGAATTTAAGCGCCTGGGCACGGTCAACCGTATATTCCCAGTCAATGCCCGGGGGCGATTTGCCGTCTTCGAAGTTATACATGCCGCCCATTTCCTGCAAACCGTTGACCAGCATGGTCGCGGTTTCATCCAGAAGTTCGGGATAGAAGGAACGCAGCTGTATCTGGATGTCCTTGCCCTGGGGCGGACCTGCTTCCTGGGCGCGGACTTCGACATGGATCCCGGCAAGATCGGCCGTTTCGGCCAGAATGCGTTTTTCGATCTCGGTTGCCTTGGGGCGGTTCTGCCAGTCGGCATATTCAAGCTGCACGACACCGATCACATCTTCGGAGGCCTCATTACCACCGGCATTCTTGCCCGACCGGGCATAGACCGTATCAAACCAGTGTTCGCCTTCGTGACGGGCATCAAGGTCAAGAATGCGGTCTTCGACTTCCTTGAGCAACGCATCCTGTTCATAATAGGACAGGTTGCCGCGCGCACGGACCTGGACAACGGCGACTTCCGGTTCAACCGCCGGGAAGAATTCCACACCCTTGCCCAGCACGCCAAACGCACCCCAGACCACAATCAGAATGACAAAGGCCGCAGGCACCACCAGCCAATAGAAGCGAAGTGACGTCCTGAGCATCCGGACATAAAGCCCGGTGCCGCCCTTGACCTTGTGAATGTCATCGGCATGGTCGGCAGCAATGGCTTCTAGGCTTTCATTGCTTTCACTGCCCGGTTTGCCAAACCATGCTCCGACCGTCGGGACAAAGATCAGCGCCATGACAAGCGATGCCGACAGGGTAAACAGAACCGTAATCGGCAGGAATTTCATGAATTCGCCGACGATGTCGGGCCAGAATGCCAGGGGCAGGAAGGCCGCAAGCGTGGTGGCGGTCGATGCAATGATCGGCAATGCCATGCGTTTTGCCGCAAGCGGATAGGCTTCCTTGCGATGCAGGCCGTCAATCATTTTACGATCGGCATATTCGGTGACAACAATGGCGCCATCCACCAGCATCCCTACCGCAAGGATCAGACTGAACAGAACGACGATATTGACCGTCATGCCCAGCGCCCAAAGGATCAGGATCGCCGTCAGGAATGACCCCGGAATGGCCAGCCCGACCAGAAGTCCCGACCGCCAGCCCAGCGACCAGATCACCACCACCATCACCAGCAGGATCGCCAGGATCACACTGTTCTGAAGATCGGTCAGCATGGTGCGGATGTCGGATGACTTGTCCTGTGAATAGCTGACCGTCAGGTTGGGCGGAAAGGCTTGCTGTGCCTCGGCCGTGGTGGCCTTGATCGCATCGATGACCTCGATGATGTTTTCACCGACACGTTTGGAAACCTCGATCGCGATTGCCGGTTCGCCATTCAGGCGGGCAAAGCTTTCGGCATCCTTGAAGGTTCGGCGCACATCGCCGATATCCCGGAACCGGATGACGGAATCCCCGTCAACAATCAGCGGCATGTCAAGAATGTCGGACACGCTTTCAAACAGGCCGGGCACCTTGATGTTGAACCGTCCGGTGCCGGTATCGACCGCACCGGCGGCGACAAGCGCGTTGGAATTGCGCACCAGCGA
This sequence comes from Thalassospira povalilytica, assembly GCF_002844235.1. GTDB lineage: Bacteria > Pseudomonadota > Alphaproteobacteria > Rhodospirillales > Thalassospiraceae > Thalassospira > Thalassospira povalilytica. The sequence continues at coordinate 262,295 of NZ_PGTS01000005.1, read as the reverse complement.
TACGATATCGATGCCGTTCAGGCGATAGGCCTCGACCTTCATCGGGTCGATGACAAATTCGACAAGTTCTTCGCGGTCCCCGGCAAGATTGGCTTCGAGAACCGCCGGGATGCCTTCGATTGAATCCTTAAGGTCGCGGGCCATGCGCAGAAGCGCACGTTCGGGCACATCCCCCGAAAGGGTCACGACCAGAACCGGGAACAGCGACAGGTTCACTTCGTGAACTTCGGGATCGTCGGTATCTTCGGGCAGTTCGGATTTGGCGATATCGACCCGTTCGCGGACATCTGCCAATGCCTCGTCGATTTCAACATCGGAATAGAATTCAAGCGTCACCGATGCCCCGTCCTGATAGGACTGGGAGCTCATTTCCTTGACACCTTCGATCGAACGCAATTCCTGCTCCATCGGGCGCAGCAACAGCCGTTCGGCATCTTCGGGCGAAACACCGTCATGATGCATGGTGACATAAAGAACCGGGATCTGGACGTCCGGATCGGCTTCTTTCGGGATGGTGTTATAGCCAACCCAGCCCGCCGCCAGCAGCAGGATCAGAACAAGGATAACGGTTCGCGACCTGTTTAACGCGTGATCAATCAGGGACATTTTCTATCTCCTCATGCACGCGCTTATTGCGCGGTCCGTTCCGAAAGTGTCGTGGCGGTATCGGCATTGCCGGTCGCGGATGCCGCCGCCGGTGCCGGTGCAATCGGAAGACCGTTTTCATCGGTTTCCAGATGCACAACATCGACAATCGCACCTTCCTTGACCCAGTCATGGCCAACCACGATCAGCTCGAACTCCTGGGGCAGGCCGCCGATCCAGACGCGGTCACGCGATCCGCCCTGCAATTCTGCGGGCAGGAAAACGACCTTGTTGCCGTCGGTCACGGCCCGCACACCAAGTTCACCGGCATCATTAAGGGTCAGAACCGATGGCAAAACCTGATGGGCGCGCTTGGTGCCGACCGGGATTTGCAGCTCGGCCGTCATGCCGTCAGGGATATGCTGATCGCGATTGTCGATTTCGACTTCGACCCGGAATGTGCGGGTATTGTTGTCAGAAACCCGCGCGGTATAGCGCACAATGCCATCATGACGGGTGCCGTCATAAAGCGTCACACTGGCAAGCTGGCCCAGTTCGATGGCACCGATCGAATGTTCGGGAACCTGTGCAACCACCAGCATCGGGTCCGTCTGGATCAGGGTCGCAACCGCATCGCCAATCGACAAAAGATCGCCGACCTCGGCCGGGCGCGTTTCGACGATACCGTCAAACGGCGCGCGGATTTCAGTATTGTTCAGCTCGGTCCGTGCAATGGTCAGATCGGCCTTGGCTTCTTCAAGCAATGCCAAAGTCTGGGCAACACCGGTTTTGGAGCGATAGTTCTTTTCGGCCAGACTTTTGGCCGCCGAGTGTTCAAGTTCGCGCTGGGCGACAAGGGCGCGCGCCTTTTCGACCCGTGCCAGCCGGTCATCAACGGCAAGTTTGGCAATCAGGTCGCCCTTTTTGACAGCCTGGCCTTTGGTGGCGCCGATTTCGATTACGCGGGCTTCGGTTTCTGCGCGGATATCAACGGAAATGACCGCTTCGGTCCGCCCGGAAATGCGCAGATAATCGACATGATCGACCGCCTTGCTGGTAATGGTGCGGACAGAGGCGCGCGGTTTGGCGGTTTCCTCGGTCGCGTGTTGTTCGGACGGGTTTGCGGCCTCTGCGGAATCTTCACCGAGATAGGCGCTGCCGATCCAAATAACGGTCCCCAAGACCAGTAAAATTGCGATCAGGCGTGAAGCGTTCATGTTCTTGTTCCCTCAAATATTCCGGTGACGGAATGCGTCCTTGGCACTTGGCAGGCACGTCTTTTTGCGTCAATTCGCAGCAGGTCGGGCTGTTTTCCGATCAGATATGGCGATCAGGGTTTCCGCGCCTTGAAGTTTCGCAATTCATCAAGCAGGCCCTGTTTGTTTTCCCGGATGAATTTCAACGTCGCGTCGCACATCGCCTGTCCCAGTCCGGCAACAAAACAGCATCCCGGTTTGGGATTGCCATTTTCATCACGGCCATAAGTTGACGGGCTTCCTTGCTTGTCTTCGTTATCCGGATCGATCTGGTGGCTCATCAATTCATGACGGGCGGCAAATTCATCAATCAGGGCTTCGGTCAATTCGATCGGCATTTCTTCGGCAAAGGTCAGCATGAACAGAATGTCCGAACGATAACGATCCTCGGCCGGGCGCGTTTGCAGCAGGGTACGCAGGAATGTCCGTCGGCCTTCCTGGGTCAGTTGATAGACCTTCTTGTCCGGGCGGTTTTCCTGTTCATGTTCGACAAACGTAACCAGGCCATCCTGCGTCAGTTTGGTCAGGGCCGGATAGATCGAGCCAAGGGATGCGATTTGAAAATGGCTGAAAGTGCCATCCTCGAACATCTTGCGAATTTCATATCCCGTTGCCTCGCCACCCATCAGGGCGCCCAGACAGAGTGTGCGTACGTCCATCTTCTGTTCTGTGTCCTTGTTTCTTCCCCCGGACTGATCACGACATGGCGGGGGAAGGTGCCAAAATCGTTATATCAGTCCGATATATGTCGGACTATCATATATCAGTTCGATACAGTCAATCGAATATGATAGAAATTTTTATGACACGGACTCTACCTGGACGATTGGTGCGGGCGATCTGTTACATAACAGGATCGCGCATCAACCGGCCGCATCGGGTTGGTGTCTGTTCGGGAATGTGACGCAAAGCGGTGTGCGATGCGTCCGTCTGTGCATAGTCGGACGCCTTTTGTGTCCGATTGTGTCTATTGAAACGATATAGTCGGTTTGTGCGGTAAGCTTGCACCAAACCCGGATAACAGCAGACCGCAGCAAAGATCAGGAGCACACCGGAATGACCGGTTGGACGGAATATATAAGTATCACCGTGGCCGTCGTTGGATTGATACAGGCAGTTTTCCTGTGTCTTATTCTGCGTTCGGAAGGTGCGCGTGCCTTCGGGGCGAACCGCTGGATGATGATTTTCATCTTTGCGATTGCCTGCAACCTGATCGAAGACGTTATCGAACATTTTGTCTCTCCCGATGTCGATCGGGCGCTTGAACTGTTTTTCGGTCCGATCAATTTTGTCATCGCCCCGGCGATCTATCTTTATTTCCGCGAAATTTCGGGCAAGCCATCGCGGCGGCCATGGATCCATGCGATTTTGCCGATGGTGGTGTTCAACCTGATTGCCTGGATCATCACCCATGATGGCGGGCGGACCATTGCCCTTGATGGTGGCTATACGGTGCGGCAACTGATTGCCGTGTTCTGCTGGACGGCGATTTTTGTCCAGATATCACTTTATATTGCGCTGCTGTGGCGTGTCGCATGCCGCTATTTCCAGCAAACCCAGGAACAGCTCGGGGCTGACCGTGATCTGATGCGGCGCTGGATCGGGGTTATTCTTGGCGGTTTGACGCTTGTTTTTGTCACGGTCGCGATTGGCAAGATTGTGGGTCTTTATCTGCCGCGCAGTACCGAAATGTTCGGCACTGAAATGGCCTTTGTCGCGGTTCTGTTTGCCATGACATATGAAATTGCCACAAGGCCGGCCCTGTTTGTGATGGCCGACTGGCCATCCGATACCGATATCGATGATGCCGATGACGGGCCTGTCATCATCCGTCAGGACCGCTTCTTGCGATCCGGCCATCCCGATCCGGTTCCGGCATCGACACAGGTATCGCCATCGGCACCTGCATCGGAACAGGGGCAGACCGCCCGAAAAACCGATGGCCCGGTCACCAACCCGGTCACAAGCCCGGTCACCAGTCCGGTGCGTCCGCTTCTTGACGAGGAGGGGCTGGCACGCGCCATTGCCCAGTTAACGGACATTCAAAATCGCGGTGACATATTGCTTGATCCGCTGGTTTCCCTGCCAAAGCTTGCGCGTGCGGTCGGGGTGACCCCAAATCAGCTGTCCTATGTTCTGAACCATCATATCGGGCAAAGCTTCTTTGATTTCGTCAATGCGGCGCGCATCGCCGAAGCGCGGTCTGTTTTGTTGCTCGAACCGGATCGCACCATTCTTGATATCGCGCTGAGTGTCGGGTTCAATTCGAAATCGACCTTCAATCTGGCCTTCAAGAAAATCACCGGCGAAACGCCAAGTGCATTTCGCGAAGCCGGGCGCGACAATGCTGTTGCGTCTCCCGCGGATCAGCCCCTCGATCAACCGGCTGATCAGCCAGCCGCGACCAAGATTGCCGCGTCACTGGCCCAAAAGGCGGCCGTGCTTGCCAATCCCGGTTCCGGCCCCAATCCTGGCAACGGGGGCACAGCACAAGGTGCAGTTGGCAAATCATGAGCAACGGGGTGCTGGATTATCTTGATGTGACAATTGCCGTGGTCGGGCTGTTGCAGGGCGGGTTTTTGTGCCTTTTGCTCAGATCCGAAGGCGTGCGCGCACTTGCCGCCAACCGGTGGATGATGCTGTTTCTGTGTTGCCTGATGCTCAATCTTCTGGCCGATGTTGGCGACACATTCGGATCCGATCAGGTGCAGGACCTGATTGTTCTGTTTTTCTTTCCATCCAATTTCGTGATTGGTCCGGCGATCTATCTTTATTTCCGGGAACTGTCCGGAACGCCGGATCGTCGTGCGTGGGTGCATTTTGTTCCGGCCGCGGTGATTTTCAATCTGCTGGCCTGGCTGTTCACCATTGATGGTTTCGGGGCGGTTCCGGCGACAAACGAACAGTCGGTGATTGTTGAAACGGTCAAGGCGGTGTGCTGGTTGGCGATTTTTGTGCAGGCGGCGTTTTATATCCATCGCCTGTGGCGGTTGTCAGAAACCTATTTCCGTCAGACCCAGCAACAGCTTGGCGCAGACCGCCGGGCCATGCGGCGCTGGATTGCCGTCATTCTGGGCGGTGTTTGCCTGATTTTCGTGACCGTCCTGTTGAGCCGCATCATCGCGTTTTACATTCCTGAACCCATGGCAATGACCGGGACCGGCCTTGCCTTTGTGCTGGTTCTGTTTGCCATGACCTATGTGATTGCCACCAGACCGGCGCTGTTTGTCATGGCCGACTGGCCCGATGGTGACGCAGGCAAAACCGCATCTGCACGCGCAACCACACCAGCAATCCCCGCAACCACCGGCCGGGCACAAGCCGCATCGCCAAACCCGGTTAATAATCAGGGCGATGACGCCGGGGATGAGGTGCGTGACAGCCCGGATGCTGGCCTGCATGGTGGCCTGAATGGTGGCCTGAATGGTGGCCTGACTGGTGGACCGGAACGTGCGACGGCATCTGACGTCCGGCCGACACCTTTGGACGCCGCACGGTCGCTGCTTGATGATGACGGGGTGGAACGCGCACTTGCCAAGCTGGCCGATATCCGGGCACGGCGGGAATTGTTGCTTGATCCGCTGGTATCCTTGCCAAAGCTTGCCCGTGCGGTCGGGGTGTCACCCAATCAGCTTTCCTATGTTCTGAACCGGCATCTGGGGCAGAATTTCTTTGATTTCGTCAATCAGACCCGGATCGAAGAAGCCCGTGCAGTGCTTGTGCTGGAACCGGAAAGAACGATCCTTGATATCGCGCTGAGCGTCGGGTTCAATTCCAAATCGACCTTTAATCTGGCATTCCGGAAATTTACCGGCGAAACGCCAAGTGCGGTGCGCGATGCCGCTTTGAACAACACCGCCGGATAACGCTGTCCGCCCCAAAAAAGGCGGCGGTGATGTTGGCGGGGAAATCCGCAGTCAACGCCATTGCCTGCGACCGAACCGGCATCCGAACGACCGGATACGCAGCACCGGACGCCAGATGGACCGGGCAGGGGATAGGGATTCTGTGTCACAAATTTACAGGAGCCCGCAAATGTCCCCGGCATCATTTTACCCGCCGTCATTTTCCCCGGTCACAACCGACGCATGCGCACAAGCCTTGTCGTGCCAAACGCCATTGCCGTTACCACCCATTGCCCGCTGCGATGCCCATCACCGCGAAATGACAAACCGATCCGCCGGGGACGCCGATTTGCAACGTCTTCAGCGCCGGCGCAAAAAAGTGATCCGGGTCGGGATTGGCGGGCTTTTGCTGCTTGTGTTGCTGAGCCGGTCTGTCCTTCCGGTGGACAGTCCCGCCCATGACGGGGTCGAGGCCATCGGCCTTGCGGCCATTGCGATCTGTATTTTCGGGCGGGGGTGGTGTTCGCTTTATATTGGTGGACGCAAAAAGAACGAGCTGGTGACAACCGGCCCTTATTCGATATGTCGCAATCCGCTGTATCTTTTCAGCATCATCGGCGCGTTTGGCATTGGTGCTCAGACCGGAAGCCTTGTGATCGCGGTGCTGTTTGCGATTTTGTGCTGGCTGGTATTTCGGGCGGTTGTCCTGCGCGAAGAAGCCCATCTTGCCGCCCGGTTCGGGGTTGCATTCACGCGCTATAAAAACCTTGTGCCGCGGTTTCGCCCGACCTGGCATCGCTGGCGTGACGAGGCCGATCTGGTGTGTCGGCCATCGCTTTTTCTAACGACCACGCGCGATGCGCTTTGGTTCTTGATGGCAATACCGGTGTTTGAAGGGATCAAGGTTTTGCAGGATCACGGCTGGATCGTGCCGGTCATTCATGTGCCCTAGGGGGAGGGCGGTTTTGGACCGGTAAAGTCCGAAAACTCGGAAAAAGGCCAGAAATGACTGTGAAAAATCAGCCGGGATGCGCCGGGACGCGATGGCGCAGTTTTCAATGATGATGGCGATGGCGCGATAGGCTGTATCGTGCGGGCGTGTTACGCCGCGTCATTTTCGGGCAATCCGCCAAATGATTTGATCATCTTGTTGCGTTCATCTTCGCGCAGCGGATCGGAATCAAGGGCCAGGGCCGCCTCAAGGTCACGCGGATTGACCGTCAGGACCTTTTCGCCCTGATCCTGCTTTCCGGTGCGCCTGGTGTCGCCATCCGACCAAAGATGCAGGTGGCATTCCAGTTTGATATAGCTGCGCGTTGCGGCCTCTGTATCAAGCTTTTCAAGTGTATCGACGTCATATTCACCCGCCGGCAGCAATCCGTCATGGCAGGACAGATGGAACGGATGAAAGAACGTCACCGTACGATGGGTTGTGCGGGTAATGCTCATGATCATGGCTCCTTCGAGCATCCGGAAGATGACCGCGTGCGGGGCTGATCTGGTTTTTATTGTGAATGCGCCCCCTTGCGGGCGATCAGGGTCCGGCAATGAAACCGGGTGCTGTGACCGTCCGGCTGCTCAAACCGTCGGGCTGATGATAAAGCACCTGCAAGACCCGCGCACCGTTCCGGCACAACCGGGCTTGCATATTATATATGGTATGGTGATTGCCAAAACGCAAACCAGCACTTTGGTGTTGCCAAGCCCAAGCCCAAGCCCAAGCCCAAGCCCAAGCCCACGCCCAAGCCCACGCCTACGCCCCAAGCACGATGCCCCATGCGCGATGCTGATGCCTCCGCCATCGTTTGCTGAGATCCAGCAAGTGTCCCGTGTGCTGTGTGCTGTATGCCGTGTCTGTGTATCCGGTGCCGAGTGCCGAGTGCCGAGTGACAAGTGATAAGTGACAAGTGACAAGTGACAGATGCCGGGCTTGGTGTACCGCGTTCGTTGCGCCGTTTCCAGGCACAGCACGGTGGTCACAAGTTGCCGGCTTATACCCCGCGCAGATTGCCCCAGACATGGACGTGCCATTGCGGCAAGACACGCACATCAAACCACTGGCGTTTGGCGATTTCATCGACCAGCCAGCGATAGCGGGCGGTCAGGTCCTCGATATCAACGCCGTCTTTGCCATCCGGGTGCGGTTCGGCGGGGGTTGTGTTGACCGGCTGCACACAGACCGGAATACCAATGTGAAGGTTCCTCACATAATCGGCAAACATCAGGTCGGCCTCGTCACGGACCGGGAATTTCAACGTAATTGCAGGACCATCGAGCATCCCGCGTGACTGCGCGGCTTCAATGCAGGCGGTCAGGGCATCGGCATCAAAACTGGTTGAGGCGCTGGGCGGTTTCGGGCTGATTGTCAGGTAGTTAAGGTCGGCAAACCAGTCCTTGGCGATGCTGCCCTGGGTTTCGATGGCAAAGGTGAAACCTTCCTGCTTGCCCATGGCAATCAGTGCGCCCAATGGCTGGATCGCCGGGTTGCCGCCCGACAGGGTGATCAGGATCGGCTTGCCACCTGAAAGCTTTTTGACGTCCTCAAGAACCTCGGCCGCAGTCATCGGTTTCCAGTCAGCCCGAAAGGCCGGATCAACCGCATAAAGCGTATCGCACCAGGAACAGCGAAAATCACAGCCACCGGTGCGCACAAATACGGTCGGCACCCCGATCAGCGCGCCTTCGCCCTGAACGGTCGGGCCGAAAATCTCGGATATGCGGATTTTACCGCGATGCTCGGCCGGGTCCGACATGGCTGCCAGAGTGCGATCAATCACCGTCATGGACGATATTCCGCCCAGGTTTTCGGTGTTTCGGAAACGCGCACTGCGCTGACTTCGGGCCAGCGATCATGGGCCCATTCATAAAAGAACAGGGCAAGCTTTTCGGCGGTCGGGTGATCATGGCCCAGAACTTCGTTCAGGTGACGATGATCAAATTCATCATCAATCAGACGTTTAAGCGGCCCGAGTTCACGGTAATCGCGCACAAAACCACGTGCGTCAAGGTTTGCGCCTTTAAGTTCGACCTCGACGATATAGTTATGGCCATGCAGGCGCGAACAGGGGTGATCTGCTTCCAGTCCGGCCAACTGGTGGCTGGCGGAAAAGGCGAATTGTTTGGTGATGGTGAACATCAATCTGTCTTTCATGGCGCTACAGGCCGGGTGCGAGCCGGATGGAAATCCATCGGCGCAAGCCCGGTCAAATCACGGTATTTCAGGAATTATTCGGCGGCGTTATTGGATGCAGATGCCGTTTCATGTGCGGCAAGCTGACGCGCACGGTGATCGGCGCGGGCCTGTTTCCAGTATTCGCGATCGACATAAACGGTCGGGTCCTTGACCCCGGCCAGTTCAAGGGCCTCGCGCCGTTCGACACAGGTGCCGCAACGACCGCAATGGGTTTCCCCGCCCTTGTAGCATGACCAGGTCAGATCGACCGGCACGCCAAGCCGACCGGCTTCAAGCGCGATGTCGGCCTTCGAGACATTGACAAACGGGGTATAAAGGGTGACGTCGCGAACCCCTTCAAGGGCGTGGTCCTGCATGGCCTGGAACGATTTGATGAAATCGGGACGGCAATCGGGATAGATGAAATGATCCCCGCCATGAACGGCCGCGGCAACCGCATCGGCCCCGGCACTGGCCGCCGCCCCAAAGGCCACCGCCAGCATGATGGCATTGCGGTTGGGCACGACGGTGACGCGCATGGTTTCTTCGGCGTAATGGCCATCGGGCACATCGATATCATCACTGGTCAGTGACGATCCGGTCAAAAGCGCACCAACCGGTGTCAGATCAACAATGTGATGTTTGACGCCAAGATCGCGTGCAGTGCGCGCGGCAAAATCGAGTTCCTTTTTATGGCGCTGGCCATAATCGAACGAAATCAGGGAATGCAAATTGTGCTCGGCTGCAACCTTATAGGCCAGCGTGACGGAATCCAGTCCGCCAGAGCAGACGACAATCGTCTTCATAATCATATGTCTTTCGTGTTTTTAACCTGGTGCTACGACAGGGAAGCAATCATCGCTTCAGGGCGGGCATGTGCCATGATGGCCGCCAAAAGGCAAGCAAAAATCACCGCATGCAACCATGCGTTTGGCGCAGGAATGCTGCGATTTTGGCCTTGTCATGTGATGGGAGGCGGGTGTCTGTCAGGCCCGCTTGCCACTAAGCACATGAAAACAAATCGGAACCTGAAAATGGCCGTCTTCGATATAGGGTGAAAGTGTTTCAAACATCGCCGCATCAATCGCGCCGCGATCCATATCCGATGCATCGCGCAGAACATTGCCAAACAGCATGTCCATTTGCGGTTTCCAGAACGCGACCTTTTCGGGGATGCGTCCGGCCGGGCTGTGGGTGGTGGCAGTAATGCCGGTAAAGCCCGCCGTTTCCATCCGGTCCATGGATTGATCGATATTGCCAAACGAAAACGGATCAAGTCCGGCCTGATCAAAGCCGATGCCCAGTATATTGCCCAGAACCGCATCCATCGCGGCAAAAAGCGGGTTATCAACCATCGGTGCCCAAACCATGTAAACCGCGCGCCCGCCGGGCCGCAAAACCCGGTGGCTTTCCCGTAATGCCCGATCCGGATCATTGCAAAACATCACGCCAAACCGACATGACACGACATCAAAGCTGTGATCGGAAAATGGCAGATTTTCCATATCGGCCGGGATTACGGAAATATTGGCGATGCCTTCTTCTTCAGCCCGCGCGGCCAGCCCGTCACACATTTCAGGCACGATATCGGATGCGGTTACATGCCCTGATGGGTGGGGCGTGTTAGCGCTAACATCATTGCTGTTCGCCGGTCCTGCGTCATTAGCAGCCCCGCCACCCGTCGCCGTTTCGCCGGTCGGTGCCGCGAGTGCACGGGCAAAGGAAAAGGCCGGTTCCCCAACCCCGGATGCCAGATCAAGCACATCAAGCGGCGCATCACCGCGCAACCGCGCCAGGGTCTCGAGATCCGCGGCCTCGATCATATGGCGGTTGATTTTCTCGGCTGCCGGGGCAAGCCGGTCGGCCCAGTTGATCCAGTCAGAAGAAAGGTGCTGCCAGGTGTTCGGGGAATTGTTGGTCATGTCGATCCGGTCTTTTTCTGATTGTGGTTTTGACAATAGGATCAAATCCTGCCGGACGCAAAGCCCGCAACGGGATTTTTGTGCCCTCACAAGCATTTCGCCTGTCCGTCGATAAAAGGTTCGCAGCGATGGCAGGTAACAGATGGGTCAGGCACAAGAGGATGGTTTCAATATCTGGAGAATGGCCGGATCGATCATTCTGATCGCGCTGACCAGCGCCTTTTATTTCGGCTTTGTGATTACGCTTTTTGCCGGGTTTACCGCCGATATTCAGCGCGATGCACTGCGCCGGGAATTGGGGGCATCGTCCCCGGGGACGCTGGAACGGCTGGTGCTTCAGGCCTATCACGAGGCCGTCGCCCTTGAGGAACAGGCAAGATTGCGTGCCAGCATCCGCGAACTTGACGCCCGCGCCCTTCAGGACACACGCAACGGCCTGATCATGCAAAAGGACGCGGTACTGGCCTGGTGGGAAGCCTTTGACGGCTATTCCCGACTGGCCGCGACCGTGACAAAACACCGGGCATCCTTTGATGGCGACTTTACCGCAGTCTTTTCCGATGTCATGAATTCCGCCTATCAGCTGGTGTCGGACCAGAAAACGGCCGTCACCATGGACGGGGCGCCCACACCGCAAAACAGGGCCAATAGCAGCGGCATTACCGGGAATGCCGGCAATCCTTTTGCTGCTGGTGGTGCTTCTGATGCGGGTGGCGTTGGTGGTGCTGGCATTGGTGGCGCTGGCGTTAGTGATGCTGATAGTGCGGGCAGTAGCGATCAATCCGGCGGCGATGTGGCACCACCGGATTTTCTGGTCGATGAAATCACAACCGACACAACGCGCCAGGCCGAGGCCGCCGAAGTCATGGCCAGTTTGCATGTGCTGCTTGATAAGCCGAAATTTACCAAGGATGCCTCACCAGCCCTTGTCGAACAGGTCAATCTGCAAGTCGATGCCATTCGTGCCGCGATGATCCGTTATGACGAGAAAAATGCCCGCGCACAGGTCGAATGGGCAAATATTCATTCCGAAAACCGGCATGCGGCACTTTTGCGCAAAAGTCTGGAAAACGAACTTGAAGAAACACAGGCGCAATTCATCCATCAAGGCGATGATCTGCGTCTTGAAATGCAGTCGCTTGTCGCGCTGTTTCAACATCCGGTCGGGCGTATCCTGTCCTATCTGATCCAGCTTCCGACCATCATGCTGACCTTGCTGGTCACCGTGGCCGCAGGCGGGCTTGGTGCTGTGGTGGCCTTTACCCGGCAGAATTTCGGCCGCCCGATCACGCCATACCCCGCCGGTCCCGGTGCGGGGCAGGATGAAAGTATCGGTGATGCCAATGCCCGTAATCCCGATGCCCTACATGCCAATACGGGCCGAACGGATGTGCAAAGACAGGGCTGGACACATCTGGGGGAACGGGTGTTGCCCGCCGCCCGATTGTTTGTCATGACCGGAGAAGGTATAGCCGCCGCCATGGCCATTTTCCTGTGTGCGGAGGCCGGGATGCTGATGGTCAGTCAGGGCGGACCGGACGGCACCGGACAGATTGATATCAGCCCGTTTCTGGTGACCTTCATGGCGTTTGTTTCGGGCTTTATGGCCGAGGATGCCTTTGCGCGCATCCAGTTTGCCGGCAAAAAGATCTTTCGCATGCCCGGTGACGAAGGCGATCACGATCCCAAAAAGCCCGATGCGCCAACGCCATAAGCCAAAAGAAAACCGGCGTGCAATGACGCCGGTTGAAGTTTCGTTGGATAAATGCAGGCACGCTTTAACGGGGCGAGAAACCGGTCGAAAAACGGCGCGATCAGCCTTGCAGCAGGCGCAAAAGATTTTGCGGCATCTGGTTGGCCTGGGCCAGCATGGCAACGCCGGACTGCACCAGGATCTGCTTTGATGTGAAGATCGTCATTTCGGCCGCGACATCCAGATCAAGCAGGGTAGAACGGGCTTCTTCGACATTTTCAAGCATGGTGGCAAGGTTCTGTCCCGCGAAATCAAGCCGGTTCTGATAGGTACCGACATTGGCACGCGCGCGTTGCAGATCGTCAATCGCGCGGGTGACGACCTCGACCGCGTTCTGGGCCGATGCCGCGGTTGAAATGGCATTGACGCCAAGATCATCAAGCCCGTCTTCGGTGCCGGCCGCCCCGGTGCCAAGGGCGGCACTGTCAACCGACTGAAACGAGATCGCCAGCCGGTCATTGGACGTATTGCCCGCCCCGATCTGGAACGAGATATTGGCTGGCAGTTTCTGTCCGTTATCGGCCAGCATGCGCACGGTGCTGTTATCGCCGGGCGTCGCACCGCCACCAATCACCTGTGCGGTGGCAAAACCGTCCGCCCCGGCCCCGTCGGAACCAAGTGTGATGGTGTTGGCGATGATGGTGCTGATATTGTTGTTAAGATCAAAGCTTAACCCCAGCTCGTCAAAGGTCAGTGTTGTCTTTTCACCGGCCGACAGGGCCTTGGTCCCGCCGGTGGCAAAATCGGTGACATCAATGCTTTGCACCCGGTCATTCACGCCATCAATCGTCGTGATGACATTGATCAGTGCCGAATTCCCGACCTTGACGAAATGAAGCTTGAATGAGTTGTCATTGACGCCGTTATTGTTGGCATCCGTCGCCCAGTAATTGTTGTCGGTAATCGCAATGCCATCAAACCCGTTGGCCGGCGAAATATCTTCGCCCTGGTTGCCGGAATTCAGGTTGGCATAGTCAAGCGACACATCGCCGCCATCGCCCAGCAATTGAATACCGTTGAAATTGGTCGAGGACGAGATACGGTCGATTTCGTCACGCAGCTGGGTGAATTCGTCATTGAGAAAGCCGCGTTCGGTATCGGAGAGGTTGCCCGACGATGCCTGCACCGCAAGCGTCTTCATCCGCACCAGAATATCGTCAATGGTCGCCATGCCGCCATCGGCGATCTGCAACATCGAATTGGCCTGACCGACATTGACGGTGGCTGTTTTAAGGGCCTGGGCCGTGGCATTCAGGCGCGCGCCAATTGCCATCGAGGCCGCATCATCACGCGCGGAAACCACACGCGTTCCCGAAGAAAGTTTGGCAAGCGAACGGGTTGCCGCAGCATCGGACGCCGTAAGGTTCCGATGGGCAAGGTTCGCCGCATAGTTTGATATTATATTCAAAGCCATGACGCAGTTCCTACCTGAACAAGCAAGGCGTAAAGAAGATTACGATAAATAACGCGCAACGCCCTACATGAGCGTTTTCGCATCTAGACCCTACGTGACTTTGTTCGGGAATACAAGTGTATAGGGTTTCAAAGGTGTCAGTATAAGGGTGTGATTTTTAACGATTTAAGTCAGGGCTATCCTTGAGTGTAGGCCGTGTGAAATCAGTAATTCCCACAAAAAAAACCGGTGACCATGGTCACCGGTCTTGTGTTTTGCAGAAGGTGGTCTGTCCGGGGTGATTATCCGGAGGAATCATTGCGCGGTGGTACAGGTTCCCAGATGTGCACAGACTTCATTCTTCGCGTCATTTTTTTAGTTTTGAGACGATCGCGAAAATCTCTTCCAAGTATACTGTATGGGTGGGGGATGTTTTCACCCGGTCCACTCCAGATACTTTCATTTTATAGTCTTCGTGAGAGGTGATTTTCTGATCTAGAAATGTCGCGAGCATCGTTTTGCGCAAAATTCCCTTGGACGGTTCGACATCTGGATGATTATTCGCGATTTTTGTACGGAGATTTATCAGCTCCTGGCGCACTTCAGCCACTGATGCTGACTGATGTGCTGCCCTCGGCGCAGCTTTTCGGCTTGCGGAGGAATGCTTCGGCTTCATTCTTGAGCGGGGTTTAGAGTTCCGTCTAAGGTCTGTGATTGTTGAACGCACTTCAGGCTTGACGTGCATGTGTTTGTGCATTGGTTGTTCAGCATGGCAGAGTGCACAGAGTACTTCGAGGTTTGACGGAGAGTTGTCGCCCCGTACACCGTTCTTGTGATGCACGTGAAGCAGTTTTCTGTTCTCCGGCGCAGAGCAATCAACGTGACATGATTGGCAAGTCCAGCCTGTCTTTCTTCTTAGCTCTGCAGAGAGATCCTGCCAGTCCTCAGAGTAACCAATAGGAGGAGCTGTAACGTCGCTATATTTTGGTTTCGACTTGAAGAGCGAACGGTATTCTTCGAAGAACTCCGCGATGTCAAAATTGGCGACTAACTCGTTTCGGGCACGTTGCTGCAAGCTGTTGTAGTTTTTGTAGTTCAGTTTCTTCATACAGTTCTTGCAAGCATGAAGATCTGCTTGGACGCGTCCCTTTCTGGGAGGATAGTCTTCTTCAAACTCTACATTGAACGTGCCAGATGTATTGGATGTGACTACGTATCGATCAAATCTTCCCTGGCCACGCATTTTGTCGAGTGTTGAACACTCTGCGACGTGAAATTTCGGGGAGTTTTCCGGTTCGTTTAGCAGTGTGTATTCTGATCGTCTCGGTTGAAGAATGTAAAGTATAACTTGCTCTCCTTTGTAGGTCAGAAGACCAAGCGGTCCAGTTTCTACTTCTTCGATATTAACTTCGAGACTTTGCCAGAGTATTTGACGAATATCAGGTGCCGCAAGTTTTGCTGCATTGCTTGACCATTTGATAGCGGTAGCACCCATCCTACGAACGAGGGCATCAAGTTCCGGAAATTTGATGTCTAGTTTCATTCGCTTGCCTGCAGGATATTCACGATCTTCTGTTCAGCATTGGTTCTTACGCGGAACTCTACACGACGGGACAAGTCGGCGAGTTCTTCACCTTGTTCATCCAAAATTGGATTGCTTGACGAGAGGCCATTCGCGGTGATGTTCGCTATCGCCCAAGTCCGGTATGCCGCGATCTCGGGAAGTTCGAGCACGAACTGCAGGACAGACCGTGTTCTGCCTTGCGACAGTTCCATGTTCTTGAAATAGGCGTCGATTGGGCTCGTTGCTCCGTTCCATGCAGAGGAAGTATGACCTTCGATGCGTACCTCCGCTAACTCGTTTCGGTATTGGTCGAGCACAGCTAGGTAGCGCGGGAAGAAGTCCCGCAGGATGTCTTTGAATTGATCGTTTAATACAGCCTCACCCGATGAGAACAGAACACTTGGTTCCTTGAACCGGATAGACAGAGTTTCTCGATCTAGCGAGGCATCCCACTTGGGAAGATCGTCTGAAAACTCCTCGCTGAGGTCATTATACAGCGCGTTCTGCGTCTCGTTCCAAGTGACGGCAATAGCCTCGATACGCTCTTTCTCGGTGACGATATCTTTCATGTAACTAATAGCGATGAAAAGGAAAACCACCATAAGTCCAGCCATCAGGTCTGAAACGGAGATCCAATGGTCTTCGTCGTTTTGACGGCGATTTTGGAAAAGATGATTGATTGCCATCGTTTACGCTCGCGACGGTGCTCTTGAGGCGACATTAACCAGTTCGCGAAGTTTTTCAGTTAACGGCGCGTAGTCTTGCACAAACTGATTGGAGAGAGAGGTAAGATGACTGCCCATCGCCTCAATGGTTTGTTTGATCTCTTCTTGCATCTGGTGGTCAAAGGTACTGAATGATTCTTTGATGACTCCATTCGTCTCTGACATGTTTGTGACCACACTTTCTTGCAGTGAAGTGATGGTCTTGCGCATTTCTCCAGTTTGCTCTGTGATTGCCCGTGAAAGTTCTTCTGAGAGTTGGGTTCCGATTTTCTCCACAGTGCTGTGTAGTGCTTGGGCAGATTGATCGAGTGCAGAGGGAAGGGCGGTCATTTGAGTTTGAAGATTTTCAAGTGCTTCTTCGTATTTTTCTGTTGTTTGTTTGAAAGCGCTTTCTGATGTTTCGATTGCGCGGGTGATGGTTTCTGTCTGGCGCGACAGTGTCGAGGCGGTAGTTTCAGCAGCCTCCGTTACTGCATTACTGAAGTCGACGGTTAGTTTTGAAACTGTATTCTCGATCTGCGGCAAGGCCTCAACTGCTTGGTTGCGAATTTCAGCAAAGGAAGACAGGTGATCTTCAAGTTGGTTTAGCTGGGTTGCAGTAAGGCCGATCACTTCCTTCAGATTATCCATTGAGTTCGGAATTTCTTCGGCAGATTCCCGGATGGCGACAAGAGACGTTTCCGATTTCGAAATGGCTTCCTGTGACAGTTCAATTTGGGAGATCAAGTCGCTCATTTGTCGCTTGTGCTCATCTTGCCAGGCGAGCAAATTGCCGACTGCCTCATTGAGGTGTTTGAAGTTTTCGCCAAATTGTTCCGTGATCTTGTCGTTAAAGTCGCGAATGACGTTATTTAGGGCCTCGATCAGTTTCTCGGAACCGTCCTCGGCTACCTTCTCTGCAAATGCCTTAAACTCCGCCGCCAGTGTTTCAAAACCGGCATTGATGGATTTCACCTGATCGCTGCTTGTATCTTGAACGGATGTTCTCAGTTTTTGTAGCTGTGTGATCAACGAGCTGTCTGCATCGCCGACAATAGCGGATTTAAGTTCATTAAGGTTGCCGTCAATCTTGGAGTTGCCCGTCTTCGTTTCGGTAAGAAGATCATGCAATACCGCGATAAATGCAGCCGCAGAAACGTCAGAGGGGGCTGTCTTTCTGAACTCAACGGTTTGGGATAGTTTTAGAACAACAGCAAGAAACATCCCCAAAATGCTTGTGGAGAAGGCAATCTTCATTCCAGAGAGTAGAGCAGGAACGCTTTCGTCAATGTTTTGGACGTCAAACTGAACCAAGCCGATGTAAATGCCGGTGAAAGTGCCGATCACACCAATTGTGGTCAGCGCGTTTGGTGCGTAGCGCGCAAATCCCTGAAGTCGCTCAATTTTGAAGGCCCCTGATACAAATGCGATTACAAAAATCGCAAGCATTGTAAGGATGAACTTGAACGACACAGGATCGTCGATTGGCGCAAGAACATAAGAGAGCATGTTGTTCCCTCAATTCGGTTTATCAGTAGTTCAGATTTCATACATAAACCGACCTTCTAAGATTGAAAATAGCTCCGTTGCTGCTCGTAAGGGTAGGTGTTTGTTGCGTTTAGTATATCGGGTTTAGTCATTCATCGCGGAGCAATGGATTGAGGTGCTTACACCCTATTATGCATGGCTTTTAGATGAGGCCTATCAATGTCGGGATGTGGCAGCAGTGAAATTTGCCAGGCCCAGTGATATTTGGCGCCAGAGTCTTCAGTTCCATTTGCGCTCTCACTGCTTCTCGGCATAGCCGCTCATATTCAGCAGGATCTGCTTGGTCAGAGGGCTGGCGTTCGACCAAACGGAAGTCCTGGGCCTGTCTAACCTTGAGGGGATAGCCGAAGCCGGGATGCGCGAGGAATTGGGGGGCTGCTCTATGACATCCGGAAAATTGTTGAAGTCTTACGACCCATCAACTTGTGGAATCTGTTCCGTATTATCTGAAAAATAAAACCGGCGAAACATGTCGCCGGTTTTGTTCTTTTAAGATGTCTTATGGAGAGATGTTAGCCAGTGGTGCCGTAGCGCGGGGAGTTGCGCTGGGCGCTGGTGCCGGCTTCGGCGTAGGCCTGGCTTGCCTGAGCGGTCTGGGTGATCTGCGATTGCAGGACCTGTTCATCGCGTTCAGGGGTTATGGATTCGGCGGCTTCTTCTGACGTGCTTGAGTTATAAAGCTCGGTCAGGCGCTGCTCGATCGATTTGAGGCCTTCATTCAGGCGTTCTTCGGTCTCGGTGATGTTGCCGTTGATTTCTTCGTTAAGGGCGCCAAGACCCTCAAGGAATTCGCGGGCGTCATCAAGACCCTTTTGGATGCCTTCGCTGGCCTTGTCGAAAATCTCGCGGGCTTCGGCTTCTGAATCGGCGTTTGATGCGATCAGGTCGCCAACGCGGGCAAGAATGCGGTCGGCCACGGCTTCGGGGGTGTATTCGCCCGGATCGACATTGCCAATTGAAATGCCGGTCGAAGACAGGCTTTCATTAATCGCAGAGACGATCTGATCCGTGGTCAGGCGGTTGGCCGACCCGGATGACAGGGAAACCGACGTTGCCGCAGCAAAGGCCGAGGTTCCGTTATTGCCGGTTTTTTCAGAATCACTCTGACCGGGAACAAAGGATTGGGCCGAGCGCACCGAGTTTCCGGACTGGGCACCCGATTGCTGGGACGTGAGGCCGCCAATGGTGATATCCATAATCGTCCTCCCTGGACGAAGTCTTTTGAGAGCTGTGCTGGCAATCAGCACTTTTGCCAGACAGAAAATGCACAATTTTTCATGCGCGATCAGCTGTCTGGCGAATTTCACCCCCTAATATGGCATGGTATGGGTGAAAAATCCAGTCCTGACACACAAGTCGGGGTTGATGGGGGCGCAAGGGAGCTGTGCAGATTGTCATGGCAGTTGCGCGAAAATCGTCTGCATTTCCGCTGATTTCAGTCGATCTGATGTTGCACAGTGATCAAAGCGCGCTTATGAACACTGCTGAGGGCGTAAACTTATTCACATGACGGCTGCGCAAACGGATCGGCATCATGTGAAAGAGTTTGGCACCCAATATTATTTTAAAACCCGGTTCGGGATGGCGGGCGCGATGTGAAGCGGTGCCCGGGCCACCGACGGGTGTGACAGGCAGGAGTTGAGAGAGCGTGGCGAACTATCAGGAAAGTGCGCGGGAATTTGAAAAGCGCTGGCAGGAATATTGGCGGGAAAACGATACCTATCGTACCCCCAATCCCGGTGATGCCGACTTTGATGCTTCGAAAAAGAAAAGCGTCATCCTTGATATGTTCCCCTATCCAAGCGGGGTTGGCCTGCATATCGGCCATCCGCTGGGCTATATCGCGACCGATGTAAAGGCGCGGTTCGAACGCATGCGCGGGCACAATGTTCTGCATTCCATGGGCTTTGATGCCTTTGGCCTGCCGGCAGAACAGTTCGCCATCCAGACCGGTCAGCATCCGCGCATCACGACCGAAGCCAATATCGAAAATATGCTGCGTCAGCTTCAGGTGATTGGTCTTGGCCATGATCCGCATCGCCGGTTCGCCACCACCGATGTGGATTATTACAAATGGACGCAGTGGATTTTCCTTCAGCTTTTCAACAGCTTCTATGACCCGACTGTCGAATGGAAAGGCCCGCAGGGGCAGACCATCACCGGCCGCGCCCGCCCGATTGCCGAGCTGCGCCCGCTTCTGGAAAGTGGCGAATGGTTGCTTGACGAAGATGGCGTGCCGCAGCCGAAATCCGTGATTGGCGAAGGTGTCAAAGCCGAAGGCAAGGAGATCGACCGGGCGATTGATCGCGGGCGTCTGGCCTATGTCGATGAGGTGCCGGTCAACTGGTGCCCGATGCTGGGTACGGTTCTATCAAACGAGGAAGTCACCAACGAAGGCAAGTCCGAACGTGGTGATTATCCGGTTTACAAGCGTCCGCTGAAACAGTGGATGTTGCGCATTACCGATTATGCCGATCGTCTGGTGGCCGACCTTGAAGGGCTTGATTGGCCCAATGGCGTGGTCGAAATGCAGAAGGGCTGGATTGGTCGTTCTGTTGGCGCGCGGGTCAATTTCCCGGTCACGACTGTCGATGGTGCGGACGAGAAAATCGCGGTTTACACCACCCGCCCGGATACGATTTTTGGTGCGACCTATATGGTTCTGGCACCCGAACATCCGCTGGTGGACAAGCTGTGTGCCGAGGATAAAAAAGGCGATGTTGCCGCCTATCGCGCGCAGGCGTCCGAGCTTAAGGCCGTTTCGGCCAAGGATGATGCCGAACGCGAAAAGACCGGTGTATTTATCGGCGCATATGCGACCAACCCGGTGACGGGTGAAGAAATCCCGGTCTGGATTGCCGATTATGTCCTGATGGGCTATGGCACCGGGGCGATCATGGCGGTTCCGGCCGGCGATCAGCGCGACTTTGAATTTGCCCATAAATTCGGCCTGCCGATCAAGGCAACCACCAAGCCGTCCGAGGGTTGGCTTAAGGATAATGCACCGGCCGATGCGGGTGATCTTGACGGGCCTGCGTTGGCAGCCCTTTATGAAGCAAATCCGGGCAGCTTCAAAACAGCCCAGACCGAAATTGGCGAGACGATCAATTCCGCCAATGACGAGGTTTCGATCAACGGTCTTTCGACCCCCGATGCCAAGGCCAAAATCATCGAATGGATGGAAGCCAAGGGTATTGGTCGCGGTCGCGTGCAGTATAAATTGCGTGACTGGCTGTTTTCGCGCCAGCGTTATTGGGGCGAGCCGTTCCCGGTTTTGTTTGATAAGGAAACCGATCAGGTTCACGGCATTGCCGAGGCAGCGCTTCCGGTTGTTCTGCCGGAAATGACCGATTTCAAACCGCAATCGAACGAAGACCCGAATTCCGAGCCGGAGCCGCCATTGGCACGTGCCAAGGAATGGATGGAAGTCACCGGTATTGTCCTTGGCGATGGTTCGGTTCTTCCGGTTGATGCGGCGGTTGGGTCAAAATACGCCCATGACGGTGCGGAATATGAAGTGCGTGCGTTCAAACGCGACGCCAACTCCATGCCGAACTGGGCGGGGTCGTGCTGGTATTATCTGCGCTATTTCGATGCGAAGAACGATGCGAAATTTGCATCAGACGATGCGGCGGCCTATTGGGCGAACAGCACCGACAAGGATGGCAAGGCGCTTCCGGGGGCGGTTGACCTTTATGTCGGCGGAGCGGAGCACGCAGTACTTCATCTGCTGTATTCGCGTTTCTGGCACAAGGTTCTGTTTGATCTTGGCTATGTCGCAACGCCCGAGCCGTTCCAGAAGCTGTTTAACCAGGGCATGATCACGGCTGATGCCTATACCGATGCGCGCGGTGTTTATGTCGACATTCATGATGTCGAAATGCGCGATGTCGATGGCAAGAAAGTCCCGTTCAATGCCAAGACGGACGAACAGCTGACGACCGTGCCGGGCAAGATGGGCAAACGTTATAAAAACGGCATCCCGCCCGAGGAAATCTGCGACCAGTACACCATCGATACGTTCAGAACGTACGAGATGTATATGGGCCCGCTTGACAGTTCCAAGCCGTGGCAGTCCGATGCGATTGTCGGCATGATGCGGTTCCTGTCCAATGTCTGGAAAGTTACCACCCAGATGGAACGCACCGACAGCGTTGATGGCAAGATCGAAACGCTTGTGCACAAGACGATTGCCAAGGTGACGGGCGATATTGCCGATCTTCGTCTGAATACGGCGATTGCCGCCTTGATCGAACTGACTAATGCGCTGACCAAACAGAATGCGGTTCACGATGACCATGCCAAGGCTTTGGCCTTGATGGTTGCACCGTTTGCGCCGCATCTGGGCGAGGAACTGATGAGCCGGATGGCTTCGGATGAATTCGGCGCCAAGAAGTCGGTGATCAAGTTCGACTGGCCAGCATTCGATGCCGAAAAGGCCAAGGATGACGAGTTCGAAGTCCCGGTTCAGGTCAATGGCAAAAAACGCGGTTCTGTCATGGTGGCCGCCGATGCCGATCAGGCAACGGTCGAAGCCCTTGCCAAGGCGGACCCGAATGTTGCGCGCCATCTTGAAGGCATGCAGATCGTCAAGGTGATCTATGTCGCCAAGCCGACACCGAAACTGGTCAATATTGTCGTGAAGGGTTAAGTCCCGTTCACGCAGCGATTTCAAGGCAGGGCATCAGAAATTCTGGTGCCCTGTTGCTTTTTGATCTCGATTATTGACGGTCGGGATGGGGCTGGCTAGAAGTCAGTTCAGCGTATCTTAGTAAGGGTTGAGCAATGAGCCACGGGCGCAAGATTTCTGTTATCGGTTTGGGCTATGTCGGGTTGCCGGTTGCGGTTGCATTCGGAACGTCGACAGGTCGGACCGTGGCCTTTGATATCAACAAGGCCCGTATTGCGCAGCTCAAGGCCGGACATGATGCGACGGGCGAAGTCGATGATCACGAACTGGCAGCAGCCGACCTGTTGTTAAGTGACAATCCCGAAGATCTGCGCCAGGCCGATTTCCATATCGTCACCGTGCCGACCCCGATTGACAGTTCAAACCGCCCGGATCTTTCGCCGTTGCGTTCGGCATCGAAAACCGTTGGGGCCGTCCTGAAAAAGGGTGACATCGTGGTCTATGAAAGCACGGTCTATCCCGGGGCGACCGAAGAGGTTTGCGTTCCGATCCTGGAACAGCTTTCGGGTCTTAAGGCCGGGACCGATTTCACGGTCGGCTATTCCCCCGAACGCATCAACCCGGGTGATCGCGAACATCGTTTCACCACCATTACCAAGGTCGTATCGGGTCAGGATCAGGCGACCCTTGATATTGTCGCCGAGGTTTATGGCAGTGTCGTCACCGCAGGCATTCACAAGGCGCCGACCATCAAGGCCGCCGAAGCCGCCAAGGTGATTGAAAACACCCAGCGTGATCTCAATATCGCGCTGATGAACGAGCTGTCGCTGATCTTTGACCGGGCGGGCATTGATACCCGTGATGTGCTCGAAGCAGCCGGGACCAAGTGGAACTTCCTGAAGTTTACCCCGGGTCTGGTTGGGGGGCACTGCATCGGTGTCGATCCCTATTATCTGACCCACAAATCAGAAGAGCTTGGCTATTACCCGCAGGTGGTTCTGGCCGGTCGTCGCGTGAATGACGGCATGGGCGAAGTTGTCGCCAACAAGGTGATCCGGGCATTGCTGCGCGAAGGGGCTACCAAGAACCCGACCGTGACTGTGCTTGGCCTGACCTTCAAGGAAGATGTTCCTGATATCCGCAATACCCGTGTGATTGACATCATCCGGTCGCTTGAAGATGCCGGGATCAATGTTCAGGTCCACGATGTTCATGCCGATGCCGAGGAAGTCACCCACGAATTTGACGGTTTGAAACTGTGTGGTGATGATGATCTGAAACCGGCAGATGCGCTTGTCCTTGCCGTGTCGCACAAGGAATATGTCACCAAGGGCTGGCCGCTGGTTTCGGGGCTTCTGAAAGACGGCAAGGGCTTTGTCGCCGATGTGCGCGCGGTTCTGCCGCGTGACGCGGTTCCGGCCGGTATTGATCTCTGGCGTCTGTAAGCCCGGCTTTAATCAGCTTCATCCTGATAAAGATCAAGCTCGCGCTGCATTTTCTTCGTCAAACCCTTGGCGACAATGCGGTGCGAGCTTTTTATATGATCGCAAAGATCAGCATCGCCAAGACCCGGCACATCATGATGCTGGATCCATTTCATTCCGCGTGATGCCAGATAGGGGGCAGGGCGCAGACCCGGCATTTCCTTGAGCACCTCATAGCCGATTTCAGATGTCTTGAAGGTGATGCCAAGGGTCTCGTTCCGGGTCCATCCGGCAATGGCAAAGACCTTGCCGCCAACCTTCCATACATCGGCACCGCCCCATTGCACGACATGCGTGGTGTGGGGCAGTGATTTGCAAAAGGCATTGAATTCTTCGCGGGTCATTTGCGGTCATCCGGATTGGGGTTCCCGGCATTCTGATGGGTGGCGCCGGTGATGGGAAGTGTGTTTTGCAAAACATCCATAACCGTCATTTGGATTTGATCGGCAAACCGCGCGCGGTGAAAACGGTTCTGACACATCGTCCGGGCATTTCGACGGATCATGTCGGTGCGGGCGGGATCACGGGTCACGTCGATGATAGCACGGGCAAGCAGATCGGGATCGTCTGGCGGGCATAGCCAGCCGGTTTGACCCGGGATGACAAATTCCGGCAATGTGGCGATATCGCTGGTAATTACGGGAATGCCCGCTGCCATGGCCTCAATCACGACTAGCGGCTGCGCTTCGTTGCCATAATTGGTTGGCAACACAAACAGATCGCAGTTTTGATAAAGGGCCGTGCGCGCATTTGGGGCAATCGGACCGACATAGTTGGAAAATGTTCTGATGCCACAGGATGCCAAAAGGGTGTCGAGTTCGACCGTGGTTATATCACCCGGTGCCCCGGCAATGGTCAGGTTAAAGGAAACACCACGTTTACCGAGCAGCGCGCACGCCGCGATCAGGGTTTCAATCCCCTTGGCGCGAAACAGATTGGACAGCCATAAAATGCGCACAGGCGATGCCGGATACCAATCAGGGCCGAGCGACCTGGCAAAGGCATCATCATCCAGGCAATTGGCAATGATAACGGACCGGCAATCCAGACCGGCAATTTCAGAGCGCAGCGTTTCGCCAAGCAAAATGGCGGTCTGGCCAGAAAAGACCCGTTTTTGAAACCATGCTGACCCCGCGGTTTGGCGCATGGCGCAAAGACCACGGCCATGCAGATGGATGATGGCGGGAACGCCAAACAATCTGGCCAGCAAGACATAAAGGCAATCACGGTAATAGGCCCCGCCCGTCGGGGCAAAGCAGATATAAAGGACATCCCGACCGGGAAGGGCAAAAACAAGCCGGATGGCAAGCCAAAGCGCACGCAGGACTTTCGCGACAGTTGGTCGGGAAATGTCTGAAAGCTTGTTGGCAAAGCGCATTTCGATGACACGCGTGTCGAACTTTTCCGATAGCGCATCAATCGCATGCCGGTTCATTTTGGCTGCCCCGTGCATGGGCGGGGGCAATTGAACCATGGCAACAAGCCGGTTGCGTTTTGTCATCATCCGGTCCCCCGCGCAATGCCAAGTTTTGTGCGCATCATGGCCAGAATCATCCAGTGTGAAAAGCCGACATCGGCCCGATAACGGTCCAGAACAGTTTGCAAGGTCGCCCGATAGATATCAGACGGGATCGCGGCATAAAAACGTTCGGCCGGATCAAGGTTGCGGGCAATGAATGGGGTGTCGAGCTGCCAAAACGATGCGCCAGCCCGGCAGGCCGCGCGCAAATAGAAATCAAGATCGATACAGCACGGAAGGTTGGTGTCATAGCCGCCTGCACCCACCCAGATATCGCGGTGAAACGCCAGGGATGAGTGATGGAACGGATTACTGACATAAAGGCGGGACGGGGCAATTTTCCGTGATCCTTTGCGGCAGATGACTGGCCGGTCCGATTGCGCCGGGGTGAATGACAGCGCGTCCGGTCGGGCGGCAAGAAAGTCCGCCTGTGCGTCGAGACGACCGGGAAGTGAAAGGTCGTCGATGTCCTGAATGGCAATCAGGCCGTTTTTGCAATTGCCGATCGCCAGATTTAAGGCCGCCCCGCGCCCAAGCCGTTTGGCTGTGATCAGCTTTATTCGGGCATCTGAACGAAGGATGTCTGGTAGTACAAGCGGCGAATTTGATCCATCATCAAGCAGGATGGCGCGATCTTGCGCACGCAGTGTTTGAACAAGGTTGCGGGCAAATCCGTCGATAAAACGCGATCCGTTATAGATGGTTGTGATGACCGTGACCGGATCAGTCATTTTGCCTGTTCTCCCACCGGATAATAAGGGTTGCCTTGTTTGTCTTCGGGGCCGTGATGCGCTGGGCCGGGCCCGCAACCGTAATCGCGTCATTGTCATCAACCACGATCGGCTGATCGCACATCAAAAGAATGCCGGTGTGTGTGATGGACAGTTCGGTATCGGAAACGCGGTTCAGCTTTGCATCCGCGGTGGCAAGAACGCGCAGCAAATCGGGTTTTGGTGAAAGACGTGCATCGCAACTGTCTGTAATCCGGATTTCGGTATCGTCAAAATCAATGATCCGCTGCCCTGTTGTTCCCTCTAATTGAAAGGTTACAACAACCCGCCGGTCCGATTGGCACGTGGCAGTGATAAAACGTGCGACCGTGCCATCCCGGGTCGCCGGAAGCGGTATGGTTGCCGGGACATACAGGCTTGGCTGATCCTGTTCACCGCCGGTTGGCGGGAACAGTATCATCGCACCGCTCCCCTTTCCCGATACAATGACAGGGGCGGGCGTTACATCAAAAATCCGGGCGCCTGAAAGAAGCATCTGTGCGTCATAATGTGCCGATGTGGTGGTAAAAAGCATCCGGGATTGGTGTGGATGATTGGTCGGCGTGCTTTGCGGCGTTTCTGGTGAAAGTCCGGCTGCCTGCAACAGCCAGTAACCGCCAAAAGCCAGATAATCGTCATGACGGTTATAACCATACCAGCCCGGTGTTAAGCGGTTTGTCGGACCGGGATTTTCGGGAACGGGGCACGGTGCAAGAAGATTGAGTGGCAAGGTCGCGGCATTTAGCATGGCATCTTCGATGCGATAAAGAACCGCATCGGCCGCGTCATGAAAACCGTATTTCAACAGAACATAAAACGCACAGACCGCCCCGAAGCTTTGCCCCGCACCACGACCGGCCAAATTCGCATATCCGTGGTTTTGGCATATGGTGGCAATCAGGTGCGTTGCCTTGCGTGCCAGTGCCTGATCGGTCCGGTTAGCGCTTTGCGAGAGCAGGGCCGCGCAAAAGGCATGATATTGCGCGGAAAAGCATCCGGGTCGATCAAGCAACAGATCGGATCGCCAATAACGCATGCGAATAAAGCAGCGATGCAAGGAAGCAGACAACCGGCTGAATGCGCCCGAATTTTTTGCCTGACGGTTGCGCAATTGCAGGATCTGCCAGTTTGCAACATCGGGATTTTGATTGCGGGAATTTTTCAGGATGGCGCGACGGGCGGTTGCCGGCATGCCCGGCATTGAAAACAAGGCATATTCGATGAATTCACGGTGATAGGTTTTGTCGGGAATTTCGCGTTGAAGGGCGGTTTGTGCGCGGGCGATCTGTCGATGATACTGATCGTGATCAAGCCCGGACCAAAGCGCGCAGGCAAAGGCCTTGCCGTAAAAATCGGGAAGCACGAAATCGCCATCCGGTTTCTGACGGCGAACCAATTCATCGGCAATGATTTTTGCCAGTCTGAGACAGCGGTCGGTCATCCCGGCATGGGTCAGTGGAAGTGACATGTGACCTCCATCCCGAGTGTCTGACCAGCCGTGAGCCGGTTGAGCGGTACGGCTTGAATTTCCGGAAAATGTCGGCCCCGACGTTCGCGAAGCCGCCATAAAAATCGCCGAACCGGTCCCATCCTCCAAAGTCGTTTGGTAACCCAATCCGGGGCGGAAAGGGTAAAGAACCGGTTGGCCCAGCGCAGCCAGACCTGATCAACCGGACCGGAGGGTAATAGACGGGCATGAATGATCCAGTGATCATCGCGATCACGCAGATAAAGATACGGATCAAAGCGCCCCGCGCCATCGGATCGGGTCAGGGTAAGGACTGCCCGATGGTTGGCATGGCTGACCAGTTCGGCCTGTCTGACAGGGTAAAGACGGTATTTGTCGCTATTGGCATGTTTAAACGATTGATCGGCAATTATGCCGTGATCAATGCCGGTTTTGGCAAAGACAAACCGGATCACCGCATCCTGAAGCATGATGTCATCGAGCGCAGTGAAACTTGCCGACACGGCAAGGCATCGGGGGGCCACAAGATGCGTTTTCAGATCAATCTTTAACCGCCCGCCCGACAGATGCCAGATATTGCCGGTGTTATGGGCATTGCGCGGGGTATCGGTCAGGGTGACAAATGAATGCCGATCCGAACATTCAATGCCCCAACCGGCAAACGAGATATCGCCAAATTGGCCATCCATAACCCGGTTATCGGTAATCGAAACGTCGAGTTTGCTCATGTGCGCACATCCTTGCGCATCAGACAGACCTGGCAGCCCGCCAGTATGACGCACAACACACCGAGCCTGATCTGGGCAATGATCATAAGGTTTGCCAACAAGCCCGGTGTTTTCATTGGTTCGGAAAACAGCGGAAGCGTTACAAACAACAAGATCAGAAGAAGCCACCCCAGCCAGATCACCCGACCGCTTTCCTGCAAGACAAGGCATTGGCGAATGATGATGGCCAAAAGAAGCGGCCAGAACGCGCCGGTGCGCAGGATTGCGACAAGATGCGTGTCCGGTGCTGCATAGATCAGATGTGCGATCAGGTCGGGGAAAAACAGCAGCAACATGGTGACAGATGCCATCGGTACAACCAGCCAGAATTCCCGTATCAGCCCTTCCTGGCGTTTGGCAAACAGGGTGGCCGCAATCGCAGTTATCAAACCGGCACAAAACAGAAAAACACGTTGCGCAAGGAACAACGCGTGCGATCCATCCCCCAACAACACAAAATCAAGGTTGGGCAGGAAACCGGCCAGAAGCGTAAAGCCGATCAGGCCGCATATCTGTTTGATATCAGGTGCAGGCGCGACCATAGATGTCTGCGGTTTGCTGCGCAAGCGCGCTGCAAAGCAGATTGATGCAATAAAGGCCGCGATCGAGATCGCCGGTGCGATGGTAAACAAAATAAAATTGTTGTTCGTTGCGACGGCCAAAAATGCAGCCCCGATACCGGCAAGCTGGGCGATCACGGCAATCTGGCCAAGATGGGAAAATGCGGTCCGGGCGGTAATGATCCAGTCGGGCGACAGGGCCGCAGAAATCGGCATGATCACGAACGGCCAGTGGATTGGAAGATCAAATTCCGACCGGGTCACAAGCAGCGCAATCGCGGCAAAAGCGACCAAAAGCCGGAATGTGATAATGAAAACAGCGGTGGTGTGCGCCCCGGTCTGAACCAGCCGGATCAAAAGCGGGCCGGTGCCCGCCTGTGTTGCGGTAACGGCAAGTCCGGTCATTGCCAGCATCGCAAAATACCCGCCAAGGATATCGGGGGCAAAACCATGCCCGATCAGCAAAAGAATGATCATGCCGCCCAGTCTGGCGATCAGGTTCGCCGCGACCATCCATAACGGAAACAGATTGGCCGTTATTGCCAAGATGATTTTATCAATGACTTTATCGCTAGCTTTATCCATGGCGTGACAACACGGCTTCATAGGCCAGATCAACCCGATTGCCATAGCCGGTGACAAGATCCCGGCTGATCTGGTCCCGGGCGGCGTGCGACAGGTTTTTGCGCATGGCCGGATTTTCAATCAGGGCCGACAGGGCGGTTGTCATTGCATCGGCATCACGTGGCGCAATGATCAGGCCGCTTATGTGATTTATTACCGGGCTTCCGGCATCAAAGGTGGTGACAATGGCGCAACCGGCTGCCATGGCCTCCATCACGGCAAGGCTGCTGCCTTCTGACAGGCTGGGAAACACAAAGATGTCAGAGCCCAGCATCCGGTCGGCGACCACGGTTCGAGGTTGGGGACCAAGCCATTCACAGCCGTCTGGCAGGTTGGCCAAAAGTGGTCTGGCACAAGGTTGCGCAGGCCCGATCAGGGTCAGGCGGACACGCAGGCGATATTTGGCCCGAAGGGTCGACCAGGCGCGCAGAAGATGGGCAATCCCCTTGGCCAATGACAGATTGCCAACATAAAGCAGCCGGATAACCGTCCCGGTACGACCGGTGCGGGCGCGGTGGACCAGTTCCTGGCATTGCGGGGATATGAAGGGCACCAGATAAATCTTGTCCGGATTGATGCCACATGTTTGCAGACCGTATGCGACCGCATCGGATGGTGCCAGAACCGCATCGGCAAACTGTGCTTCGAAGGTTCTGCGACGGGCAAGGAATGCGGAAATTTCGCGATATGTCAGACCATGTGACTGATATTCCGTGGCGAGTTGGCAATGCCGGGTCGGGGCCAGTTGGCCGGTAATATCGGCAATGGTCACCATACCGCGTGCCTTGGCGCGGCGCATGGCAGGAAGGCTGTAATTGCCCTGACCGTGGAAAATATCGGCCTTGGGATTGTGAAGCGATGCCAGAACCGACAACGGAATGTCGGAATAAAGGTTGGCGGCGGGCAGGCGCAATTTGCGGGCGATCTGCCCCATAAGATCGGGCATCAAATGCCGACCGGGAATTTGTGCAAGGACGGGGTCGGTCGCGCGCGATGGCGGGGTTGGAAAGCCATGCCCGTCATGGCGCCAGAAACTGTCCCAACGGATCAGGCGGTTCTGCCGGGCAAGGTAACCTGCCAGAATTGCCGACTGATCAACCCGGCTGACCATCCACACAGATGGGCCGGTTTTGGACGATGTCGGAACCGGGTGGATCAATTCCATTGGCAATGACCCCGGTTCCTGGCGATGCCGTGACAAACGGCCTGCCACAGAGTGTCGGCATGATGTCGGGCGGTGTTGGCGGTAATCCGGCTTGCCTGTCTTTGCCGGGTTTGACGCCAAAGATCAGGATTGCGCAGAAGGTTTGAACAAGCCGATACCCATGCCGATGGCGCGTTCGTCAAAAGGGTATCATCGGGATCGAGTATATCGGGGGCACACCCGACAGCATCACTGGCAAGTGCGACCGCGCCACATGCAATCGCCTCAACCACGCCAAGGCCATAGGCATCATTGTGGCTTGGAAACAGGCAAAGCCTGGCCGCACCAAGATGTGCGGGAAGCTGTGGCGGGGGAAGTTGACCCCATGTTTGGGTGATGTCTGCAAGACCTGTACGGCGAAGGCGATCCTTGATCTTCCCGGTATCGGTACATCCGACAATGCCGATCTTGTGCACAATGTTTGATCGCACCAGTGTTGCGGCAATTTCAAGGAAGGTGTCGAAGCCCTTGCGACGGGTTGTCCGACCACACCACACAAGGTCAAAGGGGCGTTCGAAAAAGCCGCGATTGGAAAAGGCGACCGGGATTGCATCATTGCCAAAGGACACGGGTATCGGCGTAACAAAGATATCTTCGGTTTTGGCGCCGTGGGTGGCAAACCAGTCTTTGCCGCGTGTGCTGGCAGCAATATGGCCATCAGCCGTGCGGACCATCTGGCGGCGGATGAAACGACGTACCGGATTGTCATAAAGGGCGTCCGATGCGGACCATCCGTCAAACTGGACAATGACGGGAATGCCGGATTGTGCGGCGAGATTTCGCGCCCGCCATTGCGCCATGCCAAATCCGGCAAGGATCAGGATATCGGGCCTTGTTTTCCGGATGGTCTTTGTGACGCCAACCGGGAAAGTCAGATTGCGGTTTTCACCGAGATATAGATTCAAACCGGCAAGATTGATCTGCGCAAAGGGGGGCGGACGGTCGGGCCAGTTGCGTTGCGGTTCGGTGCGGTTGGTGCAAATGACGGTCAGGCCGCCACCGGCGTTTCGGGCGTGGTGATGCAGGGCGCTGTAACTGTCAAACCGGTACGGCGCAACAATGTTGGTCAGCAACGCTATTTTCACCAGAAGCTCATCCGTGGATGCTGTTGTTGCTGTTTAATCAATCATAAGTTACCTTTTCCATCAACGATACAAAAGTGCAGCCATGGGCATAAGTATCTATGGATGCTGAAAAAAATGTGATCTGGTTGGATTTCCGGGCAGTTGGTTCTGGACTGGCGGGGACGATGAATGCGACAGGGGAAAGCTGCGATTTTCGGGTTGCGTCTTGATCTCAGGCAGCGCGAAAAACTATGCGCAGATATCTGTAATTGGCTGGCATCTCGTGACCGGTATGCCAATGGTCCCTGTTTTCGACAGCAATCCCTGAATGCATTGAAATTGCCACAGGCACGCGACGATGTCCGGTTGTTTCGGGCATTGGCAAATGCCGACAGCCTGAATGCCGATGGCATGGGCATTGTTTGGACCGCGCGGCTTTTGGGCATCAAGGTGCCCGAACGGGTGACCGGCATTGACGTCATGACCGCATTGTTGCCCCGGTTTGAAAAACAGGGGGTGCGGATTTTCCTGCTTGGGGCGCGCCCCGATGTTGTGCGCGAACTTCGGGCGCGCTTGATGCGCCGTTATCCCGATCTTCAAATTGCCGGCATTCATCACGGATTTGATCCCGATGACGCCAAACTGGCCGCGATTGTCCGGCAAAGCGGGGCGGACGCGGTCTTTGTTGCCCTGCCATCGCCGCGCAAGGAGATCTTTGTTGACCGGTTTGGTGAACAGACCGGGTGCGGCTTTATCATGGGGGTTGGCGGGGCATTTGATGTTCTGTCGGGCCGAATAAGGCGGGCACCGGTTGTCATGCAAAAGGCCGGGCTGGAGTTTTTGTGGCGGATTGCCTGTCAGCCCCGATACATGTTGCCGCGTTACGGGCGCGGGCTTTGGGCATTTGCGCGGCTGGTGATGCCGAAAATCATTGCCCATCGCGTCGGGCACATGCCCGGTTGGGTCAGGCTGGCGGCAATGATCACACTGGCAACACCGGTGATCCTGTTTGCGCGTGATGGCGGTTCGCAAGTCATCACACCTGCCGCCGATGCACCCCCGGCTGTGCCCACCGATGCGCGCCCCGGGATTGAAACCCCGGATATGCGCACGCAGATCGCAGAAAAGATCAGCGCCCTTACCACCCCGCAGGACGTCCGGGACATGATTGATCGGCTGCTTGATCTGGCGCTGTTTGGCGAGACGGCGGAAATGACCGATCAGGCCGATGCCCGTCAGACCGATAACCGTCAGATCGATTGGCAGAGTGCGGATGCAACGATTTCGGCGGTGCTTAAAATGATGGAGGTGATCCTGAGTGCTGCGGGGGGAAACGGTTTTTTGGTCGAGGCGGTTTTTGGCGGCGTGTTAAAGCAGCTTCTTGGTCTGCATCCGGAACCAAGCCGCCTGACCCGCATGATTGAAAATGATGTGCCGACCCTTGCATCACGCTTTTTCGGTGACGGGGCCGTTCGGTTTGTGCCGGGGGATGACCGGTTTGATGATGATATCGCGGTTGTCGAAACAGGGATAAGCACCCCGTCATCGGGCATAACCGTTCCGCCCGCCCAAGTCCGACAGGCGGTTTCCTATGACGTGATTTACCGCGTTGTGCAGACAGGCGGGCAGGCCAGCCCGGTCTGGCAGGATCTGGTGGACGAGCTTGGTGATGCGACATTTCAGCAGGAGGATGTCAGTCCAAGATGACGGGCCCATCATTTGAACAGTTTGACCCGTCCTTGCGTGAACTGGTTGCGATCTTGTGGCGGCGACGTGGCGTCGCAATTCTTGCCTTTGTCATTGTGCTGTTGGCGCTGCTTGGCGTGATTGCCAACTGGCAGCCGGGATATCGTGCGACGGCGGAAGTTGGCCTGATACCGGTTGTCACGGCGTCTGGTGATCGCGCCAGTGACGGCGCAGGCCCCCGCGCCGGTGAATTGACCGCCCAGCAAATCGAAACCGTGATTGCCGAAATGCGCAGCGAGGAAACCCTGGCGACCGCCCTGGCGGTCCTGCGTGGTGCGGGTATCGGTTTCGATCCGGGTGGTGTCGAAAACAGTTTGGCAAATGGTCCTGCGCCCCGAACAGGGACATCTGAAACGGATGCAATCAACTGGTTGCGTGCCCGGTTCGGGGCCGAACGGATCGGTCATTCCGCCGTGATTGAGGCAAGCTTTGTCACAACGGATGCGACCGTCAGTCAGGCCGCACTTCAGGCAATTGTCGAAAGCTATGTCTGGCAGCGCGAAGATCGCCAGAAACATGTCATTCGATCCCGTCTTGAGGATACGGACAATCAGCTTGCCACCGCCCGAGGCGACCTTTTTGCCCGCGAAGGTGATTTGCTGGCCTGGCAACAACAGGCCGGGATGCTTGATCAGGAAGAAGGCGCATTGATGCTTGAACGGGTCTATGCGCTTGACGAGCAGGCCGAAAAAATCGGTCAGGAGGTTGCAACCCTTGAACTGGCGGCCCGTCGCCGGGCAATGGCAAACGGGCTTGATGATCTTTTGGCCATTCCTGATATCGCCGGGCATCCGATGGTCGCACAGCTTTCGCAACGCTATGAAACCGAACGTCAGGAGTTTGACAGGCTTGACCAGCGTTACGGACCCAAACACCCGATAATGCAAGGCCGCCAGAAGGTGCTTGATGATCTTTATGCGCAGTTGGTGGATGCGGCGATGACGGTATCGGGGCAGATGGGGGATGCGCTTGCCAGTGCGCGGGAAAGGCTTCGTCTGATCACCGGGCAACGTGATCTTTGGCAAAGCCGATTGAATGACCGCCATGCCCGTACACAAGGTCAGGGTCAATTGCAGCGTGCGGTGGCACTGGCGCGTGACAATGTCGATCAACTTTCCCGGCACGTTCAGACATTGCGTCGTGAACTGGCATCCTTTCGCGGCGATTTTGAAATTCTGCAATCACCGACCCTTCCGGTGTCGGCGGAATTTCCGGCCAAACGCGATCTGATGGCGCTGGCCATCATGGTGGCATTGTTTGCCGCGGTGATTGCCGCTTTGTTGCGGCACTATTTCGATCAAACCATTGCCGATGATTTCGAACCGCAAGACGTTTTGGGCGTGCCGCTTTATGCGCGCATCCCCGCCCGCAATATGACGGATGGCAGGGGCCTTGCGACGGATGGCGGGGGTGATGAAGCAATCGGCCATCTGGCGGTTTTGATGCGCATCGTTGATCAGAACCGAAAACCCCCGCCAACCGGATCAACCGCACAGATCATTGCCATCGGATCGGCACAAACCGGCGAAGGCAAAAGCCACATCGCCCACGCGCTTGCATCATGTTTTGCCGGGCTTGGTCACAAAACCCTGCTGATTGATGGTGACCTTCATGATCCGACCGGCGGGGAAAATACCAACCGTGTCTTTGCCGATCTGGTCGCCCTTCTTTCCGGCGAGACGGATGTGACCGGATTTAAAGACACCGCTGCCAAGGCCGACGGGCACACCGGGCAATATTGGCATCTGGGGGCAAGGATGGCGGTGCCCGGATCCATCGCGACCGGACTGATTGAGCGACATCTGAGACCGCTTGTTGATCAATTGCGCAATCAGTTTGATTACATCATCCTTGATACGCCGCCGATCCTGTCGGTTGCGGACGGGCTGGTGGCCATGGGGCTTGCCGATGTCAGGCTGTTTGTTTTGCGACACGGATCAAGCAAAAAGCGCGACGCCAAGGACGCGCTTGATCGTCTTGCCACGGCGGGAATTGTTGCCAGCGGCATCGTCTTGAATGGCGGCCCGGCGCGACCGGCCTATGGACGGGCCGATATGCCCCAAACGATGGGGGGCCGGGTATGATGCGGGGCATGATGCGGGGCATTGTGATGGCCGGGGCACTGGCCGTGATCCTTTATGCCGGCTGGCAACTGGCGACAGAAGCGGCCGCATTGCGCAAACTTGATGACCCGCGTGCCGGATTTGCCAATGCAAACGGATTTGAAGCCGCCCTTCGAACAGAGGCATTGCACATGGCACTGACGACTGGTGACCCGAAAATCCTTGATCAAACCATCACCGATCAGCGCAGCCATGCCCCGTTCGATCCGTTTTTGATGGCGGTTTCCGCCCTGTCGGGGATGGTTAGGGATGACCGTGATCTGCAACGGCGTACGGCCCTGTTTGACCGGGCCTTGTTGCTTGCCCCGCATGACCGGCGGATAAGGAAGATGCGCGATGCCGGGCAATTGATGCTTCAAACCCGGCCCCAGAATGGCGACAACCGGCAAAATCAGGGCCGGAAGCCCGATGACCCAGTCAAATATCGTGCTTGTCAGAAACAGACTGATCACGGCTATCACAAGCCCCCGAAATGGCTGGTTCCATGTGGCGCGCATGATCAAGGCTGCACTGAAAATCACGGCAATTGCCAGTGCCAAAACGACCGGCACCCCAAAGACAATTGCACCATCAAGCCACAGGTTATGCGTACTGAACCAGTTGGCATCTTTATTGAGTTCCGGGGTCGCAAAATGACCCATGACAAGGGCAATGCTGTCTGGTCCAAAGCCGGTGAATGGTCGATCGGAAATGGCCCGAAGGGCCGTCGCCCAGGCATCATCGCGCTGGATCAGGTCAAAGCGCGTCAGATCATGAAACCGCGATACCAGTTCAGGCACACTAACCGATGCGACAAGCCCGATGCCGACCACCCAGAAACCGGCAAAAAGCAGCTTTCCCCAATGCCATGCGCGCGTCGATCTGCCCGGATGCCGGGCAAAGCCGATCATGAAAAAGGTCGCGATCAGAACCAGGGCAAATGCCAGGCGCGAATGGCTTTGGGTCAGGGCTGCGACAAACAGAATGGCAAGTGCAAGATAGCCGCCCGACTGATCAAGGCGTCGTCCAATCGGCACATGATGACGGGCACCAGCATCAGCGCCAGCATGACGGTAATTGGTATGGGGGACCATAAACAGATAGATGCTGGCGATATATCCGATCCCCATCAATCCGCCAAACGCACTGCGATTGGCAAGGCTTCCGGTCCAGTCCCCGATATGGGCGGTCTTGGCAAACCAGAATGTTGTTTGTGCGTCAAAAACCGCATTGCCAAGCGCCAGCACCATCTGAAGGGTGCAAGCAATGATGATGGCATGCAAAATTGCCAAAAGCCCGCCATTGGGGGCCTTTTGCGCGATCAGGGATATCAGGGTGACGGTCGCGCAAAGCCAGATGATATCAAAGGTCTGTTTGATCCAGGCCGCGGGATACAGGGCAACAAATGGAACATCAAACGGAAAGGCTTGATCAGGCCAGACCGGGGATGCCTGTGTGATCATCCAGATGACGATAATGGCGGCAAACAGCCAGACACCGATCACGTAGCGGGGCAGGGATATGGTGTGCATTCGCCAGCATATGGCGATCAACCCAACCCCGGTCAGGATGGCGAGAACCGAAATTGCCCAAGGCCGAGCCCCGCCCAGCATCACGGGGGCAAGAATGATTTCCGCCATCAGACAAAACTGCGCCAGTCGCACCATCGACCTGTGCCAATCTGCTTTGAAATGAAGGAGATGACCCTAGCCCAATTTGATCGGCCTGTCGCCAGCCAAACCGGCAATCCTGACCACAAGCAGCGTGGGGATAGCCATGAACGGGAATAGGACGACGGCATCATTTGCCAAACCGGGAATTGGCAAACCACACCTTGGTAAACCGCACCTTGGCAAAACCGATCGGCGTTCCGGCCAGAATGCCCGGCGTCGATTGCCGATATGGGTGGTGATTGCTGGCAACGGGGTGATGGCAACATCATTCTGGTTGCTGGGAGCCGGGGGGATGTTGGCCAAGCTGGTTTTGCTGGTCTTTTGGGTGCTGATGGTGGCGGGTTCGCTCCGCACGATCCGGCTTGGCCCCGGTTTGCTGACCGGTTTGCTGGTCCTTGCCGGATTGACCGGGCTGATCATGTTCGGGAATGGCGCAGGTGATGAAAAGATCCGCCTGATCGGCAATCTGATGATGGTGCCGGTCGGGCTTGTGGCCGGGGCGGTGATCGGGCGTGATTGTTTGCGCATCCTGATGCCCGCCATGCTGTTTTACCTGATCCTTTCAAGTTCGTTTTATCTGACCCATGAAGGGGCGCGGCTTAATCACGCCTTTTTGTTTCTGGGATTTTTTGCGCTTTGTTCTGTTTGCAATTTCGGCCATCGGCGCTGGTTGATGATGGCGACTGCGGGTGCGGTTTTTCTGTCCCAAACCCGGATTGCCGTGATTGCGATGCTGATCAATGCCATTGGCATGATCCGGTTTTCACGGGCGATGACGTGGATTGCGGGCTTGATCGGTGCCGGCATCGTGGTCGGGGGTGTGATGGCGTATCTGCCCCGTCTTGTGATGACCCATGACAGCGGGCGGCTGGCATTCTGGAAGATGTTTGCCGAAATCTGGCGTGACGGATCAGACGGCCAAAGGTGGCTGGGCTTCGGGGCCGGGTCGGTGGAAGAAATCCTGTCTCAGACCGCATCGTTCGGATCATTTGGCGCACTTCACAACGATCATTTCCGTATTCTGTTTGAAACCGGGATTGTCGGCGCGCTGCTGTGGGGGACGGGATGGGCTGTCGTGATTTTGATCGTGCGCCAGACGCGGTTGGCGGTTTGTATTTTGCTATCGGTTTTCGTCACCATGATTACGGACAACAGTCTGAATTACGGGCATTATCTGATCTGTTGTGCCATTGCGGCCGGGATCAGCGCGCAAGAAGGAAAGAATGGTGAACCGGTCCGAAATGATTGATATCCGCGATCGGGTTTTGGCCAGAATGGCGCAAGACGATTTTGCCGGTGCCGATCCGTTTGACGGGCTTGAAAGCCGCCTGTTTGCAGCAAGCGGGCTTGGCCGGTTTCGGGCATGCCGACTGATCTGGCTTCAGGCAATCAAGCGCGGACCACGCTTTTTGCGCCGGTTGGCCGATATTGCCCCGATGATCAATCCCAAGACATTGGCATTGCTGAACGGGGCAGGCGAGGGGATCAGGCTTGGTGATTTTTCAGACCGGTTGCGTTCCATGCAACAAGCCGATGGCGGGTGGGCTTATCCATTTGAATGGCAGGCGCGCGCCTTTCACGCCAAGCGACATCAAAGCAACGCAATCGTTACAAGCTTTGTCATGGACAGCATCATGGATGGCATCTGCAAGGGCGCCGTCACCCCCGATGACCCCGCCCTGATCCGGGCCGCAGATTTCATCGAACGGGATCTTTGGCGGGATGGGTATTTCGCCTATTTCGCCGATGATGATACTGAAATCCATAATGCCAGCCTTTGGGCGGCCTTTGCCCTGAACCGCATCAGGCCGGGAAATGCGAAATCGGAAAGGGCGTTGCACCGGGTTGTCGACGCCCAAGGAGCTGACGGCAGTTGGGTTTATGGCACACGCGGGCATCATGGCTTTGTTGACGGGTTTCACACCGGCTATGTGCTTGATCTTTTGGGCCGGTTTCGGGCGGCGGGTGTGGACGGCCTTGATGACGCGATTGCACGCGGATGGGCATTTTATCGCAAAGCCTGTTTTGACGATGCTGGCATCCCGCGCAGCTATGCCGGCCGGGGCGGATATCTTGATGCCCATGCGGTCGCACAGGCAATGGCAAGCCTGTGCAGGTTTGGTGATCTTGGGGGGGCAATCCATGTGGCAGAATGGGCGGTGCAGACCCTTTATGATCGCAAACGCGATGTGTTTTATGCCGGGATTGGACGGTTGGGGCGCGATAGGCGCGTTTATATGCGATGGACACAGGCCTGGATGGTCTGGGGGCTGTCAATCGTGATAGAAGCAATGAAACCCACGCAGCAAGAATGACCAATGCCGGAATTTGATCCAACCGCACCGCTTTCATTTTCCCATCCCGATCCGGACCGCCCGGCAAAGGAGGCGGCTTTGCGGGCCTTGTCCGAGGATGCCTTTCGCACCCTTTATGCAATCACGCGGGCCGAGGCCACGCGCATGAAAGCCGCCGGTGATATGGAAGCCCTTTATGGCCTGACCCGCGGGATGAAGACCCTGCAACGGATTGGCGGGGAACGCGGGATCATTCTTAAAGCAACCCGCATCGGCTTTCTGGAGGGGGCGGGGATTGAAGTGCCCGGTGATTTTGATCAGATGGGGCAAGCCGAAACCCTCAAGACGTTTGAAGGCGGAAACTAGTCCCGCGCGCTGATATTGCGGGTAGGGCGGCTTTGCGTCATAAACAGCCAGAACCCTGCTGACTGATGAAAGCCAACATGCCCGAATTTCCAGCCCTTCCGATTGACACCGTCCTGCCCGATCTGTGTGCGGCGCTGGAAACCGGGACCAATGCGGTTTTGCAGGCCCCGCCGGGCGCGGGTAAGACGACCAAGGTGCCCTTGGCGTTGCGTAATGGTGGATGGCTTGGTGATCAGAAGATCATCATGCTCGAACCCCGAAGGCTTGCCGCCCGTGCGGCTGCGCGCCGTATGGCGCAGCTTTTGGGCGAAGGTGTTGGTGAACGGGTTGGCTATCGCGTTCGGTTTGACAGCAAGGTATCGGCAAAAACCAAAATCGAGGTCGTGACCGAGGGTATTCTGGTCCGGATGATCCAGGACGACCCGGAGCTTTCAGGGATTGGTGCGATCCTGTTTGATGAATTTCACGAACGATCCCTTGATGCCGACCTTGGATTGGCACTGGCCCTGGAAACCCAGGGCGCGCTTCGTGATGATCTGCGCATCCTTGTGATGTCGGCAACCCTTGATGGCGGGCCGATGGCATCGCTTATGGGTGATTGTCCGGTAATCACGTCCGAAGGGCGCGCCTTCCCGGTCGAAACCCGGTATTTCCCACCCAAGCCCGATAAATGGGGCAATATCCGCATTGACGGGGAAATGACCGCCGCGATCAAAACCGCCCTTCGCGAGGAAAGCGGATCGATCCTTGCCTTCCTGCCCGGACAGGGGGAAATCACAAGGGTCGAGGCAGCACTTAAGGAAGCGGTCGGCAGCGATATCATCATCGCCCCGCTTTATGGCGCTATGGATGCCAAGGCACAGGATATCGCGATCCAGCCCGCACCCGATGGTAAGCGCAAGGTGGTTCTGGCAACCGCGATTGCCGAAACGTCGCTAACCATTGATGGCATTCGCGTTGTGGTCGATAGCGGGTTGCAACGCCTCCCGCGTTTTGATCCGGCATCGGGCATGACCCGCCTGATCACGGTGAAATCATCACAGGCAAGTGCCGAACAACGCCGTGGTCGTGCCGGACGTCTGGAACCGGGTATCTGTTATCGTCTGTGGGCGGAAAATGAACAACGTGCCCGTGCGCCCTTTACCGCGCCGGAAATTGCCGAGGCCGATCTGGCACCATTGACGTTGGAACTGGCGCGTTGGGGTGTCACCGATCCCAAAAGCCTGCCGTGGCTTGATGTGCCCGAAGCCGCCAAAATTGATCAGGCCCGCGATATTCTGCGCGGGTTGGAAGCGATTGATCATGAAAATCGGATTACCGCGATGGGGACGGCGATGGCGGGCATACCGGTCCATCCCAGACTGGCGCACATGATGTTGCGCGGGGCGGCATTGGGGCTCGATCAGGTTGCCTGTGCCTTGGCTGCCCTTCTTTCGGATCGGGATTTCATGCGCGGGCGCGGGGCGGATTTGCGGTTGCGGATTGACGCCATCCTGCGCGGCCATGCACCCAAAATGATCAGCGAGGCCGCCAAGCAGCTTGCGCGCAGGCTTGGCGATGTCATGCGTCAGGCCAACCTTCCAAAAGGCAAAAATACAAAGGTTGATCGCGCTGACGAGGTCGGGTTGCTTCTGGCCTTTGCCTATCCCGACCGGATTGGGGAACGGCGCAAGGGGGCCGATGCCCGTTATCGCCTGTCGGGCGGGCGCGGCGGCGTTTTGCCCAATGAAGACAGCCTTGCGAATGAAGCCTATATCGCCGTTGCCGAACTGGACGGGCAGGCACGTGAGGCCAAGATATATCTTGCTGCCCCGGTGGCGCGCGCAACCCTTGAAACCCATTTCGCCGATCAGATTTCCGAAGGCACCGAGGTTTTCTGGGACATGCAATCAGACGCGGTACAGGCCCGTTGGCAACGCCGGATCGGTGCCTTGGTGCTGGATGAAAAGGCCACCCATGACGAAGCCGATCCCGATGCGATTGCAACCGCGATGATCGAAGGCATTCGCAAGATCGGCCTGCATTGCCTGCCATGGGACAAAGCATCGGAAGGCCTGCGCCAACGGTTATCCTTCCTGCATCGGGTCGATGGCGATCATTGGCCTGATATGTCTGATGACGGGTTGATGGCATCGCTTGAAGACTGGATCGCGCCCTATTTGACCGGGATTACCAAACGCGGGCAGCTTAAACAGATCAATCTGTCCGAGGCACTACTGGCCGGGATCGACTGGAACCAGCGTCAGGAACTGGACCGTTTGGCACCCACTCATTGGCAAGTGCCGACCGGATCAAATATCCGCATTGATTATAGCGGTGAAACCCCGGCCTTGCCGGTGCGGATGCAGGAAATGTTTGGCGCGACCGAAACGCCAAAGGTCGCTGGTGGCAAGGTTGCCGTGACCTTGCATCTTCTGTCCCCGGCCCAGCGCCCGATCCAGGTCACAAGTGATCTGGTGGGCTTCTGGAACGGGTCTTATGCACAGGTCAAAGCCGAGATGAAGGGACGTTATCCCAAACATTACTGGCCCGATGACCCGCTTCAGGCGGAACCCACACGCCGGGTTAAAAGCCGGATGTAGGTTCCTGCCCGAAATCAGAGATGACGGGAAATCCAGTCCGCCGCCTTAAGCATGCGGGCATCATCGCCAAAGCGGCCAATCACCTGCAAGCCGACCGGCATGTTGTTCGGGCCAGACAGGCCCGGAACGTTGATGCAGGGCACGCCAGAGAATGTCCAGATACGGTTAAACACCGGATCACCCGTGGCGTTCAGGCCAAGCGGGGCCTCGCCCGGGGCACTCGGACAGATCAGGATGTCATAATCGCCCATGGCATCGGCAAGGGCCGTGCGGCTTTGCTTGGCCTGATCCAGTGCCTTGTCATAATCAGATGTCAAAACCTTCATCCCGGCATCAAACCGTTCGCGGAACTTTGCGCTGACCTGACCCGGGTGGTTTGAAACATCATAAAGACCGGTGAAGCTGACTTCGTAATCCATAGCCAGGCCATGGGAATTGGCAAGCGTTTCAAAGATTTCGGGCAGGGCAAAGCTGGAAAGTTTCGCACCGGCATTGCCCAATCTGGTTGCGGCATCTTCAAGAAGCGACTGTGTCGATGTCTCGGCCGCGTCCCATTGCGGTGTCTGGCAAAAACCGATGGTAGGGACGAAATCATCGCTATCCTGATGAATGGCGAGTTCGGGGCGACGCCCAAGGATAGAAGCAAGGAAACCGGCATCCTTCACCGTGCGGGTCATAACCCCGAGGTGATCCATCGATGGCGCGAGGGGACGGATGCCGGTTAGCGGCAAGAAGCCGTAACTGGGTTTATAGCCAACAACCCCGCAATAGGATGCGGGACGAATGATCGAACCGGCGGTCTGGGTGCCCAAGGCAGCCGGAACATGATAATCGGCAACGGCCGCGGCCGAGCCACTTGATGACCCGCCCGGTGTGCGGCCAAGGTCATTGGGATTGGCCGTTTTGCCAGGCTGGAAATAGGCAAATTCCGTCGAGACAGTTTTGCCAAGAACAATCCCGCCGGCATTGCGGATGGCTGCAACGCATGCGGCGTCCTGTGCCGGTTGATGGCCGTCATAGATCGATGATCCATAGCCGGTGGGCATATCGACGGTATCAATCAGGTCTTTGATCCCGAAGGGAAGACCCGAAAGCGGGCCGGTCGCAGGATTGCAGGCCCGTGCCTTGGCGCTGTCGGCGTTAATATGCATCCATGCGCCAACATCGCCTTCACGTTCGGCAATGCGGTCAAGGCAGGATGCCAAAAGCGTTTCGGGCGTCAATTGACCGTCGGAAATCGCACTGGCCGCATCCAGAAGCGACAATCTGTTTGGCTGTGACATCATTGATTGTTCCAGTTTTCGGCCAGTGTGCGGTAAATGCCAACCGCCTCTTCGATCCGCGAGACATAGCAAAACTCGTCGGTCTGATGGGCCATGGCGGCTTCGCCCGGGCCAAGAATGACGGTGGGGGCAAAGTCATAGGCACGGGTGAAAATCGACGCATCGGTGAAATAGGCCGCGGTCTTGTTGACAATGGGATCGTCATGAAGCGGTGCAACCACCTCGAACACTGACTGCATCCACGGATCTTCCGGTGACGTCCAGACCGGTTCCAGATTGACCGTCGGGGTCAAGGTCACCTCATCCCCCAGATAGGAAGCGAGCTGTTTCAAAATGACATCATTATCCTGACCGGGGATGGTGCGCACATCGATGCCGATTTCGGCCCGGTTGGGTACGGAATTGACGTTGATACCGCCATCAACCGTCCCGACATTCAGGGTCGCAGGCCCCATGACCGGATGGCGGGCAACATTGAAGTCATAGTCTTCAAGCTTGGTGATCGCACGCGATGCCTTATAGATGGCATTTACGCCAAGTTCGGGCATCGAACCATGGGCGGTAACACCATCAGTCACGGCCTTCATCCACAAGGCCCCCTTGTGCCCGACATAGGGATAATTCGATGTCGGTTCGGCGACAACGATGGCACCGGCCTTGCCAATTACATCGCCAAGGCCCGCGATATAGGCTGCACCTTCGCACCCGGTTTCCTCGCCGGCAGTAATCAAAAGAACCACACCGGGACCCTTGGCCAGATCAGAAGCAATTTCAATCACGGCGGCGACAAATGCCGCCACACCCGATTTCATGTCGCTTGATCCGCGACCATAAAGTTTGCCGTCCGCAATATCGGCACCGAATGGCGCCATCGACCATTCGGTGTGACCAAGCGGGA
Organism: Thalassospira povalilytica; assembly: GCF_002844235.1. Lineage (GTDB taxonomy): Bacteria > Pseudomonadota > Alphaproteobacteria > Rhodospirillales > Thalassospiraceae > Thalassospira > Thalassospira povalilytica. The sequence continues at coordinate 217,519 of NZ_PGTS01000005.1, read as the reverse complement.
CGGTATCAAGATGGCCGGTAAAGCAGATCGGCGGATGGGTTGCCGACCCGCCGATCCGGGCAATCAGATTGGTTCGACCCGGTGCGAAGTCATGGTAGGAAATGTCAAAACCGTTTTCGGCCAAAAGCTTGCCGACATATTCGACGCAATCCTTTTCGGGATTGACCGGATTGATGGTTTCAAACCGGATCAGTTGACGGGTCAGTTCGACCGCATCAATTTTGGTGTTGGGCACGTTGTTTCCTCTGCGTTCTTTGGGCGCTGAATTTCGAATTTGGATCAGCCGAAATAAGCCTCGTGGACTTCCTTGTTTTCCGACAGTTCCTGTGCCGTACCTTCGGCGACAACGCGCCCCTGCGACATCACATAGCCGTAATGGGCGATGGCCAGCGTCTGGTGCACATTCTGTTCAACAAGGAACACGGTGATGCCCTGATCGTTGATCCGTTTGATGATGTTGAAGTTTTCTTTGACGAACAGCGGCGACAAACCAAGGGACGGCTCATCAATCAACAGGACCTTGGGGGCCGCCATCAGGCCGCGCCCGATGGACACCATTGCCTGTTCACCACCCGACATCGTCCCGGCCAACTGATTGCGGCGTTCCTTGAGACGGGGGAAAATCCCGAACACCTGATCCATGCGATCACGCAGGACGGCTTCGGTATTTTCTTGATAGCCGCCAAGACGCAGGTTATCGACCACCGTCATTTTCGGAAATACCTTGCGGCCTTCGGGAATGCAGGCGATGCCCGCTGAGATGATCTTGTGGGTCGGAAGCCCGATCAGGCTTTGGCCGTCAATCTGGATGTCACCGGAACGCGGTGGCGTCAGGCCAAGAATGGCGCGAATGATGGTCGATTTACCCGCACCGTTTGATCCCAGCAGGCAGGTGATTTTGCCTGCTGGAACCTTAAGCGACACGCCTTCGAGAACGTCGGCGGAATCATAGGCCGCATAGATGTCTTTGACTTCAAGTGCACTTGCCGTGGCCATGATTATTCTCCCCCCAGATAGGCTTCCTGGACAAGCTTGTCCGAGGCGACGTCACGATAGGCGCCTTCACAAATTTTCTGTCCGAAGTTCAAGACAATGCATTTGTCTGTGACACGTTCGATCATGCCCATTTCATGTTCGACCAGAATGATCGAAAGACCGTCGATCATTTCGCGGACTTCAAGAATATCATCCATCAATTCGCGGGTTTCTTCGTGAGTCATGCCAGCGGATGGTTCATCAAGAAGCAACAGGCGCGGGTGACTGATCAGGGCACGGCAAATTTCAATGCGGCGACGATCAATCATGCGCAGGCTTCCGACCGGATCGAACATCTTGTCGGCCAGGGCCGGATCAAAAATCTTAAGAAGCTTGCGGGCTTCTTCGTGATTTTCCCGGATCTGTTCGCGAAGGGCCTTGCGCTTGAAAATGTTGAACAGCAATCCCTGATCAAGGCGCTTGTGATTGCCGATCATGATGTTGTCAAAAATCGACAATTCAAGGCACAGGCGCGAACGCTGAAACGTGCGGGCAACGCCAGCTTCGTAGACTTTCTGGGCAGGCCAGCTTGTGATGTCCTGTCCGAGAAATTCGATGCTGCCGCCATTGGCTTCATAGATGCCGGTCAAAACATTGAACGACGTGGTTTTACCCGATCCGTTCGGCCCGATCAGGCCCAGGATCTGGCCATTGGTAAGTTCCATGTCGAACTTGTTGAGTGCGACGACACCGCCGAAACGCCGGGTCAGTTCGCGAAAGGCCAGTACGGTTTCTTGTTGCTGGGCCATATCAACCTCTCCAGCCTGGAATATATGCACGCAAACCACGCGGAAGGATGCCCTGCGGACGGAACAGCAGGATCAGGATCATCACCACCGCATAGATCAGGAACCGGTATTCCTGAATGACCTGAAGCTTTTCAGGCAGCAGAACGACAAGACCGGCAGCAAGGATCGTGCCCCACAGGCTTCCCATCCCGCCAAGCAGAACAATCGAAACCAGAATAAGGGAGTCCGAAAATGCAAAGTTCGACGGTGCAATAAAGCCAAGCATCATGGCGTAAAGCGCGCCAGCGGTTCCGGCCAGGAAGTTGCCAAGGGTAAAGGCAACAATTTTCCAGCGTTTGATGTTGATGCCAAAACAGGCAGCAGCAGTTTCATCAAGACGCACGGCATCGAAATTCAACCCGATCCACGACCGTTCGATACGACGCATCAGAACAAATGTCAGAATGACCATGACAAGAGCCAGGATCACGTAGTTCAGATAGAATGAAAGTTCGATGTTTTCGGTGATTTCGATGTTGTTGTTGAAATCCCAACCAAACAGGTTCATGCCCGAAACGCCCAGTCCCTGCGGACCACCAAGCGTGTCATTGACTTCAAGGAAGGTGCGGAACAGAAGCCCAAAGGCAATGGTGACAACTGCCGCATAATGGCCACGTGTACGCAGAACCGGAATAATCAGCACCGATCCGACAATGGCGGCAATGACGCCCCCCAGAATGATGACCAGCAAAAGCGGAATGGATGTATCGCCAAGAACCGCGGCGGTATAACAGCCAACCCCGAAGAAGGCCGCACCGGCAAAGTTAACGACACCGGTATAGCCGAACTGCATGTTCAGCCCGCAACAGGCAATCACGTAAAGCATGACAGTCGCGATCATCAGCAACGGGAAATGGTCTTCGCGGAACCAGAAAATAACGACCAGGGTTGCGGCAATCACCGCCACATTCATCAGCCGTTCATTGCGCGAAAGCGATTGAGCGATTGACCGGGTAAAGCCGAACTTTGCACCGGCAAAGACCAGGGCAGCGGCGAATAAAATCAGTGCGAAAATCTCGGCCTGTTCTTCGATGGCGATGAATGTGATCGTGAACGCCGCCGCAGCAGCGGCCAGCAGAACAATCACGGCCTTGTCTTTAAACGATTGCGTCATTGATCAGACCCTTTCGCTTGTTTTTTCGGCGATCAGGCCGGTCGGGCGCCAGGCTATGATGGCAATGACCACTGCAAACGCGAAAACGTCTTTGTACGCACTGGCAAAGGGCAGGGCGACGGCACCAAGGGTCTGCAATCCGGCAAACAGGAAGCCGCCAAGAATGGCGCCATAAATGTTGCCAAGACCACCAACGATGGCGGCACTAAAGCCGATCACGCCAAGCAGAAGGCCCATGCCGAAGTTGATTTCATTGTAGTAAAGACCGTTCATCACCCCGGCAAAGGCGGCAACACCGGACCCCAGCGCAAAGGTTAGAAGCACGATCATCTTGAAATTGATGCCCATGCATTTGGCGGTTTCTTCATCCTGTGCCACAGCACGGATCGCCAGACCAAGACGGGTGCGATTGATCAGCACATTCACGCCAATAATGACCAGAAGTCCGCCAATCAGAAGGATCACGCTGTCCGCGCGCAATGTGAAGGATCCCAAAGACCAGGATTCCGTCGGCAACAGCGACGGGAAGTGTTTGGGGTTGGAACCGTCGGGATAAAACAGACGGATCGCTTCGCGCAGAACGGTGCCAAGCATAAGTGTCACCAGCAGCGTATTCAGCGGCGGTGCCGATTTAAGCGGAAGCACAAGATAACGTGCAATAATGGCCCCGAGAATGGCCATCGACCCGACGGCGATCACCAGAACACCGACAAGCTGAATGAACGCGTTATCGATCCCGATCGCGGTCATACCGAGATAGGTCGAAAAACCCGCAAAGGTGCCGACCATCAGGACATCACCATGAGAAAACTTGATGACATCAAGCACACCGAAAAACAGCGTGAAGCCAACAGCAACAAGGGCATACATCATGCCAAGCATCATGCCGTTAACAACAAACTGACCGAGAAGGCCCACATCCATGGCCAACCTACCTCTTTGATTTGATTAGTTGAGTTTCTTGCGAAGAAAACAGCCCGTCCTTCCCCGTCAGGAACAACCCGACAGGGAAGGGAGCGTTTCAACCGGCTTATTTGCCTGCGAGCTTGCGCTTGCCTGTTGCGTATTCGCTGTCTTCCCAGACAACCCATTTGCCGTCCTGGACGACATATTTGGTGATGGCCGCAACGGTGTTCTGACCGTGATCGTCGAACGAGATTTCGCCGACAATTGACTCATACCCATGGATGTCACCAAGGTATTTGGTCAGTTTTTTGCGGTTCGGGCCGACTTCCTCGATACCATCAAGGATCAGGTTCATCGCCGCAAATGCAAACGGTCCATAGGCTTCTTCGGACTCAGCAAAACCGGCTGCCTTGTATTTTTCGGTGAAATACTGGCCACCTGGCAGTTTGTCGACCGGTGCACCTTCGAGGAAGCTTACCACGCCTTCGGACAGGTCGGCACCGACACCGTCAATAAAGGAGTCAGACTTGATGCCCGAAACGCCCTGGAACTGTGCAGTGATGCCAAGTTTTTCCATCTGGGCACGGATGCGCACGCCAAGCGGGGTCAGACCGCCGAAATAAATGACATCCGGGTTAAGCTGCTTGGCTTTGGTCAGTTCGGCGGTAAAGTCCTGCTGATCGGCCGGAACACCGAAATCAGCAAGGATTTCGCCACCGTTCTGGGTGAGGTATTCAGAAAAATACTTGTCGTGGCCTTTGCCGTAATCGGTCGTGTCATGAATGATGACCCAGGTTTTGTAACCCTGTTCCGTCATGAACTTTGCCGCAACATCGTTCTGGTTGATCATCGTGCCGTTGACACGGTGAATTTCCTTGTAGTCATTGCCATAGGTGACATCTGGCAGAACCGCACCCCAGACCGACATTGGCAGGTTGAATTTGTGATAGATATCAACCGCGCCCATTGCGACCGCCGAACAATAATGTCCGACAAGGCCAATGATCGATCTGTCTGCGGCAATCTTGGTTGCGACCTGAACGCCAACGTTCGGTTTGCATTCGGAATCCATTGCAACCAGCTCGTACTCGTATTTGGCATTCGGGTCGGCATTGCGAAGCTGAACTGCCAGTTCTGCCGAGTTACGGCCACCCACACCCACTGCGGAAACACCGCCGGTCAGCGGGCCGATAAAGGCAACTTTTACCTTGTCTTTGGCGTCGGCGAAATGCGCGCCAGCGGTCAGCGCCATCGAGAATGCAATCGCAGAAACAGCCGATTTGCTTAGAAATTTCATAAAGATAAGCCCCCTGTTGGCTTTTTTGAAAACAGCCCGGAAAGACCCTTTGAAAAGGGTTCCGAGGTTTCGCCAGCCACATCGATGCGAGAGTTATGTTTCTTCCCGAACCTGGGTCATTTTGACCTGGCCACCTTGTGTGCGGTGGGTTTGCGAGTTAGCCAGCAGGGGGCATACTGACCAAGTCTTTCCTATTGGTCAAGTCACTTGCCTAATACGCAAGTAATTTTACTTAGGCCTGAAAAATCAGAAGGTCGGCGGGGTGTTGACCCAGAGAACCCGGGTTTCCTTATCCGTCGGATTGCGATAGCCATGTGGCATTCTGGACGGGAAGAAGAATGAGTCGCCCGGCATCAGATGGTATTCGACGCCATCGACATTCAGATCAAGTTCACCTTCGAGCACATAGCCAAGTTCTTCGCCTTCGTGAACGATGGTGCCCGAACTGCCGCCACCGGCGCGGACAATATGGATTGTGCCAAACAACAGATGCCCCGATGACGGGGAAACCAGCGTTTCAAGGCTGACACCTTCGCCCGGACGGATGTTGCTGGTATGCAGCACCTGTCTTGTTCCCGCACGCGAAACGATGCTGTCACTGGCTTCGCTGAACAGGGCGCTGATGGATGTTTCCAGTACCGCGACAATGCGATGCAACAGTTGCAGTGACGGTTTGACCTTGTCGTTTTCAAGTTTTGACAGGAAGCCTTCGGAGCATTCGACCTGATCGGCAAGATCGCACAGTCTCATTCCTTTGAGCTTGCGTGCATGGCGCAGTTTCATGCCAATCGGGAACGTAGAATCACTCATTTTCAATTTCCGGCCGTTTTCTTGAATGTCGATAAAGTTCGTCAGAAATCACGTATTTCGGGGGAAGCAATCCATCTTCAATCCGCCGCGTTTTACGACCCAATCATGGGCGCGAATTGATTGATTGCGCAAGACTTCTCAGCACAAATTGTTTCGTCCTGTCCGCCAAAGTAACGATTTGACGTCCATTCATGACGCCTTTTTCTGACAAAAGATATGCAACTTTTGCCAGAAAAAGATGCCGGGAAAAGCGGCCTGAAAAAGCTGCCAGAAAAGCTAGAGGCTGAACATGGGCCTGCATGTGCCGATTGCGGGCAATTGATGCAGGAATTCTTGCCGGTCAGGCAGGATAGCGGATATCGAGGATTTCGAGTTCGTCCTCGCCAGCCGGGGTGCGGACCGTTACGACATCGCCGACACCCGATTTCATCAGGGCGCGGGCGACCGGGGAAATCCAGCTGATCTTGCCATTCAGGCTGTCGGCCTCGTCCTCGCCGACGATGCGGATGGTTTTTTCCTCGTCACGGGAATTGACGTAAGTCACCGTCGCGCCAAAGAAAATACGGGAATGATCGGGCTGTTCTTCGGGGCGGACAACCACCGCATCCTCGATCCGTTTGCGCAAATAGCGCACCCGGCGGTCAATTTCGCGCAGGCGCTTTTTGCCATAGATGTAATCGCCATTTTCCGAACGATCGCCATTGCCCGCCGCCCAATGCACAACGGCAACCACTTCGGGCCGTTCCTTTTTCCAAAGGTGGTCGAGTTCGGATTTAAGGGCGTCGAGGCCCTCGGGCGTGATGTAAATCGGTCTGTCCATGACCGGCTTTTACCCCAAAGAACCTGACACGAAAAGACCGTAAAAAAGGGGCGACCTGCCAAAACAGATCGCCCCGGTTTTCAGATATTCGGACAGCGATCAGGCCGCTTTGGCCGTGCTGCGCAATTCCTTGTCATCAATCGGCATATGGACAAGGGCCGCAAAGATGCCAAGCGCAACCGATGCCCACCAGACCGCATCGAAATTGCCGGTCAGGTCATAGACAATCCCGCCCATCCACGCGCCAAAGAACGCCCCGATCTGATGGGACAGCATGACGATGCCAAACAGGGTCGCCATATAGCGCGGGCCGAAAACCTGTGCGATCAGGCCACTGGTCAGCGGCACGGTCGAAAGCCACAATGCCCCCATCGATGCCGAAAACAGCAAGATGGTTTCAGATGTTTTGGGCGCAAAGATAAAGGCGACAATCACAAGGGCCCGCATGCCGTAAATCACCGACAGGCCATTTTTCTTGCGCCATTTGCCACCGGCCCAACCGGCCGTCAGGGTGCCAAAGATGTTAAACAGCCCGACCAGTGCCAGACCTTCGGCGGCGACAGAACGCGGCAAGCCGCACAGTTCGGTAAAGGTCGGAAGGTGGGTGGCGATCACGGCAATATGGAAACCGCAGACAAAGAACCCGGCATTCAAAAGCAGGAAGCCGCGATGTTTGCGGGCCTCATGAAAAGCCGCGGCCAATCCTTGCGGGCCAAGATCGGGGGCCGCGGTCGGGCTGTTGCCTTCGGCCTTGCCGGTCAGCGCAAAGGCGACCGGAACGATCAGCATTGAAATCGCGGCAAGAATGGCAAGGGTCGTGACATAGCCAAGCGATCCGTTAAGCGCCTGTGCAGTTGGGGCCATGATGAACTGGCCAACCGAACCACCGGCCGATGCCAGGCCAAGGGCGAAGCTTCGGCGTTCCGGGCTGAATACCCGGCTGATGGCAGCAAGGATCACCGGGAAACTGGTGGCACCAACCCCGGTCCCGATCAGGAAGCCCGCGGTCAGGTGCAATTCGCCGGGCGATGATGACGTGCCCATCATATAAAGGCCAAGACCATATAACACTGATCCGCCAATCAGGGTACGCGTGGTGCCGAACCGGTCGGCCAGCGCCCCGGCGATCGGGGCCGAAATCCCCCACATCAGGTTCTGGATGGCAAAGGCCAGACCAAAGGTGGCAGCATTCCAGCCGGTATCATTGAGCATGTCGGGAATGAACAGGCCAAGCGACTGTCGCACGCCAAGGTTCAGCGACAGAACAAGGCAGCCGCAAAGCAGAACCAGCCACGGGAACCATTTGGTCGCGCGCATGATGGTCATGCGTCCCGGACTGTTTTGCGGGCTTTGGGTGGGGCTCATCAGGTGTCCTCCGAAAGGCAGATTGCAAGTTGGTGGCGATTGTGGCGGCGGATCGTCAATGCGTCCAATTCATTCGGTTCATAATGCTGATAACATTCGTGCATGATCGAGGTTGGACATCTCGCCGGCCCGAATGACGATTTCACCAACCTTGTCGATAATGTCGTTAAGATCCCCGCTGGAGGCCCGCCTAATCAGCGTGATTGCCATGCCCCAGTTCATGCCGGGAATGTCAAGAATGCGGATGCGGTCATGGGCGGGACTGTGCATGCAAAAACGCCGTGCCATGATGCCATAACCGGCCCCGGCGGCGACCATTTCGATTTGCAGTTCAAGTGCCGATACTTCCAGAACGGAATTGAATTCGACCCCGTTCTTGTGGGCCCAGGCATTCCCAAGGGCGCGAAAAGTGCAACCTTCGGGCATCAGCACCATCGGGTGTCTGGCAAGTTCGGCGATGGTGGTCGGGTGCTGACGCGCCGATTTCGGGCCGATGGCAACGATATGATCATCAAGCAGGGTTTCCGGCAGCAAGCTTGCCGGAAGGTCGCGGCTTTGAACACCGCCGACAATGCCGTGCGGCCCATCAAGCGACAGCATGGCATCGATTTCACCCCGGCGCAAAAGCGGCAGAAGTTCGGCTGACCAGCCGCTTTTGATCGTCAGCGACATGTCGGGGAATGCCTGATGAAGATCGCGCAATTCGCGGGCGGCAAGCAGCGGGGCGGCACCGTGACTGACGCCCAGGCGGAACGGACCATGACAGCGCGCCATGCCGGTAACGGAATCACTGAACCCGTCGAGCCTGCGCAACAGATCGCGCGCCTCGGTCAGGGCACGATGACCGGCCGGGGTGGGTTGCAGCGGCTTGGTCGAACGGTCAAACAGCGATGTGCCGATGCGTTCTTCAAGGCGTTGAATACGCCGGGTCACCGCAGGCTGGGTCAGGCCCAGCCGGTTTGCCGCCCCGTGAAAGGATTGGGCATCGGCAACAGCAATCAATGCTTCGAGTTCGCGGGTATCCATGATCCATATCCACAGCTGCCAAGGGTCGCGACAGTGTCATGGATTTTTTATCGCGATGCAATCAATCTATTGGTTCGAAATGATTGATGCATTTCATGCATGTTATGCAGGGTCGGCATTGGGAATTTTGGCCTTATAGGCCGATGCGGCGGCAGTATAACCGCCTTCGCCGCCATCCAGAAAATGGAAATGGGCATCATTGGTGATGGACGGCACGATACAGGTCATGATTGCAGTGCGCTGACGATGAAGGCCAAAGCGGATATCACCGCGATCTTCGGCAGCCCGCAAAAAGGCATCGATTTCTTCGCTACGCTGTACCGTGCAATTGACGGTCATCCAAAGACCATCCCCGAACTTGCGAAAATCGGTGTTGTAGCCGGTAAAATCGCGATAGCGTTTGGGGTCAAAATCCCCCAGTTTCCAGCCGGTTTTCATCAGAACCAGCGCAATCAGCGAAATATAAAGTGCCTTGAGCCAGGCCTTGATATAGCCGCCTTCCTTATGCTGGGTCGCCAGGGCTTCGAGTTTCAGGCCCTTGGGAGGAAAGGAAAAGTCGGGACCACGCGCCGGGATCGGGCTGCTTTTGCGCGGGCTGTCATCGAGAATGTCAAAAAGACCCGTGACAACATGATCAAACCGGGCGCGGTCATCGGCGGGATGAACAATGATCGACAGGATATGGTCGCTGCCGGTTGCGCGGATCGGTGACCAGCGACAGGACAGACCCGACAGATCGGGCCGTGTGCCCGCCGGGGCTGGCGGGATCATGTTATGGCCTGATTTCATCTGGTCTTCGGCCCATCTGAGGCCGCGACCATTGAACATGGCATAGGATACCGGCGGTGAAACGGCAAAGCGTGCCACCCGCACATCGCGGCCGGTCGCGCGGATATCGGCAATCGGCACAAGCGCGATGCGCAACTCAAAGCCAAGGGTTTCACGCGCCCATGTTGCGGTTGCCGCCATTGCGTCACGGACCGCATCAATGCGGTCGGGCGCACAGGCAAAACTTGCGCCATCGCCGCCAAACATGAACGGATAATCGGAATGGCCCAGGGCATTGCCAACCGCACAGATCACCGATGCCCCGACCATATTGACATCCTTGAACCGGCCCGCGGCAATGGCCCCGGTCGATCCGACTATATCGGATGTGCCAACCCACCAGTCATCGGGAATGGACCGATAGACAGACCCGTCAAGAACCTTGGCAAAGTCGTCAAAGACGGGAATGTCGAGATAAGGGTTGGCGTTGGGGCTGGTCACGTCTTTCTCGCAAACTCGGTGGCGGGGCGCGATCAATCAGGGCACAGCCAAAAGATCGCGCGATACGAAGCCCGTCCTTAATAATGGGGCGGCGGGGCGTCGTCTTCGGGGGCTGTACGCAGAAAATCGATCATGCGCTTAATATCAGAAGACATCAGTTTGTTCTGACGTTCGAGAAGATCGATGCGGTCCCACTGGGATTTGATCATGTCAGAAAGGTCGCTTACCACGGAATCCATGTGGGCGAGCTGGGTTTCAAGTTCGGTGATGCGGTTTTCCGTATCGTCGTTATGCATGCTTGTATCTTCTGGATTTGGATGCCGCCATATGGCAGGACTGTGATTGAACCTGGGTCGGAACCTATGGCGGACAGTAACATATTTCGCGGATATATGACGGATTTATCGGTACTTGTTTTTGTTGTGATCATTCTGGCGCTGATTGCGATCTATTCGGTTCGCCTGCAATCGGTGCCGATGCCGACTTTGCGTTCTGCGGCTGATGAAATTATCGCCTATATCCCCGCAGATATCCGGTCGGTGACCGATTTCGGATCGGGCTGGGGGGATCTGGCGATCGCGATTGCGCGGGCCCGTCCCGATATTTCGGTCACCGGGATTGAACTTTCGCCCGTTCCCTATGCGATCAGCCGGATGCGCGCGGTTCTGGCGGGCAAGCCGAACCTGCGTTTTATCCGTGGCGATTTTCGCAAACTTGATCGTGATCCCGGGGATGTTGTGGTGTGTTTTATTGATCCGCGTGTGATGAGCGATGTCGCCGATGTCTGTTCGCAGCGCCTGCGTGACGGGGCGATTGTCATATCGCGCGGCTTTGCCATTCCCGGATGGCAGGCGTTTGGCGAAGTGCCGATGAAAACCAGCACCGATCGCCTTTACCTGTATCGGTTCGGCAAACATAAACCGGCCTGATTATCGTTGGGGAAAATCGTGCGACAGCCTAGTCGTGCTGTGGAACAGCCGACGGGGTCGGGGCGCAGCAATCGGCATGTTTGCCATGCAGCTGTACCGGCGGGCAGGGGACGGTGCCGTATGAGCAATACACACAGCAATCCCCCGGAAGCGGGCGCAAAACCGCACCGCATCCCGTGCAGTCATAGAAATACTGGCAGGCGTCGGTCGGCATGGTTTCGGTACTGACATGACCGCATTCCGGACAGGTCAGTACCGATGTCAGTTCGATGCGGTTTTCGTCAGTCTTCTTCATAGACTTTGATCAGGGCCGAATGATCCAGGTCACCGTCCCCCATGGCGATGACTTCGTCATACAGTTCCATCACCAGACGGGTGATCGGCAATTCAAGGCCAAGCTCGCCTTCGGAGAAATCAAGCGCCTGATACAGGTCTTTGCGCTGGGTAACGACCTTGCCGCCCGGTTCGAAATTGCGTTCGATCATGCGTTCGCCATGTTTCTGCAAGATCGCAGAATCAGCAAAGCCCCCGGTCAATGCCGAGCGCAGCTTGCCAAGATCGACACCGGCTTCATCAGCCATGGAAAAGGCTTCGGCAACAGCGCCGATGGTAATGCCGACAATCATCTGGTTGGCGGCCTTGGCGATCTGACCCGATGTGACATCGCCAACATGGGTCACGCGGGCGCCCAGAACTTCAAAGACGCGGTGGGCGCGTTCGAAATCTTCGGGATCAGCACCGACCATGATCGACAATGTGCCGTTTTCCGCACCATGGGTTCCGCCCGATACCGGGGCGTCGATCCATTTGCCACCGGCATCTTCGACCGCATCGGCAAACCGGCGTGTCGCATCAACTGCCGTGGTGCCCATATCGATGACGATTGTGCCTTCTTCCATGCCGTCAATGACCCCGTCTTCGCCCAGAAGGACGTTTTCAAGGGCCGGGGTGTTGGCAACACAGATGATGACGATATCGGCATCGGACACGGCATCGGCCGGTGTGCCGGCCGTTGCAATACCAAGATCTTCAAAGGCATTGAGCGTTTCGGGATTGCGGGTATTGACCGTCAGGTGGGCACCCGCCTTTTCAAGGTTCAGCGCCATCGGGCGCCCCATCAGTCCAAGTCCGATAAAGGCAATCTTTTCCCCGGAAAGAGCAGTCATGACAGCAGTCCCTTTTTGGCGGTGGGCGAAAACAGTTACGTCGATACGCAACCGCACCTGCGCCTGACGGGCACATGTGCGGCAAAACATGTTGGCAAGGCCATATCACATTGCGGCATGGATGAAAGCTGCGATTTCAAGGGGACCATGCCCGAAATGCGCTTGTTATGCCACAACTTCAATCAGACGGGGCCTCGTTCTTTCAGGTAATGCTGATTTATAATGTTGTGTTTTGTATTGTCCCGTGCGGGACGGTTACGGTCGGCAGAGCCGGACGATCCGGACCATACATTGAGCATAACAGTGAGCATACAGTCTGGTGTGCCGGGTCGGACTTAAAAATCGCCGGGGCGGACATAGCGGGCGGCCATGGCCCGTTCGATTGCCGCACCCACAAGCCGATCGATATCAAGCCGGTGACGCAGGAGTTCAAGGATACGCAATTCTTCCTGGCTGATTTCACCGTCAGATAAAACAATTTCGCAGGCAAAGACATAGGCGGTCTCGCGCAATTTGCGCGGCAGGGCGTCGCGAATCATCGTCAGGGCACGGTCCATCCCGTCTTCTTCGCCAAGCAGACTTGCGCAATCGCGGGCAACCGTGGTCACCCCGTCATTGTCAAACCCGGCAAAAATCGGAAGGTAACGCACCCGGCGTCCCATCGCAGAAAGTTCGGCATCGGTAATGTCGTTATCGGCGGCCGAAACCATAACCATTGTGTAGATCAAGGCGTCCTGATGCGAAATCACGTTGGTTACTCCTTTCCAATATGGGTGTCAGAAACGCGTCTCTGCGGACATTTGACGGGGATACCGCCAAACTGTGACAACCATTAGGCGTTCAAATGGTAAGCTGATAACAATTTACGGGCAACAGTTAAGCAATTAAATTTTTTGGATTTTAATGATTGCGTAGGAAAATCTGGCGCAATCTGTTTGCGCCGGTCACGCGGGGGTTAAAAATGCGTCGAATGACGCACGTGTCTCGGGCAAAATAAAAAAAACACGTCGGATCAAAATAATAGCGAAATAAAATGGCTGCCTGCTCTCTTTGGGGAAAAATTGCCTTTGCAGTGCATGGGGTAGCAGTTATGGTCTCGCAGCGATAACGAATATGACGATTAAAGCGGATATGGGAGACATCAAAGCAATCAATTCCGTCGACACATTGGCGGCATTGATCAGCCACCTGCGTATGCCGGCTGGATTGTTTGATCCTGTCCGCAAGCGACTTCTTGTCAATTCGTTATGGATTCCCTGGTTCGACAAGGCCCTGGAAGAGTCCGAATGGCACAAGATCGATGATCTTGGCTGCCTGGCGCAACTGTTGCCCGATCTGGCAGACGAAATCCTTGAAAAAGGCGGTTATCACAGCCGCACATCAGAGGTCAAAGGCACCGACAGGGTTCTGTTTGGCTGGAAATTGACCGTGGGCGGACAGGATTATATCCGTTTGCTGGTGATGGATGATGATGTGTCTTCGGGCATGGGCAGCCTGATATCGCCGCAACCGGTTTTGATTTTCGAACGTGGCGGTGCGTTGCGCTGTGCCAACAGTGCGGCCGAACAGGTTGCGCTTGAAATGGGGTTTGTCACCCCGTTTGCCTTGGCCCATCCCAGCGATCAGCGCGCCCTTGTCGATCATGACGGACCGCAATTTGATGCGGAAAATTCGCGCACGGTCCATTACGGACAGCGTTTCTTCCAATGGCAATGCATGCCGTTGTTCGGGGCCGATTTCGTGGTTCTGTTCGGACAGGAACGCACCCGCGAGGAAAGCTATCGCCGTGCACTCGAACATGCGGTTCACGGGATCATTGAACTGAGTGCCGATGGCACCATTACCAGTGTGAACGAAGAAACCGCGAGCCTGTTTAATTATGATTCCGTGCGCGAGGTCATGCAGGCCTATTTGCGCCGTCCGGAATCCTTCTATGCCCAGGACAGCGACCGCATCCAGTTGCGCCGTGATCTGGCGAACGGCATCGGTGTTCAGGCCCGCGATATTGAAATGCGCCGCTCGGACGGCAGTCAGATCTGGGTGCGCTTCAACGCAACCGAAATCCGCGGCGAGGGCGGCGGGCTTCTGGGATATAGCGTCACAATTACCGACATCACCAAAAGTCGGCAGGCGGAATATGATCTGCGTCGTCGTCAGGAACGCTATCGTGCGCTGGTTCAGACCGCGGGCAGCGTGATCCTGTTTTTGGATTCCGAAGGACGCATTCTTGAATATAACCGCGAATGTGAATGGACCTTTGGCTATTCCTGGATGGAGGCCGCCGGTCAGAACTTCTTTGATTTTCTGTTGATCGAAAGCGACCGTGCGCGGGTGCGCATGGCTGTGCGCCGCCTGTTATCGGGTGAAATCATCAAGGATGAAGTGTTTTCGTTCAAACGGCGCGACGGGGAAATCCGCCTGTTGCAGTGGAATGCGCGTGCGCATTTCGGCGAGGATGGTGATGTTGCCGGTGTGATCTGTATCGGGCAGGACGTGACCGAAAAGCTTGCGGTTGAACGCGCGTTGCGTCATGCCGAGGAAAAATTCCGCGGGATTTTCGAAAACTCTGCCGAAGGTCTTTATCAAAGCCGGCCACTTGGCCCGGTCCTGTCGGCCAACCCGGCCTTTGTGTCGATCCTGGGATATGAATCCGTTGATGAATTGATGGCCCAGGGTGAGGAACTTCAGCATCATTACCTTAATCCGGTCAGCCGGCTGCGCCTGACGGGGCGGTTGATGCGCGATGGCGCGATCCACGGTTTTGAAACCGAACTGCGCCGCACGGATGGCAAGATCATCTGGGTCGAGGAAAATGCCCGTCTGGTCCGCGATGAAAAGGGCCGGCCGAGCCTGATCGAAGGATCGATCACTGACATTACCGACCGCAAACGCAGCGAAGCCCGCATTCAGTTTTTGGCCCATCATGATGGGTTGACGGGGCTTCCCAACCGCACCCTGTTCCAGGAACGCCTTGCCGCGGCGGTCGAACGGTCCAAACGCGAACGGCGCAATTTTGTGCTGATGATGTTCGATCTTGATAACTTCAAGGATATCAACGACACGCTTGGTCATCCTATCGGCGACCTACTCTTACAGGGGGTGGGGGAGCGCATGCGCGTCTGTCTGCGCAACGAGGATGTGGTGGCCCGGCTTGGTGGTGACGAATTTGCGGTTCTTATCCATGAACCGGGTTCGGTCGAGGAAGTTACCTTTGTCGCCCAGCGTCTGATTGAACGGGTTTCCGAACGCTTCATGCTTGATGGCAACGAGGTGCAGGCATCGACATCGGTCGGGATTTGCATGTATCCGCAAGATGGTCGCGACGAAAAGGACCTTTTGCGCAATGCCGATCTGGCGCTTTATTGCTCCAAGGCCGAAGGCCGCAACCGGTATCATTTCTTTGAACCGAAATTGCAGGTCGAAGTCCAGGAACGCAAGGCGATGGAACGCGATCTGAGCCATGCGATCGAAAATGATGAACTTGAACTGTTCTATCAGCCGATCATTGATATGGGCGGGCATCGCATCATCGGGATGGAGGCACTTGTACGCTGGTTCAGCCCGTCGCGCGGGCCGGTCAGTCCGGTCGATTTCATTCCGGTGGCCGAACGCATGGGCATTATCGGCGATATCGGCAAATGGGTTTTGACCCGTGCATGTGAACAGACCCGCGCCTGGCGCGATGACGGATATGGCGACTTGACGATTTCGGTCAATCTGTCGCCGCTTGAACTGGCCCGTCATGAAGATCTGATCGAAAGTGTCGGCGAAGTTCTGTCGCGGTCGGGGCTTAATCCGCGCCAGCTGCAATTCGAAGTCACCGAAGGTGCGGTGATGGATAACCCGCGCGAAGCCGCCATTACCCTTGGCATTTTGCGTAATCAGGGCATCCGGATCGCGATTGATGATTTCGGTACCGGCTATTCGTCGCTGGCCTATCTGAAACGGTTCCCGGTCGACAAGATCAAGATCGACCGGTCCTTTATCATTGATATCGACAGCTCAGACGGCAATGCCGCGATTGTGCGTGCGGTGGTGTTCCTGGCGCGGTCATTTGGCATGGCGGTCAATGTCGAAGGCATCGAAACCGAAACCCAGCTTGAACATATTGCGTCCGAGGGTGTCGACGAAGTTCAGGGCTTCTATTTCAGCAAGCCGGTTTCGGCAACCGATATGGAAGCGTTGCTCAAGGCCAACAAAATCGCGCCGACCCACTTCCCGCTTAGCGGTCATGGCAATACCGCCCACTAGCCCGTTAGCCTGCCAAGCCAATAGTGCCGCGGGCCATTTCCCGAAAAACCATGAAAAAGGTGCATGACACAATGCCATGCACCTTTTGGTTTGACCGGATCGGCCTGAATCGCCCGGATCGGCATTTTAGGCCAGTGTTTCCGGCAGGCGGTTCAGGCCGCAGACTGTTGCGGGGCTTCGCCCGCCCCCTTGCAGAGTTTGTCACGATTGATCTGCATGACGGTCGGCAAGGCCGGGCTTTTGGAAATGGCCCCTTCACGTTTGAGATTGGCGATCATGCGACTGGCCGTTTCGGTCGTGGTCGCAATGATATTGCCAAGCTTTTCGCGGTTGGGCAGGGCAACCTGATCCTTGTGCGACGCCCAAAGCAGGAACCGGCAGATGCGCCGCATCGCCGATCCGGTGCCGAAGCTTATTTTAAGCTGCTGGGCGTCCATGACTTCGGTCGCAAGCAGTGACATGACCGCGGCCTGTATATGCCGATCCTTTTGCTGGGCGGCTTGCACCCGCTGGATCGGCAGGCGTTTGATGATCGATGGCGCAATGGTTTCGATCACCAGTGACGGATCACTGACTGCCAGCATTTCAAGCCCGATAAAGTCACCTGGGCGATAAACCCGGCAGACCTGTCTTTCGCCGTCTTCTGTATATTTGCACCGAAGTGCAAGGCCGCTTGCCAGAAGATAGATATAGGTCTGATCTTCGGCATGGTGGCCGATGCTGGCATCTGCGGGCAGATTAAGAGCTGCCGGTTCCGCCAGTTTTTCAAGCAGTTCAAAGGCGTCTTGTTTGTTCATGGGTTGTCCCCCATTGGCAAAATCAGGATACGCGGCAAGTGCGGGGTCGCGTATCGACACCAGTCTTTTGACCCGGCATGGCATCCGGGATGGCCCGATTGGATGGGCAAGGACAACTGTTTCAGGCACGGATTCCGGGCGTCTGGATACATCAGTGGCGCAAAACCGCCCAACGCAGCCGAAACAAAATCAGATCAAAGCGGGCGGGGCGCGCGGTGATGCCGCAATCGGGCAGAAATCATGCAGGCGGGCCGTAATATGAAGGGCCGTAACCTGATTTGACAGCCGGATGCGGTGAACTTGCGGAAGTTCCGGTTCGACGGGCATGCCCACGGCATGATTGCCAAGGCCGCAACTGGCGCACTGAAAGCCTTCATAAGCGTCCGAGCTGTGCGGCGATGTGCCGCCATCCTTGGCGATCTCGGCGGGAACCGAAATGGTTTTGATGCCGTTTGCCGTACAGATGATCAACGGCACATAGGTCACATCGGAAGTTTCAATGCCGCTTGGAACCGATGCAAGGGCGACAGGCGCATGCATGAACCCGAACATCAGGGCATTCACCAGCAACAGCCACCCGACAAAGAGTGACAGTGTGCGTCGAACGACCGGTATGGTGTTTCGGGTGGTTCTCACGGCTTTCTATCCAGATTGGAAAGATACGGATTTTCAATAGACCTTTGAAACCGGCCTGTCAAAGCCTGCATTTGTGAACCAGTTATCACTATTTCTTTATAATACTTCCAGAAAGGCCCGCAATGGCAGGCCACCCGTAGCCTGTGCATCCGCATGACCATCAGACGGCGCAAAACGGGGGTGAAATTTTTTCGCCAAAGGCCGGGTTTCAAGACCTTGCCGGGGCGGTTTCAGGGCCGGTTTTTCACCCCGGTTTTGGTTGGGAACACCGCCAATCACAGCTTCCCAACATATTGCAATTCATAAACTTTTGTATTCAGTCGGAACAAAATGAACTATTTTGAGTTGAAGCTGTTGATACAAACCGCAGTCAGGCAGGAGCAAGCCAATGACCCAGATCGTAAATGACGGCACCCCGGAAATGCGCGGACTTCTTGACAAGGGCCGCAAGCGGCTTCGCAATATTGGCGTGGTCATGCTGGTGCTGGGGATCCTTGCGGTGGCGTTTCCGTTTGCGACCACGATTGCGTTCAAGACGATCATTGGCTGGCTGTTTATCATCGGCGCACTTGGCCACTTTTACGGGGCCTGGAATGCAGATACCCCGACGCGCCGCGGTGTTGATATCATTCAGGGGCTTGTATTTGGCGTGATCGGTGTGTGGCTGGCGTTCCTGCCGCTTGGCGGGATTGTGACGCTTACCGTGTTGCTGGCGATCGGCTTTATCCTGCATGGCTTGTTCGAGCTTGTCATGGGGATGTGGCTGCAACAGTTTCCCGGCTGGAAATGGATGCTGTTTTCAGGCGCGATCGCCATTCTTGCCGGTATCCTGATCTTTGCCGAATTGCCAAGTTCGGCCACCTGGGCGATCGGATTGCTTTTGGGCATCAATCTGTTGTCTTCGGGCTTCAGCTATTTGATGGTGTCGATGGCAATGGGCAAGGTCGCGCGCGTCTGACCGGGATTTGATCGGTCTTTGATCCGTCTCTGACCGCCTTTTTGCTGTTTCCTGAACGCTGGCGTTATCATTCATTTTACGCCATGATAATGTAATGATGTTCGGAGGCGGCATGACGGATCACGCGATTGACAGGGTTCTTGTGCGGATTGATGACGCCCTGTCTGCGCCCGCGCTGAACCGGGCCATTCTGGCGGTGACGCTGATTGCCATGGCGGGGCATTTTGTCCTGATGTGGGGCGCACCCGAGCAGATCGGGGCATATCGAACGGCCGACATTCCACTTTTTATCCTGTTTGTATTGGGCGGCTTGCCGATCCTTGGGCAGCTTGCCATCAAGTTGCTCAGACGGGAAATGGGGGCGGATTTTCTGGCCGCGATTTCCTTTGTCACGGGCATTGTGCTGGATGAATATCTGGCGGCCAGTCTGATCATTCTGATGCTGACCGGCGGGCAGGTTCTTGAAAGCTTTGCCATGCGCAAGGCATCCTCGGCCCTGAATGCGCTGGCACGTCGCATGCCCAGTGTCGCACATCGCAAGAATGCCGATGGCGATATTGCCGACATTGCCCTTGATGATATCGCAATCAATGACCTGATTGCGGTCTTTCCCCATGAAACCGCCCCGGTCGATGGCACGGTTGTCGACGGGCATGGCACGATGGATGAAAGCTATCTGACGGGGGAACCCTATGTCGTGTCAAAGGCACCGGGAACGGCAGTCCTTTCAGGTGCGATCAATGGCGAGGCGGTCCTGATCATCCGGGCGGAAAAACGCGCACGTGATTCCCGTTATGCCCAGATCATGAATGTCATGGCCGAGGCCGAACAAAAACGCCCGCATATCCGCCGCCTTGGCGATCAGATCGGGGCGTGGTTTGCCCCGGCGGCTTTGTTGTTTGCCATTATTGTCGGGTATTTGAGCGGGGATTCATCGCGGTTTCTGGCGGTCCTCGTGGTGGCGACACCCTGTCCGCTTCTGATTGCCATTCCGATCACGGTGATGAGTGCGATTTCGATTGCAGCACGGCGGGGCATTGTCATTCGCGACCCGACCGTGCTGGAACGATTGCCGACCTGTCAGACCGCGATTTTTGACAAGACTGGCACCCTGACCTATGGCCGACCCGAACTGGTCGATGTTTTGGCGGGGCCGGATTTTGATGCCGATCTGGTGTTGCGTTTGACGGCCGGGCTTGAACGTTATTCCAAGCATCCGCTGGCATCGGCGGTTCTCAAAGAAGCCCGGCTTCGCAATTTGCCGCTTGATGAAGTCTCCCACGCATCCGAAAAACCCGGACAGGGTCTAAGCGGGCAGGTCGACGGCCATGATGTGGTGGTGACCCATCGCAACAAGCTGGTGAAATCCGATCCGAAAATCGCGGCCCTTCTGCCGGAAACGGCGGCGGGGCTGGAATGCGTGGTGCTGATTGACGGGCAATATGGCGCGACTTTCCGTTTCCGCGATACCCCTCGGGCCGAGGGCGAAAATTTCGTCGGGCACCTGGGCGCGATCCATCATTTCAAAAAAGTCATGCTGCTGTCGGGCGATCGCGAAAGCGAGGTCAGCTATCTTTCCGACCTTCTTGGCATCCGCGACAGCCTTGCCTCGCAAAGTCCGGAACAGAAAGTCGCCATCGTCCGGGCCGAGGCTGCCAAGGCTCCGACCCTATTCATGGGCGATGGCATCAATGACGCCCCGGCATTGGCGGTCGCCACGGTCGGCATTGCCTTTGGCAAGGAAAGTGCGGTGACCGCCGATGCGGCCGGGGCGGTCATCCCCGAAGCATCACTTGTGACCGTCGACGAGCTTCTTCACATCAGCATGGCAATGCGCCGCATCCTTTTGCAAAGCGTGATTGGCGGTATGGTTTTATCCATCCTTGCCATGGGCTTTGCCGCCGCAGGCCACATCACCCCGGTCGCCGGTGCGCTGTTGCAGGAAGGCATTGACGTGATCGCGATCCTTAATGCGCTAAGGCTGGCGATCCGGCACGATATTGATGCGGATATTGTCGAGGAAACCAGGTTTTGATGATGTCGATGCGCAGCCCGAGTGTGACCCGGGCTGCACCATTATTTCCGAATTTCCGATCAGGCCCGAGCAGCACGCATTTTGCGTTGCGGACGGACAACGAACAGGTAATCAAGCAGCCAGATCACAATCATTGATGCGCCGACCATCGGATAGATGATCCCGCCAATGGCAAGGATCGCGGTCACGACCGTGAGGTTGCGGGTATCACGCGGCATCGGCGGGACGCCAAGGGCACCAACGGGGCGGCGTTTCCACCACATTACGCCCGCAGATACAGACATGAAAATGATCAGGGCACAGATCACCAGCAACAGGATCTGGTTGGCGATACCAAATTCCTGTCCCAGATGGACATTGATGCCAAATTCCATGATTTTTCCAAACGGCCCATAATCGTCATATCCCATGTCGATCAGTGGCCGCCCGGAATATTGATCAAGGTGAATGACCCGTTGCAGGGACAGATCATCAGGATAGATCGAAGCGGAATAAACGCCGGTTTCCCCGCGCGGGAGCGAGATGGCATAGCCCGGTGTCAGGCCCATTTCGTTAAAAATCGACATCGCACGATCAATGCCAATCGGGCCCGGATTTGCGGTTTGTCCAATCCCGCCATCAACCGATTGCGGCAGCGGGATGTTTTCATTGGTCCAGCTGGTTTCGCCAAAGGCCTCGATCATGGGGATGGTCGAAAGCGGCACGTCAACCCGCACCCCGGATGGGTAGCCATTGGGCGTGCCATTGGCAAATTCGTTGGCATATTTGCCCCAGAATACCGACCAGAACATGCCGGTTGCGGCCATGAAGATGATGAAAATGCCGATGAAAATGCCGGTCACCGCATGGGCATCACGCCACCAGCGCCGACGTTTGGGCGTGTCGCGCAGTGTGACAACACCGCCTTTCTGATCACCACGCGGCCACCACAAATAGGTGCCGGTCAGCACAAGCAGGATGGCCCAGCCCGATGCAATTTCAATCACATAGTTCGGGATGGTGCCGAATTCGGCCAGACTGTGGATACGTCGAACCACCCACATCAATGTGGTGCGATCCGGCATATGGCCAAGCACATCCCCGCGATAGGGATCAATATAGACCGCCTGACGTCCGCCAGCATCGGCGGCAATGACGATCTCGGTGCTGCGCGTCGGATCGGCGGGCGGAAGAACCTTAACCGGGGTGCCCGGAACGGGAAGAAGG
This sequence comes from Thalassospira povalilytica, assembly GCF_002844235.1. Classification (GTDB taxonomy): domain Bacteria; phylum Pseudomonadota; class Alphaproteobacteria; order Rhodospirillales; family Thalassospiraceae; genus Thalassospira; species Thalassospira povalilytica. The sequence continues at coordinate 195,111 of NZ_PGTS01000005.1, read as the reverse complement.
GCCGCGTCGATCTGTGAACTGATTGGAAGGACGGCATTGCCGGATGCCTCAACAAATTTAAGATCGGCGTGATACCAGTCGTCAATTTCATCGCGATAAATATAGGCCGCGCCGGTGACCGCCATCAGGATCATGAAGGGCAGGATCAAAAGACCGGCATAGAAATGCCAGCGCCAGACAGCGCGATAGAGGCTTGTATTCCCCTGATTTTCAGGGGATCGGGAATTGTTGGTCATGTTTCTTGTCCAGATGCGTGCATTCCCGGTCGAAACTTTGTCGACCCGGCAAAGGCACTTGAATTTCAGGAAAAGCAGACCGGAAAACGCCAGGACCGATGGATCTGGTCCGATCGGGTGCGTTTTCTCAGACGTGCTTGGTCACAGGACAGGAAACAGCAGGCGGGGCACGCGGTGACGGGGCAATGGCGCAAAAGCCATGCATTGTCGCGGTGATATGAAGGGCGGTAACGGCGTTGCTAAGCTCGATCACGGCAAGCTTGGGTAATTCCGGTGCGACGGGCATGCCAAAGGCATAATTGCCCAAACCACACAGCGCGCATTCATAACCATCTGGCGTATCGGCATTTTGGGCCGGTTCATCTGGCAGGCCGTCGGCACGGACCAGAATGGTTTTGAAGGTGGAGCCGGTACAGATCACAATCGGAATGCGGACCACGCCATCCATCATGGATGCCAGCGACGCCCCGTTGGCCTTGGCCATCGGAATATGCATGAAGCCGAACATGATGGTATTGGCCAGGAACAGGACGCTGACCAGCGCCAAAAGGCACTGTCTGCAGATCAGGCTGATATGCCAGCAGCGTCGCACGTATCGCGTTCCATCACGGTTTGACCATGATGCTGTTTATGGGGTTTGGGCGCTGCTGTCAAAGGCTTGCAGTCCGGGTGTGGTCGGTTTCTTCGACCGCACGGGTGATTTCGGCAATTGCTGTGTTGATCCCGTCTTGGGCAGCAATCCTGCCCGCGAGATGTTGGGCATTGGTGCGATAGGACGGCGTTTGAAGAACGGTCTTGATCCGATCTGCCAGAATTGCGGCATCGAGTTTTGCCGGCTTTATCGGCTTTGGTGCAACGCCCAGCGTCCAAAGGCGTTTGGCCCAGAATGGTTGATCGCCAAAAAACGGAATGATGATTGACGGGCGTCCGGCGCGAAGGGCCGCCGCACAGGTGCCAGCGCCGCCGTGATGAAGAACGATTTTGACCTTGGGAAACAGCCAGTCGTGGGGGACCTCGCGCACCGCAAGGATATTGGATGGCCAGTCAATGTTATCCATGCCACCCCAGCCGGTTGCGACAATGGCTGCCAGATCGGATTTGCCGGTTTGTGCAACGGCATTTGAAATCATCTGTGCCATTGCGGTCGGATCATTGCCATGCATCGATCCAAACCCGATATAAATCAGGTTCTTGTGGCGTTCGACAAAGTCTTGCAACGCGCGATCGGGAATGCCGGTTTGCGGATCTGTATCGAGAAACCAGTACCCCGTGACACTGGCATGTTCCGGCCAGTCGGACGGGCGCGGGATCACGGCGTTGCCAAAGGCATGAGTGATCCGGAGGCCACCGGACTGGCATGATTTCACGATGTCCAAAGACCTGCCATCAATGCCGTTCTTGCGTCGGGCCGCCCAGCGACAAAATTGCCGACGCAATGTTGCGTTCAACAACCTGTAAACAAGCTTGCCGGTCAGACGGTTATAGCATCGTGCGAACCGGTTTCGCAGACCAGTATCGGGGACGCCCATATGGGGATAATCGCCGGTCGGGATAAAGCACGGGATCAGTTGCGCCATGACCACCGGAATGCCGAAATGATTGGCAATCGGAAATGCGCCAAAGGTCTTGGGATGAAACACAATGACGTCGGGTTTGTTCTGATCAATTGCGCGGAAAATATCATCGATCAGCCCGTCCTGAAGTCCGCGCGCCTTTCTGCCAATCGCAAACAGAGAAATCAGTTTTTGCAACCATGATGCTTTGGGATCGGACGCCCGGCCAAAGTGCGGATCATCCATAAGCGCGATCAGCGCATCGCCAAGGGCCGCGAATTCAAGATCGTGACCCGTAACAAAACCGGCAAAGCGTTCAGGGGCGGCAAGTGTGACCCGATGCCCGTTTTCGATGAGACCACGGCCAAGGGCGACAAAGGGCTGCACATCACCGCGTGTCCCATAGGTCATCAGCATGACATGCATGATCTATCCTTTTTGCCGTTCGCAAAAGCGGTTCACGGATCAGAAGCCTGACAGACTTTAATGCGCAATTCCGGCAGTGAAAAGGCGGTCGGACGGATGATCAGTTTTCGCTGTTCTGCACATTGCCAAGGAAAAGACGGGTCTGTTCAATCGCCTCGCGCAGGCCAACACGCTGGACTTCGACATCTTCGGGGAAGGCGCCCAGAAGCCGTGATGGCATGCGGTTATCAAGAAGGACAAACACACCGCGATCTTCGGCACGGCGGACAAGGCGGCCAAAGGCCTGCTTCATGCGCAGGCGTGTAAGCATGTCGTCATAGCGTGCGCCGTGGAAGGCCGATTTGCGCGCACGATGCAGGATATCGGGGCGCGGCCATGGCACGCGGTCAAACACGATCAGACGGAGGCTGTCGCCCGGAACATCGACCCCGTCACGCACCGCATCGGTCCCCAGCAGGCAGGCATCGCGTTCAACCCTGAAAATATCAATCAGGGTCGAAACATCCATGCCGTCAATATGCTGGGCCAGCAATTGCAGGCCGGCATCATCCATCGGCCCGGTCAACCGTTCGTAAATCGCGCGCAAGCGTGAAATCGCGGTAAACAGGCCAAGTGCGCCACCGCCGGAGGCCAGAAACAGTTCGCGATAGGCCGCGGCAATATGGTCCGGGTTATCGCGGCCCAGATCATTGACGATGAAAACGCGGGTCTGTTCGCGGTAATTATAGGGGCTTTTCATCGCCGCCCGGATGGCCGGAAGCGGCATGTGCGATGCCCCGGTGCGGTCTTCAGCCACGGCCCAGTCAAAATCTTCGTCCCCGGTGCCATCGCGAAGGGTGGCCGATGTCACCACCATGCCATGCGCGGTGGGGGCCAGTGCCGATGTCAGCGGCAATGTCGGGTCAAGATAATGACGATGCATGCCGACATCAAAATCCCGGCCAAACTGGCGTTCAATCGCAAACCAGTCGACAAAGGTTGGCGGCGTTTCTTCGACCAGGGATGCCAGCATTTCACGCCATGCCGCGACCTGCATGATTGCACGGCGTTCAAGGGATCGGATCGCGGCATCAAGGCGCTGGCGTTCGGCACTGTCAAGTTCGTCGGCCTTTTCATCAAGCATATGGGCGATGATCTTGATCAGCGATCTGGCCGGCTTTTCCATGGCTTCAAGCGCACGGTCAAGGTCGGCCGCACTGGCCAGGACTTCGTTCAAGGCCGGTTTGCAATCGGTTTCAATCGAATAGCCACGATCCCCATCGGCGGACCGTGCCATCACCTGTGCACGCACATGGGCCAGAAATACTTCTGCCGGGCCTTTGGCATGTTGCGATCCGTCGTGAATACGGCCAAGCCATCCCTGTTCGGGAAGGCATTGGGCCGCAACGATGACCGCATTGACCGCATCGCGCAATTCATCGCGATCATGGATCAGGGTTTCAAGCCGCTGCTTAAGACCACGCGCGCGCGATGATCCCTTTTGCTCGGCCCCCAGCAGCCAGCGGCGCAATTCCTGTCCTTCCTGCCCGGTCAGGTGGGATGAAAATGCCTTATCCGCTGCATCAAACAGATGATGGCCTTCGTCAAAGACGTATCGCGTCGGCATGGAGCTGTCATCAAGCCCGCCAAGGGCCGCCTGCACCATGACGAGGGCATGGTTGGCGACCACGATTTCAGCGGAACGGGCGCGACGCACGGTCTTTTCGATAAAGCATTTCGAATAATGCGGGCAGGCGGCATAGATGCATTCGCCGCGCTGATCGGCCAGTGCCCCGGTAAAGCGATTGCCCAGAAGTTCGGTCAGCCAGGCCGGAAAATCCCCGCCGACCATATCGCCATCGCGCGTGGTCGATGCCCATCTGGCAATCAGGCCAAGCGGGGTGGCCTGATGGGGTTGCTGGGCCAGCGGCCTTTGGGCTTCTTCGAAGTTCAAAAGACAGAAATAGTTTTCCCGACCTTTACGCACCACGGCCTTAAGGCGCTTGTCATTGGGGTCGTCATAGAGGCGATCAAGTTCCTGATCGATCTGACGTTGTAGGTTACGGGTATAGGTCGAAATCCATACCGCCCCGTCATTTTTCTGAGCCCAAAGCGATGCCGGTGCGACATAGCCAAGCGTCTTGCCGGTGCCTGTTCCGGCCTCGGCCAGAACGATATTGGGGGCACCATCATGCAGGCGCGGGCCAAAGGCCGAACAGACAGACGATGCATAATCGGCCTGTTGCGGGCGTTCTTCGGCTCCTTCGCCCAGAAGTTCTTTCAGGCGCTTGCGGGCATCCTTGGGATCAACCGGATAATTGGCGGGCGGTGGCGGCGGGGCATGTTCGGCCCATTCGCCGAGCTTTTTCCAGACCTTAAGCCCTTCATACACCGCATAGCGATGCGGGCCATCCCCATCCGCGCCAAGGGCGGCCAGAACCGAAACACCCCACGGCCAATGACCACGCGCCATCGGCCACGCGATGGATAGGGCCGGGCCGCGCTTGTTACGATGAAGGGTGGCAAGTTCCTGCAAAAGGCGTTTCATGGCTTCTGCAAGGGCCTCGGCCTGACCGATCAGGTCATCGGCCGGTTTTTGCCCGGTGGCAAGCGCAATGCCGCGCGGGGTCGGTACGCAAAACTGTGCCGGACGCACAAAGGCAAACAGTTCAAGCAAATCATGCGCTGCAAACGGATCAATTTTCAAACGCCGCGCACAGGCCGGGGTATGGACCAGAATGGGCCGCGTTGCGCGTGCCCGCTTGGCCGCCGCCCCGTGCGGCAGTTCCTCGATCTCGCCATCGGGTGACAGAAACACAGCATGGCGCAATCCAACGACCATGACAGGTGCATTGGGCGGCATGAAACGCGGCTGGGCTTCTTCGGAACGATCATCGAACATTTGGGGCACTATAAGGGCGCACGTGCAGTGGCGCTACCGGGGAAATTGACCTATCTTGGAATTTATCGAGCTTGACTGTAATCGCAAGAAGATCACACCGCATGAGTGCCCCCAACACCCGCAATCAGCATTTCTGGCGCGACCCGGCTTTGCCGTTTGTCGAATTGCGGCGAGTGGCGGACGGGCATGCGGTTTGTTACGAGCGCCACAGCCACGATACCTTTTCGATCGGCACGGTGAAGGACGGTTACAGCACCTATTGGAACCGTGGCAAAACCCATGAAACGCAAGAAGGATCGGTGGTGATCCTTAATCCCGAGGATGTTCATGGCTGCAACCCGGTCAAGGGGGCGGACTGGTGCTATGACATGCTGTTTGTTGATCCGGACTGGCTTTTGGATTTGCAGATCGAAAACGATGCCGATGCGGCCGGCAAGTTTGCGATGTTTTCCGATACGCTAAGCCATGATCCCCATCTTTATGGCGGGTTGCTTGATCTGGCCGATACGCTGGTCAATGCGGATATTGATATTCTTGGCAAGGAAACGGCACTGGTGTCGTTCTTTGGCGATCTGCATGTGCGGCTGAACCGGCGCGGGGTGCTGGACGGATCGGGCAGGACGGGTGGGTCGGTGCATGACCGCAAAATGATCCGGGTCGGCGATTATATCCAGACCCATTATGCCGAAACAATCAGTCTGGATGATCTTGCCGATCTGGCGGGCTATTCGCGGTCCTATCTGGTGCGGGCTTTCAAAAAGACCTTTGGCATGACGCCCTATGCCTATCTGATCAATTGCCGGGTGCAGCGCGCCCGTCATGCACTCAGGCGCGGGGAAAAGATCGTTGATGTCGCGCTTGAAACCGGCTTTGCCGATCAGGCGCATTTTCAACGCATGTTCAAACGCCTGATGGCAACCACACCACGCCAATATGCGCGCGTGCAGGCCGCCTGATTTTCGTGATCTTCGTCCTCCATGGCCCGTTGATCCGGCACCCGGTCAAGCCCGGTGCGCGTTTGTGTGTTCGTGTGTAATCCGATGTGGCCCGGCGATCCGGGATGAGGCCGGTTTGGCGAGGTGGTGTCTGGGTGCCTGTCTGATGCCGGTCGTGGGGCGGCGCGGATGCGGTCAGGGTCGGGTTCAGCGTTTGGTTGGTTTTGATTTAAATCTACTTGATCTTAATCAACCAAAACGTGTTTCATTTTAGTTATTCTATTTTAAAGAAGGGGCGAACAGATAAATCGGGTGCGGCTTTTGGTATGGATCGGGGTGCCAAAACCAGCCGCGCCGAAAAGGAGACCGTTTGGAATGATTTCCTGTGTCAGGGCCGGTTTTGGTCTTCAGTCCTTATTGCTGGTGGTTGCAACAATCAGCATTTTTGCTGGCCCGTCGCGGCATGCCATGGCCGAGCGGGTGTTTGCCCTGATCACCAAGAATGTCGGTGATCCCAATTTCATCGAGGCCTGGCGCGGATGCAATGATGCTGCGCGCATCAAGGGGGATCGGTGTGTGCATCTGGGCGGCGACAATCTGGGATATTTCAGGGCCCAGAACCGCGCGATCGAAGATGCGGTTGGCGAAGGTTATAGCGGGGTTGCCATTTCGGTCACCAAATCGGAATTCATTGCTGAAAACGGGCTGCCCAAGCTGATTGAAACCGGTGTGCCGGTCATTACGTTTGATTCCGATCTGATTGCGCCGTTTCACCATCTCAGACAGGCTTTTATCGGTGTGGAAAACCATCTGATCGGGCGGATGCTTGCCCGTGAATTGCAAAACCGCCTGCCATTTGGCGGGAATGTCTGTTTGATGAGTGCCGGGCCTTATGACCCCAATCTGAATGAACGGATCAACGGGTTTCGAAGCGAAATCAGAAAGACGTCCGATCTGGGCAGTCAGCCGCCGTTAAATGGCAGTGGCGGCTGGTTCGAAAGTCCGCGCTGTCCGTGGTTCAACAAGGACAATCTTGATCTGGCAATGACGCAGTTCCGCCAAAGCATGCTGGATGACAGGCTTGATGCCTTTATCACGGTCGGATCATGGCCGTTGCATGATCCGCAGCGATATGTGCAGACCTTTCGCAATTTACCGGCAGACGCACGCCAGAACCGGCCGTTGATCCTGATTGGCGGGACAGGCGCGCCAACACCCGAACATGTGTCGATCCTGCGCGATAAAATGGTCGACGGGCTGGTGGCGATTGATTTCTATAACCTTGGCAATGTTGTCTATCACTATCTGGTGTCGCTAACCCAGGACAAGGTGCTGGGCGATCTGCCGATTGTTCAGCCGCACTTTATCGGGGAGGATGCCTACAGCAACAAGGACGACACCCAGTAATCGCACGGTCGGCTTATAGTGTCAGATAGATCGCACTTGCCGCCAGCAGGGCCGCCATGATGCGGTTAAAGATGCGGATGCGGGCAGGATCCCCCAAAAAGCGTGACAAAAACGCCCCGGCATAGGCCCAGCAGGCAACAGAAGCAAAACAGATCACGAAATAGATCGCGGTAAATTCCCAGATCAGGGTCGGCGCACCGGACGCGGCATAGGCGCCCATCCCGGCGATTGATGCCAGCCAAGCCTTGGGATTAAGCCATTGCATCACGGCACCGGTCATGACCGACGGGCCCGTGCCGGCATCGGATTTTCCCAACTCGCCATTTGATGAAAACAGCTTCCAGGCCATGAATAGCAAGAAGGCAACACCGGCCCACTGAATGATCGTGGTCAGCTGCGGAAAGGTTTCAAGCAACTGATGCAGGCCAAGCCCGATCAAAAGCAGCAAAAGGCAAAAGCCCGCCGTCGCCCCGAAGACAAGACGAAGCGAAGGGCGAAACCCGTACTGGACGCCGGAACTCAGCACCAGAATATTGACCGGGCCCGGCGTGATCGAGGCGGCGAGCGCGAAACTTGCCATGGAAAGATAAAGGCTGAGGGTGGCGGTCATCGGATGTTTCCTGCTGGCTGGTGTCCGCTTTGTGGGGCCGGAGCGGTTAAATTGTTGGAGGCAGGATGAGACCGTTTTGCCGTGATTTATTGAACGATATTGTCCTGTCGGGAATTTTGCCCCGGCGGATGCAGTGCCCAAGCGGATTGCCCGTGCCGACTGCCCAAGCAGATTGCTCAAACCGGTGGCCCAAGCCGATGGTTTGTATCAGTGCAGGGTGTGCCGTGATGGCATTATGACAGCATCGATGCCAGTGCCGATGCCCCGCCGGCAATCATGGCATAGCGCGCGGCCTTGCCAATGGTGACCAGGATCAGAAACGGGACGAAACGGACCCGCATCACCCCGGCAAACAGGGTCAGCGGATCGCCAATGATCGGAAGCCACGCCAGAAGCAGCGACCAAAGCCCGTATTTCGAAAACCATCGTGCCGCACGATCAAGTGCCGCGCCCGATACCGGGAACCAGCGACGATCGCGAAACCGGTCGATAGAAAGGCCAAGCGCCCAGTTGATGATCGATCCGATGACATTGCCCGCAGTCGCAATCATGACAAGCAGCCAGACCGCGTGATCCCCCTTGGCGACAAGGGCGCCCAGTGCCGCCTCGGACGTGCCGGGCAGGATGGTGGCCGAGGTCAGGGCAGAAAAGAATAACCCGGCAAAAAGGGCGATATCGGTTGTCATCGCACCGGATTAGCCTGCTTTTGCGGCGCGGTCCAGCATCGAAGACATAAAAAAAGCCCGGCTCATTGACGCCGGGCTTTGGTCGGTCCACCCCCAGAAGCGATAATCTGAAAAACAGATTATGCCGCAGGACCGATAGCGCGATCATTTGGTGCCAGCTGAACCCCATAACGGATGGCCGCGATCAGGCTTTCGTAACGGGCAATGCCCTTGCCGGCGATGTCGAATGCGGTGCCGTGATCGACCGACGTGCGGATAATTCCGCCCTTAAGACCGACGGTGATATTCACACCTTCGTCAATCGACTGCACCTTGACCGGGCCGTGACCCTGATCGTGATAGCAGGCCACCACGACGTCAAAATCACCGCGTGTCGCACGGTAAAACAGGGTATCGGCCGGAAGCGGGCCCTGAACATCAATGCCTTCCTTTTGGGCGCGTTCGATGCCGGGGATGAGTTTTTCCTCTTCCTCGCCCTCGCCAAACAGGCCGTTTTCACCGGCATGCGGGTTGATGCCGCAAACGGCAATGCGCGGTGATGTCTGACCGGCCTTGGACAGGGTGTCATGGGCCAGCCGGATCACCTGATAGGTCCGTTCCGGGTTGATGCGGCGGATGGCTTCGATCAGACCAACATGGGTGGTCAGATGAATGACCTTCATCTTTGGGGTCGCCAGCATCATCGAATAGCTTTCGGTCCCGGTCAGTTCCGCCAGGATTTCGGTATGGCCGGGGAAGATATGGCCACCGGCATGCAGGGCTTCCTTGTTGAGCGGAGCGGTGACAATTGCTGCCACGCGCTCTGCCTTGGCCATATCGATGGCGGCACTCAGATATTCAAAGGCGGCATGACCGGCCTTGGCATTGACTTCGCCAAACGGAAGATCGGCAAGATCAAAGCCCGGATCGGCACAAAGAACGGTGCCCATTTCCGGTTCTTGCGGAACCGGATCGGTTGGCAGGAACGTCTTGATGTCGAATTTTGCACCGACGATATCGCGGGCGACGGCCAGTTTGCCTGCATCGCCAATAACGATCGGGCGGGCCATTTCGTAAGTTTGCGGATCGGCAACGGTGCGTGCAACGATTTCCGGACCTACGCCGCAAACATCGCCCATGGTGATTGCTACGATCGGTTTCATGTTTTTACCTTCTTTTATCTGCGTGCCGGGTGATCAGGCGGTGGTTTCGCCCGACCCGGTTGTGGTTTCTGCCTGCTGGTCGGTCATCCCGGTCAAGTCGGTGCGGCGAACAAGGAACGAGATATAGATCGGCAGCAAAATGGCCGTTGTCACGGTCGATGCCGCGACCTGAACGGTTGCAAGATCGGCCAGCTGGCCAAACAGCGGGTTGGCCGCCGCAATCGCCATCGGGGTGGCAACAGCGTTACCGGCGGTCGATCCTTCGGATGCGCCGACAATCGGGTTCCATTTCATGACACGGAACACGATATAGCCCGCAGTACCGGTAACAAAGACCGTCAGGATACCGATCAGAATGCCGGCAAGGCCGCCTTCGATGATGGCCTGGAAATTGATGCCCATGCCAAGCGCAAAGGCAAAGAACGGGATCAGCATGTCGCTGCCCTTGGCAAGGAATGCGCGCAGTTCATGATCAAGGTTGCCAAGCACCATGCCAACAACAATCGGCAGCAGCACGGCAACAAACGAAATGATCGAGAAGAAGCCTTCGACAAAGCCCATCGCACCAAAGACCGTCAGCGCGATCATGGTCAGGAAAGGACCGTCATTCAGGGCAAGGATTGAATAGGCAGCCTTGTCATCGGCGCGTCCGTACTGACCGACAATCGCGACATAAAGTCCGCCGTTCGAGTTGGTCATTGCCGCGATGATGGCAATCGGCACCATGCCAAAGAACAGACCGCCACTATCGGCCATGGCATAGGCCAGAAGACCGACCGCAGCACCGGCAATCCATTTGACAACCAGAAGGGTCGCGCCCTTGGCCGCCGCCGTTCCGACATTTGACAGGGTGATCTGTGCACCGGCACAGAGCAGGAAAAGTGCGATCAGTGCGCCAGCACTATTGACGAACAGGGCTTCGGTGAAATTGCCGATGCGCAGCAAGTCCGGCGCAAAGGTATTGATGGTCGCGCCAAGCAAAAGCGGGACAATCATCATGCCGCCAGGAATGCGTTCGAGTGTGTGTTTGATTTTCATGGGTTCCTCCCGAAGGACCGCTGTGGGGAAATTAATTTCCCGATTGATTTTGATTGATCGTGGGAGAAATTGACACTAAATGGAATTTATTGGAAGAAAATATTCATAAAAATATCCAAAATTTGTATCCGTTGGGTGATTTTGGAAGATATTGGCTCGTCTTGGCGTGCGGAGATGTGCTAACACAAAGAAAAAACCAAGGAGGCGTTCATGTTGCCAGCCAAGCGACGTGCCAGAATTATCGAATTCCTGCGCCGGGAGGAAATGGCGTCACTCAAGGAGCTGGCCGAACGGCTGGACATGTCGGTGTCCACGATCCGGCGCGATGTGGAATATCTGTGTTCCACCGGGCATCTGACACGCACCCATGGTGGGGCGATGATGAATGTCAGCGACCGCAAGGGATTCGAACCCGAAGCCGCGATTTCGTCCGAACTGGAAAGGGATGCCAAGAACCGCATCGGCCAACGCGCGGCTGCACTTATTCAGCCCGGTCAGACCGTTTTGGTAGATAGTGGAACAACCACCCTTGCCGCGGCACATGCCATGGTCGAACGCGATGTGCCTTTCACCGCCTTTACGAACGATCTTTCGATTGCGTCGGTTTTTTCCCAAAGCAACACGATCAATACCTTTGTCGCGGGTGGAAATGTGCGCCCCGGGTCATCGACATTGCTGGGGGCGTCGGCTGTGCGCATGATCGAACAGCTTCGCGCCGATGTCGCGATCATCGGGGCCCACGCGGTTTCAAACGATGGTCTTTCCGACAGTTCAATCGAGCTGTGCGAAGTCAAACGCGCAATCATTTCGGCGGCGGAATTCGTGGTTCTGCTGGTCGACAGCAGCAAATTTTTCAGCCGCAGCTTCAGTCTGTTTGGCGGTCTTGAGGAAATCGGACTGATCATTACCGATGACCGGATCAGCCCGGACATGCTCAAAGAACTGAAACAAAGAAACATACCGGTCGAAACGGTATCGCAAGAGGTGCCCAATGAGTGACGTGCGTATTCTGGCCGATGATTTGACCGGTGCACTTGATGCCGCTGCCCCGTTTGCGTCGCCTGATGCGCCGGTGCGCCTGATTTTGTCGGATGGCGGAATGCTTGGCGCCAAGGTGACGATCAGCAGCGAAAGCCGCGATCTGCCCGAAGATCAAAGCCGGGCAGCGGTCGGGCGAGCCTTTCAGTTGCTTGGCGATGGCGGGGATAATGTGAACCGCACGGCTCAGGATCGGGCCTTGTGGTTTAAAAAGGTCGACAGTGTCCTGCGCGGCAATTCGATCCTGGAAACCATCGAGATGATGCGATGCGGGGCGTTTTCGACCTGTATCTTTGCGCCGGCCTTTCCCGAAATGGGACGCCGGACACGCGATGGCATGCATGAAGTACGGTCCGGCAATGACTGGGAACCGGCATCGGTCCATGATTTGCGCCAGGCGTTTGCCGATTTTGGTGTCGAAGCACAGATATTTTCACCCGAGAACCCGGTCAAAGGCGTTGTGATCGGCAATGCGGTGACGCAATCAGATCTTGATGTGCTGGTGGCGCGCTGTCGCGATGTGCCCGACATCCTGTGGGCGGGAAGTCGCGGACTTGCACAGGCACTGACCCCGGAATTCACAAGCCGCCCGCAACCGCGGTTATCCGTCATTGTGGCCGGTACGGCCCATCCGGTGACCCGAAAGCAGATTGCAAATGCCGTGCGTCACGGTCTTGGATCCGTCGCGAACGGGCCGGTCCTGCTTGATCCGGTGCCGACGGCAAAAAACGCCGAGGAAACAGTCGCCGCACTGATGGAAGAAGTCCCGAAACTTTCGGTGCATCCGGGAACCGGGCTTATGGTGATTGGCGGGGATACATTGTCGGCCATTCTTGCGGCCAGCGGCGCACAATCGATGGAATGTTTTGGCGAAGTCGGACCGGGATTGCCGGTGTCGCGCATTCTGGGCGGGCAGTTTGACGGTGTCGATATCGTGACGAAATCCGGTGGATTTGGCGACGAAGCATTGATCGAACGCATGATCGCCTGAACACGTCATAAAAAAGGCCCGGTGCGGGGGACACCGGGCCTTGCAACGCCGATCAGCTTTCGGGGGGGAGTGCCGATCAGCAGGGGGGGGCCTTGTGATCAGGCAATGACCGATTTGACATCGACATTGCCGCGCGTTGCATTCGAATACGGGCAGATCTTGTGGGCTTCTTCGACCAGTTTTTCGGCCTCGGCCTTATCAAGGCCCGGAAGCGAGACGGTCAGGGTCACGGCAAGGCCAAAGCCGCCGGCCGAACGCGGGCCGATCCCGACATCGGCGGTTACCGAAACATCGGCCGGGATTTTCGGGCCGCCCTGGGAAGATACGAATTTCATCGCACCGATGAAGCAGGCGGAATAGCCCATGGCAAACAGCTGTTCGGGGTTGTTGCCGTCGCCACCCGCACCGCCAAGTTCCTTGGGCGTGGTCAGCTTGACATCAAGCGAGCCATCAGCCGTTTTGGCGCGACCATCGCGGCCACCGGTTGCAGAAGCTTGTGCGGTGTATTTGACATCTACAGACATGGTTTTCATCCTTTGTTTGAACCGTATTTCAGTTCTGGTTGACGACCCGGCTGTCCATCGCATCTTCTTGCATATGTCGCCGGGGGTGGGCAGGCGCAACCGCGCCTACCCGAAAGAGAGTGTGAAGGTTTCGTGTCAGACCGGGTGATCAGTTGCCATGAAGGGCCGTGTGCAGGTACTGGGCTGCCTGGGCAATCGCGCCTTTGGCGGCCGGGGTATCGGCAAGGGCATTAAGCATGACAAAATCATGGATCGTTCCGTTATATCGGGTGACCGTGACATCGACGCCAGCCTGGGACAGTTTGCGGGCATAGGCTTCGCCTTCGTCACGCAGCACGTCATTTTCAGCGGTAATCACAAGAGCAGGTGCCTGTCCGGAAAGCTGTTCGGCGCTGGCATGGATCGGGGTTATTTTCGGGTCCTTACGATCAACGCCTTCGGGCAGGTACTGGTTCCAGAACCATTCCATTGCCGGTTTGGTCAACCATGGGCCATTGGCAAAGGCACGATAGGAGCCATTGTCAAAATCGGCATCAGTCACCGGATAGAACAGGACCTGGGCTGTGATCGCCGGGCCTTTGCGTTCCTGGGCCAGAAGCGAGACCACCGCGGTCATGTTGCCCCCGACACTGTCACCGGCAATCGCAAGACGGGTTGGATCGATGTTAAGCTGTTCACCATGTTCGGCGACATATTTGGTCACGGCGTAATCCTGTTCGATGGCGATCGGATAACGCTGTTCGGGTGAACGTTCGTAATCGACAAAGACAAGGGCGGCATTAGCGCGCACGGCCAGTTCACGAACCAGGCGGTCATGGGTGCCGGTATCGCCCATCACCCAGCCAGCGCCGTGGAAATAGACAATCGCAGGCAGGCGATCCTGATTTCCGGCCGGGCGGATGATGCGGACTTTAGTCTGGCCGGTCGGACCGACGCCAAAGACGGTATCGGTAATATCGACTGCCGGTTTGGCAATTTTGCCGGACTGGGCACCGGACAGGACATTGCGGGCCTCGGTCGGGGTCAGGGTATAGATCGCCGGGCCGCCCGATGCTTCCAGGGCATTGATGAAGTTCCGGGTGGTCGGTTCAAGAACCGGTTCAGCAAAAGCAGCAGAAGAGGCAATCTCGGTCGAAAAGGCCAGTGCGGCAGATACTGCGGCGGTGGCAATTTTTGATTTCAATGGGCTCATGAGTCTGTTCCTTTGATCGGCCCGGTAGCGGGCGCTGTGTGTCTGTGTGGAATTATGTATCGCACACAATTTAATCGTACACGATATAAAAAACGAAATAGCAGACATGCAAATGAATCGCTTGTAATTAAATCGTGCGCGATATAAATTGTTGGGCTTTGTGTTTCACGCCGATCCGGATTGCGCCGAAAGTTTCGTGAAGCAAACGGCAGAAAGCTTAAGAAAAAAGCAGAAAAACCCGCAGGAAACCGGCAGGAAAGCCGAAAGTGATCCTGCTACGTCGCCCAAAGGTCGGGCCGCGGGTTTGACCATAACCGCCGCCCGATATATGTCAGGGCACCATATATACAGATGTCAGGATACCGTGTGGTGATCTGACAAAGACGCGATGCCCGACAGTTTCAGACAGGATGAACCGATGAAAGACACGTCAAAGGAAGACTTTTTGCAGCTTGAAAAGTTTCTGTGCTTTTCGGTTTATTCGGCAAGCCATGCCTTTAACCGGATCTATAAGCCGCTGCTTGACCAGATTGGCCTGACCTATCCGCAATATCTGGTGATGGTCAGCCTGTGGCAGGAAGACGACCAGTCGGTTCGCAGCATCGGCGAAAAGATGTATCTGGAATCCAGCACCCTGACACCGTTGCTTAAACGGCTCGAAGCCAATGGTCTGGTCATGCGCAACCGTGATCCAAATGATGAACGGTCTGTGCGCATCCGCCTGACAGAACAAGGCAAGGCATTGCGCGAAAAGGCCGAAGAAATTCCGACCTGCATTCTTGAGGCCACCGGCCTTGATATTGAAACTGCCAAGCGCCTTAATCGCGATTTGCGGGCATTGCGCGATCAGATCGAAAAACCGCGCCGCGCCTGATCATCTGGTCTGCGCAAGTGTCGGCACACCAAAACGGGGCGGTCATATGACCGCCCCGTTTCACCACCACTCCCAATTCATTTTATGATTATGCAGCCTGTTTGTTGTGTGTGGTGAGTGTATCGATATGGGCGCGCATCACCGCAAGATGGTCACCATCAAGCGGGAATTGCAGAATGCTGTGTCCGTCTTCATGGCGGGCAACACGGGCATTGATCGGCTGGTTGATGCCATCAATCACCAGTTCGACCACTTCGCCCGGGCGCAGATCCGGTGACGGCGAAATCCGGACATGGGCACAGGAAATTTCCGACAGGGTGATGTTCATCGCCTGTTCGCCAAACGTGATCCTGCCGCCGACATTAATGTCATGGACGCTGTAGGTATCGTCATGAATGTCGGAATTCTGCACCGCAGCCAGGAAAATATCGACCTCGCGGCTCAGAAGGGCAGCTTCTTTGGCGGTGGTTTCCGCAACGGTGTGGACTTCGGAGGCATTGCCGCTGACATCTTCGACCTGACCGCGGATTTCACCCATATTGCCGGCCACCCGTGTCGCGCTTTCCGATACAAAGGTCACGTTGCGCGAAATTTCGCGGGTTGCGGCATTTTGCTGTTCGACGGCCCCGGCGATCCCGGTGACATATTCATCGATGCTTTCGATCACGGCAGCAACATCGCCAATCGCACGGGCCGAACGGTCGGCGACTTCCTGAATGCGGGTGATGCGCTGGGCGATTTCATCGGTGGCGTTTGATGTTTGTTTGGCAAGGGTTTTGACCTCGCCTGCGACCACGGCAAAGCCTTTGCCCATTTCACCGGCACGGGCGGCTTCGATGGTGGCGTTGAGTGACAGCATGCTGGTCTGTTGCGCGATCGAGGTGATCAGGCTGACCACTTCGCCGATTTCGCTTGCCACTTCCTGAAGGTTTTTCATTTCTTCGCGCGAGACTTCGGAATGGCGCACGGCATCACGCGACACATCGGTAAAGTTCGAAACATGGTTCGAAATTTCTTCGATCGATGCCACCATTTCCTCGACCGCGGAACTTAGCGAACTTGCATTGCCCGACGATTGTTCGGCTTCGGTCGCGACCGTCAGGGCCAGGTCATAGGTCCGGCCCGAATTGTCACGCACACCGCTTGCACGGTTTACCATGCTTTCGGAACTGTTGAGGATACGGCCGAAAACCGCACCGATCGAGGACCCGAAGACGCTGACCAGATGGTTGCGTTCATCCTGGCGGCGCATTTGAAGGGCATCGATTTTCTTTTGTTCTTCTTCAAGTTCGCGGGCGCGGATCATGTTGGCCTGGAACACTTTCATTGCATCGCCGATATCGGCAACCTCGTCGCGATACTTGCTGGCCGGGATCGGGGTATCGAGTTTGCCATCAGCCAGCGCACCGAGTGCCGACGTCAGGTTCTTCATCGGGCCGGAAATGCTGCGTCCCAGCAGAACCGACAAGATGATGGCAAGCACGGTCGCCGCACTTGAAAGGATGGCGATCATGGTCTGACCGCGAATTTCATCCTGAAGGGCAACTTCCATCGAGGCACGGGTAAAGGCGGAAACTTCCGAAAGAAGGGCTTCGACTTCGTGATCAAGGACGCTTTGTTCTTCCTCGACCTTGATGACGGCCTGCTCGAACGTGGCGGCGTCATAATTGCCGGTGGTGACCTGATCAAAGATTTCCTCGATATGAAGTTCATAATCGAGATGTTCTTTTTCGATCCGTTCAAGCGCGATCAGGACTTTTTCAAATTCCGTGCGCGCCGCATCACTGAGATCACCGGCCAGGAAATCCTTGACCATCTGATGGGCGGTGGCGATTTCGTCGTCGGTCAGGTGGGCGACTTCGGTGAAATGCGCGCGCACGGACTCAAAGGTTTCGCTTTTGTCATGGGCGGAAATATTGGCGATCCGCAATGCCTTTTCCATCAGGATGGCCTGTTCAAGCTGATGCTGCGTGATTTTTTCCAGAATACCATTCAGCGGCAGGTCGCGATGGGCGACTTCTTCGAGCTCATGCCCGATAACCGACATGGTATAGACACCCACGGCACCCAGAATGCCGATGAACACGACCAGCATTCCAACCAGACTGTAAAGCCGGTGCGAAATACGTAAATTCCTGAAAACGCTTGGCATTGACCTTTATCCCCGATGTAGTTCTATCTGTAAAAGTATAGGAAACTACCCATAGGTATATAATACCATAGAATAGGAATATACCCTCATATGGGGAGGTATTTGTCCGCACTCATACAACCACGCACCGCCATCGCGCGGCACACGGGCGTTTCAGGGGTATTTCAGGCGTTTTTTTTGGGGTGTTTTTTCAGGCTGATTTTTTTTAAACCGGCTGTATGTCGCGCCATCAGGCGCGCTTTTTGCGGTCCAGATGATAGGTCAGCGCCCATCCCAAAAGGGTTCTGATCGCATTTTCAGGAAGCGGCTGATCAAGGGCGAAGATGACCGCGCGATTGCCCGAACAGGTCAGTTCGGGGTGCAAAAGGCTGCGGGCGCGGTCAATCAGGTCGGTTTTGCAATCCAGGAAGATCATCACCTGATCGGGTGTCTTTTCCTTCCAGTCGGCACGAATGGTGGTGCCCGATCCCGATATCGGGCGCCAGGCCGGTTCCCCCCATTTCAGGCTTTCCTCAATCGCACCAACCCCGTCCAGCCCGGCAGCCAGATCATGGATCATGTCGCGGATCCGGCTGATCTTTTCGCGGGCCGGGTCGGGGAAATGCGCGATTTTTGCCGTTATGGCGGGCGATTTTTGGTCAATACCCATCACATGCCAGCAGCCATGGTCAGATTGCCAAATGTCTGAACCAGCAACCAGACACCGCAAATCACCATGGTGGCATGTTGCATCACCATGGCCGGCGGGATCAGCCGTTTGCTTGACCAGTTAAGGGTCCCGATTGCATGCATGATGCGCGCGGCAATCAGAATGATCGCAACCACCCAGATAATGTCAGACGTTGCCAGAACGGCCTCAAGCGCAAGCACAAGCAGGGTGCAAAGCGGTGCATTTTCAATGAAATTGCCATGGGCACGAATGCGCCGGCGCAGGATGCGGTCATCGCCATCACCGGTCGCGATCCCCAGATCACGGCGGCGCAGCGACACAAACAAACTCAGCCCCGTAAGCATCAGGGCGAAAATCGCAACGGTACAGACGGTCACAGGAAGGGGCAGCATTGGCAAATTCCTTGTCTGATGGCACAGGATGCAAAGATCACGTCCCATACAACCATGCATTCGGATTGCTATCAACAAAATGCCGGTATCGGGACGCTGATCACCCCGAAAAGATCGGGGCTTTGCAATGATCTATCGGGGATGTGCGGCAATTATCGGGCAGGTTTGGCAAAGCCGGGCCGATGTGGCTGTAGCGCCCGGGGCCGGGCGGGGTTGGTGCGTGGCAGGGACGGGGCAGGGATGGGGCAAACGGGTTTGCATGAGGTCGCAGGCATGACGAATTCCGCGATTATTTGGCAGCCATGCGCAACAGATGCTTGATCTTGGGCGGTGGTGAGGTATAGCTTCGCGCACGCACGCGATCCGGGTGATCTGCCGTGCATTGGTTTTCCACGTTAATTTAACGATCCAACTCACAAACAAGGTTTCAAAAATGACAGCCGATCTTCGAGATGCCGCACTTAACAGCAACGTCTGGGCTTTTCAGGAAGCCAGCAAGCTGGTCAAGCGGTATAAACAGAAGGCGCCTGAAAAGGGCTATGTCCTTTTTGAAACCGGTTATGGTCCGTCGGGTTTGCCCCATATCGGCACCTTTGGCGAAGTCGCGCGCACAAGCTATGTCCGCCGCGCGTTTGAAACCATGTGCGATATCCCGACCAAGCTTTTCTGCTTTTCCGATGATATGGATGGCCTGCGCAAGGTGCCCGACAATATCCCGAACAAGGACATGGTCGCCCAGCATCTTGGCAAGGCGCTGACATCCGTTCCGGACCCGTTTGGCACCCATGAAAGCTTTGCCCATCATAACAACGCCAAACTGCGCGAATTCCTTGACGGTTTCGGGTTTGAATATGAATTCAAATCTTCGACCGAATGCTATCGTTCGGGCATGTTTGACGATGCATTGCTGCGCGTTCTGGAACGCTATGACGCGATCCAGAAAATCATGCTGCCGACCCTTGGCGAAGAACGCCGTGCGACCTATAGCCCGTTCATGCCGGTCGAACAGGACACCAACAAGGTCCTGATGGCCAAGGTCACCGAACTGAAACCCGAAAGCGGCACCATCGTTTACGAACATCCCGAAACCGGCAAGCTGGTCGAAACCCCGGTCACCGGCGGTCATTGCAAATTGCAGTGGAAGCCCGACTGGGCGATGCGCTGGTATGCGCTGGGTGTGGATTACGAAATGGCCGGCAAGGACCTTATTCCGTCGGTTGAACTTGGCAACAAGATCGTCAAGGCGCTTGGCGGTACCCCGCCGGAAGGCTTCAATTACGAGCTGTTCCTCGATGAAAATGCCCAGAAGATTTCCAAATCCAAGGGCAATGGCCTTTCGGTTGAAGAATGGCTGACCTATGCGCCGGAAGACAGCCTGTCGCTGTTCATGTTCCAGAAGCCGAAAACCGCAAAGCGTCTTTATTTCGATGTCATCCCGAAAACCGTGGATGAATATCTGACCTTTGCCGAGAAGCTCAAAACCGAAACCGATCCGGCCAAAATCCTTCAGAACCCGGCCTGGCACATCCATGCCGGTACGGCCCCGGATCGCGACATTCCGCTGTCGTTTGGCATTTTGCTGAACCTGGTTTCGGTGTGTAACACCGATGACCGTGATCTGCTGTGGAAGTTCATTTCGCGCTATGCCACCGGTGCAACCCCGCAAAGCGCGCCGTATCTCGACAAGCTGGTCGGCTATGCGATCAACTATTATCGCGACTTCGTCAAACCGACGAAGAAATACCGTCCTGCCACCGAGGCCGAGCAAGCAGCCCTTCGCGATCTGCGCGATGCGCTGTCGAAAATCGAACCGGGCACCGATCCGTCAGACATCCAGACCGAAGTCTTCACGGTTGGCAAAAACCACAATTACGAGAACCTGCGTGACTGGTTCAAAACGCTTTATGAAATCCTGCTGGGTCAGGAACAGGGCCCGCGCATGGGCTCCTTCATTGCCCTTTATGGTCTTGAAGAAAGCGTTGCCCTGATCGACCGTGCATTGGCCGGCGAAGATCTGGGGGCCTGATTTCAGGTTGACCGTTACCAAACATGACAAAGGCCCGCATCGTTGTGATGCGGGCCTTTTTGTTTCGGGGCGCTGGTTTGCCGCTTGTTGTTTGTTACCTAATGCCAATTGTTTTCAGGTGTGGCTGTCAACACCGGGCGAATTCGGCGATCAGTTCATTGGTTTCCGGTCTTGATATCTGATGGCGATAGCGCAGGGCGACCACATCGCGCGTGATTTCCATATCGCGGATCGGCAGCGATACCAGATCGTCCCCCGCCGGAATTGCCGTTGCAGGCAAGATCACGGCCCCGGATCCCTGACGGGCCAGTTCAATCAGCCAATCCACCCGATTGGAACGATAGGCCGCATACAGCACATGCCCCTGATCGGCACAAGCGGCATGAAGGGTATCGCGCATTTCGCAATTGGGCCGGTCCAGCATGTTGATACTGGCAAGATCGCCAAGTGAAACGCCATCGCACCGGGCAAGCGGATGATGGGGGGCGACGACAAGTTTATAGTCCTCACGATAGAGAGTATCTATGCGATACAGGGTCGGACTTGCCGGTTGGGCGGTGATGACAATGTCAAATTCACCATCTCGCAGCCCGGAAAACAACCTGTCAGCCGGTGCGATGATCAGTTCGATTTCGGCCTGTGGGATGCGCGTTCTGAACCGTTCGACCGCCCTGGAAACCCAGCTATGGCCGATGGTTTCGCCGATGCCGATGCTGATCGGGACCCTGTCTAATCGCGTATGGCGGATGGCGTCGGCCTTGGCTTCGATCGTTTCGGCAAGAACCCGGGTCAGGCGCGGTTTGACCAGTTTGCCAAGGGGTGTCAGCCGGCACCCGGCCCGATCGCGGATAAACAGAGGACCGCCCAATTCATCTTCAAGCTTTTTGATCGCAGTGGTCAGGGACGGTTGCGACACGTTCGATGCATTTGCCGCATGGGTGAAGTTGCGATGTTCGCATACCGCCAGAAAATAGCGGATCTGGTTCATCTCCATGACTGTCTCCCGGTATTGTCACCTTTGACAGGGTCTTCCGATCAATATCCATAGTCAATGGCTATCGTAAAATAGGGCATCGGAATTGGCGCAAACCCGGCACGTCATGGGACAAGTGTGGCACGGGATATGCCCCGGTTGACCACCAATATTCAGGAGATCTGACCATGAAAGCTGCCATCCTTCCAATCGTTTCGGCTTTGGCCTTTGTTGTGGCCGGTATGCCGGTTCGGGCACAGGAAAATGCCGCCGATCACCGTACCGCCAGCTTTATCGAAATGCCGGCCGCACCCGGTCAGGCCGATGCCTTTGCCGAATTTCTGGCCGATGCCGCGCCACTGGTGAAACAGAGCGAACCGGGAACCGCCCTTTGGTTTGCGCTTAAGGCGCAAGACACACCACAAGACAAGTCACAAGGCAGGCCACAAGACAGGCTGGCAATCTTTGATGTCTTTGTTGATGCATCGGCGCGCGATGCGCATTTTGCCGGTGCTGTGGCCGCGGCGCTCAAAGACAATGCTGACAATCTGGTTGCGGGTGGCTGGGATCGCGGGGTTGTTGCCAATATCCGCAATGCCGACGTGCTTTCGACCAAGGATGCCACCGATCTTTACAGCGCAAAAACCGCAACATTCATCATGATCGAAGCAGCACCGGGGCAAAGTGACCAGCTGGCGGCTCTGTTGCGCGCGGCCGGGCCGATTGTTGCGAAAACCGAACCGGGCACCTTGTTCTGGGCGGGGCTGCAGATCGACAAGACGACCTTTGCCATCTTTGACATTTTCGCTGATGAAGCCGGCCGTGCGGCGCATTTTGACGGGCAGGTTGCGGGACTGCTGATGGAAAAGTCGGGCGATCTTGTCCGGGGTGGCTGGACGGACGGGGTTGTCGCCAATGTCCGGAATTATGACATCCTGGCGATCAAGTGATGCCGCTTTGCCAATCGGGATCACGATATACCAGATAACAAAGGCCCGCTTCATGATGAGGCGGGCCTTTGGTTTGCAATGCCTAACTTGGCGGAAGATAGCGCCGCCAGGCATGGGTTTCGAACGGGGCAAGAATGGTCTGACGGGCCTTTTGCCAGCCAACGCCAAATGCCATGACCAGCCCGCCAATGATAAAGCAGACCAGAACAATGGTGATCGACGGATCGATGGAAACGCCTTCGAACCCGGATTGCAGCAAGTAGCCGACATAGATCAGCGCGCTGATGATCGGGGACCGGCGATCAACAATCAGCGAAAACAGCATGGCAAGAACAATGACCGGCACCATCACCCAGGGCGACGCGTCAAAGGCAATGGCGACCGAATGGATGGTCATCGGTGCGCCCATGACATAAAGCCAGAATGCACATTCCGCCCAGCCATTGATGCGATCGGGATCGCGACTGTCGATGAAAACCCCAAGCCCCAAAAGCAAAAGCCCGGTTGCGGTGATCAGGTAATGCAAATAGCTGCTAATGGCCGGGCCGACGGCGGCGGTCAATGCCGACCACAGGACGCCAAGGATGCCTGCGGCAATCAACGCAAAGGAAACCGGCAACCGGTAACGCAGGAAAAAGCCGACCTGAAAGGCAAAGCCGATCACCGAAACCACAACAAGAACATTGATCGACCGTTTGCCGAAATCAACGACATCATCCAGCCCCGACATTTGATCGGGCGTGCTGGTCAGTGACATATAGATCGCAACCGCATACAGCATGATGGTCACGCCAAGCGATGCCATGATCGCAATCGATGGCAGGGCCGCCTTGAGCTTGCCGGCGATATATTCTGCCAGCACCACGTAACCGGCAATCGCGACAAGCGGTGCCACCCAGAATGTCGGACTTGCGGCAAGCATGCCCCAAAGAATGAACCAGCCGATGCTGAGTGCGACGACGCCAAGGGCGATGAAAATGTCATTCATGCCGCGAAACAGGGTGAATTTCTCGGTCTCGGCGGCTTCGTGCGATTGCGCAATCAGAAAGCTTTCCAGTCTGGCAAAGGATTCTTCGCTGATGACGCCAGCCGCGATGGCGTTCCTGATTTCAGCGATGGAAAATTGTCGGTTTTTCATGGGGCGCGTGGTTCCGTTGTTTTTTAAAGTCCGGACGCCTTGTTGATAGCGTCCAATGCCGACGGGATCAATTTTTACGAAATATCAGAAAAATCGCAATTTCACGTGATGCGGTTCCGCTGTGGTTGCTGTGCGGTTTTGCCACAACGCCGGGTGGGGCCTGGTTTCCCAATCATCGCGAAGGGAACATCGTCGCCGGGGTGCCGTCTCCGGGGGCGTCCTCGGGATGTTCTTTCCGGCACATCGTTTCCGGAGCACCGTGTTCGGAACACCGTGATGGGGGCATCGTTTTTGGGTGCCGTCTTTTGGGCGTGGTTTTCAAAGGCATCGTCTTTGCGGCCGTTTGGGGAGCGCGTCATCGACCAATCCCCGCTGCGTCGCGCAACCGGATGGTCGGCATTGACGATTTTTTATTGATTTCGTGCATAAGTCAGTTAACTGACTTTTATGGGGCGGGATTGATGGCAGGCAAATTGACTTCCTGGGAAAAGCGCCAGAAACTGGCGCGTGCGGCGATGAATGTGATTTGGCGTGACGGGTATCACGCCGCCACCATCCAGGCCGTCGCCGACGAGGCGGGCCTGCCAGCCGGGGGCGTGTTTTATCGTTTTCCCAAAAAGCACGATCTTGCCCAGGCCGCCCTTGAAACCATGGAAAACGAGTTCACGCCGCTTTTGGCCAGCATCGCGCCCAATGGCACGGTGCGCCAACGGCTGTCGATCTTTTTTGACTATTTGGACGCGATGACCCCACGCCGGGTCAGCCATGGCTGCCCGCTGGCAAGATTGATGCTTGATCTTCCGGCTGACGGGGCCTTTGACCCGGCGCGTCAGACCGGGCAGGCGGTATTTGACGGTTTGATCAATTGGGTCGCCGGGCAACTCGCCAAGGCCGGTTTGGCCGATGAACGCGCAAGGACCGAAGGCCGCCGGATGATCCTGCGCTGGCAGGGGGCGATCATCCTTGCCCATTCCATGGCCGACCGCGCGATCCTTGATGATGAAATCCGTGACCTGCGCGATACCGCCAACCGGCTGATCGACGGGGCGTAAATGGGCAGGTAAACGCGGCAGGTTACTGTTGAAGGATACCGACTGCCGGGGGCGTAGTGCTGCGGAGCATCAGCGCCACGGGACCTTGGCACCACCGCACCACCGCACCACCGCACCTCAGCAGCACAGCACCGCAACGCAACGCCGCAGCGTCTCCATCCCCTGAGCCAAGACGGCGAAGTGGCCGGGGATGGCCTGCACAGCACACCGGGCGGCTACAGCCGGTTGGATCCCGCGCACCGATTATGTCGGATTCCCAAGCCCAAGCTCACGTCCACGCTCAAAGCTCGCCGTCGGAAGCGCGAAGCCAGAAGTTTGAAACCCCACGCTCCACGCCCAAAGCCTCACGCCCCACGCCTCACGCCCCACGCCCCACGCCCCACGCCCCACGCCCCACGCCCCAAGCGTGCGCCCGTATGGCCGGATCAGGCAAGTTCTCTATGACTGCGCCTGTCGCCCGGCTTGCCGATTGGCATCAAGCCCGGGCGATGGCAGGGCTGTTGGGCGGGCGCGTTGAAGCGGGCGCAATTGATCGAAAAACACATACTGTCAGCATGCGCTTACCATTATTTTGGCAATTTATGATGGTGTAATTCCTGTTGTGAAACGTCATAGTAAGTAGCCAGAAAAGGCCGCAACAGGACAAAGGATACGGGACATGACAAAGATGAAACTTGTCATCGCGGGCGTGATGGCCCTGATGCTTTCGGCATGTGCCGCAAGTGGTCCGCGGATTTATACCGATGTTGATCCGGCTGCCGATTTCAGCCAGTTCCGCACATTCGCCTTCATGGAAGAAGCGGGCAAAAACGCCGAGGCCCAGTATCAGACCCTATCGGGGCAGCGGATCGAGGATGCGATCAGCACCGCCCTTGAGGCGCGCGGTTATCGGGTGGATATTCACAATCCCGATATCCTGATCAACTTCCATCTCAAAACCCAGGAAAAAACCCGAAGCTCCCCGCCGGTTTATGTTGGCGGGTATTACGGATATCGCAGCGGCATGTATGTCGGCTGGCCGGGCTATGTCGAGCCAGGCTATGTCGATACCTATACCGAGGGCACGCTGACGGTTGATATGGTCAATCGCCGTACCAATCAGATGGTCTGGGAAGGCACGGCTGTTGCGCGCGTCACAAGTTCGGTGCGCGAAGCCCCGAACGAAACGGTGCGCAACGCCGTGGCATCGATCTTTGCGCAATATCCCTATGTCGCGGGCAGTGGCGTTGCCGTGCCACCGGTACAGTAATCCAACTGTTCGCCGACAAATTTCCAAGAAGAACCACCAAACAGAAAAGGGCCGGAAAACCGGCCCTTTTTTTGTCGATACCGCCTTGTGGTTAGTCGGCGCTTGATGATCAGTCAGCACTGGCGGCGGTAAAGGCCATGTAAAGGTCCTGGGCGCGCCGCGTGATCGGGCCAGGTTGCAGGTTGCGATCATCAAGTTTGACGCATGGTGCGACCTTGTAATAGTTGCCGGTGCCAAAGATTTCGTCGGCGGCTTCGAGTTCCTCGTATTTGCAGGTTTTCTCGACCACCTCGACGCCGTCTTCACGCAAAAGCGTGATCACGCGCTGGCGGGTCAGACCATTGAGGAACGTACCATTGATCGCCGGGGTATAAACCGTGCCATTCTTGGCAAAGAACAGGTTGGCATAGGAAAATTCCGCAACATTACCAATCGGATCAAGCATCACGCCGGTGTCAAAACCGGCATCGGTGGCCTCGGTCACAGCGCGGCCGACGTTCGGATAAAGACAGGCGGCCTTTGCCTCGGTCGGTGCACTTTCGGGTGACGGGCGGCGGAAGCTTGATTTGCGCGCGGTAAAGCCGGTTTCGATGGCGGCCGGGATTTCGGATACCGAAATGCACAGAACGAATTGTGCGCTATCAGGGTTCGGGGCCAGGAACCCGTCGCCACCATAGACAATCGGCTTGATATAAAGGGCCAGTTCCGGATCAAATTTCTGAACGCCGTCCTTGACCAGGGCAACGATTTCATCGGTGGTGATCGACGGTTTAAGCCCCATCAACTGCGCCGAACGCAGCACACGCGCACAATGCGGATAAAGATCGGGCATCTTGCCATTCATGCGGCGCGCCCCGTCAAACACGGTCGATGCCATCCACACACCATGGGTCTGCGGCCCCATGATGTTGGGGTTACCTTCGTACCATTCGCCGTTATACCAGGTCCAGGTGGTGGGGGTGCTGTCTGTGGTGGCGTGACCCATTCTTGTACTCCTGATTATTCTTGGTGGGAGCCGGGGACTGGCCCGGCTTTGCCTGTGGGGCGGTCAAATCCGGGCGTCAGAATAGGGTTTTTGCCCAAGGCGGGTCAAAGAAAACCTTGCGTGCGAATGGCTGCTATTCGTCTTGTGAGGACAGTGCTTCCCGGCGGCGGATCAGCATTCGGCTTTCGAGGCGCATCAGTTCGCGGTTGATTGCCTTGATATCAAGCGGTTTGGTGCAGTGGGCGTCAAAGCCCGCTGCCCGGAATGTCGCCAGATTGTCGTTGGAAATATCGGCCGTCAGCGCAAGGATCGGGATGGTTGCCTTGACCGGGTCTTCAAAGGCCCGGACCTGGCGGGTGGCTTCGACACCGTCAAGAACGGGCATGTGAATGTCCATCAGGACCGCGTCAAAATCATCTTGTGCCAGTTTTTCAAGCGCATCCTGCCCGTTGGCGGCCGGGGTGATGGTGTGGCCCTGCTGTTCAAGGAGCTTCTGGGCCAGAATGCGGTTGATTTCGATATCTTCAACCAGAAGCAGGTTCCAGCCGATCACGCGTTCCTTGTCCTGACCGTCAATATCCTGATCTTCGGTTTTTTCGATGGCGGCGACCGCCTCGGCCGAGCTGCGCGGAAGCGTCAGTTCGAACCAGAATTCACTGCCGCGGCCTTCGATACTTTCGGCTTTGATCTTGCCACCCATGGCCTTGACCATGCGCTGGCAAATCGCCAGTCCAAGCCCCGTGCCGCCATAGCGCCGCGAGGTCGATGTATCGACCTGGGCGAAGGCTTCGAAAATGGTTTCAAGCTTGTTTGACGGAATGCCGATGCCTTCATCACGCACGGAAATGCGGAATGACAATTCATCATCGGTCACCGATTTCGGGGTCACGGTCAGATGGATGTTGCCGAACTTGGTGAATTTGATGGCGTTGGAAACAAGGTTGGTCAGAACCTGTTTGAAGCGGACCGGATCGCCAATCACCCAGCGCGGAATGTCTGCGGGGATTTCCAGATGCAGCTGGTTTTCCTGTGCCCGTGCCGGGACAAGCATCATCGAGGTGACTTCTTCGCAAATCCGGTGCAGATCAAAGGGCACTTCTTCAAGAATAAGACGCCCGGCCTCGATCTTGGAGATATCAAGAATATCACCGATCAGCGACAGCACATGCCGCCCGGCCCCGCGAATGGTTGCCAGATAATCACGCAGCGTATCGACCGAGAAATCCTTGTCGAGATTGTCACTGGCAAGCTGGGTATAGCCAAGGATAGAGGTCATCGGCGATCTGAATTCGTGGCTCATATGGGCGATGAATTCGGATTTTGCCCGGTCGGCCTGCTGTGCCTGGTTCATGGCCCGTTCGGCGGCCTCGCGGGCGTCTTCAAGTTCCTTGGTGCGGCGTGCGACCAGATCAACGACATATTTTTCCGTGCGGTTGAGCGAGCGCAGATAAATCAGCAACAGGATGCTGACCATGCTGCCAAAGACAAAGATCGCCCAGGGCTGCCAGTAATACAGGCTGGCAAATCCGCTATGGGACGGATGCAGGACAATCGTCCAGTCGCGATAGCCGAATGTGAAGTTCGAGACATTCGGATTGAACGGGGTTTTCAGTTCCGAGCGGATATGCTCCGCGGCGTAATCGGGCTTACGGTTGGTATAGATCAGCTGATCGTCGCCTTCGGATTTCAGGTCAGCCAGATGAATTTCAAAACCAAGCGGGATGCGTGCAACCCGGGCCGCGCGGGTGATCATATCGGTCAGGCGCAATACCCCAATCGCCAGCCCAAGCGCCGGGCCATTGGGGTTGCGGCGGTTTTCCACCGACAGGAATGCAAGCGATGTGACAACCGCCGATGACGATTGCACCAGCCGGACCGGTTCGGTCAGGGTGACATTGCCGGTATGAAGGGCGGTTTCAAGCGCGCGCCGGCGGGTCGGTTCGCTGGCAAGATCAAACCCGACGGCGGCTTCGTTGCCCGAACGCGGAAAAACAAAGAATATCGGGTAATAACCGTCGCGCTGTGCGGCAGGTTGCATTTCGCCGTCAACTTTTTCGCGAATGGCAAAATTTTCAACCCCGCGCAGTGCCGCGTTTTCTTCGATCAGGGCGCGTGCCCGGCCTTCGATAAACGGCGCCCATTCAAGGGCGGCTACACCCGGACGGCGATTGATCCAGGGCGCGATCATCGCATCAAAGGTATTGGCAGACACACTGCCATGCACATCAAACAGCGTCTTGACCGCAATCAGCGCATCGGTCGCCCGGCCCAGTTCCTCGCGCAGGGATGCTTCAAATGCCAGACGGTATTGTTCGGTCGAAATGCGATCGGCTGTGACAAGCTGGTTATAGGTGTACCAGGATGCCAGACCCGAAACGCCAAAACCGATCACCCCGATCACCACCGACAGGGTGCGGCGCATGCGATGCACATCATCAGACAGCCGCCCGTCACGGGCCCGGGTGGTGACCGATGATATTCGCTCCATCCCCCCGGCAAGGAACAGGGTGCCAACCGAGATCGCAATCACATAGCCATACAGATTGCGCAGCCCGGCATTGATGCCCACCGCGGCAAAGGTGTTGTTGCCCAAGGCGGCAAAAACGATGATATCAGCGACAATGATCGCATTGATCAATGTCGCGCCCAGCAACCCGAACCGGGTCGCACCCCAGATGACAAAGGGCAGGGAGACAAAGATAAACAGAAATTCCGGCTTGGAAATCAGCGGCGTGGTCTGAACCGCAGAGGCAATGACAATGGACGCGATACAGATCAGCGCCAATTCCCCGTATTGCGACATTGAGCGTGGCGATGTCCGCCACTGCATCAAACGCATGACAAGTGGCCCGACAACAATCGCCCCAACCAGATCGCCCAGGAACCAGCCCTGCCAGATATCGGTGAATTTGTTGAAATCGCCAATGACCACAAGGCTGAGCGATGTGGTGCCAAGCAATGCCGACAAGGCCGGGCTGCACAGCCCGCCAAGCACAAGGAACACCACCATCTTGCGGAACTGGTCAAGCGGATAGTTGCCGCAAATCTGGCGAATGATCAGCGCCGGACCAAGGGCGGCAAGCGTATTGCCCGCGGCAATCAGAATTGAAACGGTCACTGACGGCGACGTTGCCAGATTGACCAGAAGGGCACCGATAAACACCGCAGGCGCATAGCGCCAGCCCCAGACAATCAATGCGGCAAGCGCGATGCCCGATGGCGGCCAGACAAGCGTGACACTGCTGCCAAAGAATGGCAGTTGCAAACCGGCATAGCCTGTCAGGAAATAGCCAAGTGCAATCACCAAGGTGCGTAAAATATACTGGCGTTGCAGCGTCAAACGATGTTCCTTTTCCCCATAAGGGGCACGTATGTGTGCCTTTTGCCATAATGTAAGGACGTGCAACGCGAATTTGAAGACGACCTTTGTGTAATCAAAGGTCTTTTTCCTGCAACCATGTGGTGCGGATCACGCAAAAGAGACCAAACCCGGCGTTTGACGTGACCCCGCCAAACATCCGGGACGGACATATCGGGAAAGCCGGCTCTACTGGCTGCACCATAAAACACGCGCCACCCAGTCAATCTGATCAGCCGGGACAAAACGGTCCTCATAGGCGGGATTGAATGATTTCAACTCAACGCCAAGTGCGCCGCGCCGTACCAGTTCCTTGGCCATGACTTCGCCTTCGATCGTTTTGACAACCACGCGGTCATGGGGGCGGATATTTGATGCCGGGCTGACAATGATCAGATCGCCGTCACGGAAAACCGGGGCCATTGAATCACCTGAAATGCGAAGGCCATAGGCCGTCGGATCATGCAGGGCCGGAAAGGTGATATCTTCCCACGATCCGCCAACCGGATAACCGGCATCGTCAAAAAATCCCTGATTTCCGGCCTGGGCAAAGCCGATCACCGGAATGCGTCCGGCCCCATTGCCATCGACCAGTTCGGAGAATTCGCGAAAACTGACATCGGTGACCGACAGTACCTTGGAAATGCTTTCGGTCGACGGCCAACGCGCCTTGCCTTGCGATGTGGTGCGTTTGGACCGGTTGAATGTGGTCGGGTCAAGCTGCGCCAGTCGCGCCAGTCCCGACGGGGTCAAACCGTGGTCTTCGGCAATCTGGTCAAGGGCGGCCCATATTTGTTGATGTCGGATCATGGCCCATCCTAACAGGGGATCAGCATCGCGTCGAAGGAATTTATTCCTGATTTCACGGGCGTTTCGCGGCTAGGCGCGGGCGGTGGCAAGACCGGCGACATTATCAAAAAGACCGGGTTTTCCCATCTGTCCGCCTTTGAGCAGCATGGGCAGCTGATCAAGGTTTTTCTGATCGGCATGGGCGCGGATAATCGGTGCGCCGGCATCGAAATCCGCCACAAAGGACAGGCTTTCAATACCCAGTGCCTGTACCGCCAGGCTTGATGTATCGCCCCCGGCAATCAGCAAAAATCCAAGCGATACCGACCGGCTGATATCGGCAATGAACTGTGCGCTGGCACGGGCAAGATCGTGGCTGCTGATCTGGTGGTTGCGATCATCGGACACCGCAACCAAAAGGTTCTTGCCAGCTTCAAGGATCGACAGGCAGTCGGTCCGGGCGCGATTGCGGGCATCGCGGTCCCCAAGATCGGATGGCGATATTTCGATCTTTTCATATCTGGTGGCCAAAGCGACTTGTTCGGCGGTCAGGGGCGATCGGCTTCCGGCAAAGGCAAAGACCGGGCCATCGCGGCGAAGCGCCCTGGTCGACGGTGGTGTCGGGGCAAAGGACGGGAAAAGAGCCTGTGCGACACTGCTCGCACCAATGCACAGGATCACCTCGGACCGGGCGATGTCACGCAGGGCTTCGCCAATGGTCAGAAGATCGTTTTCAGTGGTGACATCAAACAGGGTTTCGGTTTCCCCGTCGGCGATGCGGCGTCTGATTTCGGCAATCAAGGCCACGCGCCCCTGCGCGATGATGGTGAAATCAATCAGCCCGACTTTTGCCCAGCCCTGATTGGCCAGATGGCGTGGCAAATCGGCTTCGCGCATCGGGGTGACCGGGTGGTTCGCCATCACCGGATGGCGGTCGATGCGGTGGATCTGTCCCGATCCCATGGCGGCAAACAGGTTGCCCAAAAAGCAATAACGTCTGAGTGACGGCTGCCCGCCAATGATTGCCTTCCAGCTTGCCCCGACCGATTGCGCATAGCGATCGGCAATGGCCGCGATATTGCCGGTTTCGGGCGCACTGTCAAAGGTCGAGCAGATCTTGAAATGATAGAGGCCGCAATCGGCTTTTGCCAACTGACCGGCAAGTTCGCCGATGGTGGCAACGCCGTCTTCGACCCCCATAGCACGAAGCGACGTTGCAACACCAAAGGCATCAAGGCTGTCCGGGTCAGAACCCGACGACCCGTGACCATCATCGTTTTTGTGGTCAGACATATCGGGCGCATTCAGATACAGACGCGCAGAAAGCCCCGCACGGGCAAGCGTTGCCAGCGTATCGGACGCCCCGGTAAAATCATCGGCACAGAAAACGAGTTTGGTCATTGTCAGCCTCGTGCCCCGTAAAATGCCAGTGCTTCTGACAGGGCCGGGTTGGTTTTGGCATGTTGTTCGAGGCTGATACCGGCTTCGCAGGCTTCCCATGCCTGACGCAGGCTGGTGATGCCAGCCGCCGGGCCGGACGGATGGGCAAGAATGCCGCCGCCGGCCAGGAACATGAAATCGGCCGACCCGACGGCCTTGTATGTGGCTGGAACGGTGCCAGCCCACTGACCTGATGAAAAGACCGGAAGAACACGGTCTTCATCGCCGTTGCCAGCGGCAAGCGGTTCGCCGCACAACTGGGCCGAAGATGCGACTTCGCTGTCCTCGTCAAAGAATTTGCCGCCCATGCCATGGACATGCATGTGGTCCATCCCGGTCAGACGATACAGCGTCTGATAGGCCGGAAACGCCGTGCCGATCATCGGATGACGCGACAATGCGCCAAACCCGTTGCGATGGCCATGCAGGACAAGGCTTGTTGATTTGCGAAGGGTCTGAAGGGCCGAAAGACCGGCCCAGTTCATGCTGACCATGGCGCATGATCCGCCTTCTTTTTCAATCAGGTCGGCATGGCGGCGCATGGCATCGGTTTCATCGGTGATGTTAAAGGCGATCATCACATCGCGACCGGTACGGTCCCGATACCGGCGCACCCGGTCCATGACGGCGGGAATGCGTTCCGCAAGCGGCGCCGATGCCGGATTGGCGCAAACTTCGTCATCCTTGATGAAATCCACACCGGCTTCGCAAAGCTGATCGACCAGATTGGCGATATCGTCACTGCGCAGGCCGACATTCGGCTTGATGATGGTGCCAAAGAACGGGCGGTCCTGCACATTCATGCGATCGCGCGTGCCCTTGGTCCCGGCAACCGGATAATCATATAGATCGCGATAGGCCTTGGGCACTGTGACATCAATCAGTTTAAGCCCGGTAACTTCGCCCAGATCATAAAGATTGCCCGACACCG
Source organism: Thalassospira povalilytica (assembly GCF_002844235.1). Taxonomy (GTDB): domain Bacteria; phylum Pseudomonadota; class Alphaproteobacteria; order Rhodospirillales; family Thalassospiraceae; genus Thalassospira; species Thalassospira povalilytica. Next base: position 161,473 of record NZ_PGTS01000005.1, on the reverse strand, counting down.
TTGCTGCGAGTGTCGCAAGGTTATGACCGATATTGCCGGTCGGGAACCCAATGCGGATTTCAGCCCGGCGATACGGGCCGGTGACGCCACGTTCTGCCAGATAGGCGCTATGCAGGCTGGGATGATTGACCGGGGTCAGTTCGCGGATCGACAACACGCGTGCCGCACAGCGTTCGCGCAATTCATCGGTTTCACCAGCCACGCGCACGAATGTCCCGCTGCTTTGTTCGCCAGCCATGATGGTGGCGATCTTTTCAGGGTCCATCGGCGTTTCGATAAGATAGCGGGCTTCGATCAAATCCATGGCTCAGATTTCCGAAAGCGACGGGAAAGGACGGATCGGATCGGAGCCATCCCAGTCAATCGAGGCTTCGTAGATCGACTTGAACAGGCGGCCTTTCGGGCCGACCACCTCGGACAGTTCGATCACGGTGCCCGGATGCATTTCCTTGTCGAAATAGACAAAGCGACCATTGTCACCGACCTTGCCGCTCATTTTGACGTTGAAGCCCTTGCTTTCCATCAGGGCAAGGTCGTCATCAAACTTTTCGGTCCAGTAGGCAACATGTTGCAGACCGGTGTGACCGGCTTGCAGAAAGTCGCGATACATGGACGGTGCGTCATTGCGGGTCTGGATCAGTTCGACCTGGACATAGCCGGAATTGGCAAGTGCGACCGAGTTGTGAACATCATGGGACTTGCCGTCATACTGATAATCCTCGATCGGCACGCGCGGGTTATAATACCAGGGGCCGACACCCATGGTCGTCGACCAGTATTCCATGGCCGCTTCGATATCGGGTACGACATAACCGAGCTGGCGAATTTCGCCGAGAAATCTGCTCATGTTTCCTCACTTAATCCAGAAGGTTGGGCAACCACACAGAGATTGCCGGTATGCAGGTCACTGCGAGCAGCGACAAAAACAGCGGTAACAGGAAGGGCAGGGCACCCCGGATCACCCGGTGCAGCGGCATCTTGGCGATGATGCTGACCATATAAAGGCTCATGCCGACCGGCGGGGTCAGAAGCCCGATCATCAGGTTGAGAACAAACACAATGCCAAGCTGAAGCGGGTCAACACCGGCGGCCGTCATGGCAGGTGTAATGATCGGTGCAATGATCAGGATGGCGGCAATCGATTCCAGGAACATGCCGACCACCAGCAACAACACATTGACGATCAAAAGCAAAACCAGCGGATCGCTTGACAGGCCGAGCAGGAATTCACTTGCCGTCGCGGGCAGGCGATCCATGGTCAGAACCCAGGCAAACAGGGCCGCAGTGGCAACAATAAACAGAACATTTCCCGTGGCATCGACACTGTCGCGTGCCGCGGTCAGAACCCGTTTGAGATCAAGCTGGCCATAGATGAATTTGCCGATCAGAAGCGCATAGGCCACCGTCACGCCCGCAACTTCGGTCGGGCCGAAATAGCCCGATACCAGACCGCCGATCAACAGAACCGGGGCGGCAAGGGCGGGCAGCGAAATCACGAATTTGCGCGCAAAGGCGGCAATGTTGAATTTGACCTCGTCACGCGGCAGCTTGTAGATGCGCGCCATGACCGCAACCTGCGCCATCAAAAGAATGGTGATCAGAACGGCGGGCACGATCCCGGCAATCAGCAGCTTGACCGCCGATACGTTGGAAACGGATGCAAAGATAATGATCGGAATGCTGGGCGGGAAAATCGGGCCGATGGTCGCAGCCGCCATGGTGATGCCCGATGCAAATTCGGCGGAATAGCCCTGTTTGCGCATCATCTTGATCTGAACCGCACCAAGCGCCCCGATATCGGCAAGGGCCGCACCCGACACGCCCGAGAAAATCAGACTGACCAGAACGCTGACCTGTGCGGTGCCACCCCGGATCCAGCCGACCATCATGCGCACCAGTTCAAACAGATGGTTGGTCACCCCTGACAGGCTTAAAAGATTGGCCGCAAAGATAAATAGCGGCACGGCCAGAAGTGGAGTTGAATCAAGGGCATTGACCGTGCGCTGGGCCAATACCGCCATTGGCAGGTTGAACAGGATCATGACAACCGCCGATGACAGGCCAAGACAGACCGCAATCGGCACCCGGATGATCATGAGTGCGAGAAACAGGATAAGAAGGGTTGCACTCATCATTTGCGGGAATCCCCAGAAGGCGTACTCGCCGAAACGTGATCGGCCATTTCTTCGGCGATGGCATCGGCAATCGGGTTGCTTGCGTCTTCGGTTTCATAATCGGTTGCCGGTTCGGTGCGCGTGACCAGACGATAGATCGCAATCACCAGCAGCAGCACAATCGCAACCAGAACCGGGGCATAAACCGCATAGTTCGACAGTTTGAGCGACGGGGTGGAAAATTTGCCCGCACGGATGAGAAACTTGTAAAGACCGAATGTGAAAATCGCGGCAAACAGGGTGATCAGCGCATAGTTCGAAAACCGCAGGATCGCCTTTCCGGCCGGGCGCAGCGCACTATAAAGCAGATCAATCGCGATATGGCGGTTGTGCAGCATCAGGGCCGGAACGGCAAAGAACACCAGGGCAATATTGGAAATGCGCGACAGTTCATCCGCCCAGGGCAGGCCAAGATCAAACAGATTGCGCAAGATCACCTGACCGACCACCAGCACTGCCATCAGACCCAGCATCAGCATGGACAAAGCGGTCATGATGCGACAGATGCGGTCCAGTCCCCGGTAGATCGGGGAATTCCTGTACGGCATAACGATACCTGAATAAAAGCGGGAAAAGGGCGGGCGACATCCTTGAACACAAGGTTCCCTGACGTCGCCCTGATCGTCTTATTTTACAGCAGCGATTTCTTCGAAATATTTGCTGTATTTTTCGTCAAAGCGCTCGTGGACGAGTTTCTCCACACCTGCGCGGAAGGCTGCAACATCAAGCCCGTCATCCGGACCAATGATGGTCATGCCGGCATCTTTCAGCTTCTGAAGATCGCTTGCCTCGTTTTCGAGGATCATTTTCGATGCTTTCTGACGGACGGTTTCGGCCGCCTTGTTGATGGCATCCTTGATGTCTTGCGGGAAGCTCTGCCACAGGTCTTCGTTGATCACGACGATTTCGGCCGCCGAAATATGGCCGGTCAGCATCATGTGTGTCTGAACGTCATAAAGTTTGTGGTCAACCGCAACGTTTACCGGGTTTTCCTGGCCCTGAACGATGCCGGTGGCAAGGGCGGTCGGGACTTCCGACCAGTCAACCGGAACCGGTGCCGCACCCAGACCTTCGACCGCGGTCAGGTAAACCGGGGACGGAATGGCGCGGATTTTCACACCCGACAGATCAGCAGGCGTCTTTACCGCCATATTGGCGGTCAGCTGACGGGTGCCGAAATAAAACGCATACAGAACGCGCATGCCGGTATTGTCGATCAGACCCTGATTGAGGTCGGCCATCACCGGGGAATTGATATCGACCACTTTCATCAGGTGATCGTAATCGCGATAGAGATACGGGGTATCAAGAACGCCGAAATCCTCGTAAAGCGAGCTGATCGCACCAGCCGTATTGTGCGACAGCGCGATCGAACCCATCGAAACGCCTTCGGCCAGTTCCTGGATTTTGCCAAGCTGGGACGACGGATAGACATCAATCTTGACCGCGCCATTGGTGTTTTTGGCGACTTCTTCGGCCAGCCAGTCAGCCTGCATGCCGACAACACTGGTCGGGGAATTCATGTGGCCGTAGCTCAGTTCATATTCCTGCGCCTGAGCGGCATGTGCCATGACCGTAAAGGATGCGGCAGCCGCAAGGGTCGTGGCGAGATGGCGAAACTTTTTCCGGATGACCATGGTTTCCTCCCGTGATGGTCTATGAGTGCTTTTAACCTGAATCTGCTCGGGTGTGTTTTTGTTTTCCCTTGAATAGTTGCAGAATACGTGAAACATTTTGCCTCATCAAACATCATAAAATGATGCGTTTTGATGTTTTTGAGGATGGAATGCCAAAGACAACCGGACCTGTAATCAAGGATATTGCTGACCTTTCCGGTGTTTCACCGGCAACGGTGGACCGCGTTTTGAACAAACGACCGGGGGTGCGTGAACGCACGGCAAAACGGGTTTTGCAGGCCGCAAGCGAACTTGGCTATTTGCCCGAAAATGACATGGCCGAAGTGTTCCGGCCCAAACCGATGCGCGTGGTGTTTCTGTTACCGTCGGGTACGAACCCGTATCTGCAATTGCTGGGCGACCGGATCAAGGCCGCGGCCGAGGCAACGACGGGCTATAACATCCGCGCAAAGTGCTTTTTCATCGACAGTTTCAATCCGCAACTTCTGTCCGAGGCACTCCGCCAACATGGCGAAAAGGCCGATGGCATTGCCTTTATGGCGATTGATCATCCGTTGGTGCGTGAAACCGTGTCCGAACTTCAGAATGCCGGAAAGCATATGATCACGGTGGTTTCCGACATTTCGGGCGTGCCGCACGCGGCCTATGTCGGGCTTGATAACCGTGCGGTGGGGCGGACAGCCGGGTATTTGCTGGGCCGTTTTAACGGCCAGAAACGCGGACGGGTGGCAATGATTGCGGCCAGCCGCACCTATCGCGCCCATGAAGAACGTGAAATGGGCTTTTTAAGCCTGATGGAAGAAGAATTTCCCGAACTGCGCGTGGTCGCGGCCCGCGAAGGCCATGATGATCGCAGCGAAAACTACCTGCACACCAAATCCCTGCTTGAAGAATATCCTGATCTGGTCGGGATTTATAACGTTGGCGGGGCGTCGGACGGGGTGGCGCGCGCCTTGCGCGAAAGTGGTCGGGGGCGCGATATTGTCTTTATCGGTCATGGGCTTACACCCGATACCCGCCGCTTCCTGCTTGAAGACATCATGGATGTCGTCATCACCCAAAGTCCGGGTGTGATTGTTCAGAATGTGCTGCGAATCTTTGAAAACCTGCGCGCCGGCCATCCGGGCGACCGCGACGTCGCCAAGCTGACCATGGAAGTGGTGGTCAAGGAAAACCTGCCGTGATTGCCAGCGATCCCGCGTGAAACTGCTGGCCCTTACCTAATCACAGAAAAAGCTGGTCCTGCGATATCCATCGACAATGTAGTCTTCCCCGACTTTCCGTGCGGTCAATGTGTGGATACACGAATCCGAATACGGGACATAGGTTGTTGTGCCTGGCCCTGACACCGGGACATAGCCGCTGGTGATCACATTCCACTGATAGGCGCGTCGCCCGTCGTCAAGTTCCAGAATATTTATCGGCGGCCCGTAATCAAGAATCGGTTCTGTGATCGAACCGCCAATGTAACCGTTCATGGCCTGGCTGGTACAGCTTGCCAAAGCCAGGAGTACAACAAAGACGAATGCTTTCATAACTGCCCCGCCTGACATGGTTTCCCACGCAAGTGTCGCATACAAGCTACATCAAATCGAGATTTAGAAGGCGACGCCCAGCCCAAGCTTGCAGATCCGCAAGCCGGGTTTGATTGCCTGTGCCGCACCTGTCTGTACGAATGTCCGATATGATGCCTTTCCTTGCCTTTCTTTGGGTTTTTGGCGGAGCGGGAAATTTCATCTTGATTTCAACAGGTTGATGGACTTGCGGGCGTCGCTATTTCCGATCCGGTAGTGGAGTCTGTTCTTTTGAATAGGAAATTAATCCTTTACAATGAGAACAAAAAGGGATTATAGCTTGTGCATCAACACCGGAACTGCATCCAGAAATAGGGGCTGAACTGTCGATCTGACGGACAGGGGCAGCTTTGAAAATGCAACGGGCTTGAACCGTTGCCGGAATTGGGCGGTTTGACCGTCTGTGGGGAAATCACAAACCTGTATCCATCGATGCGACGCGCACGTTTTGTGCGTGCGATGGGATGTCTTTGCCTTTTTCAGGCCGGTTACGGCCCGATCAGGGGTTCGGCACGGGTCTGGGACGGCACCCGGGGGATTGCATGGTCGGCGTTGCAAGGAGAATTCAGCAAGCAGGAGGGCGACGTGACCGAACAACGACTTTTTCCCAAACCATTGTCAGAACGTGAAATTACGCCCTTTGCCAGTGCCCGGCAGGCGTGGTTCTGGTTCGTGCGATGTCAAACCGCACGGATCGAAGGGGCGCGCGTGGTGGCCGATGCCGGCGAGGTGGTCCGTCCATGCGATCCCGATGATGTCTATAATGCGGTGATGCGTCTGAAACAGGCCGGAACATTGACCGACCGGCATTTGCAGGTGCTGGAATATTTCGGGCTGGTCGAACGCGAACCCGATCCCCGTGATCCACGCGAAAAGGGCAAGGATGGTCTGTGGCGCCATGCGATGGCGGCGCTTGAAAATGTGCTGATCAGCCGGGGCATTGTGACGCGCCGCCGGGATGAGGATTTCCATCATGACGAGGTGATGGTCGAACTGGGCGGGGATTTGTCACCATGCGGGATCTGATTTTTGAACAGGCCCGGACGGCCGGGATGTCCGGCGCGTCAATTGACGGGCGCGCAGATGCGGGAACGCCGCTTGATCAATGGGTTAGCCAATCCACATCCGAGCGCGAAGTATCGGTTCTGGTGGTGTTTGCCGATGCCCCGGAAAAGCGGTTCTTGCGGATGCTGAAACCCGGATTTCGCCATTGTTTCGTTCTGGTATCGGGGCTGCGGGCCGGGGAATGGATCTGTCTTGATCCGCAAAGCCACCGGGTGAAATGCGAAAGCTGGTGCTATTCCCCGATCTTTGATCCGGCAGCCTATTACCGCGGGATCGGGCATCATTGCATCTGGGCGCATTACCCGCAAATCGTCACACGCAAGGTCCGGTTCGGCCCGATGAGCTGTGTGGAGCTGGTCAAGCGGTTGCTGGGCATTTCGGCCTTCTGGATTGTCACGCCCTGGCAGCTTTACCGATATCTGTTGCAACAAGGTGAACAGGCGGCCGGAACGGGGCAGGTTTATTTTTCTGAAAAATGTTCTTGATTTGTTCTTTCTGTGGTGCTATAAGAAACAAATCAACGCCAGAACTGCGCCCGCAGGGTTCCGACCCTTGCGGGCGTTTTTGTGTTTGGCCGCATGCTTTTGGCTGCAAGATTTTGGTCACAAGATTCTGGATCGGGCTTTGCTCCTTTGCGGGCGGGTCTTCGTTCCCTTCGCGCAACTGTTTTGGGCGCGCTCATCCCCGCAAACGCTGGGGACGGTGCAACATGCATGTTTGCAACCATCACCAAACTTCAAAATCCGGAGACCGCAATGGGAAGCCTGTTTTCAACGCCAAAGCCAACAGCGTTTGGCAACCCGGTCGCAGCAACCAGCAGTGAAACCGGGACCGATACGCAAGCCAGTGCCGAAACAGCGGCCAGCGACGCCCGCAAGGAAGCCCTTGAACGGCGGCGATATGGGCGTTCGAGCCTGATCACTACAAGTTTTCGCGGTCTTTTGAATGACCGGATCAGCGGGCTTGGTGGTGGCAAAAATCTGTTGGGGGAATAGGGATGGCAAAAAGATCGCGACATGTAGGACGGCGGGCCCGGGCGGTGCCGCCAGCCACGCACAGCAACGCAACCGCGAATGCCGGTTTGGCCGATGACCCGGGCCTGGGGCATATGTCCGGGGCCGGTTCGGATGCGGGTAACAACGGCGGCGGACAGATCAGTATTTCCGGCCTGCGCAACCGGTATCAGAAGGCGGTGGCAAGACGGCGCAACTGGTTATCCCATTGGCAGGAATGTTATGAATTTGCCCTGCCGCAACGCAATGGCGCGGCCGAACAGACAAGCGGGGGCAAGCGCCTTGACCGGGTTTTTGATGCAACTGCTCCCGACGCAGTCGAACAGCTTGCCGCAAGTTTGATGGCCGAAATCACCCCGCCGGCCGGTGGCTGGTTTGATCTGGAACCGGGGGGCAATGTTCCCGGTGATGATCGACAGGTTCTGACCGAACAGCTTGGCCGCGCGGTCCGTATTCTTCAGGGGCATTTTGACCGGTCAAACTTTGCGGTCGAAATGCATCAGGCCTTTCTGGATCTGGTGACGGCGGGAACGGCGTGCCTGCGCCTTGAAAAGGCCGATCTGCACAGCCCGTCGGCCTTTCGCTTTACCGCAGTACCGTTGCGCGATCTGGCGTTTGAAGAACGATCAGATGGCAAGATGGATGCGGTATTTCGCAAATTGTCACTGACCCGCGACGAAATCAGAACCAACTGGCCCGATGCGGTAAATATGCCCGAACGTGAAACCGCGCGGGACGATGCCGACAGCCAGAAACGCTTTGCCGTGATCGAGGCGGTTATTCCGGCAGCAACCGGGCAATCGGGATACGATATTTGTGTCTTTCGCGAAGAAGGCGGCGCATCGCACGGTGATCTGATCTATCGCGGGCAGTTTGATGTATCGCCCTATATCGCCTTTCGCTGGATGAAGGCCCCGGGCGAGATTTATGGCAGATCGCCGGTGATGAAGGCGCTTCCTGATATCAAGACCGCGAACAAGGTGGTTGAGCTGGTGCTTAAAAACGCGTCGATCGCGGTGACCGGCATCTGGCAGGCCGATGATGACGGGGTACTTAATCCCGCCACCATTCGCCTGATCCCCGGAAGCATCATCCCCAAGGCCGTCGGGTCAGCGGGCCTTAAGCCGCTTGATGCGCCGGGCCGGTTTGATGTGTCCGATCTGGTGTTGTCGGATTTGCGCGATCGCATTCGTCGATGCCTTCTGGCCGACCGGTTGGGACAGGTAGGTCAACCGGGCATGACCGCGACCGAGGTGCTTGAACGGGCATCGGAAAATGCCCGGCTTCTGGGGGCGACCTATGGCCGGTTGCAGGCGGAACTGCTTTATCCGTTGATCCGGCGGGCGCTTTATATCCTGACCCGAACCGGGGAATTGCCCGACATTCCGATTGACGGTGATGTGGTGGTTTTGCGCCATTCCGCACCATTGGCACAATTGCCAAGACGGGTGCAGGCTGGGCAGGCGCTTGACTGGTTATCGCGGATCGCAACCCTTGGCCCCGATGCGCTGGGCGAGGTCGATCTGCCGGTGATGGTGCGCTGGCTTGCCGATCAGTTTGGCGTGCCCGACCATTTGTTAAAGCCTGCCTTACCCGCGCTTGTGACGGAGGAACTGGTATGAGCCGCCTCAATGGCTGGGACTGGTTCGAACCGCAAGATGACGGATTGGCAGAAGATGGGCGCGATCACTGGCAATCGTGCTTTGCCTGTGACGCCGGGCAAAAGGTCATCCGTGAACTTGAACGTCAGATCCTGCAAACCGCCCTTGGCCCGGATGCACCGGCCAGTGCGATCTGGATGCGCGAAGGACAAAGGGCACTGGTCTTGCAGATCAAACGTCTTGCCAGGACCGAGATAAAAGGGGGAAATCGCAGATGACTGACGCAGCATCACACACCCGGATGCCCGAAAGGAATGATGTTTCCGATAACGGTTCGGATGCCGGTTCCGGCGCAACCGACGTTTCCGCATCACAAAGTTTGAGCCCGCAAACAGACCCGGCCAATGCGGGGCTATTGGTGGATGGACCGCAAGATTTGCCCGATGGGTCAGGTGTTCCGGATGTTCCTGCCAGTGCCGAGGATTATGTGATTTCGGTCGATGATGTGCTTGGCGGTGTGGATGCCGATCTGAATGCGCGATTGCATGCGGCCGGGTTCAGCAATGATCAGGCCCAGCTGGTTTATGATCTGGCTGGTGAAATCCTGGGTCCGATGATGGCCGATATGGATCAGGCAACCCGGCGGGCAGCCGATCGCGCGGCCCTTGCCCAGCAATTTGGCGGTGCGGCGCAATGGCAAAAGCTGGCCCCGCGGATCGAACAATGGGGGCGGGCCAATTTGCCCGATGCGGCATTTGATACGCTCTGTCAGACCCGTGACGGGGTGCTGGCCCTTCATCGCATGATGACACAGGCCGGTGAGGCCCGTCTGGGACAGGGGGGCGGCGATGGTGATCCGTCCGATTTGCGATCGGAAATCCGGGCCAAGATGAATGATCCGCGCTATTGGCGGGATCGTGATCCGGCCCTGATTGCCGAAGTCCAGGCGGGGTTCGCCCGTCTTAACAATACCTGATCAGTTACCTGCTTTGACGGGGGTGAAAACAACATCACGGGCAGATGCCTTTGGTGATCGGGGCCGTGTGTCCCGATCATGAATTCCACGGATCCTGTTTTGGGATATCTCACATTTGATACAGGGGGTTAGTGATAATGAGCGATACGATCGATCAAAGTTTCATTGATCATTTTCAGGCCGATGTGCATCAGGCCTATCAGCGCATGGGCTCGAAACTGCGCAATACGGTGCGGGTCAAGAACGCGGTCAAAGGCGCCACCACGGTTTTCCAGAAAGTTGGCAAGGGCACGGCAACCACCAAGGCCCGCCATGGCAAGGTGCCGGTGATGAATGTCGATCACGAAGCGGTGCGCTGCGATTTGCGTGATTACTATGCCGGGGACTGGGTTGATGCGCTTGATGAACTTAAAATCAACCATGATGAAAAGATGGTTCTGGCCAATGCCGGGGCCTATGCGCTGGGCCGCAAAACCGACGAACTGATCATCAATGCCCTGGTGCAGACCGATGATCTGATCCCCGATAATGCCGAGGGCATGACACTTGAAAAAGTCATGATGGCATTCGAAGGCCTTGGCGAACGTGATGTCCCCGATGACGGGCAGCGTTATGCGATTGTCGGCTGGAAACAGTGGTCGGAACTGCTTCAGATCGATGAATTTTCCAATGCCGATTATATCGGGGATGATGACCTTCCGTGGAAGGGGACGCAGGCCAAACGATGGCTCGGGACACTATGGATGCCGCATTCGGGCCTTCCGGTGGCAAGCGGCATTCGGTCCTGTTTCTGGTATCACCGTACCGCGATTGGCCATGCCATCGGGTCCGAAGTGCAGTCCGATATCACCTGGCATGGCGATCATGCGGCCCATTTCGTCAATAACTCCATGAGCCAGGGAGCGGCCCTTGTTGACGGGGATGGCGTGACCTGCCTGCAGGCCAAGGAATAGGTCGTCAGGTGCGTTAGCAACCTTAACTTTTCTTACCATTGAAAAACACAGGAGCCCCTGAATGGCAGAAGGTTTCAAAGCCAGAAACCTCAGTGTTCTGGCCTATGCCAACGGTTTTACCCTTTGGCATTACATCACCCCCGATCTTGCCGCCGATGTTGATACATCGGGCTATTTTGCCGATGCGCGCGACATGCTGCGCGTCGGCGATTTCATCATCGCCAACACCAATCGCGACGCCACCATGTCGGGCGGCCTGTTCGTGGTCGCAAGTTCCGGTGCGGCGGGCGTTGATGTCCGTGACATGACCGCGGTCGGCACGTCCAATACCGACTGAGCCAACATCTTTTTCCATCTTCCTCCCTCGACGTGACCCCGGTGGTATCGGCCATCGGGGTTTTCTTTTTCCAAGCAAGGAGACTGCCCATGCAGGGTACTACCCCGGTCGAATGTGAAATCCTCAATGTCATTCAGGGGGCCGGCATCTGGCCCGATTGCGATGACAAAACCCAGCTGCTTCAGGCGATCAATACCCTGATTTCCGGCGACGGCAATGGCGGTGGTAACACCGTTATCATTGGCAGCGAAATCGGCACGGTCTCGGCATTCGCCATGCCGACGGCCCCGGAAGGCTGGCTGGTCTGTGATGGCTCGGCCATCTCGCGCACCGACTATGCCGATCTGTTTGCCGCGATTGGCACCGTCTGGGGTGCCGGCGACGAGATTTCCACCTTCAATCTCCCGGATCTTCGCGGCGAATTCGTCCGTGGCTTTGATGATGGTCGCGGTGTGGATGCGGGTCGTGTGTTTGGGTCAGCACAGACGGCAACTGGTCTTAACCGAATGGTGACTTCGAACCTTTGGGTCAATGTACAGGACGCTGACGAAACGTATTCGTGGTCCACTAGTACCAACTATTCCGGCAATGACTATTCAAATTCAAACAGCACGGCTTATCGTTTTCGTCCGCGCAACGTGGCGATGACCTATGCGATCAAGGCGTTCTATCCGACGGCTGCGACAAGTCAGTAAGCGTCGGTCTTCAACTTTTCCCGCCCCGGCAGGCGTTGCTTGCCGGGGTTCTTTTTGCCCCACGATTGGAGAATTCATATGCAGTGTTTGAGCCCGGTTGAAAGTGAAGTTCTCAATGTCGTTCTGGCCGCGGACATTGTTCCTGACCGCATGGATGACACCCAGCTCTTGCAGGCGCTGGAAGCCCTGTTTGGCGGTGGTATGTCGGGTGGCGGTTCGGTTCCGGTGGCGACGGTGTTGCCGTTTGCCGGAGCTGTAGCGCCGGATGGATTTTTGATCTGTGACGGTTCCGAATTGCTGGCAAGCGAGTTCGAAAACCTGTTTTCAGCGATCGGTATTACCTATGGCACCGGTCAGGCAGCCGGCAGTTTCAAGCTTCCCGATCTGCGTGGCCGCGTTCCGGTCGGTGCCGGTCAGGGCGATGGCCTGACGGAGCGTGTCATCGGTTCGGCTGATGGTGCGGAGCTGCATCAGCTGAGTGTCGATGAGATGCCATCGCACACCCATGATTTGCCGGTGCCGATGGGCGTGTATGCGAATGGCGGCAATACCCAGTTCAACTTCAACACGAGCGGCACGGTCAAGACAGTTAAATCAACCGGCGGCGATCAGCCGCACAACAACATGCAGCCGTTTGTGGTGATCAATTACATCATCAAGGTGTGATTGTCGCACGACAGTGACAAGCCTTGCGGGGCCCGGATTTCCGGGCTCCGTTTTCTTTTGCGGAGGTTTTTTCATGGCACTCGGTGATATCGCACTTTGCGCGCGCGCCATGGTGATGATCGGGGCAAGTCCGGTCTCATCCTTTGACGAAGACTGTGCCGAGGCCGAAATTGCCCGGCTGCTCTATCCGACGATCCGCGACGGGATGCTGGCAAGCTATCCGTGGCGGTTTGCCGCACGCGGCGCGTGGCTTGCGCGATTGGCAACGGCGAATGACGGGCGCGATCCCGGCGATGGCAGCGCGTTGTTTGCCCTGCCACGCGATTTCATCCGGTTGCTGTCACTCGAAAATGAGGGCGGGAAAATCACCCGGTTTGAACTGCGCGATCGGGCCGTGCTGTGTGCGGGGGAAACGGCGCATCTTTCCTATGTCGCCCGACTGGCCGAGGGCAGTTTTCCACCGTGGTTTGATCTGGCCCTGATTGCGCGGCTGGCAGCGGAATTTTGCCTGCCACTGACCGAAAGCAGTGCCAGGGCGGAATATCTGTTCAAGCGATCAGAAGAGCAGTTTCGCGAAGCCCGCCTTGCCGATGCCCAGCAATCCACCCCGCATGCGATTGATGATTTCTCACTGATATCGGCCCGCGGATAGGCCCTGGGGAAAAGCAGGCACGGATCGCTTTCGCAGCGATGACAGGGGCCACAACCGATACATGGGGCCAACGTCGATCCCGCACTGGCGGGGATTTTGATCCGCAAGTTCATCATCACACGCGACAGTCAAGCAGGGAGCGGCCAATGGCCCGCAGGGTTCTTGAGAAAAACACCTTTTCGACCGGGGAGCTGGCGCCGGAATTGTGGGGGCGTTCGGATCTGAATGCCTATGCCAACGGGGCGGCACGTTTGCGCAATGTGTTTATCGAGCCGTCCGGCGGGGTAAGACGCCGTCCGGGCACGCGCCTTGTTGGCGAGCTTGACGGGCCGGTGCGTCTTGTTCAGTTCGAATTCAATACCGAACAGACCTATATCCTGGCCTTTGGCGATCAGAAGGCCTTTGTGTTTGAAAACGGGGTCAATACCGTGTGGTTTGAAACCCCGTTCGGGCCGGAACATCATGATCTTTTGAACTGGACGCAAAGTGCCGATACGCTTTTGGTGGTTCATCCCGATGCCCCGCCGGTGCGTATCAGCCGCACACAGGCCGGAAGCTGGCAGGTGACGTCCTGGGCCTGGCGGGCAACCGATCTGGTCACAAGCCAGCCGTTTTACAAGTTCATCGACCCGGCAGCGACCATCACACCATCCGCCACCAGCGGATCGGTGACCCTTGTTGCCAGCATGGATATGTTTGACGCCAACCATGTCGGGACCCTGTGGCGGATTGCCGGGGTTGAGGGCGAAATAACCGCCGTTGGCGACGTCCAAACCGCGACCATGACCCTTAATGGCAGTCTGGCGGATAGCAATGCCACGGTCGATTTTGCCGAGCAGGCCTTTTCGGATGTGCGTGGCTGGCCGCGCAGCGTGACATTTCATCAGGATCGGCTGGTGATTGGCGGGTCACGTGATTTGCCCAACCGGCTGTGGATGTCGCATTCGGGCGATCTGTTCAATTTCGAACTGGGCGAGGGGCTGGATGACGAGGCGATTGAATTCGCCCTTCTGGCCGATCAGGTCAATGCGATTACGGGGATTTTCGCCGGTCGCCATCTTCAGGTCTTTACCAGCGGATCGGAATGGATGGTGACGGGGGATCCGTTAACGCCCGCCAATATTCAGGTCACCCGCCAGACCCGTATCGGCAGTCAAAGCCATCGCACCGTGCCATTGGTCAATATTGACGGGGCGACGGTATTTGCCGGGCGCAGCGGGCGCGAAATTCGCGAATTCCTGTTTACCGATGTCGAGCAGGCCTATGGATCGGCCGATCTGGCATTGCTGTCACGTCATCTGGTCAAGGACCCGATTGATCAGGCCTTTGATGCCAATCGACGGTTGTTGCATGTGGTGATGGCAGATGGATCGCTTGCCACCCTGACCCTTTACCGGTCCGAGACCATCACCGCCTGGTCGGCACAGCAGGTGGCGGGGTGTGATTTTACATCGGTCGCGGTGTCGGGCGGGGATGTCTATATCAGCCTGAAATGCGGGGATCGATACTTCCTGGCCCTGTTTGATGAGGCATGCGGGTTTGACCTGCAAATCAGCCAGTCGGTCCAAACGGGCGATGAACCGCGCCGGCATTGGGGGCAGCTCGGCGCGCTTGAAGGGATGGAAATCAATGCCTGGGGCGATGGTATTCTGATTCCCGGGCTTGCGGTGGCGGGCGGCACGGTGACGTTACCCGGCGATGTCGGGGCAGTCACGACACTTGATGCCGGTTTGGCCTTTACCCATGAAATCTTTGCCCTGCCACCGGCGGCATCGGATGGCAGCCGCCCGCATGGGGGCAATGCGGTGCGTCTGGTGTCGCTGACCTTGCGGCTGCAACAAAGCGGGCAGCTTCGTGTGGATACCGGGCGCGGTCTGCGCGATGTTGCATTGCCGGTGGCGCCGGTGTCGCCGGTGTCGCCGGATGATCCGGACGGGCTTTATAGCGGGGATATCACATTGCGAAGTCTTGGATGGCGGCGCGGAAGCGGGGGAACCATCCATTCGGGTTTATGGCGGATTGCCGGGGATTTTCCCCGGCCTTTTTTATTGCTGGGATGTGCATCGGAAATGGGGGTGAATGACTGATGGGTGGCTTTACATCAATCGTGCCGATGGCGGCATCGGCCTTGCAGACCGGACAACAGATCCAGGCCAATCAGGCCAGTACGCAAAGCCGGATTGCCATGCTTGATGCTGATCGCAAGGCGGAACTGGCCGACATTGACGCAAACCAAAAACAAAAGGATGCCGATCGCCAAGATGCCCTGCGCCGCAGGCAGGCGACCCTGCGCGCCAGACAGGGGGCATCGGGACTGATGGCCGGTGGCAGCGGATCTGCCAGTGCGGTTCTGGCCGGTTATGAAAAGGCCGCACGCCACGATCAGCAGGCAGATGCGTCCGAGGCCAGTCGCAAACGCAATCAGATCAATGCCAGTGCCAGCTGGCGCGAAAAGTCGCTGTTGCGCACTACACAGGATGATACGACCGCCCGGCTGAGTGCCTGGTTCGCGCGGCGAGACGGGTTGGGGGGATAAGGATATGGGAACGGTCTTTACCAATCAGATGATCGCATCACGCCAGTTCGAAGGCGATGGGGCGCGCGATGAATTTCCATTCGATTTTGACGTGTTTGACAGCAGCGATGTCGCAATCAGCCTTGATGGCAAAACTGTCGAGACCGGGTTTCACGTCGCCCTTGGCCGATCCGGGACGGGGGCGGGATCGCCGGCGGCCAGGGGGGCGGCCAGGGGGGCGGGCGGTATCGTCAAATTTGAAACCGCACCGGCATCGGGTGTTCGGGTCGATATCGTACGGTCCTTGCGGTTGCGCCGACT
The DNA here is from genome assembly GCF_002844235.1 of Thalassospira povalilytica. GTDB lineage: Bacteria > Pseudomonadota > Alphaproteobacteria > Rhodospirillales > Thalassospiraceae > Thalassospira > Thalassospira povalilytica. The sequence goes on along the minus strand of NZ_PGTS01000005.1, from coordinate 145,294 downwards.
GAGTTCCTATGACGCCATGTCGGTACCGCGCGGCGATGCGATTGACCGTGATCTTGATTTTGTGACCGTGGCAATCGGCGATATTGACCGGGCCCTTTCGGGGGCCTTGCACCTTGATGCGGCCGATCGCGATCAGGCATCGGCAAAACTTCCGGCGATCGCGCCGGGGCGTGTTCTGATCTGGAATGACGAGGGGGATGGTCTTGTCAATGGCCCGGATGCCGGGGATATCGCCAATGTGGCCGGCAACGCGACCCTTGCCCAGGCGGCGGCCAATCGGGCGGAGGCCGCCGATGCCCGGTCGCAAACAGCCCTGGCATCCTTTGGGCGTGATCATGCCGGTGCGATGCTTGATCTTGATTTTCGCAGCGGCAATGCCCTGAGCTGGGAGGATGAGCGCCGCCAGCCGGTGATTGATACACCCTTGAACCGGATCATGGATATCCGTGAAACCGGCGCATTGGTGCGATTGTCAAACGGGGCGCGCGTGACATTGCCCGACGCATCGATTGCACGCAACGGGGTGCGTTATCGCCTGTTTAACGGGGATGGCACACAGGTCGATATCGCAGCGGCCAGCGGGGATGTGATTGCACCGGTTCATGGCGGGGCAGAAGGCGGGATTTATCCGCTGCCGATCCGGGGGGATATGGTTGATGTTGTCTGTGACGGGATTACCGGCGGGCGGTGGTTTGCCTGTCCGGTGCGCGAAAGCGGACCGGTCGTCAAACTGTTGCGTACCGCATCGCAAGGCATCCCGGCCGGGGGTGCCTTCCTGATTGAATGGGATCAGGTGGTCGAAGACAGCCACGGGCTTTATGACGCCGCCAGTCATGGTCTGACCGGGATGGCGCCGGGATTTTACCATATCGATGTCGGGGTGAGTTTCCCGGTCACCAGCGAAGCGGTGATGACCACCCTGTCACTTGAACGGTTCAATGGCACGGACTGGAATATCCATCTGCAATCAAATGACATTACCGCGACCGGAAGCGGCGCCAATCACAGCTTGCGGCTTGGCGGTGTGGTGCGCATTGCCCCGGGCGGGGCAAGCGGGCTCAGGATCCGGTTGCGCCACAGCGATGATGTGACCCGCATGATCGCGGCCAGTGATCTTCTGAGCTGGTGGCATCTGCACCGCATTGGCGGGTAGCACAGCCTGTATGGCGTGACTGCTTACTTGCTTACCTTCTTACCTGTTTGCCTGGGGGCGGGCAGAAATTCCTGATTTGATTTCAAGGAGATGCATCCAATGGGATTGCGGTATCAGCCGCTTGCGGCCGCCATGACGGTGGCGCGGGCATCAAGCAAAATGATCGGCGGTGAAAACGGATTGATCACGACCCTTGGCAATGATCAGCCGGGGTTCGATCATGACCGGCTTGGCCGGCGCAAGGGGCTTTTGATTGAGGGGGCGGCAACCAACTTGCTGCGCTATTCCCGCGATTTTTCCAATGCACTTTGGGAAAAGAACGCCGGTGTAAGTGTTGCACCAAGTGCGGTTGCCGCCCCGGATGGCAGTTCGGACGCCATGTTGCTTGACCTTCCGGGCGGGGCGGATGGCCTTTATCAGAATGTCGGATCGCTGATCAGTGGGGATGTCTATTGTTTTGCCATCTGGATGCGCGCGGTTTCGGGAACGGTTGATGTCACACTTGGCGGGATCAACGGGCCATCAAGCCATAACATCAGTCTTGATGAAACCTGGCAACGTGTGTGGATCTCTGAACCGGCATCGGGCACCACGCGCTATCCGAAAATCAGCACGGCGATCTCGAACCTTCCGGCATCGGTGCTGATCTGGAATGGGCAGCTTGAAGCCGGACCCGCGCCGACATCCGATATCATCAGCAACGGCATCCCGGCATCGCGGGCCGCCGATAATGTGACGCTTGATCCGGCTGACTGGTTTGCCCAAGGGGCCGGGACAATGGTGTTTGATCTGCATACTGCCCCGGTATGGGCTGGCATTTGGCGGATCGCACAGCTTTATTCCGGCAGTCTCAATGATGATCATCTTGATCTTGGCTATGACAGCGATGCCGGTCAGTTGCGCATATCCTTGCGCCGGGATGGTGTGCCGATCGTTACCCAGTCGCTTTACGGGGCGCTGTCACCAGATACCCGCCATCGCATTGCGCTGGCCTGGGAGGATGATGTTATTGCCGTGGCCCTTGGTGGCAGCGTTCTGAAAACCCCGTCGGGCTTTGCCATGCCGCGCAATTTTTCCAATATCGTGCTGGGATCCTTTGGCGGAACGGACAAGCATATCAACGGCTACCTGCGCAATCTGGCCTATTGGCCGGAACGTCTTTCGGATGCGCGGTTGTCATCTTTGTCGAATTTTTTCTCTTCTTAAGGTAGAAATTGTCTAGTTCTACAATTTTATTGAGCGAGAAGATGGATACTTTCTTTATTCGGCACGGGGCGAAGTTAGATATTAGTGACAGTACTTACCGCTTATTAATCGAACACGAGACCAAGAAGATTGCAATTCACTATCCACATGATCGCTACACTAGAGGTACAGGGATAGATAGTGAAAGTCTTGATGTTTCGAACTACGAGGGAGCCGCTGCGAAAAGCCTAAAAGCCTTAAATACCTTGGCTAAAAAGGGTGGATACGTTTGCGCAACCTATAAGTTCGGCAATACTTGCATTGTTGGGCGCGTGGAGCCCGGTTCCTCAATTGAGCTTCTGCGCGGCAAATGGCGCACCCAAGCGGATCGTCAAGCAGTTCTGAAGTCAGTCGAACTGTCGAACGCCTATGTTTTACCGCCTGAGAAAATGATCAACTTGTTAGCGTCCCGACCGCAACAAGGAACTATCTGTCGCTGGCGAGCGGTCGGAGATCAAGTGATGAGACTTGTTGAGAAGTTGCCGGTGAAAGCAGAGGCTTCTGTTCTCAGCCCAACTCTTCAAGAAGTTATGGTTTCTGAGACTCTTCGTTCTGACCTTGGAGGAGGGCTACCTCAGATTGAGTCTCTTTTGATGCCTGTAGGGCGTACGCTGAAAGATGTCGACATATTCGCGCGTACAGTCGATGGAAAATACCTGCTAGTTCAGGTCACAAATTATAGGAATGGCAGTGATAACTACTCCTCGAAAGTTAAGCGCCTGAAAAAATATACTAAGAAAAACATTGATCTAATCGTTGTCGGGTCCGGCTCTAAGCAACCATTCTATGATCAGGAAACCGGCGTAACACATGTTGGTCTGCAATACTTGTTCGAACGGTACTTAGCCACACATCAGGGAGCAAGGTGGTGGGAAGTATTGAAGACAATGCTTGGTGAGTCAGATGGGAATAAAAGAGATGCGGAGCCAGATTGATCAGATAAAAAGAGATTTTCTCAAGTACTTGCCTGACGATATCGCCCTCGCGCGTGACACATACAAGCGCCTCGCTGCCGATGCCGCCGGGATCATGGATGCCAAGGAATTTTCCGCCCATCAGGGGGCTTGCAAGGCCGCCCTTGGTCATCTTGAAAGCCTGATCAAGTTGCTGCGCTGGGCGTGTGATGGGGCGGAGCAGGCGGGAGGTGATGAATCTGGCGATACGGAAAGTGGCAGCGCGGTCGAAAACCTGATTGCCGAGGCTCGGCGCACGCTTAGGCCATCGTGATCATCTGCGCTGCTTGTGGGGTATCCGTGGGATTGGAGGGACGAGGCAAGATGGGCTCCCGCCGTCGCGGGAGCGAGACGGGGTGATTTCCACACGCGCGATATAATATCGCGATTGCAGAAACGGCTGATACCAATATATAATACATATTGGTATCAAGGAGGTCGATCATGGCGCGCAATACATCAGTTTCGCTGGGTGAGCACTTTAACGGTTTTATTGACGGACAGGTCAAATCGGGGCGTTACGGGTCTGCCAGTGATGTTGTGCGGGCGGGATTGCGACTTTTGGAAGAGCATGAGGCGAAAGTTAAAGCCTTGCAAGAAGCCTTGATCGATGGCGAACAATCCGGGCCCGCCAAACCGTTTGACGGGGATGCGTTTCTGGCCCGTATGAAAGCCGAGCATGGCGGTTAATGCGGGGGGTCGCCTTACACCGCGGGCGGAGGCCGATCTTGAAGATATCTGGCGATACACGCATCGACGCTGGTCGGTGACGCAGGCCGATAAATATATCCGCGATTTCCTGGGTGTGTTTTCTGAGCTGGCTGCATCAAAGCGCATCGGGCAGAAATGCGATGTGCGAGACGGCTATTTCAAAATCCCGGTTGGGGCGCATGTGATTTATTACCGGCAGGCAAGTGATGCCATTGAGGTTGTCCGCGTTCTGCATGGGCGGATGGATGTAAACCGGCATCTTTGACCTTTGATTGCCGGTCAGTTTTTCTCAGAAAATTCAGATATTGCTGCCTCCGAGAGGCAAGGTCACCGGCCAGTTGAGCCGGCGGCGTGATTGGTCATGGCTGTTTGCCGGGCGCGCGATAGACGCTCTGATTTTATAGTGCCGACAGGAGGGCGGGATGATACCAAGTACTCAAACTGCCCGCTTTGCCGAGTTCGTCTGGATCTGGGATCAGGTTCTGGGGCTTGGCTTGCCATCCCATCATCGGAAAATGGCCGACTGGCTGGAGGAATGCTGGAACGCCGGGCGGCGCGAGATGTTGCTGATGGCGTTTCGCAATTCCGGGAAATCAACCATTGTCGGGCTGTTTTGTGCCTGGTTGCTCTATCGCGATGCCGATTTGCGCATTCTGGTTCTGGCGGCCGACCTTGATCTGGCCAAAAAGATGGTGCGCAACGTCAAACGCATTGTCGAACGCCACCCGTTATTGGCGGGGCTTGTGCCCGACCGTCTGATCGACTGGGGCAGTGAACGGTTCACCGTGGCGCGGCCCGGTGTGTTGCGCGATCCGTCCATGCAGGCTGTTGGCATTGGCGGCAATATCACCGGATCGCGCGCCGATATCGTGATTTGCGATGATGTCGAAGTTCCCAAAAACAGCGATACGGCCCATAAGCGCAACGAGCTTCGCGAAAAACTGTCCGAGATTTCCTATGTCCTGTCGCCCGGCGGCGCACAGCTTTATGTCGGAACCCCGCACAGTTACTATTCGATCTATGCCGATGAAATGCGCCCGGAAACCGGCGAAGTCGCGCCATTTTTAAATGGTTTCTCACGTTTTGTGCTGCCCATCGTCAATAAGCATGGGGCATCAAACTGGCCCGAACGGTTTGATCAGGCGGCAATCGCCGCGATCAGGGCGCGCACGCCAGCCCACAAGTTTCAAAGCCAGATGATGCTGGAAATGGTTGCCCCCAATGCCGGGCCGTTTGATCCGGCGCGTTTGCATTATTACGACGATCTGGCCGAAATCGAATATGCCAATGGCCGGATGCGGCTTGGCATCGGGGATCGCACCATGGTCGCCAGTGCCTGCCACTTTGATCCGAGCTTTGGCGCGGCCAAGGGCGACGGGGCGGTGGTGGCCTGCGTCTATATTTGTGATCAGGGGGAATACTGGCTTCATGATATCGCCTGGTTGCGGGCAACCAGCCCGCTTGAGGGCGGGCAAAAAGGCGATGCCCCGTGGCGTGACGAGGCAAGCCAGCTTTGTGCACAGGTCGGGGCATTCATGGCGCGTAACCATCTGCCATCGGTGCGGATCGAGACCAATGGCATCGGGCGGTTTTTGCCCAATATCCTGCGGCGCGAACTTAAAGCGATCGGCTGGGCGGCAAGCGTCGTAGAACATTATGAAGCCACCAACAAGGTGACCCGGATCGAGGATGCCTTTGGCGCGGTGATGGGGGCGGGGCTGCTTCATGTCGGGGCGGCTGTGGTCAAAACGCCGTTCCTGCGACAGTTGCGCGAATGGCATCCCGCCAGTTCTGGTCATAACAGTGCCGGTCATAACATTGCTGGGCATAATCGTGTTGGCCATGATGACGGGCTTGATGCGGTGGCGGGATGCATTTTGGCCGAGCCGGTCCGTTTGCCGCGGGTCGACATGCCGCTGCTTCGGGCCGACTGGCGGAGAAATGGCGGGGCTTTCCGGGCGGAAAACCGTTTCAATCCGTAAAGGTCGGCTTGGAAACCCTGACGGGAGAAAAAAACTTTCTCGCAATGCCAAGTAGTTAGCCCGGCGGTGTATCACATTTGTGAAATATTCATGGAATTTTCAGCTTTGATCCCTACGTTTATTATATGAAAGAATAGTAGAGAGTTTTTAAACCTATACCAAAGCGTAGAGTGCGCCGCGCAAAACAAGTTTATAAACCCGGAAACGGCCAGATCGATTTGTTGATCAATTTAGCAGTCCAGGACAACAAGACGCCCCTGTGGGCGCACCTGACTGTCAGGAGGCCTGACCATGTGGAAGAAACTAAGCTTGATGGCTGTAATGGCAGGTGCCGTTGCAGTTGCGATCCCGGAAACACAGGCGTCTCCGGTTTGTGGTGACCGCAGCAAGGTTATCGACAGCCTGAGTGCCAAATATTCCGAGGAACCGGTTGCGGTTGGCGTGACCTCGAACGGTGGCGTGATCGAGGTGCTCAAGGCGCCGGACGGGCAGACATGGACGATCCTGTTTACCTATCCGTCCGGGCCAAGTTGCCTGGTGGCCTCCGGCGAGGCCTGGCAGGATCTTGAAGCAAAGATCAAGGGACCTGCTGCCTAGGACTGCCTTGCCTTTCGGGGCCGTGATGAACGGTCTTCCTTGGCTTGGGAACCGGTCACGGTCACTGGTACGGGCACTGGTACTGGTACTGGCACACGCACAGGAATGGCGCCGGATGGCGCCCGGGTGATGCCACAACGGGACAGAGACTGCGCATGGATGGTGCGGCCTGATCGGTGCACCCCGCCTATACAAGTTTTATGCCGATCATCTAAGCCGGGGGTGTTGCCCCGGTCGTGATGACCTCCTTGAACTGACCTGCAAACCAACCGGTTTGCGGGTCTTTTTTTTATCGAAATCACGAGGCCCCGGAACATGACCGAGCTTGCCCAGCCTGTCGATGTGATCTGGTGGATCACCGCGGTCGAAATTCCGGCTGTGGCCAGCCTGTTCTGGCTGCATTGGCGGATGCGATCGGAATTGCTGACCCGGATCGAGGATCAGCGCAGCCGCCATGACGCCGATTGCGGCGATCTGCGCGCCGATCTTGCCGACTTCAAGCTTGATGTGGCGCGCAACTATGTCTCGATCCCGTATCTCAAAGACATTGAAAAACGCCTGACGGGGCATTTGCTCCGGATCGAGGCCAAACTTGACAGCCCGCTTAAAAAGGAACCGGTCCATGACTGATCTTATGACCCGCCCGATTGTTGAACCCGAAACATTACCGGATGCCGAAATCCTGGCCCGAACGCTTTATGGCGAGGCCCGCGGCGAAGACCTTGCCGGGATCGAGGCGGTGGCATCGGTGATCCTGAACCGTGTGGCCTTTGCGCGCAAACGCGGGCGCTATTGGTGGGGCAATGACATCAGATCGGTGTGCCTTAAACCCGGTCAGTTTTCCTGCTGGAACGCCAATGATCCCAACCGCAAGAAATTGCTGGCGATCAATCCGCGCGATCCGGCCTATCGGTTGTGCAAGCGCATTGCCAAACGGGCAGTGACTGGCGCGCTTGCCGATCAGACCGACGGGGCGACGCATTATCACACCCATGCGGTTGATCCCTATTGGGCGCGCGGGCAGGTGCCGGTTGCAGAGATCGGCCATCACATATTTTACAAGAATATCGGATAGGGGAGGTATCACGTGATCCCGGCATTGCTTGCCCAGATCGGCCTGCCGCTTTTGATCAAGGCGGTGGGTGCGGGGCTTGATCATATCGACAATCCGATTGCCAAGACGGCGGCCGAAGGCCTCAAGCAGGTCGAACAGGCCGTCAGCAAAGGCGACGTCACACCGGCCCAAATCCTTGAAGCCAACCGCCACACCGAACGCATGGCCGAAATCGAATTGGCCCGCGATACCGAAACGCTGAAATCGGTCAATCGCACCATCCGGGCCGAGGTCGCCAGCGAAGATGCGTTTGTCAGGCGCTGGCGGCCAAGCTTTGGCTATGCCGTCGCACTCACCTGGATCATGACCATGGGCGCCATCGCCTATGCGATCATCTTAACGCCACTCCAAGCCCCGGCGATTATCGCCGCACTGGTCAATACCAGCCCGATTTGGGGCATCGCGCTTGGGGTTTTGGGGGTGAGTGTTGTGAAGCGGAGTGCGGATAAGAAGATTACGTGATTTCGAATATTTCGATTGTTTCGAATATTGCGTTTATGAGGGGCTTGTCTTATATATTGGGCACCCCCTTTGACCAGAGGAGGAGGAGGGGGATGTCGCGGGAAATGGAGAATGCGCAATGTCGGCAATACGAAAAGATGATTTTGGTGGCCGCTTGCCAACGCAGATCGAAAGCGCAACAGCCGACCAGCTTCGCCAAATTATTGCCTCTCAGGCAAAGGAGGGCGAGGATACCAAGCTGACTGTGATGCGTGGAGAGGGCGGGGCGGAAACCATCACCCTCAGCCCGGCCCTGACCGAAAGCCTGATGAATTTGTTGCGCCTTGTTTCTGGCCGTCAGGGTTTTCAGATGATCCCGCTGTCGGCGGAGCTGACGACACAACAGGCGGCAGATCTGCTGAATGTGTCCCGGCCCTATTTGATCAAGCTGCTTGAAGCGGGCGATATCCCGTATGCGACCGTTGGACGGCATCGCCGGATCAAGGCAGAGGATTTGTTTGCCTATAAAGCCCGGCGGGATGCAGAGCGCGACGAGGCTTTGTCTGAGTTGGCGAAGATGGACGCAGAGCTTCTTCTGAAAGGATACTGAGCGCGTATGACATATCGGGCAGATCATTTTACAGCTCTTCTTGATGCCTGTGTTCTGGCCGATGTGTTCAAGCGGAACTTGCTACTCAGTCTGGCGCGAGCTGAGCTTTTTCGTCCGCGCTGGAGCCCCCAAATCCTTGATGAGACCGAACGGGCGATCCTGAAAATTACCAAGGGTGAAGCTGATGGCAAAAAGCAGCGTGCGGCAATTGAGCGGGCATTTCGGGATGCCTGCGTGACCGGGTATGAAGCGCTTATCCCGGCGGTGACGTTGCCAGATGCAGATGATCGCCATGTTCTGGCAGCGGCAATTCACACCAAGGCGCAGGTTCTGGTGACAGATAACCTCAAGGATTTTCCGCCCGATGAACTGGCAAAGTTCGGAATCGAGTTAAAGTCATCTGACGAATTCATCGCGGATACGATCACACTTCATGAACAGACAGCGTTCGGTGCGATCAAAGCCATGCGGGCGCGCTACCAAAACCCGGCCCTTACGACAGGGAAGATCATTCAGTTTGCGGAAAGCCGTAGTCTGCTGTCGACGGCGCTCTTGCTCAAGGAATATGAGCAATATTGGTGATCGTCACGCAGGTCATCTGGTGTGCTTTAGAAATGTGTCAATATCTTCGGGTGCATACCCCAAAAGTTCGCCCATCCGTGCTGAATCTGCGTCGTGATCCTTGACCGTTCCGGCGCATAAATTGCGCGACATGATCAGGGCTTCTTCGATCCGCCATTCTTCGCCGGGCAGGGCGAAGAACAGGTGGCGCATTTCAAAGGGCGGGCGCGGGATGATTTCTTCAACACGGATGATGGTGCCTGCTGCGACATGCGGGGCGAAATCGGCGTCGGGGAAATAGTCGCTGACATGAAGCGCGTCTGAAAACATTGCCATCGGCTTGGTGCCGGCCAGCATCAATTCCAGTTCGCGGTCATTATGCGGGCCGATGCCCGGCGGTAATGTCAGTTCATCATCCATCATGCTTGTCCGCATTGTGTCAGCCAATCGTCGCAGCGGCGTGGGGCGTCGTCAACGATGATGTCCTGTCTTGGGCTGTTGGCGTCGCCATCAGGTTTACCTGTGGGTAAATATTTGCTGCTTGTGGCTTGGTTTCTGGAGTTTGTTTACCGTTGGGTAAAATGCGGGTGCTTCCACGATGGCAGAAGCACCCGGGATGGTGGGCAGATCAAAGGGTGATGTTCAGGCTTTTCATCACCTTGCCCTGACCGCCGGCCAGAAGGCCGGTGATGCGGCCGTCTTTGAGGTTCAGCGTAACCTTGATCTGGCTTGGTGAGGGTTGGGCCATGAATGCGCCCTGGGCGATCAGGAAGGTGTCCTTCTTCATGTCCAGAAAATCATACAACACACAGGCAAGCGGGCCGGCGGCCATGCCGGTGGCGGCTTCTTCGGCGATGCCATAGCGTGGGGCGAACATGCGGGTGGTGGCATCGATATCGGCATCACCGGTTTCGGTGGTGAAGATGTAATAGCCGATCAGATCAAGCTTTTCGCTGATGTCGTTAATGACGTCCTGATCGGGGGTGATGTTTTTAAGGGTGGCTTGGTCCCTGACCGCCAGCACGATGAAATTATTGCCGGTATTGACCAGAACCGGGCGGGTGCGTTCATCAAGATCATCACTGGCAAGGCCGAGTGATTTCAGAACATCGCAAAGTGTGACGCCCTTATCAGACCAGTTGGCTGCAGGGGTGTAGGTCGGTGCAAGCTGTTCCATATAGGCCATGCCGCGATCAAGGATGATCTTGCGCGGGCCATCGACAGTTTCCTTGGATGTTTCGCCATCGCCAAAGCGTTGAAGTTCGGCCAGATAGGAAAAGGTCGCGATGGTGGCGTGACCGCAATGGGCGATGCGTTTGGTCGGCGTAAAGAAATCAAGCCTGATGCCGCAGGTCTCGGATTTCGAGACAAAAGCGGTTTCCGAAAGCCCGACCTTTTGTGCGATCAAAAGCTTTTCATCGTCACTATAGCGGTCGGCATCCAGAACGACCCCGGCCGGGTTGCCGCCCGCGCCATCTTTGACAAAGGCATTGACGATCTGAACCGGGATGGTCCGGGTGATTTCTTGATGTATGCTCATAACTATTTTCCTGCTAAAATCTTTGTTAAACCGATTTTAGGCACAAATTCACAGATTATGAATTCATATATAAATGAAGAAATCTCATGAAATGTCGCGTGCAGGCCTGATGGCCAAGGCCAATCAAAATGCCCCGCTTTTGGCGGCGATTGCGCGGGAAAACAGTTTCAGCAAGGCCGCCGAAATACTGGGCGTGCATCAATCGGCAATCAGTCACCGGGTCAATCTGTTGGAAGAGGCACTTGGCTTTTCGCTGTTTGAACGCACCACGCGCCAGATCACCCCGACGGCATATGGGCGTATTCTTTGTGTCGCGGCGATTGAGGCCATGGCGGTCTGGGATGGGGCGTTTGATCGGCTCGAAAAGTTCGAAAACCGGGGGGCGGTGCGCTTGTCGGTGTCGTCGTCGCTGGCGATGAAATGGGTGTTGCCACATTTGGGACGTGCGGCGGAGGCGGGGCTTGAAATCGCGCTTGATGTCAATGATCGCCCGGCTGATTTCCGGGCGGGCGTGATTGATGCCGCCATCCGTTTTGGTGTCGGGCCTTATCCGGGGCTGCATTCGACCCTGCTTAAAAGGGCCGAAATAATGCCGGTGGCCCGGCCGGGATATTGTGAAGCCGGTGCAGACCTTGAAATGATTGCCGGTTTGCCATCGACCACATTTCTTAAAGACGTCGCGGGCGAGCGCGATGATACCGATTTCAGTTGGGCCTATTACAAGGATCAGGCGGGGCTGAGCATTGAGACGGATGCGCGGCACATTGCCTTTGATCGCGCCGATCTGGTGTTGCAGGCCGCAATCAACGGTATGGGCATCGGGCTTGGCCGGACCCTGTTGGTCGAGGGCGATATTGCCCAGGGCTTCCTTGTGCCGGTCGGGCCATCGGTTGTGATGAAGTCGGCCTATTGGCTGGTGTGTGGTTCCGATTTTGCGGGGACGGAGCGCTATGCGATGCTTCTGGGCTGGCTTAAAAGCCAGATGAAATAGGCTTGCCGTTTTGGGCGGGCCTGCCTAAATTCCGCGCATGACAAATACAGAACATGAAATCATTTACCGCGTGCTGGGATCGGATGAATGGGCGGAAGCCCTGGCATCCGGGCAGTATGCCGGTGCGCCGCACGATATTGCCGATGGCTTTATCCATTTTTCGACCATTGATACGCTGGCGGCAACACTTGCGCTGCATTACACCAAGCGCGACGGGTTGAAGCTTTTGCATGTGCCGGTCGCACCGATCAAGGCCAAGCTGAAATGGGAACCGGCCCGTGGGGGTACGCTGTTCCCCCATCTTTATGATGTGCTGGCCGTTGCCCATGTGACGCGGGTTGATGATTTGCCCCTTGATGCGAACGGTGTTCACATCCTGCCCGAAGATCTGCAACAGACGCAGTGATCAGACGATCATAGGGCGTGAAAATGCGCCAAAAGCAAACGGGCAGTGCTGTGATCAGCACTGCCCGTTCTGTCTTGTGTTCAGTTTGCGTCGTATCGTTTTTACGTTGGTCGTTTTTATTTTGGTATTGGACTAGCCGTTCAGCAGTGTCGAAACTTCAAAGCAGACCCCGGCCAGGATCACCAGCACGGTGACACCCGACAGGGTAAAAGCCGCAAGATTGGGAAAAGGGCTTCTTTTCAGGCGGTTTTGATATTTGGTGTCGTCATCAACAAGAATGTTGGGGCCACGCAGCATAACGCTCGGCTTTTCGACCTCATCATTGGAGGCCCAACGATGCCGGTTTTCCGGCAGATAAACGCGGTTGCGTTCTTTGGTATTTTCCGGGTTTGCCATGTTTGTCTTCATGTCCATCAACTTCTTTTTATCGGTTCCCAGCCCGTTCCGGCGGCTGTGATGATTGCTGTTCCTGATCTATGGAATACCAAATACTATCCCAAAGATCAAGAAAACTATACCAATGTATATTTATAAAAATTAAAGTTCGCCCAAAAATCGCAGTTTTCTGCGGATTTTGTGATGGTATAGGGTGATGTCGATGAGGATAGGTATAGTGCCGTCAGGCCCCGAAACAGGGGTGAGAAGAACGAATCCGATGGATGGAAGCCGCAGTGATGGCTGCATTCAAAAAGACCGGGCAGCGCCGATGATGGCGCTGCCCGGTTTCTTTTTGCGTATGGGGGATACGCATATGCGGGGTCGGGGGATGTTTTGATCAGACCAGTTCGGCCAGGGCCGCAGGATTGAAATCCTCAAGCTCGTCAAACGCACCCTTGGCGACCTTGTTGGGCCACTGGGCATCCGTGATCAGCGCACGGCCAACCGCAATCAGATCAAATTCGCCGCGTTCCATGCGTTCGACCAGACCATCCAGGTTGGATTTTTCGGATGCTTCGCCCGAAAACGCGCCGATGAAGTCCGATGAAAGCCCGACCGAGCCCACCGAAATGGTCGGTGCACCGGTAAGCTTTTTGGCCCAACCGGCAAAGTTAAGGCCCTTTTCACCGTCAATTTCGGGGAATTCCGGTTCCCAGAAACGACGCTGGGACGCGTGGATGATATCGACGCCGGCCTCGACCAGCGGGGCCAGCCAGGACGTCATTTCATCTGGCGTGGTTGCAAGGCGGGCGGTGAAGTCCTGTTGCTTCCACTGGCTGACGCGCAGGATAATCGGGAAATCCGGACCAACGGCGGCACGCATCGCAGCCACGACTTCGCGGGCAAAGGTTGCACGTTCGGCAATGGTTTTACCGCCAAAGCGATCGGTACGCAGGTTCGTCTCCGACCAGAAGAACTGATCAATCAGATAGCCGTGTGCGCCATGGATTTCAAAGGTGTCAAAACCGGCATTCTTGGCATCAAGGGCGGCCTTGGCAAAGGCGGCAATGGTATCGGCAATATCGGCATCGGTCATGGCATTGCCGCGCGGCTGATCCGGGGCCAGAAGGCCCGACGGGCTTTCGACCGGGGCATCGGGTTCCCATTCGGTAAAGGCGCGGGTTGAACCGGTGTGCCAGATTTGCGGGCCCATTTTGCCGCCTGCGGCATGAACGGCATCGGCAACCGATTTCCAGCCGGCAATTGCCGCATCACCATGGAAAAACGGAATGCCCGGATCATTGCGCGACGCCGGACGGTCAATCACCGTGCCCTCTGACAGGATCAGGCCAACGCCGCCTTCGGCGCGCTTGCGGTAATATTCGGCATTGATCGCACCGGGAATGCCGTTTTCGGCCTTGGTGCGGGTCATCGGAGCCATCACGATGCGGTTGGGAAGCTCAAGGGTTTTAAGCTTGAAAGGCTGAAACAGAACATCTGTGTTGGTCATGTGCGGAAATCTCCGTCTTTTGAAAGTCTATGATGGTGACTAGATATATGATATATACCTGGTGTCAATGAGGCACCTGAACGAAACCAGGTATACTCAAGGAAACCGCACATCCCCGGTTGAGCCGCAAAAAGTTGAACCGCAAAAACCGGTGCCGGAAGGGTATTCCGGAAAGAACAAACAAAAAGGGACGGGAAAAGGACAGGTCATGGAAATGAAGGAATGCTCGATCAAGGAATTCCGCGCCGATTGCCCGTGTCGCGGCCTGTTTGATCAGATCGCCGATAAATGGTCGATGATGATCCTGGCGGTTCTGGCCGATGGGCCATTGCGCTTTAACGCGATCAAGCGCGGGCTTGAGGGCATTACGCAAAAGGCCCTGACCCAGACATTGCGCAAACTTGAACGCAACGGCATTGTCGCGCGCAATGTGATTGCGACATCACCCGTCGCAGTCGAATATGAAATCACCCCGCTTGGCCGCACCCTTATTGGCCCGTTCAAGGCGCTTTATCTTTGGACCAAGGAAAAGATGCCCGAAGTCGAAGCCGCCCGGGCGGCGTTTGACGAACGGATGAATGAGGGCGTCTGACCAACCCGGCCGGTATGGTTGATGCTGCATTGATCCTTGCCCATCGGGGCCGGGGCGCGTAAGAACAGGACAGGTTGTCAAACGCAAAAGGAGCCTGTCGCGTGGGGTGGTACAAGTCACTGGTTTTGCCGATTGTCCGCTGGATCGATGCAGAGACCGCACATGGTCTTGCCATATGGGCCTTGAAAAACAATCTGGTGCCGCGTGCGGATGACGCAACGGACGCGACCCCGATCCTTGAAACCGAAGTTTTCGGGCGCAAATTTGCCAATCCGGTCGGGCTTGCTGCGGGGTTCGATAAAAATGCCGAAGTCCCCAATGCCGCCCTTTCTCACGGGTTCGGATTTGTTGAAATCGGATCGGTGACACCTTTGCCGCAACCGGGCAATCCCAAGCCGCGCCTTTTCCGTCTTTATTCCGACCGGGCGGTAATCAACCGCATGGGCTTCAATAATGACGGGGCGGAGGTCGTGGCAAACAGGCTGCGCAAACGTGCGCGCCGTGGCATCCTTGGGGCCAATCTTGGCAAAAACAAATATTCCGAAGATGCCGCCGATGATTACGCCAAGGGGGTAAAGGCACTTGGCCCCTATGCCGATTACCTTGTTGTCAATGTATCATCGCCCAATACGCCGGGCCTTCGTGCCCTTCAGGGCCGGGCCCCACTGGAAAAGCTTTTGAAATCGGTGCTGAAGGCCCGCGACAAATTCGCCAAGGGTGTGCCGGTGTTGCTTAAGGTTGCACCGGACCTGACCGATGAAGACAAATCCGACATTGCGAGCGTGGTGCTTAAGGTCAAGATCGATGGCATGATTGTCTCGAACACGACGATTGACCGGCCGGTCGGGCTTAATTCCTATGACCAGGATGAAAAGGGAGGTCTTTCCGGCCCGCCTTTGATGGCCCCATCGACCAAGGTTCTTGCCGATTTTTACCGCCTGACCGAGGGCAAGGTGCCGCTGATCGGGGTTGGCGGGATTGCATCGGGCAAGGATGCCTATGAAAAGATCCTCAATGGCGCATCCCTGGTGCAGCTTTATTCATCGCTGGTCTATCACGGGCTTGAGCTTGTTACCGAGATCAAGGAAGACCTTGCCCGCAGGCTGCGCAAGGATGGCTTTGCCAATGTGTCTGACGCGGTTGGTGCCGCCTTCCCGGAAATTTCGGGCAAGGGCATCCCGGTCGATGAAGCGCGTGCTGCACGAGAAGCCGAGGCCGCCAAGAAAGATTGAGCCAGAGGATCGAGGTTCCCGCCTGCGCGGGAATGACCGGTGCCATATCAAATTACCTTGTTAAATTGCCGTCACCCCGGCGCAGGCGGGATTCCATCTAGGCAACTGCACCACACTATTCTTATTGAACTGGAGATCTGAATGCGAACCGCCCCCTATGAAATGATCAATGGCCTTTCTGAAGTGATCGGCAAATATGATGCCGTGATTCTTGATCTGTGGGGGGTGGTGCATGATGGGGTTAAGGCCTACCCAAATTCTGTTAACGCATTGGAAGCACTCAAAGCTGCTAAGATTCCAGTTGCACTATTATCAAATGTGCCAAGACGTTCATCAGTTGTTATCGAGCGAATGGAAAATATGGGAATTGCGCGAGATCTGTATAGCGTAATTGCGGCCTCTGGAGACATAGCCTATCGGCACTTGGTGGATAGGGTCGACCCTTGGTACGCAGCCTTGGGAAAGCGAGTTTTTAGGGTCGGTCCGGTAAGAGATATGTCGATGTTTGAAGGGCAAGACATCGAAATCGTGTCGAGGTTAGAAGACGCGGAATGGATGCTTGTGACAGGGCCAGATGATGATTTCGACCCCTTGTCAAAGTACGAAAACATGCTCCATGCTGCCAAAACGCTTGAATTGCCGATGCTTTGTCCGAACCCGGACCGAGAAGTTGTGCGAGACGGGCATCAAATCATCTGCGCAGGTGCTCTGGGGGGGCGCTATGAAGAACTGGGCGGTGATGTTCGCTGGGAAGGCAAACCGTTCGCCAGTGCCTATGATTTCTGTCTTCAGATGTTTGACAAAGGCCCGGATGCCAAATTGCTCGTCGTCGGCGACAGCATATCGACCGATATTGCCGGATCGAACAATGCCGGGCTTGATGTCGCCCTTGTGACCGGGGGTATTCACGCTGCTGAACTGGGCGCACCGCGCGGCACCCTGCCCGAACGTGAAAAGCTTGATGCCCTTCTGGCGGCGACGGGCCGTCACATCACCTATGCGATCGGGGATTTTTGCTGGTGAGTGAATGGGTGGCAATACGGAGCACAAGATTTGAATAGACCGTATGGGGCAAGCTAGGGGTGTGTTCAGTGTTTCCGTGCTTAACTTGAGGGGTGCAAGTGATGAAACTAGATCGTGAGCTGGTTTTGTCCTCTGGGGGGTGGCTTGAAGCAGGCACTGTTCAAAGTTGTCCTTGTTGCGATTTTTGTTATGCACTCTTTTGCCTTTCGTGTGTCTGCGCAAGACGCAAGTAAGGCAAATAATCTGACCAGCGCTCAGCTCGATGAGTACATTCAAGCGGCAGGTTACATTGATCGAAGGAAGATTGAACAAGCAAGACCTTTGCTGACTCAGTTGAGTAAAGAGGGGCACTTGTTTGCAGCCGAGCTATTAGCTTTAGCCGAATGGGCGTCAAAAAACAGGGGAAGCAGACTGCCAGCTCCAGATACCAATCTCAAATTGCGTATCATTGATGCTTGGAAAGACTCAGAGCTTGTACCGCCGACCTCAGCAGGAAACTCTACTGTATTTTCCGCACTTCAGGGGATTCCCAGAGAATATGATGCTGCCGTTATTGATTGGATATCGCGCAACTATCAGGAACAGTCGCCAACAATTACATTTGAGAACGTAAGAAGACTAGTTTCTACAGATATTGAAGAAGCGCTCTACTGGCAAGCCGTGAGTTTAATGCGCATCCGGTACGAGGTCGCTCGCTGTGACGATGTGTCGTTGAGCGACTTACCATTGCTCTGGCGTGGATATATCTCCGGTGCACTTCGTAAACTTGGTTTGGAAAATAAGGAAAAGTTCCAAACATTATATAGTTCAGGTCTGAAACGCGTCTTGGAAAACTGGGATGAAGTCGTTCCATTTGATATGAAGGTCTGGCAGGGGTGTCGCGGGAATGAGTCATTCGTTCGAACAGGGCGTGTACCTGAGAAGGAATGGCGGGCTGCCAATTTGGAACTCCGAGAGAAGTTCAAGGGTGCTCTTGCACAATTGAAAAATTAGACTTCCCATTCGGGGTTTCGCAAAGATTTCCGGTGGGAGCGGGCGGAGGCTTCAAAATATGAAAAAATGCTTGCATGCTCAGTGATGAAATCCGTGATTATGCCAACCGCGCGGTCCTGTGCTGGTTGGCGACCAGCTCCGCGGACGGGCCGTCGGTCAGCCCGAAGGAAATCTTTGCCTGTTATGGCGAAGACCGGATTATCATTGCCAATATCGCATCCCCGCAATCGGTTCGGAATGTTGCACGCGATCCGCGTGTTTGTGTCAGTTTCGTTGATGTGTTTTCACAAAAGGGCTGGCAGCTTTATGGCGAGGCCGTGCTGATGCGCCCGCGTGATGAGGGCTATGACCATCGCCATGCCATCTTGCAAGGCATGGCAGGTGATGCGTTTCGGGTTGGATCGCTGATCGATGTGCGGGTGACGAAGGCTAAGGAAATCCTTGCGCCGAGTTATCGCTTTAACCCCGATATGGACGAGGCCGCCATGCGGGCCGGTGCGATGATCAGTTATGGCGTAAAGCCCCGCGATTAGCGGCTGCGCCAAGGCGGGGCCTTACAAGATCAGCTTTCTGCCACGCGCTTTTCACGGAAGATGATGAAGATGCCGCTGGCCGTAATGATTGCCGCCCCGACAAAGGTCAGAAGATCGGGTGTTTCGCCCCAGAAGAACCAGCCAAGCCCGGTTGCCCAGACAAGGGCGGTATAGTCAAAGGGGGCAACAGTCGGGGCATCGGCAACCCGGAAAGCCTGGGTGATCATGGTCATGCCGCCGGTGCCGACAAAGGCAATGGCGATGAAAAGCCCGATATCCTCGACCCGGATCGGGGTCCAGAAATACCAGACGACCGCACCGCTTAAGATCGTGCTGGTGAAGCTTAGATAAAACAAAAGCGTCCACATGCTTTCGCGGGCATCAAGCAAACGGGCGCTCAGCATCAAAAGCGCATAGGTAAAGGCCGTGGCGACGGGTAAAAGCGACACCGGTTCAAACGTTGCCGCCCCCGGGCGGACAATCACCAGAACCCCGATGAACCCGACCATGACGGCCAGCCAGCGCCGCCAGCCAACGCGTGCAATCAGCACCGATGAAATGGCGGTGATGAAAAGCGGGGCGACAAAGGCCAGTGCCGTTGCCTCGGCCAGGCCCATCAGATGGATGCTGGTAAAGAACATGATGGTGGCGGTGATCCAGATGACGGTGCGCATGAAATGCACGCCAACCCGGTTGGACCGAAGCCCGCCAAACCCGACCATCCTGATGGCAAGCAGGGTGGCAAAGGGAAGGGCAATCGAATTGCGCATGAAGATGATCTGGATCGGCGAATAATGATCCATCAATCCCTTGGCCAGGGCGTCATTGACGCAAAGCAGGGCGACACCGGCACACATCAGGATGATGCCGGTCATGTTATGTTGGGGCTGTTGAGCATTCATGGTTGGTGGCGCTTTCCCTTTTGATGGCATGTTTGTTGGGGCGTTTTGCCATCTGTCTTCGAGTGTTAGGGGAAAAGGACAGGTTAGGCCACAAAGAAAAACGCCGCCCGGTTGCAGGCGGCGTTTGCGTTGGGACGCAGATGTAGGAGCCGATCAGAGCGCGGTGGCGCGGTTGGCTTCGATGTAAATCTCGCGCAGGCGCTTGGCGATCGGGCCGGGAACGCCATCGCCGATTTTCTTGTCATCGATTTCAACCACCGGGCAGACAAAGGCCGAGGCCGAGGTCGAGAATGCTTCTTTTGCATTCTGGGCTTCTTCAATCGTGAAGTGGCGTTCTTCGATCTTGAGCTGCAATTCCTCGGCACATTTCAGAACCGATGCGCGGGTGATGCCATGCAGAATGTCGGTCGAAAGTTCGCGGGTTACAATCGTGCCGTCCTGGGTCACGATATAGGCGTTGTTTGACGATCCTTCGGTGACAAAGCCATCGAGAACCATCCATCCATCATCCGCCCCCTTGGATGCGGCTTCGGTTTTGAGAAGCGACGCATAAAGCAGCTGCACGGTCTTGATGTCGGACCGGCGCCAGCGGATATCAGGGAAGGTGACGATTTTCTGTCCACGTTCGGCCAGGGCTGATTTGATCAGCGATTTGCTTTGCGTGAACATAACGATGGTCGGCGTGGTTTCCGGGTTGATTGCGAAATCACGATCACCAGCCGACCCCCGCGAGACCTGAAGATAAATCAGGCCTTCGGTGATGTCGTTGCGCTTTACCAGCTCGCGGTGGGCTTCAAGCAGCTGATCGATATCAGGCTTGAAAGCAAATTTGAGTTCGGAAAGCGAGCGTTCAAGACGCTTCATATGACCCATGAAGTCAATCAGTTTGCCATCAAGCACCGAGGTCACTTCATACACGCCATCGGCAAACAAGAAGGATCGGTCAAAGATCGAAATCTTGGCTTCGGTTTCCGGCAAAAATTCGCCGTTCACATAAACAGTACGCATGGCAACTTTCCTGGGTCAGGAACGGATATGGCTATCCGTCTTTGTTTGATATGGCGACGTTTCCATCGGTCTGCCCGGACGTTTTCCGTGGTGGGGTGATCCCGGCGACCGTCTAAAATCGATTTAGTTACTGATTATCACAGGATGAGGGGCGCTGTCGTGCAAAAGCTGTGGATCATGCGTCTAATTGATTGATTGTTGCTTGTATGGGGCGGCTATGGCCGGTCATTGTTGTGATGTGGTCCCGAATATCGTCATATTGTCGAAGATTGTTCGATTTCGGTGCCAAAAAGCAAAAAGACAATTTTTTCCTTTTGACCTTAACATTGGTTGAGATTCTATCGTCCTGTTCCATGAGATGAAAATATCATCAGGAATATGGAGCCGATTGATGAACAGTCCCCAGCCAATAAGCCGTGACGTCACACCCGCCAATGATCACAATTTTTTGCAAAGCCGGGTCAATGCCAGTTGGGCAAAGCCGGTCTGCATACCGGTTCAGGAAGTCGATCTTGATGCCTATTTCGCCCGGATCGGTTATGACGGCCCGCGCGAAGCGACCCTTGAAGTCTTGCAAACCCTGCATGCCCTGCATCCGGCCAATATCCCGTTCGAAGCGATTGATGTGTTCAATGACAAACCCATCAGCATCGCGCCCGAAGATGTGGATCAGAAACTGATCCATGACGGGCGGGGCGGATATTGTTTCGAACAGAATTCCCTGTTCCGCCGCGTGTTGCGCAGCCTTGGTTTTGCGGTCGAAGGTCTGGCCGGACGGGTGTTGTGGGGGTATGGCGAAAATGATCTGCCACGCCCGCGCTGCCACATGGCCAACCGGGTGACCATCGATGGCGAGGCATGGCTGGCCGATGTCGGTCTTGGCGGATGTGTGCCGACCGCGCCCTTGCTGCTTGATACCGCCATGCCACAGGTCACCCCGCATGACACCTATCGCGTGACCAAGGGTGAGCACAGCTATTTTGTCGAACTTGAACGTGATGGTGTGTGGAAGGCCGTGCATGAGATCGATATCGCACCGGTGGCCGACATCGATTACGAGGTCATGAACTGGTACGCATCCGATCATCCCGACAGCGGGTTTTGCAAAACCCTGATGGTGGCGCGATCCGCCCCGTTTGCGCGGTTCACACTTCTGAACAATCGTCTGACCATCCGGCTTGTCACCGGCGAGGAAGAGCAACACAAACTCGCCGTTGGCGACATTCCCCAGACCTTGGCCGACATTTTCGGCATCGCGCCCAAGGAAAGCTGGAAAATCGCCTTTTCGCGGTTGATATAGCGCCCGAAACCGCGGGCGGATGTGCGGTGTCTGCGGTTTGGCGTTGAAGCGTGGCAGGGGACCCCGGTTCCCTGCCGCTGCTATTCTAATAGCGCATCACCAGACCATATTTCTCCACCAGCCGGGCGAAGGTGCCGTTTTGATGGATGGTCTGAAGGGCTTTGTTGAACCGCACCAGCCAGGTTTCTGTATTCGGATAGTCCTTTGACGTCATCAGATGCAGCGGCGCATTGGCAACCAGCGGCGGATCAAGGGTTCGGAAATTGCGGGCGACTTCGGCGGGAAACATCTGATTGATCAGATGCCACCCCACCGTGGTTGCGGCCGGAAAAAGGTCAATCCGGCCCAGCATCAGCCGTTCAAAATTCTGCCTCTCGCTTAGGGCATAGTCGGTGTAAAGGCCGGTCTGCGCAAAAAGCGGCTCGTAATAATATCCCTGAATGCCGCCGATGATCCAGGGTTTGAGGTCCGATAGCTGGTCATAGGTTTCGGGCGGCTGGTTCGTTTTGTTTTCATTTGGATCGTGATAGGCAAAAAACCGGGATTCCGAAAAATAGATCGGGTCGGAAAACAGGAACCGCGCATCGCGTTCGGGCGTGCGGGTATAGGGAAAGGTGCCCCAGGCCTCAAGATCGGCGACCGATTGTTCGCAGCGTTTCCATGGCTGAATATTCAAAACAAATGTCACCCCCATTTCCTTGCCGATTTCTTCAAAAAGGGCAGGCAGGAAGCTTTCTTCGACATCGTCGCGCACATAGGGCGGATAGATGTTGGTGGTGATGACAAGCTTGTGGTTCGCCCCGGCAATGGTCGGGGCAAACAGAGCTATCATCAAAACAACTGCATATCGGATAAGGGAGATCATCAGCATGTCTCAAACACAACGCGATCTGAAACATATGGCCGCTGCCCGGTGCAATTTCACCGGTGCGTTGCGGTAAAATTGCGCGTGGGTTGAAAATCTTTGATCAATTCCCGTGTGTCAAAGCCGGTGTCGGTGTCGGTGTCGGTGTCAGTGCCGGTGATACGGCCCGGGCAAAGGCAGAGCTATAAGTAAAGGGCGGGGAACTTGGTTCGCCCGCCCTTTGTCTTTAGCGGTGCCAGATCGTTGGTTGATCATTGACCGGCATGATCACCATGCGGTTCGCTTGCCGGGGGAAGGCGCTTTTCCGATGCGCTGTCAAAGACATGGACCTTTGCCATGTCAAAGGCGATATGGATGAAGCTGTCAACCGCATAGGCCGGGCGATCCATGGTGAAAATCTTGATCGGTTTGCCCGCCAGCGTCACGTGGACCAGGGTCGACAGGCCCATCGGTTCGATCAGTTCAACCTTGGCCGGAAGGCCGTTTTCCCCGTCAGAGACGATGGTGATATGTTCCGGGCGCGCACCCAGTGTCACCGGCTGATTGTGTTGGGCATCGCGCGCGGGCAAAACCGGTACCAGCGCACCGTCAGTCAGGCGGATGCCCGCACTGTTTTCCCCGACCTGTTCATAGCTTCCTTCCAGGAAGTTCATGGCCGGTGAGCCGATGAAGCTGGCAACAAAGATGTTGGCCGGCCGGTCATAGATTTCGACCGGGCTTCCGACCTGCTGAATGATGCCGTCATGCATGGCGACAATCCGGTCGGCCATGGTCATGGCTTCGATCTGATCGTGCGTGACATAGACCGATGTGGCGCCAAGTCGGCGATGCAGTTTGCGGATTTCGGTGCGCATCTGTTCGCGCAGGCGCGCATCAAGGTTCGATAACGGTTCGTCAAACAGAAACGCCTGGGGTTTGCGCACAATCGCACGCCCCATGGCAACACGTTGACGTTGCCCGCCGGAAAGCGCCTTGGGCCGGCGTTCCAGAAGGGCGGTCAGGCCAAGAATTTCGGCAACGCCTGAAATCGCATCGGCGATTTTTTCCCTGGCGGTTTTGCGCAAGGTCAGGGCGTAGCTCATATTTTCGGCAACCGACATGTGCGGATAAAGGGCATAGGACTGAAACACCATGGCGATGTCGCGGTCCTTGGGTTGCAATTCATTGACCACGGTTCCGGCAATCGAAATATCGCCCGATGTGATGTCTTCAAGTCCGGCAATCATGCGCAGCAACGTCGATTTGCCACAGCCCGACGGACCGACAAGGACGATGAATTCCCCGTCCGAAATATCAAGATCAATGCCGTGCAAAACATCGACCGCGCCATAGCTTTTGCGCGCATTTGCAATTTGAATGGAAGCCATATGAAACGTCCTCTTATCCTTTGACCGCGCCAGCCGTAAGCCCCTGCACCAGATAACGCTGGATCAGCAGGAAGAACAGACAGGCGGGAATAAGTGCCAGCACACCGGCAGCCATCATCTGGCCGAAATCGACACTGAATTTTGAAACGAATGACAGAAGCCCGACCGGGAAGGTCGATGCGGACTCGCTGCTGACCAGCATCAGGGCAAACAGAAGTTCGCTCCAGGCGGCGGTAAAGACAAAGCCAAGCGTCGCCGCCACACCCGGAAGTGTGAGCGGCAGGATAATGGCCCGGAATGCTTCAAACCGGGTATTGCCATCAATCATCGCGGCTTCTTCAAGATCCTTGGGGATGCCGTCAAAGAAGGACTGCATCAAAAAGGTCGCAAATGGCACATTGAACGCCGTATAGACAATGATCAGCCCGGTCAGGCTGTCGGTCAGGCCAAGCGGGGCCAGAATTTTGAAGATCGGCGCAATCAGCATCACCAGCGGGAACATCTGCGTAATCAGCATCAATGCGACGATGATCACCTTGCCGCGAAAGGCAAAGCGCGAAAACGCATATCCCGTAAGGGCGGCCACCAGCGTTGTGACAATGGCGGTCGTGCCCGCGACAATCACGGAATTCAGGAAATAATGCGGAAAGTTGCTTTGGGTCAGAACGAATGTGTAGTTCTCCCAGGTGGTGCGCGACGGCCACATCCGGACCCCTTCGGTATAAAGGATGTCGTTGGGCGTCACCGAAACCTTGAGCAACCAGTAAAGCGGAAACAGCGCAAAGATCACAAAGGCGGCAATCATCAGATAATGACTGCCCCAATAGAGCCATTTGCGCGTTGAAGTTTGTCCGGTCAGGGTCATGGGGCGGGGTTCCTAACTATCGGCATGGGTCATGGCACGGCGCAGCGCGATCACACTGAGCGCATAGGCCAGCAACAGAACCAGAAGCACCGCAGCAATCGCCGAGGCATAGCCGAAATCAAGCCGGCGGAAGGCCTGGGTAAAGATGTAGGAGGCAACGATCTGGGTGGAATCTGCCGGGCCGCCATTGGTCATGACGACAATCAGATCGGCGAAATTGGCAATCCAGATGGTGCGCAACATCAGCGTGATGGCAATGGTGGGCGCAAGGAAGGGCAGGGTGATGCTGATGAATTGCTGTCGGGTGGTTGCGCCGTCAATGGACGCTGCCTCGTAGAGTTCCTTGGGGATCGATTGCAGGGCGGCCAGCATGGTGATGGCAAAGAACGGAATGCCAAACCAGATATTGGCAATGATCGGCCCCCACATCGCAAGGTCGGGATCAGACAGGATATTGAACGGTTCGGCCATCAGGCCAAGCGACGTCATCCAGTGCGGCAGCGGGCCGACCACCGGGTTGAACATCCATGCCCAGTTCAGACCCGACAAAAAGGTCGGCACCGCCCATGGCAGGAACACCAGTGCCTGCACCAGTCGACGGCCCAGAAACTGCCGGTTCAGCAAAAGTGCCAGAATAAGGCCAAGGCTGAACTGAAACAGCAGGGATCCGAATGTCCACCATGCGGTATTGGCAAGCGCGCCCAGAAAAGCCTGATCGGAAATCAGGGCTTCGAAATGGGCCGTGCCGACAAAACCGCCGCTGAACGGATTAAGGATGCGGATGTCGCGAAAGGCGTAGCTCAGTCCAAGGATCAGCGGCATCAACATTACCGCGATGATCAGGACAAGGGCCGGCGAGACATAAAGATATGGTTCGATAATCCCGGAAATCTTCCGTGAGAAGCCCCCCCGTCTTTCGACGGGGAGTTTTCCGGTTTGGGTTACAGTGGTCACTGATTTGCCTGCATCCAGTTTTTCTGTGCCGGGGTCAGATATTCTGCCCACTGATTGGCCAGTTCTTCCGGGGTGATCCGGCCCAGCATGGCTTCCTGACTGGTGCGGATGACCAGGCTGTCCTTGAAGAAGGCAAATTCTTCAAGATGGGTCGGCATGACGGTCGGGTGAACATCCGGGTCGGACAGTTCGGCGAACCATCCGGCAAATTGCGGGCTGGCAAAGAACGGATCGCTTTCGGCACCGTTATGGATCGGAAGGGCACCGATGCGCTTGTTCCAGGTCAGGTTGCTGTCCTTGGATTCAAGATGGGCAATCAGTTTCCAGGCTTCGTCTTTATGTTCACTGTTTGAGAATATCGACCAGCCGGCATAACCGATGGTCGGAAATGCCTTGCCCGACGGGCCTTTTGGCATGGTGGTCACGCCAAAATCTTCTTCTTTCATGCGGCTTGAAATGGCGATCAGGGCGTCGGGGTCCTGATCAAGCATCGCACAGGTACCCGAATAGAAACCGGCCACAATTTCGTTAAAGCCCCAGTTCAGGCTGTCTTTGGGTGCCAGGCCGTCCTTGTAGATATCGACCAGATATTCCAGACCATTTTTCCAGCCATCGGAATTGAAGGTGCTTTGACCGTCTTCGGTAAAGAAGTCGTTCGAACCGGCCATGGCCGCGCCAAACATCACCCAGCCATTCAGTCCACCCGGACCGCCGCGCATGCAATAGCCGTATTTGCCCGGAAGATCCGATACCTTTTGGGCCGCAGCGCGGAAATCTTCGAGGGTTTCGGGGACTTCGGTCACACCGGCTTCTTCGAACAGTTTCTTGTTATAGAACATCGCACGAAGATAGAAACCATAGGGCAGCATATAGGCCGTATTCCCGGCCGAGCGCGCAAATTCCAGGGCGCGATCATTCAGCGTTTCCGCGCCGTCCCATTTCGCCAGATAGGGTTCAAGACTTTCAAGCGCGCCATTATTGGCATAAAGCGTCAGCCAGGTGTCGGGCATCTCGACAATGTCGGGGGTCTGACCGGCCGAAACCATGGTGGCGAATTTTTCGAATGCCTGCCCCCAGGGCAGGGACGTGATTTCAACCGTCACACCGGGGTTGGCGGCCTCATATTCCGCGACCAGCCCTTTGAGGGTTTCGGTGCGTTCCGGGCTGGTGATCACTTCGACCAGCTTCAATGTGGTGTCGGCATAGGCCTGACTTGTTAGCGCAATAGTCGTTACACCTGCCAGTAGCGTTGTTTTCCAGTTCATGGTGAAGTTCCCTGTTTTAAACGATAGTGTTCTTACTTCAGGCTTGCCTCGATTGCGGTCGCTAGGTCAGACCAGAGGTCGTCGGCGCTTTCGAGACCGATATGCAGGCGGACCAGATTTTCGGGCACGCCAAAGCGCATCGCCGAATTGGGCCCGCCCACTTGCGCCCGCGTAACCAGTGCGGGGACAATCAGGCTTTCATGTCCGCCCCAGGACACGCCGATCTTGAAAAAGCGCAGCGCATCAACAAAGGTCGGGATGTCGACCTCGGGGGCGAATTCGAATGAAAAAAGTCCGGAAGAACCGCTTAGTCCCGGGGCGGCCGGATCCATCAGGCCGGGATAGTGAACAGCGGTTACTTTGGGATGATCGGCAAGTTTGCGGGCAATGATCATGGCCGAGCGTTGATGTTCGCGCATGCGTGCCGGAAGCGTGCGCAATCCGCGCAACAGCAACCACCCGTCAAAGGCCGACAATTTCGCCCCGAGATAGGGCAGGATCGTTGATCGCACCCGACCGATGAAATCGGTGCTTCCGGCAATGACACCGGCCACCACATCGCTGTGCCCGCCGATATATTTCGATGCCGAATGAATGACTACGTCACAGCCAAGGGTGGCTGGCTGACAAAAGACCGGGGATGCCCAGCTGTTATCAATCATCGAAACCGCACCATGATCGCGCGCGATCTGGCACAGGGCCTTGATATCATGGGTGTGGAAGGTCCAGCTGGTCGGGCTTTCAAGATACAGCACCTTGGCCCCGGGCAGAATGGCGCGCACCGCATCAAGGTCGCGGCCGTCGACGTAATCGACGCTGACATTCATGTCGCGCAGGAACATTTCGAAAAACCGGAACGCATCGGGATAGCAATGTTCGACCGACACAATCCGGTCGCCCGGTTTCACCACCGACAGAACAGCCGATGAAATGGCGGCCATGCCGCTTGCCAGACCAAGGGCGTCCTCGGTCTTTTCAAGGGCGGCGATCTTTTCTTCGAAGGCACGGACCGTCGGGTTGAGCCCACGCGAATAGACCGGTCGGGTTTTGCGCCCGGCATAGGTTTCGACCATTTCGTCGAAATTCTCGAATGTGAACAGAGAATTCTGGAAAATGGGCGGCACCACGGCATTTGCGAAATGTTCCGCGTCATAGGCCACGACGCTTTCGGGGCTGCTGACAGTTTGCTTGTGATTGTTCGGATTATTGTTGTTCTTCATCAGACATTCTCACGATGTCGTTCTCGACGACTTCAAGGATGGCAAGGGTGTGCTGGCGGGCCAGTTCGGTATCGCCGGCAACGATGGCGTCAAACAGCATGCGGTGAAATTCAAAGGATGAACTTGCGAAATCGGGGCGGTTGAACGGCTGGGCAAAGAAGCTTTCGAATGCTTCGCGCATTTGCCCCAGAAGCTGTTCGAATAACGGATTGCCCGATGCTTTGTAGATCGACAGGTGAAACACCAGATCGGCCTCGCCAGCGGTGCCGAATTCAAGATGTTCGGCCTCCATCGCATCAAGGGCGGCGCGCATTTCATCAATGTCCTGTGCGGTGGCGCGTTTGGCGGCCAGCATGCTGGCTTCGACTTCCAGCCCGCGGCGCACTTCAAGGGTTTGCAACAACCCGTCGCGCTGGGTGGCGATCGAAAGCGGCATGAACAGGGTCTTTTCACTGACTTGCCGCTTCAGATAGGTGCCCGATCCCCGCCGGATTTCGACAACACCCAATGCCTGCATATGGCCAATGGCTTCGCGGATGCTTGACCGGCCGACTTTCAGGCCCGCCATCAATTCGCGTTCGGGCGGCAACCGGTCACCCGGTGCCAGTTTGGAACTGACGATGAAATCGGTCAGGGCTTCAAGGATCGCATCACGGCGTCCCGATGTTTCAATGGGTCGAATGGTCGCTCCGTCCGCGTGCGGCACATCACACCTTCTTGTTTGTCATCACAGGTCCGGACTGCCGGGGTGAACTGTTCAATCTGGTCAGTCATCAGACGTCAGACCAATTTTTGCGTTGAATCGGTTCAAGTCAAGTTCAAATTCAACCAGCCGGTGATTTGTTGGGGGATTTATGGGGTGATTGTTGGCCGGTTTGTGCAGGCGCGAAATTGCGAAAATCGCCGGTTTTCAAAGGGTGGGGCATGATGGTCGCCCCGCACATACGCACACGCATTCAGGTTTGATCATGCGCCGGATTTTTAAGGCCTTCGGGGACGAAACCGGCGGGGAATCGGGCGGGTTTGGTCCAGCAATGATAAGGCGGGATGACGGCCAGGATGAAATGCGAGATGACAGCGCGGGTCAGGAGCGCGGTTATTTTCCGGCTTTGGCGCGCGCTTCCTGGCTTAAGGATTCCATATAGACCAGAAGATCGGCGATGCTTTCCGGTGTCAGGGTGAATTCCGGCATCGTCATATTGTCATGCGATACGGTGATGCCTTCTGCCAGTGCTTCTTCGAGGTTTTCAAGCGGCCAGCGCAGACCGAAACTTGCCAGGGACGGCGCATCGGTAACGGCCGGATCCGGGGTCGGGTCGCCGTCAAACTTGGTGTGACACCGCAAACAGGTCTGCTCGGCAATGGATTGGCCACGCGTGACATCGCCATGTTCTTCGCCCTTGCGGCCCAAATAGTCACCAATGCCCCACATTCCAGCCGCGACAATGCCGGTTACCAGAATGATAAAGCTGGTTTTCTGCATGGTGAGCTCCCCAAAGGCGGTGTTTTTATCGATTACCTTGCACACTAGACGATCAAGGTAACCAATTTCCTAAAGTATGACCGCTGCATTGTGATGGCGCTATGGGGAAATTTATACGCGCCTTACTTGTTTGGGTGCTGGCGTGACAGCCACAGCTGGTTTGTGCGTTGCCGGCTTCCTGATGGGTAATGATCATTCCATCCGACCGGCGCTGGACGCTTAAAAAAAAGGGTGGCACAAAGCCACCCCATTTCGTTTCAAGGATCCGTTCAATTAAGCGGTATATCAAGCCCCACCCTGAATGTGCTTGTCTGGGTGGCATTCATTGCCTGATTGAAGGATGATTTGAATTGCGTATTGTCCGGCAGGAAACCCAATGTGACGGGTG
Source organism: Thalassospira povalilytica (assembly GCF_002844235.1). Classification (GTDB taxonomy): domain Bacteria; phylum Pseudomonadota; class Alphaproteobacteria; order Rhodospirillales; family Thalassospiraceae; genus Thalassospira; species Thalassospira povalilytica. Next base: position 115,112 of record NZ_PGTS01000005.1, on the reverse strand, counting down.
TATTGGCAATCACTTCGAAGCTATGTGACGAGTAGTTCGCCAGACCAATACCGTCATAGGCATATTTGGCATAGATGCTGCCGCCATCGGCGAATGTGATGTCGCCGCCAAACTCGGCTTTGGCACGTAATTTTTCGGTATCTACTTGGCTGCCATCCGCGTGCTCAATTGGCGGTGCCTGGAAATCCCAGATGCCGCGAAGGGCCACGAATGGGCGATAGGTCGGGCCATCTTCCACTTTCAGGACGCGCACAATTTCCGGGCCGAATGTAAGGTTTCCATAAGATATGGTCTGGGAGTCGATCCGTTCTCCGCCGAAATTGGTGTACGACTTCTGTTCTTCACGGAAGTAGTTAAGGCCGATCTGAGGATAGAACTCCCACTCATCGGTGCGGATGTCGCCGGTTAGATTGGTCTCCACTTGCGAACGTTCACCATCATATTTGTCCCAACCGCGACCGACCGGATTGATCTTGTTTTTTGACCTGCCCCAGGCAACACGTCCATCCCAGATCAGGTTTTCATCCAGTCGCGACACCATATAGGGTCCAACCATCCAGCCATGTCCCTTGCCTTGGCTGTTTTGGCCGGTGGCCGTCGATTTATAAAGGTCATACTGGCCAAGCACGCCAATCATGGTGTTTTTGTTAAGACGATAATCTACGCCGGTCATAAACAGACCGAAATCGCTGTCCCCGGTCGTGCCGCCCCGGCTGTCAGTAATGCCTTCCCATCTGCCCTTGACCCAAAGGTTCATGGGACTTTCAAAATTGGAAAACTGGCTGGGCGGAAGGCCATTTGTATTTTGCTCTCCGGCAGCGAGTTCGCCGGTCCAATTCATCACGCTGTTGAGGTTGGCCGCAAAGCTGCCCCGTCCTTCGTTTAACTCCATATCAACAGGCAATGTCAGGCCCGTCGATTCTGCCAAGGCATTTCCGAATGCGGCATTGTCGCCAAACAGGCCGCCAAGGCTGCCGCCGCCACGACCAAATCCGCGTCCGGTCAAAAGCCCGGAAAGTCCGACACTTTGCGAGGTGATGTTTCTGATATGGGTGCCGATAACGCTTTTAATTGCTGACTGCGACTCTTCAAGGTCGCCAGCCGGGGCAAGCGTATTGTCAAACAGCTTGTGTTTTACCGTTGCCTTAAGCGTGCCGCCAGAGTCGCGCAAGGTGAAAGTAATAAAGATATCGCGCCCGGCAATCTGGGGAAGATTGAAGTTTGTATTTTGGCCTGCAAAGGTGTCGCCGCTTAGGACCAAGCCGTCAAATAGCGCAAATGATGCCGGGTTCGTGCCTTGTTTGATTGTAAGGCTGATCGATGACTTGCCTTGCGGAGAACCCGAAAAGGTTACCCAAGTCAGATCTCCGTTACCTGCGCCACCGTGCATGCCTTCAAAGACCATATTGGCATCAGCAAAAGTCGCCCCGCCACTCAATGAAATCTCTAGCGTGTCACCTGCGGCAAAACCGGCTGGGGCCGGATTGGCGTCATGAAAAAACGCGATCTCATCACCGCCAAATGTTCCGATGGCTTCGTTTGTAATCGTCTTTGTTGTCGCTGCAGTGCCATTGTCGTCCGTTACGCTATAGGCATATGCGCTATGGGCGGTGACAAGCAAAAACAGTGCTGCAATACAAAGCCCCACGGCGTGGTTTTTTAACTTGGTCGCCGAGTTTGTTGCTTTACATCGCGTTACTTTGAAGTTTTTAACTATTCTAGCTGTTTCATTGACAACTCTGCTTGTCCCGCGTCTCACACGCACTTCCCCCACAATTTCATGATCCCTCAACCACTTGATATTGTTTTGTAATCTGCGAGAGGAAATGTCAACAAACTTAAACGCACAGGTTGTGTTTTGACTGTGTGAAACTATTGTTTCAACCTTCGCCTGATAAGTGAAAACCGTGGTTCGGGACACTGGGAGTTCAAACATGAACCTCAGAAATCAAGCGTGTCGTGAATGTCGACGTTTGCCTAAGTCGCGTAATCTGTCCTCGGTTGACGGGGAGGGTACAAAATATAGTATTGATAATCAGTATCATTTGCGATAATCGTGATGGCCCGCGCGGACCCGATCCTGTCTGATCCTGTCCGCTTGCCGCAAAGGACGTTCGGATTGCCCGGAAACGCGACTTCAAACGCGACATCACTGGTTTTGTTCATGCGCCAACGACCGGCGCTTGTGAACTATGCCAGTTCGATCATCGGTAACCGTGTGTTGGCCGAAGATCTGGTGCAGGAAGCCTGGTTGCGGTTTGACGAGGCGTCCAAAGGCCGGTTTCTGGAAGACGCGACCGGGTATCTTTACCGGATCGTGCGCAATCTTGCCCTTGATAGCAAACGGCGTGATGCGCAGGAAAGCCGTGTTACCGGGGCGGTTGACTATGAAGTGATCGCCAATATTTCACCCGCACAGACGCCGGACCCGGAAACCATCGTTCTTTACAAGGATGACTATGCCACCCTGATGCAGGCCTTGGCCGAGCTTCCCGAAAGAACGCGGATTGCCTGCGAAATGCATCGCTTTGGCGGGGCCAAGCTGCGCGAGATTGCCGAATTCCTCGATATTTCTGTTCCGCTGGCCCACAAGCTGGTGGCGGACGGTATTGACCATTGCCGCGAACGTCTGGGCGGTTGGCCATGAAGGTAATGCATGACCCGGTCATTCTTTTCAGTGTAGAAGATCGCATTGCCGCCCGTCTGGGTGGTGATCAGATGCGATTGCTGACAAGATATGTCCGTGGCACGGCCGATCAAATTGTGCGCCCGGACGGTGAAATGGTGTGATGACAGGGATGACAAACCCGGCGCAAGCCAAGGCAGCAAAAGAAGCAACCGACTGGATTATCCGGTTGCACGAAGCGCCCGAGGACCGCGAACTCAAGGCAGAATTTGATGTCTGGTGCGCGCAGGATCCGCTGCATCTTGATGCCTGGAATGCGACCAGACGCACCGCTGATCTGATGGCGGGGATCGCACCGCTTGGGGCGGATCAGGCCAAAGACGGCAAAGCCGACTGGCAGCGTTTTCTGGATGCCAGACGCGCATCCGAAGACGATCTGGCTGATGTCAGAACCGCTGCTGGCGAAGATGCCATCGCAGCCCGGGCCGAAGAAACCGCCAAAGTCATCGCCGCCCAAAGCCGGTTTAAAAAACGCGGCAATACATCCTGGCGCGGGATTGGTCTTGGCGGGATTGCCATTGCCGCATCGCTGGTCGCAGCAATAATCGGGCCGCGGATTGCAACCGAAATGCAGGCTGATCATTTCACCAAGACAGCCGAAATTACCACGGTGACGCTGGCCGATAACAGCACAGTGACCCTTGCACCTGAAAGCGCGATCAAGGTGCGGATGGATGGCACCACCCGGTTTGTTGAATTGCTAAGCGGGGAGGCGTTTTTTGAAGTCACCCCCGATCCGCAAAAGCCGTTTACCGTCGGTGCCGATGCCGTGACCGTAACCGTGCTGGGCACCGGGTTTGATGTGTCTGATACTGCGGGTCGGTCGAGTGTCGCAGTTGAACATGGGCTGGTGCGTGTTGAAAATGCCCCGACCGTGCCACCGGTGTCGGAATTGCTTGAAGCCGGACAACAGGCCCGGGTCAGCCGCGACGGACAGGTCCGCCGGTCAACCGCCCCGGCAAGCCAGATCGCCGCATGGCGCCACAATCAACTGATTGCCCAAGATCAGCCGCTGGGTGAAATCGTTGACCGGTTGCGCCGGTACTATACCGGCACCATCGTCATTACCGATGCAGAACTGTCCCGTCAGACAGTGACCGGGGTTTATCGTCTTGATGATCCGATATCGGCCCTGCGCGGGATGGCCCGTGCGCAAAAGGCAACGGTGCGTGAAATCACCCCATGGTTGCTTGTCGTGTCGCCATCCTGATCAAATCAGGATCATGAAACGCGCCGGGAAATTTGCGTGAAACCGGCGCTTTCAGGCCGATTTTGAATTTTCTGAAACTTTTTTTGAAAAAACACTCAGCCGATCCGTTTTGTTTCATATCTCGCCATTGAGAAGCGTTTGCATTCTCAGTCTGGTTGGGGCATATGACGTAAAACGGAGATTAAGACGAATGAAGAGTGGGGGTGCAGACACGCTGCGTAATCGTGGACGTGTTGCAGTTATAGCCAGTGCCTTGATGATGACGACCGCCTTGGCGCCCGTCATGTTTGCAACCGATGCGACCGCCCAGGTCGCGGCAAACGGCATTGATGGTCAATATGCCTTTGACATTCCGGCCCAGTCGCTGACCAGTGCGCTTGCGCAATTCGGTGTTCAGACCGGGCTTCAGGTGACTGTGGACGGCGCGCTTGCCCGTAATGTGCAGGCCAGTGCCGTTTCCGGTACCATGCGTGCAGATACGGCACTTGAAGCATTGCTGCGCGGAACCGGACTGAGCTACGACATCACCGATGACGAAACCGTGGTGATCGAAGCGGTCAATACCGGCGGGGCCGCACAGGGCGAAGTTCTTGACCCGATCCGGGTTGAGGCGAATGGCGCAGAAGCATCGGGTCCGGATGTTGCCATTACCGAAAGCTTTGTCGCATCGCGCAGCCGCACGGCATCGAAAACCGACACGCCAATTCTTGATGATTCATCGGCCGTGTCCGTGATCACCCAGAAAGAAATGGAAACCCGCAACGTTCAGGACATCCAGCAGGCCGTTTCCTATACCGCCGGTGTCCAGGCCGCGGAATACGGGTCGGATTATCGCTATGACTATGTGCGTATTCGCGGCTTTGGCCAGACGTCGCTTAGCAGTTATCGCGATGGTCTTCCCATTCGTATCTACAACTTCACCAACAGCCGTCCCGAACCGTATGGTTTGCAGCAGATCGATGTGCTTAAGGGATCGACATCAAGCCTGTTTGGCCTGAATGGTCCGGGCGGTCTGGTCAATATGACGACCAAACGTCCCGAAGACGAAGCGGGCGGCGAAGTCTTTACCACCTTTGGTGAAAATCACCTGCGCGGTGGCGGGGATGTTACCGGCCCTGTGGTCGAAGGGAGCAACTGGACATACCGTTTGACCGGCCTTTGGCAGGATGCCGAACGCAGCCAGGATTATTCGCAGGATGACCGTCTTTATATTGCGCCTGCCTTTACCTACAAGCCCAAGGCAGGCACCGAAGTTACCCTTCTGACAAGTTACAGCGAACGCGACAGCGGCCTTGGCTATGGCTATCCGATCGGGATCGAAACCAGCCGCGATGCATTCTTTGGGGAACCGGATTTCAACAATTTCGACACCGAAGAAACCAATATCGGTTACGCGCTTTCCCACCAGATTACCGACAAGCTCGAATTTCGTCAGAACGCGCGTTACACCCATGTCGATCTGACCTATGAAACCATCTATCTCAATGACAGCACGCCGCTTGGCAATCGTAATGCCTTTGCGATTTATGGTGAACTTGACCGCTTCGGGATCGACAACCAGCTGCAATATGACACGGCGATCAACGATACCTTTGACAGCAAAACGCTGATGGGGATCGATTTCAACCGTGACCGGAACCGCGAATTCCGCCGCGACGGTACGGCATCGGCAATTGATCCGTACAACCCGTCCTATTGCGGGCTTTCCTGCATCACATTCACAAGCAGTTCCGACACCGAAATCACCCAGTCGACCTATGGTGCCTATCTGCAGGAACAGCTGACCATTGCCGATGACTGGATTGCGACGGTTGGCGGGCGTTTTGACTATGTTCAAAGTGACACCGACACCATCAGCAGCGGCACCACGGCCGAACGCGATGATCACAAATTCACCTCGCGCCTTGGTCTGACCTACAAGGCGACCAACGAAGTTTCGATTTACGGCAATTATTCGGAATCCTTCCAGCCGGTCTATTCCGGTCTGGCGTCGCGCCCCGACGGGGTCAAGCCACAGGAAGGTACGCAATATGAAATCGGCGTGAAATATCAGCCCGAAACCTTTGATGCGCTGTTTACCGCGGCCCTGTTTGATCTGACCCAGGAAAACGTGTCGCAGTGGAATTCAAGCACCAGCAGCTATAAGCAGATCGGCGAAATCAATTCGCGCGGGCTTGAGCTGGAAGGCAAGATGTCACTTGATGAACAGACCAACCTGACGCTTGCCTATACCTATCTGGATGCGGAAATCAAAGACGACATTACAGCAGCCAATATCGGTAACAGCCCGGCAAACGTTCCCGAACATCAGGCATCCGCATGGCTTGATTACACCATTCCGGGGCAGGGCTGGTTTGGGGATCTGACCCTTGGCGGTGGCATGCGCTATACCGGCGAACGTGCACGTAATGACGGCAATACCGAAACGCTTGGTGGATACACCCTGTTTGATGCCGCGGTCATTTATGCGGTGACCGATGATGTCAGCCTGTCGGTCAATGCCACCAACCTGACCGACCGTGAATATGTGTCTTCCAATACCTTTGGCAGCCGCTATTACGGTGATGGCCGCACGGTTCTGGCGACCCTTAAATACAGCTGGTAACAGCTGATCCAATCTATCTTCTGGCAAAAGGGCGGGGCATTTTCCCCGCCCTTTTCGTTTGGGATATTGGCATCGATCTGTTCGTATGATAATTTTTAAAAACTTCATAAGTTCGAGTTTCAGATCATACAGGAGATTTCAGAATGCGGCATTCATCGCTTGTTGCCTTTGCCATGGCGGTTTTGGCGGCAACGCCGGCACTGGCCCATACCGGGGCGGGGACGGTTTCGGGTTTTGCATCGGGTTTCGGGCATCCGATCGGTGGTCTTGACCATTTGCTGGCGATGGTTGCGGTCGGCATTCTGGCCTCCCAGCAAGGGGGCAAGTCGGTCTGGCTTCTGCCATTGTCCTTTGTCGGCATGATGATTGTCGGCGGCATTCTGGGCATTGCCAATGTTGCCCTGCCGTTTGTTGAGCTTGGCATTGTCGGTTCGGTGATTGTGCTGGGCGCGGTTATTGCCCTTGGCAAACATCTGCCGACCGGTGCGGCGATGGCGCTGGTTGGTCTGTTTGCGGTTTTCCATGGTCATGCCCATGGCACCGAAATGCCGGCAACCGCCAGCGGCATCGAATACGGGATCGGCTTTGCTGTTGCGACGGCGGCACTTCATGCCATCGGACTTGGTCTTGGCATGTCGGTTAAAAAGCTGGCCGAAAAGGCCGCCCCGGTTGCCGTGCGTGCCGGTGGCGGTGCCATCGCAGCAGCGGGTGTTTTCCTGCTTGCGGCGTGAATGCTGCCCACGATGAACTGATATGAAAAACGGCCGCCGTTCCGGATGGGAAGGGCGGCCGTTTTGTTTTCAGACCGATTGCATAGTAACGCAGACCGGGCGAAGGCTATTCGCGCAATTTCTCGCGTGCGGGTGCGCCGCCGCGTCCGCGCTTCAGGCTGGGCAGGGCCAGCATGGCCAGAACAAACAACCCGGTCGCCAGTTTAAGATCGGGCGGTGGCATGCCTGCCGCCAGACAGAGCGACACCAGCTGATAATAAATGATCGCCCCGACAAACGGCGCCAGAAGCTGGCGAAACACGCTTTGTTTGCCGACGACCGCCTCGCCGATCATCAAGGCGGCAAGACCGTTGATCAGAATGCCAAGCCCCATATTCACATCGGCAAAGCCCTGTGACTGGACCATCAATGCGCCACTGGTCGCCGAAAAGGCACTGGCAAGACCGACACCGACAATGGTTGAAATCCAGACCGAAATGCCCTGTGCCTCGGCCATGGCGGGGTTGGAGCCAACCGCGCGAAGGGCCGTGCCCTTTTCGGTTTTGAAAAACCAGTTCAGGGCCAGAAACACAGCCGCACCAATGATCCCGGCAATGATGATCTTGCTGACCGGGAAGCCCGGGGTAACGAACGGTGCCCAGTTATAGACACTGTCCGAGCCAAAGATCGACAGGTTGGATTTGCCCATGATGCGCAGATTGATGCTGTAAAGCATCGTCATCATCAGGATCCCGGCAAGCAGGGTGTGAATGCGGAACCGCAGGTGAATAAGCGCCGTACAGCAACCGGCCAGAAAACCGCACAACAGGGCCACAATGATCGCAAGCGCCGGGTTCATGCCCGCGGCAATCAGAACACCGCATACGCACCCGCCCAGCGGATAGGCGCCCTCGCTGGTCAGATCGGGGAAATGCAGGGTGCGGAACGGGATCATGATGCCCAGAACCACAAAGGCCAGAATAAGGCTTTGGGCAAGGGTCACCGGTACAAGGGCGACATAGCTGGTAAAGGTCGAAGACAGAAATTCCATAGTATTCTTAAGCCCCCAACATCATCGCATCGGTCTTGACCGCGAAATGATCGACCAGTTTTGCCACGGTGATATTTGCTTTTTCTTCGCCACCGATCTGAAGTTTGACGCGGCCGGCATCAAGCATGATGACGCGATGCCCGTAATCGACAGCGTGCTGCATATTGTGGGTCACCATCAGTGTCGTCAGTTTCAGGCTGTCGACCGCACGAACGGTTGCCTGCATGACAAGGTCCGCGGTGCGCGGATCAAGGGCCGCAGTATGTTCATCCAGCAACAACAGATCGGGCGATCCGCCAACCGCCATGATCAGCGACAATGACTGGCGCTGTCCGCCAGACAGAAGTTCCACCTTGGTGTTCAGGCGGTTTTCAAGACCAAGCCCCAGGGTGGATAACCGTTCCTTGTAATCGGCAAGCCGTTTGGCATTCAGTCCGCGCGCAAGGGTGCGTTTTTTGCTGCGCAATTCGGCCAGAAGCATGTTTTCGGCAACCGTCATGCTGGCCGCAGTCCCCAGCATCGGGTCCTGAAACACGCGCGCAATCCGGGTGGCGCGTTTATGAACCGGGGTGTTGGTGACGTCATCCCCGTTAATCAGGATTTGACCGCTATCAAGGGGAAGCGCGCCAGACACGGCGTTCAGCATCGTGCTTTTGCCTGCCCCGTTTGATCCGATGACCACACCGAATTCGCCGGTTTGCAAGGTCAGGTCAAGATTATCAAGTGCCACCTTTTCGTCGGGTTGTCCGGCGTAAAAGGTTTTGCGTGCAGATCGGATTTCAAGCATCCGTCTTCTCCTTGGGCCATGTGTGACATGGCGAAATGGCATTGGCGCCGAAGGGAATGACCACTTGCGGCGCCAATGTGTGTTCAAGTCTGGACGAAATTATTCGACGATGCAGCCGCAATCGTTGAATTCAGCCGGAATTTCGATCCCGAAGGCCGCAGCAGCCGATTTTGAAATCATCGGTGCATGGGTTTCATAGGACGGGGCGGACGGCGGAATGTCAGCGGGTGATTTGCCCTTAAGGATTTCGGCTGCGATCTTGCCGGCATTCAGGCCGACCTGGCTGTAATCAACCGAGAAGCTGGCCGGAACGGTGCCATTGGCAACAGCCGAACTGTCAGAGTTGACAATCGGAACGCCGATCTGGCGCGCTGCGGCCGACACGGCGGCAATGGCTGGCTGGATCAGGTTAGATGCCGGGGTATAGATGACGTCTGCCTTGCCTGCGACCGATGTGATGCGCTGCTGGATGTCATTGACGTTATCAATGCCGACCGCAACGACCGAGAAACCGGCAGCCGGTGCCAATGCTTCGACCTTTTCAAGAAGGGCAACGTCATTGGCTTCGCCCGGGTTGTAGGGCAGGGCAAGGCGCTTGGCATCCGGAAGAAGCTTGCGGGTGAATTCCAGAACCGCTGCGATATCCTGAAGATCGGATGCGCCGGTCATGCCTTCGTCACCGGCTTCCCATGACGGGACCAGCTTGGCGGCAACCGGATCGGTCACAGCCGAAAAGACGATCGGAATGCCCGACCCTGCCAGCGCCTGTTTGGCGATCTGCGAAACCGGGGTGGTGATCGTATAGATCAGCTTCGGATTCTCGGATTGCAGCTTGGTGATCATCTGGGGCACCAGGGATGCGTCAAAGTTGGTGTGGCTTTCGGAATAGGAAACGTCTTTGCCCTCAACAAAGCCGTTTTCAGCCATGGCTTCCTTGAAGCCTGCAATCGCCGCATTAAGCTGCGGATGTTCGCCGAAATTGGCGATACCGACCTTGATTTCCTCGGCCGATACGCTTGAGACGGACGCAAAAAGGCTGCCTGCCAGGACCAGTCCGGAAAGAAGGCCCGATTTGTTCATTTTCATTACCTGAAACTCCCTGATTCTTTTGGGCCGGCATTCGCTGCGCCGACCTTGAATGCGGATCATGCGAAGTTCCGAGATGAACGTCAATAATATGTATTTTTTCGAACCAACGCGGCCGTGAAAATCTGCATGAATGTGCAGCAATCACAGAACGGGGTTCCAGGCCACAGAGTAGGGTCGTGTTGGAAATGCAGACTTGTTTCGATCCATGGTTTGACCGAAAAGCCGATCAGCCTGTGCAAAAGGCCCTGCTTGATATGGAAACCGAATTTTTCGCCGGGTCTTTGAGATTGGCAAACTGATAGTTATCGGCCTCATGGACCGGGCCGACAGTCAGTCCGCCAGCAAGCAGATGGGCGCGAAACGCGACAACATCACGCACGTCAAAGACCAGCTTGATAAGAGCCTGACCTTCTTTCTGCCCCTTGCTTGCCGGATGCAGCATCAGGATCAATCCGCCATCCGCCCGGCGCAATTCGGTGATACGATCTTGTGGTCGTGCAACGACCTGATATCCGAAATAGGTGCTGTAAAATGACACCATTGCCTCGATATCCCGGCAATAGATCACAATACGATTGCACGGCCCGGAAACAAGGTCCGACGGGGCGGAGGCAGATGGTGCATTCATGGTCTAACTGCCATCGGCTGTGCGATAGACTGTCAGGCCGTTAACCACGATCCGGCCATCCGGAAGCAACTGACCGTCATATTCGGTTGTGCCTTGCGGGCCGGGGCGGCCAACCGCAAGGCCGTTCACCGCAAAGGGCAGCAAGGCGCCAAGAAGGGTCGGGCTGTCAGGGGTGCCCAGCAGGTCAACCAGCTTGTCCTGGCCCAGCAGTTTGAAATCAAAATCACCGGTAAAGCCATATCGTGCGGCGGCCTGGGCCATGAATTCGCCGGAGCCAAGGGCCTCAAGCCCGCGGGATTCAACGTAGAATTCCTCGACCTTGACCGGGGCTCCGTTCTGGGCGGCCTTTTGCCAAAGCGCATCACCGATCTGGCGGCGGGCAAATCTGGGGGCGGTGCCGGTCAGAATATCGTGGAAGCCTTTTTCAATGATCGGTTTGGCTTCGCGCCAAGGCAGGCCGGTGCTGCTGCTTTTGACGCGCATGGTGCGCGGCTGGAACAGGCTGGGCAGCCATAAACCGTCATGGGCGTAATCAAGATGGGTTTCACCGTTTTCACCGGGATAAAGGGTAAAGCTTGCCGATTTGACCGCCCCCATTTTTTCGCGGTTGGGGCCGGTCCATTCGGCACCCTGCCAGGCAATGCGGGCCAGTTCCGGCAGCCACTGGATCATCAGGCCATTCATCATCCAGTGTTTGCGCGTCACCGGTTCGTCACCGATCAGGAAATCGGCAAAGCCGTCAAAGGTCACCGGGATGTTGCGCGCAGTGTCCCAGCGCAGATAGCCCCCCGCATTGCGCATGGTCAGATCACGCTGGTCACTGGTGGCTTCGGCTTCCATGCGGGCGCGTTCGGGCAATTTGACATCAAGATCAATCTGATCGGTTTGATCGGTGTCGCGCACCGTAACCGTGACCCCGTCCATGGTCAGTGCGCGGTCGGTCGAATAGCCGCGAAGATCAAGATAGACGCCATCATAGGTCAAAACCACGCCATCGCCGTCAACCGTGCGGGCATCGCTTTCGGTTGCCGTGATGCCCGATTGCATCAGGATTGCTTCAACGGCGGTGCGGGCCTTGTCGACCGTAATGGCCTGCGCACGCGGGGCAAGCGCAAGCATCAAGGTGGCGCACAAGCCAAAACCGACAAAAACACGACGTCCGGGCATCAGAAAACCCCTGCTTCTGGAATGGTGACAAACGCGACCCTGTTGCATTCAGTTTACATCGGTTTTGCGCATCTTTGGTGAACTGTTTGGAACGGTTGCAATCAATCACGGGGCATGCCCCGATTGCGGCACCGCAACGCCGGTTCGCCAAACACGCATCCGATGGCGCGCAACATCACACATGTCGCGCCCTGCCAAAGCAACCGGATCCGGTCTTGTCAGGCATCCTGAAGGTCAATTTTGGTGAAGTTAGGGCGCCGTTTGGCGCGTTTACCATCCGGTCACCCGGATTGCTGACAGGATGCTGTCAGGAGGGGCAGGTTACAAGTAGCTGACTTTCATCGCAAAGCCATCGTGATCAACTGTCACATCCGACCGTTTGGCGATGTTCGTCGGTGGTGATGCCACACAGGAAAATCTGCACAGCACGCGACACGCGGTCTTCAATCTCGCGGTCGGTCATCGGGGGTCTTGGATGATGTTTCATGATGCGTGATTGCCAGTCGCCAATCACCATGGCTTCGAACATTTCAGCGGCATGGTCGGGATCGTTGATGCTGATGCGGCCAAGCTTTTGCTGGCGCGAAAGGTAATCGGCAAGATGTTTGCGTGTGCTGTCGGGACCGACTTCAAAGAATTTTTCGATCAGGGGTAGAAAGTGCTGGCCTTCGGAATACAGAATTTGAGTGAAGCGGGCGACTTCCTCGGTTACTATCTTGTGCGCCAGTTTGGTGCCGAAGTCCGTCAGTGCGTGACGAGGAGGGAGATCGGTTTCCAGCGAGATGTGTAATTCCGCGGAGAATTCCTGACAGCGTTCTTTCATGACAGCTTCAAGAAGGCCGTCCTTTCCGCCGAATGCTTCGTAAAGGGTTGTACGGGAGCCACCCGATTGCGAAATGACATCATTAAGTGTGACGCCAGCGAACCCCCGCTCCAGCAAAAGTTTCCAGGCCGCATCCATCATGGCGCGCCGTCTTGCAGACCCGCGAGTGGATTGTTTTTCAAGCTTTTCTGGCGTTTCACTCATGATTCTTGATTCTGTTGTTTTTGGCTCTTGATCGTGCAGTGCACAATGTGTACTGTACCGTACAGTATTTCGAAAAGCAATGACAAAGCGTTCCCGTTTTCATTGCTCGGGACTTAGAAGGAAAAGCAATTTGTCCATGCGATCTTGTTTGAAATTTGCCGGTGTGGCAGCACTTGCCTTGATGGTCGCTGCCTGCAGCGAGCAGAATGAAGGCGCTGAAAAACAGGCCGCTGCACCGCAGCAACAACCTGCAACCCAGGTTGGCACCGTTACTCTTGAAGCCCAGACCGTCGGTCTTGTCGAAGAAATGCCCGGGCGTACGATTGCTTTCCGTCAGGCGGATATCCGTCCGCAGGTCGACGGGATCATCAAGGAACGCAACTTCACCGAAGGCACCTTTGTTGAAGCCGGTCAGCAGCTTTATATGATTGATCAGGATGTCTATCTGGCCAAGGTCGATGCCGCACAGGCCGAACTTGCCCGTCAGATCGCCACCTTTGATCAGGCCACCAAAACCCGCAAGCGTTACGATCCGCTGATCAAGTCGCAGGCCGTGAGCCAGCAGACCTATGATGATGCAGTCGCCGCCGAAGCACAGGGCAAGGCCGCTGTCGCAGCAGCCCGCGCCGAACTGGAACAGGCCCGCATCGATCTGGCTTACACCACTGTTACCGCACCGATTTCCGGTCAGATCGGATCATCCGATTTCACCGAAGGCGCGCTGGTAACTGCCAACCAGACTGCGAAACTGACCACGATCACCCAGCTAGATCCGATCTATGTTGATGTCACCCAGGCCGGGGGACGTCTGATGAAGATCAAGCAGGCCATCCAGAATGGCCGCATCAAGGGTGTTGAAAACGGTCAGGTCGAAGTTTCCCTGATCATTGACTCGACCGGTGCCGAATATCCGCACAAGGGCACGCTGCAATTCTCGGATGTGACGGTCAATGAAACCACCGGCACCATCCGGTTGCGCGTGGTCTTCCCGAACCCGGACGGAACGCTTTTGCCGGGCATGTTCGTGCGCGGTCAGGTCCGTCAGGGCCATCTTGAAAACGCATTCCTTGTGCCGCAAAAGGCCGTGATGCGTCGTCCGGATGGATCGGCTTATGTCTATGTCGTGGTCGATGGCAAAGTGGCGTCAAAAGACATCACCATCGAACAGTCCCAGGGACAGAACTGGCTGGTTTCGGCTGGCGTTGAAGATGGCGATCAGCTGATCGTGGATGGTCTTCAGCGTATCGGGCCGGGCGCACCTGTTGCAGCCCAGCCTGTCGAAACCGCCAAAGCCGCCGAATAAGGGTTTATTCAATGGCAAAATTCTTTATTGACCGCCCCGTATTCGCCTGGGTTGTTGCCCTGGTGATTATGCTGGCGGGGGGACTTTCCCTGTGGCAGTTGCCGGTGGAACAGTACCCGTCAATTGCACCGCCATCGGTCGAGATTTCGGCTTCCTATCCGGGCGCGTCCGCGCAGACGGTGGAAAACACCGTGACCCAGGTCATCGAACAACAGATGAACGGGCTGGATTACCTGCGCTATATGTCATCGAATTCGTCGTCAAACGGTCAGGCATCGATCAAGCTGACCTTTGAACCCGAAGCCGATCCCGACATCGCACAGGTTCAGGTACAGAACAAACTGCAAGCTGCAATGTCGTCGCTTCCGACCGAAGTGCAGCAGCAGGGCGTGACTGTCAGCAAGTCATCGGGATCGTTCCTGATGGTTGTCGGCTTTGTGTCGGCTGATGGTTCGATGAATGCCGAAGATCTGTCCGACTTTGTCGTCTCCACGGTTGAAGATCCGCTCGGGCGTGTGAATGGTGTCGGTTCGGTCACCGTGTTCGGTGCGCAGCATGCAATGCGCATCTGGCTCGATCCGAACAAGATGCTGTCCTATAACCTGACGGTTTCCGATATCAGTTCGGCTGTCGAAGCCCAGAACACCGAAGTCACCGCCGGTCAGATCGGTGGTGCCCCGTCGGTTCCGGGCCAGCAGATCAACGCGACCATCACCGCCCAAAGCAAATTGCAGACGGTTGATGAATTCGCCAACATCCTGCTCAAGGTCGAAACCGATGGTTCGCAGGTCCGTCTTGGCGACGTGGCCCGCATCGAAATCGGTGGCGAAAGCTATGACGTGGTGGCCCGCTATAATGCACAGGCTGCAACGGGTATCGGTATCTATCTTGCGACCGGGGCCAACGCACTTGACACCGCCGAGGCCGTAAAGGCCCGTCTGGCGGAACTCAAGCCGTTCTTCCCGCAAGGGCTTGAGATCGTCTATCCGTACGACACCACCCCGTTCGTGCAGGTATCGATCGAAGAAGTGGTTCACACCCTGTTTGAGGCAATCGTTCTTGTCTTCCTGGTGATGTTGCTGTTCCTGCAAAACTGGCGGGCGACCCTGATCCCGACGATCGCGGTGCCGGTGGTTCTGCTCGGGACATTCGGTATCCTTGCCGCATTCGGCTATTCGATCAACACGCTGACCATGTTTGCCATGGTTCTTGCCATCGGTCTTCTGGTCGATGACGCGATTGTCGTGGTCGAAAACGTCGAACGTGTGATGCATGAAGACGGGCTTCCGCCGCGCGAAGCAACGCGGAAATCCATGGGGCAGATTACCGGGGCGCTGATCGGTATTGCGCTGGTTCTTTCGGCGGTGTTTGTGCCGATGGCCTTCTTTGCCGGATCGACCGGGGCGATTTATCGCCAGTTCTCGATCACGATTGTGTCGGCGATGGCGCTTTCGGTGGTTGTGGCAATCGTCCTGACCCCGGCACTGTGTGCCACCATGCTCAAGCCGACCCATACCGACCCGCTTGCGAAAAAAGGTCCGTTCGGCTGGTTCAACCGCGGCTTTGACAAGACCAACCGGTTCTATCAGGGCAGTGTTGATCACGTTGTTCATCGCAAATGGCGTTACCTGTTTGTGTACGGGATCCTTGTCGGCGGCCTTGCGGCCTTGTTCTTCCGCCTGCCGGGCTCGTTCCTGCCAGACGAAGACCAGGGCATCATGTTCTCGATGGTTCAGCTTCCGGCTGGAGCCTCGCAGGAACGCACGGTCGAGGTTCTCAAGAAGCTGGAAACCCACTTCCTTGAGAATGAAAAGGAAAACGTCCAGGGTCTGTTCACGGTTGCCGGCTTCTCCTTTGCCGGGAGCGGCCAGAACGCCGGTATCGCCTTTGTCAACATGAAGGACTGGTCGGAACGTACCCGCCCGGATCAGGCTGTTGGTGCGGTGATCGGTCGTGCCTATGGTGCCTTTGCCCAGATCCGCGAAGCCATGGTCTTTGCCTTTGCCCCGCCGGCAATTATCGAGCTGGGCACTGCAAACGGCTTTGATCTTCAGCTTGTGGATCGTGGCGGCAATGGTCACGACGCCCTGATTGCAGCCCGTAACCAGCTTCTGGGGATGGCGGCACAGGATCCGCGCGTGGCCGGTGTGCGTCCGAACGGTCTGAATGACATGCCGCAATTCAACATCAATATCGATCAGGAAAAGGCAAGCGCGCTTGCTGTCGACCTGGCGGATGTGAACCGCACCCTGGCTGCGGCCTGGGGGTCAAGCTATGTCAATGACTTCATCGAAAACGGCCGTGTCAAAAAGGTCTATATGCAGTCGGATGCGAAATACCGCATGATGCCTGAAGACCTTGATCACTGGTATGTCCGTAACGGTCTTGGTGAAATGGTGCCGATTTCGGCATTTGCCACCACGAACTGGGATTACGGTTCGCCGCGTCTGGAACGCTTCAACGGTCTGGCATCCGTCAATATTCAGGGTGCGTCGGGACCGGGCGTTGCGTCGGGTGATGCAATGGCGGCCATGGAAGAAATGGTTGCGAAACTTCCGGGTGGCATCGGCCTTGAATGGCAGGGGCTGTCCTATGAGGAACGCGAAGCAGGCGAACAGGGACCGGCATTGTATGCGCTGTCCATGATCGTGGTCTTCCTGTGCCTTGCGGCCCTTTATGAAAGCTGGGCGATCCCGATTTCGGTCATGATGGTGGTTCCGCTGGGTGTCCTTGGTGCGGTGCTTGCAGCCTTGCTGCGTGATCTGCCTGATGACGTTTACTTCCAGGTGGCCATTCTGACCACGATCGGTCTGTCGGCCAAGAACGCCATCCTGATTGTCGAGTTCGCCCGCGAACTTTATGACCAGGGCATGGGCCTTCTTGAAGCCACGGTGGAAGCCGCCCGTCAGCGTTTGCGTCCGATCATCATGACGTCGATGGCCTTCACCCTTGGCGTTGTGCCGCTGGCGATTTCGACCGGTGCCGGTGCTGCTGCCCGTGTGGCGGTGGGGACTGGTGTGATGGGCGGGATGATTGCGGCGACCGTGCTTGCGATCTTCTTCGTGCCGCTGTTCTTTGTTCTGATTGTTGGCACCTTTGCCAAGAACCGTTCAAAGCGCGGTGACGTCAAGGCCGCCCACGAACATCCGGCTGAGTAACCTGAACAAACAAGGCCGGTCCAAACCGGACCGGCCTTGTAAGGCATCGTGCTCGTGGCGGTGCAGAAAATGAATATCTTCTGCATGATCCCCCGACCCCGCCGTCGCGCGTGCGTAAGAAAGGGCCGATGCTTTTGCATCGGCCCTTTTGTTTTGACCCTAACCAAAAGTTGCGTCAAGCGCCTTTTGGTTAGGGCGTCCCGCGAACGGGGCAGGGGGAAAGAATTCTCAGCCGTGTTTGGCCCCCGGATTGCTCATGGCATCAAGGGCCTGGCGATGGGCATGCATCTGATGGAAAATGGCATAGCGCCGGTCGTGATCGGCCTTGGCTTTTTCATCGGGGGCATGCAGGGTTTCCTTGCCCGCCATCTGGCGCGCAGCACGGGCCAGACCGCCATCGGCATCAAGTGCCCCGGCCGCAAGCATTGCCGAACCCAGCAGAACCGGCTCCTCGCAATCGGACATCACAACGTGACAGCCGGTGACATCGGCATAAAGTTTGACCAGCACTTTGGATGCGGTATGGCCGCCACTCAGATGAATGTGGGTGATGTCATATCCGGTATCATTCAGCGCATCGATGATATGACGCGTGCCATAGGCAATCGCACAGGCAGTTGCCCAGTAAAGTTTCAGGAAGCTTTCCTCGCTCTGATCAAGTGTCAGGCCGGAAATCACCCCAAGGGCCTCGGGATCGGCAAGCGGGGACCGGTTGCCATGAAAATCGGGAAGAACATGCAGGCGCGGTGCAAGGTCGGTGGTATCAGCCATCAGTGGCAAAAGCTTTTCCCCGGCAAGCTTGTGGGCATCGCGGCCCATGCCGTTGGAAAACGGATGCATGGCGACAACATGGTCAAGCAACGCACCGGTTGCCGACTGCCCGCCTTCATTGAGCCAAAGCCCCGGCGCAATCGCCCCGAAATACGGACCCCAGATGCCCTTGATGAAACGCGGTTGCTTTGACAGGGTCATATGACAGGTCGATGTGCCGGCAATCATCGCGAAATGCTGATCCAGATTGCCATCCAGATATTCGCCAAGGGTGCCAAGCGCACCGGCATGGGCATCAATCAATCCGGCCCCGACCACGCAATCGGTGGTCAGGCCAAGATCAGCCGCACCTTGTGCATCAAGGGTGCCGATGCGTTCGCCAACCGCCAGTGCAGGATCATGCATATTGATCTTGTCATTAAGGTCTTCCATGCCGATCAGCGACAGGAAATCACGATCCCACGGTTCGTCCTGATGGGCGAGATACGTCCATTTGCAGGTGACAGTACAGCAGGACCGGGCATTGCTGCCGGTTGCGCGGAATGACAGGAAGTCGGCCAGATCATAAGCCGCCCCCATCTTGTCCCAGGCCGGTTTGTTATGGCGTTTCAGCCACATCAGTTTGGGCATTTCCATTTCCGGGGACATGGTGCCGCCGATAAATTCCAGAACCCGCGATCCGGTCGCGGTGCATTCTTCGGCCTCGCGCACGGCACGGTGATCCATCCAGACAATCACATCCCAGTTATCCGCCCCGCCCGGGGTCACGCCCAGTGGACGGTTGTCCTGATCGCGGATGACCAGCGAACAAGTGGCGTCAAAACCGATGGCGGCGATTTTTTCGGGGGCGACAGCGGATTTTTTCAACGCATCGCGCACCGACTGGCAAACCGACTGCCAGATATTTTCCGAGTCCTGTTCGACAAAATCGGGTTTGGGACGGTTCATCGCAATTGCATGGGCGGCACTGCCAAGCAGCTTGCCATTGGCATCAAACACGCCAGCGCGCGCACTGCCGGTGCCAACATCCACGCCGATGAAACAGGTGTCTTGGGGACTCATGGTCGGGTTTTCCTCCGCATTTCCCCGGCTTTGCAGATGGGACCGCGACTGCCGGATGTTGTTTTGAATGGTCTGATTGATCGCGATTTGATCAAAAGTTCAATAGCTGGTCAAATGTTCATTTTTGTTGACGCTGAAACATGTGATTGGCTAGGCTGCTTTCATCAGACAAATGAAACAAGCCAGGTTCAACATGGCCCAGGAAAACGAACAAGAAAACGAACAAGAAAACATAGATGGAAACGAAGCCAGCAACAAAGATGGACGCTTTGCCGGAAACGAAGACCAACGCCGCCCGGAACAGGGGCCAGCGTCACCTTCATCAATAGCCAAGCTGTTTGACGGCTGCAAGGTTGTGTTGTTTGACTGTGACGGTGTCCTGGTCGATAGCGAACCGATCTCGCTTGCGACCCTTGTGGATGTTCTGGATCATTTCGGCGCCCCCTTATCGTTTCGCGAGGTTGCCGACCGGTTCACCGGCCGGTCAAGTTCGGCCCCGATCGATCATATCCGCAGCCAGACCGGCACCGATATCAGTGCCGAATTCAAACCGTTCTTTTATCAGAAACTGTTTGCGCGCTATGACACGGAACTGGCCAAGATCAGTGGCATTGATCTGGTGCTTTCGGCCCTGCGCAGCCGTGATCTGGCCTTTTGCATTTCATCAAGCAGTTCGGTAGAACGGTTGGAAAAAACCATGGTGGTCACCGGCCTTGGCCCGTGGTTCTCAGAACGGATCTATAGTGCCGATTTCGTCAAAAACGGCAAACCGGCCCCGGATCTGTTTTTGCATGCCTGTGCCGATATGGGCTTTTCGCCGTCATCAACCATCGTCATCGAAGATTCCGTTGCCGGTGTCACCGCGGCGGTGTCAGCCGGAATGAAATGTATCGGCTTTGTCGGTGGCGGCCATTATGCCGGTCAGGAAACCGACGCAACCAACCGGCTTTATGATGCCGGGGCCGATATCGTGATTTCCGACATGACGGTTCTGACCGCGGCTCTGGCCGACTGAGTGGATCGGGTCTGACCAGACCAGACCAGAGCGCCCTGACCGGACCAGATCGGACGGGACCGGACCGCTCAGGCTACCCGCAGCTCCGATGATTTCCTGACGGCCGGACAACGGGTTGGCTGATAGTGGCGATGTTTGCCAAATGCCGTCATGCGTTCTTCGGCCCCCGAACCGCTGATGCCCGGGACACATAAATTGCACCCCGGTTACACAGCGGCCGGGCAAGGTTTGATCGGAATTTTCTGACCGTTTGCAAAGGATCGCGTTGGTGATGCCTTGCATCAGGTTGCCTGCGCTTCATTCATTCGCTGACCCATCGACGGATGCGTGTGGTCGTTGATCGCGCGACCTTATCCAGTGGTGCCAAATCGTTTGATGACGCGCAGTTGATCGGCTTATCGCTGGGTTAGCAGTTTCTGATAGCGGGTCTGGCTCAGGCTAAGGTGATCGCGCATGGCCTTGCGGGCGGTGTCATCGTCGCGGGCGGCGATTGCATCATAGATGCGCCGATGTTCACCCAGGATCATCTGCATATAGGATTTCTGGTCTTCGGCTTCTGGCGGGCGGCGGCGAAGCTGCGCCCGCGGGATGGTCTTGTCGCCCAGATGTTCGAGAAATTCGGCATAGCGGCGGTTATTGGTGGCCGCGGCAATCGCGCTGTGGAATTCGAAATCGGCCGGGGCGGTGGGTTCCCCTTTTTCCAGGGCACGTTCCATTTTTTCCATTGCTTCGAAAATCTTGGCCTGCTGGGCGACGGAACTGCGCATACAGGCAAGACCGGCGGCCTCGATCTCGACGGCCATACGCAATTCAAGAATTTCCAGAACGTCCGATACCTGGGCGTAATCGACTTCGAAAATCGATTTGTCATTGCTTCGGGTTTCCGGGGCCAGAACAAACACACCGGCCCCCTGACGCGGTTCAAGAAGCCCGTCGGCCTTAAGGGCTGCGATGGCTTCGCGAATGACGGTGCGGCTGACACCGAACCGCTCGGTCAAAACCGGTTCGGTTGGCAATTTGCTGCCCGGTTCGCGCTGTCCGCTTTCAATTTCGGAACGCAGGCTTGCAATCACCTTTTCGGTCAGGGAAACTTTGCGGGGCGTATTTGACGCACTGGTCTTGTTCATTTTGCGTGTCCGATAAATCCGGTATAAAACAACCGGATATAAAAAAGATGCTCAGTGTTAAAGTTTAATTGGCGCTTTGGGCGACACCATCTTCAAATCGTCGTATGAGGATGGTGTGCGGGTCAGGTTTCATTATTTTGAGTAGTCATCGAATTCAAGTTAATGAAACCTGATCCTAAAGTCATCATATGATTTTGGTTGGAATTGAGGCACCTGCTTATGTCCAAAAAGGGCGAACCGGAATACCGCTGGAACAGCGGCCCATTTCAGATTGGCATTGTTCCCCAGGGCGGGGCGATATCGCGGATCGACTGGATCCGTCCCGATGGCAAAGGCACCATCAATCTGTTGCGTCCGGTCACCGAACAGGCGCTGAAATCGGGAAACCCGTCAAGTCTTGGCTGTTTTCCGATGGTGCCGTTTGCCAACCGGCTGGCCTTTGCCGAGTTCGAATTTGACGGCCGCATCGTCAAGGTGCCGGCCAACCGCCCGCCCAGCCCGCATGCGATCCATGGTTTTGGCCGGGCTGCGGAATGGACAATTGAACGTCCGACCGTCGACAGTCTGCGCTTCAATCACAAGCATGACGACCCTGAAAGCGGCTTTGTCTATGTCGCCTGGCAGGAATTCAAGGTCACGCCCGATGATGTCACCATTGAAATCGGTGTGCGCCATCTGGGTCGGACCCCGATGCCCTATGGCATCGGATTGCATCCGTGGTTCCCGGGTGGGGATGATGTTTCGGTCTCGTTTATTGCCACCGACTGCTTTGGCACGGACGAGGACATGTTGCCGACCACGCGCACGGTCATTGATCTTGGTCGGGACTTTTCCGATGGCAAGATGATCCGTCATAACCGCGGGCTTGATGTGCATTATACCGGCTGGCACCGCGAAGCAGACATGGTCTGGGAAGATGCGGGTTACAGTCTCAAGATGCTGGCAAGTGACCGGTTCTCGAACCTGCAATTCTATATCCCCGAAGACGGCAAGACATTCTGTGTCGAACCGGTAAGCCATGTACCAAACGTCCATAACCGTCCGGAATTCAAGGAATTCGGTGATTTGCTGGTGCTCGATAAAAATCAGACCCTGTCTGGCACCATGACGCTGATCCCGACCCTGCTGGCGCAGCCTGACAGTGGTCTGGTCGATGATGACGAAATCATCACACCGCAAAGCCGCGACTATTCACTGGTTGATTGATCCAGCCATTTTCAAGCCGCGATCAGCCCCCGATCCGTGATCGGTTCGGGGGCTTTACCCGTGCGGGAATAGTCGATAAAACTTACAAGTAAGTTTTACAAGATGACAAGTAATCACAGCGTCCGGGGGACGGGATGACCGAATTGCTGCTTAAGGTCCAGAAGCGCGAAAAACTTGCTGATCAGCTTTATGGTCAAATTCTTGAACAGATCGTCTCGGGCAATCTGGGCGAGGGGACGAAACTGCCCTCCGAGAACGAGATTTGCGCATCCTTTGGCGTGTCGCGACCGGTCGTACGCGAGGCCTTGCGAAAATTGCAGTCCGACGGGCTGGTCTATGCGCGCCAGGGCGTTGGTTCCTTTGTGAAAAAACGCCCGCCCCAGGGGCTGATCGAATTTGGCGGGGTCAATGATGTGGCCGGGCTTTTGCGGTGTTTTGAAGCCCGTATCGCGATCGAGGGGGCAACAGCACGCATGGCGGCCGAACGTGCGAGTGTGCGTCATCACCGTGAAATCGAAAATGCCCTGAAAACGCTTGAAGACGGGGTGGCTGCCGGTGACATTGCCGATAAGGCCGATCTTGATTTTCACATGGCAATCGCGCGCGCCAGCGGCAATGAAATCTTTCTGACCATTCTGAATTCGCTGCATGGGGTAATGCAGAAATCGATGAATGTGGCGCTGAATATCACCCGGTCCGGGTCGGCGGACCGCGCCAAACGCGTGCTTGCCGAACATCGTCAGATCTATGATGCGATTCTGGGCCGGGATGGCGACAGTGCCGAATTGATGATGCGTTATCACCTCCATCAGGCCCGCCAGCGTGTCACCGACCACGCCCGCGACATGTAAAATTTTCCTGCCCGATTGCGATCTGCCGGATGGCCGGTTTCTGGCGCATACCGGTCGTCTGCACTGCTGCATCAACGCATCACAGGTGATCGGGGTACCAACCCGGCTGGCAAATAATGTTGACAAGCACAGCCCCGGATGGGCACACCAGTATTCATTGAAATTGATCATATGAATTTTAAGGGGTGACAATGTCGGGCAATGATCAGGTGCTGTATCAGCCGGAAATCCTGCTGGATGAAACTTTTACCTTGGCGGAATGTCCCAATTGGGATGCCCGGAATAACCGGCTTTACTGGACCGATATCCTGAATTGCAAGCTGCATGCCCTTGATGTCGCATCGGGGCAGCGCCGTGTCTGGGAATTTGACAGCGAACTGGGCTGTTTCGGCCTGACCGATGCGGGGCGCATTATTGTCGCCCTGCGCAAGGATATCCTGTTCCTTGATCCCGAAACCGACGAACGTGTTGCTTTGTGCCGGATCGAAGATGGCATCAAAAGCCGCACCAATGACGGCAAGATCGGCCCGGACGGGGCGTTCTGGGTCGGTACGATGGATGACAATCCCGACAAGCAGCCGATCGCATCGCTTTATCGGATTACGCCCGATGGCGTGATTGATCAAAAGGCAACCGGCTTCAAGATTTCCAACGGCATCGCCTGGTCGCCGGACGGGGCGCAGATGTATCATTCTGATTCACGCGGGCCCTGGGTCAATCGATGGGATTTCGATGTTGCCAGTGGTGACATTTCCAACTGTACGCGGTTTCTTGATCTTGATGATACGCTGGGCCGCCCGGACGGGGCCGCGGTCGATATGGATGGCTGTTACTGGTCGGCCGGGGTGTCGGCGGGCAATCTGAACCGCTTTGCACCCGATGGCACTTTGTTGCTGTCAATTCCGATGCCGATGCCCAATCCGACCATGCCATGTTTTGGCGGGCCGGATATGAAAACCCTTTATGTCTCCAGCCATCAGGAAGGCTATAGTGCGGAAAAACGCGCCGAATTCCCCCATGCAGGCAAGCTGGTGTCACTGCGCGTCGAGGTTCCCGGCGTTGCGGTTACGCGCTTTCGCGAAAAGGGCTGATGCCCGGTCTTTGACGCCATGAACCGATAAAACAAAAGCCATGCAGGTCGCCCCGCATGGCTTTTTCTGTACCGGGTCGTGATCTCGCGATCAGACCTTTTTGATCTCGGCGGTCACCGTGCCCAACCCGTCAAAGATCGCTTCGATCTTGCCATGCGGGCTGATGGTCGGAAGCGCGCAGGCCCCGGTGGTGATCACATCGCCGGCCTTAAGGCTTTTGCCCCGCTTGGCCAGAAAGCCGACCAGATATTCCAGCCCGCCAAAGATTTCCGGCCAGGCATCGGGATCATCATTGCTGGCAAGGATTTCGCCGTCGCTTTTGGTGGTGACCTTGCCACCGATAAAGCCAAGATCACGCCAGCCTTCGATTTCCTGGCCCAGCACGAAATAGCCGGTGGAATTCAGATCCGCCAGCGTCTGGATCGGATCCTGCTTTTCATGATAGCGCCGGTCGGCGATTTCGATCGCAAGATGCATTGATCGGATGTGATCAAGAATGTCACTTGATGTGGCATCCGGGGCCGGGGTGCTGTCCATGACCACGGCAATTTCGGCCTCGATATTGGGGAAATGCAGATCATTGGTGGTCAGTTGCGCCCCGTTCGAAAGAATGCGGCCATCCAGAAGCGGCCCGACCAGCGGCCCGTCCGCGCCGATTTTTTCCTGTGCCGCGCGGGTGGCAACCGCAAGCTTCCATCCCGCCTGTTTTGCCCCGCTCAGTGCAAGGGTGGCGTCCTGGATTTCATAGGCCTCGTCAAAGGCGGTCGGCGCGACGTCAGCAGGCAGCGGATCAATCAGGCGGTGATTGACAAAGGCATCGGCCAGAATGCGGCTGGCAGCAGAAATATCGGTCATTCCCGGTCTTCTTGGTTGTGAGTGTAAGGATCTGATAACCCGACCCTAATCGGCTTTGGGGGTAAAGTCATCATATCAATTAGTGCGATTCGCGCGGAATTACTGAAAATCGAAGTCGTCATACCAAAGTTCAGTGGTTCTAATATAACTCTAAAACCCTTGTGTTCCGCAGTTTTTATGGGCTTCGAGTTGAGTTATGTAATATGTTTGACAAAATAATATGATGAATTTATAGAGTCATCATAGTTGTTGTGACCTATTTAAGACTTGAAGGACGCTTGATGCATTATCTTGAGATGAAAAAGGCCATTGGTGCCGGGTTGCTGTCATTCCCGGTGACGCCTTTTGATGCCGAGGGCAAGCTTGACCTTGATGCGTATCGCGCGCATGTCGGCTGGCTGTCGCAATATCCCGCAACGGCATTGTTTGCAGCAGGCGGTACCGGGGAATTCTTTTCCCTGACCCCGGCCGAAGTCGTTCAGACTGTGCGTGCGGCCAAGGAAGTCGCCGGCGACACCCCGATCATTGCCGGGTGCGGTTACGGCACCGCCATGGCGGTTGAACTGGCCCGCGAATGCGAGGCCGCCGGTGCGGACGGTCTGCTTTTGTTGCCGCAATATCTGGTCGGGGCCGAACAGGAAGGTCTGTTTGCCCGGGTCAAGGCTGTCTGTGATGCGGTCGAGATCGGTGTGATTGTCTATAACCGTGACAATTCGATCATCACCGCCGAAACCCTGGCCAAGCTGTGCGATGTTTGTCCGAACCTGGTCGGGTTCAAGGACGGTCACGGCAATATCGAAATGGTGACCAAGGTTTGCACGCTGATCGGTGATCGCCTGTCCTATATTGGCGGCATGCCGACCGCAGAAGTCTTTGCCAAGGCCTACAAGGCGGCTGGTGTGACCACCTATTCATCGGCCATTTTCAATTTCCTGCCGCAACAGGCACTTGATTTCTATGACGCGCTGACCCGTGACGATGACGAAACCATGAACCGGGTGCTCAAGGAATTCTTCTATCCGTATCTCGATATCCGCAATCGCGGCAAAGGATACGCCGTTTCCATCGTCAAGGCGGGAATGCGCGTGATCGGTCGCGATACCGGTCCGGTGCGCAGTCCGCTGACCGATTTGACCGACAAGGAACACGACATGTTGGCAGAGGTCATCCGCAATGCCTATGGCGATGGTGCGTTGCGTATGGCCTAGGCATGGCGGTGCCTTTCACGGCCTGCCAGATATCCCGGCAGGTGGTTCTGCCGGGATCCTTATTCGCGACGCCAAAATAAAAATCGGGCGCGCACTGGACCGGAAGGTCTATTAGACTAGTTGTTAACTAATCTTACAGTTGTCCTTACAAGTTGGGAATTGTAAGATTATACGACAATAAGAAGTTCCCATCAGGGAAAACAAGGCTTTAACGCAAGTGACAAAATGTCTCGGGAGGACTCCAAATGAATAACTTTCTCAAAACCACGACACTGACGATTGCAGCGGCTGCTGTGTCGGTGGCGCTGGCATCGGGCGCACAGGCAAAAGAATGGCGCGGCTGGAACATCCATCCGCCGGAATATCCGGTTTCGACCGGCATGGAAGAATTTGCCAAAATCATCAATGAAAAATCCGGCGGCGAACTTGAAGCCAAGGTTTATCATGGTGGTGTTCTTGGCGATCAGCCTGATGCGATCCAGCAGGTCCGTCTTGGCGGTCTGGACTGGGCTGTGTTCAACCTCGGCCCGCTTGGTGAAGTTGCTCCCGAGGCGAACGTTGTTTCGCTGCCCTTCATCTTCAAAAACGTCGATGCCATGCACAAGGTCATGGACGGCCCGGCCGGTCAGCAGATCGCCGATGGCCTGATCAAGGCCGGTCTTCAGCCGCTTGGCTGGTATGATTCCGGTGCGCGTTCCTTCTATAACACCAAGCACCCGATCAATACCCCGGCCGATCTCAAGGGTCTGAAGTTCCGCGTCATGAGCAACGATCTCTATGTTCAGATGGTCGCAGCCCTTGGCGGCAACGCCACCCCGATGGCCTATGGCGAAGTTTACCAGTCGCTGAAAACCGGCGTGATTGACGGTGCGGAAAACAACTATCCGTCCTATGACAGCTCGGGCCATTTCGAAGCGGCGAAATACTATTCGGTGACCCAGCACCTGATCCTTCCGGAATGCCTGTGCATCAACAAGGCGCTTTATGACAGCCTGTCGGATGACGAAAAGAAAATCGTCCACGAAGCAGCTGATGCATCGGTTGAAGTACAGCGTGCCGCATGGGCCGCACGTGCTGAAAAATCCAAGGAAAAAGTCATTGCTGCGGGCATCGAAGTCAACGAGATCGCCGACAAGCAGGCTTTCCAGGACGCAATGCAGCCGGTCTATGACAACTTCCTGAAGTCCAACCCGGATCTGGCCGATCTGGTCAAAGCCATCCAGGATGCGCAGAAATAAAATATGAATGATTGAAAGGGCGGCGATGATATCGTCGCCCTTCTTTCTGTCTGTGCTACTTTCATATCCGGCTTGGATACGGATTAATCAATTTCTGGCGGCGCATAGATGTTTTCCAGCTTTATCAATTTGATCGACCGTCTGGGCGGCGGGATAGCCGGGGTTCTCAACCTGATCGGCGGTTTGGCGCTTGTGGCGCTAATTCCCAGTTTCGCCTGGCTGGTTTTCGGACGGTATGTTCTTAATGAAACGCCGACCTGGGTTGAACAGATCTCTCTGATCCTGATCGTTCTGATTACCTTTCCTGTGGCGGCAGCCGGGATGCGCGACAACAGCCATCTTTCGGTATCGTTCTTTCGCGATGCGTTGCCTCCGAAAATTGCCGCGATTGTCGCCGCCATCAGTTATGCGGCCATGGCGTGGTTCGGATACTGGATGCTGATGGGCGGTATGGATCTGGTGGCGTTCAACTGGGCCAAGAAAATGCCGATCATCCATATTTCCGATGGCTGGCGTTCGGTGCCGATGGCGGTGTGCGGGGCGGGGATCGCATTTTTCAGCGTTCTTCACATCCTCAAGATCATTACCCGCTGGAAAACCATTTCCAATGCGCGTTTTTACCACGACGATTTGCTGAACAAGGACGTTGAATAAATGGGCATGACCATTCTTCTTGGCGTATTTGCCATCGGTATCCTGATTGGCATGCCCGTTGCCATTGCACTTGGCATCGCAGCCCTTGGGGCCTTCTTTTTCGAAGGTCTGCCAACCCTGATCGCCTTTCAGCGCATCGGGTCGGGTATTTCGGCCTTTTCGCTTCTGGCCATTCCGTTCTTTATCTTTGCCGGCGAGCTGATGCTTCATGGCGGGATCGCGTCACGGCTGGTGCAGTTTGCAACCGCCCTTGTCGGAAGCCGACGCGGCGGCCTTGGCATTGTGAACGTATTTTCATCGATGCTGTTTGGCGGTATTTCCGGATCGGCCGTTGCCGATACATCCGCCCTTGGTTCGATCCTGATCCCGGTGATGAAAAAGGAAGGTTACCGCGCCGATTATGCGGTCAACGTCACCGTGACCTCATCGATTGCCGGCATCATGATCCCGCCAAGCCACAACATGATCCTGTATGCAGTGGCCGCGGGCGGGGGGATTTCGATTTCCAAATTGTTTATGGCCGGTGTGGTGCCGGGCATTATCATGTGCCTGCTGCTTGGTCTTGCCACCTGGCTTGTCGCGATCAAGCATGGCTATCCGGCTGAACCGTTCCCGGGCTGGCGGGTGGTCTGGCAGACTGCGGTGCGGGCCATTCCGGGCTTCTTTACCGCCGTGATCATTGTTGGCGGGGTTCTCAGTGGCGTGTTCACTGTTACGGAATCCGGTGCAATCGGGGTTGCCTATGCGCTGATCATTACCGGGCTTGTCTATCGCGAACTCAGCTGGGCCGGGTTTGTTGCCGCGGTCAAGCAATCGGCCAAAACCACCGCGCTTGTCATGTTGCTGGTCGGCTGTGCATCGGCCTATGGCTATATGCTGGCCTTCTATCAGGTGCCCGATGCGCTGGCCGATGCGATTACCGGGATTACTGACAATCCGATCATGGTGTTGTTGCTGATCAATGTCATGTTGCTGATTGCCGGCATGATCATGGACATGGCGGCATTGATCCTGATCTGTACGCCAATCTTCCTGCCGCTGGCGGTTCAGTTCGGCATGGATCCGATCCAGTTCGGCATGGTGCTGATGATGAATTTGGGCCTTGGCCTGTGTACGCCGCCGGTCGGGTCGTGCCTGTTTGTCGGGTGCGCGATTGGCGGGGTGAAAATCGAAAAGGCGGTTCAGTCGATCTGGCCATTCTATCTGGCGATCTTGAGCGCGCTTTTGCTGACAACCTATATTCCTGCGATTTCGATGACGCTGCCCAATCTTGTATTTGGCGCCAATTGATCGCGGACAGACACGCATATCAAAGAGGATAAAGATGAAACGTTTGCTGATTACCGGTGCTGGTGGCAACCTTGGGAAAATCTGCCGCGAAGGGCTTAAGGGCTATGCCGATGTCATTCGCCTGTCCGATATTTCCCCGATGGACCCGGCCGGCCCGAACGAGGAAGTCGTGCAATGCGACCTGTCTGACCGTGCGGCCGTGATCGAACTGACCAAGGATGTCGACGGTATCATTCATCTGGGCGGAATTTCGATCGAGGCGGCCTTTGATGATCTGCTTCAGGCCAACCTTGCAGGCACCTATAACCTGTATGAAGGGGCGCGTCAGAACGGGGTGGGGCGCATCATGTTTGCCAGCTCCAACCATGCAATCGGTTTTCACAAGCGCACCACCAAACTTGATGACAAATCCGAACTGCGCCCCGATAGCC
Organism: Thalassospira povalilytica; assembly: GCF_002844235.1. Lineage (GTDB taxonomy): Bacteria > Pseudomonadota > Alphaproteobacteria > Rhodospirillales > Thalassospiraceae > Thalassospira > Thalassospira povalilytica. The sequence continues at coordinate 84,892 of NZ_PGTS01000005.1, read as the reverse complement.
TCTATGGCGTGACCAAATGCTATGGCGAGGCCGTGGCAAGCTATTACTACGACAAGTTCGATGTCGAAACGGTATCGGTTCGTATCGGGTCGTGCTTTGAAAAGCCGCGCGATCGCCGCATGCTGTCGACCTGGCTCAGCCCGCGTGATTTCCTGTCGCTGATGAAGGCGATCTTTGATGCCCCGATGACCGGTCATCTGGTAGTGTACGGGGTATCGGACAACAAAACCAAATGGTGGAGCAACGATCACGCCGATTTCCTTGGCTGGAAACCGCAAGACAGCTCCGAACAGTTCCGCGCGGAAATCGAAGCCGCCTTTGGCCCCGAAGACCGCCACGATCCGGCGGTGATCTATCAGGGCGGCGGCTTTGCCGCCAAGGGCCATTTCGAAGACTGATTTCGCGTCATCTTCGATCATTTTCCTTTTGGCAAAAGGTCCGCAATTGCGGGCCTTTTTGCTTTTGGCATTGACGGCGTGCCGGATCGAAGATAATCAAAGATGAAAATGATAACGGTTATCATTATCGGAAATCAGGTGCGGAAAAATGGCGGTCGATGACCGTTTTTGGGATTCCATCTTTCAGCAATATCATGATCGTTTGTTGCGTCAGGTTCAGAAATACCTGCCGACGCGCGACGAAAGCCATGACGTATTGCAGGATCTTTATGTGCAGCTGCGCCATCGCAATGTCGATCCGGCCCAGATTGCCAACCCGCCGGCCTATATGATGCGCATGGCGACCAATCTGGCGATTGATGCGCTGCGTCGTCATAAACGCAATCCGCTTGAATTCACCGATCCGGCCGAAATCAGCGACATGGAAGGGGCCGGGGCACAATCGGTCACCCCTGAACAGATCAGTGCCGATCGTCAGCGTCTTGATATCGTCAAGGCCGCGATTGACGAGTTGCCACCCCGGTGCCGCGAAGTATTTTTGCTGTGCAAGCGTGACCATCTGAGCCCGACCGAGGCCGCCGAACAGCTTGGCGTCAGTCGCAATATGGTCGAAAAGCATTTGCGTCAGGCGCTTAGACATTGCAAACAGGTGTTGGCGCGCCATGAAAACTGAACATCCTCAAATGACTGCGTTAAACGTCATCAAGATAACAAACCACGCAGCCAGAAGCCGGGTATCGACTTTGCCATGACAGAATTCCGCTATCCCGAAGACTGCCAAAGCAATGAAGACATTGCCGATTACTGGGCGGTCCGCCTTGATCAATCGGATTTGACCCCGGCCGAGGAAGCCGCCTTCAGCGCCTGGCAGGATGCCGATCCGGGCAATCCGCAACGCTTGGTGCGGGCCTGCCAGATCTGGCAAAGCATGGAAATCGCCGCAGCCGAGGACGGCGCGGCATTATCCGATAGCGCCACCCGTGACACCCGTGCCTCCATCGACACCCGCGCTGATGAACCGAAGACGGTCGATCTGGCCGGTGTGCGCCGTGATCTTGAACGGTTGGGCGCGCTGGAAGGCGGCAGTGGACGGTTGCCGGGCATGCGATCGGCCAAACGGCCATTCCGCCCGGTTCTGGCAGTGCTGACCTGTCTGGTGCTGGTGGTGCTGTTTGGCTATTCGGCCTTTCAGCCCGATCCCGATCTGGTCGCAGCAGCAGACGCATCGGTGGTTGGTCAGATGCATGACTTGCCCGATGGATCGAGCATCTGGATGGAGCCCGGAACCCGGGTTGCCCTGAATTACAGTGACGCCCTGCGCGATATTACCGTTCTGGAAGGCGGCATTTTCATCAAGGTCGCAAAGGATGCATCACGTCCGTTGCGCATTCACCTTAACCAGGTCACAGCGATTGCGGTTGGCACCGCCTTTAGCGCGTCGAAATGGGGCGGGCATGCGCGGGTCGAAGTATCCGAAGGCACGGTCGATCTGGAAGACCGCAAGATGCGCTTGGCACGCCTGGTGGCCGGGCGGGCGGCATGGCAGGACGCTGACGGGGACCTTCATTTTGCCGAAGTCGCCCCCGAACGTGTTGCGCCATGGCGGGGCGGGCGCTGGATTGTTGATGATATGCCGATTGATGAATTGCTGGCGCGGATTGCGCCGCTGATGGGGGATCTGACATTTGTTCGCGATCCGCGTCTGGGCGATATCACCGTATCGGGCAGCTTTGATATCAGCAAACCGCACAGCGCACATGATGCCTTGCTGGCAGCTTACGGTCTTGAAGAACGGGCGTTTCCCGTCGGTTTCAGAATAATTTCAAGAAAATAGAAAAAATGTGCTCCTCAAATCGGAACCCGGTTCGTCATGAGGGTAATAGTGATTTGCATTATTATCTTCGAACGATGGGGGTAAGCTTTGAAAGCTGAGAATTCTGGAATGTCGCGTCTTTGGGGAACCACGGCACTTGTCGCGACCTTGATGATGGCAACCGTGCCGATGGCATCGGCACAGGAAGGCACAACAACAGCGCAACAGATCACGATTGCGGCGGGCGATCTGCGCGGCGCGCTTGATCAGCTGGCCGATCAGTTTGGTCTGCAACTGATTGTTCAGGGTGATCTTTCGGGTATGAGCAGCGGCGATGTATCCGCAACGCTTGACGCGCGTGATGCCTTGCAATTGCTGCTGACCGGAACCGGGTATCAATTTGAATTCATCACCGATGACAGTGTGCGTATCGCACCGGCAAGTTCGGGCGCGCTTGAAAATGGCGGTGCCACGGTCCTGCCCGAAGTGGTGGTCAGTGCCACCCGTTCGCGCCGGTCGATCAAATCCATGTCGCCATCGGTTGTGGTGATCGGTCGGGATCAGATCGAAACCCAGATGGCCAAAAGCAGCGACATCACAAATGTCATCCGCAACACGGTGCCGGGTTTCATGTTTGATGATCAAAGCCTGATTTCCAGCACGGAAACCTTCCGCGGGCGTGATGTCCAGGTGCTGGTTGACGGGGTATCGCGCAACACGCCGCTTCGAAATACCAGCCGTATCCTGTCAATGATCGATATCGCCCAGGTCGAAAGCATCGAAGTCATTCCGGGGTCGAACGCGCTGAACGGGGATGGCGCGACCGGGGCGACCATCAATATCATCACCAAAACCGGCGAAGTCGGAAATAACAGCTTTGTCGTTGACGGGCATGTCACCAGCTATACCGACGATATTGATGACAGTTTCTCGCCGTCGCTGACATTGTCGGGCAGTGGGGGTGTCGGTGCAGTCGATCTTGCCGCAAGTGTCACGGCATCGAAATCGGGTGATGCCTTTGACGGTTATGGCAATCAGGTGCCGTCGGATGCGATGCTGGGGCAGGGCGGATTTGACAATGCCGAAGACCTCAACCTGTTTGGCAAGGCGGGGCTGACCGTTGCCGAGGGTCATCGACTGTTTCTGTCGTCCGAAGTCGTCCGGTTTCGTCAGGACATCGAATATTATCCCGACCTGACCACCGATCCGGTCTCAGTGGATTATGACAATCCCTATCTTGCCCAGCCGCTGGAAGATGAAAGCCAGTATTTCACCGGCGGATATGAATATGATTTCGGCAAGATCGGGACGGGCGATCTTAAACTGTTTTACAATGACAGCTACAAACAGGCCGCACGCGCCGATTACCATGCCAGCTACAACCCGGCACTGGTCGCATTGGCCAATAGTGGCGCTGTCGAAGACCCGCTGGGCCAGTCGGTAATTGATACGGTCAAATATGGTGTGAAGCTTTCGACCGATACCAGCCTTGATCCGGTTTATGACGGCCTGACCCTGACCTGGGGTGGGGATCTGACCCATGATGACATCAAATACCGCACGATCAGTGGCCGCGATATCGGCGCACCGATGGAACAGGATGGCAAGGCTGTCTTTGCACAACTCAGCGCACCGGTTACGCAGTTTGTCGATCTGTCGGGCGGGGTGCGTTATGAAAAATATGATCTGACGGTCAAGGATTTCCTGCGTCCGAACTATATGCGCTATAACGCCGGTGTCGGTCAGGCGATCCTTGCCGCTGCGCAATATACCGGTGGCAACACAACCTATAGTGCGGTGACCTATAACGCATCGGCGGTGGTGCACTGGACCGACCGGATCGATACGTCACTTAGTTATAGCGAAGGTTTCTCTGTACCCGATGTGGGTGCCTATACCCGCCGTGCCGGTTTCAACGGCGTTCCGATGAATTTCAGCGCCCTTGATGTCGAAGCATCCAAGGTCAAGACCTATGAACTGGCGGCACGCTATAACGGGCCCGATTTCCGCACGACTGGTGCCGTTTACATGAGCACCAATGAACGCGGCGATACGTTCGATGCCTCCACCAATGCGCTTAGCCAGCAAAAGGAACGCATCATCGGTGCCGAACTGACCGGTGAATATGATGTGACCGAAGATACCTATGTCGGGGCCTTGGCATCCTATGTCGAAGGTCGTTACGACAGTAACAAGAATGGCGATCTTGACAGCTGGTTGCCCAATAACCGCATCCCGTCCCCGTTCCGCTTTACCGGCTATGTCGACAGCTATGTCTGGGGCGATCTCAATATGCGTTTTGACGGCACCTATACTGCGCCACGCACCAAGATCGACAACAAGAAAGTCAAATCCAGTCTGGTTTTCAATCTGATGGGCAACTATCCGGTGCTTGGCGGCACGGCGCGCTTCGGGGTCGAGAACATCTTTGATGCCAGCTATGAAAACCCGGCGGCATCGGCCCTTCGCGGCTATTCGGTTGCCGGGCACGGACGCACAGTGACCATCGGTTTCCGGCGCGAATTCTGATCGCGACCGGTTACGGCAAAATTTGACCTTTACGGCCTGGCGGGATACCCGCCGGGCCCTTTGCACAAGGAGACCGGCGATGTTTCGTTCAAGCCAGCCCGCAGCCGACATCGTGCTGTTTGAAATGGTTGATCGGCAAAGTGATGCGGACGGGCAATCCTATCTGGCAGCCTTGCACGACCTTGCCCGGCGTCAGGACCCGGCGATCCTGATCCTGCGGGTTGCGGGCATGACCGAACAGGATCACGAAACCCGCAAACAGGCCGCTGCCTGGTTCAAGGAAAATCGCGACCGGCTTGGCATGTTCGCCAAGGGCCTTATTCGCGTCGATGAAGGCCATGACCATGGCGACGGGCATCTGCATGTTGATGATGCCCATGACGTCGAAAACAGCAACTTTGCCCGCATGCTGCCATTCCCGGTCAAACATGTGACAAGCCTTGATCAGGCATTTGCACTGGCGCAAAACTGGCCTCCCGAACCCGGTTGATATTACCCGTTCCGATGCGTGTGATGTCGCGGTGATTATCGTTTGCGCACAGCCAGAATCATGAAATAGCTGGTTCCGATCAGGGCCGCGATCAGTCCGGTCGGAAGCTGTGCCGGATAAATCAGGTTACGGGCCAGCCATTCGGCCACCATCATCACATTGACCCCGATCAGGACCGCACCCAGCAAATGCCCGCCCGCCAGCCGATACCCGGCAACGCGGGCCAGATGCGGGGCCATCAGCCCGACAAAACTCAGCGGTCCGACAAGCAGGGTGGCACTGGCCGCAAGGATTGCCGCCAGCAGCATCATGGCAAACTGGAACCCCGAAATGCCAAGCCCCAGCGAAACCGACTGATCGGTGCCAAGGGACGCCAGTTCAAGCGGACGGCGAAGGGCAATGGCAACAATCAGCAACACCGCCGTTACCCCGGCAACGATCATGACCTCGTTCATATTGGTGAAATAGGTCGTCCCGGCCAGCCATGACATCAGCATGGTGGTCTGGGTGCCGCTTCGGGTCAGCACAATGCGCACGATCGCCCCCAGAATGGCGGTCAGCGCCAAACCGTTCAGCAACATGTAATGCGGCGCATGGGTAAATTTGCGACACAGAACAAGCAGCACCAGCAACGATACAATGCCGCCTGCCGCCCCGATCACCATCAGTTCGGCACGCTGTGCGAAGCCGAAAATCGCAAGTGCGATGATCATGGCAAGGGCGGTGGCCGAACTGACCCCGGTGATTTCCGGGCTTGCCAGCGGATTGCGCCCGACCCGCTGAATAAGCGTGCCCGAAACCGCAAGTGCGGCCCCGCAAATCATCGCGGCAAAGGTACGTTCCGAACGGCCCAGCAGAATGTCGTAACTGTCACCATCAAGACCAAGCACCGCAAAGCCGTTGCCATCGAGCGAAATGAACAGCGAGAAACCGATACCCAGAACAAGCGTGATGCCCAGAATGATCGACAGGCCCAGCTTGGAAACGATTTCCTGATCGCTGTGCTGGTCTTCGCTTTGGGTACCGGGCATGATCCGTGCCTTGCGCAGGATCAGGATGATGAACGGTGCCCCGAACAGCGCGGTCGCAGCCCCGGTCGGCAACACATCCCCGCCAAGACCGTTAAACTGTCGCACGATGAAATCAATGATCATCAGCACAAACCCGCCGGTCAGCACCGAATAGATCATAAGATCACGTGACCGGGTCAGTCCTGCGATCCGCAGGGCGGCGGGCACGGCAAGACCGACAAAACCGATCAAACCGGCAGCTGAAATCACCGATGCGGTGATGAAAACCGCAAAACCAAGGATCAGCAACCGCAACACCGTGACCTTGGCCCCCAGCGAATTGGCGGTGTCATCGCCCAGTGCCAGCAAATCAAGCGGCCGCGACAGGGCCAGCACCGCAATCATGCCAATGATCACGCGCGGCAGGATAAATTGCGTGGCTTCCCAGCCATTCTGGGCGAGATCACCCGCCCCCCACATGAAGACCGATTGCAGATATTGTTCGTTAAACAGCAACACGATCTGGGATGCGGACTGCAACAGCAGATTGACAATCATGCCCGCCAGAATAAGCCACAGCGTCGCATTGCCGCGTTTTGATGCAATCAGATAGACCGCACCAAGCGCAATCATCCCGCCTGCCAGGGCAAAGGCTTCCTGAAAGATGGCCATTGATGCCGGCGCGACAAGCAGGAAAATGGTCAGGGCAAATTCAACGCCGGCCCCGACGCCAAGTGTCGTTGGCGATGCCAGCGGGTTGCGCAGAACAGTCTGGATCGCCGCCCCGGCCAGAGCAAGACCCGCCCCGCACAGAAACGCCATCACAAGGCGGGGCAGGGTGCTGTAATGAAACAGGATCTGGTCAAAGTCGGTTTCATCGGGGCTGAACATGACCTGCGTTGCCAGTCCTTTTTGCAGGAACGGCCAGAAATCAGCGATCAGGATACCAATACAGGACAGACCAAGCGCGACCAGCAAAGCAGCCGGAATGTTCGAACGGGTGTTGGTCATTGATGCGGGCCGTTCTCGATGCTTTCGGTCAGAAGTTTCGCAAAGCGAAGTGATGACGGAACCCCGCCATACATCCAGACAACCGGAAGTTCATAGACGCGGTTGTTGCGCGTGAAATCCATGAATTTCCACATCGGGGATGCGAACATCTTGTCCAGAATGGCATCGGGCACCGGGTTGGTATAGACGACACTTTGCTTGGCATAAGGGGCAATCAGTTCAAGACCGCCACGGGCAAAGCCCCATTTGTTGACTTCGCCGTGAAAGGCCATCGGCACATTCATTGCGGCCATCACCGAACCGGGCAGGCTGGTGTCGCCAAACATGCCGATCGTGCTTTCATCAAAGAAATAGATGATATTAAGTTGCTGATCAGGGCCAAGGGCCGCACGGGTGCGCGCCCCATATTCGGCCAGTTTCGCATCGACATCGGCCAGATAGGCCGCACCCTCGGCTTCGCGACCGGTGGCCTTGGCGATTTTGCCAAATACTTCGCGTGCGGCCTGGAATGCCGGACGGTTTTCTTCAAACATCCGCAATTGCAAAACCGGCGCAATTTCTGACAGTTTCTCATAATTGATCCCGATATCGGGAATGGTAATGATCAGGTCGGGCTTTGCCGCACGCAGGGCTTCAAGATTGGGCGATGATCGTTGCCCAAGATCGACAAATTCATCGGGCAATGCCGGTTCTTCGACCCATTCGACATAATCAACCGGATCTGCGACCGCCACCGGATCAAGGCCAAGTGCAATCACGGTTTCGGTAAAGGCCCAATTGATGGTGGCAACGCGCTTTGCCGGCCCCGGCAGTTCAAGCGTTCCGCGTTCATGTTCAATGCGGATCGGATCAGCATAGGCCGATGTCGCACTTACGACGCAAAATGTTGCGGCAACTAAAAGCCCGCTCAGAACAGTACGCAACAAAGCCATGGTTTATGATCCGCTTGCGGTGGTCGGGGTGCCGGTTACGGCATCGGCCAGCAGTTCGGCAAAGCGTGCCGCTGACAGAACTCCGCCAAAGGTCCAGCTTGATGGCACGGTATAAACATGACCATTGCGTGCAAACGGCATTGCCTTCCAGATCGCGGTGTCAAACAGGCGGCTTTGGACGGTCGGGGCAATCGGTTCGACATAGGCAAAATGAACATCGCCAAGTTTGGCCAGATCGGAAACATCGCCGTTATGGAATGCCCAACCATTGACCTCGCCATCCCAGGCATTGGCAAATCCCATCCGTGCCAAAACCGACCCGAACAGTGATGTGGTGCCGTGAATGCGGAAATGGGCTTCGTCAAGGATACGGACAACTGCGAATTTGGCATCATTGCCGACCTTGTCGCGGATGCGTTTGGCCGCGGCATCAATCCGGGCATTGACCGATGTGATGACTTCTTCGGCCTTCTCGGATTTGCCCGCCAGCTTGCCAATATTGCGCAACAGCGTTTCGGCCCGCTCAATGGCGGGTTCGCTGCTTCCGGTATTATAGATCGAATAGACCAGTGTCGGCGCAATGGCCGAAAGCTTGTCATAGGCCATCGCCACATCGGCACTGATGACAATGGCGTCTGGTTTGGCTTCGCGCAGGGCTTCGAAATTGGGTTCGCGCCGGGTGCCAAGATCGGCAAATTCGGCCGGAAGTTCCGGTTCAACCACCCACACGCGATAGCCGTCCGCTTCGGGAACGGCAACCGGATCAATGCCCAGTGCCAGGAAACTTTCGGTCAGCGCCCAGTTTGATCCGGCAAAACGGGTCGGCGTGCTGTCAAAGGTGACGTCGCCCATTTCATGGGTCATGGTCTGGGCGGTGGCGCCCATCGATGACATGGCGGCAATCGTTACAAGACAGCTTGCCGCAAACTTGCAAATCAGACGGGTGCGCATATGAATGTTCCTGATCCCTGTTGGCTGATCCGTAACCCTGTCGTCACAGCGCACTAGGCGACATAACTGACGAAACGGTCATGGTCCGGCAGATGGATGACATCAATGTCGGTTTGGAAAATGTCGCGAAGTGTTTCGCCCTGCATGAAATCGCGTGCGTTGCCCTGCCAGCAGGTCCGCCCGCCGCGCAATGCGACGATGTGATCGGCAAAACGCCCGACCATGTCGATGTCATGCAAAACGGCAATCACGGTCAGATTGTTCTGATCTTTCAGATTGGCAACCAGTCGCAGAATGTCGCGCTGATGGCCGACATCAAGGGCCGATGTCGGCTCGTCCAGCAACAGCACCGGCGCATCCTGGGCAAGCAGCATGGCAAGCCACACACGCTGGCGTTCGCCGCCCGACAGGCTTGCGACCAGACGGTCGGCAAAGCCGGTGACATGGGTCAGTTCCATCGCCTGATCAATCTTGGCATGGTCTTCGTCGCGGTAACGGCCAAATGCCCCGCGCCAGGGATAACGACCAAATGCCACCAGTTCGCGCACACTCAGATGCGGCGGCACTACCGGATTTTGCGGCAAATAGGCGACCTTGCGGGCAAAATCGCGCGTGCCATGATCTTCAAGAACCGCATCATCAAGGGTGATGGTGCCGGCATGCTTTTTGTTCTTGCGCGCCAGAAGCTTCAAAAGCGTACTTTTGCCCGATCCGTTATGGCCCACAATGGCGCTGAACGCACCGGTCGGAAAATTGACCGTAATGTCATCAAGCAGCGTTTTGGGATTTTTGCCGTCACTCTTGAAGATGACGTCTTTCAGATCGAACATGTGCTGAAAACTCGTAAAAACTGTAATCGGGCCGAAGTCCTTGAACCTGCTGGCCGGGATATCGACCCGGGACAACTGAAAACAATCGTCCCAATGTGAGAATGCCTATCAATTACTTGCAGAAAATGCAACCGAGTTGCGATTGCATTTGTTCAAAATCTTCGCGGCAAATTAAATCATCATACAAAATGACTTTTCAGAAGTTGCCATTCCGGGTAGCAATATGGATCAGGTATTTCCGGTATGGGGGAAGGGGCTTGCACACAGCCCGCCTTTACCGGAACAAAGCGGAAAACCGCATGAAATATCAGGGAGAAACCATGGCCAACGTGAAAACCGTCTTGCCAAACCTGCGCTGCACGCTGGGCGAAGGTCCGCATTGGGATGCCAAGGATGGCGTGCTGTACTGGGTGGATATTGTCGGAAAGACCGCCTTTGCCCTGCGTCCAAGTGATGGCGCATCGCGCAGCTGGACATTCGATCAGCCGGTTGCGGCAATTGTCCCGCGCGAAAATGACGGGCTTCTGGTTGCCCTTGCTGATGGTTTGGCGTTTCTTGATGCCGAAAGCGGGGAAACAACCCCCTTTGTCGCACCAGATCGCGACCATGCGGGCAACCGGTCCAATGAAAGCCGGGTGGATCCGGCGGGGCGGTTCTGGCATGGCACCATGCAAAACAATATCGGCCCGAATGGCGAAGACCTTCCTGTGACGGTTTCGACCGGGACACTCAACCGGGTGGGGCCGGACGGCGAGACAACCCGTTTCCTGTCTGATATCGGGATTTCCAATACGCTGCTTTGGTCGGCCGACGGCAAGAAGATGTTCTTTGGCGACACCATCAAGGATACGCTGAATGTCTATGACTATGACATGGCGACCGGGGTTCCCAGCAATCCGCGCGTGTTCTTTGGCCCGCAAGACCGCGGCAATATGGACGGATCGGCGATGGATGCCGATGGCTATATCTGGAATGCGCGCTGGGGCGGCAGTTGCCTGATCCGCTTTGCCCCGGATGGCAGTGTGGACCAGATCATTGATCTTCCGGTGACCCAGCCGACCAGTTGCGTGTTTGGCGGCCCGGACCTTAAGACGCTTTATATTACCTCGGCCTCGGTTGGGCTCGATGGCAATGGCAACGAACTGGAAGGCGCGCTGTTATCGATCCGCACAGATGTCGCCGGTCAGCCCTGCACGCGCTTTGCCGGATAGGGGCCGCGACGTTTTCCTGCTAACTCATCCTTTGGCATCCCGGATTTTCAGCATGTTCTGAAAGTCCGGGACCAGTTCATGATAAATCGGCAAGGCCGCAGCACCCATCGCCGCTGACAGCAGGTTGCCGACGCCTGCCTGCACCGGAAGCGCATTGCCAAGCGGGGTGCGACTGCCAGCAGATTCAAGACGGCCAAGCTCAATAAGTAACGCATCAAGGATTGACGCGGGCAACAAACCGCCCAGCATGACGGCCTGTGGATCAAGCATGCTGCCAAGGATTTGTACCGCCGTTGCCAGATGCGGCGCGGCCTGTTTGATCCAGCGTTTGACCGGTTCATCATCGGGTGACAGCTGTGCCAGACGATTAAGTGTCGTATCATTCAAAAGCGCGTCGCGATCGGCCGCATCAAATTCATCATACAGCGCCAAAAGAGACACATAACGTTCAAGGCATCCCTTGCGTCCGCACGGGCAATCGCGCCCATGCGGTTCGACCGGCAAATGACCGATTTCACCAGCCGCCCCGTTGGTGCCGTGAATGATCTGGTTGTCCATGAAAAGACCGGCACCCAAGCCATAGCCGATAAAGACATAGACGAAATTTTCCAGTGTTCTCGCATTACCATACAGCTTTTCGGAAATCGCGGCGGCATCGGCGTCATTTTCGGCAAATACCGGGCAATCGATCTTTTCCGACATGGCGGCAACAATATCGAAATTTTCCCATCCAGGGGCGATGCCGGTCGGACCGGCAATGCCGACGGGGCCCGGCATCGCAATGCCGATCCCGATATTGCGTGCCGGATCAAGTCCGCAATCGGCAATGATTTTGCGGGTTGCCTCAATCAGCAATTCGACCGCGCGTTCGGGATTGGGATGGTTGAATTGCTGGCTGATGCGCGCACGTTCCTCGCCCAGAAGATTGACCAGTACGGCGTCAAACTGTGTTCCGGTCAGCTGAAATCCGATGGCATAACCGCCATCCGGGTTCAGGCGATAGGGGCGGGCAGGCTGACCACGTTTTTGACGAATCGGTTCACCAGCCAGAAGAAGTCCCGTTTCTTCGAGTTCCCCGACCAGGTTCGAAATCGTCTGGGCCGACAGATTGGTGATGCGCGTAATATCTGCCCGTGACAATCCGTCATGGCGTCTGACCGCGTCCAACACCGCACGTCTGTTGTGGTTCTTGGCGTGTAAAAGGTTGGTTCCCGTGACGCTCTTTGGTTGTTTTTTCATCTTTGCCATTGCCGCCCATTTTCTTTTGACTTATTAATTACATCAAATTGAATTAATAATAAAGCCTGTCCTCAATCAGGCTTGTCGTCTATCCAAGTCGTATCCTATGTATCAGGGAGATATAAATCATGAATATCAAGAATATCATGACGGGTGCTGCGATCGGCGTGCTGGCCGCATCGGGCGCCGCGCATGCTGATGTGACCCTCAATGCGCTGTTCATGGCGCAGGCTGCCTATAGCGAAGATGACATTCGCAACATGACGGCCGAGTTCGAAGCCGCCAATCCCGGCATCAAGGTCAATGCCGAACTGGTTCCATACGAAGCCCTGCATGACAAGATCGTGCTGTCGCAAAGTGCCAATGGCTATGACGTTGTTCTGTATGATGTGATCTGGCCGGCGGAATTTGCGCAATATCAGCTACTTGAAGATGTCACGTCACGCATTGATGACAAAACCCGGTCAGGCATTCTCGACGGTGCGTGGACCACGGTGGAATATGATGGTGCGCTGTATGGCATGCCATGGATCGCCGATACCAAGTTCCTGTTCTATAACAAGGACATGCTCAAAGCTGCCGGTTTTGACAATCCGCCCGCAACCTGGGAAGAACTGCGCGCACAGGCCGCAGCCATCAAGGAAAAGGGCATTGTTGACTATCCGCTGGTCTGGTCCTGGTCGCAGTCCGAAGCCGCCATTTGTGATTACACCACCATCCTTTCGGGCATGGGCGGTGAATTCCTTGATGCCGATGGCAAACCGGCCTTCAATACCGGTGGCGGTCTCAAGGCGCTTGAATATATGGTTGGTACCCTTGATGACGGCCTGACCAACCCGAATTCCCGTGAATATCTTGAAGAAGACGTTCGTCGCGTATTCTCCAGCGGCCAGGCGGCTTTCGCGCTGAACTGGGGCTATATGTATAATCTTGCCAATGACCCGGCCGAAAGCCAGGTTGCCGGCAAGGTCGGCATTGCGCCGGCACCGGGGACCGATGGTGTTTCGAAGGCATCAGCTGTCAACGGTTCGATGGGCCTTGGGATCCCGACCAAAAGCGGTCACAAGGAAGAAGCCTGGAAATATATCCAGTTCCTGACCTCGCAGAATGTGCAGGACAAATTTGCCAAGCTCAGCCTGCCGGTATGGGAAGCATCCTATTCCAATCCGGATGTGATCAAAGGCCAGGAACCGTTTGTCGAAGCGGCCAAAACCAGCCTTGCCGTCATGGCACCGCGCCCGACCATGGCGTCCTATCAGGAAGCCTCATCGGTTCTGCAAGAAGCCCTTCAGAACGCGATGCTTGGTTCGGTCAAACCGGCTGATGCCCTGAATGACGCAGCCGAGACCATCTCGGACATGCAATAAGCGCGAAAGCGTCTTTTCGATCCAGAACCCGGACTTGTGTGATCCTCCTCCATGCTTGTCCGGGTTCAAACTCCGGAGCCGAATGCACCGCTATGATTTCCTATCGTAAAACGGTGACGGCGTGGCTTTTACTGACCCCGATGATCGTGATCATCGTCGGGGTCAGTGGCTACCCGCTGATCAAGACGATCTATTACAGCCTGACCGGTGCGAAACTGATTGCGCCCGATGTCACCAGCATCTTTGTCGGCTTTGACAACTTTGTGCGCGCGCTGTCTTCTTCCAAGTTTCTTGAAGCCATCTGGCACACCACCTATTTCGCCGTCACTTCCGTCGGGGCGGAAATGGTGATCGGTGTTCTGGTTGCGCTGCTGTTGAACGAAGCCTTTGCCGGGCGGACCCTGTTGCGCGCCATGCTGATTTTGCCGCTTGCGCTGCCGACGGTGGTCAACGCCATGATGTGGCGGCTGATCTATAACCCGGATTTCGGGGCGCTGAATGCGCTTCTGCTCCAGATCGGGATGCTTGATGCCTATCGCTCCTGGCTGGGGGACCCGGCAACCGCCCTTGATATGGTCATTCTGGCTGATGTCTGGAAAAACTTCCCGCTGGTGGCCCTGATTGCGCTGGCCGCCCTTCAGACCGTGCCCAAGGATTTGTATGAGGCCGCGACCCTTGACGGGGCAGGGGTGTGGAACCGGTTCTGGCGCATTACCCTTCCGGCCATTCTGGGGCCGCTTAGCGTCGCACTGGTTTTGCGCACGATCGAGGCCTTCAAGGTCTTTGACATCATCTATGTCATGACCCGCGGTGGCCCGGCCAGCAGTACCAAGACCGTCAGTTTCTATGTCTATCAGGAAGCGTTTGCCTATATGCGCGTCGGTTCCGGGGCATCCTATGCGCTGATTGTTGTTTTGATCAGTGCCTGTCTGATTGCCGGATACATGTATCTGATCCGCAAGCAGGGAGAAGTGTGATTATGAAGGCATCCCTGACAAAAAAGATCTGCATCTATCTGGGGGCACTTGTTCTTGCCACCGTGATTGCGGTGCCGGTTTTGTGGCTGTTTATCATGAGCATCAGCTCATCCACCCATCTGACCACCTTGCCGTTGCAATGGTGGCCGGATGCGCCGACCTTTGAAAATTATCGCAATCTTTTGGTGTTTGCCGAAAACAGCCCGTCGGCCAGTTTCCTCTATGGTATTCGCAACAGCATCATCATTGCCTTTGCCGCGACCGGTCTTTCGATCATTGCTGCCATTCCGGCGGCCTACAGCTTTTCGCGTTTGCCCGGACCGCGGCGCAAGAACCTGCTTTATGCGGTGATTGCGATCTTTATGTTGCCGCCTGTGGCCATCGTTTTGCCGCTCTATACGGTGATGAGTGCGCTTGGGCTTCTCAATACCCACTTTGCCCTGATCATTGTCTATTGCTCAATCCTGCTGCCCTTCACGACCTGGCTTCTCAAAAGCAACTTTGACACCATTCCTGGCGATCTTGACGAAGCCCCGATCATTGATGGTGCCAACCGCTTACAGGCCATCTGGTATGTGATCCTGCCGATTGCCCGTCCGGCCCTTGGGGCGGCGGTGATGATGGCGGTGTTGCTGGCATGGGATGAATTTTTCTACGGGCTTTTGTTCACCAATGACATTCGGGCCAAAACCATCACGGTGGCGATTGCCGATCTGGCGGCCGGGCGTGTGGCGGATTATGGCCTGATTTCAGCAGCCGGGATTCTGGCGGCGGTACCCCCGGTCATTCTGGCCTTCTTCATGCAGAAAACCCTGGTGTCCGGACTTGCAAGCGGCAGTGTAAAGGGATGAATGCCATGACAAAATCACATCCGGGCATTCGTCCTGATCCGATACGTCCGATCATATCGATTGGCACGATCAATGTGGATCAGCTGATGGGCCCGATCGCCGATTGGCCGCAACCGGGGACCGAGACCGTCTATCCCGATTATGAAATGCGGATCGGCGGGGGATGCGGCAATTTTGGGGCGGCTTTGATGGCGCTTGATGCCCATCAGCATATTGTCGTCAATGTCGGCAAGGACGCCATGGGCGACTGGCTGTGCGAACAGTTCGGGCCGCTTGCCGATCACTGGCATCGCAGCGATACCGTGACCTCGGTGACGTTTGGCCTGACCCATCCTGATAAGGAACGCACGTTCCTGTCAAACGAAGGGCACAGTTCGATCTTTGACGCGAAGATGGTGCGCGAAATGCTGTCGGAAACCCGGGTTGATGGTGCGATTGCACTGTTTGTCGGAACGTTTCTGATGCCCGGTCTGTTGCCTGATTGCGCCAGCCTGATGAAGGAGCTGCATGACAGCGGCGCGATTGTTGCCCTTGATACCGCATGGCCGACCGGCGGATGGAGCGATGATGTCCAGACCCATCTTGAAAGCTGGTTGGGCTATGTGGATATCCTTCTGATCAATGATGCCGAGGCATCGGGCATTCTGGGCATTGCACAAACCGAATTTGCCCGCGATATCGAAACATATCTGGCCCGTATTGCCGATAAACTGCCATCCGATGCGATTATTGTGGTCAAACGCGGGGCGGCGGGGGCGACGGCTTTTGCCGGTGGCAATATCCTGCATGTGCCCGTACCCGGACCGGTCGATGTTGTCGACACCGTGGGGGCAGGGGATTGTTTTAACGCGGGCTTTTTGATGGCGTTGCAGATGCAGGCCGCTTTGCCCGATGCATTGCGCGCCGGGATCGAAGTCGCCGGCAAGGCCATTGCCAGCAACCCGCGCAAATATCCCGAAATTTCCGATCTTTGCCCTGATGTCGCAGCGGTCCTGTCCGCGCCAGTGCCGACCGGCGAAGAAATCATGACATTCGACCAGGTGGAGAATAGCTGAAATGTCGTCTGTATCTTTGTTCAATGTCACAAAGTCGTTTGGCACAGCCGACATCATCAAGGGCGTGGATCTGTCGATCAGGGACGGGGAACTTGTGGTTTTTGTCGGCCCGTCGGGCTGTGGCAAATCCACATTGCTGCGCATGATTTCCGGGCTTGAAGAAATCACTGCTGGTGAAATTCATCTGGGGGATAAACGTGTTGATCATCTTCCGGCGTCTGATCGCGATATTGCCATGGTGTTTCAGTCCTATGCGCTTTATCCGCATATGACAGTCGCGGAAAATATCGGCTTCCCGCTTAAGATGGCGGGGTGGTCGAAATCCGATATGGATGCCAAGACCCGCGAAATCGGCGATGTTTTGCAATTGCTTCATCTGTTTGATCGCACCCCCAAACAGCTTTCGGGCGGACAGCGCCAGCGTGTTGCGATTGGCCGGGCCCTTGCGCGGGATCCCAAAATCATTTTGCTTGATGAACCGCTTTCAAACCTTGATGCGGCACTTCGCGTCGATATGCGGATGGAGCTTGCCCGTCTGCACCGCGAACTCGGGGCCACCATGATTTACGTCACCCACGATCAGGTCGAAGCCATGACCATGGCAGACCGGATTGTTGTGTTGCGTGACGGGATTGTCGAACAGGTGGGAACGCCGCTTGATCTTTATCTGCAACCGGCCAACCGGTTTGTTGCCGGATTTATCGGATCACCCAAGATGAATTTCTGGGATGCACGCAGTGACGAGAACGGGCGTGTTGTGATGCCATCGGGGCTTGCGGTGGCGATGGGCGATCATGTTGCCGCCAACCGGTCCCTGACGGTGGGGGCGCGTCCCGAACATCTGGTTCTGTGCGACGAAGACAATGCTGCATTAAAGGGCACGGTCTTGGCGGTCGAACATCTTGGATCGGATACGTTTGTTCAGCTTCATTGCGGGATTGGCGATCCGTCACAGATGGACGTCAATGTGCGTCTGGCGGGCATTGTCCGGGTTTCGATCGGCGATCAATTGGCCCTGACGATTGCCGATCAGGACAACTGGCATCTTTTTGATGGTGACGGCATTCGTCTTGATCCGCCTGCTGACAGGGTAGCCTGAACGCAAAACAGCAGCAAATAACGTGCCTTGCCCCTTTTTGGCCTTGGTTTTAGGTATTTTTGGCGGCAACATTGTGCGCATATAAATGCACAATCCAAAAAACGAGCAAACCGGGGTCTCAATGAACTCAATATCGTCCGCGAAAATGTGGGTAAGGACGTTACTTGCCATTGGCATGGTCACGTTGTTATCGGCCTGTGCGGCATTTCAAACCAGCACGACCAGGGTCACCGGTTCGGTGACCTATCGCGAACGGATTGCGCTGTCGCCTGATAATGCGTTTCTGGTTGTCAGGCTGCGGGATGTCTCGCGTGCCGATGCGCCGTCAGTGGAAATCGCATCCCTGCGTCAGCCGGTGTCAAACCCGCCGATGGTTTTTGTCCTGCCCTATGACGGATCGAAAATCGATCCGCGCATGACCTATGCACTTGAAGCCGAAATCGTCAATTCCGACGGTGATACGCTGTTTCGCAATGATCAGGTCTATCGGGTGCTGACCGGTGATGCGCCAAATGACGTGGAAATTACGGTGCGTCCGGTGTCACATACCCAGTCTGACGGGGCGCGCAAATTTGACGGTGCCGATACCGCGCGCGACATTGCCGCAATCGAAGCCCGCCTGCCATCCTTGCGGGTTATTCCCGGTCAGTATGTCGCATCCGATCATACCGTGACCTACAAGGCATATGTCTCGCCCGAAGGCGAACCGATGATGGTGGACGAGCATCGCGACCTTGGTGATTACGGCACCTCGGATGTGAAGCTTTATTACCGCAATGGTCAGTTGTTGCGGTTTTCGGAAAATGCCACGCGCGTCAATTATGACGGGGCGCAAAGCGACGCGCCGCTGGAATACAGCTTGCAGCTTGATTTCGCGCAAGGCCGCTTTTCATCGGGGACCAAGACCGTCAATGGCGTGCAAAGCAATCCCGACGAACATGAAGTCAGCGGCGCCCTTGCCCAAAGCAAGGTGGCATTGAGCCGCATCGACGCGATGCTGGCCCAGATGAACAGCGATACCGCAAAACTTGGCGGGTCCAAGGTCTTTGTCTGTGACGACCAAAGCCGTTTTTCGGTGACCTTCGAGCAGCGCATTGACCGCGCCACCGTCGAATTCCCCGGTCGCGAACCGTTATCGTTGGCCCGTATTCCGACCGGGTCGGGATATGGCTATGCCAATGATCTGTATGAACTGCGCGGCAAGGGCGAAGATGCGATCTGGCAAACCCCGTCTGGTGAAACCCATTGTGCCGTGTCTGCCGCACCGGTCGGCCTGGCATTGCCGCCGGGCAACTTCCCGGTGGTAAAGCTCGATGAGCTGAAATCATCAGGCAAAGGTATCTGGACCGAATATTTCGCCGATCTGCAACCGGCGATTACGGCCTGCCTTGCGGAAAATCCGGGCGATCTGGTGTCGGTTCTCAAGGCCTGGCCGATGAACCACGGTATGGTCGGGGTGCGGACGGTGAATGGCAATGGCGGGCGTTATGACTGTCTGGTTCCGGCCGATGGCATGGGCACGGTTCATACCGAACTGGTGGAAACCACCACCAATATCCTACCGGGCGAGGACGAAGTCCGCTTTACCCCGGCCAGCAGCGCCTATCCCGACGGAAAATGTTTCAGCCATCAACGGCTCGAAGATGGCGCGGTCTTTCTGGGCTGGTTGTCAAAGGATTCCTGTTCATAGGAAATTGTGATCCAGCTGGTCGCTCCCGACATTTCAAAAAGACGCTACGACATGCTCGGGCGTCTTTTTTTGTTTGGCCATCAATGGCCTTCATCGCAAAGTAAAACTACTCTTATGAGTGACTTACAATAGGTTGGTGCTGTATCTATATACACCCAAAGGAACAATTTATCGCGAAATAATGTTTCCAGGGTTGTGTGCCTGGGGGAGTTAGTTGATGTCGGAAGATATGAAGCCGGACAAAGCTATGATCAGCGTGTGTGTTGTGATTGTCGCGCTGACTGGTCTGGGCTCATATGTGGTTGGACTTCCCGTTGTGAATGAAGTTCTGGGCGGTTGTGTCGTTCTTCTGACGATACTGGCATTTTACTGTATTTTCCGGAATACGACCCAAAGTGCGGAACGGGAACACAAAGACACACGTTCGGTTTTGCAGCGTGAGCTGGTCGAATGTATTTACATGCTTCCGGTCCCGGCATTGGCGATTGACAGCAATCATAAAATCATCGGCTGTAACGGTCATCTGCGTGAGATCATCGGGCTTTCAAGCGAAACGATATCAGGGCTGAAACTTGATCTTCCTTCAAACGGAAAAGAAGGCGGGGCGAGCGATCAGGACGACGATGAATGGCCAAACTGGCTGGTTTCGGAACGCCAGTCCCTGAAAATTGGCAGGCACACGATATCGGGGACAGTAATTCTGGTTCCGCTTCGCAGCAGCACGGGCGAGGGGAGCGATGCGCTGGTCATCATCCGGCCGGAAGAAGACCTGGGCAGCATCCGCGAACCTGTTTCGATCGGTGTTCAGGGCAGCTTGAAGCTGAATGATGATGACCGGATGTTGTTGCGTGAACTTAGTCACGACATGCGGTCGCGCTTTCAAAACGCGTCAGGCATTCTTGATCTTGCAGAAATGAGCGCCGTCGGTCCCGATGCCCAACGCTATTTCTCGGGGTTGCAGAAAATATACCGCGAAGCAGCAGACCGCGCAGATTCCGTGATTTCATTTTTTGAACTGGATTTTCAGGTCAAGGAAGGCAGTTACGAGACATTCGGTATCGATGAGCTGTTAAACGATATTTCTTTCGCGCTGGGACAGCGCAAGGATATCGAAGATAACGAAATCCTGTTTGATACCGATCTCAGTGTCGAAAAGGCGATCAAATACCACAAAAAGCTGGTTGCAAAGCTGGTTTGTCATCTTGTTTTGCATGTCATTGGCGGTGAAGTCGGCAAAACGGTGTTGATCCGTGTTCGAATGACCGACAGTGAGGACAAACTCCCCGAACTCAGTGTCGAAGTATTGACCAAAGACAAGATTGGTGGTGGGGCGTCCGGCGGAATTCACCTGGATCTCGAAATTGCCCGGCGTATCGCCCCGGCGATTGGTGGTGAATTGTTCCTTGATCATCAAAATCTGGAAATGACGGGTCTTCATTTCCAGGCAAGTGTCGAAGGGATTGACAGTTTCAGATCCGGCTTTGTTGTCCCGGCACATCTTAAAAACCTTCAGGCACTTATTGTTGATGATAATGAGACATCCCGAACCGTGTTTGAGCAGCTGACATCTGCACTTGGCTGGACGGTTGATGTTGCGGCGTCAGGCGAAGCAGCAATGCATATGATCCGGTTCAAACAAGGCATGCGGGAGTCATATGACGTCATTCTGATTGATTGGCGCATGCCTGGTATGGATGGCTGGCAAACCAGCGAGGAAATCAGAAAGCTTCAGAATGGTGGCAAGGTGCCGATCATTGTTATGATATCCGCCCATAACCGGACATTCCTGTCCAAAAATATCCAGGACCGCGGGCGGGTGTTGAATGGCTTCCTGACCAAACCGGTGACACTCAGCATGTTGCTTGACGCGGTTGCCGATGCAACCGCCCATGTCCAGGAACCGGTCACCGATAGGGATAACCGGGGAGCCAATGTCGAATCACTTTCGGGCAATACGGTGCTGATCGTTGATGACAACCAGATGCACCGTGAAGTCGCCAAGGAATTCATGATCCGCAACGGGGCACAGGTCTATACCGCTTCGGGCGGTTATGAAGCGATCAGCAAAGTGCAGAATTACCGCGACGAGATCGATATCGTTCTGATGGATGTGCAAATGCCTGACCTGAACGGGTTCGACGCGGTCAAACGTATCCGCGAACTGGGCTATCAGGATATTCCGGTCCTGATGATGACAGCCAACAGCACATCCGAACTTCATCACCGAAGCCTTCAATCGGGTGCCAACGAAGTGGTGATCAAGCCGTTCGTAATGCGCGAAATTGTCATGGCCATGTCCAAATATGTTGGCAGGGCCCGAGAATTCAGGAACACAGATAAAAACGCCAGACATTCGGTAGAGGCATGGAAGGTTGGTCGGGATCTTGGTTTCAATGCTGATGTGATCGAACAGCGCTTTGACGGACAATCGTCAACCTACGTCAATTCGCTCAAGACATTCGTCCGTGATGCTAAACGGTTGACCCACAAGCTTGAAATCGATCATGGACGCAAGGTCTGGGAAGACATCGTGCGTGAAACGACTGCGCTGGGTGGATTGCTGTCTGTGGTGGGGGCGGTGGAAGATTCCCTTAAATTCAAACAGCATGCCGAGATGCTGCAAAAAATCCAGAGGGGCGAAACTGTCGGGCCAGCCAATATCGACAATGCCTTGCAGGATGTTGGACGCGGCCTGGTTGATTTGCTTAATGCCCGGATCGCGGCAACCGAACAGTTCCTTGAACAGTTGGAAGAAGAAGCGGGCGATGAAGGGGACAATGAAGGGGGCAAAGAGGCCTGAATATCAGGCCGTCTGATCGTCCCCTTCGGTCAATTCATTCCACTTCATTCCCTGCATTCCTTGTATTCCCCGGGGCGGCGATTATCCTAGCTGGATGTTTCGTCGCCCTTGGTGGCAAGGATCGCCAACGTCTCGTCCAGAACACGGTCAAATTCGTCCAGCATTGCCGCAACCTTTTCGATCTCCCCGTTATGGGTCAGTCGTTCCATTTCAGCAGACATTTTTGAAATTCGGGTTGCTGCGACCTGCGACGATGACCCCTTCATGATATGAAGCTGCTCGCTCAGGGTTTTGGTTTCGTTATCCTTGATCGCCTGATGGATTTGCGTCTGGCAGTCGCGTGCTTGCGGGTCATAGAGTTTGCACAGGCGATGATACAGATCGACACTTCCTGCTGTCAGTTCAATTGCAAGCTTTTCCTCATGCAGCGGGAAATCATCCCATGCCGATCCCGTCGCCTGTTGAGCCGGAATGGCAGGGGCATCGGCGGGACTGCTGTCGGCTGACGACACCGTTTCGTCAGCCGGTTTCGGGGCTGGGTTGCTTCTGTTTGATTTTGAGCCGACCCGCACATGTTTCAGGATTTTGGACACAATCAGTTCGAAATCAAAAGGCTTGCCGACAAAGTCATTCATGCCCGCTTCGCGGCATTTATGCTGTTCATTTTCCAGAACGCCAGCCGTTAATGCGATGATCGGCAAATCAAGATCGGGATAGGATGAGCGCAGGCGTTCCGTTGCCTCAAGCCCGGTCATTTCGGGCATCTGCACATCCATCAGGACGATATCAAATGAATGTTTTTCGACTGCCGCAACGGCCTTGATGCCATTATCCGCAATATGGACCTTGGCACCCAACGAGGTCAGCAAATCCTTTGCCACCTGCTGGTTTACAATGTTGTCCTCGGCCACCAGAACCTTCAATCCGGCAAGGGCATTGTCGGTGATCTTATAGGCCGGGGCACAGCCAGGACGGATTGCCGCACTGGCATCGCTGACGGATGTAATCGCATCCATGAATGATGATCCGGTTACCGGCTTGGTCAGCAATTCGTATTTTTCGGCATTTTTGGTTTGCGACAAAAGATCGCGTTCATAGGCCGTGACCATGATGATTGCCGGCATTTTTTCAAGCTTGTCGGCCGGAATGCGTTCAATGGTCTCAAGGCCATTCAGCCCGGGCATCTGCCAGTCAATCATCAGGATGTCATAGGGCACCTTGGCATTAAGCAGCATGTCAATCGCCGTCTGACCGTCCGGTGCGGTGTCGGCCTTGACATAAAGCGAATGGGCAATGGTCTGAAGCGCTTCGCGGGTTGGTTCCTGATCATCGACGATCAGAACTCGCAGATTGTCGACTTTTTCGAAATAAAGTGGCGGTGCAATGTCATTGGGACCTACCCGCAGCGGTATTTTCAACGTGAAGGTCGATCCGCGTCCCGGGCTGCTGCGCAGGGTAATTTCACCCCCCATCGCAGTTGCCAGCCGGTTGGAAATCGCAAGTCCTAACCCGGTTCCGCCATATTTGCGTGTTGTTGACGCATCGGCCTGGGTGAACGGGTTGAATATCGTGGCTTGCTGATTTTCGGGAATGCCGATACCGGTATCCGTGACCTGGAAACACAGGATCGGTTCGGGTGCATGTTCCTTGTGAACATCAAGGCGCACGGTTCCGGCATCGGTGAATTTGATCGCATTGCTGATCAGATTGACCAGAATTTGTTGCAGGCGCTGGGAATCCCCGATGATCGAACGTGGCACATCCGGGGCGACATCAATCACCGCTTCGATGGCCTTGTCATTGACCGACATCGACATGATCGACCCGACATTGTCGATCACATCGGGCAGGACAAAGGGTTCCTGATCCAGAACAAGTTCATTGGCCTCGATCTTGGAGAATGTCAGGATTTCGTCAATTACGCCCAACAGGAATTTGCCCGAAAGCCCGATCTGGCGAACATATTCACTTTGTTGCTGTTCAAGCGGGGTGCGTTTCAAAAGCTGCGTCAGCCCGAAAATCGCATTCATCGGGGTTCGGATTTCGTGGCTCATATTGGCCAGGAAGTCATCCTTGATCCGTGCCAGTTTTTCGGCGTCATTGCGCGCGATTTCAAGTTCGCTGTTAATGGTTTGCAGCTTCTTGTTATAGCGCTGTGTGGCCAGTGCCCGCAGGTTGATCGTCCAAAGAATGCCGATCATGAACACCAGCAAAATCACCGATGCAATGGTGATACCGGTCGAAAATACGTTCCAGTATTGCATCGCATAGTCATAGGGACGCGATGTCGAAATCACCAATGTGTCGTGAAAGACCCGCTCGGCAACACCAAACCGGGCCTGACCGGTAAAGACATTGGAATAGACATTGGCAACGATCCGCTCGGACGAGTTGGCAACATCGGTATAAATCTCGGCATCGGCCATGGATTTCGAGATCATCTCATCCTTTGCCGGCTTGCGTGCAACCAGATTGAAATTGCGGTCCAGCAGGGTGACATAATCGACCGGGATTGTTGATTTGGCGATACGTTCAATCATCGTACCCGGATCGATCACAGTCGAAATCACACCGACCAATTGGCCGTATGGGTTGCGGATAGCCCGCGCGAATGAAAGTTGCCAACGGCCATCAACAAGGTTCTTGACCGGTCCTGACAGGAACCGCGGCGCATCTCCGCCCTTCAGGAAATACTGCACATAATCACGCCCGGATAAATCGACATCGGGTGCCGGGAAACTGCGCGATGAATGGATGATGCGGCCATTTATGTCGGTAACACCGAACACGCGGACAATATCGAGTGCGTCGGCGGCCTGCTTGAGCAGAAGATGCTTTTCGCGTGCCGAGTACCGTTCGTCATAAATGATGCTGCCAAGCGCGGTCAGGGTGGTTTCCACCCCGATCATTTGTTCTTCGACCTGACTGGCATAGCCATCAAGGAGATTTGTCAATGATCGCAGTTCGCGCTGCTCGGCATTTTCACTGAGCGGGAAATGCACATAATAGTTGAATCCGAGAACCAGAAGGGTGATTGCCGCTGCAGCAAGGGTGACGGGCATGCTGCTGCGACGGAGGAGTGCCTGTTTCAAACCTTCAAGCATAAAGTCATCCCGGGTCATTCGTGTTTCAAAAGCGAAAGCATCAGTTCGGCTTAGGATCAACGCATTACAGGTCGTGTGTGGGGTCTCAACTTGCAATGCAATTGCAAAAATCTTCTCTGTGCAACCAGAACGTCCACTATGAATTGTCAGTAGATTTAAGACAAGACTGTTTTGTTTTTCAGTAGTTTGCAAGTGAACAGGCACAAAAAAATCCCGCAGCATTTACCGCGGGATTTTGAAGTTTTATTCTGGCTTGCCTTAGTGGGTACGCTGGCCTGTGGCATAAAGCATGCCGTGCGTGCCGCTCAGGACATCTTCATTGCCAAGATTGATCGCCTGGAACCGGTGTCGATCAAAATGGCCGGGCATCAAAAGCCCGTTGGCGGGGGCTGCCTGGAAGCCAAAGCGCGCGTAATAGTCCGGGTCTCCGACCAGAAGAACCGAACGGTGACCGGCCGATTGCGCAGCGTTAAGGGCTGCGTAAACCAGACCGGCACCAACGCCCGATCCGCTATAGATCTTTTCGACCGCAAGCGGACCCAGCAACAGCGCGCTACCGCCGTTGCCCGCATTGACATTCCACAACCGGACAGTGCCGATCAGTTGTTTGCCGTCGTGGGCGACAAACGCAAGACCGTCCGCCGGAAGCCGATCACGGCGCAGGATTTCAGACGATTTCTGAAACCGCGCCGGACCCATGACGCGATCAAGCAGCTTTTCACGTTCGACGTGGTCAAAGCGGCCTTCGCGATCAATCGTGATCACTGATCTGTCTTTCCCGAACAGGGTCAGATGATATAGGCGGTCAGCGGCGAGAAGCCGTTAAACGCCACAGATGCATAAGTGGTGGTATAGGCGCCGGTTGCTTCGATCAGAACCTCGTCACCGATGGTCAGTGCGACCGGAAGGTCATAAGGTTTTTTCTCGTAAAGCACGTCGGCAGAGTCACAGGTCGGACCGGCCAAAACGCAAGGAGCAACATCGCCACCGTCATGAATGGTCGTGATCGGGTAACGGATTGCTTCGTCCATGGTTTCGGCAAGGCCACCGAATTTACCGATATCAAGGTAAACCCAGCGCACCGGATCATCTTCGTGTTTGCGCGAAATCAGCACAACCTCGGCTTTGATCACGCCGGCATCACCAACCATGCCGCGGCCCGGTTCGATAATGGTTTCGGGCATGTGATTGCCAAAGTGGGTGTGAAGCGCGTCAATGATCGCCGAGCCATAAGCTTCGGTCGCCGGTACGTCACGCAGGTAACGGGTCGGGAAACCTCCACCCATATTGACCATGCGAAGGACGATGCCTTTGTCAGCCAGGGTACGGAAGATCATCGAGGCTTCTGCCAATGCGGTGTTCCAGGCATCAAGGTTGCACTGCTGCGAACCAACATGGAACGACACGCCATAGGCATCCAGACCCATGTGATGGGCATGTTCAAGAACTTCGAGCGCCATGGAAGGCGCGCAACCGAATTTGCGCGACAGCGGCCATTCTGCGCCAACGCCATCGGTCAGGATGCGGCAGAAAACACGCGATGCCGGTGCAACACGGGCAATTTTTTCGACTTCTTCGACGCAATCAACGGCGAACAGGCGAACACCCATTTCATAAGCGCGCGCAATGTCGCGTTCTTTTTTGATGGTGTTGCCAAACGAAATGCGGTCCGGGGTGGCACCAGCGGCCATCGCCATTTCGATTTCGGGCACGGATGCGGTGTCGAAGTTGCTGCCAAGATCGGCAAGCAGGCTCAGAACTTCCGGGGCCGGGTTTGCTTTGACCGCATAGAAAATGCGGGAGTCAGGAAGCGCACGGGTAAAGGTCTCGTAGTTGCGCTGAACAACATCAAGATCCACAACAAGGCACGGGCCTTCCGGTCGGTTCTGTGCGAGAAAATCAATAATACGCTGAGTTGCCATTGGGGCGTTCTCCCATTCCACGAATATGGCAGCGTGCATGTACCTGATGCGTATGAGCGCGGTGGAGGCGCGTGACGCGGACTACCTGCGTGCTGATAAGCTCCGGGGCCAACCGGAACTGCGAAGTTAAGTCTGCCTCGCTATGGAATGGGATTTCCCGTTCCGCACGTGGGCAATGATGGTGTGCCTCTTTAGTGTCGGTGGATTTGGACGCCACCTGAGACCAAAAAAGCCCTACACCGTCGTTGCTTTAAGTAAGTCCTACGGGTTCCAGTAAGCAGGACCACCACAGGCACGTGCGACTTTGGGCAAGGCGGGATTTACGCCTGTTGCTTTCCCGGCGCAAGTGAAATTTTCATCCCTTTTGTCCTGAAACAATCGCAGGATCGTCGAAGAACATATGCCGCAACGCAAAAAATGGCTCAAAAGGCCGTGTTTTTACCGGGCCGGGGCATGAGTTAACGCATTTTGGTATGGGGCATTGCAATTTGTGCATATCCTGTCACCCGATTGATCGTGTCCCGAGACCGGTTTGACGATACATATCGCTTTGAATTGCGCACGCGTCGCGCATCCATTTGAACAGGATGGCCTGGTGTGGACTGGTTGATTATTGCTGTATTCGGGGGAGTCTATTTCGGTATGGCGCTGGGGCGCTGGCCGGGACTTGCGATCAATCGTACCGGCATTGCCGTGATCGGGGCGCTGATCCTGTTGCTGGCCGGGGCGATTGATGGTGATCAGGCCCTTGCCGCGGTGGATTTTGCCACCCTGTCGGTTTTGCTGACCCTGATGGTGTTGTCATCGCAATATGCCGCCAGCGGCTTTTTTGACTGGATCGGGGATCGCATCATTCATCTTGATCTGACGCCGCGCGGGTTGCTTGCCGGTGTGATCATGGTATGTGGCGGCCTGTCAGCCGTGATGACCAATGATGTGGTGGTCTGGGCGGTCACACCGATTCTGATTGCCGGGGTGGTGGCACGCGGTCTTGATCCCAAACCGTTTGTGATTGCGGTTGCCTGTGCGGCCAATGCCGGATCGGCCGCGACCCTGATCGGCAATCCGCAAAACCTGATGATTGCCGAATTCGGCCAGCTTGATTTCATGGCCTTTCTGCTGGCCTGCGGCGTGCCGGCGCTGATCGGGCTTGTGGTGGTTTATCTGGTGCTGGTTTACGGGCCGGCCACGCGCGACCTGTTGCGCTTTGCCAATCCCGGGCCCCGTATCGATGCGGATCAAACAATTACCCTGAACCGTGCCATGCTGACCAAGGCGGTGGTGGCAACGATTGCGGTGATCCTGATCTTTGTCTTTGTCGAAGAACGCGCACTTTGGTGTTTGCTGATTGTTGCGATGCTGTTGCTCAGTCGCAAGCTTGGCACCGATCAGGTGTTGGGGCGTGTTGACTGGCATTTGCTGGCGCTGTTTTGCGGCCTGTTCATTGTCACCGGCGCGATGTCGGGCGATGACGTGATTGCCGGTTTCTTTCGCGATCTGCTGATTGGTCTTCGGGTTGATCAACCTGCCGTCCTGCTTGGTGTGTCGCTGGCGGGATCCAATACCATCGGCAATGTGCCGCTGGTGATGATGTTGCTTTCCCTTGGACCGGACTGGTCGCGAAGCATGTTGCATGCCCTGGCGGTTTTCAGCACATTGTCGGGTAATTTTCTGATTGTCGGCTCGGTTGCCAATATCATCGCCGTTGAACAGGCTGCCAAGGCCGGCACGGTGATTTCCTTTGCCGATTACGCCCGCATCGGCGTGCCCGTCACCCTGATCAGTCTGGGGATGGCGCTGGGCTGGATATTATTGATTGCGTAGGACCAAACATGACCAAGATTAAAATCACCGCTGGCCCGTTTACCTTTGACGGTGTGCTTGAAACCGCCAAGGCCCCTGAAACCTGCAAGGCGTTTCTTGAACGCATGCCGTTCGAAAGCAAAGCCGTCCATGTCCGCTGGAGCGGCGAGGGCGTCTGGATGCCGCTTGGCGATTACCAGTTCGGCGTTGGCTATGAAAACCACACAAGCTTCCCCGCACCGGGGCAGATCATCCTCTATCCCGGCGGGATCAGCGAAACCGAAATCCTGCTGGCCTATGGCGGGGTTCATTTCGCCTCAAAGGTCGGCCAGCTTGCCGGCAACCATTTCATCACCGTGACCAGCAATCTTGATGACCTTGAAAAGCTCGGCAAGATGACGCTCTGGGAAGGGGCGCAACCGATCCGGTTTGAAGTGGCCTAAAGATATACTGTGAACCGGCACACTCGCCTCTTGAGGTCGATTGACCTAGAAGGCTTTCAATCTTCATCATTCAGGCGGGTTTGCCGTGTTCGAGACAATCAATCTGTGGATTCAGGATCACCAGCAACTGGTCTATAGCCTGATCTTTACCTATTGCGTGAGCAAGGCCAGCATCCTGCCGGTTTTCGTCGGTGTGTTTGTGGTGTCTGAAAGCCTGCTTTTGGGGCCATCGATGATCGCGATGATTTCCGGGTCTGTGGCCGGTGATCTTTTGCGGTTCTGGCTGGGGCGCAAATATGGGGATGCGATTGTCCGCAAAATGCCCGACGCCCTTTCGAAATGGATGGGCAAGACATTGCGCCTATTCGAACATTATGGTGTCGCCTATATCCTTTTGTGCCGCTATCCCAACACCATCCGATCGATCAGCGTGTTTCCGGTCGGCATGAGTTCGATGTCATTCATGCGGTTCCTGCCGCTCAGTATCGCATCGATCCTGATCTGGATCGGGATCTATTTTGCGCTGGGTTATGTGCTGGGCGAAGGGATGTCGGAACTGCTTGAACGCAATCTGACGCTGTTAAGCCCGGTCTTGCTGATTGTGTTCCTCGGGCTTGGCTGGTTCGGGCTTAAACGCATCGACAAGCTTGAACAGCAGGCCGAAAAGGCGATCAAATAATCAAACAAAAACGGCAGCCCCATGGGGCTGCCGTTTTTCATGTTCGGGCATCAGGGCTGCTTATTCAGCAGCAATCGTCTTGCCGTCTTTTTCAAGCATCTCGCCCTGTTTGCGTTTGGCAAGGATTTCACGGGCCTTGGCATAGGTCGGGTCGTGCCAGAAGATCAGGCAACCGTTGCAGCCACGGCCACAGCACCCCTTGGTGCCGACACGCGGGGTGCGGAACGAACGTTCTTTCTGGCGGTCATCAAGGGCGGTCTGAAGCGCTTCGCGTTTCGCGTCATAGCGGTCTTCGTTGCCTTTGCCCATTTCGATCTTGTGGCCTTCCTGATCAAGTTTCAGGCGCTGCCATTCATCCTCAGACAGGGCCTTTTCCTTGCGCACGATGGTCATCGGAAGCACTTCACGACGCAGGAATTCCGGGTCTTCCTGTTCAAACAGGCTGAACGGAAGACGGATACGCGGATGGGTGTTGGCATGAACCGCTTCGCCGACCTTGCCGGTTTTGGCATCGATGAATTCATACATGCGGATGAAAATGGTCTGGCGTGACCGCGGCGGGACGATTTCAATCACGTCACCGGGCAACATGCGGTTTTTGACCGACATGATAAAGGCGTCGTCTTCGACTTCCTCGATCATTCCTGCAAATTCCCAATCCGACACGTTGGTGTTGCTGTCATAGCCGTGCGCATAATTGGTCAGGCGGCCATCATGGAAGGCCAAGGTGTAACCCCGGTTCGGAATGGTTGCCAGTTCCTTCATATATTCTTCGGCAGACCAGTTTTCCGGGTCTTCATACCAGTCATCAATTGCCATGCGGTACGCACGGGCAACCAGACCGGCGTAATAGGGGCTTTTGCCGCGGCCTTCGACCTTGAGGCTGTCGACACCGATTTTCAGGTAATCTTCCAGCTTCGGCATGATGCAAAGATCACGCGAATTGAGGATATAGGACCCGCGTTCGTCTTCCTGAATTTCCATCAGTTCGCCCGGACGCATGTCTTCTTCAAGGAAGAAGTCAAACATCTCAAGGTTTTCTTCGGTCAGGTGCAATTCCTTGACCGTACCGTCCTTAAGCTTCATGTGGACTTTGTATTTCCAGCGGCACGAGTTTGCACACGCCCCCTGGTTGGCACCGCGTTCGGCCATGAAATTCGACAGAAGGCAACGACCGGAATAGGTCATGCACATCGACCCATGCACGAAGGCCTCGATCTTGATATCGGGGCATTTTTCACGGATTTCGGTCAGTTCGGCATAGGAAACCTCGCGGCCCAGCACCACAAGCTTGGCGCCGATGCTTTGCCAGAATTTGACTGACTGCCAGGAACAGACATTGGCCTGGGTCGATACATGCAAATCAAGTTCCGGGGCATGTTCGCGCACAAACATGAAAACGCCCGGATCTGCAACGATCAGGCCATCGGGCATGCATTTGCGCACGGTATCGACATATTCCGGAAGCTTGTCGATATCCTTGTTATGCGAAAACAGGTTCAGCGTCAGATAAACGCGAACACCGTGGCTGTGGGCAAATTCAATGCCTTCGACCACGTCTTCAAGCGACATCTGGCTTTTGACCCGCAATGACAGATCGGGTGTGCCCATATAGACGGCGTCCGCGCCATACAGCACGGCAACTTTCAGCTTTTCGAGCGAGCCTGCGGGCATCAGCAATTCGGAACGGCGCGATTGATCACTCATCACTTGCGGGTCTTTTCTATTTGGTCGTCTGCGGGAAATCTCTCTGGCGCGGCTTCTATCACAGCCTGCTGCCTGTGCCGATTAAAATCGCATATTTGCCCCTGCTTGCATAGAGACCCGTGA
This sequence comes from Thalassospira povalilytica, assembly GCF_002844235.1. Lineage (GTDB taxonomy): Bacteria > Pseudomonadota > Alphaproteobacteria > Rhodospirillales > Thalassospiraceae > Thalassospira > Thalassospira povalilytica. The sequence goes on along the minus strand of NZ_PGTS01000005.1, from coordinate 52,858 downwards.
TGATCAGCAGCCATGTCATTGCCGCAGGGCGGGGATGATGGCAACTGACTTGAAGTCATCAAGGTGATATAGTATATATTGCTTATTATATATCAACCATGCGACTTTGACAGAGTTGGCGAATGCCAAAATTCACCGATCCCAAACAGAATATCGGCTTTTTGATGAAGGACGTGACCCGTCTGATGCGGCGCAATTTCATGCGTCACGCGGACGAATTCGGCCTGACCCAGGCCCAGATGCAGGCGCTTGTCTATGTCGCGCGTGGCGAAGGCATGCGTCAGGTTGCCTTGGCGGAAATGCTTGAAATCCAGCCGATTACAGCCGCACGCCTGATTGACAAGCTTGTCGAGGAAGGGCTGGTCGAACGCCGGCCCGATCCCGATGACCGGCGCGCCTTTCAGCTGTATGTCACCGATGCGGCCAAACCGCTGCTTGATCGCATTTATGTGGTTGCGGCTGCGGCGCGCGAAGATGCCATGACCGGGATCTCCCCGGATATGCAGCAGATGCTGATTTCTGTTCTGGGCCGGATGCATGACAACCTGACCGCTGTCGAACAGGGCAGCAAGCATACCGACACCGACGCGCCAACCGACCCAAAGCCAGCCAGCTCAAAGCTAGACAGCTCAAAGACCGCATAAATCAAGGCCCCGAAAATCATGTCAGATCAAAATCAGAATGCTGCCCCGTCGGCAGCGAACGAAAATCCTGTGTCAAAACCAAGAAAACGCTGGTTGCGTCCGGTGCTGTTGCTGGCCGGGCCGCTTGCCGTGGTGGTGGGCGGGGCCTACTGGTATTATACCGGCGGGCGGTTTGTCAGCACCGAGAATGCCTATGTCCATGCCGACATGGTGGCCATCGCACCGGAAATTGACGGACCGGTCAGTGAAATTCTGGTCGATGAAAACCAGCAGGTCCACAAGGGCGACGTGCTGTTTCGCATTGATCCGCGCCCCTATCAGATCGCGGTTGAACGCGCCCATGCCAATCTGAATGCGATTAAACAGGAAGTCGACGCCCTGCGCCACAGTTATGACGAACTGGCAGGCAGCCTTGAACTGGCCAAGATCAATCTCGATTACGCCCAGAAGAAATTTGATCGGCAGCAGGCGCTGCGTAAAAGCAATGTGGCATCACAAGCAGCACTTGACGAAGCCCAGAACAACCTTCTGGCCGCCAAGCAACGCATCGTCCTTAATCAGCGGGCAATGAAAACCACCCTGTCAAAGCTGGGCGGGGATGCCGATACCCCGATTGAAAATCTGCCGCAATATCAGCAGGCAAAATTTGATCTGGCCCGTGCCGAGCTTGATCTGAAACACACCGAAATCATTGCACCGTTTAATGGTGTGCTGAGCAACAAGCCCGAAGAAGGCGCCTATGTCAAAGCCGGTTCGGCGATGGCAAGTCTGGTTTCAAGCGACGTTCAATGGATTGACGCCAATTTCAAGGAAGTCGAACTGACCCATCTTGAACCCGGGCAGGAAGCCGACATCAAGGTGGATGCCTATCCCGATCATGTATGGCACGGGGTTGTGCATTCCGTAGCACCGGCGACCGGCGCGGAATTTTCCGTGATCCCGGCGCAGAATGCGACCGGCAACTGGGTCAAGGTGGTGCAGCGTGTTCCGGTACGCATCGCAATCAATCGTGATGATGATCTGCCGCCGCTGCGCGCCGGCATGAGCACCGAAGTCGAAATTGACACCCATCACCAGCGCGAAGTCCCGGCATTTGCCGCCACCATGATGTCATGGATTGGCATCAATCAGGCCGAGGCCGGAACTGAAACCGGAACCGGAACCGGTCATACGATGCCCGGGGCCGCACAATGAGTGCTGCCGCCACGGCGGCCAGCGAGACAACGCCGCTTGAACGCGGTCTGACCACCGTTTCGATCATGCTTGCAACCATCATGCAGGCACTCGACACCACCATTGCCAACGTTGCCTTGCCCCATATGCAGGGCAGCATGGCCGCGACCCAGGATCAGATTTCCTGGGTGCTGACATCCTATATTGTGGCGGCTGCGATCATGACGCCGCCGACCGGTTTTCTGGCCGCGCGCTTTGGCCGCAAGAAGCTGTTTCTGGTCTCTGTTACCGGCTTTACCATTGCCTCCATGCTGTGCGGGGCGGCCGTATCGCTTGAAGAAATGGTGGCGTTCCGTCTGTTGCAGGGCGCGTTTGGGGCGGGGCTTGTGCCGCTGTCACAGGCGGTGCTGCTTGATACCTACCCCAAGGAAAAGCATGGCTCGGCCATGGCGATGTGGGGGATGGGGGTGATGTTGGGGCCGATTTTGGGTCCGACACTGGGCGGTTATCTGACCGAATTTTATAACTGGCGCTGGGTGTTTTACATCAACCTTCCCATCGGTTTGATGGCGCTGTTTGGCATCATGGCCTTTGTGCCCGAAACCGATAAAAGACCCGGTCTGTCCTTTGACTGGTTCGGCTTTGCATTGCTGAGCCTGTCGATCGGGGCGCTTCAGATGATGCTGGATCGCGGCGAAAGCCAGAACTGGTTTTCATCGTGGGAAATCATCATTGAAACGGCGCTGGCGGCGGTGTGTCTTTATATGTTCATTGTCCATATGTTCACCGCAAGAAACCCGTTTCTGGAACCGGGTCTGTTTGCCGACCGCAATTTTGTCGTCGGGCTGTTTTTCATCTTTGTGGTTGGCGTGGTGTTGCTGGCGACTTTGGCATTGTTGCCGCCATTTTTGCAAAACCTGATGGGATATCCGGTGGTAACCGCGGGCATGTTGCTGGCCCCGCGCGGGGTGGGCACCATGATTGCCATGATGATGGTCGGGCGACTGGTCGGGCGGATTGATACCCGGCTTCTGATCCTGTTTGGTCTGTTTATGACGGCCTTGTCACTTTACGAGATGATCGGATTTACCACCGATGTCAGCGAGTTCGTGATTATCCGGACCGGCATCATTCAGGGGATCGGGCTTGGTTTCATTTTCGTGCCGCTTAGTACGATTACCTTTGCGACCCTGAACCCGCATTACCGGACCGAAGGCACGGCGATGTTCAGCCTGATGCGCAATATCGGATCAAGCATCGGCATTTCGGTCATGACCACCATGCTGACCCAGAATACCCAGGTGGTGCATGCAAGTCTGGCCGAAAAGCTGACCCCGTTCCGCATGGCCCTGCAAAGCCCGTGGTTGCCCGATCTTTGGGACTGGCACACACAGACCGGGGCGGTGATGCTTAATAAGGTTGTCACAGCACAGGCCAGCACGATTGCCTATCTCAATGATTTTCAGGCGATGATGTGGATCGTGATCGGGGTGGTGCCGTTGCTGTTGCTGATGCAGGGGCCTAAACGGGCCAAACCAACTGATGACGAACATATGGAAGTCATGGAATAGCGTTCCCGATATTCCAAAACAAAACGCCCGCAAGCAATGATTTGCGGGCGTTTTTATTGTTCGTACTGGTTCAGGCGGTTGGTGTTTCGGGCTCCGGATCAATCGGGCGCGGCCGACCCTCGTCATCAAGTGCGACAAAGGTAAAGACGCCTTCGGTGACTTTTTCCGATGTTTCTTGGAACCGGGTCTGGCGCCAGGCTTCGACATTGATGCGAAGCGACGTACGGCCTTCATGGATGATTTCGGTAAAGAAAGAAACTTCATCCCCGACATGGACCGGGCGCAGGAACGACATGGTATCGACAAAGACCGTGGCGGTTCTGCCCTTGGCGCGGCGTGCCGCCGCGGTCCCGGCCGCCAGGTCCATTTGCGACATCAACCAGCCGCCAAAGATATCACCGCTCGGATTGGTGTCCGATGGCATGGCAACGGCCCGAACCGATGGTTGACGATCGGGAAGGGTGTCCGTGGCAGTTTCGTTTGATGTCATCACGCGCGATCCGAAATGGGCTTATGACATAACGTTACTTTAGTTCATCGGGTTAAAGCCAGCGTAAAATATCGCCAAATCAATGTGATGGCGGATGTTCGAGACCAGTAAGAAATCCAAGCGCCAGCTGGTTGCAGATGGCGGTTTCCGTGGGGAAATCAGCCGTTTTGACGCAGGAATAACAATTCGGATTTTTAATCTTGACCAAATGATCAGGATTGGACATGCTGTAACCGTCAGAGAGAGGCATCTGTACGTGTAATCAACCGGGGATAACCCCGAAATCATAACCGCACGACAGATTAGATACTGGGAAACAGTTCAGCATTTGCTGAACGGATACGCCAAGAATGTTCAGAACAGAAAGACCCAGAGTTGGTCGGGTCCGCCCCGTCCGCGCACGCCATAATTCCATCTTCAATCCCGATACGGGATTACCGTGCCGATAACGGTCAGACTGTTTTTGCATTCTTGTTTTGTCTCTCGACGACATCAGGAGAGGACGCCTTTTTGGCAGGGAGACAAAACCAATGACCACCTTGCAGGCCAAGCAAGTTTCCAAATCCGGTGCCCATCATGGCGGCATCGGCCACAATGACGCAGATGACGGTTTTTCCGATCTGCATCCGCCATATTCCACCCTTCAGGCAATGGCAGAAAGCAACCGCTGTCTTTATTGCTATGACGCCCCTTGTGTCACCGCATGCCCGACATCGATTGATATCCCGACCTTCATCCGCAAAATCAGCACCGGCAACCCGGATGGTGCGGCAAAGACCATTTTGTCAGCCAATATCATGGGCGGCACCTGTGCCCGTGCCTGTCCGACCGAAGTGCTGTGCGAAGAGGCCTGCGTACGTAACGTTGCCGAAGACACGGCTGTTGAAATCGGAAGTTTGCAACGTTTTGCTGTTGATCATTTGATGGCGCGCGATCTGCCCCATCCGTTCAAGCGTGCGCCTGAAACCGGCAAATCGATTGCCGTGATCGGGGCCGGTCCGGCGGGTCTTTCATGCGCGCATCGCGCGGCGATGCTGGGCCATAATGTCACGGTGTTTGAAGCCAAGGCAAAACCGGGCGGTTTGAACGAATATGGTTTGGCCGCCTATAAGATGACCAATGACTTTGCCCAGCGCGAAGTTGAATTCCTGCTTGGCATCGGTGGTATTCGCATCGAATACAACAAGGCGCTTGGCCGCGATATCAGCATCGAGGCGCTGAAAGATTCCTATGACGCCGTGTTTGTCGGTGTCGGTCTTGGATCGACCAACAATCTTGGCCTTAAGGGCGAAGAATTCCCGGGCATTGATGACGCCATCAGCTTTATCGAAAAGCTTCGTCAGACCGAACCGAAAACCGACATGCCGGTTGGTGACAAGGTGATTGTCATTGGCGGTGGTAACACCGCAATCGACGCCGCGGTTCAGGCCAAGCGCCTTGGTGCCGAAGAAGTCACCCTGGTGTATCGCCGTGGTGCCGAACATATGTCGGCCACCGAATTCGAACAGGATCTGGCGAAAACCAATGGTGTGGTTGTCCGCTATTGGGCAAAGCCGGTCGCGATCAAGGCCAATGGCAAGCTGATTGGCATGGAGTTCGAAAAAACCGAACTTGATGCCAGTGGCAAGCTGGTTGGCACCGGCGAAACTTTCGAAGTGCGCGCCGATCAGATTTTGAAAGCCATCGGACAAAAAATCAAAACCGATGACCTTGCCGGGATGGAGATCGCCGGCGGCAAAATCGTGGTCGATGAAAACTATCAGACAACAGCCCCGGGCGTGTTCGCCGGTGGGGACTGCATCAAAAGCGGCGAGGACCTGACGGTTCAGTCGGTCGAGGACGGCAAACAGGCCGCCATTGCCATTGATGCATTCCTGAAATCCGCTTGAACCGTAAGCCAAAGGGAGAGAGAAAAATGGCTGATCTAAGCTGCAAAATCGCCGGGATTGATTCGCTAAACCCGTTCTGGCTGGCATCTGCACCGCCGACCGACAAAAAATACAACGTCGTTCGCGCCTTTGAAGCAGGCTGGGGCGGGGTTGTCTGGAAGACGCTGGGCATTGATCCGCCCGTGGTCAACGTATCGTCGCGCTATGGTGCCCATCATGACCAGAACCGTCGGTTGCTTGGCATCAACAATATCGAACTGATTTCCGATCGTCCGTTGTCGGTGAACCTTCAGGAAATCCGTGAATGCCGTGCGGAATATCCCGATCACGTCATTATCGGATCGATGATGGCCCCGATCGAGGAACGCGCCTGGAAGGACCTTGCCCAGCAGATCGCCGAAAGTGGCGTGCATGGCATCGAACTTAACCTTGGTTGCCCGCATGGCATGTGCGAACGCGGTATGGGTTCGGCGATCGGGCAGGTGCCGGAAATGGTCGAACAGGTCACACGCTGGGTCAAGGATGCGGTCGATATTCCGGTCTTTACCAAGCTGACACCGAACATCACCAATATCCTGTGGTCGGCCGAGGCCGCCTATAAGGGCGGGGCGGATGCGGTATCGCTGATTAACACCGTTAACTCGATCATTTCGGTCGATATCGATCAGATGGTCCCCGAACCGATGGTCGATGGCAAGGGAACGCATGGCGGGTATTGCGGATCGGCGGTCAAGCCGATTGCACTGAACATGGTGGCTGAAATTGCCCGCACGCCGGAAACGAAGAACCTTCACATTTCCGGAATTGGCGGCATCACCACCTGGAAAGATGCGGTCGAATTCATGGCGCTGGGCTCCAACGCGGTTCAGGTTTGTACCGCTGCCATGATCTATGGTTTCCGCGTGGTTGATGATCTGATCGACGGCATGAGCCAGTGGATGGATGACAAGGGTTACACCAGTGTTGAACAGTTCACCCGTGCCGCCGTGCCGCAGGTGGCGAACTGGAACGAGTTGAACATGAACTTTGACACCAAAGCCGTGATCAACCCGGATAACTGCATCGAATGCGGTCGTTGCCACATCGCATGTGAGGATACCTCACATCAGGCGATCACCATGACCAACAAGCCCGAAGGCGGCCGCCTGTTTGAAGTTGTCGACGAGGAATGTGTTGGCTGCAACCTTTGCTATCACATTTGTCCGGTGCCTGATTGCATCACCATGGAACCGGTCAAAACCGACAAGCCGCCCATGACCTGGCCGGAACATCCGTTGAACCCGATGCGCCTTGCTGCGGAATAGGCCACCAACCAAAAGGACTGAATAATGACTCTTCAACCCAGTGTCCGAAATCTGTCAATTGATGGTGACCGCCTTTGGGACAGCCTGATGGAAATGGCCAAGATCGGCAAAACCGCAAAGGATGGTGTGTGCCGTCTGGCGTTGACCGATCTTGACCGCGAAAGCCGCGATCTGTTCATCAAATGGTGCAAGGCCGAGGGATGCTCGATCCGGATCGACAAGATGGGCAATATCTTTGCCCGTCGCGAAGGCCGCAATCCCGATCTTCCGCCTGTGGTGATGGGAAGCCATCTTGATAGCCAGCCGACCGGCGGCAAATATGATGGTGTTTATGGCGTGCTTTCGGGGCTTGAAGTGATCCGGGCGCTTAATGAAGCCAAATACGAAACCGAAGCCCCGCTTGAAGTCGTGTGCTGGACAAATGAGGAAGGCTCACGTTTTGCCCCGGCGATGGTTTCCTCGGGCGTTTTTGCCAAGGTGTTTGACCTTGAATACGGTCATTCGAGGGCTGACGTCGATGGCAAAACCATGGGCGAGGAACTGAAACGGATCGGCTATATGGGCCCGGACGAGCCGACCATTGATGCCCATCCGATGGGGGCCTATTTCGAAGCCCATATCGAACAGGGCCCGATCCTTGAAGATGAAGGCAAGGATATCGGTATTGTCACCGATGCCCAGGGGCAGCGCTGGTATGAAATCAAATTCACCGGTGTCGAAGCCCATGCCGGTCCGACACCGATGAAAACGCGCAAGGATGCGCTTCTTGGGGCGGCGCGTGTGATTGATCTGGTCAACAAGATCGGTCTGGATCGGTCGCCGCTGGCCTGTGCCACGGTGGGCATGATGCAGATTCATCCGAATTCCCGCAACGTCATCCCGGGCGAGGTCTTCTTTACCGTCGATTTCCGCCACCCCGACGATGCGGTTCTGGCCGATATGGACAAGGCCCTTCGTGCCGGTGTTGAAAAGATCGCCGCTGACATCGGCCTGAAAACCGAGTTGGAGCAGATTTTCTATTATGCCCCGGTGCCGTTTGATCCGTCCTGTGTCGATGCGGTGCGCAAGGGCGCGGAACTTGGCGGGTTCTCGGCCCGCGAAATCGTATCGGGGGCGGGGCATGATGCCTGCTATCTCGCACAGGTCTGCCCGACCGCGATGATCTTTATCCCGTGTGTGGACGGGATTTCGCATAACGAAATCGAAGAAGTCCACAAACACTGGTCGGATGCCGGTGGTCAGGTGTTGCTGCATGCGGTTTTGGCCAAGGCCGATGAAACTGTGATGCAGAAATCGGACTAGGCATCGATCCGTTACAAACGGTCACACAATCAAAGCGGGCACTGACCATGCAGTGTTCCAGGGCGGGGCAGGGTATCTTGCCCCGCTTTTTTGTTTGTGGCGCGGTCGGGAAGTTTGGTTGTTGCGGTTCGCGGGTATTGCAATGATTGCGGCGGGCGTTTGCGGATGTGCGTCAGGTCCCGCTTTCCTTGTCACTGGCAAGTTTGTGCAGATGTGCCGATGTCATGCTGGCAAGGGTGCCGTTTTCTTCAAGTTCGGTAATCAGCAGATTGATGGCGGCAATATCGTCAAGACACGGGGTTGTGCGCGAAAACATCAGTCTTACGTCATTGCGCACCAGCGGCGGTTCGACGGCAAAAACTTCGTTTTCAAGTTTGTCGCGATAGATATTGGTCAACCCGTCATAGCGCCCCAGCAACACATAGGTCACCCGTTCGGTCAAAAGAACATCGAAAATCTTGTTGCCGGTTGGCGAATAGATCATGTCGAGATGATCGCGCGCATAGGTGTCGACAAAGTCGCCATAACTGCCCCCCTGCGGGCGGGCTCCGCGCCGGTTTACCAGATCCTCGATCCCGGAAAAGGCAAATTGCCGGTCCTTGTGCTGAAAGACCATGACCTCGTCATAGGCAAACGGGATGCTGTATCGGAAAAGATCATTGCGTTCTTCGGTGAAATAGGCCCCGGCAATGACATCAAGTTCGCCTTTTTCAAGCATCTGCAAGGACCGGGTCCAGGGGATATCAAGATGCAATTCAAGACGAAAGCCATGCTTGCGGGCATATTCCTGAAGGATGTCGATCCCAAGCCCGACCTGTCGCCCGTCCTTGTCGATATAGGTAACGGGTTCCCAGCCATCCGCCCCGCCGACCGATATGCTTTTGCATTCATCGCTGGCAGACACGCCTTGTGCATTGGCGCGATCATCGACCGACGCAAGCAGTAATCCAGATGTCAGCAATGCAGCAAACACGTTAGAGACGATGCGCACGCTGTGCGTGATGCGTATCATTTCCAGCCTCAGGCGATAACAGTGACCCAGTTTCTTAAGGTTTGATTTTATATTAGGGAATGCAACTATCCGAAGGAAGGGGAATATCAGTTAAGTCCGACACCCTTTAGAATAATTCTAACAACATTTTCCTTGGCCTCGGCGAATTGTTGTTCGCTAAGCGGCTGGTTGTCGTTGAATATCTCGATCTGGCGACCAAAGTCCGCATAATGCTGCGTGGTGGCAAAGATCATATACATCAGCGAATAGGGTTCGATGTCATCCATCTTGCCTTCGGCAATCCAGCCGCGGATCACGCCGACACGGGTATCCAGCCAGTCCTTGACCGTGGTTGAAATATAGTCCGACGAGAATTTGGCACCACGAATGATTTCGTGGGCCCAAAGCCGCGACCCATAAGGCCGGGCACGCGACAGATCCATCTTGGCTTCGATATAGCCGCGCAGGATCACTGCCGGGTCGGCACTGTTGTCAAAGGTCATTGCCGCTTCAAGCCAGTGGTCACAGACATCTTCCATGATCCGGCGATAAAGGGCCTCCTTGGTGCTGAAATAATAATGCACGTTGGCTTTTGGAACTTTGGCGATTTCGGCGATGCGGGCGGTGGTCGCCCCCTTGAAGCCGTAATCGGCAAAAACCCGTTCGGCAGCGGCCAGAATTTGTTCTTCGTTTTCCTGCCTGATTGCGGCCTTGTGTGCCCCGTTTGCTGCGGGTTTCGCACCAAACTGATTGTCCTGTTTAGAGCCGCTTTTAACTGAGGTCATTCATGCTCTCTGATTTGTGTCATTTATCTTGACCGTTTGGTCAGGTTAAAATAACCTCTACCATAAATATGCAAAAGAAACTTTTTTATGCGCGTCGTTCTTGATTGCGGTCAAGAGTCGGTTTTGTCCGAAATATCGAACAGCACCGGTGAAAGATAAACAGAAAATAGACGCCGTAAATAAAAATCAGGGTCGCTGAAATGGTGTTTGACGGTCGAATATTCGAAACAATTCCCCGGTGGTGTTAAAGCTCTAGTGCATGGGCGTGTCTCATGCTAACGATTTTTGCGTGCCTGTGAAACGGGCCGTTCCGGGTGTTGAATGTGCGACATATTGGTCACTTGATCGGACCTGCCAGACGATGCCGGAATGAAAGATGTCAGATGCCGGAAAAAGGGGTGCCCGCCACCCGACCGGTGTCAGGGAAGCAATAAAAAAGGTACGGGAGACCTTTTATGACAGCCACCACGAAAATCAGCCGTCCAAACGATCTTTCGGCGTTCTGGATGCCGTTTACGGCCAATCGCCAGTTCAAGCAGACCCCGCGCATGCTGGTTTCTGCCGATGGCATGTATTACAAAACCGATGATAATCGCGACATTCTTGACGGGACTGCGGGGCTTTGGTGCTGCAATGCCGGTCACAAGCGTCCGAAAATCGTCGAAGCCGTCAAGGCACAGATGGACGAACTGGATTATGCCCCGGCATTCCAGATGGGCCATCCCAAGGCGTTCGAGCTTGCAAGCCGTCTGGCGCAGCTCATGCCCGGCGACCTGAACCATGTTTTCTATACCAATTCGGGTTCTGAATCGGTTGAAACCGCGCTCAAGATCGCGCTGGCCTATCACCGTGCACGCGGCGATGGCCAGCGCACCCGCCTGATCGGTCGCGAACGCGGCTATCACGGTGTTAACTTTGGCGGCATTTCGGTCGGTGGCATTTCGGGCAACCGCAAAACATTTGGCCAGATGCTGGGTGGTGTTGATCATATCCGCCATACCTATTTGCCAGAAGAAAACGGTGTCACCCGTGGCATGCCCGAACATGGTGCGTTCCTGGCCGATGATCTTGAACGCATTTGCGCATTGCATGATCCGTCAACCATTGCAGCCGTGATTGTTGAACCGGTTGCCGGTTCGACCGGCGTTCTGATCCCGCCAAAGGGCTATCTTGAACGTCTGCGCGAAATTTGCACCAAGCACGGCATTCTTCTGATCTTTGATGAAGTCATCACCGGTTTCGGTCGTCTTGGCGCCCCGTTTGCGGTCGACTATTTCGGTGTTCAGCCCGATCTGGTCACGACGGCCAAAGGCCTTACCAACGGGACGATCCCGATGGGGGCAGTGTTCGCGACCGATGCAATCCATGATACCTTCATGACCGGTCCTGAAAACATGATCGAGCTGTTCCATGGCTATACCTATTCGGGCAACCCGGTTGCCTGTGCGGCCGGCCTTGCGACCCTTGAGACCTATGAAGAAGAAGGTCTTTATGAAAAGGGCAAGGAACTTGGCCAGTATTGGGAAGATGCGGTTCACAGCCTGATTGATCTGCCGCGTGTGAAGGATATCCGGAACCTTGGCCTGATCGGTGCGATCGAGCTTGAAGGGATCGAAGGTTTCCCGACCAAACGTGCGTTCAGTGCCTTCCTCAAGGCGTTTGAAAAAGGCATCCTGATCCGCACAACCGGCGACATCATTGCGCTTTCTCCGCCGCTGATCATTGAAAAATCACATATCGATCAGCTGTTCGGAACGCTGCGCGAAGTGCTTAAAGAGATCGACTAACATCGATGACTGATACCCCTTCGCCCCTGGGGGCGAAGGGCGGCTTGCCGGACTGATAAAAACCAAATGGTCCGGCAACGCCACGGAGGAAACATCTGTTTCGCGATTTTTTCGATCGCGTCCCTTCTGGGAATAGACCCGCATAAAACAAAACAGGGTCTTTGGGGGCGCGTTCGGACATAAGTCCGTCAGACCACAAAAGTGGCAAGGACATAAAATATCAGATCAAGGAGGTATCTCGGATGTCGATGCTGAGAGGCGGCCTGATTCAAATGAGCCTTAAGGGTTCAACCGATCAGGCGCCTGAAGAAATCCGCAAGGCCATGATCGAGGCACATCTGCCCCTTATTGAAGAGGCGGGCAAAAAAGGTGTGCAGGTCCTGTGTTTTCAGGAAGTTTTCACACAGCCCTATTTCTGTCCAAGCCAGGACAAGAAATGGTACGCCGCGGCGGAGAAAATCCCCGATGGCCCGACCACACAGCTGATGTGCGAACTGGCAGCCAAATATAAAATGGTGATCGTTGTTCCGATCTATGAGGAAGACATTACCGGGGTGTATTACAACACCGCTGCCGTGATTGACGCCGACGGTACCTATCTTGGGAAATACCGCAAAACCCATATCCCTCATGTCGCCGGTTTCTGGGAGAAATTCTTCTTCAAGCCGGGGGCTTCGGACTGGCCGGTCTTTGAGACCCAGTATTGCAAGCTTGGCGTCTATATCTGTTATGACCGCCACTTCCCGGAAGGCTGGCGGGCGCTGGCACTCAATGGGGCGGAATATATCGTCAACCCGTCAGCCACGGTTGCCGGGGTTTCGGAATATATCTGGAAACTCGAACAGCCGGCATCGGCGGTGGCCAATGGCTGCTTTATCGGGGCGATCAACCGGGTCGGGCGTGAACAGCCATGGGATATTGGCGAATTTTACGGCCAAAGCTATTTCGTCAATCCGCGCGGCGAAATCGAGGCCCAGGCATCCCGCGACAAGGATGAATTGCTGGTCCATGACATGGACATGTCGATGGTGCGCGAAATTCGCAATAACTGGCAATTCTTCCGGGACCGTCGGCCGTCGACCTATACGCGCCTGACGGACGGAAACTGATTTCATGATACCGGCGAGCGGGCAAAGGCCTGCTCGCCGTTTTGCTTTGACCGACCGGCGGGCAATGTCCCGCAATCCCGGCAATGACCGGGCAGACGCAACACATCCGTCTGATCAGATGTCGGCAAGGTTCAGGGCAACGTCCCTGAGGGAGGCTTCCGTAAAGTTGTTCCAGAAGAGACATTTCTGGTTCCGAGAGAGACATACGATCAGGGGAAACCCCATGACGCTAAAACAAGTCGTCAATAATGTTGCCGAGATGCCCGCATCAAAGGACGCCGTTGTTGATATCAAAAATCTGTCGCTGACATTCCAGACGGCCGATGGTCCGGTTTATGCGCTTTCCGATGTTGATCTGACGATCAATGAAGGCGATTTCGTTTCCTTTATCGGCCCGTCGGGCTGTGGCAAGACCACGCTGTTGCGCGTGATTGCCGATCTGGAAAAGCCGACCGGCGGCGATATTTCCATCAATGGTGTTTCGCCCGAACAGGCGCGTGAAAACCGGGCTTATGGCTATGTGTTTCAGGCCCCGGCACTTTTGCCGTGGCGCTCGATTGAACGCAATGTGACCTTGCCGCTGGAAATCATGGAGATTTCCAAGGAAGAGCGCATCAAGCGTGCGCATGACGCGCTTAAACTTGTTGAATTGAACGGCTTTGAAAAGAAATTCCCCTGGCAGCTTTCCGGCGGGATGCAGCAACGTGCATCGATTGCGCGCGCGCTGTCATTTGATGCCGATCTGCTGTTGATGGATGAACCGTTTGGCGCGCTTGACGAAATCGTGCGTGACCATTTGAACGAGCAGCTTCTGAAATTGTGGGCGCGCACCAACAAGACGGTGGCCTTTGTGACCCACTCGATCCCCGAGGCGGTCTATCTGTCGACCAAGATTGTCGTCATGTCACCGCGTCCGGGGCGGATCATTGATGTGATCGAAACCGATTTCCCGCGTGACCGCAGTCTTGATATCCGTGAAACACCGGAATTCCTCGAAATTGCGCATCGGGTTCGCGAAGGTTTGCGCGCGGGGCACAGCAATGACGAGTAACACCGCCACCATGACCGGGTCCCTTGCCGGACCGTCGATCTGGTCGCGCATGATGGCGGGACAGACCGGTCCGGTCTGTGTTGTTCTGATTGCGCTGTTTGTTCTTTGGTATGTCGGGGCGGTCTTCATGAATGCACCGACCCAGATCGACAAATATAACCGTGCCGATCAGACCTGGACCACCAGCCAGCTGATCGAAGATACCCTGGCACAGGAACGTCCGATCCTGCCGGCCCCCCATCAGGTGGCCCAGGAAATGTATAAAACCATCTTTGCCACCAAGATCACGTCAAAGCGCTCGCTGGTCTATCACAGCTGGGTAACGCTTTCCTCGACCCTGCTTGGTTTTGGCATTGGCACCATTCTTGGCATCGTTCTGGCGGTGGGCATTGTTCATGTCATGACGCTTGAAAAAAGCCTGATGCCATGGGTGATTTCATCGCAAACCATCCCGATCCTTGCCATTGCCCCGATGATCATCGTGGTTCTGGGCGCCATCGGGATCAAGGGCGTGGTGCCCAAGGCGGTGATTTCGACCTATTTGTGCTTTTTCCCGGTGACCATCAGCATGGTCAAGGGCCTGCGGTCACCACAAGTCATCCAGCTTGATCTGATGCGGACCTATAATGCTTCGAAATGGCAGACCTTCTGGCAGCTTCGTCTGCCATCGGCGATGCCATACCTGTTTGCCAGCCTGAAAGTGGCGATTGCCATCAGTCTGGTCGGGGCCATTGTCGGTGAATTGCCGACCGGCGCACAGGCGGGGCTTGGGGCGCGTTTGCTTGCCGGCTCCTATTACGGACAAACCATTCAGATCTGGTCCGCCCTACTGACCGCGGCCTTTGTTGCGGCGATGATGGTGGTGATTGTCGGGTGGTTTGAACGCCGGGTTCTGGCCCGCATGGGGGTAAAGTCATGACCCCGATGAAACTTGACAAATTCTGTCTGGTCGGCGCGATTGCGGCCCTTCTGGCGCTGATCTTTCCGCTGGCCGGGATTGATCCCGATACCGGAAAACAGGTTGCCTTTGTCGGCGATATTCCCGGTCTTGCCATTGCCATGGCGCTGTGTGTGATTGCCGGTGCGGCTTTCACATGGCTTGGCGTACGCACCGTCATCAGCGGGGCGGTCATTCTGGCGGTGGCGGTATTTGGGTGCAGCCAGGCGATCGCGACCCTGTATGATTACGGGGTGGCCGGATATGCCGGAACCGGGTTCTGGTTGTTCATCATTTCGCTGTGGGCTTTTGTCTGGCGCGGGATTGATGTGATTGCCAATTACCGTTCGCTTGAAATGGCCAAACAGCAGGCGGCCAATGTGATTGTGCCGGTGGCCTTCGGGGTCTGGTTGCTGTTTGTCTGGGAAGTTGTGGTATCGGGCTTTGGCGTGCCACAGGTTCTGTTGCCCCCGCCCAGCATGATCGGGGTCCGGTTTGTGACATCGACCGATATCATGGCGGCGGACTTCTATCAGACCTTTGTGAAGGCGGTGCTGAGCGGCTATGTGCTTGGTTGCGGGTCGGCCTTTGTCATGGCGATTGCCGTTGACCGTGTGCCGTTCCTCAAACGTGGTCTGTTGCCGCTGGGCAATATGGTTTCGGCCCTTCCGATCATCGGGGTCGCCCCGATCATGGTGATGTGGTTCGGCTTTGACTGGCAATCAAAGGCAGCGGTCATTGTGATCATGACCTTCTTCCCGATGCTGGTGAATACGGTGACCGGGCTGAATGCGGCGGGGAAACTTGAACGCGACCTGATGGCGACCTATGCGTCGGGCTATTGGTCGACCCTGTTCCGGTTGCGGTTGCCCGCGGCCATGCCGTTTGTGTTCAACGCACTTAAAATCAATTCCACGCTTGCGCTGATTGGCGCAATCGTCGCCGAATTTTTCGGCACCCCGATTGTGGGGATGGGCTTCCGCATTTCGACCGAGGTCGGGCGGATGAACATCGACATGGTCTGGGCAGAGATCGCTTTGGCGGCCCTTGCGGGGACCGTCTTCTATGGGGCCGTGGCTTATATTGAGAGAAAAGCGACGTCATGGCATCCATCATTCCGGGTACGTCGCCATTAAAGGCACAATCAAAGACGACCCGCCGGGAGGACTTGACTACAACCTGAGGAGACATCGACGAATGAAGAAATTGTTTGCGACTGCATTGGGGTTGAGTTTTGGTCTGACATCGTTTTCGGCGATGGCAGCAGATGAAGTAACCTTGCAGCTTAAATGGGTCACACAGGCCCAGTTTGCCGGGTATTACGTGGCCCTTGATAAAGGTTTCTACGAAGAAGCCGATCTTGACGTGACCATCAATCCGGGCGGCCCGGACATCGCCCCGCCACAGGTGATTGCCGGTGGTGGTGCCGATGTGATCATTGACTGGATGCCATCCGCACTTGCATCGCGTGAAAAGGGTGTGCCGCTGGTCAATATTGCACAGCCGTTTGCCAAATCTGGCATGATGCTGACCTGCCTTAAGGAAACCGGTGTCGAAAGCCCCGATGACTTCCCGGGGCGTACCCTTGGTGTCTGGTTCTTTGGCAACGAATATCCGTTCCTGAGCTGGATGTCGAAACTTGGCATTCCGACCGATGGCGGGGATAAGGGCGTTACCGTCCTGAAACAGGGCTTTAACGTTGATCCGCTGCTTCAGAAGCAGGCCGATTGCATTTCCACCATGACCTATAACGAATACTGGCAGGTGATTGATGCCGGTATTTCGGCAGACGACCTTAAGGTCTTCAAATACGAAGACCAGGGCGTCGCCACCCTTGAAGACGGCCTTTATGTTCTTGAAGACAATCTCAAGGACCCGGCATTTGTCGACAAGATGGCGCGTTTCGTTGAAGCCAGCATGAAGGGCTGGATGTATGCGAAAGAAAACCCGGAAGAAGCTGCCGGCATCGTTCTGGACAATGATGCAACCGGTGCGCAGACCGAAAAACATCAGGTCCGCATGATGACGGAAATTGCCAAGCTTCTGGGCGATAGTGCAGCCCTTGACGAAGCAGCCTATCAGCGCACCGTCGACAGCCTGCTGTCGGGTGGGTCTGACCCGGTCATCACCAAGGAACCGGAAGGTGCCTGGACCCATGTCGTAACCGACAAGGCGTCGATGTAATCCGATCATGATCGGCCCGGCGGCGATGTGTGACCCGCCGGGCTGACCTCCCGATTTTGTGTTTGAACAAGGCCCGGACCCGTCCGGGAAAAGGGTGAAATGCCGGGATGGCCCGCAACTTTTCGCCAAACAGACAGACAAGGAGCCACCCATGTCCATGGTTATTCGTGGCGGAACCATTGTTACCGCCGATCTGACATACAAATCCGACATCCTGATCGAAGACGGCAAGATTGCCGCGATCGGGGACAATCTGACCGGGGACAAGGTGATTGACGCCGATGGCTGCTATGTGATGCCCGGCGGGATTGATCCGCACACCCATATGGAAATGCCCTTTATGGGGACCTATTCCGAAGACGATTTCGAAAGCGGCACCAAGGCCGCGGTTGCCGGTGGCACGACCATGGTGGTGGATTTCTGTCTTCCGGCCCCCAATCAGTCGCTGCTCGAAGCATTGCAGGCCTGGGACAACAAATCTTCCAAGGCGGTATGTGACTATTCCTTCCACATGGCGATCACCTGGTGGAGCGAGCAGGTCTTTGACGAAATGAAGACCGTCGTGCAGGAAAAAGGCATCAACACCTTCAAGCATTTCATGGCCTATAAGGGGGCTCTGATGGTGGATGATGACGAGATGTTTGCATCCTTCTCGCGTTGTTCGGAACTGGGCGCGATGCCGCTTGTTCATGCCGAAAACGGCGATGTGGTCGCCACCCTTCAGCAGAAATTGCTGGCCGAAGGCAATAACGGCCCCGAAGCCCATGCCTATTCCCGGCCTGTGGATGTCGAGGGCGAGGCGTGCAACCGTGCGATCATGATTGCCGATATGGCCAATGTGCCGCTTTATATCGTGCATGTATCGTGCGAACCGGCCCATGAAGCCATCCGTCGCGCACGCGCCAATGGCAAGCGCGTGTTTGGCGAACCGTTGATCCAGCACCTGATCCTTGATGACAGCGAATACAAGAATGCCGATTGGGATCATGCCGCACGCCGCGTCATGTCCCCGCCATTCCGCAGCAAGGAACATCAGGACGGGCTTTGGAATGGTCTGGCATCGGGCAGTTTGCAGGTGGTGGCGACCGACCATTGCGCTTTCACCACCGAACAGAAACGCATGGGTGTAGGCGATTTCACCAAAATCCCGAACGGTACCGGCGGTCTTGAAGACCGCATGCCGCTTCTGTGGACTTATGGGGTCAATACCGGTCGTCTGACCATGAACGAGTTTGTTGCGGCAACCTCGACCAATATTGCCAAGATCCTGAACATCTATCCGCGCAAAGGCGCGGTTCTGGTCGGGGCGGATGCCGATCTTGTGGTCTGGGATCCCAAGGCCTCGAAAACCATTACCGCCGAACATCAGCAATCGGCAATCGATTACAACGTGTTCGAAGGCATCGAGGTCACTGGTCTTCCGCGCTATACCATCAGCCGCGGGCGCATTGCCGCCGAAGAAGGCGTGGTTCTGGCCAAATGCGGCGACGGCGAATTCATCGCCCGCGAACCTTATCCGGCGGTCAACAAGGCCCTTTCCAAATGGAAAGAAATCACATCCCCGCGCAAGGTCGAACGCAAAGGCATCCCGGCCGGCGTCTAGGCCGCGATTGGGCAGGTTGAAACAGAAACGGGGCAGCCAGTGGCTGCCCCGTTTTGCATGTATCGAAAATGAATGTGCTGATGGCGACCGCGATCAGGCCGGGCTGAACAGTTTCAGCATCACGATCCCGCCAAGGATCATGCAGATCGCAATCAGGCGACCGACATTGGCAGGTTCACCGACCATGAGGATGCCAAAGATTACGGCACCAGCGGCACCTATACCGGTCCAGATCGCATAAGCCGTTCCAATCGGAATGGAACGCATGGCGATTGAAAGTAGCCAGAAGCTGGCTGCAATCGCGGTAATGGTCAGGGCGCTTGGGATGAGCTTGGTGAAACCTTCAGTGTATTTCAGACCAATCGCCCAGCAAATTTCCAGAAATCCGGCAATAACCAACGCTGTCCAGGCCATGGGGGCCTCCTGTCTTGCGGGGCCGTCCCCATTGATTGGATCAGGAATACCGGTCGTCCGGTATCGAGGTGGAAAGTCGAACTATCTGTAACCAGTCTAATTCAATGACTGCAGTGCGACAATTTAAAAATGATGCGATGCAGCATTGTTGTTTAGTCATGAATGTGCCTTTGTCACAATACGAAAGATGCATGCTGCCAAGCTCTGGATTATGATGAGGTCATCAAATTAATTGCCCCAATTCAAAGGTTTGCTGACGTTGTGACGAAATCTGATCAAACCCGCTTTTCTATGATCGCGATCGCCGGTCTTGTTCTGGCCGGTGGGGAAGGGCGGCGTATGGGGGGGGACAAGCCGTTTCGCCAGATTGGCGGGCGCCCACTGATTGCGATGGCCGTTGAAAATGCCGGGCGGCATTGTGACCCCGTGATGATTTCATCAAACCAGCCGCCCGAAGCATTTGCCGCATACAAAGCAAATGTGGTGGCCGATATCCCCAAGGCCGGGCAGGGGCCGCTTGGCGGGGTTCTGGGCGGTTTGACGGCATTGCCCGACGGGGTCGACTGGCTGGTGACTTTTCCGGTTGATTGCCCGGTGGTGCCTGATGATATGGCAGCCAAGCTGGTATCGGCGGCCCTTGATGCCGGGGTTCGGGCGGCTTTTGCCCGGCATGGCGATCGTGATCATTATCTGTCATCGGCCTGGCACCGTGAAAGCGCGCCGGTGATTGCAAAATTGCTGGCTGATGATGATCGCCGGGTGCGTGCCCCGTTGCAGGCACTGGACGCGGTTGCGGTGACATTTCCCCGTCAGGCAAGCGATCTGGCTATGTTTGCCAATGCCAATACGATTGATGATCTGGCCGAACTTGAAAAGATGCTGGCAGCCCGGCCGTCAAAAGGTATGTGATCTTAATGTGCGGGTTCTGACCAGCGGGTATAGAAAGCGTGAATTTCGCGGCGATTTTCCGGGTTGGACAGCAACAGATTTACCGCATCAATGATCTTTCGGGCCTGCTGTTTGTCGCCGCTGCATGACACCGGCAGGGGGCGGCGCGGCACCCCGACAATCGGCACTGCCACAGTGTCACGGTCAAGCTGAGCAGTTTCGCGATAGTAATTCACATTGACCTCATAGGCGATGAACCCGTCAATGCGGCGGACATCAAACAGCCGAACAACCATTTCGGTCGTGCCGGCACTTTGGGTCATATGGGCGTTTAAAAAGTCATTGATGCCGGGCACCAGTCCCTCGTCAAAGCGATAGCCCACCGATATGCCGATCGACAGTTTGTCCTGACCGGCCAGAAGGCCCAGATCAACCGCCCCGTCACGCATGGCAAAGCGCAAATCAGGCAGCTTTTCTGGGGCGATGAACAAGTGGATCGGATGCAATTCCATCACCGGGTCGGAGAACAGCATATATTCGCTGCGTAGTGCACTTTCGAACAGAAAGTTCGAACAGATGAATTGCCCCTTGGCCATTTCATCAAGGACCTTGGGCACCGGCATTACACGTATCTCGTGGTGAAATTCGGGAAGATGGCTGATCAGCCAGTCGGTCGTGCGCTGCAAATAGCCTTCGCCAACGGACGGGCCTTCGGTGATCACTGCAGGGGCAGAGGGCACCTGTTGCCAGATGATTTCAAGCGGAACGTGATCGGATGCCTTGGCATCCGGGCTTGAAACTGCACAGCTCATTGCCAACAAAAGACAGATCGCAGTCCATCTGAAAGTTACAATAAATCGTGCAAACCGTTCCACACCACATCCCCGGATAAATCTACCCGAAGTATGTGTGGATTCCGGTCATTTTATCAAGACAAGAGATGCCCGCGCCCCGACAAATTTACCTTACGGCACAGGGCTTCCACGGGGTCCATGGCTGATAGTTTTCAAAGAAGGTCGCAAGGAACTGGTCGACCCGTTCGCGGTTGGCTGCGCGGTCCTGTTCGCCAAGGTCCTTGTCAAACTTTGCGCAGTTCTTTTCAACCGCATCCCCGATGGATTTCCAGTCGACATGTTCGTTATGACCGGGAAGGCCGGTGGCAATCGCACACCAGCCAACGGCCTCTGCGGTATCGTCAACCGACCGTGCTTCTTCGGCAAGATAGGCCGCGGCCCGCATTTCACCACGCTGGGCGGCAGAACGAAGATATTGATACCGGCCGCTGTCGGTTTTGGTGAAACGGTTGGCAAGAAGGGTTGCCGCACGCGGATCGCCAAGTTCCCACGCCTTTTCAAGTAGGGCCTTGGCATCGTCCGGTTTACCCTGATCAAGCGCGTCAAGGGCCAGCCAAAGCATGGCCTGTGTTTCGCCCTGATCTGCACTTTGTTGATAAAGCGCCCGGATCTGGTCGGTCGGGGCGCCGGATGCTTCGAGTTTGCGGGCCATGATGATGCTGGCATCTGGGTGCCGGTTGTCGGTGGCCTGTTGCATCATGTCCCAACCGGTTGCCTCATCGGCACTGACACCCGCCCCGTTGATCATCTGACAGGACAAAAGATATTGCGCGGTGGCATCGCCGTTCCGGGCAAGCGGGGTAAAAATTTTCGCCGATTTTTCGAAGTTGCCGTGGCGATAGGCCGAAACACCTTCATCAAGCATCGACCCGGCAAATGCCGGTGCCGACAGGGTCACGTGTCCGGCAATAACAAGCACCAAAGCACGCAGGGATCGGCGCAACAGTTTGGTTTGCGGCATCTTTGAAAAAGGATCGGTCAGATATGTCATGAAGGTCGGGACCCTGTGCCTTGTTTGCAAATCCGGGCGGAAAAAGGCGGGACCGGCTTTCCGCCAAAAGGGGAAAGTCAGTCCCGTAAGGTGCGCTCATTGCAGGGAGGTAAAAAGCATTGGAAATGTGAATGTGATGAAATGGATGGCTGAAAATCGATCAAACAATAAAGCGATATCGGGGACGGCCGGGGATGAAAAACACCCCCGGCACCCCCAGTAGTGTGGCTCCTAGTTTTTCTGAGCCGCACGCCATTCCGCGATCAGATCGTCATATTTGACGGTCTCACCCTGCGGTTTTTCGTTTGCGAGTTTCGCTTTCGGTGCACCGGGCTGGTCGAACCAGTATTGTGCATCACGTTCTTCGTTCAGTTTCGGTGCGCATTCGCCACCGATGCCTGCACGTTCCAGACGCTGAAGAACACGGTCCATCGAGGTCGCAAGGTTATCCATTGCTTCCTGCGGGGTGCGTTCGCCGGTTACAGCTTCGGCAACGTTCTGCCACCAGAGCTGAGCCAGTTTCGGATAATCCGGAACGTTGGTACCGGTCGGCGACCACTGGACACGGGCCGGGGAACGATAGAATTCAACCAGACCACCCCAGTTCGGTGCGATATCGGTCATTTCCTGGGTGTCCAGGTCAGACTGACGGATTGGGGTCAGACCGGTCAGGGTCTTTTTCAGCGATACGGATTTCGAGGTTACGAACTGCGCATAAAGCCATGCAGCTTTGCGGCGCTCAAGCGGGGTGGACTTCATCAGGGTCCAGGAACCCACATCCTGATAGCCAAGCTTCATGCCTTCTTCCCAGTACGGGCCGTGCGGGGACGGTGCCATACGCCATTTCGGCGTGCCATCGTCATTCACAACCGGGGTGCCTTTTTTCGCCATGTCGGCGGTAAAAGCGGTGTACCAGAAGATCTGCTGTGCGATCTGGCCCTGTGCCGGAACCGGACCAGCTTCGCCAAAGGTCATGCCAGCGGCTTCTGCCGGGGCATAGGCCTTGAGCCAGTCGATATATTTGGTCAGGGCGTAAACAGCCGCCGGGCCGTTGGCCGCACCACCACGGGTCACGCTTGAACCGGCCGGTGCGCAGCCTTCAACGCGGATGCCCCATTCGTCAACCGGAAGACCGTTCGGAAGGCCCTTGTCGCCAGCACCTGCCATCGACAGCCACGCATCGGTAAAGCGCCAACCTAGCGACGGGTCCTTTTTACCGTAATCCATGTGGCCATAGACTTTCTGACCGTCGATTTCACCGACATCGTTGGTGAAGAATTCGGCGATGTCTTCATATGCCGACCAGTTGACCGGAACGCCAAGGTCATAGCCGTATTTGTCCTTGAACTGCTTTTGCAGGTCTTCACGCTGGAACCAGTCATAGCGGAACCAGTAAAGGTTCGCGAACTGCTGGTCAGGAAGCTGATAAAGCTTGCCATCCGGGCCGGTGGTGAAAGACAGACCGATGAAATCTTCAAGATCAAGGGTTGGGGAGGTAACGTCTTTGCCTTCGCCGGACATGAAGTCGGAAAGCGGCACAACCGCGTCATAGCGCGAATGGGTACCGATCAGGTCCGAGTCATTGATATAGGCGTCATAGATGTTACGGTTCGACTGCATCTGGGTTTGCAGTTTCTCGATAACGTCACCTTCACCAATCAGGTCGTGGGTCAGGTTGATCCCGGTGATTTCCGAGAAAGCCTTTGCCAGAACCTTGGATTCATATTCGTGCGTGGTGATGGTTTCGGACACCACGTTGATGTCCATGCCACGGAACGGCTCGGCTGCCTTGATGAACCATTCCAGTTCGGCCATCTGGGCATCCTTGCTCAGGCTCGACGGCTGAAACTCGCTGTCGATCCATTTCTTGGCCGCGTCAGTATACTGGTCAGCCATGGCCGGGTTGGCCAGTACAGCAAGACCAAGAGCGACTGCAACGGCACTGCCTTTAACAACGCTCGAAGCGCCTTTGGCTTTAACGATCATGTCGTTTTCTCCCTGGTTGTCTTCCTTTTTGCTCATCCGGATCAAACCCGGTCATCAACGGCAGGGGAAGACAGACAACCCGCCGCGACGAATATCAAGGGAACGGCACTGCGACAGATCACAGCGCCGTTCCCCGGGATCATCCCCAGCGCATCACAATGATGAGCCAGGCCAGTGCGATCACCGAACCGACCCAAAGGGCGATGTCGGTAAAGGCCAGCCATCCAAGATGGATATAGGCCGCACCCAGTAGACTGATGAAAAGGCGGTCACCGCGCGTGGTGGTCAGCGGCAAGAAGCCGCGCCGCGGGACGGTTGGTGATACCGCCTGCCAAATTCCCATTCCGATCAGCATCAAGATGATGCAGCTGAAAAACACAGCGGTAATCGGGGTCCAGGCCATCCAAGACATGTTGATATTCCTCCTGTTTGCCGATTACACGCGACCCATCGCGAAACCTTTGGCGATGTAGTTGCGCACAAACCAGATCACCAAGGCCCCCGGGACGATTGTCAAAACACCCGCTGCTGCCAGCACACCCCAATCAAGGCCCGATGCCGAAACCGTACGGGTCATGGTGGCCACGATCGGTTTTGCATCGACCGAGGTCAGGGTGCGGGCCAAAAGCAGTTCAACCCAGCTGAACATGAAGCAGAAGAAGGCGGTCACCCCGATGCCCGACCGGATCAGCGGAATGAAGATTGTGGCAAAGAAGCGCGGGAACGAATAACCGTCGATATAGGCGGTTTCATCGATTTCCTTGGGAATGCCCGACATGAAGCCTTCCAAAATCCACACCGCCAGCGGCACGTTGAACAGGCAGTGCGCAAGGGCCACGGCAATATGGGTGTCAAACAGGCCGACACTTGAATAAAGCTGGAAAAACGGCAACAGGAACACGGCCGGCGGCGCCATGCGGTTGGTCAGAAGCCAGAAGAACAGATGCTTGTCGCCGGTAAAGTTGAACCGCGAGAATGCATAAGCCGCCGGAAGGGCCACAACCAGCGAAATGATTACGTTGATCCCGACATAGATCATCGAGTTGATATAACCCGAATACCATGCCGGATCGGTCAGGATCGTCGCATAGTTCGCCAAGGTCGGATTATCCGGGAACAGGGTCATGGCCCCCAGGATTTCCGTATTGGTCTTGATCGACATGTTGAACAGCCAATAGATCGGCAGCAACAGGAACAGGATATAAAGAAGAAGTCCGATATGACGTTTCTGGAAGTGCATTTTATTGTTCCTCCCGCTTTCCGGCGTTCATCACGACGGTATAGAAAACCCAGCAAACCAGCAGAATGATCAGGAAGTAGACCAGCGAGAAGGCCGCAGCAGGCCCAAGGTCAAACTGGCCGACCGCCATACGGGTCAGGAACTGGCTAAGGAAGGTTGTGGCATTACCCGGTCCGCCGCCGGTCAGGACGAACGGTTCGGTATAGATCATGAAGCTGTCCATAAAGCGCAGCAGAACACCGATCACGAGAACCGACTGCATTTTCGGAAGCTGGATAAAGCGGAACACGGCCCAGCGCGATGCGCCGTCAATTTTGGCCGCCTGATAATAGGCATCCGGGATCGAACGCAACCCGGCATAGCACAGCAGAACAATCAGGCTGGTCCAGTGCCATACATCCATGACAAGAACCGTGACCCATGCATCCATCGGGTTCTGGGAATAGTTATAGTCAATGCCCAGAAGATTGATGACATAACCGCCAAGACCAATATCGGCACGGCCGAAAATC
Source organism: Thalassospira povalilytica (assembly GCF_002844235.1). Classification (GTDB taxonomy): domain Bacteria; phylum Pseudomonadota; class Alphaproteobacteria; order Rhodospirillales; family Thalassospiraceae; genus Thalassospira; species Thalassospira povalilytica. The sequence goes on along the minus strand of NZ_PGTS01000005.1, from coordinate 27,153 downwards.
TGCCAGATGGTGCCAACCACGTTCCAAGGAATAAGCAGCGGCAAGGCCAGCAGAACCATCGATGCCGAAACGCCCCAGCCCTTGCGCGGCAGGGTCAGCGCAACCGCAATCCCCAGCGGGATTTCGATGAACAGAACGCTGAGTGTATAGATGATCTGACGGATCAGCGCATCATGCAGGCGGCTGTCGCCCAGAACCTGTTCGAACCATTCGGTGCCGACAAAGAACCGGGTTTGCGGATCAAAAATGTCCTGAACGGAATAGTTCACAACCGTCATCAGCGGAATGATCGCACTGATGGCAACGATGAAGAACACTGGCAGGACGAGGAACCAGGCCTTGTTGTTGGTAATCTTGTTCATTTCCCCATCCCCCCTTACGCGACCAACTGACTGTCGGCGTAAAGCTTTGTCCATTCAGGCGCAAAGCGCAGGATGCCGGACTGTCCGATCACCTGTTCGTCTTCGCCAAGCTTGACCTTGATTTCGGATGCGCCAAACCGGGTGGTCGCGATCTTGTACTGACCAAGGTCTTCGACCTTGATGATGTTGACCTCAACACCATCGGCTCCCTTGGCAGCAGTGCCGGTTTCAAGGGTCAGGAATTCCGGACGGATACCGAGTTCGATCTTGCCGCTCTGTTTGGAAACGGCATCAAGGTGACGGTCCGACAGTCCGATCCGTTGCCCGTCAATCCAGGCCGCACCATCATCGATCTTGCAATCCATGATGTTCATGCCGGGGCTTCCGATGAAGTACCCGACAAAGGTATGGGCCGGATTTTCAAACAGTTCCTGCGGGGTGCCCAACTGCACGACCTTGCCGCCATACATGACGACGACCTTGTCGGCAAAAGTCAGGGCTTCGACCTGGTCATGGGTGACATAAACCATGGTCGGGCGCAGTTTGTTGTGAATTTCCTTAAGCTTGCGGCGCAGAACCCATTTCAGATGCGGGTCAATCACCGTCAGCGGTTCGTCAAACAGAATGGCCGAGACATCATCACGGACCAGACCACGGCCAAGCGAGATGGTCTGTTTTTCATCCGCACCAAGGCCGCGGGCCTTTTGTTTGAGCTTGCCGGTCAGGTCCAGCATCCCGGCGATTTCGCGCACACGCGCATCGACGCGCTTTTCATCGACGCCACGGTTTCGCAGCGGGAAGGCGAGGTTTTCGTAAACCGTCATGGTGTCATAGATCACCGGGAACTGGAAAACCTGTGCGATGTTGCGGTCTTCCGGGGCCAGATGGGTGACATCCTTGCCATCAAACAGAACCTGCCCGTGCGAGGGCGTCAGAAGGCCGGAAATGATGTTGAGCAATGTGGTCTTGCCACAGCCCGACGGGCCCAAAAGGGCATAGGCGCCGCCATCTTCCCAGACATGTTCCATGCGGCGAAGGGCATAATCCTCGTCCGATTTCGGATCGGGGAAGTATGAATGCGCAAGGCTTTTAAGATCAATACGTGCCATTTTTCTAACTCACCTCACGCCGCTTTGCCGTTGGAAATCTCGACCGGCGGGGCGGCCACGAGTTTGCCGTTTGCATCAAAGGCAAACAGACGTGTCGGATCGACATAGAAGGACGTGGCTTCGCCCAGACGCGGGTTGTGAACGCCTTCTTCCTGAATGACCCAGGAAACATCATTGAAATGCACATGGACAAAGGTTTCCGAACCGGTGATTTCGGCCAGTTCAACCTGTCCCTGCATGGCGATCGTGTTATCCCCGGTCGGATCAACCGAAAGGTGGTTGGCACGGATGCCAAGGGTGTATTTGCCGTTCGAAAGCCCCGACAGATGACCGGCAAGCGGCACCTGATGACCCGATTTCATAAAGATCGCGCCATCGCGGACTTCGGCATCGACCAGATTGATCGGCGGATCGGAAAAGATCAGGCCGGTCTCGACAAAGGCCGGGTTGTGGTAAACCTGTGTGGTCGGACCAAACTGGGTGACGCGACCTTCATGCATGACCGCACATTTCCCACCCAGAAGCAGGGCTTCCATCGGTTCGGTCGTGGCATAGACAACAATGGTGTCGCGTTCCGCCAGAAGGTTCGGGATTTCTTCGCGCAGTTCTTCGCGCAATTTGTAGTCAAGATTGACCAGCGGTTCGTCAAGCAACAGCAATTTGCAATCCTTGACCATGGCGCGTGCCATGGCGGTGCGCTGTTGCTGGCCACCGGAAAGTTCCTGTGGCAGACGATCAAGCAGATGTTCGATATGCATCAACTCGGCGGTTGAACGCACACGCTTGTCGATTTCGGCCTTGGCGACACCCTGAAGCTTCAGGGGGGATGCGATATTGTCATAGACATTCATCGACGGGTAATTGATGAATTGCTGATAGACCATGGCGACATTGCGCTTCTGGACGGCCATGCCGGTCACATCAACATTATCGACCAGAATGCGCCCGCTGCTTGGCGGTTCAAGCCCGGCCATAATGCGCATCAGTGTCGTCTTGCCGGCCAGGGTCCGCCCCAAAAGGACGTTGAATGATCCCGGTTCCAGCGTCATCGACACATCGTCGATGTGGGACTCCCCTCCCACGGTCTTGGATATGTTTTCAAGCGTAAGGGTCATTTTCCACTGTTTCCTTCGCCCGTTTTCACGGTGTTTCTTGATTTCGGTTCCGTTGCGAACCATTGGACAATGGCATTACGCGTCTCATCCGATACATGCAGCCCCAGCTTGGAGCGGCGCCACAAAACGTCCTGGGCTGTTTTGGCCCATTCACAATCCACCAGATAGCGCAATTCACATTCATAAACGTCATCCCCCAGATGCCTGCCAAGCCCCTGAAGATCAGACGCATCACCAACAATTCTGTTGGTGAGTGTGCCGTAGTTTTGCACGTAACGGTAGATTTGTGCGTCGGGAATCCACGGAAATTTCTTGTGCATCGCGGTAAGATACCGCTCGAAATCCGCGTCCGGCATGTCGCCCCCCGGAAGCGCGCTTGTCGCGGTCCAGCGGGTGTCTTTCTGCCCCAGCAAAGGGCAAAGCTTGGTCATGGCTGATTCAGCAAGCTTGCGATAGGTCGTGATCTTGCCGCCATAGATGTTTAGAAGCGGTGCACCATCCTGTTGCAGATCACCGCGATCAATTTCAAGAACATAGTCGCGGGTGACCTGTGATGCGTCTTCGCTGCCATCGCCATAAAGCGGGCGCACCCCGGAATAGGTCCATACAACATCATCGGTGGTGATTTTCTTTTCGAAATAGCTGTTGGCAAGATCACACAGATATTGCGTTTCCTCGTCGCTGATCGCGACCTTGGACGGGTCCCCATTATAATCCCGGTCCGTCGTGCCGATCAGGGTGAAATCCTGTTCATAGGGGATGGCAAAAACGATGCGCCCGTCCGGGTTCTGGAAGATATAGCAATATTCATGGTCAAACAGTTTGGGCACCACGATGTGGCTGCCCTGAACCATGCGGATACCCTGTTTCTTTTTGGCCTCGACCCGGCTTTCAAGCAGTTCCGCACACCATGGGCCTGCGGCATTGACCAGTGATCTGGCCTTTATGACCTGTTCACTGCCATCATCAATGTTGCGGATCGTAACATTCCAAAGATCGCCGTCGCGTTTGGCCGACACACATTCGGTTCGTGTGCGAATATCGGCACCCTTGTCTCGTGCGTCCATGGCATTAAGAACCACCAGACGGGCATCCTGCACCCAGCAATCGGAATAGACGAATGCCTTGTCCATGCCCTTGACCAAGGGCTGGCCAGCCGGATGGGATGCAAGACGGATGCCCTCCGATCCCGGAAGTGTTTCGCGACCACCAAGATGGTCATATAAAAACAGACCCAGACGGATCATCCATGCCGGGCGCAGACCCTTGACATGGGGCAGCACAAAACGCAGCGGCCAGATGATATGCGGGGCAGCGCGCAGCAACACTTCGCGTTCAATCAATGCCTCGCGGACCAGCCGGAATTCATAATGTTCAAGATAGCGCAGGCCGCCATGGATCAGTTTGGTACTGGCCGATGAGGTGGCGCTGGCAAGGTCGTCCTTTTCACACAAAAAGACACTCAGCCCGCGGCCCGACGCGTCGCGCGCAATGCCCGTACCATTTATGCCACCTCCAATGATGGCAATGTCGAATGTTTCTGAACTGAGCAACCGTTGCCTCCCTGGTGCTCTTATTTGTGACGGCTATTCTCAGATGCCGTTCCGTTATTTCACAAACGTTACGAGTGGCTAAAAATAATTGCAAGCGAAAATTATTACCGGGTTAAATTTTCGATAACGAACTTAATAGTTCGAAAGATAACGGTTTGTTATTGCGTGATGTTTTTGCGTGTTGAGCATGTCAGGCCAGCTTGAATTCGATTTTTTCAATAAGGCATGCTCCGCCCGGAATGCTCAGAATCGGTAAAAAGTGAAAATCAGGTCAGAAGCGGCTGTAAAGGCGCAAAGCCCGGTGGTTGTTACGATTTCCAAGAGGAAATGGGGTGCGTTTATTTGCAATTGCAAATTATTATCATCATTGATAGGTTGCGTGGGCTGGCCGTCGGGGGGGCGCCGGTGCGGTTCGCAATGATGCCTTTAGGCAATCCTTGGGGGAAATCCGCGAGGGCATTCAATGCCATGCGATGGCGTTAACATCTGAACATGAAGTTCTGAACATGAAGTTCTGGCAAAACAGGCTTGCAAAGCTGTTTGAAGATCATCGGCGACAGTTGGTTTCAATTGTCACGCGCCGGATCAGTGATCGCGAAACCGCGGTCGAACTGGTGCAGGATGTCTATGCCAGACTGATGAAGGCCGGTGACCGCGGCACCGAGGAAGAAAATACCAAAATCCTTTATGCGTCGGTGCGCAATGCGGTGATTGACTATCATCGCAGCAATGCCGGACGGGCCAATGTCATGAACGGGATTTTGCCCGTGCAGCTTTGGCAGAACGAATCATCATCGCCACAGGATCATGCAGAATCCCGTCAGGCGCTTGGTGCGCTAGATCAGGCATTGCTGGAACTGACCCCGAAAGCACGCGAGATGTTTCTTCTGCATCGTATCGAGGGCATTTCGAACGCCAAGCTTGCCAGGAAATACGGCATTTCGGTCAGTGCGGTGGAAAAACAGCTGGCACGCACCATGCGCCACTGTCAGGAACGATTGGCGGCCTATCGTGATCCCGAATGAAATGATCGGCCCCGGTCCTGAGGATGTTTCTTCCTCATTCGTTATTGTTTATAGAGATGACTTCACAACCGGGATGGCGTCATCCCCGCTGACCATGAGTGGACACCAGTAAAACCGATGCAAGGCCAACACATACCGACCGACGCGCAGAAGGATGAGGCGGCACTCTGGCACGTGAAACGGGCTGGCGGGTCCATGTCTGTCGCACAGGAAGGCGAATTTGACGCCTGGATCAATGCCGACCCGGGCAACCGGCTGGCATATGACCAGATGCGTGTGCTGTGGGCCCAGGTCGAAGAACCGGCACGTCGTATGTCCACCGCAATGGCTGGTGAAAAGCCCCGGTTTGACAAGGTCAGACAATGGTTTTCCCCCGGCCGGGCCTTTGCCGGGGTTGCCGGTGCGGTGGCGGTTGGCGCATGTGTGTTTTTCTTCAATCCCGATATGGTCGAAAACATCCGGGCTGACATCGTGACTGAAAATGAAACGGTCACGGATGTCACGCTGACTGACGGATCAATCGTCCATCTGGCCGCCAACAGCGCCATTGCGACCGATTTTGCCGACGGTCGACGGGATGTGGAACTTTTGCGCGGGCAAGCCTTTTTCGAGGTAACCCATCGCAATGGCGACCGGTTCCGGGTTCATGCCGGCCCGGCAATGATCGAGGTGGTCGGCACGCGCTTTAATGTCGATTACCTTAGCCGCAATACAGAAATCGCTGTCGAAGAAGGTGCTGTCCGGGTTTCAAGCAATGACAACCCGCAAGGTGTCCTGCTGGGGGCAGGGGACCGGGTGGCGGTCAGCACAGCGGCATCGCTGGGTGACGTTGAAAAGACCGACCCGACAGCAATTCACGGCTGGATGCAGGGGCGGTTAAGTGTTCGCAATGTCACTGTCGGCGATCTTGTTGCGCGTCTGGACAATTTTGCGAGCGGTCGTCTTGTCGCACTTGGCGATGTTTCCGAACGAACCATTTCCGGCAGTTTCCCGACCACCGATGTGGTTGGATCGCTTGAAACTGTCGCGGCTGCTGTTGGTGCAAAAGTGATCAGAACGTCGCCCTGGTTAACCGTAATCTATTAGGATTTGATCTGAGATTGCGAAAAATTCGCAAAAAAGACGATCTTGATGTGAGGTGTTTTTCTTCCCGCACGTTTGTCCTTTCAGAAGCAGGGGGACCTGCCTGAATGAAAAGACGCATCATGGAGCGGGAAGTTGCATTCCAAACAGGCAATATCAAAAAAGAACGGCTTTATTTCGGGGTTGTTGGTGTCGTCATCGATTGCGATGTCGGGCTGTTTTATCACCACGATCGCAAGCGCCCAGGACCAATCAAACGATCTGGCCGGGCAGCAGGTCGAAATCGCCCAGGCACTTTACGACTTTGATCTGACGGTCAATTCGATTGCCGACGGCGTGGTCCGGATCGGGGACATATCGGGTTGGCGCATTGCCTATGCGGTTGATCTGCCCGATCTTGACGGTGCCCGCGAAATCCGCGGCACGATGTCGGTTCCGGCCGCAATTGAAATCCTGATCCGTGGAACGGGTCTTGCCTATCGCGATGCCGGCAATCAGTCACTGATCCTGGTGGCAACGGGTGCAGAAACCGGTGAAAACGGATCAATCGCCCTGGACCCGGTGTATGTCGAGGCGATGAATGCGAACGCCGACCTTCCGGCTGCCTATGCCGGGGGGCAGGTTGCCTCGGGCGGGCGTCTGGGGATGCTTGGCAATACCGACATCATGGACGCCCCGGTCAGCATCACCAGCTATACCGCCGAACGTATTGCCGACCAGCAGGCCGAAACAATTGCCGATGTCTTGCAATATGATCCGTCCGTACGGTCGCCCAATGCCGAAACCGCCAATCTGGACACCTATCAGATCCGCGGGTTCGGGGTGAACCTGTTCAATACGGGGGAGGTATCCTTTAACGGTGCATACGGGGTTGCGCCGACCTATCGCGTGATGTCGGGTCTTGCCGAACGGATCGAGGTTGTTAAAGGTCCCAACGCACTTCTCAACGGTATGTCGCCGACCGGTGCGGTTGGTGGTGCCATCAATATCGTTCCCAAACGCGCCGGTGACGAGGATTTGAACCGGGTCAGTCTTGATTACGGGCGTGGCGAACAGGGTGGTGGCAATGTCGATTTCAGCCGTCGCTACGGCGCGGAAGATGAATTCGGTGTGCGCTTTAACGGGGGCTATCACAACGGGGATACCTTCCTTGACCGTCAAACGCGTGAAACATCGCTGGGTGCGCTTGCCCTTGACTATAAGGGGGATCGGTTCCGGGCATCGGTCGATCTGATTGATCAGCGCGAAAACCTGAATGCACCGGCCCGTGAATTTCGCTTCAGTTCCGGTTTTGCCATTCCTGATGCACCGGACGGATCAACCAACCCGATCCAGGAATGGGAATGGTCCGATGCGGTTGACCGTTCCGGGATGATCCAGGCCGAATATGACCTGATCAAGGATGTTACCGTGTTTGGCAGTTTTGGTGGCGGGCGCACGGAACTTGATCGTCTGTTCGGAACGCCGACGGTTCAGAACGCGGCGGGCGATTATACCGATAGTGGCCTTTCATATCGCCGGTTCCAGACTGATCGCTGGTCGGCAAGTGGTGGTGTCCGCACCGAATTTGAAACAGCCGAGATCAAGCACAAGGTAACCTTCGAAGCGACCCGTTACGAAGACGAACTGCGTCAGGGGATCAGCAACGCGGCATCAAGCCCGTCGGCCAACATCTATACGACCCTTGCTGTGGCCCCGATTGCGGTCAGTGCCCCGACGAGCAAGCCGAAAACGTCTGAATCCCAACTGACCGGCTATGCGCTGGCCGATACATTGGGCTTTCTGGATGATCAGGTTCTGGTAACGGTTGGTGCGCGCCATCAAAGCATTTCTGTTGATAACTACAGCAGTGGTACAGTCAGCAGCAGTTATAATGATGACGTGATTTCACCGATGGCCGGTGTTGTGTTCAAGCCGGTCGAAACGGTTTCGCTTTATGCCAACTATATCGAAGGCCTTAATCAGGGCGATATTGCCCCCAACACGGCGGCCAATGCCGGGGAGGCAATGGAGCCCTATGTCGCCAAACAGATCGAAGCCGGTGTGAAACTTGATTTCGGTACCATTGGCGGTTCCGTTGCGGCCTTCCAGATTACCCAGCCGGACGGTGAAACCGACGGGGCAACCAATATCTTCCGTGCTGACAATGAACAGCGCAACCGCGGGCTTGAACTTAACGTCTTCGGGCAGGTGACCAACGATGTTCGTCTGCTTGGCGGTGTGATGTTCCTTGATTCCGAAATCACCAAGGCGGTATCGGCAAGCAGCAAGGGCAAACGTCCAGTCGGCACACCGGAAATGCAGATCAACCTTGTCGGCGAATGGGACACGCCCTTTGTCGATGGTTTGACGCTAAGCGGCACGGTTACCCATACCTCCAAACAGTTTGTTGATACGGCCAATACCCAGACCATTCCAGATTGGACGACGCTTGATATTGGCGCACGTTACAAGACGGAACTGTATGGAACGCCGGTTACCGTGCGGGCAACCGTACAAAACGTGACCGATGAAAAATACTGGTCGGGTGTCAACCAGTGGCGGTTTGTGTCACTTGGTGCACCGCGCACAGCGCTGTTGTCTGTGACTGCGGACTTCTGATGTGACAGCCCCGCGCTGGCAAATCCATCTGCTTTTTGTCACCCAGCTTGTTGCGATGGGGGCAATGGAAATGAGCGGGCCGTTCTGGCCCGTTCATTTGCGCATGTTGGTCAATTCTGATGATCTGTTCAGCTTTGCCAGTGTTGCGGTCTATGTCGGGCCGATGGTTGGCATCATGCTGACCAGCACATTCTGGGGGCGGATGGGTGACCGGTTCGGGCACAAATCCATGATGCTGCGCGCGCTTTTTGGGCTTGCGGCAACCCAGATGGCTTTGGCCTTTGCCGGGGATGTCTGGTCGATCCTGATCTTGCGGTTCTTACAAGGAGCGTGCGCGGGTTATATCGCGCCAGCACAGGCTTATGGCGTCAGTATCGAAAGCCCGGCCAACAGAACAAAGCTTTTTGCCTATTTGCAGATATCAACCAATGTCGGGTCACTTGGCGGGGCCGTGGTCGGGGGCGTGATACTCGATCATGCCAGCTTTTTCTGGATCAACTTTACGGCGGGTCTTCTGTGTTTTGCCTGTCTGTTGCCGGTTGTGATTTTCCTGCCGTCGGCAAAGCACCGGCTGCCAGATACCCGGTTGTCTGATGCGGGGAATGCACGAAACCGGCAAGCACGCCCTGCTGACCCATCCCGGATTGCCGTGGTCCTTCTGATATTGGGGGTGTTGCTTCTGGCCCGCATGGTGACCCAATCGGGCTTTTCATTATTCGTGCTGGGTCGTTTCGAGGTTGAAAACTGGGTGGTCGGGGCCTGTTACGGGTTGCTTGCACTTGGCTTTGTTACCGCGGCATCGTTTTGGGCACGCTATTTCGAAGCCCGAAGCCCCCGGGACATATTGAAACGCATGTGCCTGGTCATTGGTGGATGCGTCATCGTGACCCTGATGGCCGGGGCGACCGGGTAGATTTTCGTGTTTGCCGGAATGTATTTCGTCTGGGGCGGTTTGTTGGGTGCAACGACCCCGGTTCTGACGGCGCTGATATCGCGTGTTGCCCCGGATCAGCAACAGGGGCGTGTTCTGGGACTGGCACAAAGTACGGCACAGATGTCAGCGATTTGCGGCATTGCGCTTGGTGGCTGGTTCGCGCAGGTCGCGGGACTTTCGAACATCTATTTCCTTGTCGGCCTTGTCTATCTGGTCGGGTTGTTTGCATGCACATTTGGGTATGTGCGCATGCGCCCGCTGACACGGCCTGTTCAACATTCAGGAGACTGAAATGAAGCTGAAAATGACGGTTCAGTGGTTCATTGCGATGATTGCAGCCATGAGCCTGTATCATTCGGCGATGGCCGAAACCATCACCGTAACCGATATTGCCGGGCGTCAGGTTGACGTTACCGTACCGGTCAAGCGTGCTGTTTTGGGCGAAGGACGTCAACTTTATATCATTGCCGCCCTGGACCGTGAAAACCCGGCCGAACATATTGTTGGCTGGCGCAAGGATTTGATCGAAGCCGATCCGGCAACCTATCAGGCCTATCTGGAAAAGTTTCCGGCATTTGGCAAAATTCCGGCCTTTGAAGGATTGGAACAAAGCCTGATTGATATTGAAACCACCATCGCCCAGAAGCCCGATATCGTCTTTCTTAATCTTGAAACCAAGCGCGCGGTCGAAGAAGCGGCCTATATCGAAAAACTTGGCGGATTGAATATTCCGGTGGTTTATGTTGATTTCCGCAATGATCCGGAAACCAATACCGAACCGTCGATCCGCCTGTTTGGCAAGCTGTTTGGCAAGGAAGATCGTGCCGAAGAATTTATCGATTTTCGTGCAGCTGAAATCGCCAAGATCACAGACCGGCTGGCAGCGGAAAACCCGCAACGTCCGAAAGTTTTCATCGACCGTGCTGCCGGGTTCTATGAGGATTGTTGCCACTCATTTGGCAACAGCAATTTCGGCGCGATGGTCGAGTTTGCCGGTGGCAATAACATCGCCAAGGACCTGATCCCCGGAACATTCGGTCAGATCAATGCCGAACAGGTGATTGTTTCAAGCCCGGATCATATCATCATCACCAGTGCAATGTGGGATGCCTACGTACCGGGGGGGCGATGGGTTCCGGTCGGGCCGGGCGCGGATCGCGATGAAATTCGCCAGAAACTGAAATTCTATCCGACACGGGCGGCCTATCTTGGCATCGCGGCACAGAAAACCGGGGCGTTTCATGCCGTCTGGCATCAGTTTTACAACAGCCCCTATCAGTTCGTTGCCATTCAGCAAATGGCAAAATGGTTCCATCCGGACCTGTTTTCCGATGTCGATCCGGATGAAACATTCCGAACCCTGCATGATCGCTTTTTGCCAATCGACTATCAGCCGGGATATTTCGGGTCGCTTTCGGAATAACGGATCGCGTGAAACTGTGACCGCATTTCGCGGACAGTCGTGATGATAATCGGGGACGGGAACCGCAAAGCGGTTTCCGTCCCCTTGTTTTTGCAAGGCAGGTGGCGGCGCCAAGCCGGCCGGTGAAATTGATGGTAACTGGCTGGGGAGACGGCCAAATATCGCATTTTCTGCCAAAAGATTCGGTCAATGGTGGATCGGTTGCAATCTTCTGGCAAAGGGCGTGGTCATGGTTGTTTGCGATTGCCAAGGCAGAAATATCTCGCGAAGATGTGGCATTGATCCCGGAGCAGACTAGATGTGGGATATCCGATCGAGTTGCTCCCAATAAAGAATTCCGGAGGCACTAAAATGATATCGCTTAAAGACCCGTCACTTTTCACCCAGCAGGCCTATGTCGGCGGGGAATGGGTCGATGCCCCAGACGGGAAAACCGAACAGGTCACCAACCCGGCCACCGGTGAAGTGCTTGGCACTGTGCCGGTCCTTGGCCGCGATGCGGTTGCCCATGCGGTCAATGTTGCCGAAAAGGCCCAGAAGCTTTGGAAAAAGCGCACGGCGAAGGAACGTTCGGCCATTTTGATGAAATGGTACGACCTGATGATGGAAAATCAGGATGATCTTGGTGCCATCATGACCGCCGAACAGGGCAAGCCGCTTGCCGAGGCCAAAGGCGAAATCGCCTATGCGTCAAGCTTCCTGCAATGGTTCGCCGAAGAAGGCAAACGTGTTTATGGCGATGTGATCCCGACCTTTGCCGAAGGCCGCCGTGTGATGGTTCTGAAAGAACCGGTCGGTGTTTGTGCTGCGATCACGCCGTGGAACTTCCCGACGGCAATGATCACGCGCAAGGCGGGCCCGGCACTGGCGGTTGGCTGTGCGATGGTGGTCAAACCGGCAATGGAAACGCCCTATTCCGCACTGGCCATGGCGATCCTGGCCGAACGTGCCGGCCTTCCCAAAGGGCTGCTGTCGATTGTTACCGGTGAAGCGGTCGAAATCGGTGCGGAAATGACCGAAAACCCGAAAGTCCGCAAACTGACCTTTACCGGATCGACCCCGGTCGGGCGTTTGCTGATGCGTCAATGTGCCGATACGGTCAAGAAAATCAGCCTTGAACTTGGCGGCAATGCGCCGTTCATCGTCTGTGAAGATGCCGATATCGATGCCGCGGTCGAAGGTGCGATTGCATCGAAATACCGCAATGCCGGTCAGACCTGTGTCTGTGCGAACCGTCTGTTTGTCCATGATGCGGTCTATGACGAATTTGCCGAAAAATATGCCGCCAAAGTCGCCGAAATGCCGGTCGGTAACGGTTTTGAGGACGGCGTGGTCATTGGTCCGCTGATCAATGAGAAGGCGGTGGCAAAGGTTGAAAACCAGGTTGCCGACGCTGTGTCCAAAGGTGGCCGCATCCTGACCGGTGGCAAGCGCCATGAACTTGGCGGGTCTTTCTTCCAGCCGACGGTGATTGCCGATGCCAATCGTGACATGACGGTCTTCCGCGAGGAAACCTTTGGCCCGATGGCGCCCCTGATCCGTTTCCACAGCGATGACGAAGTTCTGGAAATGGCCAATGATTCCGAATTTGGCCTGGCGTCATATTTCTATTCGCGTGACATTTCGCGCATCTGGAAGCTGGCCGAAGGACTTGAAAGCGGTCTGGTCGGTGTGAATGTCGGCGTAATGGCGACCGAAGTCGCACCGTTTGGCGGTTTCAAACAGTCCGGTGTTGGCCGCGAGGGTTCGAAATACGGCGTCGAGGATTATCTCGAAGTCAAATATGTCTGCATTGGCGGGATCGACGACTGATCCCGAACAGGGCACGCATGCAAAAGGGCGCTGCAAACCGCAGCGCCCTTTTCGTTTGTAAATTTGCTGGTCTGTCGCCCGGGATGATCAGGCCGAAAACAGATCTTTTCGTGCGCCCGACGTCTGGGGATCGTCTTCTTCACCGGTGATGGATTGTGACGATCCGGCCGGCAGTTCCGATTGCAGTTCGGTAAAGACGTCAAACATGCGCGGGTTAAAGGCGATCTGTGCCTGCATCCGGTCGCGGCGTTCGCTTTCGGATTCCTTGCCGTCATTCTTACCGAGTTCCGCATTGGCAAGTGTGTTGCCATTAAGCTGCTGTTCGATGGCATCAGCGATGGTTTTTTCGACCGCCTGACGATCTTCGGCATCCATTTTGGCCAATGCTTCTTCGTCCAGCCCCATGCTTTTAAGGATTTTGGCGCGCAATTCTTCGATTTTGCGTTCCTCGATTTCCTTTACATAGGTGGTGAAGCCGTGTTCGCGGATATAGGCCAGCTCGGTATTTTCTTCCTTGTCGTCATCAGGAAGCGGCTGACTGTTTGAGGCAATCGTCATGCCCTGCGAAGCCGCACTTTTGGCGCTATAGGCGGTTTTGGTGACGCTCAGCAATGTGTCATACAATCCCATAAGAGCCCTCCATGGGAAAAAGATGCCGGTTGGAATTCATTCTTGCCAGATTTGTTGCAATTCGCGTGCCGCGCGAAAACCGGCCATTTTTGCCGCATGCAACGTGTGATACGCTCTCGCCCAACAGGGCTTTGCTAGAAAATCGGTGAAAAATTTTCGAAAACGAATTGTTTTTTGGTGCGATTTTTTTCTAAATAGAGCGATAAAGCCAACCGCCCGGTCGCAAAGACGGGCAAAACGCATGGCATCATGCAGGGTCAGAGGGCAGGGAAACTGCCGGCTCGGGAGGAAAACACAAATGACCGATACGCGTTACATCCTTGCCATTGATCAGGGAACGACAAGTTCACGTGCGATTGTTTTTGATGAAAACGGCCGATCCGTTTCCGTCGCACAACAGGAATTCCCCCAACATTTCCCCAATAGCGGCTGGGTCGAACATGACCCCGAAGATTTGTGGAACACGGTTGTTGCCGTCTGCAAAGAGGCATTGGCGCGCGTTGATATCAAACAGGTCGCAGCCATTGGCATCACCAACCAGCGTGAAACCACCGTTGTCTGGGATCGCAAAACCGGCAAGGCGATTTACAATGCCATTGTCTGGCAGGACCGCCGCACCGCATCGCTGTGCCATGATTTGAAAAAACGTGATCCGGGGCTTGAGGATGCGGTCAATGCACGTTCGGGTCTTTTGATTGATCCGTATTTTTCGGCCACCAAGGTTGCCTGGATCCTTGACCATGTATCAGGCGCACGGGCACGGGCCGAGCAGGGCGATCTTGCGTTCGGCACGGTCGACAGTTTCCTTTTGTGGCGTTTGACCGGTGGTAAATCCCATGCGACCGATGCCACCAATGCCGCACGCACCAACCTGTTTAACATTCGTGAAAACGCCTGGGACGATACGCTATGCCAAATCTTCCGGGTGCCGCAAACCATGCTGCCCGAAGTCGAGGATTGTGCGGCCGACTTTGGCGCAACCGATCCCGATCTGTTCGGGGCCGAAATCCCGGTTCTGGGCATGGCGGGCGATCAGCAGGCGGCGGCCTTTGGCCAATGCTGCTTTGAGCCGGGCGATATCAAAAGCACCTATGGCACCGGCTGTTTTGTGATCCTTAATACCGGGGACGAGGCGGTAACATCCCGGCACCGTCTTTTGACCACGGTCGGGTATCGCATCAATGGCAAGACAAGCTATGCCATCGAAGGGGCGATCTTTGTCGCCGGGGCGGCGGTGCAATGGTTGCGCGATGGTCTTGGCATCATCAAATCGGCGGCCGAAACCGAAGGATTGGCAAAATCCCTTGATGGCAATCACGGGGTTTATCTTGTCCCGGCCTTTACCGGACTTGGCGCACCCTATTGGGACCCGGATGCGCGCGGCGCGATTTTTGGCCTGACGCGTGATACCGGCCCGCGTGAATTTGTCCGTGCCGCGCTTGAAAGCGTTTGTTATCAGACATTTGACCTGTTTGAAGCCATGGCCGCAGATGGTGTGTCGCCCAAGGCGGTGCGTGTTGATGGCGGCATGGTTGCCAATGACTGGCTGTGTCAGATGCTGTCGGACGTTTTGGGTATTTCGGTCGAACGGCCCGAAGTCACCGAAACCACGGCCCTTGGTGCGGCCTATCTTGCCGGTCTTCAGGCGGGGATTTACCGCGATCTAGATCATATTTCCGCCAACTGGCATCTGGATGCCAGTTTCGAACCGAAGATCGAAACATCGCGCCGTGATGGTCTTTTGGCAGGGTGGAAGGATGCGGTTCGCCGGGTTCAAACCGATCCCGAGGCCTGACGCGCATAGCTGCATTGTCCGGCATTCGTGCCGTAACACTGGTAAGCATTTAAATTGCTTTGTACTATTTCAGGACGGTATCGCTGATGCCGTCCTTTCTTTTTGCGCGATTTATGGAATTTGGGGTCTGTTATCGCGCCTTGATTTACAGGGGTGTCGGGGGGAATATGCTTGATCTGATCGTTGGAAAAGTTGGTCCTGTCTTTTTGACGATCATGTGCGGCTTTGTGCTGACCCATATCAAGATCATCTCCCGCCAGGGTATTCCGTTCCTTGCCAAAATCGCGATGAATGCCTTTATCCCGGCCATGCTGTTCCAGACTTTGTCGCAATCCGACATCAGTGCGCATTTCGATTTGCGCCTGTGGGGCAGCTATTATTCCGGTGTGTTTTTGAACTTTGCGGTGGTGTTTGTCATTGCGCGTTTGTGGCTTAAGGCCAGAACAGATGAATCCGCCGTGACCGCGATGGGCGGGGTGTTTTCCAATATCGTTCTTCTGGGCATTCCGCTGGTGCAGGCCGTTTATGGCGAAGAAGGTCTGGTGCCGGTTCTGATCATTTTGTCGATCCATCCGCTCAGTCTTCTGGGGATGACGATCATGATCGTCGAAGGATCGCGCAGTGGCGGTGACGGGCACTGGTTGCCGAAAGTCCTGCGCAGCGTTTTGCGGGTTTTGAAAAACCCGATCATCATCGCGATTATTCTGGGTGTGCTGGCATCCCTGCTTAAGATCCGGATGCCTGAAATGATCGACGGCACCTTTGAGCGGTTCCGCACAGCCGGACCAACCATTGCGCTTTTGCTGGTTGGTGCGGGGCTTTACGGGCAGTCGGTGCGCGGCAATCTGAGTGCCAGCTTGCTCTGTACGGTGGCCAAGATGTTTGTTCAGCCGCTTCTGGTCTTTTCGGTCGGGCATTTCATCTTTGATCTGCAGCCCTTGCAACTGACCATCCTGACCCTTGTCGCCGCGCTGCCATCCGGGGCGAATGTGGCGATCATTGCCGGCAGTTATAATGTTTGTATCGACCGGTCGGCCACGACCATTCTGATTACCACCGTGATCAGCATGATCACCTTGCCGTTGATTGTTCTTTATGCCGGCGCCTTCTGATCAATAACCGGCGGCATTGATCACGAGTGCCATCAGTTTGATTTCATCTTCAAGGCCCGGCATCAGCCGATCCTGCCTGCCGGATGCGATGGCATCGACAAAGGTTTCAATAGCCGATCTTTGGCCTTTGTCCTGGCCAAAATATGTACGCATTACGGTGTGTCCATTGATCGAAAGTTTGCGCCAGTCGGTCAGTTGCGCATCAAATCCCGGTGCATCGATCTGAAGGATTTCCTTGGGTTCGCGACGTGTGCTGTGCTGATAGCTGATGTCACCTTGTGATCCGTCCTCGAACCGGATTGTCCAGATGCTGTCACCGGCGCGGCGATCAAGCCACTGGCAACGGATATCACTGATTTCGGTCCGGTTCAGACAGGCGATCAGGTCAATGAAATGGGTGATCTCGCCAATTGTGCGCCCGCCCTGTTCCGGATTGTTCAGCCAGTGCCGATCGGCAAGCGGGGTGACGCGCACCCGGTAACGGAAATGCTTTGGCCCGTCGGGCAGGGCGTCTTTCAGTTTTGCGGTCATGGCGGCATAGCGGCGATTATGCCCGACCATAAAGATCGCATCAGGCGCCATTACCGACTGGCAATCGTGCAAAAGTGCAAGCTCGTCGCGGGTTATGGCAACCGGTTTTTCAAGCCAGACATGTTTTCCGGATTTCAGTGCGTCGGCGGCAAGGGCTGCGTGGCTGTCATGGCGGGTGGCGATCATGACGCTGTTGATCGCGGGGTTTTCGAAAATCTCGTTGGCAGATGTCAGCGCGCGGGCATTGCCAAATTTGCGCGCAACCGCCATCGCAGACAGCCCGTCACGGGAACAGCATGCGACAATATCGGCATTGCCGCAGTTTTTCAGATACGGGACCAACTGACTGCCAAGGTAATTTCCTGTGCCGATCAGACCAAGGGTTACGAGGCTTGCTTTGCGTGTTGGTGGTTGTTGCTTGGAAGGTTGACGGGACTTTGGGATTAAGTGCGCCCGGGGATCGGTTGGCGGGGTTGGCGGGGTTGGCGGGATTGGCGGGGTTTGCTCGGTCGGCTGCGATGCGATGTCATAACTTACCAGTGTCGCCAACTGATCCTGCGACGGACCTTTTGCGAAATGATTGGCGATATCGGCAAAGGTGATCTTGTTTGTGATCAGGGGGGATGGATCAAGTTTGCCATCCGCCATCAAATCAAGGGCAGCCTGCATATTGCGTTTGATTGTCCAGCGCACATAGCCCAGCGGATAGTCATGGCCCAGTTCTTCATAGGCGGGGTCATAGCGGCCCGGCCCGTATGAGCGGACCTGATGAATGCTGATTTCCTTGTCATAAAGGGTTTTGCGGCGCGCACTGATATTGACATCGCCAACGCAAATGATTGTGCCGCGATCCCGGCACATGCGTGCTGCCTGGTCGATCAATGTATGCATGCCGTGCGCGGCAGCACAGATATAAACAGCATCAAAACTGTTGTCGGGGGCGTGGCGGCAATGATCGACACCGCCATGGGCACCGTTTTCCTGCGCAAGTTGCCGGCGCAACGGATTTGGTTCGATGATCGTGGTGCGCGTGCCGCTTGCGTGGGCCGCTTGCACAAGCAACTGGCCGATCAGCCCCGCACCGATAATCGCGATCTTGTCGCCAATGGTTGTTTTCCCCTGTCGCAAGCCATGCAGTGCAAGGGCATAAAGGGTGGCAAAGGCCGCCTTGTCGTCCGGGACGCTATCGGGAACCGGGCAGGCCAGATTGACCGGAACACGGTTCCATTGGGCATGGCTGGCATGGCCCATTCCGGCAATCGCCACCCGTTGACCAAGATAAAAGCCGTCCGCCTTGGCACCAATGCGTTCTATCCGCCCGATTGCCGAATATCCCAATGGCATCGGACGGCCAAGCTGATTGGTGACGCGCGAAGCGGTGGCCTTTGCACCGCTGGTTGCCAGTGATTTCAACGTCAGTGCAACAAGATCGGGGCGTTGCCATGCCTTTTGCCACAGCGGTGCTGTTGTCTGACGCACCTGGGTGAATTCCGTGCCCGGGCTGATGACGCTAAAGCATGTTTCAACAAGGATGTCATGGTCACCCGGGATTGGAACCGGACAGTCGGCAAGGACGACTTTGCGCTCGCCAGGAAATCGCAACAGGGCTTTCATCTCTGCCATGATCATCCTTTTTCGATAACAGGTTGAATATCATTGGGAATATTAAACCACATGCGGGCCGGGTTGGTCGATCCGTGATTGACGCGGGCACGGTGCAGGTTTAGCAAGATGGCAGACTTCAATTTGGAACCGCTTATCATGCAACAATCTGTCCCGGCGCGGCATTGGCGCGACACTGTGCTTGGCCTTGCCGCTATCCTGTTTGGTCTTTCTGCACCGCTGTTTTTCTTTGGGCGGACGGCCTTGGGGATCGGGCTTGGACTGTCGCTGATTGCAGCACTTGCGTCTGCTGATCATGGTGAAGCCTGGCGCAAAATGCGTGCTGATATTGCGACGCCTATTGGCTTGCTTGTCTGCGCGGCACTGGCGGCCTTTTTCGTGTCTGCTGCTTGTTCGATCATGCCGGGAAAATCGCTTGAAACCTGGACCGGGCGTTTCGCAATGATGGCGGGTATCTGGTATCTGATGCGCCTGATCGAACCAAAAGCAAGGCTTGCGTGGGATGCATGTATATATGGTGCGGTTGCAGTTGTCGGTTACTGCATGTTTTCCATTCTTGTGTATCCGGAATTATTATCGCTCAAGGCGCTGCGTGAACCGGACTTTGCGTTCGACATCACCCGTCGCCTCAAACCGCTTGGCAGTTTCCTGATTTTTGGGGCGATGATGCTGGTCATTGATGCCATCGACCATAAGGGATTGCGTCGATATGTTTCGGTGCTGGCGGCAATCTGCATTCTTCCGATCCTTGAGGTGTCGCATGGTCGTGCCAATGTGGCAGCGATGATGGCTGCGGCCTGTGCGGTTGGTTTTTGTGCGGTGCTTCTGATCAAGTCCCGCGTCCTTAAAATCGGTGTGTTGGTCGGAGTGGCCGGTATTTGCGTCATTGCCCTGACATGGTTGAGTGGGGTGACAAGCAATTCAAGCAGCCTGATGGGCTTTGACACCTATCTGCCGACCTGGCTTGTTGATATTCACCGTCAGATGATCTGGAAATTTGCCTTTAGCCACGTCTTTGATCATCCCCTGATCGGCTATGGGATCAATGCATCGCCCTGGGTTCCCGGTGCCGATGAAATGGCGGGAACATCCAGTCAATCTGTGTTGCCCGGACATCCCCATAGCTGGTTCATGGAAATCTGGCTTGAAGTCGGGCTGGTGGGGCTTGCTGTCGTTGTGCCGCTGGTGCTGTTAATTGCAAAGACCGCGATCACGGATGTGTATTGCAACGGGCTAAGGGCGGCGGCTTTGCCGCTCATGATGCTGGCCGCATACTGGTTTGCTGGACTGTTCAATTACTCGTTCTGGACGTCATGGTGGTTCGGGGTCTTCCTGTTGTCATTGTCGTTGGCGCTGTTGCGCCGTGAAGCGCTACTTGCGACAAGAAACCCCAAGTCCCGCCGCAAAACCATGATTGTCTGTGCTGAAGACTGGTCTTTCGTCTCGCACCGGATCGGATTGGGGCGGGCGGCATTGGTGCGTGGTGACGAGGTTGTCGTTGCCTGCAATACCGGGGCCGCGACCGAGGCCCTGCGTGCCGAAGGATTCCGTGTGGTCAATATTCCGATTGCGCGTGGCGGGCTAAGCCCGCTCAAGTCGCTTAAAACGGTTAAGGCATTGGCTTGTCTGATCCGCCGCGAAAACCCGGACGTGATCGTCAATGTTGCCATTCAATGTGTTGTTCTGTCGGTATGCGCCGGCATGCTGGTTGGTGCAAGGCGGTCGGTCAATATGGTAACCGGGCTTGGCTTTCTGTTCGTTTCGGGCGGGGCCAAGGCAAAGGTTGTTCGTGCCATCGTCTCGATGATTTTGCGGGTTTATGCCCGCTTTGGTTCTGTTCATATAATCGTGCAAAATCAGGATGATCTTGCTCTGATGAAGGGGCTCGGTTTTAAGGAAAACCGTATCAGTCTGGTGCGGGGATCTGGTGTTGATATTTCGGCATATACCCCGTCTGACAAGGTGCCCGGTCATCCCAAAACGGCGATTTTTGTGGCCCGCATGTTGTGGTCAAAGGGGCTTGCAGAACTGATTGAAGCGGCCCGCATGCTTAAATCCCGCGGTCGTGATTATCGTATTCTTTTGGTTGGCGATGTTGATCCGGCCAATCCCGACAGTGCGAATGAGGCTGACCTTGTCAGTTGGCAAAAAGACGGGCTTGTCGAATGGCTTGGTAAACGAAGCGATGTTGCGTCGCTTCTGCGCGATGCGGACCTGGCTGTCCTGCCGTCCTGGCGTGAAGGATTGCCAAAGGCATTGCTCGAAACAGCAGCTTGCGGGCTTGCGATGGTTGCAACCGATGTGCCCGGCTGTCGCGAAATTGTCCGCGATCAGGAAAACGGAATTCTGGTACCGCTACGTGATGCAAACGCATTGGCCAATGCCATCGAAACGCTGATGGAAGATGACGCAAAGCGTGCAGAATTTGGCAAAGCCGCCAGAAAGCTGGTGGAGAATGAGCTGTGCGATGGCGTGATCATTGCCAAAACACTTGCTGTCGTGACCGGCGAACCAATGCCGCCGCGGGTTCAGAAATTGCCATTCTTTGCCTGATATTATGCAGACATCACCACCAACCAAAGGGCCCGATTTCGGGCCCTTTTCTTTTTGCGGAAGAAACCCGTTGCACCTGTGTTTTTAATTTTGTATACAATATACATGAATTGCATTTGGTCCCATGACCAAACCGTTTGAACATTCATGGCGGGGTAGGTGAATTATCCAGCCATATCAGGAGGTTACTTTCCCATGCAGGTAAACTGGACTGGCGTTTTCCCCGCCGTTGCAACCCAGATGAACGAAGATGGCTCTATCGATTTTGATATGACCGCAGAACAGATCGAAGCCCTGATCGAGGCAGGCGTTGACGGTCTGGTGATGCTGGGGTCGGTTGGTGAAAACACCGCCCTTGATCCCGAAGAAAAAGTTGCCGTTCTGAAGCTTGCTGTGGAAGTCACCAAGGGCCGCATTCCGGTTCTTTCCGGTGTTGCCGAAAGCTCCACCCGCGCTGCGATCCGCTATGTCCAGGAATGCGAAAAAATCGGTGCCGATGGCCTGATGCTGCTGCCGGGCATGGTTTACACCGCCGATCCGCGTGAAAATATCGAACATTTCCGCACGGTTGCCAATGCAACCAAGCTGCCGATCATGATCTATAACAACCCGGGTGCCTATCGCATCGACATCAAGCCCGAAGAATTCAATCAGCTTGCCGATGTCAAAAACCTGGTCGCGATCAAGGAAAGCTCGGGCGACCCGCGCCGTATCACCGACATCTATAATGCCTGTGGTGATCGTTTCGTTCTGTTCTGTGGCATGGATGACCTTGTCATGGAAACCCAGGTTCTTGGTGCGGTTGGCTGGATTTCCGGTTTCACCGATGCCTTCCCGAAAGAATCGGTCGCACTGTGGAAGCTGCTGTCTGAGGGCAAATACAAGGAAGCTCTTGAAATCTATCGCTGGTTCACCCCGGTTCTGCACATGGATGTTCATGCCAAACTGGTGCAATACATCAAGCTGGCACAGGAAATGACCGGCGTTGGCAAACCGCATGTGCGTGCCCCGCGCCTGCCGCTGGTGGGGGAAGAACTCGAAACCATCAAGGCAACCATTCAAAAAGCCATCGACACGCGCCCGTCGCTCTAAGGGCCTCGTTCCTGGTCCTTTGTAACGACCGCAATCACACCTCTCGCACCCGAAAACCGTGATTGCATTCAGGGTCGGTTTGATGAAACAGTAAGCTCCCCCGTGGCTATTCATGGGGGAGTTTCCTGCCATCTGGCGACCATTTCACGACAAGAAACCAAACGCGCACCACATCAGGCGAGGCCCCGAAATGACCAATACCAAACCCGATACCAATACTCCGGCAAGTGATGGCAAAAAGGCCGTCGTCATTGGTGCTGGCATTGTCGGGGTGAATGTCGGTCTGGCTCTTTTGAAAAAGGGCTATGACGTTACCATTCTTGATCGCGGGGAGCCGGGCAGGGGGACTTCCTTTGGCAATGCCGGCGGGATTGCGGTTTCCGAATGTGCGCCGATCGCGATGCCCGGAACGCTGCTGAATGTGCCGGGCTGGTTGATGGACCCCTATGGTCCGCTTTCGATCCGCTGGACCTATTTGCCCAAAATGATGCCCTGGCTGTTGCGCTTCATTGCCGCAAGCTCCAAAAGCCGGGTTGAACAGATCAGTACCGAGCTGGCCGCGATCCTTAATCGCGTCTGGGAAGATTACGAACCGGTAATTGCCGAGGCTGGCCTAAATGACGCAGTCTTTAAAAAGGAAGGCGCGCTTGGCGTCTATCGCTCGGAAAAGACCCGGCGTGATGCTGAATACGGCATTGATTTGCGCCGGCGCAAGGGCATTAAAATCCGCGATATCACACGTGACGAGATCATGGATCTTGAACCTGATCTGGCGCCGATCTTCCCGTGTGGTGTGATCGAAGAAGACTGGGGCCGTGTGCTTGATCCCTTCAAGATCGTGACCGGTCTGTATAAGCATTTCATCGAGCGCGGCGGAAAATTCCAGACTGCAGATGTCACCGATTTCGTCTATCGCGACGGGCAACCACGTGCGGCCATGACCACATCTGGCGATCAGATTACCTTTGACACGCTGGTGGTTGCCTGCGGCGCGTGGTCGAAAACGCTGGCCAAACGTCTGGGCTCGCCCGTGCCGCTTGACACAGAGCGCGGCTATAACACCACCGTTCCCTATCATGATGTCAAACTGTCACGCACCATCATCAGTGCCGATGACAGTATCATCCTGACACCGATGGAGATGGGCATTCGCGTTGGCGGTGCGGTCGAACTTGGCGGGCTGATTGCCCCGCCCAACTATGACCGTGCCAAGGCCCTGTTTGCCAAGGGCAAGGAAGTCCTGCCGAAACTCAATGCCGAAGGCGGCACCGAATGGATGGGCTTCCGGCCGTCGATGCCGGATTCAAAACCGGTCATTTCCAAAAGCCCGAAACACCGCAATGTCTTCTTCTCGTTCGGTCATGGTCATCTTGGCCTGACCATGGGGGCGACCACCGGTCGTTTGATTTCCGATCTTGTCACCGGATCGCAAACGCCGATCGACATGACGCCCTATCGTATCAATCGCTTCTGAGTGCAGGCCCCATAATGGCGAAAAACAGCTTCTTTTGCATAGACGGTCATACCTGTGGCAATCCGGTTCGTCTGGTTGCAGGCGGTGGACCAAAACTTGAAGGTGCCAACATGCTCGAAAAGCGTGCGCACTTTCTGGCTGAATATGACTGGATCAGAACGGGTCTGATGTTTGAGCCGCGCGGCCATGACATCATGTCGGGCTCGATCCTCTATGACCCGACTTCTGATGATTATGATGTTGCGGTGCTGTTTATCGAAACATCGGGATGTCTTCCGATGTGCGGTCACGGCACCATCGGGACTGTGACCATGGCGATCGAGGAAGGTCTGGTAAAACCGAAAACCCCGGGGCGTCTGCGTCTTGAAACCCCGGCCGGTCTGGTGATTGCCGAATATAAGCAGGTCGGCGATTATGTTGAATCAGTCAAGCTGACCAATGTGCCATCCTTCCTTTATAAAACCGATATCGAGGTCGATTGCCCTGATCTTGGTCCGATCAAGGTCGATGTTGCCTATGGCGGCAATTTCTATGCGATTGTCGAACCTCAGGAAAACTTCCGCGATATGGCCGATTTCACCGTGGGGGATCTGCAACGCATCAGCCCGGAATTGCGCCGGCGCCTGAATGCGGAAAACACCTTCGTTCATCCGCTCCATCCCGATATCAAGGGACTTTCCCATATTCAGTGGACCGGCAAACCGACCCAACCCGAAAGCACCCATCGCAATGCGGTGTTTTATGGCGACAAGGGTATTGACCGTTCACCTTGCGGCACCGGCTCCTCGGCCCGTCTGGCGCAATTGGTCGCCAAGGGGCAGTGGGATCCGGCCGACGAGCTGGTACATGAAAGCATCATCGGGTCACAATTCCGCGTTTCCGTGGTCGAGAAAACCAAAGTCGGCGAATTTGATGCAGTGGTGCCGGGCATCGAAGGCTGGGCGCGCAAGCACGGCTATAACACCATCTTTATTGATGACCGCGATCCCTATGCGCATGGTTTCATTGTGAAATAATCGGATTGCGATGGCGTTTGTGACAAAGGGGGCTTTATGCCCCCTTTGTTGTATTTCGCCCGATCATGGGAAATTATACAGTATGCAATTATATTGCGACTTGCATGGGCCAGCGTTATGACTATTACCAGACGGGCTTGGCCCGTCTGGGCGGCACATCGACCCGCACGCCATGATTTCGGGTAACAGATTATAAAGAGCTGAAATGACCGCATCACCGCGATTTACCCGCCGTACCATCACCGATCAGGTGACCGAAGACCTTCGGGCACGTATCCTTTCGGGCGATTTCCCCGCCGGCTTCCAGTTGCGACAGGATGCCATTGCCGGTGAATATAACGTATCGCGTATTCCGGTCCGCGAAGCTTTGCAGCGCCTTGATGCCGAAGGGTTGGTAACGTTTCAGCCGCACAAGGGTGCAATTGTTTCCCAGCTTTCGCTTGATGAAATCGAAGAACTGTTCGAAGTCCGCAAGCTCCTTGAATGCGAATTGCTCCGTCATGCGGTGCCGCGTCTGACCCCGGCCGATCTCAAATCGGTCGAAGACATCCTGCTGGTCTATGATGAAGCCTTCCGGTCGGGGGATGTTGCCAGATGGGGCGAGCTTAACCGTGAATTCCATGATCGGCTTTACCGGGCATCGAACCGTCCCAAGACGCTCGAAATCATTCGCATGATCGGCAACAACACCGTGCGCTTTACCCAGGCGCAGCTTGCCTTGTCCGGTGCAACCGATCGGGCCGAACGCGAACATCATCAGATATTCGAAGCCTGCAAGGCCGGCAATACCGACGAAGCGGTCGAACTGCTTGCTGATCACATTCAAAGTTCGGCCGACAGCCTGATGGAATGCCTGCGCAAGGCCCGTGAATAGGCGATCATCGCACAGATTTCGCCAAGATATCGCAAAGATATCGCAAAGATAGAGTCCGATAACTAAAAAGGGATGCCATATGCGGCATCCCTTTTTTGCTGTGATGGGCTCTGCGGCCTAGATGGGCTCAAGGACCTATCGGACAATAAATCCTTGCCCGACATCATCACCATCCTCATACCAGAAACTGGCCTTGCCACTGTAATGGGCCTGGCCGCTGACCGATGCGATGATTGCGGCGTGCGGACCGCAATTGGTGACATCGGCGACCGATCCTTCAAAACCTGATCCGATCACGCTTTCAAATGGCCGCGTTTGACCGGGTTTGATCAGGTCCTTGGCATGCTGGATGGCAAGACGCGCACTCACACCTGATCCGGTCGGGCTGCGATCGACCTGGTTTTTGGCAAATACACATATATTACGTGTTGGTTCGGGGCTGAACGCGTCGCGCCCGTCGGTCAGGATCGCGCCATACAGAAATGCCAGATCATCATGATCGGGATGGGAAAGCGTGATGCTGTCATTCACCGCCTGACAAATCTGTTCCGAAAGGGCGGTCAGACGGCCGACATTGTCAGGCGTAATCGCCATGTCAAACTGCCCGGCATCAAGGATCGCATAAAACGCGCCGCCATATCCGATATCGGTTTTAAATGCCCTGCCATCGGGCAGGCAAAGCGCAAGATCGCTGGCAAACATGAAGGATGGTACGGATGAAAACCGCACCTTGCCGGTTTTGCCATTGGTAACCTCGACCTCGGCGCGGACCAATCCGCACGGGCATTCGATATTGACCGGGGTGACGGGTTCGATTGCTTTGACCAGGCCGTAATCAATCGCATAACGACCAAGTGCCAGAATCGCATGGCCGCACATGGTCGAATAACCTTCATTATGAATGAACAAAACCGCCAGATCGGCCTCGGGCAGGCTGGGCTCGACCAGTATCGCGCCATACATGTCGTAATGACCACGCGGCTCGAACATCAAGAACCGGCGCAGATGATCAAGATGGTCACGCGCATATCGGCGTTTGGCAAGAATGTCCTCGCCCGGAATGGCGGGATAGCCTGACGTAATAATCCGAAGCGGCTCGCCGCCGGTATGCATGTCGATCACCTCGATCGGTGTCGCCTGATCGGGAAATGTCGGGGCATTTTGCGAATCAGGTCGGGCTTTTTTGCGGTGGGGCATGGTCGCCATCGGGGTCCTCGGTGGTTTTTCGGCCTTTTTTAAGGCCGGGATTCTCATTTTGCAGGCGGTGTATGGTGGTTTGGCGCGAACATCTTAGTCTCATTCTCGCGCCGGGCAATATTGGCGGGCTGGAATTTTGGGTCGGCGATGCCCTTGCAGGTCATAAAAGTGAAACCTATATATGCTTTCGCGCAAAAATTTTGCGTAACGGCATTTCTGTCATTTTTTTGCAAAAAGGT
>NZ_PGTS01000004.1 GCF_002844235.1 Thalassospira povalilytica | reverse complement strand
AAAAATCAGATCAATCCGCCCCGGAAACATCAGCCGCATTGCCATCTGCAAGCTTGTAGAAACGCCGGATGGCCAGATGTGAGGAGCGGATATCAAGATTGACCGACCAGCGGGCCGCGGCGCGGTCTCGTTGGGCGACGGCATCGATGACATTGCTGTGGATCTTGACGCCATGGGTGAATACGCGTTCGAACAGGGAGGTATCCTTGCGTGCGGAGGCGACAATCGGGCCGGTGCGTAGCCAGAGCGTCGAAATCAAGTCAAGCAGCTGGCTATAGCCACTGGCGCGGTATAGTTCGAAATGGAAGGCCTGATTGCCGGTCAGGGCCGAGTCATAATCATCAACCTGCAATGCTTCTTTGATCTGGTCATTGTGGCGACGCAGGGCATCGACCAGTTTCGGGTTTTTGGGGCCACTGGCGGCGCGTTCGGCAGCGTAACCTTCGAGCTGCATGCGGATGCGAATATATGCTTCATGTTCGGAGGCATGATAGGGCGCAACGCGAAGTGTGCGCGGTCCGGACTGTTCGATGGCACGTTCGGCGATCAGGCGCGCGATCGCTTCGCGGACCGGCATGGCGCTGGTGCCGAGCATATTGGCCAGAGCGCGGATAGAAACCTGTTCACCAGGCAGGAACTCGCCCCGGAGCAGGCCCAGTCGCAGGCTTTGATAAACCCGTTCCTGAACGGTCGAGACATCAACCGGGGCCAGCATCGGTTTGGAATTCTTTGTCAGGTCGAAGGTATTCACGTACTCGGTGCCTCAAGAAGGTGAAGAAACGTTGGACCCGGCGGCAAAACATTTCACCAATGGTCACAAGTTACGCCAAATCAGGTGATTACAGCAGTACTGTCTATGGCATTCTACGTCCAGTGCGTTGGCCATGGCAATGTGCACCGGGTGAGAAAAGGTCATCGAAATTAAAGTGTGATCACATATCTAATATCTTTACTCAGTCAAATTCTTGTGTCTATACTGCCGTTAATGCCGAACCAAGACGTTGGAATAACTGACGCAGCGCGGCAGACCAAGTACACAAACAAGTGTTATCTGGGAGGAAAACTTGAATCGTATGACAAAATTTGCGTTCGGTGCCGCGATGGCGCTGGGCGCGGGTACCCTCGGTGCCGCCACGTCGCAGGCAGAGCCCCTTAAAATCGGGATTATCGAAAGTCTTTCAGGGTCGCAAACCTCGACCGGGCGTCTTTATGCGCGCGCTGTGAAGTACGGTGTTGATCGTATCAATGCAGCTGGCGGATTTAACGGCGAACCCGTTCAGGTGACGGAATATGACAATGCCGGCGGCGCGTCCGAAGCGGCGGACAAATTCCGTCAGGCTGTTGCGGACGGCGTAAATATTATCATTCAGGGTGCATCATCGGCGATTGCCGGCCAATTGACCGAAGATGTTCGCAAACACAATTTGCGTAATCCCGGCAAGGAAATGATCTTTATGAACCTTGGCGGTGAAGCCATGGAGCTTACCGGCGACAAGTGCCAGTTTTATCATTTCCGCTTTACCACGACCGCACCGATGCGCATTACCGCCCTGGTCAATGCCATGAAAAAATCGGATGCACTGGGCAGCAAGGCCTATGCCATCAACCAGAACTATTCCTGGGGCAAGGATGTGCAGGCCGCTGTTGAGGCCGCTGCATCCGAGGGTGGATACGAGGTCGTTGGCGAAGTCTTGCATGATGTGAACAAGATCCAGGATTTTGCACCATTTGTTGCACGCATCAAATCGGCTGAGCCGGACACAGTCTTTACCGGCAACTGGTCCAATGACCTGTTGTTGCTGATGAAGGCGACCGGTGATGCGGGTCTTGATGTGACCTTTGCGACAACCTTCCTTGATCAGCCGGGCAACATCGCCAATGCCGGTCAGACGGCACTGGGTCACTATATCGCCAACAACTATGACAATGCGGCGACCCCGACCAACGAATTCCCGGAAGCCTACAAGGCAGCCACGGGAGCCTATCCGATCTTTGTCGAAGGTCATTCGACCTTTGCCCTGGGTCAGCTTCAGGAAGCTTTGTCCACGCTTGATTTCAAGGGCGGCGACATCAATGTCACCGACATTGCGCTGGCACTCGAAAACAGTGTCTACCAGTCACCGCTTGGACCGATTTCGGTACGCAAGGAAGATCACCAGACCATTCGTCCGGTGGTGGTTTCCAAAGTGGTCAAGGGCGCAAAATATCCGGCCGACGGCACGGATATGGGCTTTGAGACGGTCGAGGTAATTCCCGGCGAAAAGGCGATCTATCCGGTGCAGGACAGCTGCCAGATGAAGCGCCCGAACGCGTAATCCCGACGCCTCCAGGACCCGGCCTTCGTCGTGTTGTGCCGGGTCTTTTCTGCCTCTTTTAGTCCGGAAGTCTCATGGAATTCGCGATTATCTCCACGTTGAACGGCGTGACCTATGGCTTGTTGCTGTTTATGGTCTCGGCCGGGTTGACGCTTATTTTCGGCATGATGGGTGTGCTGAACTTCGCCCATGCCTCGTTTTACATGCTCGGTGCCTATGTCGCTTATGCGGTGTCTTCGATTTTCGGTTTCTGGACCGGCATTTTGGTCGCACCGATTGTGGTCGGGCTTGTCGGTATGGCGGTCGAGCGGTTTTTGCTGCCGCGGGTACATGCCCATGGTCATGCGCACGAGCTTTTGCTGACCTTTGGTCTGGCGCTGATTATTGAAGAGCTGATCAAGCTGTTTTTCGGCGATTTTCCGGTCAATTACCAGATGCCCGAAGCATTGCGGTTTTCCGCCTTTGAGATTTTCGGCACCGGATATCCATTCTATCGCATGTTCATTGGTGCGGTTGCGGTCATCATGTTTACGGTGCTGTGGCTTCTGCTGACGCGGACACGTACCGGTATTGTCGTGCGCGCGGCTGAACGGTTGCCGCAAATGGCCGAGGCACTGGGCCACAACATTCCGATTGTGTTCATGTTCGTTTTCGGGACCGGGGCCGCCCTTGCCGGGCTGGCTGGTGCTGTTGCCGGTGCCTTTTATCCGACCAACCCGAATATGGGCATCGAACTTGGCGTTATTGTCTTTGTTGTTGTGGTTGTCGGTGGCCTTGGATCCCTTAAAGGGTCGCTGGTGGCGTCGCTTCTGATTGGCCTGTTTTCGTCTTTTGCTGTCGGTCTTGATTGGTCGATTGCCGGCATGTTTGACGTGGTCGGGCTTGGCGATTGGGCGCGATCGGTCGGCGGTCTTTTGACGCTTGAGCTGTCTTCGGTAAGCGCAACCATTCCCTTTGCACTGATGTTGATCGTCCTGCTGGTACGTCCGGCCGGCCTGATGGGTGAACGGAATTAAAGATGACATCCATTCAAAAAATTCTTCTGGCGCTGCTGCTGGTTCTGTTGATCGCAGTACCGCCATTTCTCGGGCTTGGTTGGCAGAATGCGCTGATCAATGTCCTGATTTCCAGTCTGTTTGCCCTTGCCTTCAATCTGCTGAACGGTCAGGCGGGACTTCTGTCCTTTGGTCATGCGGCCTATTTCGGGGTTGGTGCCTTTGCGGCGTTGCATCTGATGATCGCGGTTGAAGACGGCCTGTTCTTTCCAACGCCGCTTTTACCGCTGGCCGGGGGGCTGGCCGGGCTCGTGGTTGGGGTGGTCGCCGGGTATTTTTCGACCATGCGGTCGGGCGTGTATTTCGCGCTGGTGACCCTGGCAATTGCCGAACTGTTTCATTCGCTGGCCCCGCATCTCGAAGGGACGTTTGGCGGTGAAGCGGGCGTGTCGTCGATGCGGATGCCCTGGATGGGGCTCGGGTTTGGCACGATTATCGAAGTCTATTATCTGACCCTTGGCTGGGTGGTCCTGTGCGGGTTGGCACTTTGGGCCTATACCAGAACGCCTTTCGGGCGTCTGACGCTTGCACTGCGTGACAATGAGCAGCGCGTCAAGTTTCTGGGCTATAACGCCCATTACGCCAAGGTGATCGTCTTTGCGGTTTCGGCCATGATGACCGGTGTTGCCGGTGCGCTTCTGGCGATTTCCAACGAGACAGCAAACTATTCGCTGTTTTCGGGATCGGTATCCGCACAGGTGGTCTTGCAGACCTTTGTCGGTGGATCGACCGTGTTCTTTGGCCCGGTGATCGGGGCAACGGTCTTTACCCTGTTTTCTTTCCTGATTTCGGATCTGACCCGGTCCTGGCTGTTTTACCAGGGACTGATTTTCGTTCTGGTGATGCTGTATGCACCAACAGGTATTGGCGGGGTGATTGGTCACCATATCCGCAATCGTCGTCAGCTCGATCTGGCAAAGATTGGCGGTCCGTATCTTGTGGCCTTGGGCGGCGGCATTCTGATTGCGGCAGGGACTGTCTTTTTGACCGAAAGTGCCGAAGTTCTGTTTGGTCAGGACTATGCAATGGCCCGCGACGGGGCATCGGGTGGTTTCCCGGCCTATGACCTGTTTGGCCTGTCCTGGAGCCCGCTTAATCCGGTGACGTGGCTTGTGCCGCTTGTGTTGCTGTGCGGGGGTGTCTTCATCCTGATCCGGGCCCGTCGCGTGATTGACCGGCTTTGGGCACGCAAGGATGAGGCGACGACTGCTGATATGACCGTCGGTGCGGGAGGCAAAGAATGAATGAGATAACGTCACAGACGCCTGCGTTGCAGCTTTCGGATGTCAGCAAGTCATTTGGGCCGATCGATGTTTTGCAGGGATTGAACCTTGATATTCGTCCGGGCGAACGGCATGCAGTGATCGGACCCAACGGGGCGGGAAAGTCAACCTTGTTTAACCTGATTTCCGGGATGTTTGCGCCGTCATCGGGCGATATCCGGCTTGAAGGAAACAGCATTGGCGGTCTTTCACCGCACTTGATCAATCGCGCCGGATTGGCACGATCATTCCAGATCACCAACATTTTTCATCGCATGACCGTGTTTGAAAATCTGCGGATCGGCGTGATGGCCCGCCATCAGGTGCGCTATGGGCTGTTCCGGTCGGCAGCGGGGATGCGTCGGGTCAATGACGAAACTGCCGATGTTCTGAACCGGGTCGGGCTTGAAGCACGTGCGCAAAGCATGGCCGGGGACCTGACATATTCCGAGCAGCGCGCACTTGAAATCGGCATGACGCTTACGACCGGTGCCGATGTCATTTTGCTTGATGAACCGACTGCTGGCATGTCGCGCGAAGAAACGGCCAAGGCCGCAGAGCTGATTCGCAAGGTGACCGAAGGCAAGACGCTTTTGATGGTTGAACATGACATGAGCGTCGTCTTCAGCCTGTGTGACCGGGTTTCGGTGCTGGTATATGGCCGCATTCTTGCGACCGATACCCCCGAGCGCATCAGTGCCAATCGTGAAGTCCAGGAAGCCTATCTTGGTCAGGAGGGGGCGCAATGAGCTTGCTCGAAGTCAAAGGGCTGCATGCCCACTATGGAAAAAGCCACATCCTGCACGGCATCGATATGGAAATCGGTGAATCCAGCATTGTCTCCTTGCTGGGACGCAACGGGTCGGGTCGATCAACCCTGTTAAAGGCAATGATGGGACTGGTACCGCCAAGTGCGGGAACCGTGACCCTTGACGGGCAATCGATTGCGGGCAAGCGCCCTTATGACATTTGCCGAAAGGGGATCGGATATGTTCCCGAGGAACGGCTGGTTTTTCCCAATTTGACGGTTGAGGAAAACCTGATCATGGGCGGGCAAAAGGGTGCGCCCGGTGCGCATCAATGGACGATCGAGGAAATGTATGACTATTTCCCGCGTCTGCGCGAACGCCGGGGCATTCGGGCCGGATATTTATCCGGTGGCGAGCAGCAAATGCTGACCATTTGCCGGTCGTTACTGGGCAATCCGCGGCTTCTTTTGATTGATGAACCGACCGAGGGACTGGCGCCACGGATTGTCGATGTCGTGATGGAAGTGATCCTTGATATCGGGCGTCGCGGCGTTGCTGTGGTCCTGGTCGAGCAGAAGCTGACCATCGCGTTGAAAGTTGCCCAGCAGGTCATGGTCATGGGCCATGGCGAACTGGTTTATCGCGGGACCCCCGAACAGCTTGAAGAAACACCCGAAGTGCGGCGCAACTGGCTTGAAGTTGCCTGATGTCCGGGCCGTGGGCGTAAATCATGAATAGGTCGAAAATGAATATGATTGAACGAACCCGACCTCGGTCGGGCCTTCGGGTTCTGGTGACAGCGGGGGCGTCAGGAATTGGCAAGGCCATCGCCTGTGCCTTTCGCGAAGCCGGTGCCAAGGTTCTGATTTGTGACATTGACGAAGATGCCCTTGGCACATTTGCCAAAGACTTTCCCGATGTGCTGACACGCGTAACCGATGTTTCGGATGAAACACAGGTTGATCAGTTGCTGGCCATGGCATCCGAACAGCTCGGCGGGCTTGATGTTCTGGTTAATAATGCGGGTATTTCCGGTCCGACCGGTGCCATTGACGAGCTTTCTGTCGAAGAGATCCGTCGCACCCTTGATATCGATCTGATGAGCCAGTTTCTGGTTCTGCGGCGGGCCTTGCCATTGCTGCGCGCCAATGAGGCCGGAACGATCATCAATATCTCATCGGTGGCCGGGCGGCTTGGATATGCGCTTCGCACCCCCTATGCCGCAGCGAAATGGGGAATTGTCGGACTGACGCAAAGTCTGGCCAAGGAAGCCGGTCCCGATGGCATCAGCGTCAATGCCATATTGCCCGGTGTGGTTCGGGGCGCGCGCATTGAAAACGTGATCCGGTCCCGTGCTGAATCCCTTGGCATCAGTTACGAGGAAATGGAAGCGCAGTACCTGTCACAGGTTTCGTTGCGCCGCATGGTCGAGCCGGAAGATGTCGCCGGTATGGCGCTGTTCCTGTCGTCCCCGGCGGGGGCAAATATCTCCGGGCAGGCCATCAGTGTCTGCGGCAATGTCGAAACCATCTGAGCGGATCAAAAAGGAAAAACACCATGGCTAAAACGTCACGTAAGGTCATCGTCACCTGTGCCATTACCGGTGGCATTCATACGCCCAGCATGTCTCCGCATTTGCCTGTTACCCCGGACCAGATCGCCGAACAGGCCATCGAGGCCGCCGAAGCCGGGGCGGCGATCCTGCACCTTCATGCCCGTGATCCTGAAAACGGCCGTCCGACCCAGGACCCGGACATGTTTGCCCGTTTCCTGCCGCGGCTGAAACAATCCACGAATGCGGTCCTGAACCTGACAACCGGTGGCAGTCCTGCGATGCAGGTTCAGGAACGTTTGCAGCCTGCACTTAAATTCGCGCCGGAAGTCGCGTCCTTGAATATGGGGTCGATGAATTTCGGGTTGTTCCCGATGCTTGATCGGTTCCAGAAATTCGAACATGACTGGGAACCGGCATATCTTGAAAATTCCCGAGATATCGTGTTCCGCAACACCTTCAAGGATATTGAATATATTCTCGAAGCCTGTTCTGGGAATGGCACGCGGTTCGAATTTGAATGCTATGATACCAGCCACCTTTATAACCTTGCGCATTTCCGTGACCGCGGATTGGTCAAGGGGCCGCTATTTGTTCAGACAGTATTTGGCATTCTTGGCGGTATCGGCACGCATCCTGAAGATGTTGCGCATATGAAGCGCACAGCAGATCGCCTGTTTGGTGACGATTATGTCTGGTCGGTGCTTGGCGCAGGACGCCATCAATTGCCGATCACGACAATGGCGGCTTCGATGGGGGGCAATGTCCGTGTCGGGCTTGAAGATTCCCTTTGGAATGGCCCGGGGCAGCTTGCAAAGTCCAACGCGTCACAGGTTCTGCGCATTCGCCAGGTTCTCGAAGGTCTTGGTCTTGCAATCGCAACCCCGGACGAAGCACGCGCCATGCTGTCGCTTAAAGGCGGTGATCAGGTCAATTTCTAGGATGGATGCCGAGACATGGTTTGTCATGTCTGACCGGTTCCAAATTAAAAACGGCACAGTGTATTTGACACTGTGCCGTTTTTTTGCGGGTGATTTTTATCCCGAGATCAATCGGAAACGGGTGACTTTTTGACCGCCAGTATCTTGCGCAACCGGGCATCACGTTCCCGAATAACGGTGGAAATTGATTTGTCGGCATAGGAGTCCTCAACCGCGGCGGTTACCCGATCCTGAAGATCTTTTTGTGGTGTCGGATTGCCCAGGTCAGCCCAAAGTTTTTCCTGCATCGGGGCAAACATGTCCCAAAATCCCTGCATGCCCTTGTCTCCGCCCGCCAGCCGATAGGTCATAAACGGCCCCATCAATGCCCAACGCGGTCCGGGTCCTTCGGTCACGGCGCGGTCAATGTCTTCGGCCGATGCGATGCCATGATCAAGCATATGAATGGCTTCGCGGAAAATTGCGGCCTGCAACCGATTGGCAATGTGGCCATATATTTCTTTTTCCAGCCGAACCGGCGTTTTCCCAAGACTAGCATAAAATGCCTCTGCCTGTTCCAGCGCCCGTTGACCCGTTTTTTTCCCGCCGGCCAGTTCGACCAGCGGTACAAGATGGGGCGGGTTGAACGGATGGCCGAGAACGACGCGTTCTGGATGCGCACAGGCCGATTGCATATCGGTCACCGAAATGGCCGATGAACTTGATGCGATGATGGTTTCTTTGGATGTCGCGGCATCGATGCGGCGCATCAATTCGATCTTTGCATCCAGTCGTTCAATCGCATTTTCCTGGATAAATCCGCTGCCTGCGCAAGCCTCATCAAGGTCGGTTGAAAAACGCAAATTGCCGCGCTGTTTTTTGGCCAGAACCGTATCGGGAAGTGTTGGCCAGAACCGGTCGATTGCCGTGTTCAAATCATGTTCTGCGCCGTCGCGAATGTCGGTTGCGACAACATCAAAACCATGTGCCAAAAAAAGACAGGTCCAGCTTGCGCCAATGATGCCTGTTCCGACAACAGTCACCTGGCGGATGTCCGAATTACCCAAAATTTCCTCCCGTTATTTGATGTGCCGATCATGACGGATTGGTCCGGTGTATATTGTTGTTTTTAATCACCTTTTGACGGTGATTTTTCCCCGGAAATCATGATGCGCGCATGCGGCTTTATATTGTTGAAATTCTACCGTAAACCGGGTGCGATTGGAATGGTTTAGTCCGGGCTAAGTGATTGAAATTTCGATTTAGAATTGCGTTCATGACGGCAATCGATCCTTTGGTTTTTTCATCTGAAGAATGGGGATGTTTTGTTGCGCAACATTTATCCTTTTTGACCGCTTCACCCGCTGGTGGCATCATTGATGTGAAGACGGGTTTTGATGCGGGAGATTGAGTGATGAAGGTTGGGATTGTCGGGGCCGGGATGGTTGGAAGTTCAGCGGGCTATGCGCTTGCGGTTATGGGACTTGCCAGTTCGGTTGTTCTGGTTGATCAGAACCATGATCTTGCCGTCGCCCAGGCAGAAGACATTGCCCATGCTGTTCCGTTCATGTCCTCAACAATTGTGGAGGCGGCTGACTATGGCGGGCTTGCCGGGGCGCGGGTCGTTATTCTTGCGGCCGGGGTCAGTCAGAAACCCGGTGAAACCAGACTTGCCTTGTTGGAGCGCAATGCCGCAGTTTTCAAGGATGTTGTGGGTAATGTCCTTGCCGTTGCGCCCGATGCGATCCTTCTGATTGCGTCCAATCCGGTTGATATCATGGCCCAGATCACGCAGCGTATTTCCGGGTTGCCGGCAAGTCGGGTTGTTGGATCTGGAACCATCCTTGATACGGCCCGGTTTAGAAGTCTGCTTGGCCGGCATCTGGGAATATCGCCACAATCGGTGCATGCCTATGTGCTTGGCGAGCATGGTGATAGCGAAGTTTTGGCCTGGTCCAATGCCCGCGTGGGGTCTTTGTCCCTGGCAGAAGTAGCCGCCCAAGTGGGATCGCCGATCACCCAGCATGTGCGTGCACGGATTGATGATGGTGTGCGCAATGCGGCCTATAAAATCATCAAGGGCAAAGGCGCAACCTATTACGGGATTGGTGCGGGACTGGCCCGGATTATCAAGGCCATTGCCCGTGATCAGCATGATGTCCTGACGGTTTCCTGTGTCATGGCCGAGATCGGGGATGTGCGCGATGTTGCGTTGTCGATTCCACGGGTGATCGGTGCGGACGGCGTATCGGAGGACCTGATGCCGGATCTTGCGGCAGAAGAACTCGAAGGTCTCGGCCGCAGTGCGCAGCTTTTGAAGGATTGTGTCGAAAGCATTTCACTCTGATACGACAGAACCCTTTTAAAGGTCGGAAAACCGCGCTAGTTTTGAGGGGTCCCAACACGCAAAGGTTTCCAAATGTCGGATTCCGGCCCGGTTTCATTCGATATCAGTTATGACCCGATGCCCGAAGAAGAGGGCATCCGTGCTTTCATTGCCAAATGCGACAGCCTTTATCCACCTGATGCGGTTGCCGCCGGGATCGAGCAACAACGCGTCTGGTATGATGTGTTATGTTCGTATTTCGGGCGTGC
The DNA here is from genome assembly GCF_002844235.1 of Thalassospira povalilytica. GTDB lineage: Bacteria > Pseudomonadota > Alphaproteobacteria > Rhodospirillales > Thalassospiraceae > Thalassospira > Thalassospira povalilytica. The sequence continues at coordinate 486,988 of NZ_PGTS01000004.1, read as the reverse complement.
GCGTCCGGATGGCATGCACATTCAGGACGATGTTATCGGAACGGTTCCGGTGCGCCATTATCGTCCGGAAACCCTTGGTACGCCGCACAGAATTCTTTACATGCATGGTGGCGGGTTCGTGGTTGGATCATGTGACAGCCATGATGCAATCTGTGCCGATATTGCAGAAAGTGCACAGGCAGAACTAACCGCAATCGATTACCGGTTGGCACCTGAATATATCTGGCCTGCACAGCATGAAGACTGTCACACCGTGATGCACAGTTTGCTGATGGCGGGGAAAAAGATCGTTCTGGTGGGTGACAGTGCGGGCGGCATGTTGGCGACCGGGTTGGCATTAAGGGCCAGGGATGACGGATTTGGGGATCGTATTCTTGGTCAGGTTTTAATTTATCCGGCACTTGGCGGGGATCTTAACTGGCCAAGTTACGGCCAAATGGCCAGCGCCCCGGGTTTAAGCACCGATGATGTCATTTATTACCGCGACGTTTTGAAAGCGCCGATGGATGATCCGGTGGCGCATGCCTTGTCCGTGGATGATCTTCGCGGGTTGCCGCCGACCTATATAACATCCGCCTATTTCGATCCGTTACGTGATGACGGACGTGAATATACCGCGCGCTTGGCGCGGGCAGGCATTTGGGTTCAATACCGGGAAGAACCACAAATGATCCATGGCTGGCTGCGTGCCAGATATATGAGCCCCGGGGCCAAGGACGGCTTTGCCCATGTGTGTCAGGCCATCACCCGTATGGTCAATCAGGAATGACTGCACGCTGTTATGCTCCGTGATCCGCGTAGCCCTGCACTCTGATATTTTCCGCCATTTCGATGATGTTATTGTCGGATCATAAATAATAAATCTTAACCGCTGTAAGCGGCGTAAATCACTTATGGTTATTGTAGTGTTGATGCAAAATCATTGTGTTCTTTTAATTCGTGATTTGAATATCAAATATCTTTGATTTTTGCCGGTGCTGCCCGTTTTTGATTTGTATTCAATGACCTGTTATCATCTCTGAACTTTGATTTCGACCGAAGGATTGGCGCGTATATTTGCGTGCACACAACGGAGGAATGAATGTATCAGAAGATGCTTGTGCCGGTGGATCTGGCCCATATCGACAAAATGGAAAAGGCCATTCAAACGGCTATCGATTTGGCAACACATTACAAATCCGAACTTTGTTTCCTTGCGGTCGGGACAAATACCCCGTCTTCGGTGGCGCACAGCCCCAAAGAGTTTGAACAGAAATTGTCGGATTTCGCACAGGAAACAGCCGGTAAATCCGGGTTGAAAGTCTCTGCGGATGCGGAAATTGCCCATGATCTGGCAACGGATCTGAGCAAGATTTTGGTGCGCAAAGCCGATGAGCTTGGCACCGATGTGATCGTTATGGCGTCGCATATTCCGGGCATTGCCGACCATATTTTTTCATCTCATGGCGGATATGTTGCATCACACGCGGATCAATCCGTGTTCCTGGTGCGTTAGACAATCACGCCTTTGAGTAAAGACGGCTAGGGGTAGCTGTTTAATCACGAAGCTAGGGAGTTTGAAATGGGGTCAGAAGCTGATACGGGCATTGAAAGCCCGGATGGTGCAGCGAACCCGATCGAGACCGATTATGAAATCGGTCAGGACAATATCCAGACAGAGATCGGACCGTTTGGTCTTGATGTGCACAACCCGGTCTTCATGATTTCCGGGTTGTCGATTGTTGCTTTTGTATTTCTGACACTGGCCTTTCAGGAAAGTGTCGGGCCGATGTTCAATGACCTGCGCGGCTGGTTGACGTCGACCTTCGACTGGTTCTTCCTGTCTGCGGCCAACATTTTTGTTATTTTGTGTCTGTTTCTGATTGTGTCACCGCTTGGACGGGTACGTCTTGGCGGCGCAGATGCGACACCCGATTATTCCTATTCGGGTTGGTTTGCGATGCTGTTTGCGGCCGGTATGGGCATCGGTTTGATGTTCTATGGCGTATCAGAGCCGATTTCGCATTTCTCGTCCTCGATCGGGGGCACAGCGTTCGGCGATGACGGCATGCGTACGGACTGGGCACCTTTGGGTGCGGCGGTCGGTGATGCCGATGCGGCGTTTGATCTTGGAATGGCGGCAACCATTTTCCACTGGGGACTTCATCCGTGGGCAATTTACGCAACGGTCGCGCTGGCCTTGGCGCTGTTTTCCTTTAACAAGGGCCTGCCTTTGACAATGCGTTCGGTGTTCTATCCGATCTTTGGCGAACGTGTGTGGGGTTGGACCGGTCATGTTATTGATATTCTCGCAGTATTTGCCACCCTGTTCGGGCTTGCGACGTCCCTTGGTTTTGGCGCTGAACAGGCCAATGCCGGGCTTGATTTCCTGTTCGGGATTTCAGTGACCGACGGATCGAAGGTCTTCCTGATCATTGCCATTACCGGTGTTGCGCTGATTTCGGTTTTGGCCGGGCTTGATGCCGGGGTCAAACGTCTGTCGGAAATCAATATGGTACTGGCAGCCTTGCTGTTGCTGTTTGTGGTTCTGGTTGGTCCGACCATGGATATCATCAAGGGGTTCTTTACGTCTCTTGTTGCCTATGTCGAATATCTTCCGGCCCTGTCCAATCCGGTTGGTCGTGCTGATACCAACTTCAGCCAGGGATGGACGTCATTTTATTGGGCATGGTGGATTTCCTGGTCACCGTTTGTTGGCATGTTCATCGCGCGTGTTTCGCGCGGGCGTACAGTGCGTGAATTCATCACCTGTGTTCTGATCATTCCGTCGCTTGTATGTGTCTTCTGGATGACGGCGTTTGGCGGTACTGCCGTTCACATGGTCAGCGAAGGTGTAACTGCCATTGCCGAAGCAGGTCTTCCGATCAAGCTGTTTACAATGCTTGAACAATTGCCGATGCATGCGATCACGTCATTCTTGGGCATTATTCTGGTGATTGTTTTCTTTGTGACATCATCGGATTCAGGATCGCTTGTGATCGATACGATCACCGCTGGCGGCAAGGTTGATGCCCCGGTTCCCCAGCGTGTTTTCTGGTGCACTTTCGAAGGTCTGGTTGCGATCGCATTGCTGTTGGGTGGTGGGCTTGGCTCGTTGCAGGCGATGGCCGTATCAACCGGCTTCCCGTTTGCGATTGTGCTGTTATTGGCCTGCTTCTCGATCATTCAGGGGCTGCGCACCGAACCGGCAGCAGTCGGTCCGAAATCCGAAGCAACCAAAGCCGACGACTGATTTCCGGTTTGAAAGCGATCGAAAACATCGCTGGAACCAACAAAAGGGCGCCAAACGGCGCCCTTTTTGTTTGCGTTCATCAAGCCGTTTATTGGCTTACGGGGCTTTGGTTGTAAGCGTCATGATGGTTTTGCCATCCCGGTCAATCAGAACCAGTTGGTCATTGCCAAGTTTCCAGTGCGTGACCTGAGTTGTCGCATTGTTAAAAGCTGCCTCGATCGCCATCGCGCCATTAAGGCACATCTTGCGGGTCGCGCCGAGTGGCGAAAATGTCAGTTGATTGTCATCCTGATCATAGGTGCCAAAATAACTGTTGCAGCCCGAAGACCCGTTAACCTTTCCATCCTCTGAAAAGACAGCACTGGGTTGCATTGGCGATGTCGGTCTAAATGTAAATGTCTGTCCGCCATCGGACAGCATGGTTAGGTGCCAGTCCTTGCCCGTGACATTTTTCCAGTCATCCGCGGTATTCATCTGTCCGGTCGTATTGCATGCAGACAAAAGCAGCGCGCCTGTCATCGCGACGGCGGAAAACATGATCGGTTTTGTGGTGTGCATGTCACTATTCCTGTGCTGGGTGGGGCTGATGATGATGAAACGTATCGAAAGTTTAAGGCAGGATTTTAGCACAACTTCAGATGTTTGCGCCGACAGGTCATATGATGTGCAGTGCAAGAAAACGGTAAAACACCTTTGCCTGTTGACCGGGCATCGGCTTATTGTAACAGCAATCCCGCCCATGGCGTTTTCCGCTGTTACCCAAGGTCATATCCATCATGAAAATTTCCCTGTCAGATGCTCATACGCTTGTTTGCGATACTTTGATGCGCTGCAATGTCAGCCGGAACAATGCAGCATCCGTTGCGACCGCGCTGGTTGCCGCAGAAGCATCCGGACAGGGTGGTCACGGTTTCCGGCGCGTTCCGGCCTATTCCGCACAGGCCCGCGCAGGAAAAGTTGATGGCAATGCTACGCCGCAAATGGAAAAGTCGGCACCAGGTGTTTTGCGGATTGATGCGCAATACGGGTTTGCTTATCCGGCGCTGGATTTGATGATGGATCATTTGCCTGACATGGTCCGCCAGCAGGGGATTGCTCTTGCATCAATTTTTAAATCCCATCATGCCGGTGTTATGGGACTGACGGTCGAACGCCTTGCAGAACAGGGCTTGGCGGCGATGATGTTCGCCAATGCCCCGGCGGCAATGGCGGCGTGGGGTGGTCGGCGCCCGATGTTCGGGACCAATCCGATTGCTTTTGGGGTGCCGGTCGGAAGTGCAGGCGATCCTGTGATCATTGACCTTGCTCTGTCGAAAGTCGCACGCGGAAAAATCATGGCGGCAAAGCAAAAGGGTGTCGAAATTCCCGATGACTGGGCATTTGACACGGACGGGAACCCGACAACCGATCCCGTCAAGGCACTGGATGGAACCATGGTCCCTGCTGGCGGTGTCAAGGGGGCAGCATTGGCAATGATGGTCGAACTTCTCGCAGCCGGTCTCACTGGTGCGCAATTCGGTCATCAGTCATCATCCCTGTTTGATGACAAGGGCAAGCCGCCTGCTTTGGGCCAAATGATCATTGCAATTGATCCGGCGTCGACGGGCGGGGCCGGTGTCATGGATCATCTTGCTGCGATTGCTAATGAAATTGCCGCCGAAGACGGTGTGCGTCTTCCGGGACGGCGCGGGAAATCAGCGCGCGCCATTGCTGAAGTGGACGGCCTTGAAATCGAAGATGATGTGATGTCCGCAATCGAAGCAATCAAGTAAAATAAATAACGATATATTTCGAATGAAAATCTGCACAGGTCATGGCACATGTGCAGATTTTTGTTTTGAGACATGCTGATTTATTTTTCTATTTTTACAAGATCATTTTAAATATGATTTATCTGCATCGATGTATTTTTGAAATTACTGAAAATATATTTGATGTATAGACAAGTTTGATTGTTGTTGGCGTAAACAGAGCGCCGTAATCATCGAACTGTAACATCAGTGTCACCGTAGAGTCGCCATTCATGCGTAGCTTCGTCATCCAGCGAAACACATGCAGGCGATTTCTTGATGCTGGTTGTAGATATTTCTGGGCTGAACAAAAGCTTTACCCGTGACAAACGCGCACTGAAAAATGTGAAGTTACAGGTGCGGGAAGGCGAAATGGTTGCGCTTATCGGTGCTTCCGGTTCGGGAAAATCAACATTGATCCGCCATGTTGCCGGATTGCTGCGCGGTGATCGCGACGGTGGCAAGATCGTCGTGTTTGGCGAAACAATTCAGGAAAATGGCAAGATTTCGCGCGGCGCCCGCAAAGTGCGCGCAGAAATCGGTGTGGTTTTCCAGCAATTCAATCTGGTCAGCCGCCTGTCGGTTTTGACCAATGTGCTGATGGGGCTTTTGGGGCGCGTCCCTGCCTGGCGCGGATCACTTGGCCTGTTTACCAAATCCGAAAAAATGCGTGCCATGGCCGCATTGCATCGTGTCGGTATTGATGCGCATGCGACCAAAAAGGCCCGCAATCTTTCCGGCGGGCAGCAACAGCGCGCAGCAATCGCCCGGACCATCACCCAGGGTGCGCGTCTTATTCTTGCCGATGAGCCGATCGCGTCGCTTGATCCGGCATCCTCGCGCAAGGTGATGAATACCCTTGATCGTGTGAACCGTGAAGACAACGTGACCGTGATCGTGTCCCTTCATCAGGTTGACTACGCAAAAGACTATTGCAAACGCACCATCGCCATGCGCGATGGTGCTGTCGTATTTGACGGGCCCTCCACCCAGTTGACGCCGGAATTCCTGCGCGAATTGTACGGCGAATATTCTTCCGAGCTTTTTGCAGATGGTTCCGGGGATGAAACACGTCCCGCGATTGAGCCGGTTGCGAAAAAGGATCTGGCCATCGCGACAAGCTAGCCGGGTCACGTTTTGACTGCCTTACCTCATCGACACACGTCCAATTCATATTTGACAGGGGACTTCTTATGATCGCCAAGACAATTGCATCTGCAGCACTGGCTGCAACCTTGCTGGCATCGGGCATTGCTGCTGCTGATGTTGAGTACAAGCCGCTCGAACAGGATCCGGAAAAGCTGGTTTTCGGCTTCATCTCGACTGAGTCGAGCTCGAACCTCAAAGCCCAGTGGCAGCCGATGATCGACGACATGGAAAAGGCGCTCGGCAAAGAGATCGAGGCATTCTTTGCCCCGGACTATGCCGGCATCATCGAAGGCATGCGTTTTGGCAAGGTTCATGTCGGCTGGTTCGGCAACAAGTCGGCGATGGAAGCCGTTGACCGTGCTGGTGGTGAAGTTTTCGTTCAGACCTCCAAATCCGATGGTTCGAACGGATATTATTCCCACATCATCACCCAGGCTGATAACGACAAGCTCAATACCCTTGCCGACATGCTGAAATGTGATGGCTCGCTCAATTTCGGTATCGGTGATCCGAACTCGACCTCGGGCTTCCTGGTTCCGACCTACTACGTTTTTGCGCAGAACGGTGTTGATCCGAAGGATTGCTTCAAGACCGTCCGCAATGCGAACCACGAAACCAACCTGATGGCGACTGCCAACAAGCAGGTTGATGTTGCTGCCAACAATTCCGAGCAGCTCGCACGTACCGAAATGAACAAGCCGGAAATCACCGAAAAGGTCAAAGTGATCTGGACCTCGCCGCTGATCCCGTCTGACCCGATGGTTTACCGCAAGGATCTGTCGCGCGAACTGAAATCCGAAATCAAGGCCTTCTTCCTTGGATATGGCCGTATGGGCGACGTTGAAGGTGCCAACAAGGTTCTGGCAGGTATCCAGGACGGTATGGGCAAATTCATGGAAAGCTCGAACGCGCAGCTTTACCCGATCCGTCAGCTTGAACTGTATAAGAACAAGCTGAAAATCCAGAACACCGAAGAACTGTCAGCAGACGAAAAAGCAGCACGCGTTGCTGAAATCGACAAGAAACTGGCTGAACTCGAAATCCTCGTTTCCTACGAGTAATCGATCTTCCGACAGGGAGCGCACGGACCGTGTGCTCCCTGTTTGCATTTACCATCCGGGATTAACATGATGAATAGCAGCATTTCTTCCGCGTCATCTGTCGCAACGGAGCTTCCGCCAAGGGACCTGAAACGCTCGGCATCAAGCTTTTTGCTTTGGGCGGTCATTCTTGGTCTTCTGGCCATGTCGTGGGAAGGTGCGGATATGCGCCCGATGGCCCTGTTTGAAAACAGCGGCAATATGGTCGATTTCGCAGAAGGTTTCTTTCCGCCGGACTTCCTGATGTGGAAGACCTATGTCGAAGAAATGTGGATCACCATCCAGATCGCGATCTGGGGAACGGCGCTTTCAATCGTGTGTTCGATCCCGTTTGGCATTCTATCCTCTGAAAATATCGTGCCGGTCTGGGTTTATCAGCCGGTCCGCCGTTTAATGGATTCCTTCCGCGCCATTAACGAAATGGTCTTTGCCATGCTGTTCGTTGTGGCGGTGGGGCTTGGTCCGTTTGCCGGTGTTCTTGCACTTTGGATCCACACCACAGGTGTTCTTGCCAAACTGTTTTCCGAGGCCGTCGAGGCGATTGATCCCGAACCGGTCGAAGGCATCCGCGCAACCGGGGCCAATGCACTTCAGGAAGTTATTTTTGGCGTAATCCCGCAAGTCCTGCCGCTTTGGATTTCCTATTCGCTTTACCGGTTTGAGTCCAACGTACGGTCGGCTACGGTCCTTGGTATCGTCGGTGCGGGCGGGATTGGCATGGTGCTTTGGGAATATATTCGCGGGTTCTATTATGCCGAAACCGCGGCTGTCATGATCATCATCATCATTTCGGTCAGTCTTCTTGATATGGTTTCCCAGCGTCTGCGCAAGTTGGTGACGTGATCAGATGACTTTTCAAATCACGCAAGCCAAACCGGCCATGAAGGCGCTTTCGGAATATCCGACCATTGATGGCACTGCGACGGTTGTCGATTGCGAAATGGGTGTCTGGACCGAGGTCGGCCCACGGACATCGATGCGCGAAACGAAAATGGGTGACTATTCCTATGTCGTGAATGACAGCGAGATCATCTATTCCAATATCGGAAAATTCGTGAATATCGCCGCCCATACCCGCATCAATCCCGGACAGCATCCGATGGACCGGGCATCCATGCATCACTTCCAGTATCGATCAAGCGCCTATGAGCTTGGCGATGATGATCCGACCTTCTTTGACTGGCGTCGGGAAAAACGCGTGATACTTCATCATGATGTTTGGATCGGTCATGGTGCGATCGTGCAGGGCGGGGTGACCATCGGCATTGGATCGGTTGTCGGTTCCGGTGCCGTGGTGACCAAGGATGTGCCGCCATACACCATTGTGACCGGCATTCCGGCAAGTCCCCTTCGTCCCCGGTTTGAAGCCGATATTATCGATGCCCTTTTGCGCATCCAATGGTGGGACTGGTCCCATGATATGTTGCGCGAACGGCTGGTTGATTTCCGAAGCCTTCCGGTACGTGATTTCTGCCTGAAATACGATACAGTCTGATCCGGTATTGATGTTTGATTTTGCGATGCGCCGAAGATGAAATTCTTCGGCGTTTTTCATCAAACGGGTGTTGCGCGTTGGCGCGACAATTCCCAAGATGGGGCTCGGCCCCACGGCATTCCGTCAAAGAGAAATCATGTCAGAATATCAACGCTATGCCCTTTATTATGCTCCGGCACCGCAAAGCGGCCTTGGGGCTTTTGGTGATGCCTGGCTGGGGCGCGATGCCGCAACCGGAAAGGATGTTGCGCGACCGGTTGTCGACGGACTTGATGATGATGAAATCGTTGCTGCCACCACATCGCCCGCCCGTTATGGTTTTCATGGGACTTTAAAGCCGCCCTTCACCCTGAATGACGGGCAAAGCAGAACCGACCTTGAAACCGCGATCAAAGATGTTGCTACACAAATCAAACCGGTCACCTGCGGGCCCCTTAAGTTAAAGGCAATCGGTCGCTTTCTGGCGCTTGTGCCGACCGAACCGTTGGGCGACCTTGGTGCGCTTGCAGCATTGCTGGTGCGTGATCTTGATGATTTTCGCAAACCCGAAGACGAAGCGGCAATGAACAAGCGCCGCGCGGTGGGGCTTTCCGATCGCCAGGAAGCCAATTTGGTCAAATGGGGATATCCCTATGTGATGGAAGAGTTCCGGTTCCATCTGACCCTGACCAACAAGCTTGAAGCTGATCAGGTTGCGCGCTTTGAAAAGGCATTGGTACCGGTTGTTGCGCCGCTTTGTGCAGAACCGTTTGAAGTTACCGATATCTGCCTGTTCGGGGATCCTGGCGACGGCAAGCCATTCTGGTTTTTGCAAAGATTTGCCCTTAAGGGCTAAACAAAAATGCTGCAGCAAAAACTGCAGCATTTTTTGTAATGTTTCGTTGGAAGGGACAGGGTTCAGGCCCGATTGGCGATCGCGTGATCAATCTCGATGGCGGCGATGAAACGTGTGATACCGGTTTCAAGATCGGCATCATTATCGACATGAACGATATTGTCGCCATCGATTTGATAGGCGGATGCACGGGCAAGACGTCGTTCGATATCAAGAATGTCCTCACGCCCGCGGGCTTCCAGACGTTTGCGCAAAACATCCCTGCTGGCCCGAATGTTCAGAACCCGGACCTGACCATGACCGATCAGGGATCGGGCATCATCGATCACACTGCGTGATACATTGACGATGACGGTTTTGCCATTTGCCACATCATCCTGCACATGGCGTGGAATGCCATAGCAAAGATCATGCGCCTTCCAGCTCAGCAGAAAGGCACCTTGGCGGGCCATCTGTGCGAAATCTTCCGGTCGGACCGGAATGTGGATTTCCCCAACTGACCCGGCCGGGCGGGTGATGCAGCGCCGCGGAAAGCAGATATGCGCTGCATCTTTCAGCCGTTCCCGTGCCGCATCCAGAAGGGTGTCCTTGCCAACGCCACTTGGGCCGACGACAAGGACCAAAAGTCCCGGTTTTATCGCGCCATCATGGGTATGGCGTTCGGTCATGACACCCGAACACCTTCACGCCAGACCCCGCGGACAATCGGATGATGCGGCGAATGATGCACCCGAATCAGATCGCCGCGCTTGCCCGTGGCAATTTCACCGCGGTCCGTCAGGCCGACTTGCGTTGCCGGATTAAGCGTTACGGTGCGAATGGCGCGCGGCAAATCATATCCGTCAAAATCATCAAACAGTTTCATTGCCCCGTGCAGCAGGCTGTGCGGGACATAATCACTTGAAATGATATCAAGATAGCCATTCCTGGCCAGATCGCCTGCCGCAACGTTGCCGCTATGAGATCCGCCGCGTACAAGGTTCGGTCCCCCCATCATCACACCAAGTCCGCCTTCATGCGATGCCTTGGCTGCTTCAAGGGTGGTCGGGAATTCGGCCACGGTCATCTTGTCCTGCACGGCCTCGGCAACATGTTCGGCAGTTGCGTCATCATGACTGGCAAGGGCAAGGTTTTTGGCATGTGCCAGATCCACCACATGACGGCGATGTTTGACGGAATAAAGTTCGGAATCGCGTTTGCGCGATGCGATGAATTTCCGCATTTCTTCGTCGCTCATGCCATACTTGCCTTGATAGTAGGTGTAATAGGCATCAAGGCTGACGAACTGGCGCTGACCGGGTGTGTGGTCCATCACCGAAAGCATCTTGACCAAAGGCAGATCAACAAGGTTATCAAGTGCCTCGATCAGTCCGCCATAAGACGTTTCGCACCGCAGATGCAGTTTATGATCTGCGCGCAGAAGCTGGTTTTCAAGCGCATGTTCAAGGGCGGTGACGGATTCAATCAGGCGTTCGATACGTTCCGAACCATCGGTCACATCGCCAACTGAAATGGCATCAAACACCGTGGTGATTCCCGCACTTGCCACCTGATTGTCATGGGCGACAACGGCCGCCGTGGCGGGCCAGCGGGTTTTGGGGCGCGGGGTCAGGTGCTTTTCAAGGTTGTCGGTATGAAGTTCCACCAGCCCGGGCATCAGGTAATCGCCACCCATATCCTCGGCACCGGCAATATTGGATGGCCGGTCGGAAACATCTGTAATCAGTCCGTCTTTGATCTGGACGGCACCGTCAATGACTTCATTGGCCAGGACGAGTTTGGCATTGGTAAAAATCTGTTCAGTCATTGGCCCCAACTTTAAACGAAGTCACATCAAACGACCCGGTGCACACCGCATCACGGGTTTCATGGTCATGGAAAATACCGGCGATCGCCGCCCCACGTCCCTTGGCTTCTTCAATCAATGCCAGAACAGTGGCACGATTTTGGGCGTCAAGCGATGCAGTCGGTTCATCAAGCAGCATGATCGGGTAATCGGTAATAAAGCCGCGTGCGATATTCACCCGTTGCTGTTCACCGCCCGAAAATGTCAGTGGCGAAAGTTGCCACAAACGTTCCGGAATGCGAAGCCGGGTCAAAAGATCGCGTGCCTTGTCCATCGCGGTTTCGCGGGCAGTACCCAGAGCAACCAGCGGTTCGGCCACGATTTCAAGGGTCGGCACACGCGGGATCACGCGCAGGAACTGGCTGACATAGCCCATGGTGCGCTTGCGCACCTCAAGGATCGAATGCGGGCTGGCGGTGGTGATATCAAGCCAGTCACCATCATGGAACACCTTGATGGATCCGTCAGAACACGTGTAATTGGCATAAAGCATGCGCATAAAGGTACTTTTCCCCGAACCCGACTCACCGGTCAGCGCGATGCATTCCCCACCCGAAAGGGTAAAATCAACACCCTGAAAAACCGGAATGGTTACGCTGCCCTGGGTATGGAGCGTAAAGCTTTTGGCGACGTTTTGAGCATGAAGCATTTCAGACATTTTCCCGCCCCGGTCAGTTCTGAAGAATGGAAGAAACAAGCAGCTGCGTATAGGGATGCTGCGGGTCATCAAGCACCTGATCGGTCAGGCCATGTTCAATCACCTTGCCCTGTTGCATCACCATCAGCCGGTGCGAAAGAAGCCGGGCAACCGCCAGATCGTGGGTGACGATAATCACCGCAAGATTAAGGTCGTGAACCAGCCCGCGCAGCAGATCGAGCAATCTGGCCTGAACAGAAACATCAAGCCCACCCGTGGGTTCGTCCATGAAAACGAGGCGCGGGCTGGTTACGAGGTTGCGGGCAATCTGCAAACGTTGCTGCATGCCGCCCGAAAAGGTCGATGGCAGATCATCAAGGCGTTCGGACGCAATTTCGACCTTGCCAAGCCAGGCGTCCGCATTGCTGCGGATATTGCCATAATGACGATCCCCGATCGCCATCAGGCGTTCGCCAATATTGGCCCCGGCGCTGACATTCATGCGCAACCCGTCACGCGGGTTTTGATGCACAAACGCCCAGTCGGTGCGCATCAAAAGCCTGCGCTGGGCTTCGGACATCTGATAGACATCACACACGCCGTCAATACGGGTATTGTATTGAACCGTTCCTTTGGTCGGTTCCTGCTGGGCGGAAATGCTGCGCAGCAAAGTGGATTTGCCCGAACCGGATTCTCCAACAATGCCAAGAACTTCGCCGGGGCGGAGTTCAAAACTTACATCCTTGCAGCCAACCCGGTCGCCATACATCATGGTCAGGTTGTCCACACGCAAAAGCGGATTGCTCATCTGGGTCATTATTCTGCTGCCTTTTCGCGTGCTGCCTTGCCAAGGGGCTGGTCATGATGTTGCGGGCCGCGATGGCCGGCTTCCTGCCGCTCACTGCAGTAATCGGTGTCCGAGCAAACAAACATCCGGTTGCCCTGATCATCGAGAATGACTTCATCAAGGTAACTGTCGCGGGCGCCGCACATGCCGCATTCATCTTTCCAGGTCTGGACTTCGAACGGATGATCTTCGAAATCGAGGCTTTTGACCTTGGTGTAGGGCGGCAGGGCATAGATGCGTTTTTCGCGTCCGGCCCCAAACAGCTGAAGGGCCGCCATATCGTTCATTTTCGGATTGTCGAATTTGGGTGTCGGTGACGGGTCCATCACATAGCGATCATCCACCATGACCGGATAGGCATAAGTGGTGGCGATGTGGCCGTGACGCGCAATGTCTTCATACAGCTTCACATGCATCAAGCCATATTCTTCAAGTGCATGCATTTTGCGCGTTTCGGTTTCACGCGGTTCAAGGAAACGAAGCGGTTCGGGGATCGGCACCTGATAAACAAGAACCTGATCTTCGCGCAGTTCCTTTTCCGGGATGCGGTGGCGGGTCTGAATGATTGATGCCTCGGCGGTTTTTTCAGTCGTCGCAACATTTGCCGTCTTGGCAAAGAACTGACGGATGGAAACTGCGTTGGTGGTGTCATCAGCCCCTTGGTCGATGACCTTAAGGGTATCATTAGGGCCAATAACGGCGGCGGTGACCTGCACGCCACCCGTACCCCAGCCATAGGGCATTGGCATTTCACGACCGGCAAACGGGACCTGATATCCCGGAATTGCAACGGCCTTCAGCAATGCGCGCCGGATCATGCGTTTGGTTTGTTCATCGAGATAGGCGAAATTATAGGCCGTTGCCCCATCCGCCGAATAATTGACAGTCTGTTCCATGGAGTTACTCCGCGGCTTCGGGTTGGGGGCGGGCGGTCTCGGTATCAAGCTTGGCCAATCGTTCTTCGACTTCGGTCCGCATGCGGCGAACAAGTTCAAGTTCACCCTGGAAATCGACATAGTGCGGAAGCTTGATATGTTCGACAAAGCCGGTGGACTGGACGTTATCGCTATGTTCCATCACGAATTCGCTGTCCTGTGCCGGGCCCATGATCTGTTCGCCCATTTCATCGGCACGCATGGCACGATCCACCAGTGCCATGGAAATTGCCTTGCGCTCGTTCTGACCGAACACAAGGCCATAGCCGCGGGTGAATTGCGGCAGTTTGGTCTTCGATCCCTTGAATTTGTTGACCGTTTCGCACTCGGTCAGTTCGATATCGCCAATATCAATGGCAAAGCCGAGTTCTTCGGGTTCGATTTCAACCGATACGCTGCCATAGCGGATTTCACCAACAAAGGCGTGGCTGTTGGCGTATCCGCGCTGGGTCGAATATCCAAGCGCAAGGACAAATCCTTCGTCCCCGCGGCTCAGGTTCTGTAATCGAAGGTCACGACCGGCCGGGAACTTGACCGGTTCGCGGGTCAAATCGGCAACCGGTGCAGTGTCATCGACCGGGACCGGTTCGTCCTGTATCAGGCCCTCGTCATTCAGGATATCGTCCAGAACGCGCGGCATATGGTCATCCACCGGATGTTCTCCACATGGCGCATCAAGCGGTTCCTCGCCATTGGCCATCAAGGTGAAATCCAGCAGGCGATGGGTATAGTCAAAGGTTGGCCCCAAAATCTGCCCGCCGGGCAAGTCCTTGAAGGTTGCCGAAATGCGGCGTGATATATCCATGTCCGCAGTTTTGATCGGCTTGGAAAAGGCAAAACGCGGCAATGTCGTGCGATAGGCACGCATCAGGAAAATCGCCTCGATCAAATCACCGCGGGCCTGTTTGATGGCAAGGGCGGCCAGATCGCGGTCATAAAGTGATCCTTCGGCCATGACGCGGGTCACCGACAGCGATAATTGCTGTTCGATCTGATCGGTTTGGATTTCGGCAACCTTTTTGTCACCACGGCGCTGTTCGGCAAGCAGCCGGTGGGCATTGTTGATGGCGCGTTCGCCACCTTTGACGGCAACATACATGGTTAAATGACCTCAATCCGGGTGGTGCGCGAAAGGGCGGAAATCTGGGTCAGGCTTGCGAAAATCACATCAACTCCGCACGGGAACATGTGATGGTTTTCCGCACGCCAGGTATGGAAGCTTGCCGGAAGGTTCTTGATCGCAAGGTCATGGCTGTCCTTGATCCCCGGCCCGGTCAGTTTCATTGCCGGTGCATTGGTGATGTCGTCGACCATCAGGATCAGGGTTGCCGATTGATCGGGATATTCGGCATTGCCCATCGAAAGACGGGTGATGAAGGAAAGGTCATCATCAATCCGGGCAACGGCAAAGTCGGCCTGCGCAACGTCATCGCTGATCGGGCAGCCGCAATGGAATTTCAGATGATCGTTCGCGGCCTTGGTCATGCAGGACGTCGACAGCCAGATGGTGGTGTCCATATCTGCCATGGCAAGGAGTGTCGCGGTGGCCGATGCATTTAGGCCATCAGGTGTGGCAATCGAAACCGGCAGGTCGTAAATGCACCCGGGCCGCGACATGGCGTCAAGCAAAACCCGGAAAACGGCATTCGAATCAAAGGCGGCATGGTCAAAGCCCGGCAGCAAGTCACTTGTCTGGGATTGCAGGGTCATTCGTCTTCTCCGCGGACAAGGGTAAAGAAATCAACTTTGGTTGCGGCAACCTTGCGGGCATGGTCGCGTTTGGCATCGGCCTGTGCACTGGCAAGGTCATCAATGAAATCCCCGGCCGATCCATCGCGCAACATGACGGCATCAAACAGCGCGGCATATTGCGCCTGCAAACGGTCGCGACCCTTGACATAAGCATGGCCAACGGTGCCGTCCGAAAGCGTCACAGCACAGCGGGTTACGGTCATTTCCCCAAGATTGAAACGCTGCCCCGCACCACCGGCGCGTCCACGCACCATCACCATGCCAATCTGTGGTTCGCGCAGCAGGGACCAATTCTGATCGCCATAACGGGTGGTCCATTCGCTTTCCAGAGTCGCACGTGGCGTGCGTGCAAGAACCGACATCCAGCGTTGCCGCGCCGCGGTCGCCTGATCAACAGGCTCTGTCTGGTTCTGATGAAGGGGATTGTGATCCTGGGCGGGCCCGTCTGTCCAGGCGGTATGCGCCGTCATCTGTCTGATCCTTTTCCAGCAAGTCGACAAATTCAAAATTTGTCTAGACGTCTATACATATTCACGTTATAAGACGATTTATCGAGCTTGGCAAAGGTCTTGCGGTGAAAGTTTTATGAACGGGGAAAGTGATGGATTGGGAGCCGGGACTATCTATCTGGAAACAAATTGAAAAACAGCTTCTGGCTGATATTGCCGAAGGTGTGTTTTCACCCGGTGACAAAATGCCGACGGAGATGGAGCTGGTGCGCCGGTTTGGCGTGAACAGGCATACCGTGCGCCGTGCGATGGCGGCACTTGTCGATAGTCATGTGGTGCGCGTCGAACAGGGTCGCGGTGCCTTTGTCCAGGAGCAGATCTTGGATTATCCGCTGGGATCCAAAACCCGATTTTCCCAGATCGTATCGGGGCGCCACCGTCTTCCCGATAAACGGCTGATCTCGTCAGAGGTGCTAAAGGCAAATGTAACGGTCGCCAATTGTCTTGATGTCAAACCCGGTACCCGCGTGATTGAACTGTTTTCCGTTTCCGAGGCCGATGGCATTCCACTGGCTGTGGCGACAAGCTACATGCCGGCAGCCCGTTTTGACGGCATCGTTGACATCTTCACCCAAACCAAATCCCTGACCGAGGCCTTCAAACGGTTTGGCATTGATGATTACAGCCGCAAAACAACGCGAATTTCGGCTGCCTTGCCGTCATCACGTGTGGCAAGCCTGTTGAAACAGGCCAAAAACCGCCCGGTAATTTCAACGGAAAGCGTCGATGTTGATTCTGCCGGGGTGCCGATCGAATATGGCGTTACGGCCTTTTCAAGTGATCGGGTGCAGCTGATTGTCGAATGACAAGGCTTACCGGGCATTTGTCAAAAATTACGCTGGGTTATAAGCCAAAAATCAGCCTTGTTGCGCGATCAAGTCAGTTAACTCACTATGGATGTGCTGAGGCCAAAGGCGTCGGCTGAAAACACCTGCATTTGGCTTAATATTCGCGGCCGGGACGTGCTTTATAAACCGGGAAGCTCAGCTTGAATTTGATCGCGCAGGCGCGCAGTAAAAACGCACAGAAAAACGCAATGATTGCCACCGGTCCACGCGGCAATTCCAGAACCGCCGTGCCAAGGACATAGATGCTCGCCCCCAGAAGTGCGCAGCTGATATAGATTTCCGGGCGCAGGATCAGCGGGATTTCGTTACACACAACGTCGCGGACCATGCCGCCAAATGTTGCGGAAATCATTCCCAGAATGATTGCGACCAGTGGCGCAACACCAAGATTAAGACCAATCGCAGCCCCGGTTACACCAAATAACGCAAGGCCAAGCGCATCAAGCCAGATCAGCGCCACATAGCGCCGTTCCACAAGATGAGCCGTGAAATAGGTAAAGATCGCAGCCCCGATACACGTCACCACCCAGGCCGGGTCCCGGATCCAGAAAACCGGCGTCGCCCCGGTGATCACGTCACGAACGGTGCCACCACCAATACCGGTAAAGGTCGCAATCAGAACAAAGCCGACAACATCCATCTGGCGTCGCGATGCTTCAAGCGCGCCGGTAATTGCAAAAACGGCGACGCCCGCCAATTCAAGCCAATAGATGATCTGGGTAGTGGTCATGACGTGCTGTCTAGCCTGTTTGTTGCGAAAGCGGGCGGTTCGATGGTGTGCGCAGTTTGGCAGCCACCACATCTTCAAGCTGGGAACGAAGCCATCTGTGTGATGGATCGTGCTGATATCGTTGGTGCCAGCACATATAGATCGGAAGATCGATGGTGTTGACGGCAAGTGTATCGAGTGGCAGGGGCACACGCGCAAAATCACGCAGGGCATGCTGCTGCAAAAGGCTTGGCAAAGTTGCGATCATCTGGCTGCCCCGCAGAAATTCGGCAATGGCGGTAAAGTTCGGCACCCGCAAAACGATGTTACGATCAATCCCCTGATTTTCAAGCATATCATCGAATTCTAGGGTGCGGTTGTTGCCGTAACGAACCGTGATATGGCGGGTTGACATATAGTCATCTGCATTTGCCGGGGCTGCGCGCATTTCGGGGTCGAAAAACACCATGTAATGATCGGTCAAAAGACGTTTCTGGACGATATCGACACCTTCGGGCGGGCGCGGCGAAATCAGAAGGTCACAGCGATTTTCGCGCAACAAGGCCGGACCGGGCAAAAGGGATGGCACAACCGTCATCCGGATATCGGCAAGCTGCCTTTCAAGGCTTTCAAACAGACTGGGCAACAACAGATCGCGTTGAAGATCGTTTGCGGCAATGGTCAGCGACAGGCGGGCATCGGCGGGATTGAAATCTGCCCCACTGGCAAAGGCCTGCATCTGATCAAGAAGAAACCGCGCCTGTTCGGCCAGGCTTTGGGCATGGGCGGTGGCAACAATGCCGCGCCCGGATTTGGTGAAAAGCGGGTCGCGCATGATCCGGCGCAGCTTGGTCAGATTGTGACTGACCGCTGATTGCGTCACGCCAAGCCGTTCGGCGGCTGCGGTTACCGATCCTTCTTCAAGGACGGCCAGAAACAACCGCAATGCATGCCCGTCCAGTTCCAAATGATCGAAATTGCTCATGAATTAAATGATAAATCATGCATTTATTTTATGCAATCGACTGCGCAGGATGTTCGCAAGACCGGCACAAACCGGAACAAACATTTTGCGGAGGAAGATCAATGGAATTCTATCAGCGTGACCGAACGCTTCAGCCCGCGGGCTATACGCCGATTTATAAAACATCAGTCGCGCGTTCCCCGCGTCAGGCGATGTTGTCGCTTCAGGGATCGTTATCCGAAACAACCGGGCCGGTATTTGGTCAGCACGAACTTGGTCCGCTCGATAACGATCTGATCCGCAATTATGCCAAGGATGGCGATCCGATTGGCGAACGCATCATCGTACATGGCCGGGTTCTTGATGAAAACAATCGCCCGGTTCCCCATACGCTGGTTGAATTCTGGCAGGCCAATGCCGGTGGGCGCTATCGCCATAAAAAGGATACCTATCTTGCCCCGAT
This sequence comes from Thalassospira povalilytica, assembly GCF_002844235.1. Lineage (GTDB taxonomy): Bacteria > Pseudomonadota > Alphaproteobacteria > Rhodospirillales > Thalassospiraceae > Thalassospira > Thalassospira povalilytica. The sequence continues at coordinate 467,877 of NZ_PGTS01000004.1, read as the reverse complement.
TGATCCGAACTTTGGCGGGTGCGGGCGCGCGCTGACGGATGAAAACGGCTATTACTTTTTCCGCACGATCAAGCCGGGACCCTATCCGTGGCGCAACTATGTCAATAGCTGGCGTCCGGCCCACATCCATTTTTCGGTCTTTGGATCGGGCTTTGCCCAGCGTCTGATCACCCAAATGTATTTCGAAGGCGATCCGCTGATCAAGGAATGCCCGATCGTCCATGTCATTCCAGATGAAGATGCGATCAACCGCCTGATTGCGCCGATTGATCTCAATGGCTCGATCCCGCTTGATACCATTGCCTACAAGTTTGACATCGTTTTGCGCGGTCGTCGTTCGACCTTGTTTGAAAACCGTCTGGAAGGGAACTGATCCATGGTGCAGTCACTTGAATATCTCAAAGAAACCGCATCCCAGACGGCGGGTCCCTATGTCCATATCGGCCTGATCCCCAAACAGGCGGGCTTTGATATTTTTGAAAACAATTTCACCAATATCATGGCCGATGAAAACACCCGCGGCGAACGGATCATCATCGAAGGCCGGGTGATTGACGGGACGGGTACGCCGCTTCGCGATGCGTTGCTTGAAATCTGGCAGGCCAATGCAGATGGGCGCTACAACCATGAACTTGATCGCCAGAACACGGGCGAGATTGATGCAAACTTCCGTGGTTGGGGGCGCACCGGTACCGATTTTGATACTGCGGTGTACCGGTTTGAAACCATCAAGCCCGGTGTGGTGACAGGCCGAAATGGTCGGGATATGGCGCCGCATGTCAACTTCTGGATTGTCGCACGCGGCATCAATATCGGCCTGAATACGCGGATGTATTTTGGCGACGAACAAAACGCCAATGAAGCCGACCCGGTGCTGAACCTGATTGAGCAAGCCGAACGCCGTAAAACCCTGATCGCAACGCGTGATGACAGCGGCGCTGTGCCGGTCTATCGCTTTGACATTGTTCTGCAGGGTGAAAACGAAACGGTGTTCTTTGATATTTGATCGGCGCGTTTGACGCTGATCCATGTGCATTCGAATATGACAGCCATATAAGATGGCTGTCATATTTTGTTTGGGACCTTCTTCAAAACCGCTTGTCTGATCCTTATATCACGGTCATTAAATGCGGTATGGCAAACCAGCCGCACCGAGGGCAAACACGCAAAAACAATATGCCCCGGTCCCGGAGAGTGAGAGGGTCAGCCTTGAACAAGCTGTTTCAAGTCGGAATCCGTGTGCAAGTCGCCCTGGCAACTGCGCTTATGGTTGTCGGGTTGGCGGCATTGATGAGCTTTGTGGTCGGCAAACGGTCCGGTGCAGATTTACAAACGCAGATCGGCCTTGGCGTGTCTGATATTGCACTTCAGATGGCCGATGAACTTGACCGCACCATGTGGACACATCGCGGCGAAGTCTCAGTTCTGAGCACATTGGGTGCCCTGCGCAATTTCGAAGATGTGCGCGAAATCAGTTCGATCATCAATCGGCTGCGCCGGGAAATTCCGATTTTCACCTGGATCGGTGTCCTTGATCACGAAGGAACGGTGGTTGCCGCGACCGGTGACATGCTTGTAGGAATGAATATTGCCCAGCGGCCCGTATTCCAGTACGGCAAGAACGGCCAGTTCATCGGTGATGTGCATGATGCCAAACTGCTTGCCGAAAAATTCCCGCTTTATAATGGTGAACCCATCCAGTTCGTCGATATTGCTGTACCATTGGTCAATGACAGCGATGAATTCACCGGTGTCCTGGCAACGCATCTGAGTTGGGAATGGGCCGATACGGTCCGCAAGTCGCTTTTTGGTGGTCAGGGTATCCATCAGAATGTCGATATCTTTGTTATTTCACAGGAAGGCACGGTGTTGCTGGGACCCGATCAGGAACTGGTGGGGACCAGCCTGCGTCTTGATGCCTTGACCGAGGCAAAGCGCAATCATGTCGGCTGGAAAATAAGCACCTGGCCCGATGGCCGGGAATATCTGACCGGATATGCGCCTGCTGACGGGCATCTTGATTATGATGGCCTGAACTGGTCGATCCTCGTGCGTCAGCATGTCGATGATGCCCTTGCCCCGGTATTTGAATTGCGCCGTGATATTTTGATCTGGGGAACGGTTCTTGCGGTCGTGTTCAGTATCATCGCTTGGTGGGCGGCCGGTTTTCTGGTCGGGCCGATCGGTCATATGGCCAACGCGATCGAAGCAATGAAGCGCGGCGAAATCAGCCAGCTCCCGGATGTGCGCGGCGCCCGCGAAATCAATATCCTGTCCAAAAACCTCCAGTCTCTGTTGGCCAAGCTGACGGAAAAAGATGCGGCATTGGGGGCGATGAAACATATCGCCCACCATGACAAGCTGACCGGGCTTGGCAACCGTTTGGCGATGGATGCCTATTTTGAACATGCCATTGCGCGCGCAGATCGCAAAAAAGGCGAACTGGCGATCCTGATGCTTGATCTGGATGATTTCAAACCGATCAATGACCGGTTTGGCCATGCGGCGGGTGATGACGTTCTGCGCGAAGTGGCAAAGCGGTTGCGGCGATGCGTGCGGGGTGGTGATCTTGTCGCGCGTCTTGGCGGTGACGAGATGGTCATTGTCTGTCATGTCGACAAAAACGGTGCCACCGAGGCCACCATGCTTGCCGAACGCATTCTGCACGAAATCCTGATGCCCTTCATCACGGGCGGGAACCGGGTCTCGATCAATATGAGCATCGGGATATCGGTCTATCCGGAACATGGCCATGACCCGGAAAAGCTTCTGGAACGTGCCGATATTGCGCTTTATACCGCCAAGGCGCGGGGCAAGAACGGATATGTTCTGTTTTCGGTTGTCGAAAAATCGTCCGACAGTTCAACTTCGCGGGCCTGACGCGCCGTTTGGGCCGCATCACGACAATTTCATCAATGATAAAACCCTGTCAGACGCGGGTTTTCTTGACTTTGCAACGCGCCATCGCAATAAGCATTTCATGACAGTTTCATCCCAAAAAGACCTTGACCATTTGCGCCGGATTGGCCGGATTTGCGCGCGTGCCCGCGATACGATGGGGGCAGCTGCGGTTCCCGGGATCACCACGGCTGAACTTGACCATATCGGACGCAAAATCCTTGAAGATGCCGGGGCGGTTTCCGCACCCGAAAGCGAATACAAATTTCCCGGTGCGACCTGTATCAGTGTCAACGAAGCGGTGGCACACGGCATTCCCGGCGATCAGGTTCTGGCCGATGGCGATCTGGTGAATATCGATGTGTCCGCGTCGCTGGACGGATATTTTTCCGACACCGGCGCCAGCTTCATTTGCGGCACGGCAAAGCCGGAAATTGCCAAGCTGTGCGAAGATGGCAAAAAGGCGATGTGGGCCGGGATCAAGGTGGTGCGCGACAAGGCCCCGATCCGTGAAATCGGTCTCAAGATTGAAAATTTTGCCCGCAAGGGCGGCTATACCCTGATCCGCAATCTGGCCAGTCACGGGATTGGCAAGTCATTGCACGAACATCCGCACACCATCCCGACCTGGGACGATCCCAAAGAACGCCGTTCCCTGAAAAAGGGACAGGTCATCACCATTGAGCCATTCCTGTCCTATGGCGCGAAATGGGCGCTGGATGGTGAAGATGGCTGGACACTGTTTGCCGATACCGGTGATGCCACCGTGCAGTATGAGCACACCCTTGTTGTCACCGACAAGGGCTACGAGATCATGACGCTTGGCGAATAAACAGATTTTATGTTGCACTTGATGGTGCAGCATTTTTTGCAGCAAAAAAGCCGCCCGAATGATCCGGGCGGCTTTTGTTTTGATGCTTTTGGCGGGTTTTATGCGCCGTATTTCGCCTTGGCTTCGCGGCGGCGGGCATGAAGGACCGGCTCGGTATAGCCGTTCGGCTGCTCGCGGCCCTTGAAGACCAGATCGCAGGCCGCAGCAAAGGCGACGCTGTCATCAAAGTTCGGTGCCATATTGCGATAGGTCGGATCACCGGCATTCTGCTTGTCAACGACAGCAGCCATGCGCTTCATGGTTTCCATAACCTGTTCTTCGGTGCAAAGACCATGATGCAGCCAGTTTGCAATATGCTGGCTTGAAATACGAAGCGTCGCACGGTCTTCCATCAGGCCGACATCATTGATGTCAGGCACCTTGGAACAACCCACACCACTATCGATCCAGCGGACAACATATCCAAGGATCCCCTGGGCATTGTTATCAAGCTCTTCCTGAATTTCGCTTGGCATCGGTTTGATGTCGCCAAGGCGCGGAATGGCCAGAATGTCATCAAGGCTTGCGCGTTCGCGCTTACCGATTTCGTCCTGAACGGCACGGACATCGACCTGATGATAATGCATGACATGCAGGGTCGCAGCCGTCGGGGACGGAACCCAGGCACAGTTTGCACCGGCTTTCGGATGGCCGATTTTGGCAACCATCATTTCGGCCATACGATCAGGTTTTGCCCACATGCCCTTGCCGATCTGGGCGATGCCCTTCATGCCGCATTCAAGGCCGACATCAACGTTCCAGTTTTCATAGGCCGCGATCCAGTACTGGTCTTTCATCGCTTCCTTGCGGACAACCGGGCCTGCTTCCATGCTGGTATGGATTTCATCACCGGTCCGGTCAAGGAAGCCGGTATTGATGAATACAACGCGGTCTTTGGCGGCACGGATGCATTCCTTAAGGTTCACCGTCGTGCGGCGTTCCTCGTCCATGATGCCAACCTTAAGGGTGTTTTCCGGAACACCGATCGCGTTTTCAACAAATGCAAACAGATCGTTGGTCAGTGCGACTTCTTCGGGGCCGTGCATTTTCGGCTTTACGATATAGACGCTGCCATGACGGGAGTTCGAAAGCTCGTTCTTGCCTTCAACGTCATGCTTGGAAATCAGGCCGGTGATCATGGCATCCATGAACCCTTCGGGCACTTCATTGCCATTGGCATCAAGAACCGCATCGGACGTCATCAAATGGCCAACGTTACGCACCAGCATCAGGCTGCGGCCCGGAAGAACAACCTCGTTGCCGTCAAAACCCTGATAGGTCCGATCCGCATTCAGGCGACGGGTAACCGTTTTGCCACCTTTTTCGAATTTTTCCTCAAGCGTGCCTTTCATCAGGCCAAGCCAGTTGCGATAGACAAGGGTCTTGTCTTCGGCATCAACCGCAGCGACCGAATCTTCGCAATCCTGAATGGTGGTCAGGGCCGATTCCAGAATGACGTCACAAACGCCTGCGGCATGTTCCTTGCCGATCGGGTGGCTCGGATCGATCCGGATTTCGACATGAAGACCATGGTTGCGCAGAAGGATTTCCGAAAGCGCACCGTTCTTTTCATTGTAACCAATGAACTGTGACGGCTGTGCCAGGGCACTTTCGCTGCCATCGGAAAGTGTAACAACAAGCGTCCACCAGCCCGAACCATCTTCACGAACTTCATATTTGGCTGCATCGGCATGTTTGCCGCTGGCAAGCGGAACCGCCTGATCAAGGAAATCCGCAGCATAGGCAACAACCGCTGCACCACGTTTCGGGTTAAAGCCCTTGGTCTTTTCCTTGCCATCGGCTTCATCAATGACGTCGGTGCCATAAAGCGCGTCATAAAGGCTGCCCCAGCGTGCATTGGCAGCATTGAGCGCGTAACGCGCATTCATGACCGGCACAACAAGCTGTGGGCCGGCAACACGGGCAATTTCCGGATCGACATTGGTCGTGCCGATATAGAAATCATCCCCTTCGGGCAGCAGATACCCGATTTCGGTCAGGAATTCCTTGTAGGCGGCCGGGTCGCGGGCCTGATCCTGGCGCGAAAGGTGCCATTCGTCGATCTTTGCCTGAAGCGCGTCACGCTTTGCCAGAAGCTCCTTGTTTCGCGGGCCAAGTTCGGTGACCAGCTTTTCAAATGACGCCCAGAACTGATCAGAACTGATTCCCGTGCCGGGAATGATTTCGTTGGCAACCAGATCATGCAAAACCGTTGCGATCTGAAGTCCGCCTTTTTGAATACGTTGGGTCATGTGTTTCTCTCACCAGACTTGGAACCGCCGTGGGAGCCGGGAAATCGTCCGATTATCGAACGTCGTCCTCTTTGCGTTCCCACGCTTTCATTTGCCACAACATATGGGTTGGAACCCGTGCTGGTCCACAGCCGGTTTTACTATTTCGGGATGTTTTCCGTATTATGGAAATAGACCGGTCACAGTGATACCGCCGGTATCGCCATCTGATCCCGGCGGGGCCTTTAAGCTATCGCGATGTTGAACCGGATGCGGGGCCCGTTTCCGATCCTGATCCCGACTGTCGTTCGGTGTCGTCATCGGGTTGGGGGTCGTCGAGTGCGACCTGACCGAAATCATCGGGATGTGCGGTGCCATCCGGGGTCATCATTTCAGCGATTTCATCAGGATCAAGGGGACTGCTGCCCGCGGTTTGGCCATCTTCCTGATCCTGGCCGGGGTCATCGGTGATCGGGGACAGTTCAAATGCCATCGGCGTTGTGCGCGGCACGGCAACAAACTGACCCTGTTCCTCGATGCTGATACGACGACCGAAACCGGCGCGATAGATCGCAAAACTTGCGACACAGATGCCGATAATCGCAAAACAGACCGGAAGCGCCCATGGGCCCATATGGCCAATGGCACTGGCACCCAGAAGCGGTCCTGTGGCGGCGGATGCACCGTAAATGATCAACAGGCCACCAGATGCAGGAACAATGTCTTCGGGTTCGAGATAGTCATTCACATAGGCCACAGCCAATCCATAGATCGGCATGATGAACACACCCGTGATGCCCCCCCAAAGCGTCAGGTTGTTGCGGATCATATCCGGCGCGGCAAGCGGGATCAGCCCACAGATCGCCAACCCGAACAGAACAACAATCATCACATATTGGCGCGGCACCATATCGGACAGTTTGCCGATCGGAAACTGCATGATCATGCCGCCCAGAATGACAAAGAACATGAAATAGGCGACATCATGGGTCGGCAAACCAAGGTCGGCGGCAAAAACCGGACCAACCCCGTAAATAGCCCCGGACAATACACCGGCACCCGATGCGGCAACAAAGCCGAGCGGCGAGATATTATAAAGGCGGCGGAACGTCATGCGTTCGCCGCTGACTGCCGTGGGGGGCGGCTGGCGTGTCAATGCGAGCGGTACCAGAGACAGCGACAACAGAACCGAGGCCACCGTAAACAGCTCGAAACTGCTGATCGGTGATACATTCAAAAGCAGCTGACCAATTGCCAGGCCGCCAAGCGACACCGTCATATAGATGGCAATTGTACCGCCTCGCGACGTGTTGTCGGCCTGCGCGTTCAGCCAGCTTTCAATCACAAGATAAAGCCCCGATACACAAAGCCCGGTCAGCGCACGAAACAGCGACCAGGTGATCGGATCGACAAAAACGGCATGCAGCAACGTGATCGCGGATCCGGTCGATGCCAGGGCGGCAAAGGTTCGAATATGCCCGACCCGGTTAACCAGACTTGCGCCCCAGACAATCCCGGCAACGAACCCGATATAATAGGACGCCATAATGATACCGGTGAAGATCGGCGCGAATCCTTCTGCCGATGCACGCAGTGCCAAAAGCGATGATTGCAGCGATGCGCCACTGTTTAGCGCGAATGCGGCAAACAAAGTGGCTGACAGTGCAATAATCAGTGCGACCGGCGAGCGCGGCATGGCTTCCTCGTCTGAGTTCGTGTGGGGCAGGGACACCCTGCGGCAAGGATACGAAACATGTCAATCCAAACAAGCCATTGAAGCAAAAGGATTGTCATGCATTTTGGGGCTAACGCCATTCTGCACAAGAAGTTCCCGTGCAATTTCATCGCCTCCTTTAAGGGCGAAGCCCTGCCGCGAATAGTGCCGGTTTTGCGCAACTGGCATGTGAAATCCGGACTGCTTGAAGTCGATTGACGGCCAATCAATGCCACAAGCTGCTTGACCTTGGCGCCCCAGATGCTTTCTATGACCGGGAATTTGGTTCTTTTTGCCAAAAACCATCCTGAAAGCGGGCTGGATTTTGCGCGTTTTCGCCACCAGCGAAACGGTTCGTCTTCAAGTTCGGCAACCAAAGCCGACCGGCGGGCCACCATACAAGGGGAGGAAACCTTGAAAATGAAACGTACTCTTGGCGCCATTGCCGCCGGTGTCATGGCCCTGTCGATGGCGACTGCCGCACAGGCCGAAACCCGTGTCACCCTGAAATCGGCAAAAGCCGCATCGTCCTATTACCAGATGGCGGCCCAATTCGCCGAAGCCATGAAAACCGGTACCAACGGTGATGTGATCGTCACGGTCGAAGAAAGCCAGGGTTCGGTTCAGAATGTCATGGAAGCCATGGTACGTCCGGGCAACTATGTCTTCACGTCGCCGCCCGGTCTGGTCAGCCTTGCCCAGGCTGCCAAAGGCCCGTTCAAGGACCGCCCGGCTGAAAAATTTGCAGGCGTCCGCGCCCTGTTTCCGATCCCGTCCCTGACCATGCATTTCGTCATGCGCGCTGATTCCGGCGCGACCGATTTTGCCGGTCTCGAAGGCAAAACCATTTTGCTGGGCAAGGGCTCCTTCGGGGCCAAGGAAGGCGAAAAGTACCTTGGTCTGTTCGGTCTTGATGGCAAGGTCAATCTTGCGGATGCCGAGCTTTCCAACGCGGTTGCCGCCCTTAAAAACGGTCAGATTGACGGCTTTGTCACCGCCGGTTCCTGGCCTGCGCCAAACGTGATCGAAGCGGCTGCGGGTACGGATGTGAATGTTCTGTCGCTGTCTGACGAACAGCTTGCCCTGACCAAACGTGACAAGACGGTTATCCCGGCAGGCACCTATAACGGCCAGGACAAGGACATCACCACCGCATCGCTGTCTGTTGTCGCCTTTGCGACCACCCAGATGGATGATGATACGGCTTATCAACTGACCAAGACCTTCTGGGAACAGAAAGCCAAAATGGGTGAAAGCTCGTCCTGGTGGAACGGTGTCGCGCCGGAAATGCTGGGCAACATCACCGGTAAAATCCATGCCGGCGCGCTGCGTTACTACGCCGAGGCAGGTTTCCCGGTTCGTGATGATCAGCGTTAAGTTCTGATCTTTTCTTGCATCACAGGCCCGGCAGTCTTGCCGGGCCGTTCTTTATCAAATGTACTGATCTGACATGTCGGCCATTTCTCGCCCCTTCTGGATTATCCTTGGTGCAGTTTCGATTGCATTTCACCTGTGGCTGATTTTTTCCGGCCTTGTTCCCAACCTTGTCAGCCGCCCGATCCACATGGCGCTTGCCTTGCCATGGGCATTGATTTTTGTTGCGAAAACTCCGGCGCAAAAAATTTCCGGCATCGCTTTGACCATTGTTGGTTTGTTTGGATGTGGCTGGATTGTTGCCAATCATTCGGCACTTGGCGATCAGTACGGATTTTTGATGGGCAACGGGCAGATCGCGATTGCGACCGCGCTTTTGCTGATTGTTCTGGAAATGGCGCGTCGCGCCATTGGCTGGCCGCTGCCTCTGGTGGCGTCGATTGCACTGCTTTATGCGCTGTGGGGGGAATATATTCCCGGTGAATTCGGGCATGCCGGGCTTCCGGTCGAAAGCATGCTGGGGACCCTGACCATTGCCGAAGGCGGCCTTTGGGGCAGTCTGACCGGGGTGTCGGTCAGTATCGTTGCGATCTTTGTGATATTTGGGGCCGTTCTGAATGCGGGCGAAGCCGGACAGGGTTTCATGAATGTTGCCGGTGCGGCTGCTGGCCGTCTTAAGGGCGGGGCAGCAAAGGTATCTGTCGTTTCATCAGCACTGTTTGGTTCGATATCGGGATCGGCATCGGCCAATGTGGCATCGACCGGTGCGATTACATTGCCGGCAATGACCCGGCTTGGCTATCCCAAACGGCTGGCAGCCGCGGTCGAAGCGGTGGCCTCTTCAGGTGGTCAGATCATGCCGCCTTTGATGGGGGCGGGTGCGTTTGTGATGGTGGAACTGACCGGGCGACCCTATGTCGAAATCATGGTTGCGGCGATCTTGCCGGCCATTCTTTATTTCCTTGCTGTCTGGGTGGGGATCAATGCCTTTGCCCAGCGTTTCGATCTTCCCGGTGTGCCGGAAAAAGATCGCCCGACAATGCGGGCTGTGATTATCACATCATGCTTTTTCCTGGTGCCCTTTACCATTTTGCTGTGGGGAATGTTCGGGGGTGGCTACACGCCGCAATATGCCGCATGCCTTGCCCTGCTTGCCGGGGCGGCCTTGCTGTTTTTTGACGGCACACTGACTTTTGATCTGGTTCGGGCAAAGGATCGCTTTACCGACGTTTGTCTGAATGCCGGGCGTCAGGTGGCAATGATCGGGTCGATCATTCTTTGTGCCTCGATTGTGATCGGGGTTCTCGGGCTGACCGGGCTTGGGGTGAAAATCACGTCGCTTCTGCTATCCGGGTCGGGCGGGATGTTATGGCCTGCTTTGTTGCTGACGGCACTGGCCTGTCTGATCCTTGGCATGGAAGTCCCGACCACGGCGGCTTATGTCATCTGCGTATCCGTGGCGGGCCCGGCTTTGATCGAACTTGGTCTTGATCCGTTGCAGGCACATCTGTTCGTGTTCTGGTTTGCCTTGCTGTCGACAATCACACCCCCGGTCTGCGGTGCGGTGTTTATTGCGGCGGGTATGGTCGAAGAAAACTGGCTCAAGGTTGCCGGAACCGCGATGGCGCTTGGTGTTGGGCTGTATATCGTGCCGCTTGCCATGATCGCCAATGCATCGCTGATTGATCTTGGCAATGATCCGGTCTGGGCGATTGCCGCGGGGCTTAAGGTTGCGGTTGGTTTGACGGCAATTTCGTTCGGTCTGATATCGCCGCGCGCCGTTGTGACGCGGGTGGCGCTGGTTTGTGCCGGGGCCGTGGCGATTTTTGCTGCGGGCATCTGACACCACATCTGAAATGACAAAAGGCCGACAGATATCTGTCGGCCTTTTGTGTTATGATCTGCGAACCGCGAAGGTGCGATCTGATGTTATGCTGAGACGCGGCCGCTACGCGGACCGGCAAACAGCCAGATAATCAGTCCCAGTACCGGCAGAACCAGAATAAGAACCGTCCAGATAACTTTCGAGCCGGTGCTTGCACCGCTGCCCATAACGTTGATGATGGCCCACACGTCGGCAATCAGGACCAACAGGCCAATAATTCCACCATACTCAAGCATGTTCCAACCTCGTGTTTATTGCTGCGGCGATTTTTGCCGCGCTTGTCTGATAAACGGTTGAAATGCGGTGTTGTTCCCGACAGGGGAAAGTTGTTTGCAAATTACGCGTTAAAATAAGGGTCAGACGACCTGTCCGGCGGACCAGCCAGAAGACCATGCCCACTGGAAATTAAAGCCGCCAAGATGCCCGGTGACATCGACGACCTCGCCGATGAAATAAAGTCCGGGCACGTCACGCGCTTCCATGGTTTTTGATGACAGGGCGTTGGTGTCCACCCCGCCGATCGTGACTTCGGCTGTGCGGTATCCTTCGGTGCCGCTTGGCATCACCGACCATTGATTGACATCCATTGCCAGTTTGCGAAGCGCCTTGTCCCCGGTTTCCCCGATGGGACGTTCAAGACCGTGATTGGCCGTAATCATTTGCGCCAGCCGGTTTGGCAGGATGCGCGACAGAACGTTATGCACTGCCTGTTTCGGGTTTTCGGCCTTGGCGGATTTCAGGATATCAAACGCATCTTCTTCGGGGTTGAGATTCACCGTGATGCTGTCGCCTTCATTCCAATAAGACGAAATCTGCAAAATTGATGGTCCGGAAAGTCCGCGATGGGTAAACAGCAAACCTTCGCGGAACTGCTTTTTGTTGCAGCCGACAACGGCATCAACCGAAATGCCCGAAAGTTCGCCGGTTTTTGTCCGCAGTTCCGGATCGAATACAAAGGGCACAAGGGCCGCACGGGTCGGAATGACATTGATGCCAAACTGACGGGCAATCTGATATCCGAACCCGGTGGCGCCGATTTTCGGGATCGACAATCCGCCACAGGCAACGACAAGCGATTGACAGGTCCATTGCGCACCGGTGCGCGTCGTCACATCAAATCCGCCATCCTCCCGGCGGATGATGTTTGAAATTTCGGTGTTCAGGCGAATTTCGACATTTGCCGCATCGCATTCGTCCAGAAGCATATCAATGATCTGGAACGATGATTCATCGCAGAATAATTGTCCCAGCGTCTTTTCATGCCAGGCAATGTTGTAGCTGTTCACGAGATCAAGGAAGTCGTGCTGCGTATAGCGTTTCAGGGCCGACACGCAGAAACGCTTGTTTTCGGAGATAAAATTCTCCGGACTGGTATGGATATTGGTGAAATTGCATCGACCGCCGCCGGAAATGCGGATCTTTTCGGCGGGCTTTGCCGAATGATCGGCAACCACCACGGATCGACCGCGCTTGCCGGCTTCAATCGCACACATCAGGCCGGCCGCACCGGCACCAATGATCAGAACATCGATTTTTTTCACGTAAATCAGACCAGTTTATTTTCGATAAGTTGGCCTGCCTTATACGTGGAAATCGGCTGGTTGTCAGCGCTATCAGGCGCAACGCTGCTTTGCGGGCTTGCCGTCGGCTGATTTGGCACCCTTTGCCGGGGATATGATTTGGTCTTTGCGATGTTGTGCGTCGCGTTCGACATCGCGTTCGCTTGCCACCTGATTACGGCCCCGCGATTTCGCAAGATAGAGCGCATCATCTGCACGTTCGATCAACCGTGCCAACGGCTCCCCGAACCGGAATGTTGCAACCCCGATCGACACCGTGATGCGCCCGACCTTTTTCTGGTTTGATTTGCTGACAATATTGTGGGTTTCCACATTGTGGCGCAGCATGTTGGCGGCTTGTTTGGCGCAGCCCAGTGTTGTTTGCGGCAAAATGATCGCAAATTCTTCACCGCCATATCGTGCGGCGAAATCCTGTCCTTTGACATTTCGCTCCAATGCTTCTGCCATCAGACGCAGAACCTGATCACCGACCTGATGGCCGTGATTGTCATTGAAGCTTTTGAAATGATCGATATCCAGGATCAGCAAACTGACCGGTTTGCCACTTTCCATTGCGGTCATGGCTTCTTCGCGAAGTTTCTCGTCAAATGCCTTGCGGTTGGCAATGCCTGTCAGCCCGTCTGTCATGGCTTCGTGGCGCATCTTGGCCAGATCCTGACGCAGGCGTGAAATCTCGGTCGAACTGCTATCAAGGCTTTGGCCAAAGACATGGCTGACATCTTCCATCTGCCGCGTTGCGCCAACAAGCGTATGCAGGGATTGTTCAAGATTGCTGAAATCCTTGCTGGAAATATAGTCGCAGAAATGGTCAAGCGCCTCGGCGTATTTGGTGGTATCGACCCCGATCTTTTTGACGTTGTTAAGCGCATTGTTAAGCTGTCGGCGCAGCTCTGTCGTGATCTGTTCGGTGATCTTGCGTTCGCGTTCGGTGCTGAAAAAACGGTCATGAATTGCCTTGCACTGCAATTCGTCAAATGCGCGGTGGTTGCTGCGCAGGATATCAATCGTCTGGTTCATGTCCGGGTTGGTTCCGGCCAGATAGGAATAGAAAATCAGAAAATTGTCAGGATGGGGAATCACACCAAGCTGCGCCATCAAGTCCAGCGCAAGCTTGGAATGTTCTTCGGCATGTTCGTGACGTAGACCGTAAGTATGCATGGCCAACCTGGGGGATAATCCTGAACTGTTTCCTAACCGGCAGGTTAAGCTGTTTTTGGATCTGCTGTGTTGATGTGGATCAGTGATTTCTTATGGATGGATGCTTGCCGGTTTTAGTGTTTGTTCATTCCTGATACCTATGGTCTCATCACCGAACGGGCAGGAAAACAGGACGCGGACCAATGACAAAAAAATGTGCTTTCTTCATTCTGGCTTTGATGCTGGGTCTTCTTTCTGTTGGCGCGATATCCCAACCGGTCCATGCCCAGACCGATGACACAAAAAGCACGTCTTCTTCGGAAAGTCCCCTTCCTGCCGATGGCATCGATTTCCGTGCGCTTGATCCGGCCGAACGGTCAAACATGCCGCCCTTGATGGAACGTTATGTTCTTGATGAATTGAAAAACCTTAGGACCGAAATGCAGGGCATGCGCGCCGAACTGCTGCGCGAAGTGGTCAACCGTCAGCTCGAAGCCATCGACAAGGCCATTTCCTACTCGTCCAATACGGTTACGTATTTCTTCTATTTCGTGGCTGCGGTGGGTGCGCTTTTGACCATGCTGGGCTGGCAGTCTTTGCGTGAACTGAAATCCAGTGTCCGCAATCTGGCGGATACGGAACTGCGCCGCCTTTCCGAAGAATTCGAAGCCCGCTTGTCCTCGCTTGAGGATGAGTTGCGCCTGAAATCCAAGCTGATTAACGAACATCAGCACGAAATCGAACGTACACAGACCATTCATGCCCTGTGGTTGCAGGCCAATCAGCTGTCAAATCCGCGTTCGAAAATCGAAACCTATGACAAGATTCTTGAACTTGCCCCGGGTGATCCGGAAGTTATGGCCTATAAGGCGGACGCGGCCTTGCAACTTGGTGATCGTGACTGGGCACTAAGCCTGTGCAACCGGTTGCTGGCCGAGGAACCCGAAAGTGCCAATGGCTATTACCAGCGTGCCTGCGCCAATGCCGGGCTTGGCTTCCGCGAAGCCGCCCTTGCTGATTTGCAGCGCGCGGTCGAACTTTCCGAATCAATGCGTCAGCCCGCGTGGACCGAAGAAGAATTTGAACCGCTGCGTGATTTGCCGGAATTTGCAGATATTCTTGGTGATCCCAACGATCACAAGCCGGCGGAATGATCTAACCCATCTCTGCCGACCAGTCCGAACCGATACGCACCGATATGCAAATGAAAAGCCCCGCAGCGATTGCCGGCGGGGCCTTTCTGTTTTCAGAACGTTTGGCGTTTGATTACGTATTTGGCAATTCATTCCACAGCGGATGAATGGGCGCGACGTCTTCTTCGATTTCGGTAAAGCGTGCATCGCAATCAAAGAAATAGTTGTCAGTCAGGTCGTCATTGACCTGGGATACTTCGCCAACAATCACCGGGCCCTTGCCCTCTTCGCCATAGAAACGGTGCACAAGCGTTCTTGGCAGGGTGACACTTTGACCCGGTTCAAGCACAACCTTGCCACCCGCGGGCAGGATATTGAGCTTGCCATCCGTGCGCACGCGAACGTCATTGACCTTATCCATCTGCCCGTCTTCGGTCAGATTGCAAAGTTCGATCACAAGATTGCCGCCACCTCGCACAATGATGTCTTCCATTTTGACCTTGTGGTAGTGCCACGGGCATTCCTGATTTTCACCGACGATCATGATCTTTTCGGCATAGGGAACTTCGCCCGGCTGGCGCAAGATGCCATTGCGCAGGCAAAACAGGATCAGGCCGCGCTTGTCGAAATTGCCTTCGCCATAATCGGTCACATCCCAGCCCATCTGATGGTCACGGCACCATTTCGCAAGATCGGGTTCGGCGTCCCACTGGGACGGGCTGTAATGGGCCCATTCCGGCAATTTGAATGCGATGGATGCGTACAGCTCTTTGGCGTGCTCAATGCAGGCATTGATTTCAGAACGCAGCATGGATGACCTCTTGTGACGTGTGAATGGCGTGGGCCGGTTTTGCCGACCCTGAATGTGTTGGCGCGCTTTTAACATGATGTCTGTCAGAAAGCGACCAGTTTTGAATGCATTCAAAATCCTGTTTGCACAATTTTACGGGCACATTGATTTCACGCAACGGTGCCTCGTAATTGCCGCTTTCAACGGCGATATCATGATATAAAGAATAGGCTATCCGATGGTGAATTTCACGTTTGGCGTGCAAGGGAAAAGGACGGGCACATGACGCAATCTTCGGGCTTTGCAAAAGTTTTCGCGGCAATTGTGGTCGCGGGCGGTATCGCGGCATCCGGATGGATGGTCGGCCAAGGGATCGAAAACATGCGGTCACTGGATCGTTTTGTAACGGTCAAAGGGCTGGCAGAACGTGATGTCAAGGCAGACAAGGCCTTCTGGCCAATGACCTATGTTGCAACCGATGATGTGCTGCAAAATGCCCAGGCCAAAATTGATGCCGATACCAAAACTCTTCTGGATTTTCTGGCCAGCCACGGCATCACGCGCGATCAGACAGAATTGCAAAACCTGCAGGTAACCGATCAACTGGCGCAGGCATACCGGTCCGGGCCGGTTGAAAGCCGGTTCATTGTCAATCAGACCATTCAGGTCCGCACAGATGATGTTGATGCGGTGGTGGCCGCATCACAGAATATCGGAAAGTTGCTTCAGGGCGGCATTGTTCTGGGCGGGCAGGGCTATAATCCCGGGCCGAGCTATCTGTTCACCGGTCTGAATGCCATCAAGCCCGACATGATTGCGGCGGCAACGGCGAATGCGCGCGAAGCTGCCATGCAATTTGCCACGGATTCCGGTGGGCAGCTTGGTGGTATCCGCCGTGCAACCCAAGGCCTGTTTCAGATATTGGCCGGTGATGGTGCCCCCAATATGAACGAAGCCAGCCAGATCAACAAAACCGTGCGTGTTGTCACCACCATGGAATATCTGATCGAGGATTAAGTACGTTCATTGCCGTTATGCGATGATCATCACCGGGACATATTGACAGACCCGACAAAGCTGGTTTTATGCGCGCCATGGCGCAATTGATCCTGTTTAACAAGCCGTATGGCGTTTTGACCCAGTTTACCGACCGTGAAAATGGCCGGGCGACGCTTGCTGATTATATCGATCTGCCGGGGGTCTATGCCGCCGGTCGCCTTGATCGCGACAGCGAAGGTTTGCTGCTGCTGACCGATCACGGGCCGCTAAATGCACAGATTGCCCATCCGAAATACAAAAAGCCCAAAACATATCTGGTGCAGGTCGATGGCGAACCAACCGATCAGGCGCTTGACGATTTGCGCAATGGGGTCGAGCTTAAAGACGGCATGACCCTGCCTGCCAAGGTTCGCCGTATTGATGAACCCGCCAATCTGTGGGAACGCGATCCCCCGGTGCGTTATCGCAAGGAAATCCCGACCAGTTGGATCGAACTGACCATCACCGAAGGCCGCAATCGGCAGGTTCGCCGCATGACGGCCGCGGTCGGCTTTCCAACATTGCGCCTGATCCGTCAGGCGATTGGTGACTGGACGCTGGACGGTCTTGCCCCGGGCGAATGGAAAATCATTGATGTTGATGCCCCACCGGCAACCCATCGCCGTTTGTCGCCCGGATCGGCCAAGCCGCCAAAGCGGACCGAGCTTGACGCCGCATCAGATGCCGACGCGCGCACAGATCGCCCGGCCCGTCCATCGCGCCGCAAGGGTGGCTATAAATCCGCCCGCCAGCGCCATCAGGCATCGCATAGCGCATCGCACAGCGACGAAAACGGGACGTCAAATCAGTCAGGGGCCGGCCGCCATAAAGGATCACGCAAAGACAACGCCAAATCCGGCAACCGGGCATCTGCACGGGGCGGGGCAAAATCACGTCCGGGCGGCGGTGGGCGTGGTAATACGCGCCCCGGGAAAGGATAAAGGGACATGCTGAGCTATCTGCACGGATTTCATGCCGGGAATTTTGCCGACATGCACAAACACGCGGCCTTGTGGCTTGTCCTGAGTCATTTGCGCAAAAAGAAAAAGCCGTTCTGCGTGATCGATACCCATGCCGGATCGGGTTGGTACGATCTTGGCAGTGATCAGGCGGCCAAGACCGGCGAATGGAAAGACGGTTATGCGCGGGCAAAGGCCGAACCAAATCCGCCGGAAATGCTGGCAGCGTTCCTTGATCATGTGGCGCGTTTCGATCCAGTGGCAAAAGGCCGCGATTATGGTGTGCGCGAAGAAGATGCCTATCGCGGGCCGTTTTATCCGGGATCGCCATTCATTGTGCGCGAAATGCTGCGCGAAGAAGATGAATTGATTCTGATGGAACTTCATCCGCGCGAACATGAAACCCTGCATCATCGTGTCAAACGCGATGGCCGCATTCATCTGCATAAACGTGACGGCTATGAAGGCCTTGTTGCCATGATGCCGCCTGTGATCCGTCGCGGACTGGTCCTGATGGATCCGAGCTATGATGTGAAACAGGATTATCAAAAGGCCGCAAACGCCGTGCAGCATGCATGGGAAAAATGGCCAAATGGCACCTTCATGCTGTGGTATCCGATCCTTGAGGACGGATTTGACGGCGATTTGCGCACATCATTTGGTGCGATCAAGGCATCGGGCGGGGTTCTTTGCGCCGAACTGGCCGCTGATCAGGGCGGGGCAAAGGGACGGATGCGCGGCACCGGCTTGCTTGTCATCAATCCGCCCTGGCAATTTGATCAGCAGCTTGCCGAAATCGGCGTCTGGCTTGCCAAAACCTGCAAATTTCCCGGACCGGCACAGCACAGCATCAACTGGCTGGTTGCTGCGCAATAATCCCATACCAACCGAAAAAAAAGCCCCGCAGTTTCATCCTGCGGGGCTTGGCGCGTTGGGACGCATCGGAAATCAGATACCGAAAAATGGCTGCAACAATTTCGGCAAAAGGCGGTTGAACTTCATCGGGGCATCGGTTGCGATCAGGCAGATGCATTCTTCTGCCGTATCGGCAATCGGCTGATGATCGACATCATCATCCAGATCGGCAACATCGCCGGCCCGGAACCGGCCGATTTCATCGATGTAGGATCCCTTGATCAACAAGGTCATTTCATGACCATGATGTCCGTGATCCGGGATCGAAATACCCGGCGCGATTTTAAGCAAACGGACCGTGCCCTTGCTTTCGATCGATTTAAGCTGGAACTGTTTCACACCCGGCGCCAGCGACTTCCACGGGATGTCATCAAGGGATGTGACATCCTCGGGCAGAAGTTCTGCCAAAGGACGCGGAAGCGACGCCATGGTGCTGCCGGTAATGCTTTCACCAACCGCAATCCTGCGCATGGTGGGCAGCGTTTCGGTCACAATATTTTCGTTGGTTGCTTCGCGCTCAAGCATGGCCATCACGTGATCAAGTGAATGGTCACTCATTGACATGCTGTCGGTATTTTCAAGCACGGCACCGCCCATGGTTTCGAACCCGCTTACCTTGTTGCGGCAATGCGGACACAGGGTCATGTGGGTTGCCACCAGCAGTTCCATCGCCTGTGATAGCGACCCGCTGGCATAATCCATCAATGTCTGGTCAGTTGGATGATGCTTGATATTCATGCGACACCTTCCAGTCCGCCGCGCAGCTTGCCCAGGGCAAGGCGCAACCGGGACTTAACCGTCCCGAGCGGGATGTTCAGACGCTCGGCGATTTCGCTGTGTGAGCAATCTTCAAAAAACGACAATTCGACAACTACCTTCTGATCGGCGGGCAATTCTTCCATCGCAGCTTTGACAAGAACCGCTTCCTGATCGCGCCCGACCACTTCATCGGCCAGCGGGTCCTCGTCAACAATAAGCGTCGGGTCGGAATCATCCACCTCGATATGTTTGCGCTGGCGGAACCGGTCAATGCGCAGGTTCCTGGCCACGGTAAAGATCCATGTACTGGCCGCGGCCTTGGACGGATCAAACAGATGCGCCTTGCGCCACACCTGCATCATCGCCTCCTGTGCCAGTTCCTCGGCGGTTTCGGCATTTCCGCCAAACCGGAACATATAGGCCTTAACGCGCGGGGCAAAATGCGCGAACAGTTGCGCAAACGCTTCCCGGTCGCGGGTTGTCGCGACGGAAACGATCCAATCGGCACATTTTTTCGCCTCAACCGGGTCTGCCGGGCCGGGGCGTTTGGACTTGGTGCCGGTCATTGTGGTTTCAGGTCCCCTTTGGGGCCGCGCCAAGATCATGTTCATCATGACTTTGATACGGCGGCCGTGTTCTTTTGGATCAGATGAAATTGTACGTTTTCTGACAGGTACTTACAATGACATCACATATAAGCTGCTAAGTGATCCGCATGTTATTGCCATGCGTATTGATATGTAGTTTTGAAAACATAACTGCAAGCAGGCCGGTTCGATATGAACGTTGTCACTTCGGGAAAACTCAATATTGCGGTTGTCGGTTCGGGCATTTCCGGCCTGTCGGCAGCCTGGTTGCTCAGCCAATCCCACAACGTGACCCTGTATGAAAAGGATGACCGGCCCGGTGGTCATTCCAATACGGTGGATGCGGACAGCACCCCGGTCGATACGGGCTTTATCGTTTATAATACGCGCTGTTATCCAAATCTCTGTGCGCTGTTTGATCATCTTGGTGTTGAGACTGTGCCTACCGACATGTCCTTTGCCGCATCGATGGATCGGGGCGGGCTGGAATATGGTGGTGGCGACCTTGGGGCGCTGTTTGCGCAAAAACGCAATCTGCTTCGCCCGCGGTTCTGGAAAATGGTGCGCGATATTTTGCGCTTCTACCGCGAAGCACCCGGTGCCCTTGAAGATGGCAGTGCTGAAAAAATCAGTCTTGGCGATTATCTTCGCGAAAATCGGTATTCATCGGCATTCATCAATGATCATTTGTTGCCGATGGGGGCTGCGATCTGGTCGACACCGGTCGATACCATGATGGCATATCCCTTGGCGGCCTTCGTGCGGTTCTGTCAGAACCATGGATTGCTTCAGCTTAAAGACCGGCCGCAATGGCGGACGGTGCTTGGTGGTTCACGCCAGTATGTGAAGCGCATGACCCAAGGCATTTCGGGCGGTGTGGTTCTGGATCGTGCAATTGCAAAGGTCGGTCGAAACCCGGCCGGTGGTGCGTTTGTCGAAGACCGTTACGGCAACCGGGAAATCTTTGATCACGTGGTTCTGGCCTGTCATGGTGATCAGGCATTGGCACTCCAGGATGATCCGGCTCCCAAGGTCAAAACGCTTCTCTCGGCGTTCAAATACGAACGCAATCTTGCGATCCTGCATAGTGACCCGGCCCTGATGCCCAAAAACCAAAAGGTCTGGTCAAGCTGGAACTATCTGGCCGAAGAACAGGACGGCGAGAAAAAGGTCTGTGTCACGTACTGGATGAACCGGTTGCAGCATCTCGATCCTGCCAAACCGCTATTTGTGACCCTTAACCCGCCCCGCCATCCCGCATCGGGCAGTGTGATCCGTTCATTCCTGTATGATCATCCGCTGTTTGATGCCGGCGCAATGGCGGCGCAAAAAGACCTTTGGTCGATCCAGGGTGTCGATAATCTTTGGTATTGCGGAAGCTATTTCGGTTACGGTTTCCATGAGGACGGATTGCAGTCCGGCCTTGCGGTGGCAGAAGCCCTTGGCAATGTGCGCCGTCCCTGGATCGTTGACGATGAAAATGGCCGCATCCACGTGACCGGAACCATCGTCCCGCAATCAAGCGAGGTGTCATGACCTCAACATCGAAGCCAGCCCGTTGGGCATCCGCCCTGTATGAAGGTGTCGTCACCCATAACCGGTTACGGCCGAAACGGCACAAACTGCGCTATTCGGTGTTTTCGTTCCTGCTCGACCTTGACGAGATCGATGATCTTGCCGCCAGATTGCGTTTATTCAGCCGCAACCGGTTCAATCTGTTTTCCTTCCATGACCGTGATCACGCAGACGGGGCGGGGCAGAATTTGCGCACCCGCCTCGAAGCCATACTGGCAGAACATGATTTGGCTGATTGCGCGTCACGGATTGAACTTCTTTGCTATCCGCGGCTGCTGGGTTTTGTTTTCAATCCGCTATCGGTTTATTTTTGTTATCGGGCGGATAGCGGGCTTGGTGCGGTGCTGTACGAAGTTTCCAACACCTTTGGCGATCGCCACAGCTATTTGATCCCGGTCGGACCGGGCGCAATTGATGACAAGGGTGTCTTGCGCCAATCCTGTGCCAAGGGTTTCTATGTTTCACCCTTTATCGACATGGTGGCCGATTACCATTTCCGTATTCGTATTCCGGGTGAAAATGTTGCGGTGGCGATCCGCGAAACCGATGCCCGCGGGGCGTTTCTGAATGCGGCCTTTGTTGGTGATCGAAATGCCCTGTCTGACCGTAAACTGTTCGGAGCGTTCATTCGCTATCCTTTGATGACGCTCAAGGTTGTGGCGGGCATCCACTGGGAAGCGCTTCATCTTTGGCGCAAGGGGATGACATTCCATAAACGACCGGCACCACCACAAAGCCCGGTGACCTATGTTCTGGCAACCGGGACCGCAGCGACCCAAGCAGGAAAGAGATAAGAACAATGCCTGACCGTAATCCGACGGCTTCTGAATTGTCTGTTCCATTGCGTGATCGTCTTGTGCCCTTGTTGGGCAGCATGACCGGAAATCGCAGCCTGCTTAAGGTAATGTTGCGACGGGTATTGTCGCATTTGCAGTTCGGGCGACTGACCATCGTTCTGCCCGACAATGACCATCTGCATTTTACCGGTGATCAGGAAACGGACCTTCAGGCTGCCATTCACATCCATGACTGGCAGGCAATCCGCAAACTGGCCACGGGCGGCGATGTCGCCTTTGCCGAAGCCTATATGGATGGCAGTTGGAGCAGCCCGGACATTACCCGTCTGATGCGCGTTGCAATGCTTAATGAAAACATCGTGCGTGCCCGTCTGGCGGGTGGCTTCCTGTCACGGATGGTGGCGCGTCTTGGGCATTTGCGCAATGCCAACACCCTGGAAGGATCCAGACGCAACATTGCCTATCACTATGATCTTGGAAACGAATTCTATTCTGCGTGGCTTGATCCGGGGATGACCTATTCTTCGGGCTATTACAGCAGCCCGGATATGTCACTTGATGGGGCGCAAACCGCAAAATATCAACGCATCTGCGATCTCGCAGAATTGCAGCCCGGTGAAACGGTGCTCGAAGTCGGATGCGGCTGGGGCGGGTTTGCCGAACTGGCAGCAGGCAAATATCGGTGCAACGTAACCGGTCTGACCTTGTCGGCCGAACAGCACGCCTATGCACGTCGCAGGCTTCTGACACAGGGGCTGAATGACCGCACAGACATCGCACTGCGCGATTACCGCCATCAGGACGGAAAGTTCGACAAGATCGTCTCAATCGAAATGTTCGAAGCCGTCGGCGAAGAACATTGGCCAACCTATTTCGAAATGATCCGTAAATGTCTTCGTCCCGGCGGGCGTGCGGTTTTGCAGATCATCACCATTGATGACGCGCGATTTGATACCTATCGCAAGGGTGCCGACTTTATTCAGCGTTATATCTTCCCCGGTGGAATGCTGCCGTCGCCAACCGCGCTTTCGGCGGCTGTCAATCAGGCCGGCCTGACCGTTGCCCATAGCGAGTTTTTTGGCAAATCATATGCCCGCACGCTGGCCGAATGGCAGCGCCGTTTCCAGCATTGCTGGGACGACATCGCCAAACAGGGCTTTGATCAGCGGTTCAAACGCATGTGGGAATACTATCTGGCCTATTGCGAAACCGGGTTTGATTGCGGCTCGATCGACGTTGGATTGTTCGTGATCGAACATCCCGGCAATGCCCGCGTCTGATATTTCCCGGAACACAGCGCTTCTTTATGCGCTTCCGGCGATGGCGGCAGCCGTGCCAACCATCCCGGCCTATGTCCTGTTGCCAAGTTATTATGGTGATGATCTTGGGGTGGGGCTTGCGGCCACCGGGGCCATATTGCTGTTGGTGCGCGTGATTGATATGGCAACCGATCCGTTGATCGGGTGGTTGTCTGACCGGTCCGGGTCCCGCAAAATCTGGGTGGCGATCGGTGCGGTGATTGCCGGTATCGGTTTGTGGAATCTTTTTACCCCGCCGGACAATCCCGATGTGACCTACCTGTTCTGGTGGGCGACGATCCTTTTTCTGGGCTGGACCCTGTTTCAGGTCCCCTATCTTGCATGGGGGGCTGATCTGTCGGGAGACTACAAAACCCGGACCTCCTTGACGGCCTGTCGCGAAGGGGCCGGCTTGATCGGTATTGTGCTGGCGGGTGGGCTTCCCGTGCTGCTGGATGCTGCCGACCGGTCTGATGAAATCAGGATGCTTGCCCTGACGACCCTTGTTCTGGGGGCTGTTTTCGTTGTGCTTCTGATCTGGCGTGTGCCCGATCCTGTTGCGCACCAGTCTGTTGAAACATCACCCTTGGCCCCGACGGGTAGCCTGACGTTCGCGACAACTTTGCGGCTGGGGCTTCGCAGTTTGTCAGGCAACCGTCTGTTTGTGCGACTGCTTGCTGCATGGATGATCAACGGTCTGGCGGCGGGCCTGCCTGCTGTGTGTTTTCCGCTGTTTGTGCGGTATTTTTTGCAGCTTGATCGTGATGCTGAAAATATCCTGATCCTGTCCTATTTTCTGGCGGCAATCATTGCCATTCCGCTTTGGGTCGGTTTGTCGGCACGGTTTGGCAAACATCGCATCTGGTGTATGGCGATGATGATGGCGATTGCGGCCTTTGCCTTTGTGCCGTTTCTGGGATCTGGGGATTTTGTCGGCTTTGGCGTGATTTGTCTTGTGACCGGGGCGGCATTGGGGGCCGATCTGGCATTGCCGCCGGCGATACAGGCCGATGTCGATGACTGGGACCGTTACCGGTTCGGCGCCAGACGGACGGCCCTTTTATTTGCCCTTTGGAACATGACCAACAAACTTGCCATGGCATTGGCGGCCGGAATTGCACTTCCGGTGCTGGGGGCTTTTGGCCTGACCGACGGGGACGGGCAAAAAAGCGGTGCCTTGCTCGTCCTGGTTCTGATCTATGCGGTGTTTCCCGTCGTATTGAAAGCAGGAGCAATCGGGATGATGTGGCGCTTCCCGCTGGGAAGCCGGCATCAGGTTGCCATTCGTCGGCGCCTTCTTCGCCGCAGAGTTTGATCTTGGGGTCAGGAATCAGGAGCAAGCCTATGCTGCGTAAAATGATTGCGCTGAGCTTTTTATTGGTACTAACCGGATGTGGGTCGATGAAACCGCAGGATTTTGCGCAAAAGGAACCCGTCTTCGATGTCTTTGACTATTTCGAAGGCAACAGCCGGGCATGGGGAATATTCGAAGACCGGTTCGGGACTTTGCGTCGTCAATTTACCGTCGATATCACCGGCACGGTCAAGGACGGCACCCTGACACTGGAAGAAGATTTTCTGTATGACGATGGTGAAACCGACCGTCGTGTCTGGGTGATCACAAAGACCGGCGACCATGCCTATGAAGGACGGGCTGACGACATTATCGGCACCGCGATCGGAAGCCAGTATGGCAATGCGCTGAACTGGTCTTATGACATGGATCTCAAGGTCGGTGACGGTTCCTGGCGCGTCAGCTTCAATGACTGGATGTTCCTGCAACCCGACGGGGTGTTGGTCAATCGCGCCCGTGTCCGGAAATGGGGCTTTGAAATTGGCGAGGTGACCCTGTTCTTCAACAGAAACAGCAGTCTTGCCGCGAACTAGGGTTTGGCTGGGGTGTGGGTTCGCAACCGGGCATCAGCCTGCGACACGACGTGCAAGACGCTTGATGATCCAGCCAAGGATCGGCAATTTGCCATAGAAATGCTGACCGGAATCCCAGTAATCAACATGGGATGCCAAAAGGCTGCCATCCTGGTTGAATGTCAGTTCGGTCATGCCGCAAAATTCCCAATGTCCGATCACCGGAATTTTTGCCGAGAACTGCCAGCGCAAGAACCCGATATCACCATCAAGGGCCTCGTGGGTGACAACAAAATTGGGGTTCTCGGTATCGGTGAATGTTTTGCCAAGATAGGCGCAAACATCATCCGGCCCTTTGCGGGTGGTAAAGGGATCAGAAAACGTAAAATCGTCTGTGACCATCCCGGAAAGCTCGTTGACCGTTTCCGGGGACAGGTTTTCAAAATAGGCGCCATAAGCAGCAATCAGATGGCGTTTTCTGTTTTCAGTCTCGTTCATGCCTTCACCAGTTTGCGCATCAGTTTGAAGAACAGCCCATAGGGCAAAATACGCGTCAGTTTCAGTTGCCGGACAAAAGGCGGCGGAAACGCGATTTCGAAATCATCCTTGCCGCACAAGTCTTTATACATGAAGTCTGCCGCCTGATCAGGTGACAGCAAATAGGGCATTTCGAAATCGTTCTTGTCGGTCAGACGCGTTTTGACAAAACCCGGATTGATTACCCGCAACAGAACGCCACTGCCCGATAATTCGGTGTGCAATGTCTCGCATAAATTGATTAGTGCGGCCTTGGTCGGGCCATAGGCCGCCGCATTGGGCAATCCGCGATATCCCGCAACTGACGCCACCACGGCAATTTCCCCGGACCGACGCGCGCGCATGCGCGTTAAAAGCGGCTCCAGACAATTGACGATGCCGATGTAATTGGTATCGATATGGCTTCGAACCGTATCTGCCGAAAAATTCGCGACTTTCATTGGCGAATAGATACCGGCTGCCAGCACGGCCAGATCAGGCAGGCCGAATTCCTCCTCGATCCGGGCCAAGGCGGATTTGACCGCATTCGGATCGGTAATATCGACGGCAACGGGAATGACCCCGGGCAATGCATCGGCCAGTTCGCGCAATTTGTCGCCATTGCGGGCTGAAATGATGATGTTCTGCTGCTCGGACGTCGGGTTGTTTGCGAATTTGGCGGCCAATGCGGCGCCAATCCCGGCTGACGCACCAACAATCCAGATAGTTTGAAAGTGCTTTTTCATCCCTGTTCCTTTGCGGCATTGCGGGTTTGGCAATTCATGCAGCGATAGGTGATGGTCGATCCGTCACGCGCACGAAACTGCAACCCGACCCAACGCCCAAGATGGTCGTACCAGGCATCGGTTTTGAGTTCGCCATTATAACGAAAGCCGGTGGCACGGATTGATCCGTCCATTGTGCGCAGCATTTCGCTTTGACCGGCAGTGATGGTGACGTCATTCGGTTTGCCGGTAATCGTGTTCAGAACCGATTTTCGGGCCAGAACACCGCAATGCCAGTGATCGGTCGGAAAGATGTCTGTCCGGATGACCTGGCGACCACCCGGGCCGTTCACCACCAGATGATTGGACTCACGGGTGGCCGTGACATCCGTTCTTTCACCGTCATCATCAACATTTACCGACAGTCGCATCAACCGGTTACCTTGCCATATGCTTTCGGATCGATATGCAAACCGATAGGCATTGAAGCCCAGAATGCTGATATCGATATTGCTTTGGGCCACGACCTGAAGCCCGTCGCGCCCGCGATTGAAGGTCACACTATGAACCCCGACCGGGGCATCATTGCGGCGGATTTGAAATTTAAGTTCCGGACCGTATCGTTTGATCGGATCAAAACCCTTGCATGTGTCAGGACGCTCAAAGGCGGTTGATAACGCAGTATCGGTGGCAAGCCCGTTTGATGGCATCGGGCTGTCATCGAATTTGATCGGGCTGCCATGGGCCATCTTCGGGATGCCCCCAATGCCGATTGCGGCCAATATCGCCACAGCACAAAGAACAGGTCTGACATGTTTTGAAACGTCAATCATGATCAAGAGTTCCGGGTTGCACGCATACAGGTTGAATGACCGGTTGTCTGATCTTGTTACGCTGTCACGTGATCGCTAGATCAAATGTCATCATCATTGCCCGGCACCGCCTGATGGGGTAAAGCAGGGGCTTGTATGAAAGGCCGTATCAATGACCCATCCGATTGCCGAAGATCTTATTGCGCATGTATTGCACCGTGACTCGAATGTCATCGTGCTGAACAAGCCACCGGGACTGGCATCGCATGGCGGGCCGAAAACCTATTTCCATGTTGATGCCTATTTGCCGGATCTGAAATTCGGTATTCAGCCTGAACCAACCCTGGCACATCGTCTTGATCGCGATACGGCCGGGTGCCTGTTGCTGTGCCGTCATCCGAAATCGTCCAAGAAAATTACCCGCCTCTTTACCGAAAAGAAAATCGGCAAGACCTATTGGGCGGTGGTGCGCGGTGCGATGGAAGATGATCACGGCTTCATCGATGCGCCGATTGGCAAGATCAATGATGAAAGTGGCTGGCAGATGGTCGTCCATGACGATGGGCAGCCGTCAAAGACCGAATACAGGGTTCTTGGTCGTGGCAAGGATGCTGACGGTCACGATATCACCTGGCTTGAACTGGTGCCCCATACCGGGCGTACCCATCAGTTGCGTGTGCATCTTGACCATATCGGCCATCCGGTGGTTGGCGATCCGTTTTACGGGCGCGGGGACGAACCGCCGATCTTTGGCGCGCCGCCGACGCTGATGCTGCTATCGCGTCAGATCATTGTACCGTTTCATGCCGATCGTGATCCGGTCGTGGTCGACGCACCGCCGCCCGAACTGATGCGTCCGGGGCTTTCTGCCTGTGGTTATGACGGGGATTATGCCGCCCATGCCAGCTCAATTGATGCTCAATATACCGGCGATGACAGCGACGCTGAAGGCGGAGAGTAATGTCTCAAGCGTGATGATCGATGCCATGGCATCGGGATCACCATTGAGCTGACGCGCCAGGATATAGGCATTCCCGGCGCACGGCATTCCGGCATAGAACACGCCCATCGCCAAAACCATGCC
This sequence comes from Thalassospira povalilytica, assembly GCF_002844235.1. Taxonomy (GTDB): domain Bacteria; phylum Pseudomonadota; class Alphaproteobacteria; order Rhodospirillales; family Thalassospiraceae; genus Thalassospira; species Thalassospira povalilytica. Next base: position 439,333 of record NZ_PGTS01000004.1, on the reverse strand, counting down.
ATCGACCCCCGCCAGATGCAGGCAGATGCCCGTGATCAACGGAAGAATGGCAAGTTTGATGGTGGTGGCCAGTGTGATTGCCCAGATTGCCTTTTTGTTGAGAATAAATTTAAGGCCGGCACCAACCGAAAGCAGGCTAAGCGGCAAGGCCGCCGTCTTGAAAAGGGCGGCGGTATTTTCGATGGGCAGCGGAACGTGAATGTTACTCACATTCAGGATGGCGCCCGCACCAGCCGCGATAATGATCGGGTTTTTGACAATCCCGTTGATGATCCGGCTCAGGCTGCTTTTACCGCCGCTAAACGCACTTAACACCACCACACCCAGCATGTTGGTGGCAATCACCATGACCGCGACAAAGACAATGGCAAGTGCCAAGCCCTCGGCACCATAAAGCGCGTCGGCAACCGCCAGCAGCACATAACTGTTATATCGAACCGATCCCTGAAAGATTGACGTAAATAGCGGCGTATCGCGCGTGATCAGGGGCCGCAGGATCAGCAAGGCGGCCGACAGGCCAAGGGTTGCGGCAAGGGTAACACCGACTGCTGTGCCTGCATTGCCGCTTGAAAAATCCGCCCGGTAAATCTCGACAATCAGAAGGGACGGCAACAACAGGTAATAGGTCAGCCGATCAATCCCGGCCCAGATATCCGATCCGGTAATCAGATAACGTTTCAGCGCAGCCCCAACCAGAATGGCGGCAAAAATCGGAAAGATCGCAGCAATCAGTTCATAGGCAAGTGACATGGCGGACGGGGCGCTCCGGGACGGGTGACGTATATCGGGCAGGGGCGATTAATTCATCAGACTTTTCGATTGCTGTAATCGGCAAAGACCTGTTCCGGGGAATGGTCGCGATATTGTTCGCAGATTTCCTCGAACCGGGGATTGCTGATCAGAAGGTCGGCCGTGCTTTGGTTGCACGCAATCGGCACTTCATAAAGGTTGGCCAGCCGGATCAGGGCGCGGACATCGACATCATGGGGATGGGGGGTCATCGGGTCGGTGAAAAAGAACATGGCCTGCAATTGCCCATGGGCGATCATGGATCCCAATTGCTGATCTCCGCCAAATGGACCGCTTTTAAGCGGATGAATATCAAATGCCGGAAACCGTTCCTTCAATACACGCCCGGTGGTGCCGGTGGCAAAGATACGGGTATTGGCAAAACTCGCCTGATGCTTGGCCAGCCAGTCGGCCATTTCACGTTTGCGACGGTCATGGGCAACAACGCCGATGGATAGGGTCATGGTGGTCTCCCGGCCTTTGATATTGATTTATCATACTAATCCCCAATACCGCATTGCGTCACGCGCCAATCATCGGACAAAAGCGCAAAGCTGACCTGTCGCAATGTCGATCTTGGGCATCTGACCGGAATTCCGGTCCCGTTCCGGATTCCGGCCCCGATCCCAGCCCCAGCCTCGGACGTGGTCCCGAACTCAGACCCGAGCACGGCCAAAACAAAACGGCCGCCCCGAATGAACGGGACGGCCGTTTGTCATTCAGACGGATGTCTGATCAATTACATGTGGATTGCGCGTTTGTCCGCGTCCAGTGCGGCTTCCTTGACGACTTCGCCAAGGGCCGGGTGGGCGTGGCAGGTGCGTGCGATGTCTTCGGCAGATGCGCCATATTCCATCGCCAGAACCACTTCGGCAATCAGATCGCCAGCAGCCGGGCCGACAATATGCGCGCCGACGACACGGTGCGTTTTCTTGTCTTCAAGCAGCTTGACGAAACCATCGGTGCTTTCCATCGCCTTCGCACGGCCATTGGCGGTGAAGGGGAATTTACCGACAGAATACTCGGCACCTTCTTCCTTAAGCTGTTCTTCGGTTTTGCCAACAGAAGCAACTTCCGGCCAGGTGTAAACAACACCCGGGACCTTGCCGTAATCGACATGGCCTTCTTCGCCGGCAATCATTTCTGCAAGTGCAACGCCGTCTTCTTCAGCCTTGTGGGCAAGCATCGGACCGGCAATGGTGTCGCCAATCGCAAAGATGCCGCCAACATTGGTCTGGAAATATTCGTCGGTTTTGACACGACCGCGTTCGTCGAGTTCAACACCAACTTTATCCAGGCCAAGGCCGGTGGTGTAAGGACGGCGACCGATGGCAACCAGCACCACGTCAGCTTTGAGTTCCTCTGCATCGCCGCCTTTGGACGGTTCAACAGTCAGGGTCACGCCGGACTTGGTGGTTTTTGCTGCGGTTACCTTGTGGCCGAGTTTGAATTCAAGACCCTGCTTGGCAAAGATGCGCTGGGTCTGTTTGACCAGCTCGCCATCCATACCCGGCAGAATGCGGTCCAGGAATTCAACAACGGTGACTTCGGCACCCAGACGACGCCAGACGGAACCAAGTTCCAGACCGATGACGCCAGCACCAATCACAACCATCTTCTTCGGCACTTTCGGAAGAGTCAGCGCACCGGTCGAAGAGACGATTTTTTCTTCGTCAATTTCAACACCCGGCAGCGGGGTGACTTCCGAACCCGTCGCGATGACGATGTTCTTGGCATTCAGGGTTTCTTCGCCACCATCAAGAAGGGCAACCTTGACCGAGGTCGGCGAGGTGATCTCGCCGGCACCTTTGACATAGGTAACCTTGTTCTTCTTGAACAGGAACTCGATGCCTTTGACGTTGCTGTCAACGACCTTGTCCTTGCGGGCCATCATCTTTTCAAGATTGACCTTCGGCTTGGAAACTTCGATGCCGTGGGTATCGAAATGTTCCGAAGCTTCTTCGAACAGGTGGGACGAATGCAGCAGTGCCTTGGACGGAATGCAACCGACATTCAGGCAGGTACCGCCAAGTGCACCGCGTTTTTCAACGCAGGCAACCTTAAGGCCGAGCTGTGCGGCGCGGATGGCGCAAACATAACCGCCAGGACCGCCACCGATCACGACAATGTCGTAGTTCTCACTCATGAGTTCTTTGATCCTTTTGTCTGATCAGATGTCGAGCAGGATGCGTTCCGGGTTCTCGATGCATTCCTTGACGCGTACCAGGAACGAAACCGCTTCGCGGCCGTCAATGATACGGTGGTCATAGGACAGTGCCAGATACATCATCGGACGAATTTCGACTTTGCCGTCGATTGCGACCGGGCGCATCTGGGTTTTGTGCATGCCGAGGATACCGGACTGCGGTGCGTTCAGGATCGGCGAGGACAGAAGCGATCCGAAGACACCACCGTTGGAGATGGTGAAGGAACCGCCGGTCATTTCATCCATGCCAAGCTTGCCGTCACGGGCACGTTTGCCGAAATCGACAATGGTGCTTTCGAGTTCGGCAAAGGTTTTTTCTTCGGCCGAACGGATAACCGGAACAACAAGACCCTGCGGGGTACCAACGGCAACGCCGATATCGCAGTAGTTTTTGTAGATGAAGCTGTTGCCGTCGATTTCGGCGTTAACAGCCGGCCATTCTTTCAGGGCCGTGGTGCAGGCCTTGATGAAGAAGGACATGAAGCCAAGCTTCACACCGTGCTTCTTCTCGAAGCCGTCTTTGTACTGGTTACGGCAAGCCAGAAGGTTGGTCATGTCCACTTCGTTGTAAGTGGTCAGCATGGCCGCGGTGTTCTGGGCTTCTTTCAGGCGGCGCGCGATGGTCTGGCGCAGCTTGGACATTTTGACGCGCTCTTCACCGTCACGCAGTTCACGTTCCGGCTTCGGCGCTGCCGGGGCCGCAGCAACCGGTGCAGCCGCACGCGGTGCCGGTGCGCCACCAGCAAGATAGTTCATGACGTCGCCTTTGGTCAGACGGCCATCTTTGCCGGTTGCCGGGATGGCGGCCGGGTCAAGATTGTTGTCTTCGACCAGTTTGCGAACTGCCGGCGGCAGCGGATGGTCGGTGTTGGCTGCGGTGGCAGCGGCCGGCGCAGCAGCAGGAGCCGGTTTGGCTTCTTCTTTCTTGGCCGGAGCTTCTTCCGCCTTGGCTTCTGCTTTTTCTTCTGCCGGAGCAGCAGCAGCGCCTTCGGCACCTTCGTTGATCATGGCGATCAGGGCGCCAACTTCGACTTCGTCGCCTTCACCAACAACCAGTTCAGCAATCGCGCCGGCAACCGGTGCGTTGACTTCAACGGTCACTTTGTCGGTTTCAAGTTCGACAATCGGTTCATCGGCAGCAACAGCTTCACCGACTTTTTTGTACCATTTTGCCACCGTGGCTTCAGATACAGACTCGCCCAGCGCGGGAACTTTAACTTCAGTCGCCATTTTTTCCTCGACCGTTTTTTCAATCAGGCAGTGTGGGTCTGCCATGATGCGAATGAATTCTAAATGAACGTATTGAACGGGCGATTGCTCGCCCGTTCGGTAAAGTTATTTTACGCTTAGTGCCGCATCGACAAGTTCGGCCTGTTCACGCAGGTGGGCCTTCAGAAGACCCGTTGCCGGCGAAGCCGAAGCTGCACGACCAACGTAAACCGGACGACCCGCCTTGTGCGAAATGCTCGACAGGGTGGCTTCGATACGACGATCGACGAAGAACCAGGAACCCATGTTCTCGGATTCTTCCTGACACCATACGACATCAGCATTCGGGTATTTCGCAAGTTCCGTTGCCAGTTCTTTTTCCGGCCACGGATAAAGCTGTTCGACACGAACCAGGGCAACATCTTCGATGCCGCGGTTTTCGCGCTCGGCGAGAAGATCGTAATAGACCTTGCCCGACGACAGAACGACGCGTTTGACCTTTTTGGCATCTACCAGCTTGCCGGTTTCCTCGATCACAGGCTTGAATGTCGTTCCCGGACCGAATTCGGACAGGTTCGACACGCACTGCTTGTGACGCAGAAGCGACTTCGGCGTCATCAGGATCAGCGGCTTACGGAACGAGCGACGGATCTGACGGCGCAGGATGTGGTAATAGTTTGCCGGTGTCGTACAGTTCGCCACCTGCATGTTGTTTTCACCACAAAGCTGCAGGTAACGTTCCAGACGGGCCGAACTATGTTCCGGACCCTGGCCTTCGTAACCGTGCGGCAGAAGCATCACCAGACCCGACATACGCAGCCATTTGGCTTCGCCCGAGCTGATGAACTGGTCAATGATGACCTGTGCACCGTTGGCAAAATCACCGAACTGGGCTTCCCAAAGAACCAGCGAGTGCGGCTCGGCAAGGGAAATACCATATTCAAAGCCCAGAACACCGGCTTCGGACAGCGGCGAGTTGAGAACTTCAAGCTCGGCCTGACCGGTACGGATGTTGTTGAGCGGGGTGTATTTGGCCTCGGTGGTCTGGTCGACCAGTTTGGCATGACGCTGCGAGAAGGTACCGCGCTGGCAATCCTGACCCGAAAGACGGACCGGGGTGCCTTCGCACATCAGCGTACCGAACGCCAGTGCTTCGGCGGTTGCCCAGTCAATACCTTCGCCGGTTTCGAACATCTTCGCCTTGGCCTTCAACTGACGAAGGATTTTGCGGTTGATGTCGAAATCTTCCGGTGCGGTCGAAAGCGCACGGCCAACTTCCTGAAGAAGATCTTCGTCGACGCCGGTCTTGCCGATCCAGTCGGCATCTTCGCCATGCGAGGATGCAAGTCCGGACCATTTGCCTTCAAGCCAGTCAGCCTTGTTCGGACGGTATGCTTCGGACGCCTTGAACTCTTCATCAAGATAATCCTGGAACGACTTGTCCAGTTCCTTGACGCGTTCTTCGGTCAGAAGACCTTCCTTGATCAGCTGCTGTGCATAGATGTCCTTGGTGGTCGGGTGTTTGCCGATCACGTCATACATCTTCGGCTGGGTGAAGGCCGGCTCGTCGCTTTCATTGTGGCCAAAGCGGCGATAGCAGAACATGTCGATAACGACGTCCTGTTTGAACTCCTGACGGAATTCGGTCGCGATGCGGGCCGCATGAACCACTGCTTCGGGATCGTCACCATTGACGTGCAGGATCGGTGCCTGAACGACTTTGGCAATGTCCGAGCAATAGGGCGAAGAACGGGAATCGGTCGGCTTGGTCGTGAAACCGATCTGGTTGTTCACAACAAAGTGGATGGTACCACCGGTACGATACCCTTTGAGGTGCGACAGATCGAAGGTTTCCGCAACAAGACCCTGACCGGCAAAGGCCGCATCACCATGCAGGAGGATACCCATAACCTGCTCGCGATTGGTGTCTTTGCGCTGGGACTGTTTTGCACGGACCTTACCAAGGACAACAGTGTTCACCGCTTCAAGGTGCGACGGGTTTGCCGTCAGCGAAAGGTGAACGACATTGCCATCAAATTCACGATCGGCGGACGTACCAAGGTGATATTTAACGTCACCCGAGCCCATCACGTCGTCCGGCTTGGACGGGTTGCCCATGAATTCCGAGAAGATCGCGCGGAACGGCTTGGCCATAACATTGGCAAGAACGTTCAGACGACCACGGTGCGGCATACCGAACACGACCTCGCGGATGCCAAGCTGGCTGCCACGTTTAAGGATCTGTTCAAGTGCCGGGATCAGGGCTTCGCCACCGTCAACGCCGAAACGCTTGGTGCCGACATATTTGGTATGCAGATAATTTTCAAAGCCTTCGGCTTCTACCAGGCGCTCAAGGATGGCTTCCTTGCCGCGTGCAGTAAACTGCGTCTGGTTGCCGATGCTTTCGATCCGCTGCTGAATCCATGACTTCTGTTCAGGTTCCTGAATGTGCATGAATTCGATACCGATCGACCCGCAATAGGTTTTGCGCGCCAGGGAAACGATCTGGCGGATGGTCGCGGTTTCAAGACCCAGAACGTTCGCGATGAAAATCGGACGGTCCATGTCGGCTTCGGTGAAGCCATAGGTCTTGGGATCAAGTTCCGGGTGCGGTTCACGCGGGGCAAGGCCCAGCGGATCCAGATTTGCTTCCAGATGGCCGCGCACACGGAAGGATCGGATCAGCATCAGTGCGCGAATGGAATCATTGGCCGCAGCGCGGATGGCATCAGAATTGACCTGTGCCGCTCCCGGTGCTGCGAGGGCTGCCGGTGCATAGGCCACCTGGGCCTGACGTTCGGCATGTCCCTGTGAGACGTCGTATCCCTCCATGCCGCCAACAACCTTGGTTTCCCGCGGCTGCCAGCTCGGCCCACGCATTTCTGCGAGGAGTTCGGAGGCGTCGTCCTGCAACCCGTCAAAAAACTCAGCCCAGCTCTGGTCAACCGCAGACGGGTTCTCCAGATACCGGGCATAGATTTGAGCGATGTAGGTTGCGTTCGACTCGTTAAGAATCGTGTCGAGATCTTGAGGTTTCATTTGTGGTCGGAAGGCATGGTCCCCAAGACAGGACCACGCCCCCCCTTGCCTTTCCTCTGACTACCCAGATTAGCCCTTCAAAGCCTTCAGCATGGTCGAGCCGAGGCTTGCCGGGGAATCGGCAACAAGAACGCCAGCGCTGCGCATGGCTTCCATTTTCGCATCGGCAGTACCCTTGCCACCCGAGATGATCGCACCGGCATGGCCCATGCGTTTACCCGGAGGTGCGGTAACACCGGCGATGAAGCCAGCAACCGGTTTCTTGACTTTGGAAGCCTGCAGGAATTCACATGCTTCTTCTTCAGCCGAACCACCGATTTCACCGATCATGATGATGCCTTCGGTTTCCGGATCCTTCAGGAACAGGTCGAGGCAGTCGATGAAGTTGGTGCCGTTGACCGGGTCACCACCGATACCGATACAGGTCGACTGACCCAGGCCAGCGGCCGTGGTCTGTGCAACTGCTTCGTAGGTGAGCGTACCGGAACGCGAAACGATACCGATTTTGCCGCGGCGGTGAATGTGACCCGGCATGATGCCGATTTTGCATTCGTCCGGGGTAATGATACCCGGGCAGTTCGGGCCGATCAGGCGGGTCGAAGAACCTTCGAGCGCGCGCTTGACGCGAACCATGTCAGCAACCGGAATGCCTTCGGTGATGCAGACAGCAAGTTCGATTTTTGCATCGATGGCTTCAAGAATTGCATCTGCTGCGAAGGGCGGCGGAACATAGATTACAGAAGCATTTGCTTCGGTAACGTGTTTCGCTTCGGCAACGGTGTTGAAGACCGGCAGGTCAAGGTGCTTGGTGCCGCCTTTACCCGGGGTAACACCACCAACCATTTTGGTGCCATATGCAAGAGCCTGCTCGCTGTGGAAAGTACCCTGCGAACCAGTGAAACCCTGGCAGATAACTTTGGTGTTTTTATCGACGAGAACAGCCATAGTTACGCGGCCTCCTTCACAGCTTTGACCACCTTCTCGGCGGCATCGGCAAGGTTGTCAGCCGAAACAATCGGCAGACCCGATTCTTCGAGGATCTTCTTGCCAAGTTCGACATTCGTACCTTCAAGGCGAACAACCAGCGGAACGTTCAGGCTGACTTCGCGGGCAGCTGCCACAACGCCGTCTGCAATCACGTCACAACGCATGATGCCACCAAAGATGTTGACCAGGATGCCTTCGACATTCGGGTCAGACAGGATCAGTTTGAAGGCCGTGGTAACGCGTTCTTTGGTCGCGCCGCCACCAACGTCAAGGAAGTTTGCCGGTGCGCCACCATAAAGCTTGATGATGTCCATGGTTGCCATGGCCAGGCCTGCGCCGTTAACCATGCAGCCGATGGTGCCATCGAGCTTGATGTAGTTGAGGCTGTGTTTGGCAGCTTCAAGTTCAGCCGGGTTTTCTTCGTCTTCGTCGCGCAGGTTTTCGATGTCCGGATGACGGAACAGCGCGTTGTCGTCGAAGTTCATTTTGCAATCGAGCGCGATGATGTCGCCTTCGCCGGTCACGACCAGCGGGTTGATTTCAACCATGGCTGCATCGGTGTCGAGGAAGCACTGGTACATTGCCGACATGAATTTGACAGCTTTGGAAACCTGCTTGCCTTCGAGGCCAAGTGCGAATGCCAGTTTACGGCCATGGAAGCCCGAGAAGCCGGCAGCCGGATCGATGTCAACGGTGACGATCTTTTCCGGGGTTGCTTCGGCAACTTCTTCGATGTCCATGCCGCCTTCGGTCGAAGCCATGAAGATCACGCGCGAGCAAGCGCGGTCGACGAGAACCGAAAGATACAGTTCGCGTGCGATATCGCAGCCTTCTTCGATGTAAACGCGTTTGACTTCTTTGCCTTCCGGACCGGTCTGGTGGGTCACCAGGGTCGAACCGAGCATCTGTTCAGCGTTTGCGCCAACTTCTTCGACGCTTTTGACAACGCGAACGCCGCCTTTATCGCCTGCTTTGGCTTCCTTGAAGGTGCCTTTACCGCGGCCACCTGCATGGATCTGGGATTTCACCACGTAAACCGGACCAGCCTGGGACTGGGCAGCTTCGATGGCTTCCTGAGCGGTATATGCAACTTTGCCATTCGGCACGGTCACACCGTATTTGCGAAGAATTTCTTTCGCCTGGTACTCATGAATATTCATGTTCGGTCGCTTTCTTGCCTTCCGTACGATTTCCTGTGGGTCAGAAATCGGGATTTCAATGTCCCCGTATATGCGGGAGGGACTTTGTTTGCGAGGCCCGCGATCATTGAAGTTTTAAAAACACCAATGATTGAAAAACGGGCCGGTCAACGACCAGCCCGCTTCGCGTTCTTAGAGCATGCCCTTAGCAGCATCGACGAGGCCGCGAACTGCGTTCACGGAGTTGTCGAAGTTTGCTTTTTCGGACTCGTCAAGATTGATCTCGACGATGCGCTCAACACCGCCAGCACCCAGAACAACCGGGACGCCGACGTAAATACCATCAACGCCGTATTCGCCGCTCAGATAAGCAGCAACCGGCATGACGCGTTTCTGGTCTTTCAGGTAGCTTTCAGCCATCGCAACTGCCGAAGCAGCCGGGGCATAGAAAGCAGAACCGGTTTTGAGCAGGGCAACGATCTCCGCACCGCCATCACGGGTGCGCTGAACGATCTCGTCGATTTTCTCCTGCGTGGTCCAACCCATTTTGATCAGGTCGGGAACCGGGATACCGGCAACGGTCGAATAACGGATGGACGGGACCATGGTGTCGCCGTGGCCGCCAAGAACGAATGCGGTAACGTCTTTGACCGATACGTTGAATTCTTCTGCGAGGAAGTAACGGAAACGTGCCGAATCCAGAACGCCTGCCATGCCGACAACTTTCTTCGGATCGAAGCCGGTTGCCTGCTGCATCACCCAGACCATCGCATCAAGCGGGTTGGTGATGACGATGACGAATGCATTCGGAGCATGTTCTTTGATGCCCTGACCGACCTGGGTCATGACTTTGGTGTTGATGCCGATGAGATCATCACGGCTCATGCCCGGTTTGCGAGCTACACCTGCGGTGACGATAACAACATCAGCGCCTGCGATGTCTTTATAGTCACTGGTACCCTTGAGGTCGGCATCAAACATGTCGACGGGGGAGGATTCAGCAATGTCAAGCGACTTGCCCTGTGGCATTCCATCAACGATGTCGAAAAGGACGACGTCGCCAAGCTCTTTCAGGCCGACGAGGTGAGCAAGCGTGCCACCAATATTGCCAGCACCGACGAGCGCGATCTTGTTGCGGGCCATTCCGTTACCTTCTTCCCTATTACGCTTCCTGGGGGTCGAAACTCAACTTGGGAGCGCGATTGAAAATTTAAACCTGCGAACGCGAAATAATCGTTCGTAAACATCGAGTGTCGTAAACTGAATCGTCTCGATTTACAAGGGGAAACCCCGCTGTTTTTACGAGGAAAACCGCCGGTTCGGGGTTTGTTGCAACTATGGTCTAAACGCTTAAAAACCGTTCATGTTGCGGTTGCGAAGGGGCATGAATGCGCAGCAAAACCAAAGCCTGTTTACGATTGCGGGCTGCCTAAAGGAAAGGCAGTCTGCGCGTTTGCCGCCAATTCGGGCGTGCGATCCCGATTGCACCGCCCCAGCATTGCACGAAACGGCCATCAGCCATGCGACTGGCACGTACACGAAAAAACGCTAATACGATGAAATTTGCGCGATTGTGCGTTTGTGACATGCCTCACGCAAGAATCACCCGGCGATACGCGCTCATATGGCGAATTATTGCAACCGTTTTAAACTCTGATGGGTGGAGTCGTTTTTTGACCCATCCCGGCGGCGCGATCCGTGATCATTTGCGCGGCCGCCATGGGGCAGAAATCAGGTCAAATGCGCCATGTCGAGATATTCCTGGCTGCGCATTTCGGTCATGCGCGACACCGTGCGCTGGAACTCGAACGAATAATCGCCGTCGGTGTAAATCTCGGTCGGGTCGCATTCGATTGCGCAGATCAGTTTGGTTTTGTGTTCATACATTGCATCGATCAGTGTTCCGAACCGTTTGGCCCAGTCCCGGCGGGAATCCGGCAGTTTGGGAATAAAATCAATGACGATGGTATGAAAATGCGTGGCAAGGGCGATGTAATCCCCCGGGCCAAGCGGACGTGTGCACAGCTCGTCAAAGCTGAATTTGGCAACACCGGCCCCCGCGGCCGAGATTTCAATCTTGCGGCCCTTGATGGTCAAACTGTCGGGGGCAACGCGTGCCCCCTGTGTCAGGGTTTCAAAGATTTCATCAATCTTGCCAACGGCTTCTTCACGCTGGCACGGATACAGAAATACGTCTGCGGCGGTCAGATTGCGCATCCGGTAATCGGTGGGGCTGGCCAGTTCAAGCACATCAAGCTTCTGCTTGATCATATCGATGAAAGGCAGAAAATTCTGACGTTGCAGGCCGTCCTTGTAAAGGTCATCCGGGACGCGGTTCGAGGTGGTCACAATCACCACGCCATGGTCAAACAGCTGTTCGAACAGCCGTCCAAGGATCATCGCATCGGTGATATCGGTGACCTGCATTTCATCAAAACACAGCAACCAGGCCCCATCGGCCAGGTCCTTGGCGATGGGCGGGATCGGGTCGGCGTCATCTTTTTTCTTGGTCTTGCGGAACCGGTGCATGCGTTCATGCACGTCCTGCATGAAGTCGTGGAAATGCACGCGGCGCTTTTTTTCAATGTCGATGGTTTCATAGAACAGGTCCATCAACATGGATTTGCCACGCCCGACTTCGCCATAAATATAAAGCCCGGATGGCGGGGTGGGTTCTTCGCGGCGCCGGGTCAATCCAAACCGTTCACGCCAGCCGCCCGACCCGGTCGAGGGTTCGTAATGGGCCAGCGCGTTTTTCAGGCTTTGGAGTTTTTCCGCGCACAGCTCCTGCATCGGATCGTGGGACAGCTCGCCAGATGTGATTTTCGCGCGATAACGGGAAAGCGGGCCGTCGGTCATCAACAAGTCTCGGATGCAGTGAAAGAAATCAGCTCAATGTGCAATGTCATAGCGCCAAGACGCATTGCAATGCAACAAGGCGCTTGATGCGATTGCGCATTCTGCCCTTAGGGTAGCATCGACAGTGATGCCCGCCCGTCAGATCAGACGCATTTTTTTGAAAAGCCAGATTTCAAAGGCGGTAATGGCCGTCAAAATCACCGCAACCGTGACAAAGCCGTACGGGTTGTCCGCCGCCGGAATGCCCCCGACATTGATGCCAAGAAGCCCGGTGACAAAACTGATCGGCAGAAACAGACCGGCAATTACGGTCAGCCAGTACATGGTGCGGTTCATCTGCTCGGTTTCGATCGCCATCAGGTTTTCGTTCACGATCTGGATGCGTTCACGAAGCGAATCAAATTCTTCGATCAGGCGGATCGTCTTGTCGGTCAGGGCCCGCCCGCGCCGTTTGAAACGCTTGTCCGACCAGGCCGGTTTCTGTTCGACATAATTTGAAAGCGCGTCGCGCTGCGGGGCCAGATGGCGGCGCAGCCGCGAGACGGAATTACGGATATCCGACCCGCGCCGACGCAGGGCAAGGGTCTTGCCCTCGGCAACGGTTTCCTGGTCTTCCTCGATGGTTTCGACATCTGCCTCGATGCCGCGCACGACATTTTCAAGCCGGTGGATCAGCCTTTCAGCCACGGTCAGAACGAAATCATCAATGCTGCGCGGTGCGCTGTTTTGTGCAATTGCCGAACGGATATCGTCAAACGCCTTAAGCGACTGATTGCGAAGGGTAATGACCATGTTTGAGGTGACCCAGAAACGCACCGAAATCATATCGGCCGGGTCGTTTTCGGCATTCAGGTTGACCCCGCGCAGGTTCAGTGAATAACCCGGATCATAGAAGAACACCCCAGGACGGGTGCCGCGTGTTGCAAGGGTATCGGCAATCGTCGGGTCAATACCGGCAATATTGATCAGCCAGTTGCGCACCCCTTCGCCCATCCAGTCAAGATGAACCCAGACATAGGATGTCTCGCTTGGTGCTGGCAGTCCGTCTTGCAGGGTGCTCCATTCGATCGGTTTTGCCGACCCGTCCTGGTTGATCTGAAAGGCGTTGATCAGGGCCGATTTGTGCATTGGGGGCTCCTTGGCTGTTTTGCCGAAAATCATGCGGGCAATCAGCAGATGGCGATTTCATCAATCATGGGAACGAAACGTTTGATGATTCGTTACATTCTTCAGTGTAACTTGTTTGCAAATCGGGCAAAACGGTCAAATACCGGTCTTTGGGCATCAATATGGATCATCAGGCATGACTTCTCTTCGTCACGTATTCGCAGGTCTTGCAATCTGTTTGTTGGCGATGACAGCGACGCACCCTGTGGCGGCGCAAGGCGACGACAAGGCTCAGGAAGCCGTTCAGAAAATCGAACTGGAAAACGCCCAGAACCGGATTTCCGAATGGGATGATGCGCTTGGCGATCTGGAAAAGACGATCGCCCGTGACGAAGTCACCAACCGGTTTATTTCCGATGGCCGTGACAAGATCGAAACCATCCAGCTTGGTGTGAATACCCTTCATGATCGGGCAGATGAGCGACTGAAACGCTTTAAAGCCGCCCTTGGCAAGCTTGGCGAACCCCCGGCAGAAGGCCAGGAAGAAGTCCCCGCCGTCGCGCGCGAACGTGAACGCATTGGTCAGGACATCGCGCGCGTTACCGGGGTGATCAAGCAGCTTGAACTTGTCGATTTCCGTGCGACCGAACTTTCCGATCAGCTTGCCGCACTGGCCCGCGAACGCTTCACGCGCCGCATTCTGGGGCGGGTTGATGTGCCGCTTGATCCCGGTGTCTGGTTGACCGCGTGGGGTGAAATTGTGCGTCTGCCCAGCATGGTGCAGGCACGCTATGCCAACCTGGAACTCGAAGGTCAAGCGGCCGACGAGCTTGCCGAAATTGCGCCTGGCCTTGTTCTGTTATCCTTTATCGTGATTGCGGCCCTGATTGGCGGGGAAGTCCTTGTTCTGCGCTATATGCCGGCGCGCTGGAAAGCGGTGCCGTCCGAAGACCGGGTTGCCCTGATATCGGGGACACGGTTCCTGTTTACCGCAATGGTGCCGGGGATCGCGTTGCTGGTGGCATATGGCATTCTTGATTCCCGCGAGGACCTTTTGAACGGGGCGATGGGCGATTTCATCCATCAATGCTTTGCCGCCGCCCTGTTTTTGCTTTTTGTCGGTGCGGCCATTCGCAGCGTTCATTCCCCATTTTCACCGACCCTGCGCCGGGCCGGAACCACGCCGCGCGGTGCCCGGATTGTCGGGGTTTCGTCGCTGGTGGTGGCATTGATTTTTGCGTGGGACATGGTGCTGTTGCAAGGCGCGACAACCCTTGGCACGTCGCTTGATATTGCGCTTGTCCAAAGTATTTCCAACGTTCTGATCATTTCGGTCCTGCTGTTTGTGTCGTCGCTTGGCGTCTTCTGGGTGCATGACGAAAAGGACCGGCATGAATTCTGGCCCAAACTTGAACGGCGCAGTCGCCGTGGTCTGAAGGCCGTCGCCATTCTGATGCCGGTTCTGATGGCGCTGGGCTATGTGGCGCTGGCGCGCTTCATTCTGGAAAACCTGATGATGGGTCTGGCATTCCTGACCTGTTACTGGTTGCTGCGCGGCTATAGCCGGGCATTGATGCACACCTATCTGGTGCGCCCCGAACCGGCCGAAGACAGCAAAACCACCGATGCGGTGCATGGCACCCTGTATTTCTGGCTCCGTGTTCTGATCGATGTGGTGATGGTGACGATTGCCGTGCCGGTCGCGGTGATGATCTTTACTGATATTGCCTGGGTTGACCTGATCCTTGCTGTCCAGCAGGCCTTTGTCGGCATCCAGGTCGGGGGAATTCATTTCTCCCTGAAGTCGATCCTGCTTGCGGCCCTGATGTTTGTGATTGTTCTGGGCGCGATGCGGTTCTTCCAGCGGATGCTCAGCACGCGGGTTCTGCCCAACACCAAGCTTGATCAGGGGCTGCAACATTCTGTTTCGGCGATCTTCGGTTATGCCGGGATCTGTCTTGCGGTGCTGCTGGCTATTTCGGCGGCGGGCATGGATCTTTCGAACCTTGCGATCATTGCCGGTGCGATTTCGGTCGGTATCGGTTTTGGCATGCAAAGTATCGTCAACAACTTCGTATCGGGTCTGATCCTTCTGGTCGAACGGCCGATCAAGGTCGGGGACTGGATCGTGGTTGGTGCCGATCAGGGCTTTGTCAAAGATATCCGGGTACGCGCCACCGAAATCGAAACCTTTGACCGGTCATCGGTTGTCATTCCGAACTCCGAACTGATTTCCAACCGGGTCCTGAACTGGACGCTTAAGGAACGCTCGGGCCGTGGCATCATCAAGATCGGTGTTTCATACGGGGCCGATGTCGACAAGGTGCGTGAAATCCTGCTTGAGATGGCCGATAAACGTCGCGAAATCCTGAGCTATCCGGCGCCACAGGTCGTGTTCATGGATTTTGGTGCCAGCTCGCTTGATTTTGAGCTGCGCTATTTCCTGCGTGATATCGGCGATGTCATGGCGGTTGCAAGTTCGATCCGGTTTGAACTTGTGCAGCGGTTCCGTGACGAAGGCATCGAAATTCCGTTCCCGCAGCGTGACCTTAATCTGCGTGATATCGACAAGCTGACTGAGGCAATCCGCGATGCCGGCAGGGGCCAGACCCGACCGCGCCCCGAAACCCCGCAGGTCGAGGACAAGCAGGCCCCGCAATCGGATGATGTTGATGGACATGGTGCCGACCAGCAGGCAACACCGCCATCGGCCGCCAAGGATATTTCACGCGATCAGGACGCGTCGAGCCGCGGCATCCCGGATGCCGGTGGTGATCCGGATGCAGATGCCCCGCGCTAGGAATTGCCCGGAACGGAAGTACAAACCTGTCAGATGTCAAACAGTGCCGCTGTGATCTTTTGGCCCATCGGGGCCATTAGGTCGCGTTCGCGTTGGGTCAGCCAGCGCAGCTCGGCGATCTCGCGGGCCGGGGCAAGCATGCCGCGATAGTCGGCCGTAAAACAGGTCATGCGCACAATCGCCCCGTCGGGCTGATTGTGGCCATGCCCGGCAAAAGTGCCGATTTCCCGGATGCTGTCATCAATCAGGGTGACGCCAAGTTCCTCGGTGACTTCGCGAATGATGGCATCGCGGGCGGTTTCGCCCGGATCGATTTTCCCGCCCGGAAGATAAAAACGGTCGCGGCCATGACTGCGCACCGAAAGCACCTTTTCCCCGTCACGCAAAATCCAGTTTGCGGTCCGGATAATCCTTTGCGGTGATTCTTGTGTGTCCGGGTGGGGCATGGTGCGATTACAGGATGGCAACATCCAGCCCGATATCAACCGCCGGGGCCGATTGGGTAATGCGCCCGACCGATACGTAATCAACACCGGTGGCGGCAATCGCCCCGATGGTTTTAAGGTTCACGCCACCCGATGCTTCGGTCTTGCAGCGGCCACCAACAATCGCGACGGCTTCGCGCAGCATATCGGGTCCCATATTATCAAGCAGGATGATATCGGCACCGGCATTGGCGGCCTCGGCCACCTGATCAAGGGTATCGCATTCAACCTCGATCTTGGGCAGGTTGGCCGCACGGGCAGCTTCGACGCATTTGGTGATCGATCCGACAACACCGATATGGTTGTCCTTGATCATCACCCCGTCATAAAGACCCATACGGTGGTTCTGCGCCCCCCCCATGCGGGTGGCATATTTTTCCAGCTTGCGCCAACCGGGCAACGTTTTGCGGGTATCTAAAAGCTTCGCCGTTGTTTCGCCCATGGCGGCCACATAGGTGCGCGTGGTGGTGGCGATGCCCGAAAGATGCTGAAGCGTATTAAGGGCTGTACGTTCCGCGGTCAGAATACCGCGCGCATTGCCCTCAACCACGGCCAGAACGTCCTTTGCCTTGATCGCATCGCCATCCTCGCAATGCTTTTCGATTTTGGCATCGGGGACCAGTTTGCGGAAACAGTCCAGCGCGATATCAAGCCCGGCAACCACGATATCCTCGCGGGTTTCAAGGGCAACACGCAGGCGCGCATCAGCGGGCACAACGTTGTCAGATGTGATGTCGCCGGTTCCGATATCTTCGGCAAAGGCGCGGTCGATGAATTCCGAAATTTCAGCCTGGGTCAGGACGGTCATGGTGGGTGCCGTATTAAATGCGATGGGAAAGGCAAACAGCCCCGCAAGATTTGCGGGGCTGTAAGGTGATCTGGCTTAGGCCGCGTCGTCTTTTTTGACCGGAATGTGCTTTGACATTTCAAGCATGCGTTCAAGCGGTTTGACCGCTGCTACACGCAGGTCTTCGGGCATGACGATCTGCGGGCCGTTATTGACAAGACACAGATAAAGCTTTTCGAGCGTATTGAGCTCCATGAACGGGCAATTGTTGCACGCACATGATCCGTCGGCACCCGGTACAGGAATGAATTCCTTGTGCGGGGCTGCCTTTTCCATCTGGTGGATAATGTGGGGCTCGGTCGCGATCAGATATTTCTGATCCGGACCGTTGATCACATATTCCAGAATGGCCCGGGTCGATCCGATGTGATCGGCATGTTTCAGAATACCGTCATGGCATTCCGGGTGGGCAGCGATCTTGGCATCCGGGTTCTGGGTCTTAAGGCGGATCAGTTCGCGTTCGGAAAACTGTTCATGCACGATGCACGACCCGTTCCAAAGCGTCATGTCACGACCGGTTTTCTTGGCAAGGTAAGAACCAAGATGGCGGTCAGGTGCCCACAGGATCGGTTTATCAAGCGGGATCTGATCAATGATCTCGGCCGCATTGGACGAGGTCACGATAATATCGGACGCGGCCTTCACCTCTGCGGAGCAGTTGATATAGGTGATGGATACGTGATCAGGATGTTGTTCGCGGAATTTGCGGAACGGTTCGGGCTGACACGAATCTTCGAGCGAGCAACCCGCTTTCGAATCCGGCAACAGAACGGTTTTGTTCGGGCTGAGGATTTTGGCAACCTCGGCCATGAAACGCACACCGCAGAAAACGATAACATCGGCATCGGTTTCGGCAGCCTTGCGCGACAGGTCCAGACTATCGCCGACAAAGTCGGCAAGGTCCTGAATTTCCCCATCCTGATAGTAATGGGCCAGAATGATCGCGTTCTTTTCCTTTTTCAGGCGCTGAATCTCAGCTTCCAGATCAAGGGTCGGATCAATCTGCATTTCCGACATTGCGTCAGCAGATGCTTCGGCAATGGTGATCATTTCATTCATGGCGTTGTCTCATCTCGCCTGTTTGCAAGCCGGAGATAAGTCGCGGGGCCCGGCATTGCAAGTTAATGACAGTTTGAGAACTGAATATCGCCATTAAGCCGGGATGGCAAGGAAATGGGGCAGTTATTCACCCGGTCATGCACCAGACGCAGGACATAAAATTCCGCCCGCCACCTTGATGGCGGGCTGGTTTGGTGCGCAATCGGGTCAATCACCGATCTTCCTTAAACGGAAAACCCGTAATATTCCCACTCTGCCGCCGAAACCTTAAGCGCCATATGTTCGTACTCGGCCTGCTTGATTTTGGTAAAGGCCGTGTGGAAGCGTTCGCCAAGCGTGCGTTTGTTGAACTCGGATGCCCCAAACTGGTCAATTGCATCAAGCCAGTGTCGCGGCAGGTCGTTGGGGGCTTTGGCCTGACCGATTTCGTCTTCGCAGGGTTTGCCCGGATCAATCTTGTTTTCGATCCCGTCAAGGGCGGCACCAAGGGTGACGGCTGCCACCAGATACGGGTTGGCGTCCACACCGGCAATGCGATGTTCAAAATGGCGCGTTTTGCCCGGTGTGCCCGGAACGCGGAGCGCCACGGTGCGGTTTTCAACGCCCCAGTCATCGGATGCCGGTGAATACATGGCCGAGGCAAATCGGCGCCATGAATTCATGAACGGAGCAAGAAGCAGCATGGTTTCGCCGATGGTTCCGCGAATGCCACCAATGGCATTGAGCATCAACGGGCTGAGCGATCCGTCCGCCTGATCGGCAAACAGGTTGTTGCCGTCCGGATCGGCCAGCGACAGGTGCAAATGCATGCCTGACCCGGCTTCGTTGCCAAACGGTTTTGGCATGAATACCGCTTCCATGCCGAAACGCCGCGCACAGGTGCGGATAAGGCGTTTGGCAATGATGACATCATCGGCTGCACGCATCAGATCGCGATAGCGGATGGTCATTTCATATTGCCCCGGACCATATTCGGAAATCAGGGTTTCCAGGGTAAGGTCAAGATGCTTTGCGCCTTCATAGACCGCATCAAACAGCGGTGACATTTCGTCAATCTCGTCAACCGACATGGTATTGCGAAGCGATGATCCGCGTTTGGTCATGGCATAGGATGCCGGGTGATAAAGGCCCGATGCATCGGGCGTGCGATCCACCAGATAAAATTCAAGTTCGAATGCCCCCATCGGGCGAAAGCCGAGTTTCCCGGCCCGCTTGACCTGTGCGGCAAACACATTGCGCGGGTCGACATCATGGGGTGTGCCATCTTCTTCATGCATGGCAATCAAAAGCTGCCCGCGACCGGTATGGGGCAGATAGCCAAGCGTGCCCGGCACCGGCCAGCACCGGCAATCGCCGCCGCCCCCGGTCTGGACCAGACCGCAATCATCAACATCCTCGCCCGTGACGTCCTGCCCGAACAGGGAGCTGGGCAAGCCGCGACCGGATTTATAAATGCCTTCCAACTCGTGCCGACGGATCATCTTGCCGCGCCCGATGCCGTGGAAATCGGTCAGGATAATGTCGATGGCTTCGACATCGGGATATTTGGCCAGGAAATCCTGTGCTTCGGAAAGCTGCGATCCGCTGGGGGAGGAGGCATTACTGGTGGTCACGGTCTGGTATCCTGATGGTGGATTACGGGCGGTGGCCGACTATGGCCTGTGTGTCGGGCGGGCGGATTATTGCCCTTTGAAACGCCGGAAGAAATAGCGGTCCTGCGGCACACCTTCGGGCAGGGGTTCGGCAATCGTGCCGGGTACGTCGATCTTCTGATCGGAGGCGACAATCGCCCCGATCATCAAGGCCGGTGGCAGGGTCTGGCCGATAAAGGCCGCGATCTTGGCATTAAGGGCCTCGTCCCCGGTGCCGACATCGGAATGGACAAGGGCAACCTTGCCTTTGAACTGTTCGACCGCCCTGGGCAGGGTTTCGAAAATATCGCCAAGGAACAGATGATCGTCATCGGGGATGCATTTCGGATGGGCGGCGATCTGACGATCAAATACAAAGATTTCCCGATCCGGCATGATTTCGCGCAAATGGTCGAATGTCCGGCCATTGCCCAGACCGACTTCCAGTACGATGCCGTCCTGATCCTTGATCATTTCTGCGGCGGCATTCAGGCAATCGCGTTGGGCTTGCAGGCGGCGGATAACGCTGTTCAGACGGGACATAACGGGTGAGGCTCCGGGTTTTGGGAAATCGGGTCGTTATTGTTTGGGCATTTGCGACCCCGCCAATCATGCCGTGGGCGGGGCCGATAAATAGATCAACCTTCGAACTTGGTCGCGTCAAAGGCCGGGACACGCGCCCGGAAGGCATCAAGCCAGGCCACAAGCGCAGGATAGCTCGCGCGCCATTTGCCCTCAAAGCGCAAATCAAGATAACCGAGTGCACAGGCAATCGCGACATGCCCGATCGTAAGATCGCCTTCAAGCGATGGCGGGGTCTGGGCCAGCTGATCAAGTGATCGTTTGACCTTGTCTGCCTGATAGGACAGCCAGTCTTCATGGCGCTTGTCTTCGGGGCGCATGCGGTTTTCATAAACCTGAAGGATCGCGGCATCGACAATGCCATCGCCAAGCGCCTGAAGCGTTAATGCTTCCCACCGGGCGTCGCTTTCGGTCGGATGCAGGGTGATGCCATCGACCTGCGCATCAAGATATTCGCAAATCACGCGGCTATCAAAAATCTTGCGACCGTCATCCAGAATCAGGATCGGGATTTTGCCCAGCGGGTTCTGCTGGCGCAATGTGTCTTGCGGATCATTGGTGTTGGACATCTCGATGGTCAAACGGTCATAGATGCCAAGAATCTTGGCAACCATTTTGACTTTCCGGCCAAACGGCGACGGGCCACTGGAGCGCAGAATCATGATTTTCCTCCGGTCGAATCAATTGTTTGCGGGCAGTGTAAGGGGGAACTGCAAGCCGGTGGAAACGAAATTTTGCAAAATGCGCGCTAAGGCCAAAGCAGAGCTCAGCTTTGTGCGGACTGATCGGCATGCTGATGGTCGGTCTTGCCATCGCCAAGTCCCGAAAGATGCAGTTCGCGCGCCAGCCTTACAGCCGGGCGTGCCGCGAAAAGGACCGAGCCGATGATAAACAGCCACGTCCCGACATGCATCGTGGCCTTATCAAGAAACAGCACACTGCCGATGATGAACAACACCGCAGCAAGCAGATCGACTGTCGAATAGGCAATCTCATAGGCGCTATAGACCTGGCGGTGCTTCGGGCTGGCGTCAAAACGGCGTGAGCGAAACAGTTTCATGGCGGTCTCCCGTTGGGTGAATGATACAGTGCCAACGCTTGGAAACCCGGATCGTTTCCGCCAAATTTCCGGAATGATGGTTTATCGCTGCCGCGCCCGGGGATGGGTGCCGTTATAGACCGCCATCAACTGTTCGGTATCGACCGCGGTATAGCGCTGGGTGGTCGAAAGCGACGCATGGCCGAGCAAATCCTGAATGGTGCGCAAATCCCCGCCACCGGCCAGAAGATGGGTAGCAAAGGAATGGCGCAGCGCATGCGGGGTC
This sequence comes from Thalassospira povalilytica, assembly GCF_002844235.1. GTDB lineage: Bacteria > Pseudomonadota > Alphaproteobacteria > Rhodospirillales > Thalassospiraceae > Thalassospira > Thalassospira povalilytica. The sequence goes on along the minus strand of NZ_PGTS01000004.1, from coordinate 417,269 downwards.
GCCGTATCGGGCAGGTTCAAAAGTTCGCGGACCTTGCGCATTTCACGTTGGGCGACCTGTGCGACCAGTCGTTTGCCGCGCGCGCCGACAAAAAGCGGCTCATCCCCGTCCGGGGCAAACGGGCAGGCGCGGATATAATCATCGATGGCATCACGCACAATCTGCAAGACCGGGACAAGGCGCTGTTTGTTGCCTTTGCCGGTGATCACCATCGAATCCCCGGTCGGGCGTTGATTGGCGTTCAGGTCCAGTGCTTCGGAAATACGTAACCCGCATCCATAAAGCAGGGTGAATAATGCCAGATTGCGTTTCCCAAGCCATGGCTCATCCTGCCAGGCATCGGCATTTTCAAGCACCGCCATCGCATCATCGGGTGTCAGCGGTTTGGGTGTGGATTGCGGAAGGCGCGGGTTGCGGATGGATTGCACGGCGGCATTTTGCCCGCGCCCTGACCGTTCGAGAAAACGGTAAAAATTGCGCAGCGATGACAGCGCACGCGCCGTTGATGTTTTGGCCATGCCATCCATGCTGCGCCGGGCCAGCCAGCTTCGAAAATCGCGCGGGTTCAGACGCAGCAAATCTTTCAGATCAGGGACCGCGCCAAGATGGTCGGTGACAAACCCCAAAAAGGCATAAAGGTCGGCCTGATAGTTATCCGTAGTGTGATCGGATGCGCGTTTTTCATCGCAAAGCCACCCCCGCCAGTCGGCAATGGCTTCGCGCAGGTCGTCGGGCAGTTTAAGGGCGATCAGACCGTTTGGGTCAGCCATCTGCGTACCCCGAACTCGATCACGGATGCCAGGAACATGATCAGATCATTGGCCTGGGCCGGGCTGAAATATCCCGGTTCCTTGACGCCAAAGGCAACGATACCGACCGGATCGCCATAAAATGGTGCAAGGCGGACGATTGCTGCTGACCGGATTTCCTCGGCCCGCGGACCAAAGATCGCCTCATCCCCGGCATCATCCGGCAACAGCCAGACATCCTGTTCTTCGCCAAGAACCTGATCAACAGCACCAACAACGAGGCGCCGGACACGGCCGCCACAGCTTGGCACCGGGGCCTCGTCGCATTCTTCAAAGCACAGCGCAATCGCGTCAAGATCAAGCAGTTCGGGCACAAGGTCCTGAAGTGCTTCGACAAAGGTTTCAAAACCGCGCGCATTCAGCAATGCCAGAACTGCCCGGTGAATGCGGCTTTGGGTTTCAAGATTGGATTTGGAAATATTGATCAGTTCGCTGGTTGCACCGCGCAGCTTTTCGCGTTCATCGCGCAGGCGCGCCACGACATATTGCTGCATGTCGGCAACGCCATTGCCCAGCTCGCGCACCGGCAATTCAAGACTTTCAAGCAAGTCCGGACGCGTCGTAAAGAAATCAGGATTCTCGGCAAGGTAGTTGACGACATCGTCGGCGCGCAAAGCTGTCTTTTCCATCGGTTCCGGCTTGAAAAATTAGAAATAAAAAACCCGGCTGCCACAATGCGGGCAGCCGGGTTAAATGCATGTTAAAAACCGGCGGACGCGCGGTTTTTATCTGTCGTGCCGGATTGCGGGACGACTTAAAGGATCGACTGGCCGGTTTTTTCCCAATCCGCCAGGAAGGTCTCAAGCCCCTTGTCGGTCAGCGGGTGTTTGGTCAGCTGGCCAAGAACCTGCGGCGGGATGGTGACAACATCCGCACCAAGGCGTGCCGAGTCGACAACGTGCTGCGGGCCACGGGCCGAAGCAACCAGAACCTCGGTCGTCCAGTTCGGGTAGTTGTTGTAAACTTCACAGATGTCAGCAATCAGCTGCATGCCATCAGACGAGATGTCATCAAGACGGCCAACGAACGGCGACACATAGGTCGCGCCAGCTTTGGCAGCCAGGATCGCCTGACCAACCGAGAAGCAAAGGGTAACGTTGGTCTGGATGCCTTCGTCCGTGAAGGTACGGCAAGCTTTGAGGCCATCAGCCGTCAGCGGCAGCTTGACGACAACATTGTCGGCAATTTTCGCCAGTTTGCGGCCTTCGGCAACCATGGTGTCGTAGTCGGTCGCTGCAACTTCTGCGCTGACCGGGCCGTCGACAACGTCACAAATTTCCTTGATCAGTTCGAGAAACGGTCGGCCTGTTTTTGCTACCAGCGACGGGTTGGTGGTGACACCGTCCACGAGGCCGGACATGGCGAGTTCGCGGATTGCGTCGATGTCAGCGGTATCGATGAAAAACTTCATTGGATTTCCTGTTTAGGACCTGTTGTTCAATGATGCGGTTAGCTGCTAGGGTCAGAGCCATCTGATGACGGGACCAAACCCATGGCTGTGGGACCGTTTACGTCTTTGCCTGACGGCCCGGAACCCGCAAATCAGGTTCGGCGCTACAGGCAATCTCACGGGGTTTATAATATATGAGTGCCGCAAAGGCCACATCTGGAAATCTGTTTGCTGATGATCCGGCCTTTCAGGTAACCGCACAGACGATTTCTGTGTTGCCGCCGCTGCCTTTGGCGGGGCCGTATGATTATCTGGTGCCGGAAGGCATTTCTGTGGCACCCGGCGACTTTGTCGAAATTCCGCTGGGGCGCCAAAACCAGCGTGGTGTTGTCTGGGGACCGGCCAAGGGCGATGTCGAGTCGTCCAAACTGCGTGAAATTTACGGCGTTCTCCCGACCGAACCGATGGCCGATGTAACGCGCCGGTTCGTTGACTGGGTGTCGGCCTATACCATGGCCCCGCAAGGGGCGGTTTTGCGCATGGCAATGAGTGTGCCTGACGCCCTTGAAGCCCCCAAACCGATTTTCAGATTCACGCTCAATGCGGATTTTGATGCGGCGTCGCTGCGTATGACACCGCCGCGCAAACGCGTTCTGGCGTTTCTTGCCGATCATCCCCCCATGGAGCAAGGCGATATCCTGCGCGAAACCGGTGCCGGGGCCAGTGTGGTCAAGGGGCTGGTCGAAGCAGGTGCCGTGCAACGCTTGATGGTGACCCCGCCTTCGCCGTTTGATCTGCCGGATCTTGAAATCCCGCGGCCCGATCTTTCGGATGAACAGACAGCGGCGGCAGATGCCCTGTGTGCACAGGTCGAACGTGGCGGGTTTTCCTGTACCCTTCTTGATGGCATCACCGGATCAGGCAAGACCGAGGTCTATTTTGAACCGATCCGTGCCGCCCTTGCCCAAGGCAAGCAGGTGGTGGTCCTGTTGCCCGAAATCGCCCTTTCGGCTCAGTGGTTGCAACGTTTTCGCGACCGGTTCGGTGTGAACCCGGCCCTGTGGCATTCTGAAGTCGGGCAGGCGCGGCGTCGCGATACCTGGCGGGCGGTGGCAGACGGATCGGCAAAACTTGTGGTGGGCGCCAGGTCGGCCTTGTTCCTTCCCTATCACGATCTTGGTCTGATTGTGGTTGATGAGGAACATGAACATGCCTTCAAACAGGAAGACGGCGTGATTTATCACGCGCGCGACATGGCTGTGGCGCGGGCCCATCTTGGCAATATTCCGGTGGTGCTGGCATCGGCGACGCCGTCGCTTGAAACTTTGGCCAATGTCGAAGCCGGCCGCTATCAGCGTGTCGAGCTTGGTAGTCGTCACGGGGCGGCGGTTTTGCCCAGTGTCGAAATCATCGATATCCGTTCGGACAAACCCGAACGCAATCGCTGGATCACGCCGACGCTGAAAAAGCGGCTGGTCGAAACCTTTGCCAGCGGGGAACAGGCGATGCTGTTCCTGAACAGGCGGGGTTATGCGCCATTGACCCTGTGCCGGGCCTGCGGGCATCGGTTCCAGTGCCCGAACTGTACGGCATGGCTGGTTGAACATCGTGCCTGGGGAAAGCTGCAATGCCATCATTGCGGTTATCAGGCCAAGGCCCCTGATACCTGTCCGGAATGCGGGGCCGAGGGCAAATTGGCGCCGTGCGGTCCGGGGGTGGAGCGCCTGTTTGAAGAAGCGGTCGAAACCTTTCCCGATATCCGGGTCGAGGTCGCGACATCCGATAATATCATGGGGCCAAAGGCCGCCGCCGAACTGGTCAAGCGGGTTCACAATCATGAAGTCGATCTTTTGATCGGGACCCAGATCCTTGCCAAAGGGTATCACTTTCCGATGCTGACCCTGGTCGGGGTTGTCGATGCAGATCTTGGTCTGGCGGGCGGGGATTTGCGGGCGGCTGAGCGCAGCTATCAATTGCTGACCCAGGTCGCCGGGCGTGCCGGGCGTGGTGATCGACCGGGCACGGTCATTTTGCAAACAGCCGATCCGGCCAACCGGGTGATCAAGGCGATTGCTGCTGGTGATCGCAATGCCTTTAACGAGGTCGAACTGTCCCAGCGCATGACCCATGGCATGCCCCCGCATGGGCGACTTGCCGCCCTTATCATCAGCGGCAAAAAGGAAAACGAAGTCGACGAAGCCGCATGGCGGATCGGCCGGGCTGCGCCGCGTGGGGATGGCCTGATGATTTTGGGACCGGCACCAGCACCGCTATCGCTGTTACGCGGGCGCTATCGCCGTCGTTTCCTGATCCGTGCGGATAAAGGGGTGAAGATGCAGGCGCTTATTCATGACTGGCTATCAAAGGTCAAAACACCGGGCAGTGTGCGAGTGCAGGTCGATATCGACCCGTATAGCTTCATGTAAAAATGATCAGGTTCGGTTTATTGGGAATATTGTGACTGCCACCAATCCAGCCCATCCGGGCCAAGGTAGCGTTCAAAAATTGCCAAAAGCCGCCCGTCATCGCGCATTTCACGGATGATTTCGTCATAGCGGTCCAGGAAAACCTGTTTGTCAGGGTAATCCGATGCCTTGGAAAACGGATTGTAATAGGCCGCCCGGCGCAGCGGTGGATACAAAAAGGCAATCTTGCTGCGTTCACCGCTTTGGATGGTTTCAAAAACAGTGCTCAGATAATTGACCGGTACGGCGTCAAAGCGTTCCTGCAACAGCATCGGAATCAAAAGATCGTTGCGGGCAACCGTTTCGATATCCAGTCCGGATTCCCAGAATGCCTGTGTATAGGAATAGCCGGCAGCAGCCCCGATCCGGACATTGGACAGATCGGAAAAATCGGAAAACCGGATATGGTTGCTGTCTTCCTTGCGAATGGCAAAACGCCAGTCAAGCAGCAGGTGGGCTTCTTCTGGATAGGTCAGAAAGCGTTCGCGTTCATCATTCAGCGACAGGGTCAGCACAATATCGGATTGCCCCTGTTCGGCATTATGAAGCAACCGTCGACCGGTATCGACAAAGCGGAATGTGTAATCCGTGATCCCCATTTCGCGCAGAACTTCGGTCATGATATCGACATCGATGCCAAGCGCCTTGTCATTGGACCACCATTTAAGGGGCGGTTCGCTCAGACATTCGATAATCAGTGTTCGTGCCTGGGCGGTGCTGTATGAAAACACCAAGACACACAGGGTCAGGCAAACAGCTGCCATCTTGAAGATGGCATTTGTTTCATGGCGTGTGTCGATCGGTTTTCTCATTTCTGTCGTCCGTTGTGGGCGGCGGGAACCGGTGCAACTTGATATAGACAGAGATTTAAAGTGAAAAAGCATTGCGAAAACAATAATGCACGGACCGAAAGCCAACAATCAATCTGTGCATGGGCGGAAGAAACCTTTGGTCCGGTGACCGATCCGAAAGCACTTTGGGATCGCGCCATGCTCGAAATGCATGAACTTGGTGATGCCATTGATCAGCGTGATCTGTCCGAAATCGGCAAAGAGGCCGCCGACGTGATGATATTGCTATATCGGCTGATGGATCAGTTCGGCCTGGAACTCGGCGCGCAATGCGATGCAAAGATGGCCATCAACCGGTCGCGAAACTGGCAGTCAAAAGGCGACGGTACCGGTTCTCATATCTGATGCGTGACAAGCGGTGCCCTGACATGATGTCCCGGGCACGCCTGTCTTTATATATAAGCGGAATGCCAACACCTAATTTAAGTGCAGGATATCGGGGCGAAGTTTATCGGTTCATGGCCGTGCGCCGGGTATCTCAGGTGTGAACTCGGTTACACTTTTGCCGGGCTTTGATCTGTTTTGAGCAGGTCGGCCAAAAAGAATGTTCGTCCAAATCGGGGGATTCGTCGCGAAAATAGCGTGATCGAATACCCAAAGTGCCGTTTGGTTGATAAGGGCACGTTATAAAATAGTCGTACATCCCCCGCAAAAACGGGTGTTTTCGCGGTGTTTCGGGCCTTCTTTGCCAAAGAATGAAAAAGAGCGTCCAAATGCGCTTGCGCGGGGGTTGCCCACGCCATGGACATGTGATACCAAACGCTCGCTTCCCGGAAGGAGACCCTTTCGGGAGACCATTTTTTTATACGTATCCGAGTCGTTCTCATAACCAGAATTGAGGGCTTTCACCGGTGTCCCAAAATACTGCCGCGACCGGGCTCCAAGGGCGCTATGCCACTGCACTTTTTGACTTGGCCAATTCGGCCAAGCAGCTTGATGTTGTGAAAGGCGATCTTGAATTGCTCGACCAGGCCATCGCAAACAGCGATGACCTCCGGAATGTACTCCGCAGTCCCGTGATTTCCCGGGACGTGCAGGCCAAGGCGATGGCGGCTCTTCTGGACAAGCTTGGCGTTTCCGAGTTGACCAAGAAGACCGTAGGACTTCTGTCTCAGAAGCGTCGTCTGTTTGCCCTGCCGGGTGTTATCGATTCCTACCTTTCCATGCTCTCAGCTCACAATGGCGAAGTAACCGCACAGGTCACCTCGGCATCCGAGTTGAAAAAAGAGCAAATCGAAGCCGTTACCGGCGCTCTCAAAGAAGTTGTCGGCGCCACTGTCAAAGTGGACCTTAAAGTTGATCCGGCGGTTCTTGGCGGTCTTGTCGTCAAGGTCGGTTCCCGGGTTTTTGATGCCTCGCTTCGTACCAAACTGCAGAAGCTCGAGCTCGCTATGAAAGGGGTTGCGTGATGGAAATCCGCGCCGCGGAAATCTCCGCTATTCTCAAGGATCAGATTGCCAATTTTGGCGCTGAAGCCGAAGTTGCCGAAGTCGGTCAGGTTCTGTCCGTCGGTGATGGTATTGCCCGTGTTTACGGTCTGGACAACGTTCAGGCTGGTGAACTCGTTGACTTCCCGGGTGGCATTAAGGGCATGGCCCTTAACCTCGAAGAAGACAACGTTGGTGTCGTGATCTTCGGTTCTGACCGTTCGATCAAGGAAGGTGACCAGGTTAAACGTACTGGCGCCATCGTTGACGTTCCGGTTGGTAAAGAACTTCTCGGCCGCGTCGTTGACGCACTGGGTAACCCGATCGACGGTAAAGGCGATCTGGGAACCAAAGAACGTCGCCTTGCCGACGTCAAAGCACCGGGCATCATCCCGCGTAAATCGGTTCACGAGCCGGTACAGACCGGTATCAAGTCGATTGACTCCCTGATCCCGATCGGCCGTGGCCAGCGTGAGCTGATCATTGGTGACCGTCAGACCGGTAAAACCGCCATCATCGTTGACACCATTCTGAACCAGAAGCCGGTGAACGATGCAGCGAAATCCGACAGCGACAAGATGTTCTCCATCTATGTTGCAGTTGGTCAGAAACGTTCGACCGTTGCACAGGTTGTCAAGGTCCTCGAAGAGCGCGGCGCAATGGAAAACACCATTGTCGTTGCAGCTACCGCGTCCGACCCGGCGCCGATGCAGTTCCTGGCACCGTTCGTTGCTTGCGCAATGGGCGAGTACTTCCGTGACAATGGCATGCACGCAACCATCTTCTATGATGATCTGTCCAAGCAGGCAGTTGCATATCGTCAGATGTCGCTTCTGCTTCGCCGTCCGCCGGGACGTGAAGCATTCCCGGGTGACGTCTTCTATCTGCACTCCCGTCTGCTGGAACGTGCTGCGAAGATGAATGACGAAAACGGCGCTGGCTCGCTGACCGCACTTCCGGTCATTGAAACCCAGGGTAACGACGTTTCGGCGTTTATTCCGACCAACGTGATCTCGATCACCGACGGTCAGATCTTCCTTGAAACCGACCTGTTCTACAAAGGCGTACGCCCGGCTGTGAACGTTGGTCTGTCGGTTTCGCGTGTTGGTTCGTCCGCACAGATCAAAGCGATGAAGCAGGTTGCCGGCTCGATCAAGCTGGAACTCGCTCAGTATCGTGAGATGGAAGCATTCGCACAGTTCGCATCGGATCTTGATCCGGCAACCCAGAAACTTCTGGCCCGTGGCGCACGTCTGACCGAGCTGCTCAAGCAGCCGCAGTACTCGCCGCTCAAGGTCGAAGAGCAGGTCGTCGTGATCTATGCTGGTGTTAAAGGTTATCTCGACGGTATCGCAGTGAACAAAGTTCGCGCTTTCGAAGACCAGTTCCTGTCGGAAATTCGTTCCGCTGGTGCTGATATCCTCGATGCGATCCGCACCGAGAAGGTTCTGTCGGAAGACAGCGAAACCAAGCTTAAAGCGTTCCTCGACAAGTTCGCGAAAACCTTCGCGTAAGACTGAAACTTAGGCGAAGGAGGAAACGCAATGGCTAGTTTGAAGGATCTGCGCTCGCGCATTGCCAGCGTCAAATCGACGAGGAAGATTACCTCGGCGATGAAGATGGTGGCAGCCTCCAAGCTCCGTCGTGCACAGGATGCAGCCGAAGCAGCCCGTCCCTATGCTGAACGCATGGGGACGATGCTGGGTCGTCTTGCAACCGCCGTCGGTAGCAATGAAGGCGCTCCGAAGCTTCTGGCCGGTTCGGGTAAAGACAATGTGCATCTGCTCGTTGTCTTCACCGCTGACCGTGGCCTTTGCGGTGGTTTCAACGCATCGATCGTCAAAGCTGCCCGTTTGAAAGCCAAGGCCCTGCAGGCCGAAGGCAAAACGGTCAAGCTGATCTGTGTTGGCCGCAAAGGCGCAGATGCGCTCAAGCGTGAATTTGGTGACAGTATTGTCGCCCGGTATACCGGCATCGAAGGCAAGAAGGGCATTGATTTCTCTTCTGCTTCCGAAGTTGGCGATAAAGTTCTGGCGCTGTATGACGAAGGCGAATTCGACGTCTGCACGATCTTCTACAACAAGTTCGTGTCCGCGATTTCGCAGGTGGCAACAGCACAGCAGCTCATCCCGTTTGTCGGTGAAGAAGCTGCTGAGCAGGAAGAAGCTACTGGTTCTTCTGCGGTTTATGACTACGAACCGTCCGAAGAAGCCATTCTGGCTGATTTGCTGCCGCGTAACGTTGGCGTCCAGATTTTCGGTGCAATGCTTGAAAGCAGCGCATCCGAGCACGGCGCGCGTATGTCCGCGATGGATAACGCAACCCGCAATGCCGGCGACATGATCGACCGACTGAGCATCCAGTACAACCGCTCACGTCAGGCTCAGATCACCAATGAACTGATTGAAATCATTTCCGGCGCCGAGGCTTTGTAAGCGGGTCGCAGGAAGTTAACGGATAGCTTTGTCCGAGCAGGAGACAATACCTATGGCGAACAAGAAGGCGGGGAAAATTTCCCAGGTAATGGGCGCCGTCGTCGACGTTAAATTCGACGGCGAACTGCCTCCCATTCTGAACGCGCTGCATGTTGACAACAACGGTCAGCGTCTGGTTCTCGAAGTTGCACAGCACCTTGGTGAAAATGCGGTCCGTACGATCGCAATGGACACCACCGAAGGTCTGAAGCGCGGTCAGGAAGTCATCGACACCGGTGACGCGATCTCGGTTCCGGTTGGTCCGGAAACCCTTGGTCGTATTCTGAACGTGATCGGCGAGCCGGTTGACGAACGTGGTCCGGTTACCGCGACCAAAACCGCACCGATCCACCGTGAAGCACCTGACTTCATCGATCAGGCAACCGACACCGAAATTCTGGTTACCGGCATTAAGGTCATCGACCTTATCGCACCGTACACCAAAGGTGGTAAAATCGGTCTGTTCGGTGGTGCAGGCGTTGGTAAAACCGTTCTGATCATGGAACTGATCAACAACGTTGCCAAAGGCCACGGCGGTTACTCTGTTTTCGCTGGTGTTGGTGAACGTACCCGTGAAGGTAACGACCTCTATCACGAGATGATGGAATCGGGCGTTATCAATCCGGAAGGCGAATCCAAAGCCGCACTGGTTTATGGCCAGATGAACGAACCCCCGGGAGCACGTGCACGTGTTGCTCTGACCGGTCTGACCCTTGCGGAATACTTCCGTGACGAAGAAGGCCAGGACGTTCTGTTCTTCGTTGATAACATCTTCCGCTTCACCCAGGCTGGTTCGGAAGTGTCGGCACTTCTCGGTCGTATCCCGTCTGCTGTGGGTTATCAGCCGACGCTGGCAACCGACATGGGTGCGCTGCAGGAACGTATTACCTCGACCAAAAAAGGTTCCATTACCTCGGTTCAGGCAATTTACGTCCCGGCCGATGACTTGACTGACCCGGCACCGGCAACCTCGTTTGCTCACCTTGATGCAACCACCACGCTGAACCGTCAGATTGCCGAGCTTGGCATCTATCCGGCAGTTGACCCGCTCGATTCCACCTCGCGTGCACTCGATCCGGGCGTGATTGGCAAGGAACACTACGAGACCGCTCGTGAAGTTCAGCGTGTTCTTCAGACCTACAAAGGTCTTCAGGACATCATCGCCATCCTCGGCATGGACGAGCTTTCGGAAGAAGACAAGCTGATCGTGGCACGTGCCCGTAAGATCCAGCGTTTCCTTTCGCAGCCGTTCCACGTTGCAGAAGTCTTTACCGGTACTCCGGGCGTATTCGTTCAGCTCGAAGACACCATCAAGGCTTTCAAAGCGATCTGCGCTGGTGAATATGACCACATGCCGGAACAGGCATTCTACATGGTCGGCACCATCGAAGAAGCCATCGAAAAAGCCAAGAAGATGGCCGAAGCTGCCTAAGGCAGTTTCGGTCCCCCTCCGGCTAAGGAGCGAGGATTGTCATGACTGATACGACTGTACTGGAACTTGTTTCACCGTCTGCCCTGCTCAAATCAGAGCCGGTCGAGATGGTCGTTGTTCCGGGCACGGACGGGAATTTTGGTGTGCTGCCGAAGCATTCGCCGATGATCTCGACCATTCGTCCGGGTGTCATCGACATCTATGCAGGTGGTAAGGTTTCCGAACGTATCTTCGTCGCCGGTGGTGTCGCAGAGGTTAATCCCGAGCGTTGCACCATTCTGGCAGAAGAAGCGGTTCCGGTTGCCGATCTGAAAGCTGACGAAGCACAGGCACGTCTTGAGCAGGCAACTGCCGACCTCAAGGCAGCCAGCACTGCCCACGACAAGGCAAATGCCGAGCGCGCGCTCGAAATTGCCCGTGCACAGATTGCTGCCCTGACCAACTGATCGTCAGTTGAAATATTCCTGAAAAAGGCCGCCCTTGTGGGCGGCCTTTTTTGTTGGTGGTGTCTCGTTCTGATAGATGTCCATCACATGATGGTGACACCATAATTCAGGATGCGCTGCGCATGGATTTTGGGGGCTTCAAGATGTCCCAAGCCTGTAAGCGGAATGACCCCATCCGGAATTTCGCTACCCTGGTGTGCACATTCGGGCCGCAGTCATGTATGGGGTGGACGGGGCCCGCTATCTGCTTTGGTGTGGGGCAAGTCTGGCCCGGTCCAAACTAGCCTAGCCTAGCCCAGCCCAGCTCAGCTCAGGTCAGCATGGGCAGAGTGCCCTGTCTGGTGTGGTCTCTGGTCCTATCCGCGACGCCAACCCGACTGTGCCCGAAGGGATGCCTGTTGCAAAATCCATCCGCCACCAAACCCGATGATCCCGATCAGTGCCACGGCCCCTGCCGCAAGGGGCGCCATCATTACCACGGTCTCCGCGACGTCGAATGATCCGAGGCGCGATGCTGCCAGCACCGCGACACTTGTCCCGGCCACCGTGCCCAGAACCCCGCTTGCCGCAACCACAATGCCGGTTTCAAGTGCGCCTGTCCGAATGATTTGCCCCGGTCGAATACCAAGGGCACGCAGCATCGCAAGGTTGGCCGCGCCATCCTGACGCTGGGCAATCAACCCGGTCACAATCACCAGCAAGGCCCCGACGGTTGCCATTACCGTCAACAGCAACAGAACGCCGTGCACCTGGTCAAACAGGGTGCCAAGGCGATCCATGACATCCGATACCCGGATCATCGGAACGGCGGGAAACTGATCGCCAAGGCGGCTGATCGCGGCGGCGGTATTTCGGGATGCGGATGACGGGACGAGGTCAATTGTCGTGATCACGCCATGGGCAAATGGCGGCTGCATCGGGGACAATACCATCGGAAAATCAAGGCCAAGGCGCGACCAGTCGATCTTGCGCAGATTGGCGATCTTTAGGTCATGCCGCTGACCCAGAATATTGACCGAAATGCTGTCATCGAGCCCAAGACCAAGTGCATGGGCAATATCGGCATCAAGCGACACAAGGTTTGCATTGATACTATCGTCTGGCCACCAATCACCAGCCACAAGTTCGGCCTTTTGCAATGTTGTGTTTGGGTGACGCGCCCAAGACAGACCCCGGTCACCACGGATAAACCAGTGATAGCGTCGTGGCACCTGATCAAGGACAACCGGCTTGCCGTTAAGACGGGTTACCCGACCATGCACGAATGGCATTTGTTCGATCGCTTCCACCGATGGCACGGCAAGGGCGGCAGTCCGGAAAGTGGTCTGCTGATCGGGGGGCAGGTCAAAAAACACCAGATCGGGGGTTTCAGTTGGCAAGACGGATCTAAGGTGATGTCCCGCCAGTGCCCCGAACACAATGACCGCAAACAGGCATGTCACTGCCAGACCAAATGACGCGGCAACAGTGACCGTCGGGCTGGTCGGGCGGGCAATATTGCGCAGGGCCAGTTTCAAGGATGGTGATCCCGCGCATCGATGTGCGGCCAGTGCTGAAACCTTGCGCATCAAAAACCCGACGCCGATAAATCCCGACAGACACAGCACAAGCACCGCGATCAAAATACCGGAAAACCAACCGGACCCGATCAGGCGCATTGCAAACCAGATAACAGCGATGGCCGATGTCAGGATTGCTGCGCGGGTCAGCCACGCCCCGGAATGTTGCGTGCCTGACCCGTGCGGCGTTTTGTCGGTCTGATGGCGAAACAGCAGGGCCGGCTTGACCGCACATGCCGTCTGTATCGGTCCGATTGACAGCAGAGCCACAAAACACGCAACAAAGCCCGTAATATCAGTCCATTGATGGACTGACGGGTTAAGTGTAATGCCAAGGTTGCTTGCAAATATCGGGGCGATCATACCGGCCAAAAGCTGGGTGATAAATGCCGATACAATCAATGCCACAACCGCAATGCCCCAGACCAACCCGGCGATGGTGATGCCAAGTTGCCCCGGTCTGACCCCGACGGCGCGCATCAGGGCAAACTGATCCTGCCGACCGTTCAAATCGGTTCGAATGGCATTGGCAATCGCGCTCATTGAAATGGCAAAGATCGCAATGCCGATCAAACTGACAAAGGCTGTGGCGAACTCGCCGATCCGCTCGATACCCGGGATGCCATCAGCAGCATTCACAATGCGCCAGCCACTTTCGGGAAAGCGGGCTTCGATATCGGCGATCACCTGACTGTTGGGGCGGGGGTCAGCTTGGCTGCGTTTCAGTCGGCTATACCAGTAAACCTGTTTGTCTGAAGATAGCAGGGCGTTCTTTCGATAGTCATCAAGCGATACGATAATGCGCGGTCCCAGTGAAAACAGCCTGAACTGTCGTTCCGGTTCGGCCAGCAACCCTGCGCGAATACGATATTGCTGATCGCCGAGATGAATGACATCGCCGATCGAAAGTCCGCTTTGATCAAGAAAATCCTGATCAACGATTGCCCCGGGCAGGTTTTTGTTGCCACCGGCATCATCATCATCATCGTTTGCCAGAATGGCGCTGACCGGGCCGGGCCGCGAAAGCTTCACATCCCCGAAAAGCGGATATGTCCGGTCAACGGCCTTGAGTTCCGATAAAATTCCGGGTTGATCGGGTTTGGGGTGGATCATGACGCGTTGTTCGGCACTGACAGCCACAATGCCGAAAGTTTCAAGGAACCCCAACTCCGCATCTGTTGGCGGTCGGTGAAACAGCCGTAACGAGATATCGCCACCGATTGTTTGTTCGGCCGACTGGCGCAGCGCATCGCGTACTGAATGGGTCATGCTGACCGTCAGTGACAGGGTGGTGATTGCAAACACCAGGGTCGCAAACAGCGCCCATATGCCCGCAGTCGGTCTGCGAAGCTGACAATGGACAAAGCGACCGATGGCTTTGCATGTGGCGTAACGCGAAGAAGATGATGGCAGGCGGGACATGCGCGTCTCGCTGGCAGGTGGGTTACGGCGTCGGGGTTAAAGCCAGCCCCAGCCAGAAGGATTCGATCATTTTCATCAGATCGATGAATTCTGTCACATCGACCGGTTTGCGCAAATAACAGTTTGCCCCGGCAGCATAACAAAGATCAACATCGTGGTCCGCCCCCGACGTCGTCAGGACAATGACAGGGATTGAAGCCGAATTGGGATCATTGCGGATATCGCGCAACATTTCGCGACCATCCTTGCGCGGCATATTAAGATCAAGAAGAATCAGGCGCGGGCGCGGCGCATTCCGATAGGGGCCGTCTTGCTGCAGGAACTGCAACGCTGTCGTGGCATCCTTGACGTGATGCAGCTCCACCGGGCGTTTGAATTCCCGAAGAGCTTCGCGCACAAGACGTGCGTCACCCGGATTATCTTCAATCAGCAACAGATTGTTCGTTATGCCATTTGCGTGAGCCGACATTGCACCCATTATCCAATCGGGTGGGTAGTTATCCTATACCCCGTCCCTGTTTCCCGCTCTGCGAATCTCTTGAATTATAAAAAGAAAAGAGAACGATGGTTCCCCAACCATCGACCGCACCCCATATCCTAGAATAGCAATTTGCTAAATTAGCTACCCTTAAGACTGGTTCTCATACTTTGACACGAAAATCAAATCAATAAGGCCTTGTTAAAGTAGAAATCATTATTCTTACGTATGAAATATAATATCTCATAAGTGGTGGTGGAAGGGGAGAAGGGATATTTTTATCACCGCCGTATCCGCCGGATTTCCGGGCGGATCATGATGGGTGAAAACGGGTGGTATCGCCCGGCTGGCAATGTGTCGGGGAATGGTTGCCAGGTTCATCAACTGCAAACAGTTTTACAGCGCCATCCCGCGAATTGCCAGCCCAGATCATCGGGGGCGGCCTGATCGGGATCTAGTTTGCTGTGATCCCGATCTCTTTGGCCAATGCATCAAACCGGGCGACCAGATCGGGCTGATCGGCAAACACATCCGATGCCTTCTGATAGGCGGCCTGTGCCTTGTCCTGTTTCCCCAGCACCATATAGGCCTGCATCAGCCGTGCCCAGCCTTCCGGATCGTCCGGATTGCCGTCAAGACGGTCAGCCAGTCCATCGACCATCGAATTGATCATGTCCTGACGTTCTTCGGGTGTCATTTGCTGGGCGGCGGCGACATCGTCCTGGCTTGGACCATTGGATGGCGCGGCCTTTGCGACATCAAGTCGCCCTTCGATATCAATTCCCTGGGCAAGGGCGGCATCCTTGATCCGGGCAACCACCATCGGCAACCAGGCCGCATCAGCCGAGGCACTGTTGGCAAGCGCGATCCAGCGATCAACAGCCGCGGCAATATTGCCATCCTGTGCATCGGCAAGGCCCAGATAATACTGGATGCGCGGGTCGCCGCTTTGGGTTGTCGCGGCTTCTTTAAGGACACCGCGTGCGGTTGCATTGATCTGGCCATTGTCGCCACGGATCAGGCTTTCCGCATACATGGCAAGATAATCGCCATCGCGATCAGACAGTTTGACGGCCTCAAGAAACGCGGTCTGTGCCTCGACTGGGCGGCCAAGCGCCATCAGACTGGCGCCAAGCAGTTCCCACCCTTTAAGGTTTTCCGGATCGGCAATCAGCTTTTGCGAAAGATCACTGACCGCGCGGTTGAGTGCAGCAAGCCGGTCGCTATTGATCGATTCTGCCTGTTGGATGGCATTGATTTCATCAGCCCGGCTGGCAATCGGGCGGTCGGGCATATCGGGGCTGCCAAGATCAAGATAAAGCCCGAACCCGCCAATCAGAAACAGCACAATCGCAAGGGCGGAATATATCCGAAGTGACGGCTTGCCGATGCGTGATGTCGCCCCACTTTCCCGGGCCTTGATGCGCTGATCTGCATTCAGGATACGGCGTTGTACTTCGATACGTGCCGCATTGGCCTGTTCGGTGCTGAGGACACCGCGTTCGATATCGCGCTCGATCTCGGCCAGCTGGTCGCGATAAACCGCAAGATCATGGTTCAGTTCGTTATTGCCGTTTTGATCGTCGTCATCAGACGCAGCATCGGCACCCGTTTCACGCTGACGCAGGACCGGCCAAAGGACAAAGCCCGCAACAAGAAGCGTAATGGCGGCAAGAACAATCCAGATGGTCATGAAGGTTTCCTAGCCCTGACGCTTATTCTGCGGGAACGGCTTTGGCCGCTGCCTTGTGGGAACGGGTCGGCGCACCAATCCGGTAACGTCTGTCCGAAAGCGACATCAGCCCGCCAAACACCATGATCAGGCCGCCGGCCCACATCCACGGGATCATCGGTTTGACATAGAACCGCGTGATCCACTTGCCGCTTTCATCCTGATCGCCGATTACGGCATAGATATCGCCGGTAAAGCTTGATTGAATCCCGGCCTCGGTGGTGGGCATGCCCTCGACCGTATAGACACGTTTTTCAGGCGTCAGAATGACCGTGCGTTCACCCGGTGTGGCAATGGTGATGGTTGCTTCACGGGCGACAAAGTTCGGCCCCTGATATTCCCGGATCGCGCTGAGCGTAAAGGTATGATCGGCAATTTGTGCACTTTCCCCGACCGCAAGCGACTGCACGGCTTCTTCGGTCCAGGCTTGTGATCCGGTAATCCCGGCAACCACGATTGCAACCCCGGCATGGGCCAGCATGGTGCCATGGGACGAACGCGGAAGGTTCTTCATCCGGCGCAGACTTGTGGCGAACGGTTCGCGCAAAAGCTTGATCCGCCCGGCCCATTCAAGGATCGACCCGACAAACAGCCAGGTCGCCAGTCCAAGCCCGAACAGGGCAAAGGCCGGCCCGCCGGCAAGCCACAAGGTGACCAGAACGACCACAACCGTTGCCGCCAGCGCGATCTTGAGCTTGTTGAACACGCCCAAAAGGTCGGCACGTTTCCATGGCATCAGCGGACCCAGTGCCATGGCAATGATGACCGGGGTCATGATCGGCACAAAGGTCGCGTTGAAGAACGGCGCGCCTACCGAAATCTTTTCCCCGGTCACGGTTTCAAGCAACAGCGGATAAAGCGTGCCCAGCAACACCATGGCCGCCGCAATCGAAAGCAGCACATTGTTAAACACAAGTGCGCCTTCGCGCGAAATCGGCTGGAACAGTCCGCCACCCCGAAGGTTGGGCGCACGCCATGCATAAAGGCCAAGCGACCCGCCAACCGTAATAAACAGCAAGAACAGAATAAACACGCCACGCGTCGGATCGGTGGCAAAGGCATGAACCGATGTCAGCGCCCCGGAACGCACCAGAAACGTCCCAAGCAACGAGAACGAAAACGCCAGGATCGCCAAAAAGATCGTCCAGCTTTTCAGCGCATCACGTTTTTCAACCACAATCGCCGAATGCAACAGCGCCGTACCGGCAAGCCATGGCATGAAGGATGCGTTTTCCACCGGATCCCAGAACCACCAGCCGCCCCAGCCAAGCTCGTAATAGGCCCACCAGGAACCAAGCCCGATACCAGCGGTCAGAAAGACCCATGCCGCCAGCGTCCATGGACGGACCCAGCGCGCCCATGCCGGGTCAACCCGTCCTTCAATCAGGGCGGCGACTGCAAAGGCAAAGGCAACGGAAAACCCGACATAGCCCAGATACAGGAAGGGCGGATGGATGGCGATGCCAGGGTCTTGCAGCAACGGGTTCATGCCCTCACCATCAAGCGGCGGGTTGATCACGCGCTCAAACGGGTTTGAGGTCAGAACGATAAACAGAATAAAGCCAACACCAATCAGCCCCATCACGCCCAGCACGCGGGCCAGAAGCGTTGGCGGAAGATTGCGCCCGAACGCGGCAACCGCACCACCAAACAGGGTCAGGATCATCACCCAAAGCAGCATCGATCCTTCGTGATTCGCCCACACACCGGTGATCTTGTAGATCATCGGTTTGGAGGTATGGCTGTTGGACAGAACATTGAGAACAGAGAAATCAGACGCCACATATGCATAGGTCAGCGCCAGAAAACTGGCGGCGACCAGTGCAAAACAGGTAATCGCCAGTCGCGGCGCCACCATCAAAAGAACCGGGTCTCTGCGCGATGCGGCCAAAAACGGCAAGGTCGACTGGGCGAGTGCCACAACAAGTGACAATATCAGTGCGTAATGTCCGATCTCTACAATCATTAGGTTCTCTCTTGTGCGCCCGATTGCGAGATATAATCCCTTAAAACAGGCTTGGAAACCTTGCGGAATATCAAATATGCGCTATTTGCTGCACAACGCTGGGCGAAAATATGGCAATAGTCATTACATATTATGCTCAAACAGGCTATAAAACCGCTGTCAGGTGGCAGATTGGGCGGCCAGAGGTCAACAACGTATGAGTCAATGTCCCGTCATTGACATAGCGCAGAAAGAAATGTGGGCACGTCGTGCAACGACGGCCTCCATTGTCATTGCTGCGACCCTGATCATCATCAAGGCGGTTGGCTGGTTCCTGACGGACTCGGTTAGTCTGCTGTCCTCCATGATTGATAGTATGCTTGATGTCGGCACGTCTGTGATCAACTTCATGGCGGTCCGTTCGGCATGGCGCCCGGCCGATCATGATCACCGTTTCGGCCATGGCAAGGCAGAACCCCTTG
This sequence comes from Thalassospira povalilytica, assembly GCF_002844235.1. Classification (GTDB taxonomy): domain Bacteria; phylum Pseudomonadota; class Alphaproteobacteria; order Rhodospirillales; family Thalassospiraceae; genus Thalassospira; species Thalassospira povalilytica. The sequence goes on along the minus strand of NZ_PGTS01000004.1, from coordinate 398,357 downwards.
CCGGGCTGTTTCAGTCGGCCTTCATGATCGGGGCGGCTGTTCTGGTCCTGGCCGAGGCCGCATCAAGGCTCAATGAACCCAAACAGATTTCCTTTGCCTATGAAGGCATCTGGATCATGGCGGTGTCACTTGTCATGACAGTTGGTCTGGTACTGTTGCAGCGCAAGGCGGTGCGAATGTCGGGATCGGTGGCGGTTGATGCCGATTCCATGCATTATAGCAGCGACATTCTGGCCAATCTTGCCGTGATCATTGCCCTGTTTGCCGGGGTATCGGGATTTGCCTGGGCCGATCCGGCAATCGGCGCACTGGTGGCAAGCTTCCTGCTGTTTTCCGCGATCAAGGTCGGACGCAATTCGGTCAAGGTCCTGATGGATGCGGAACTGCCCGATTCCGACAGCCAGCGCATTATTGAACTGACCATGAAAAACGCATCGGTGATCGGCATTCACCGCCTGCGCACACGGTCATCGGGCGTGCATCGCTTTGCCGAGATCGAACTGATCATGGATGGCGGGATGTTGATGCGCGAAGCGCACACCATCTGCCATCAGGTAATGGACAGCATCCGTTCCGAATATCCCGATCTTGATATCACCATCCATCCCGAACCGCCCGAAGACATCCATCTCGATGAATATAGCGGCTATACCGAAGACCCGGAATTCTGGCACACCGGTCGCGCCAAACGCGCCGGTCAACACGACATCCCGGTGTCCAACGCCGGAAGCGAAGTCGCCGCCATGGGGCGCTAACCGCCAAAAGACTAGGCTTGAATGAAAACGGCTGGAAACATGTTCCCAGCCGTTTTGTTTATGATGATGTTGGGTGTGGCAATCAGTCCCAGCTAAGCGCGCCGCCGTTCTGATATTCGATCACCCGGGTTTCAAAGAAGTTCTTTTCCTTTTTCAGATCCATGGCCTCTGACATCCAGGGGAACGGATTTTCGACCTCGTTAAATACGGGGGCAAGGCCAAGCTGCCCGCAACGGCGGTTGGCGATGAAATGCATATATTGCTCACAGAGCTCGGCATTCAGGCCAAGGAAGCCATTGGGCATGGTGTCGCGTCCATAGGCCGCTTCAAGTTCGGCGGCATCACGCAACATCGCACGAATTTCTTCCTGAAATTCCGCTGTCCAAAGATGCGGGTTTTCAGCCTTGATCTGGTTGATAACATCAATCCCGAAATTGAGATGGATGCTCTCGTCACGCAGGATGTACTGATATTGCTCGGCGATGCCGACCATCTTGTTGCGCCGGCCAAGTGACAGGATTTGCGCAAATCCTGTGTAAAACCACATGCCTTCAAACACGACATAGAACGCCACAAGATCGCGCAGGAAATCCTGATCGCGTTCGGGTGTGCCGGTGGCAAAATTCGGATCATCAAGGTGCTTGGTATAATTCAACGCCCATGCCGCCTTGTCGGTAATCGACGGAACTTCGCGATACATGTTGAAAAGCTCGCCCTCATCCAGGCCAAGGCTTTCGACAATATACTGGAAGGTGTGGGTATGAACCGCTTCCTCGAAGGCCTGTCGTAAAAGATACTGGCGGCATTCCGGGTTGGTCAGGTGGCGATAAATTGCCAAAACGATGTTGTTGGCAACAAGGCTTTCGGATGCGGCAAAGAAACCCAGATTACGTTTAAGCATCCGACGTTCATCATCGGTCAGGCCATCGCGCGATTTCCAAAGCGCGATGTCGGCCTGCATGGAAACTTCGGTCGGCATCCAGTGATTATTGCAACCCGCAAGGTACTTGTCCCAGGCCCAGCCGTATTTAAGCGGCAGAAGCTGGTTCACATCGGCCCGCGAATTGATCATCGCCTTGTCACTGACCGTGACACGACCGCCGGAACGGTCAATCTCGCCAAGGCCGGTGGCATCATTTGTGCCATCACCGGTATCGTGTGAAACCGGGGCGTCGTTTTCAATCCAGTCAAGCATGGTTCTTATTCCGGTTTCTGGTTATTGGCAGGCTTCGCAATCAGGGTCGTCAAGGGAACATGCCTTGCCCCAGACGTCACCGCCGGTAATCGCATCGGATGCGGCGCCCGCATCAATGACCCCGGATGGACGATTGCTGACTGCGGGCGCTGGTGTAGGTGCAGGTGCGGTAACAGGCGAAGGCGATGGGGCAGGGCTTGCTGCTTGCGGGGCATTCACCACCGCATTCAGGCGACCATCGGTGCCCTTAAGTGTCGATTTCTCGACATGGGTCGCGGCACTTGATCGCAGGTAATAGGTGGTTTTAAGTCCGCGCAACCACGCCAGACGATAAAGATCATCAAGCTTTTTGCCAGACGGATTGGCGATATAAAGGTTCAGGGATTGCGCCTGATCAAGCCACTTCTGACGACGTGATGCCGCCTCGATCAACCAGGATGAATCAAGTTCAAACGCGGTGGCATATAGCGCCTTGAGGTCATCGGGAATGCGATCAATCTGGCCGATGCTGCCATCATAATATTTCAGGTCGGATATCATCACCTCGTCCCAAAGACCGCGTTCTTTCAGATCACGGACAAGGGCGGCATTGACCACCGTGAAATCGCCAGACATGTTCGATTTCACAAACAGGTTGCGATAGGCGGGCTCAATTGACTGGCTGACGCCGCAGATATTGGAAATCGTTGCCGTCGGGGCGATTGCCATCGTGTTGGAATTACGCATGCCGGTGGTTTGGACCCGTTCGCGCAACCCGTCCCAGTCAAGGCGCTGGCTGCGGTCGACATCAAATTCGGTACGAACCTTGGCAAGCAGTTCAAGCGAGTCAATTGGCAGGGTGCCCTTGGACCACAATGAACCGTCAAAGCTTTCATACCGGCCACGCTCCGCCGCCAGATCAACCGATGCCGAAATGGCGTGGAAGGAAATGGCTTCCATGCTTTCATCGGCAAATGCGACGGCCTCTGACGAGGCATAGGCGATTTTCAGTTTCTGCAACGCATCCTGAAAACCCATCAATCCAAGACCAACCGGACGATGACGCATGTTGGAATAGCGTGCTTCGGGGATGGTGTAGAAGTTGATATCAATGACGTTATCAAGCATCCGCATCGCAGTTTTTACCGTTTTTGCAAGCTTGTCATGGTCGATGCCATTTTCGGTGACATGGGCCAACAGGTTGATTGAGCCCAGGTTGCATACCGCGACCTCGTCTGCCGATGTATTGAGTGTAATTTCCGTGCACAGGTTTGATGAATGCACCACGCCGCGATGTTGTTGCGGGGACCGGATGTTGCACGGGTCCTTGAAGGTGATCCATGGATGACCGGTTTCAAACAGCATGGTCAACATGCGCCGCCAAAGATCCACCGCGCGCACGGTTTTGAAATTCGTGATTTGGCCGCTATTGGCCTTGGCTTCATATGCCTCATACGCGGTCTTGAATTTCGCACCATAAAGATCATGCAAGTCCGGCGTGTCATCGGGCGAAAACAGGGTCCATGGCGCATCTGCCATCACCCGTTCCATGAACAGGTCCGGCACCCAGTTGGCCGTGTTCATATCATGCGTCCGGCGGCGGTCATCGCCCGTGTTCTTGCGCAGATCAAGGAACTCTTCGATATCGATGTGCCATGTTTCGAGATAGGCACAAACAGCCCCCTTGCGCTTGCCACCCTGGTTGACGGCAATCGCGGTGTCATTGGCGACTTTCAGAAACGGAACCACGCCCTGGCTTTGACCATTGGTGCCCTTGATATGCGCGCCAAGACCACGCACCGGGGTCCAGTCATTGCCAAGGCCGCCGGAATATTTCGCCAAAAGCGCGTTGTCCTTGACTGATTTGAAGATGCCATCAAGGTCATCGGGCACGGTGGTCAGGAAGCAGGATGACAATTGCGGGCGGCATGTGCCGGCATTGAACAGGGTCGGGGTCGATGCCATGAAGACAAAGGTGGAAAGCTGATCATAAAATTCGATTGCCTTGGCTTCGCGGTCGATCTCACGGATTGCAAGACCCATGGCAACCCGCATGAAAAAGGCCTGTGGCAGTTCAAACCGCGACCCTTTGACATGCAGGAAGTAACGGTCATAAAGCGTCTGAAGTCCCAGATACTGGAAATTCAGATCACGTTCCGGTTTGATCGCAGCGGCAATCTTTTTCAGGTCAAACTTTGACAATTCCGGATCAATCAGACCGGCCTTGATGCCAGCCGTGATCGCGGCGGGGAAATACGTCGCGTATCGTACGCCCATCTCGGCCTGGGTGGCTTGTTCGGGCTGGTCAAAGACGAAGCTCAGGGCTTCTGTCCGAAGCTTGTCAAGTAACAAACGTGCGCTGACAAAGGCGTAATTCGGTTCGCGCTCTACCAGTGTTCGGGCTGCCATGATCGGGGCAAGTGCCAATTCCCCGGTGGTGACACCGTCATAAAGGTTCTTTCTGGTTTCTTCCATGATCGGTGCTGTGCTGACGCCATCAAGGTCGCCACAGGCCTCGGCAATCACGGTCGCCAACCGGTCAATATCAAGCAACCTTTTGCTGCCGTCGGGCAGGGTGACATGAAGATCGGGCTGCCCGGCCTTTTTGCTTTTCTTGCGTGCATCAAGCTTGGCGCGTTCGCGCGCACGGTCTTCACGATACAGGACATAGGCGCGCGCAACCTTGTGATGTTCGCTGCGCATCAGGGCCAGCTCGACCTGATCCTGTATATCTTCGATCTGAAGGGTATGGCTCGGCGCGGCCCGCTTTAACAAGGTCGTGGTAACCTGATCGGCCAATCCATCGACAATGTCATGTACCCGATGTGATCCCGACGCGGTTTCGCCCTCGGCGGCAAGAAATGCCTTGGTCAGGGCTGTTTTGATTTTGGTTGCATCAAAGGCCGTAACCGATCCGTTGCGACGGATCACCTGATAGATGGTTTGTGAATTTGATGAAGGATCGGAAACGGCTGGCCGTTCCAACTCGACTGCTTCTGACATCGTAAGCCCCAATCATATGGGGGCAAAGGCCAAACGGAGGTATGCAGGGATGATTGGCGGTTTGCCAGTCAGATCACAAGCACTCCACCGGGACACCCCGCCCGTGAATGTTTACGTTCGCTCACGGCAGGTCTCCTGGCTTGCGGATCGATGCTTCATCCGGCCTTCCCGAAATGCCAAGCATTTCAGTGACCATGGTTGGATTAAAGCTAGCCGCTTACAGTTGCGGGGGCAGCTTCGGCATTGTCGTGCATATGCAAAACGCACCGAATTCCCTCTTAGCCTTCAAACCGATATGGTTCGGTAAGAAGGACCGTGATGTCTATATATTGGGTTCGGATTGAAAATTTCGTCAATATATATGTTTTCTTGACAGGTTTTATCGATCCCGGTGATCGGGCGCGAAGCCAAGAATTATCAGTCTATATAAGCAGATCCAAAAAAAAAGTGACGGGCCCTTTCGGGGCCCGTCCTTTTTTCTTCTTTGGTTTGCTGTGTCGGAACTTGATAACCGAAATCAGAGAACCGTAAGCATGCTTGCAACCAGCGGATGTCGGACAATGTCCTTGTCGCGCAGCTGGACACAGGCGACATCTTCGACATTTTCAAGTCGTTCAGACATTTCCGAAAGACCCGACATTTCCGGCAGTAGGTCGGTCTGATCCGGGTCGCCGGTCAGGATCATGGTAGAATTCCAGCCCAGACGGGTCACCAGCATTTTAAGCTGCCCGTATGTGCAGTTCTGGGCTTCGTCGATGACGACGAAGGCATTGTTCAGGGTACGGCCACGCATATAGCCGATCGGGGCAATCTCAATCGTGCCGTCCGAAAGGTATGTGCGCAGGCGCTTGGTGCCAAGGCGATCATTAAGCGCGTCATAAAGCGGGCGAAGATACGGGGCCATCTTGGCTTCGACATCGCCGGGCAGGAAGCCGATATTTTCCCCGGCTTCAACAGCCGGGCGGGCCAGAACGATGCGGCCGATATCACCCTTATCAAGGGCCTCGACCGCCTTGGAAACGGCGATATAGGTTTTACCGGTGCCTGCCGGGCCAAGGGCAAGGACCAGGTTGAAGGCATCAATGGCCTCCATCAATGCGGCCTGGTTTTCACTTTTCGGGCGGATGTTGCGGCGGTAGCTTTGATCGCGTTGTCCTTTCTGTTCTGCGGCTTCCCCCTGAAGCGGGTGCCAGTCAGCGTTCTTTTCATCAAACAGTTCATGGACATTGTTGTCGGACTGTTGCGGACGGTTACGACGGCGTGCTGCGCGCTTACCCATGACGATCACCTCATCAAATGTGCCAAAAAAGCAAAACGCGCCATTCCGTCATGGAAAGGCGCGCATTCAATTTTCATCTTGCGATGGAAGTGGCGGTAGGAGTTTCCGCCGGTCACAACATGTTGCATGTGCGATCCGGGGGGCGAAAATTCTCGTTGTAAGACGCTTTTTCGCGGCACTCGGGAACCCCTCCTGCGGTCCAGTGATTGACCGTTGATTGGAATCGTACCCCTATATGCAGTGTCTTGTCACGGTTTTTTGCACGATGAAATTTTCGTGAATCCGGATTGTGAGTCTTTTCAGTCATTTATCCCGCATCTGCGAAAGAACTTTTTTGTTCAACTCTGCGGTGTGACGGCGCTTCTTGCCGGAAGGGCGGCACTGATGATCCAGCTGATGGTCAAAAACGCAATCGACGTCACAAGACATCCGACCAGCCCGCCATAGGAATAGGCAACGCCCGACAGAATGGTCCCGCAAAGCCGCCCGATGGCATTGGACATGTAATAAAACCCGACATTCATCGCGACCTTGTCGCCATCGGCATAGGCAAGGATCAAATAGGAATGCAGTGACGAGTTCACGGCAAAGACAATGCCGAACACCAAAAGCCCGCCCAGAACTGCAAGTTGCGGCGCAATCCCCTGTGTGACGGCTGCGGCAATGGCAGTGGTCACCGCGATCAGGGCTGCGATCCAGAACCGGGCGGTGCAGCCATCGGGTTCGTGTGATCCGGCGCGCAGCATTTTGGGGGCGAAGGCCTGAATGAAGCCGTATCCGATCACCCAAAGCGCCATATAGGTGCCGACCTCGATATGGTTCCAGCCCAGTTCGGCTGCCAAAAACACCGGCAGGCCGACCACAAACCAGATATCACGCGACCCGAACAGGAAAAGCCGGGCCGCCGACAGGACATTGATCTTGCGGTCACGCGAAAACACGTCACGGAATTTGGGTTTGATCTTTTCAGATGGTCCGGACATCGCATTGCCCAGTGACAGCGCAACCGCGATCAGCGTGATGGCAAGGCCGACCGCCATGGCAAGCAACGCCCCGGAAAATCCAAGCCAGGACAAAAGCGCACCGCCCATGAAAAAGCCGACCCCTTTAAGGGCGTTTTTCGACCCGGTCAAAAGGGCAACCCATTTGAAAAGCGCACCCCCGGCATCGGCAGGCACCAGAACCTTGATTGCCGATTTGCTCGACATCTTGGTCAGGTCCTTGGCAACCCCCGATGCGGCCTGAAGTCCCATGACATAGATAACTGAAATGGCCGGTGCCCAATCGGCCTGTGTTTGCGAAAGGGCGGCAAGCGATGCGATCTGGAGGATCAATCCGCTATAAAGGGTAAAGCGCAGCCCGCGTGTTTGTGCCAGCCATCCGCCAACCAGATTGGTTACAATCCCCGCCACTTCATAGAGGATGAACAGAAGGGCAATTTCAAATGCCGAATAGCCAAGGGCATGGAAATGCAACAGCACCAGCATCCGCAACGCCCCGTCAGTCAGGGTGAAGCCCCAATAGGCCCCGGTCACAAGTGCATAATTGCGAATGGCAGATGACATGATCGGCATTCCTAAAGCGATTGCGCGACTTTGGCAGCCAGATCCGCCATACGACAGACATAGCCCCATTCATTGTCATACCAGGCCAGTATTTTGACCTGTCGCTTGTCGATCACCATGGTCGATCCGGCATCAATGATCGAAGACCGGCTGTCATTAAGGTAATCAACACTGACCAGCGGGCGGTCTTCATAGCCCAGAATACCGGCAAGATAGGTTTCCGATGCCTCGCGCATCAGGCGATTGACCGTTTCAAAATCGGTATCGCGCGCCACTTCAAACACGCAATCGGTCAGCGATGCGTTAAGAAGCGGCACACGCACGGCAATCCCGTTCAATTTTCCTGCCAATTCCGGATAAATCATCGTGATCGCGGTGGCGGAGCCGGTGCTGGTCGGGATCAATGATTGCAGGCACGACCGCGCCCGGCGCAGGTCATTATGCGGAAGATCGACAATCGTCTGGGTGTTGGTCACATCATGGATGGTGGTGATCGCACCATGCTTGATGCCCAGTTGTTCATGCACGACCTTGACCACCGGGGCCAGACAATTGGTGGTGCAGCTTGCCGCAGTCAAAAGATGATGTGTCGCCGGATCGTAAAGATCATCATTGACCCCATAGACGATATTAAGCGCACCTTCCTTGACCGGGGCTGCGACAATGACCTTTCTCACACCCTGATCAAAATAGGGCTGAAGCGTTTCGGGCGTTTTGAATTTGCCGGTGCATTCCAGAACGATGTCGCACCCCATGCCGATCCAGTCGGTGTCGGCCGGTGTGGCGTTTTCGGAAAACGAAATCTTGTGGGTCTGATCAATCACCACCTGGTCATTGATGCAATCAACCCGGTTGGACCAGCGGCCATGAACCGAATCAAATTCCAGAAGATGGGCCGCAGTTTTGGCCCCGCCCCGGATTTCATTGATATGAACAAATTCAAGGTTCGGGTGACCCCAGCCCGCCCGTAAAACCAGCCGCCCCATGCGGCCGAAACCGTTGATGCCGATGCGTATTTTCTTGCTCATCTCGATTACCTGAATGCGTGGATTACTTGTTTTGCGGGGCGGTGTTTGATGCGAACCAGCCACGTGACCGGTTGGCAATGGCAACCAGCGATAACATCACCGGAACTTCGACCAGAACGCCGACCACGGTCGCCAATGCCGCACCCGATGAAAAGCCGAACAGGCCAATGGCGGTGGCGACCGCCAGTTCAAAGAAGTTTGATGCACCAATCATCGCCGAGGGTGCGGCAATCCTGTGCTCCACCCCCAGAAACTTGTTGGCGACATAGGCGATGGCAGCAATGAAATAGGTTTGCAAAATGATCGGCACGGCCAGAAGCGCGATGATGATCGGTTGGGAAATGATCTGTTGCCCCTGAAAGGCAAACAGCAAGACCAGTGTTGTCAGTAGTGCGATCATCGAAACCGGTTTGAGCCGGGCATCAAATGCATTGAAATGATCAATGCCGCCCTTCATTACCCGGCTTCGGATCACCTGACCGGCAATCACCGGAATGACGATAAAGGCGACGACCGAAATGGTCAGGGTTTCCCACGGAATGGTAATCGCCGAAATACCAAGCAACAGCGCAACAATCGGGGCAAAGGCGAAAATCATGATGGTGTCGTTAAGGGCCACCTGCGTCAGGGTGAAATTGGCATCCCCCTTGGTCAGGTGCGACCAGACAAACACCATCGCCGTGCACGGTGCCGCCCCCAAAAGGATCAGGCCCGCGATATAGCTTTCAATCTGGGCCTCGGGCAAAAGCGGGCGAAACAGAAACCCGATAAACAGCCAGCCAAGGGCCGCCATGGTGAACGGTTTGATCAGCCAGTTCACGCCAAGTGTCACGCCAATGCCGCGCCATTGCCGACCGACTTCGTGCAAGGCGCCAAAATCGACCTTCATCAGCATCGGCACGATCATCAACCAGATCAGAACCGTTACCGGCAAATTGATCTCATAGGCCGTCAGATTGCCAATCGTCTGAAACAGGGCCGGAAACAGTTCGCCAAGCACAATGCCGGCCACGATGCTGACCGCGACCCAAACCGTAAGGTAGCGTTCAAACAATCCCATGGCGGCGGTGTCCTTTTTCTGTGTCATGCATCCTCGCGATCTGAAATATGGCCGATCCTGTCGATTTCCTTTTGCAGCGACAGGCGATCAAGCGATGCAAAAGGCAGGCTTGTGAAAATCGAAATCCGGTTGCGCAACATTCGATAGGTATCGGCAAAGGCCAGCCGTTTTTCGGCGTCGCTGCCGGTAACCGCGGCCGGGTCAGGCACACCCCAATGGGCGGTCATCGGGGATCCGGGAAAGATCGGGCAATCTTCATTGGCGGTGGCGTCGCAAACGGTGAAAACGAAATCAAACCTGACTTCGTCCTGCTCGGAATAGACTTCCATCCCCTTTGAGGAAAAGCTGCTGATATCGTGCCCAAGGCTGGTCAGAAGCTCCTGCGCATAGGGGTGAATTTCGCCGCGTGGGTAGGACCCGGCGCTAAAGCCAAAGAAATGATCGTGACCTTCCTTTTTCAGGATGGCTTCGGCCAGGATGCTGCGCGCCGAATTGGCCCGGCACAGGAAAAGCACGTTATAGGTTCCACCAGACATGTGTTTGTCCCCTGAAAGGCAGATTGAATTAACAGCATTCTGTCTTTGGTGCCGTCACCGGTGCCAGCCCGCAAAGTTCCGGGCGCCCCTGACAGCAGTCATCGGTCAGAAATCCCAGCAATGCCCGCATGGCGGCGGGAACAATGCGATAAATCATGGATCGGCCATCGCGCGTGGCGGTGATCAGTCCCGCATTGCTCAATGTTGCCAGATGCGATGACATTGTGTTGTGCGGGATGCCGATTTGGCGTGCCAGTTCCCCGGCGGCCATGCCGGTTTCCCCGGTCGCGGCCAGCAAGCGAAAAGCAGCCAGTCTGTGTTCCTGTGCCAATGCGGCCAGGGCGGTAATTGCGTTATTTGTGTCCATATGTCTGGAATTATCGACATATTGATCAATTGGCAAGTGACAATTGCGTGTCATGATCTTGCTTTAAACCCGGGTTCAAAATTTATGTTTTGAAATCAATTCTTTATTCGCAGCGCAAAAATATGTTTAAATAACTAGAAATATAGTTATGATTGCGACATGAAAGAAAAAGACATCGCACCTGCCTTTGCGGCACTGGGCCATGAAGCCCGATTGAAAATCTATCGCCAACTGGTCAAGGCCGGACGCGATGGGTTGAATATCGGTGATATTGGCCGTTTGCTTGAATTGCCGGCATCGACCCTGGCACATCATCTTGGCACGCTGGTTCAGGCCGGTCTTGTCACCCAGGAAAAGCAGGGCCGTGAAACCCGCAACCGGGCGGATTTTGACGTGATGCAAAATATCGTCGGCTTCATTGCCGATGAATGTTGCAGCGGTGTTGATCTTTCACCCCTGTCATCAGGCGATTCCACAACCGAAACCGGTGCCATCAGCAACAAGGATTCCAAGGCCCTTGCATAAGCGGGTCTTTTGTTTGGGATAATATAACTAATTTTCTAGGGATATGGATATGACTGCCCTGACATTGCAACTCCGCCGTCTCGGCGTTTCAGCCCGTCAATTTGACCGCGTTCTGTTGGCGGGACTGGCGATTTTGCTGGCGGTCTATCTGTTCGATCCTGCGCAACTGGTGCCAAGCATTGAATTCACCCTTGATGCCTTTATCGGGACCGCGCCCTATTTGTTGCTGTCGATCGCAATGGCCGCCTATGCCACGGCGAGCGGGGCGGATAACCTGATCTCGCGGGCCTTTGCCGGGCATCCGGTGCGCATGGTCTTTACCGCGGCCGCATTCGGGGCCTTGTCACCGTTCTGTTCCTGCGGGGTTATTCCGCTGATTGCGGCCCTGCTGGCCATGGGGGTTCCGCTTGCCCCGGTTATGGCATTCTGGCTGGCATCGCCGGTGATTGATCCGGCAATGTTTGTTTTGACAGCAGGCACCTTGGGAACCGATTTTGCGGTGATCAAAATGATTGCCGCCATCGCGCTTGGTCTGATGGGGGGCTTTGTTACCATGTGGCTGGTGGGTCGCGGCTTCCTCACTGATCCGCTGCGCGACGGGGTTGGCAATGGCGGATGCGGCGGGGCCAAGGTCCGCGCGCCCAAGGAAGTCGTCTGGAAATTCTGGCAGGATGGCGACCGGGTGACCAGGTTCCGCAAATCGGCGCTTTCAAACATGATCTTCCTTGGCAAATGGATGGCTTTTGCCTTTTTGCTCGAAAGCATGATGGTGGCCTATGTCCCGGCCGAAAGTGTCAGCGGCCTGCTTGGCGGGGATGGCGTTGGTCCGATTGCCATTGCCACCCTTGTTGGTGTTCCGGCCTATTTGAACGGTTATGCAGCCCTTCCGGTGATGCAGGGCCTGATTGCCCAAGGCATGCAATCGGGGGCGGCGATGGCGTTTCTGGTCGCGGGCGGCGTGTCATCAATTCCGGCGGCAATTGCGGTGTTTGCCTTGGTGAAAAAGCCCGTCTTTGTCCTGTATCTGGCCTATGCGCTGGTCGGATCGTTCGCAATCGGGGTGATTTCGCAGATTTGGCTGGGCTGATTGCAGCCCTACATGCCCGATATGACGATTTCACGGTGGCATTGGGCGTAAAAATCGCTACATTGCGCGCCAAGAAATTCATATCGGATTAAAGTTGATAACCATGTCGATGATTGACCAGCAGGTATCGCGTCGCCGTACCTTCGCCATCATTGCCCACCCGGATGCGGGTAAAACGACCCTGACCGAAAAGCTGCTGCTGTTCGGGGGTGCCATTCAGATGGCCGGTGCGGTGAAGGCAAAAAAGGAACAGCGCGGCGCACGTTCGGACTTCATGAAGATCGAACAGGACCGCGGCATTTCCGTGTCTTCGGCTGTGATGACCTTCGAGTTTGAAAAGAACATCTTCAACCTGCTTGATACGCCGGGCCACGAAGACTTTTCCGAAGATACCTATCGCGTGCTGACCGCAGTTGATTCCGCCGTCATGGTGATTGACGGTGCCAAGGGTATCGAGGCCCAGACACGCAAACTGTTTGAGGTCTGCCGTCTGCGTGATGTGCCGATCACGACGTTTGTCAACAAGCTTGACCGTGAATCCCGCGATCCGTTCGAACTGATTGATCAGATCGAACAGGACTTGGCCCTTGATGTGTCGCCGGTAACATGGCCGATCGGGTCGGGCCGTGATTTCCATGGCTGTTACGATGTGGTCAATGATCAGCTTCTGTTCATGGAAAAAGGCGGCAATGTCGTCAAGGAAGCCATCCCGATCAAAGGCCTTGATGATCCCAAGCTTGATGAACTGATCCCGGATTATCTTCTGGAGAAGCTGCGCGAAGAAGTCGAAATGGTGCGCGAAATCTGCCCGCCATTTGATTTGCAAAGCTATCGCGAAGGGCATCTGACCCCGGTCTTCTTCGGGTCGGCAGTCAATAACTTTGGCGTGCGTGAATTGTTGCGCGGCATTGGCGATATCGCCCCGACCCCGCGCCCGCAAGAAGCCGCAACCCGTCTGGTCGACGCAGTCGAACCAAAGGTCGCAGGCTTTGTCTTCAAGGTTCAGGCAAATATTGACCCGAACCACCGCGACCGTATTGCATTCATCCGTCTGTGTTCGGGCCATTTCAAACGCGGCATGAAGCTTAAACATGTCCGTGCGGGCAAACAGATGGCGGTGCATAACCCGATGCTGTTCTTTGCCAATGAACGTGACATTGCCGAAGAAGCTTGGCCGGGCGACATTATCGGCATTCCGAACCACGGCACGCTGCGTATTGGTGATACCCTGACCGAGGGCGAAGACCTTCGCTTCCGCGGTGTTCCGGCCTTTGCTCCGGAATTGCTACAGAAAGTCCGTCTTGATGACCCGCTTAAGGGCAAGCACCTTCAGCGTGCCCTTGAACAGCTTGCCGAAGAAGGCGCATCCCAGGTCTTTAAACCGATGATGGGGGCGGACTGGATCGTCGGTGTGGTCGGCCAACTTCAGTTCGAAGTTCTCAAGGAACGCATCGCGGCTGAATATGGCATCAAGGTCCATTTCGAACAGACCCCGGCCTATGCGGCGCGCTGGGTCATGGGCGATGATCCGCTTGAGATCAAGAAGTTCCGCGATTCAAACCAGTCGGCACTGTTTGAAGACCATGACGATACACTGGTCTTTATCGCGCGTAACGCCTGGCACCTTGAAACCACGCAACGCGACTGGCCGAACCTTAAGTTCGAATCCACCCGCGAACAAAATATGGTTGCTGCCTGATACAGGCATTCCTGCCAAATGCAAAAAGCCGCCCATTGTCGGGCGGCTTTTTTATTGGAAAGACGCTGTTGTCTACGTGCCGATAAAATACCGCCCGACCGCCACCAGAACCATCCCCACGGCCATGGCCGCAAACAGGTTGCGCGCAAGCGCCATGGTAACGACTGTTGCTGCCGCACCGGCAATGCCGATGGCCCCGGCCGAAAGTGCGCTGGGCACCCAGACCGAAATCAGAACCGCACCGGGAAGACGTTCGAGCACATGCGCCCAGCGGCCATGTTGCGGCAACCGATCGGCCATCAAAAGCCCGCCCAGACGCATGCCGTATGTTACAGCCGCCATGCCAAGGATGGTCAAAACGGCTTCAAGGCTGAAAGTCGTCAGATCAGGGAACTGGGTCATTTGCCGGCCTCCGGGCTGAAGGTCGCTGTTTTGCCGGTGTTGACGGTGCCTTCGGGGGCGCCATAGGCATCGCGGCCTTCCACGGCAAATTCGGCCTCAAGACTGTCATCATCCATATCCGGGCGCCATGTCAGGGCCGCGGTGACAACACCGGCCCCCGCACCGGCCAGGATCGACCAGGTGCCGGGCAGGGTATAGTGCCCGATGATGGATCCGATCGCGGCGGCCACCCATGGCAAAAGGTCAACCTTGCCCTTCCACATGCCAATGGTCAGGGCGGCAAAAACCGCGGTAAAGGCGAAATCAAGCGCATAGACTTCCGGGTCGGGAATGCCGCCGCCCAGCAGGTAACCGGCAATATTGCCCGTCGCCCAGACCACACCAAGAAAGATCCCGCCACCCAGCAGAAAGCCCGGATTGGCAAGGTTTGGCTGGGTCATGGTCACCGCCCAGTTTTCATCGGCCACCATATGCATGCCGCAAATCTTGACCCAAAGCGGACGGCCACGAAAAACCGGGCGAAGCGACGCACCAATCAGGATATAGCGCATATTGATCACCGCTGTTGCGATGATGATGGTGGCGGCCGGAATGGTTTCGCGCCACAGATCAACCGACACGAACTGGGCCGATCCGGCAAAGACCGTCAGGCTCATGAATAAAAGTTCGCCCAACGACAAGCCGCGCTGGGACGCAAGAACGCCAAGCACCGCGCCAAAGATAATGGTGCTTGGCAAAAGTGGCAGGCACGCGATCGCGCCGCGTCTGATGGTATCAGGGTCGAAATGCCCGATTTGGGCAGGTCCGGGGCGTGACATTTCCGACATTTCCTATTGTTTTATGCGCCAGTTCATTTGGGGGCGACTGGCGGTTCCGGTTTGCTGGTGGGCGAGGAGCCAAGTCTTACAGGCTCCACTATCGGGCAGATCAGACAGGACGTATTGGACGATATTGCTATTGCCCGATCAGGCGGCGATTTGAAATTCACACCCGCTTTGCGCCAAAGTCTTCGATCAGAAGGTCAAGAAACAGCTCGGCAACCGGATCAAGCTGCTTGTTGGAATCAAAGCTTGCCTGAAACATTGCCTCGACAAAGAACTGATCGGGGCGGATCGGGCGCATCCGCCCGGCTTCGACGAACTGTTTTGCATAATGTTCGGGCAAATAGCCCAGAAACGCACCCGACAGAATCAGGCGTGCCTCGGCCTCCATATCCGAAACCGTGGCGTGCGGGCGGGCGATCGCAAAATCCTTAAGGTCGCGGCCAAGCCAGAATTTCCGCCCGACAATCCGGAAACGCCGGATTTCGTCAATATCGATTTCACTGTCGGGCTGATGATAAAGCGGGTGATCCACCCCGCAATAAAACCGGTGCATTTCCGGATAAAGCGAGATGTAGCTTAATCCCAGAACCGTTTTGGGAAAGGCACAGACACCGACCTGAATGGCGCCTGTCACGACTTCGCGCAGCAAATCATTGGGCGGATAGGTCACAACATTCAATGTTACATCCGGGGCCTGTTCGACAAAACGCGCGATGGTTTTTTCAATCTGGCGCGCCCCCGGATCGGTGATGGTGTTGTCGGTCAAACCGATGGTCAATGTGCCATTAAGCTTGTCGCGTAGCGACCGCATCTTGGTTTCATAATGCGATACCGATTTGAACAGGCGATGGGCTTCTTCGAATACCACCTGACCTTCACGGGTCAGGGAAAAGCCGCTGCGTCCGCGTTTGCACAGACTAAATCCAAGCCTTGTTTCAAGGGCGGTGACATAACTTGAAATGGTCGACAGCGACAGATTGAGTTCGCTTTGTGCGGCTGCAAATCCGCCGGCTTCAACGATGGTCAAAAAAATACGCAAAAGCTTGAGATCGGTTTGTTCCATCGCCATTCCGACACATCCCCCGTGACTTACTTTGAAGAATCCCAAAGTAAGTTTCAGCATTACGTGATTTTTTCGGGTCGCGCAATTTGATCTGCTAGGCAAACGACATCGCTGTTCTGGGAAAAGGCGATGGCAAGAAACAAAAACACAGGCGGGCCAAGACCCGCCAATTATCAGAGGTGGATCACATGGACGACATGAAAAAGGGTATCAGCCGCCGTTCCGTGCTGGCAGGGATTGCTGGCGGTTCTGCGGTTGCGATGGCGGGGATCACAGGTTTTCCGGGCATTCTGAAAGCCCAGGAAAAAAGCCTCAAGATCGGCGCTTACGGCGGGTATTTCAAAGACAGCTTTGACAAGCATATCTTCCCCGAATTCACCAAGGCGACCGGCATTGCCGTCGAATCGATTGCCCAGCCGACGGGCGAAGCATGGCTGGTGCAGCTTGAACAGGCAGCGCGCGCCGGTCAGGCACCAGCCGACGTATCGATGATTTCACAGGTCAGCATGCTGCGTGGTTCGGCGGCTGGCATCTGGGCGAAACTTGATCCGGCCAAAATGCCTAATGTTGCAAATGTCATCCCGGCCTTTATCAACAAATATGATGATGGCAGTGTTTGCGGGGTTGGTGCGGTTACCTGGTACATCACCCTTGTTTCCAACTCTGACGTGATTGGCGAAGCACCGACCAGCTGGGCCGAACTTTGGAAACCCGAACGTGAAGGTCAGCTTGGTCTTCTTGCGCTTGTCACCAACTCCTTCCTGCTGGATGTCACGGCCAAGACCTATTTCGGTGGTCAGGAAATCCTTGATACCGAAGAAGGCATTCTCAAGGTCATGGACAAGCTGGCCGAACTTAAAGACAACGTGCAGCTTTGGTATCGTGACGAAGCCCAGTTCGAACAGGCACTCAAATCGGGTGAAATCCCGATGGGCCAGTATTACCACGATGTTGCCGGTCTTGCGGCGGCCGATGGTTATCCGGTGCGTTCGACCTTCCCCAAAGAAGGCGGCATTAACGATTCCGGCAGCTGGGCGGTTTCCAAGGCTTCTGAGAAGCTCGATCTGGCCCATGTCTTTATCGATTTCATGAGCCAGCCGGAAATCCAGGCATTGCTGTCGCGCAAGGTCGGCACATCCCCGACCATTCCGCGGGCCAAAACCGGCCTGACCGATGCCGAATTCGCGTCGGTTTCCTCGGAAATCGAACCGATCATTCCGCGTTATGACATGTATCAGCAGCGCGCCGACTGGCTGTCGCAGAAATGGACCGAACTGATTGTTGGCTAATTGCCAATCAGGGTCCGGCTTTTAACAGCTGATCTTGCAGACAGGCAGCATGCCCGGGGTGCAAATCACCCTGCCGGTCATCGACCATGGCCACGGCATGCTGCCTGGTTGCCTTGTCCAATGTCATAAACAGGATGCCCAATGTCTGGTCTGGTCTTTGATTCCATCGAAAAGAAGTTCGGTGACTTTACCGCCGTTCATGAAACCAGCCTTACGATCCCCAACGGGAAATTTGTGTGTCTTCTGGGGCCGTCGGGCTGTGGAAAGACGACCTTGCTGCGGATGATTGCCGGGCTCGAAGATCCGACCCATGGCCGGATCTTGCTTGAAGGAAACGACGTCACGCGCATTCCCACCCATCAGCGTGACTTCGGCATGGTGTTTCAGAATCTGGCACTTTTCCCGCATCTGACGGTGGGCGAAAATATCGCCTATCCGTTGCGTATTCGCGGCGGATCAAAGGCCGATTGTTTCAAGGCGGTCAAACGTCTTCTCGAACTGGTACAATTGCCAGATATGGCTGACCGTCCGGTCGCCAAACTGTCCGGCGGACAGCGCCAGCGCGTGGCGATTGCCCGTGCGCTTGCACTTGAACCCAAACTTTTCCTGCTTGATGAACCGCTTTCGGCACTGGATGCCAAATTGCGCGAAAGCATGCAGATCGAACTCAAACAGCTTCAGCAAAAGCTGGGAATTACCACCATTGTCGTGACCCATGACCAGCGCGAAGCCATGACCATGGCCGATCTGGTGGTGGTGATGTCTCAGGGCAAGGTTCATCAGGTTGCCCCGCCGGTCGAAATTTATCGCAAACCCAAGGATGCCTTTGTTGCCGACTTTATCGGCATGACCAACCTGATTACCGGGCGGGTCAACGGGGCAGACCAGATTGCCGTTGCCGGTGGTGTCTTGCTGGCCGATGATGTCCCGGCATCGGGGGATGTGACCATTTCAGTCAGGCCGGAAAATATCCGCCTTGCAAAAGATGACGGGGCAAATTCCGCGGGCATTTTGACAGGAACGGTGTCCTATATCCGTGATCTTGGTGCCAGCATCGAATTCTATCTTGATGTGTCCGGTCAACAGATTACCGCGATAACCACCCCGTCAGACCGCCCCGACGTTACGGCAGGTGACCGGGTTTCAGTGTCCTTCCCGCGGGAAGCCTGTGTGGTGTTGGGGGACGCATGAAGCTTAAACCGCAAAAATTTGCCGATTACGCCACCATCGCATTCCCGGCCGGAATGCTGACGGTTTTCTTTGTGATCCCGTTCGGGATCATGATTGCCGTTTCATTCTTTCAGCGCGTGCAGGGGGCGTTTTACGAACCGGCCTTTGTTTTTGAAAACTATGCGCGCTTTCTGACCGGGTTCTTTGGCGGAATTCTGGGCTTTTCGATTGGTTTGGCGGCACTGGTGGCGGTGGTTTCGGTCGTTCTGGCCTTCCCGTTTACCTATATCCTGACCCGCATGAGCCGTCAGGCACAGGTTGTCTGGCTGGTGTTTCTTCTCTCGGTGTTATCGTTGTCAGAAGTCCTGATCGGCTTTGGCTGGTCGACCTTGCTGTCACGGACGGCCGGGATCACCAATCTGCTGGTATCGCTGGGGATCATGGACAAACCGATGTCCTTGTCGCCCGGTTTCGGCGCGGTCATGACCGGTATGGTCTATCAGACATTCCCCTATACCGTGCTGGTGCTGTATCCCGCCCTGTCGCGTCTTGACCCGTCTCTGGTCGAAGCCGCCCGGACTCTGGGATCCGGACCGGTTCGCAGCTTTGCCAATGTTGTGGTGCCAGCCCTTCGCAACAGCATCGTTTCCACTCTGATCATGGTGTTTGTCTTTGCGCTCGGCTGTTATCTGTTGCCGCAATTGCTGGGCAAACCGTCCCACTGGACATTGTCGGTTTTGATCACGGATCAGGCGATCTATCAATCCAACATGCCATTTGCAGCGGCAATGGCGGTATTTCTGGTGCTGGTCAGTCTGTCGCTTGTCGCGATTTCGTTGCTCTATGGCAAAAAGGAGCACGCGGCATGATCAACAAATTTGTCCTGCGTCTGTTTCTTGGATCGCTTGTGCTGTTTCTGTCGGCGCCGCTTGTCGTGGTTGCCGGGGTGTCATTTAACGAAAAGAAATCGCTGTCCTTCCCGCCACAGGGTTTCTCGCTGGACTGGTATGCCCAGATTTTCACCGATGACGGTTGGCGTCAGGCCCTGTTTAACAGTGTCGGTGTGGCGATCGGGGCATCCTGTCTTTCGGTGATTGTCGCCTTTCCGCTGGCATGGTTCCTGTGGCGGTTTCATGCGCCCTGGGCCCGGATTGTTCAGGTGCTCGGACTGGCGCCGTTTATCTTGCCCCCGGTCATAACTGCGCTTGGATTCCTGAGTTTCTGGACCACGGCCGGGGCCTATGGGCAGCCATGGACGGTGGTGATCAGTCACGGCATCTTCTTTGTCACCTTGCCGCTTGTCACACTCACACTCGGGTTTGATGCCGTTGATGACAGTCTGGTCGAAGCCGCCGCCACCATGGGCGCAGATGACAAGACCATTCTGCGCACCGTGATCCTGCCTTTGATCCTGCCCTATATCATTTCGGGCATGGCCTTTGCGTTCGTGCTGTCGCTCAATGAATATATCGTTGCCTATATGGCGGTCGGCTTCACGGTCGAGACCCTGCCGATCAAGATCTTCAATTCCCTGCGATATGGCTATACGCCGACCATGGCGTCCGTGACGGTCCTGTTTGTGGCTGTGGCGGTGATTGTGTTCGGCCTGATTGCACGGTTTGGCGATTTGCCACGATTGCTTGGCGCCTGGCGCCATGACGAGGATGGCTGATGCAAATTTTGATCTGCCATATCCCCAACAATAAACGTCCCACCCGACCCTAGGAGGCCACCATCATGAACAGTGAAAAACTCGCAAAACTGCGCGAGAAATATGGCAACGCCAAAGGCGGCGACATGTTCGATCCGCACTTCAAGGAAGTGGCCGAAACCCAGTTTTCCGCAAGCGGCGAACGCAAATGGCCGTTTGCCGGGGTGCCGACTTTCCTTGATGCGCCTTTTGCCCCCGATGCGGCAAAAAACAACTTTGATGGTCTGGATGTTGCCCTTGTCGGGGTGCCGATGGATTTGGGCGTGACGAACCGGGCAGGCGCACGTCTTGGTCCGCGTGCAGTGCGCAACATCGAACGCATTGGCCCGTATGAACATGTGTTGCGCATGGTGCCCGGTGCCCATTGCAATGTTGCCGATATCGGCGATGTGCCGTTCCGCAGCCGCTTCTCGCTTGAAAGCTGTCACGAAGACATCGTCGATTACTTCACCAAAATCGTTGATGCCGGGGTAATCCCGATTGCCATTGGCGGTGATCATTCGATCAGCTATTCGATCCAGCGCGCTGTTGGCAAGGACCGCCCGGTCGGCATGATCCATCTTGATGCCCATTGCGATACCAGCGGCGAATATGAAGGTGCCAAGTTCCATCATGGCGGTCCGTTCCGCCAGTCGGTGATGGACGGGGTTCTTGATCCGGAACGCACCATCCAGATCGGCATTCGCGGCGGGGCGGAATATCTTTGGGAATTTTCCTATGACAGCGGCATGACCGTCATCCATGCCGAAGAAGTCCCGAAAATGGGGGTCGATGCGGTGATTGCCAAGGCACGCGAAGTGATTGGCGATGGCCCGGTCTATCTTTCATTCGATGTGGATTGTCTTGATCCGTCCTTTGCGCCGGGGACAGGCACGCCTGAAATCGGTGGTCTGACCTCGCGCGAGGCACTGGCGATTTTGCGCGGGCTCAAGGGGCTTGATTTTGTTGGTGCCGATATTGTCGAGGTTGCCCCGCAATATGATGCCACCACCAATACCGCCCATGTCGGTGCCCAGGTGCTGTTTGAAGAACTGTGTCTGGTGACCGATGCAATCAAACGCCGCAAGGGTGAGGGATAAGTCATGAAAATCGCGGTTTATCAGTCCGGCCAGGACGCAGTCATTGATAAACCGACCCGGATCGCGAACCTTGCGCGCCGCGCGCGTGAGGCCCGCGATGCCGGTGCTGATCTGATCATCGCACCCGAGATGTATCTGACCGGTTATAATATCGGGCGCGCCGCCATTCTTGCGGAATCTGAAAAACTGTCGGGTGACAGCCTTACCGCGGTAAGCCGGATGGCACGCGAAACCGGGATTGCCATTGTTGTCGGCTTTGGCGAACTGGGCGATGACGGGCGCAATTACAATGCCTGTGCGCTGTTTGACAAGACCGGTAAACGCCGGTTGCTGCATCGGAAAATCCAGCTGTTTGGCGATCTTGATCGCAGTTGCTTTGCACCGGGTAACAACCTGCCGCTGGTGGTGGACTGGAACGGCATCAAGGTATCGATGCTGATTTGCTATGACGTCGAATTTCCCGAACTGGTGCGCAGCATCGCGCTTAAGGGATGTGATCTTTTGCTGGTGCCGACCGCCCAGATGGCACCCTTTGACCGGGTCGCCGAAATGATGGTGCCGATCCGTGCGATGGAAAGTCAGATGTTTCTGGCCTATGCCAATCGCTGTGATCAGGAAGGCGATCTGGATTATGTCGGCAAAAGCGTGATTTGCAGCCCCTGGTCCGACCTTGCGCGCGCCGGTGGGGAAGATTGCCTGATCCTTGCCGATCTTGATTTTGACGCCTTGAAAAAATCACGCACGGAATTTCCCTATCTCGCGGATCGTCGCCCGGAAAGCTATGCGGGATTGCTCGACGAAAACTGATCGGGCCAGGGATCGCGATCAACCGCGATGGGTGATCAAGGCATCTTGAAATGATCTGTGATCAGGCTTGATGATCATGCCTTGCGGTCAAGGCTTGCGATAAAGGCGCCGGGACTGACGCCCCACATGGTTTTGAAATGCCGGTTCAGGTGACTTTGATCGGCAAAGCCCGTGGCCGCGGCCGCATCGGCAATTGTGGCGCCGTCAAACAGCATGCGTTTGGCCCGGCGCAGGCGCATGTGATTGAAATAGGCATGGGGCGGAAGTCCGGTTGCCTCGCGAAACACGCGCAACAGATGAAACCGGCTCAGCCCGGTGATGGTTGCCAGATCTTCAAGCGCGATATTTTCATCAAGATGGGCCGCCATATAGTCGATCACGGTCTGCACGCGCTTGTCTTCCGATCCCGGGCGATAGACAAAGGGCGGCGCATCCGCATGGCGCAGGGCCAGACGTGCCGCACTGTAAAGAAGCTGGCTGTCGCGTTCGAGCAAGCTTGTCGTGGCCGACAAATCCGGGCGGAACATGCGATGAAGCTGCTGCAATTGCAGATGCAGTTCCCGATCATCGACCACACAATTTCCAAAAAACGGAAGCCCGGTATTGGTCGGGGATAATTCACGCACCAGATCGCCGAAAATCTCGGGTGCGATGAACATGATCTGATACTGATACCCGTCATCGGATGCCGGGCCGCCATCATGGACCTGCATCGGGTTCATCATCAAAAGTTGCCCGCGCGATGCGACATAATTGGTCCCGCGCGTCATGAACTGTTCCGCCCCGTTCAGGATGGTGCCGAACGCGTAATAGTCATGGCTGTGCTTGGGAAAGGTGAAATTCTTGTAATCGGCTTCGAACAAATCAATGCCGTCAGCTGCCCGCCAGTGACGGGCAATCTCGCGGGGGCGCCGGGCCGCAGTCGGATGCGGTCGCGCGGCACCATTATGCGGCAAACCTGTTCCCATGCGCCAAGTATAGCGCCAAAAAATCCCCCGGCTTGAACAATATTGTCACCGTGACATTTTCGGCCAGACCCCGTTCTTGCTGTGCCTTGGATGTATGGCTGCTGGCTATCGGTTGCTTTTGCCAATCCGCCATCATGTGTCCGGCGATGGCCGGGCAGGGGGCACCCATGTTCGCGGCCCCGAATAGCTGCGAGTCGCCGCCGATCCTTGAAAAGTTCCAGAAACAGCGCCTTTGACAGGGTATCGGTCGCCCTCAACAGATGTATAGGGCGATGTTCATATGAACATTTTGGTGCGCGATTCCTGTTGTTTTGCACCTGCGAAGTGATCGGAACGCTCAGGAATGGCGCGACAAATGCGGATTTCATCTAAGTGTTACAAAACGAAGCGATGCACCGTTGTAAGGATCGCGCCAAACGTCCCATTTTCTGTTTGGATCTTACATGTTTCTTGATCGAATTCGCATTGGATCACGCATTTTTGCAGGCTTCTTTGTTCTGGTTGTCCTGCTTGTCGGCCTCAGTGCACTGTCTTCGACATATCTGCTTGGCTTCGGGGCCCACGCCGACCGTATCGCCAAAAGCACAAGCCTTGTTGGTCTTGCCAATGACTACGCCCTGAAACTTGAACGCCTGTCGAACCAGGTTCTTCTGTTTGCCCAAACCGTCGATCCGCTTGATCGCGAAGGCATCGCAACCATCCGCCAGAATGCCGAACAAAGCGGCGCGACCCTGGTCGAAGCCCTGCGGGCATCGGGTGATGTTGCCCGTGCCGACACACTCGAAAGTCTGAGTGCCGATTACATCGCGACCCTTGAACCATTGGTTCTGCGGGCCGAAAACCTGACAGCCGCATCCGACACCATGTTGCTGGGCGCCAATCAGCTTGGCAAATCGGCCGCCAAACTGGAAGAATTCATCGCCAAGCGCGATCCCGAAATCGCCGACAAGTTCGGTGACAAGCTGGGCGAGGCCAATCTGGCCGCCATCGTCAACAGTCTGCAATATTCCATCCTGCGCACGCCGGAATCCCTTGATCAGGCGCGCGCGAACACATCGGCACTGACCGATCTTCAGGATGAAATCAAAAACGCGGTCGGCAAATTGTCCCGCAATGACAAAAAGCTTTTCTCCTATGCCGTGCGCGACAATGACCTTCTCAAACAGGGCGCAAACCAGCTTGAAGGCTCAATCGGCGGGTTCCGCCAGTCGATGGATGATTTCAAATCCGCCGTCCGCGAAGTTCAGACCATCACCCAGAATATCCGTGCCGAAGCCATGGAACATCAGACCATTCTGGTTGATGCGGCCCACGCGCAATCTGAAAAATCCGCACTGACCAACATCATTGTTGCGGCAATCGGCGTTGCGCTGGCGCTGGCCTTGGCGCTTGGCATCGCCATGAGCATCCTGCGCCCGCTCAAACGTGTGAATGGCGACATGACACGCCTGAGTGAAAATGACACCGACATTGATCTGGTCGATATCGACCGTCGTGATGAATTCGGTGCCATGTCGCGTACTGTTGCGATCTTCCGCGAAAATGCGCTCAAGATCGAACAGATGGCCGAGGAACGCATCACCCTGCAACGGATCGAGGAAGAAAAACGCCGCGCATCCCTTGGTGCCATGGCCGAAACCATCGAAGGTGAAACCACCGGTCTGGTCAAATCGGTCAACCATCAGGTCACCCGCATGCGCGAAGCCGTGACCGAAGTTGCCGCGGCTGCCGAACGTGTCACCACCCAGACCCAGAATGCCACCGATGCCGCACAGGACAGCCAGTCGCATTCCAACGCAATTGGCGATGCGGCCATTCGCCTGACCGAAGCCATCGGGTCCATTGCAAACCGCGTCGAACGTCAGCGCGAAATTGCCCAGAATGCGGTTGGCTCCACCGAACAATCGGCCAAGGCGGTCGATGACCTGCGCGAAGTCGCACTCAGCATCGAACAGATTGTCGATCTGATCCGCGGCATTGCTGGTCAAACCAACCTTCTGGCCCTGAACGCCACGATCGAGGCCGCCCGTGCCGGCGAAGCGGGCAAAGGCTTTGCCGTTGTCGCGGCCGAGGTCAAAAACCTTGCCGGTCAGACCGAACGCGCCACCGAACAGATCACCGAACATGTCAATGCCATGGGGGCTGTGACCGACCGGTGTGTTGCATCGATGGAAGATGTCGGCGTGACCGTGCGCTCGATGATGTCGATTTCCGATGAAGTCGCCGGCGACGTCGAACATCAGCGCCGCGAGACCGAGGAAATTACCGGTGCCATCGCACTGGCCGGGGATGCGGTGCGCAATGTCGGTGCTGCCATTGTCGAAGTCTCCAACGACATCGAAGTCACCCGCAAGCTCAGCCTTGATCTTAACCGTCGGGCGGACGAGGTCGAACGCAATGTGACCGAACTGACCGCATCGCTTGATCGTGCTGTGGCCTCGGCCGCAAGCGACGATGATGTATCGGGCAACGATGATCCGGCTATTGATGACGGTTCTGACATCTGGCAACAGGACAATCTGGTGGCATTTCCCAAATCGGGGATGCTGGGCGCTGCCTGATCACGCCTTTGTTTTCAAACAATTGGCCCGCACGTCACTTTGACTGTGCGGGCCAATTGTATTTTGATGTCACCATGGGTCAAAACAGCGACCAGATCGTGCAGAAAGATACAAACTGCGACGTTTCTGATACACTTTTTCTGTGGTTCTGCCCAACCGGTTGCAATATCTTTCCCGGTACAAGTGTTTCATAAAAAGAACAAGCACCCGTCACGGGTAATGAATTGAAATACGGAAACTTTCCCGGACGGGAACAGGGCTCTCTTGGGGAAGATCATGTGATCTGCCCGACTTGGAAGTATCAATGCGATGGCGCGTAAATCAACGCTTCTGATCGCAGGTGTCGCACTGGTTGCAGTCGCGGCGTCTGCCTATATTTTTGCCAAAGACGAAATCACGGCACTTGTGTCGCCCGGCGCGCCGTCCCAGCAGGCGCAGCAACGCGGCGGTGATGCCGGTGGTGAACGCAGTCTTCCGGTCATTGCCGAATATGCCACTTTGATGGATGAAAAGACCGTTGTTGAATCGGTCGGGACCGGTAAATCCGCACTCGGGGTTTCGATCTATCCGGCTGTTTCGGGCGAAGTATCAGACGTTTTGGTCCGCGCCGGTGACAAGGTCACCAAGGGCCAGGTTCTTGTTATCCTCAATTCCGAACGCGAACGGCTTGCCCGCAACCTTGCCGCGGTTCAGGTCAAGGACGCCGAACAGCTCCTTGCCCGCTATGAACAGGCCCGCCCGCTGGGTGCTGTTGCCGCAAGCGAAGTCGATTCTGCACGGACGGCCCTTGCCGAAGCCCGCATTCAGCTTGATCAGGCCGAGGTCGATCTTGCCGACCGCACCATTCTGGCCCCGTTTGACGGCATTGTCGGCATCCCGCAAATCGAGGCCGGTGACCGTGTCGACAGCTCAACAGTTCTTGTAACCCTTGATAATATCGAAAGCATTCTGGTCGATTTCGAAGTCGCCGAAACCCGGTTTGACAATGTTAAGCCCGGTCAGTCAGTCCGTGTCGAAACCTGGAGCCTGCCCGGCGAACTCTTTACCGGTGTTGTTGATTCCATCGGCAGCCGTATCGACCCCGAAAGCCGCACATTCGCCGTTCGGGCCCGTGTGCCCAATCCCAATGGCCGCCTGCTTGCCGGGATGTCCTTTGCGGTTTATGTCGATATCGAAGGCAAACGATATCCGTCTGTTCCTGAAATCTCTGTGTTGTGGGGCGATGGCGGGACTTATGTCTGGCGTATTGATGATGACAAGGTCGCCCGCATTCCGGTCCGGGTTGTCAAACGTACCAATGGCCGCATCCTGCTTGATGGGCCGATTGCCGATGGTGATCTGATCGTGGTCGAAGGCGTGTTGCGCCTGCGTCCGGGTCGGACCGTTTCGGCCAGTATCCGCAATGATGTTCGCAATGACACCCGTAACGGTGTTGCCACCCGCGAGGGTGACGGTGAGGGATCCTGATCATGACCGATCATTCCGGCAATCAGGATCAGAATGATCTTGCCTCGCTCAGTATCCGCCGTCCGGTGCTGGTCTGTGTTGTTTCCCTGCTGATCATCCTTGCCGGTCTGGCGGCGATGCTCGGTGTGGAAATCCGCGAACTGCCCAACGTTGACCGGCCGACCGTAACCATTACCGCAACCTATAGCGGCGCATCGCCCGAAACTGTCGATGCCGAAGTCACATCGGTTCTTGAAAGTGCTGCCTCACGCGTTAGCGGTGTTAAGGACATCAATTCCCAAAGCGAAGAAGGCAGTTCACGGGTTCGCATCGAATTCTTTCCCGATGTCGAAATCAATGATGCCGCAAGTGACATCCGCGAAGCCGTCAGCCGCGCCACCAGAAGCCTGCCCGACGAGGTCGAGGAAGTCCGCGTGGTCAAGGCCGACGCCGATGCCAGTGCCATCATGCGCATGGCCGTGGTCAGCAACCGCCTGACCGAAGAAGAACTTGCCAATATCGTTGATGACCAGATTTCCCCAGCATTGCTGGCGGTGCCCGGTGTTGCCGAAATCACGGTCAATGGCGACCGCGAAAAGGTCCTGCATGTGCGTGTTGATCCGCTGCGCATTGCAAGTTACGGCCTCTCGGTCAAAGACATCGCCGATGTGTTGCGCACGGCCCAGTTCGATATTCCGGCCGGCAGTTTTGAATCGACCGATCAGAAGCTTTTTGTCCGTGCCGATGCGTCGGTCTGGGAAGTCGACAAACTTAATCAGATGCTGGTCCGTGACAGCATTCTGCTTGGCGATGTTGCCGATATCTATTACGGCCCTGATGATGCGTCTTCCTATGTGCGTCTCGACGGGCGTGCGGTGATCGGCCTTGGTGTGGTGCGCCAGGCGCAATCAAATACCATTGCGATTTCCAATGGCATTCGCGATGCGGTCGAACGGCTTAACAATCAGTATGACGATATCGAAATCTTCGTGAACTCCGACGATGCGGTCTTCATCGAAGGGGCCCTTTGGGAAGTGATCACCAGTCTGGCGCTTGCCATCATTATCGTGATCGGTGTGCTGTATCTGTTCCTGCGCTCTTTTTCTGCAACACTGATCCCGACGGTGACCATTCCGATCGCGCTGGTTGGTACGGTCGCCGCGATCTGGGCGATGGGCTTTTCGATCAACATCCTGACCTTGCTGGCACTTGTTCTGGCAACCGGGATGATTGTCGATGACGCGATTGTCGTGCTTGAAAACATTCAGCGCCGCCGTCATCAGGGACTTGGGTCCATGGCGGCTGCGGTGCTTGGCACCCGTCAGGTCTTCTTTGCGGTCATTGCCACCACGCTGACCCTGATTTCGGTTTTCGTGCCGATTTCGTTCCTGCCCAGTACAGCAGGCCGTCTGTTCCGGGAATTCGGTTTCGTTCTGGCCTTTTCGGTCGCCGTATCTTCCTTTGTCGCGCTGACCTTGTGTCCGATGCTGGCATCGCGCCTGAAACATATCGATCCGCATGACGGTGATACAAAGGCCGAACCCAACCTGCTTGAACGGGTCGGGATATTCTTTGCCGGGATTTATCGCGTGATCCTTGAATGGGTGCTGCGCAATCCGGTGATCACCCTGATCATTTGTATCATTGCCGGCGGGATGGCCTTTGGTGCCTATAACGTCGTGACCAAGGAATTGCTGCCCAACGAGGATCGCGGTCGTATCCTGGTATCGCTGCGCGGGCCTGATGGTGTCGGCATTGATTACATGGATCGTCAGGTCGAAGCGGTCGAAAATATTCTTCGCCCGATCGTCGATGCGGGCGAAGCCCAGAATATCTACACGATTGTCGGTCTTTGGGACCCCAACCGTGCGCTGGTGATTGCGCCGCTGGTCCCATGGGATGAACGCGCTAGAAGCCAGCAGGACATCACCAACAGCATCCGGGGCAAGCTTAATGCGCTGCCCGGTGTGCAGGCATTTGTTTGGCAACCCAACAGTCTTGGCCTGCGCGGTGGCACCGGCGAAGGATTGCAGTTTGCCCTGACCGGGACGAACTATCGCAATCTTGCTGCCAATGCCCGTGCCCTTCAGGCCGAGATCGAAGCAAACAATCCCAATCTGACCGGTATCCGGGTATCCTATCAGACCACCCAGCCACAGCTTCTGGTCAATATTGATCGCAAACGCGCCTTTGATCTGGGCATCGAAATCGATGAACTTGATACGACATTGCGCGCGATGATCGAAGGATACGAAGTCACCGACATCAATGTTGATGACCAAAGCATCCCGGTCAAATTGCGCAGTGCTGTGGGCAGCATCAATGATCCGTCTGATCTGGAAAATCTGTTTGTCACCGGCACCAATGGTCGCATCCTGCCGCTATCGTCTGTCATCACGCTTAGTGAGGAAGCCGTTGCATCCGAACTTGAACGCGAAGGTCAGCAACGCGCGGTTGGTGTGTCGGCCAACCTGGCACCGGGCTACACCCTTGATCAGGCGGTCAATGACGTCAATGCGGCTGCTGACAAGGTGCTGCCGCCCGGGATTGGTGTTCTGTTCCTCGGGGATGCCGCGGCCCTTGGTGAAACATCAAGTGACGTCCAGATCACCTTCCTGATTGCGGTTCTGGTGGTGCTTCTGGTTCTGGCTGCCCAGTTCGAAAGTTTCATGTCCGCACTTGTGGTTGTTCTGACCGTGCCATTCGGGCTGGCTGCGGCGATCTTTGCACTCAGTCTCAGTGGCACTTCGATCAATATCTATAGCCAGATCGGGCTTGTGATGCTGGTCGGGCTGATGGCCAAGAACGGCATTCTGGTGGTTGAATTTGCAGATCAGCTGCGTGATTCCGGACGCTCCGTTCGCGAGGCAGTCCATGACGCGGCAATGGTGCGTCTGCGCCCGATCATGATGACGATGATCTCAACGGTTCTGGGCGGGCTGCCGCTGGTTCTGGGGTCCGGTGCCGGGGCAGAAGCCCGTGCGGCAATCGGTTGGGTGGTGTTTGGCGGGCTTGGCTTTGCCACCGTCTTTACCTTGTTCCTGACACCTGTTCTGTATCTGTTGCTGGCACCGTTTGTTTCCGCACGTGCCGATGGGGGGCTTAAACTGCAAACACAGTTGCGGGCTGCGGAATCCATTCCTGATACGGGTGAAATTCCCGACGAATTCCCGCATGGTCCGGATGGACGCGGCGGCATTGAAGGAAGTGCAAAATAACATGACCAAAAATCGTCTGTTTGCTGTTTCGGGCATCGCACTTCTGACCGCACTTGCCGGGTGCCAGTCCGTCGGGCCGGATTATACCGCACCGAACTTTGATCTGGTCGGGGCCTATACGCCGGAAGTTCCGGTGATTGCCGCCTCGCAGGCCGATCATGGCCGCTGGTGGGAAAGCACCACCGATCCGGTGCTGCAAAGCCTGATTGACGAAGGTGTGGCCAACAATATCGACCTTAAAATCGCGATTAGCCGTATCCGTGCTGCCGCGGCGGCAGCACGCGGGGTCGGCGCGGCCAATGGTCCGACTGTTGGCGCGTCCCTTGACGGTTCGGCCGAACGGTCAACATCAAGCCGGGCCAGTGGCGATCATGTCGATGAACTGGGCTATGGCGCGGGGATTGATTTTTCCTGGACGGCGGATATCTGGGGTGGTCAGGCCCGCGAAGAACAGGTCGCCGAGGCCGACTATCTCCGTCAGGTTTATCTGCGCGAAGATGTCTATCGCACCATGATCGCCGATATCATCACCAACTATATCGAATTGCGCGGCGCCCAGAAACGTCTGGCGCTTTTGCAGGATTCGCTCGATCTGCAACGCCAGACCAGCAACATTGTTCAGGTCCGTCTGCAAACCGGTCTTGGCTCCGAGCTTGATCTGTCGCGTGCGCGTGCCGAAGTTTCCGACCTCGAAGCAACCGTACCGACCTTGCAGATCAGCATTGACCGGTCGATCAATGCCATTTCAATTCTGGTTGGCGCCCAGCCGGGCACCCATCGCGATTTGCTTCTTGATGCATCGCCATTGCCCGAATTTCAAAGCAGCCCGCCAATCGGCATTCCGGCCGATCTGTTGCGCCGCCGACCCGATGTTCGTGCTGCCGAACTGGCTTTGATCGGTGCGACCTCGCAGATCGGTGTTGAAACCGCCACCCTTTATCCTGAATTGACGCTAAGTGGCTCGCTCGCACTCGGGGTAACGGGGTATGGCACCGGGCCGATTGTCCGAACGGTCATGGCGGCGATTGGCGCACTTCTTGACGCGACCCTTTATGATGGCGGCGAACGCCGTGCCAATATCACGGTCGCCGAAGAAGAAGCCGAGCAGGCGTTTCTGACCTATCGGCAGACGCTTTTGAATGCGATTGATGATGTTGAAAGTGCGATCTATGGCTATGTCGGTGCCATGCAGCAACGTGATTCCCTGATTGCATCTGTTCAGCATCACCGCGATGCCTTTGAACAATCGCGGGTCCGCTATGTTCAGGGGCTGTCTGATTTTCTGGATGTCCTTGATTCCCAGCGCAGCCTGACATCTGCGCTGCAATCGCTGGCCGATGCCGAAACCGATCTCGAACTTGAAACCATAAATCTTTACAGTGCGGCGGGTTTAAGTGTTGAGGATGTCGAACGTTATGCTGCGCAACATGGCGTGACCCTGATCAACGGCTGACACCGGCAATATCGGCAAGGGCACGGAAACCGGCGCGGATTGCGGGATTGTGCGCCTCAACTTCCTGTGAAAACAGATATATCAGCGAACTGTGGCTTGAGTTTCTCAATCGTTCGGCATAGGTCTTTGGCAGTGTGACTTCCGGGGATAATCATGACCGGCGATCTGTTTGCCAATGAACCACCACGTAATCTTCTGCCCTTTGACGGCGAAGTATTGCTGCTGCGTGAAATCATGACCCCCGATGATGCCGACCGCGCCTTTGCCCGCCTTAAAACCGGGATTGTCTGGCAACAGGAAATCGCCAAAATCCATGGCAAGGAAATCCCGGTGCCGCGTCTGACGGCATGGTTTGGCGAGGTCGCCTATCGCTATAGCGGGGTCTATCACCCGGCGGCACCGTTTCCATCGGTTGTCGCGCCGTTGCGCAAACTGGCCGAAGACCTGTCTGGTGCGCCATTCAATACGGTGCTTTTGAACTATTATCGTGACGGGCGTGACAGTGTGTCATGGCATGCCGATGATGAAGATGTTCTGGGCGAAAATCCGGTAATCGCCAGCCTGTCCTTTGGCGAAGAACGCCGCTTTCATTTTCGTCACAAAAAGACCGGGGACCGGATCAGCATCGATTTGCCCCATAACTCGGCCCTGATCATGGCGGGTGAAACCCAGCATTGCTGGCTGCATCAAATTCCCAAAACCGCCCGTCAGGTCAATGGGCGCATCAATCTGACATTTCGCAATACCCAACCTGAAGCCAGATAGTCCAAGACCCGGATAATGTGTTCTGGAAGTAATGCGCTGCTTTTGGCTATAGTGTAGGCAAATCAGATCAATATCAGTGTGAAACACACGGGTTCGGGGAAACAGGCGCATGGCGAAACGCGTAAAACTTCTGGATGTCGCAAAGGCGGCCGGGGTTTCGCAAGGAACGGCGTCCAACGCGTTTGGCAAACCCGATCTGGTCCGCCCCGAAGTCCGCGAACGGATTTTTGCCGCGGCCAAGGAACTTGGCTATCGCGGGCCGCATGTCATGGCGCGCATGTTGCGCACCGGCAAGGCCGGCGCACTTGGCGTGGTATTTCCCGATAATCTCGAATATGCCTTTACCGATCCGGTGGCGATTGAATTGCTGCGCGGGATCGGGCGCGAATGTGCCCAGCAGGGCGTCAATGTCATGATCATTTCGGCCCAGAACCAGCAACAGGCAATTGCCGCGGTCAATAATGCGGCGGTCGATGCCTTTCTGGTCCATTGCTATTCCGACAATAACGACATCATCGCCGCCATTCAGCGCCGCAACCAGCCGCTGATCAGCATTGATACCGATATTGCCGGTGCCGCTGGCACTGTCGCACTGGATGATTTTGCTGCCGGGAAAAATGCTGCGCAGCATTTGCTTGATTGCGGGGCAAAACGCTTTGCCATTCTGTCGCTTCAGGCAACCGACCATGATCATTTCGGTCCGATGAATGCCAACCGTGTCGGTGCTGCCAGTCACCGGGTGGTGCGCGAACGTCTTGCCGGGTATCACGCCGCACTGGCCGGTGCGGGCATTGCGCCGTCCGATGTGCTGCATGTCGAATGCGACAATCAGTCCGATCACAGTGCGAAAATGACCGCCGAATTGCTGGCGTCCCATCCCGAAATCGATGGCATTCTGGGCATGTCTGATGTGATTGCCATTGGCGCGATTGATGCCGCCCGCATATCGGGGCGCAAGGTGCCGGACGATCTCAAGGTGATCGGCATTGACGGTATTGCCGCTGGCGAACGCACCGACCCGCCCCTGACCACCATGTATCAGGATTCCGTTGAAAAAGGCCGCCTTGCCGCCGAAATGGCCCTGTCAGAAGCCCCGGGCAAAACCATCACCCTTAAAACCACATTACTGCTCCGCGGATCAAGCAAACCGCTCTGACCCTGTGTTGGGTTAAGGTGCGCTAATATCTGGCGAACGGATATGTCGACAGTATGTTTGGGGCCTTGGCGTTTCCGAACAGATGGCTATTTTGCCAACTGATGGTAGCGGTAACATTCCCTAGTGTGATCCATCACAAGGCCGGTGGCCTGCAGGAATGAATAGATGATGGTGGTGCCGACAAATTTCATGCCGCGTTTTTTCAGATCCTTGGAAATTCGGTCGGAAAGTTCGGTTGATACCGGAACTTCGGACATGGTGTTCCAGTGATTGATCACCGGGCGGCCTTCGACGAATTTCCAGATATAGGCATCAAAGCTTCCGAACTCTTTCTGAATGGCAATGAATGTTTGGGCATTTTTAATAGTCGCCGCGACTTTTAGCTTATTCCTAATAATCCCTGGATCGGCCAGAAGGGTTTCCTGCTTGGCCGCGTCATAGGCCGCGACCTTATGCACATCGAAATCATCAAATGCCGCGCGATAGGTATCGCGCCGTGCCAGAATCGTAAGCCAGCTCAACCCGGCCTGGGCGCCCTCAAGGATCAGCATTTCAAAGAAAAGCCGGTCATCATGGACCGGAACACCCCATTCGGTGTCGTGATAATCGACATAAAACGGTTTGTCGTGATGGGTTTCCGCCCAGCCGCAACGCCGGTGAACCTGATCTGGCATGTGTTTCATCCTTTGATGGTTTGGCGTATTCTTGGCCCAAGGCCGCCCTGCTGCAAGCACAGATCGGCTGTGCCCTGACATCTCCTGACAGTTTCTGGCAGGGGCATCGCAATACCGGGCCCCGGAATGCGAGGCTCCGGCGTGTGCGGTTTCGGCGTTTCAGGCTTCAGCATCCCAACCTGATCCGGTGCTACTTATTTCGATGCAGCACAACCGGGCGCAACACAATCCGGGGTAACACAATCCGATGCAACACAATCGGGCGCAACGCGATCCGGTGGAAGATTATCCTATGCAAAACAATCAACTGCGGCACGCAAAGCGGCGCAGAAGCCACCTGTCGGGTGACGGGGATCACAAAGCGATGAAAACTTGCGCTTTGACGGGGTAAAATCAACGCTCTGCGCTTGCGTTGCGGGGCATTGCCGACTAGGTTTTGCTGCGTGCAAACATCTTACCGGGCAAAAACCGAATATGCCCGGCGATCGTAAGGAGCGGCGATGCTGGCGATTTTTTGGCTGATTGATACTGTGGTTGGGATCTACATTTTCATGCTGATTGCATCTGCAATCCTGTCATGGCTTGTGGCATTCAACGTGATCAATACCAGCAACCGATTCGTCTATATGGTCGGTGATTTCCTGTATCGTGTGACCGAACCGGCCCTGCGCCCGATCCGGCGGATCATGCCGGACCTTGGCGGCATCGACATTTCGCCGATCATTCTGATTCTGGTACTGCAATTTGCCAATATGCTGATCCAGACCGATGTCCGGATGGCTCTTTTAGGTTACTAGATGTCTCAATCAGACAATGACTGATCCCGTTTGCGAGATACTCTCTGATCAAACCGGGATCCGTCTGTTTGTGCGCTTGACGCCAAAGGCTTCGCGTAATGCGATCAACGGTCTGATTGAAGATGCCAGCGGGCGTTTGCAGCTTAGGGCATCGGTGACAGCAGTGCCGGAAAACGGCAAAGCCAA
Source organism: Thalassospira povalilytica (assembly GCF_002844235.1). Lineage (GTDB taxonomy): Bacteria > Pseudomonadota > Alphaproteobacteria > Rhodospirillales > Thalassospiraceae > Thalassospira > Thalassospira povalilytica. The sequence continues at coordinate 362,710 of NZ_PGTS01000004.1, read as the reverse complement.
TCAGGCCCTGATAAAACTTTTGGCAAAAGCGGCCAAATGGCCTAAATCCTCGGTCGGGATCGTTAGCGGGCATACAGACCGCAACAAGGTGCTGGTGATTTCCGGCACTCCCACAGAGCTGATGGCGCAAATTACCGAACTGACGGGCGGACAGACACATGAGTGACGCAAAAATCATCGATGGCAAGGCATTCGCAGCCAAACTGCGCGAAGACATCGCAGCAGAAGTCTCCAAGCTGAAAGCGGACCACGGTGTGACCCCCGGTCTTGCCGTCATTCTGGTCGGCGAAGACCCGGCCAGTCAGGTCTATGTCCGCAACAAGGGCAAACAGACCCTTGAATGCGGCATGAATTCCTATGAACACAAACTGTCGGCCGACACCAGCCAGGAAGACCTTCTGGCCCTGATCGCCAAGCTCAATGCCGATGAAAACGTTCATGGCATCCTGTGCCAGTTGCCAGTTCCCAAACATATCGACGAACAGGCGATCCTGGCGGCCATCGACCCGGCCAAGGATGTGGATGGATTCCATGTCGTCAATGCCGGCGCACTGGCCACTGGCGGCGAGGGCTTTGCCCCCTGCACCCCTTATGGCTGCCTGATGCTGCTCAAAGATACCCTTGGCGATCTGACGGGCAAACGGGCGGTTGTGGTTGGTCGTTCCAACATCGTTGGCAAGCCGATGGCGCAGCTTCTGCTGAAAGAAAGCTGCACGGTGACCATTGCACATTCGCGCACCCGCGATTTGCCCGAAGAAGTCCGCCGCGCCGATATCGTCGTTGCCGCGGTAGGCCGCCCGAACATGGTCAAGGGCGACTGGATCGCCCCGGGTGCCACGGTGATTGATGTCGGCATCAACCGGGTTGAAGGGGCCGAGGGCAAAATGAAGCTGGTTGGCGATGTCGAGTTTGAAACCGCATCCAAAGTCGCCGGTGCCATCACCCCGGTTCCGGGCGGTGTCGGCCCGATGACCATTGCGTGTTTGCTCAACAACACCCTGATCTCGGCCTGCCGTGCCAACGGCCTTGAAGTGCCGAACCTTGGTTTTGACAGCTAAGCCACACGACCATCTCGAAATGCGAAGGGCAGCCATTGGCTGCCCTTTTTGTTTGCAAGGAGGCAAAACAGGTCTTTAGCAGAAGTGTGTGTGTTTGATTGGGGATGCCAGATAAAATACAATCTTCGGTAGATTTTTGCCCAGTGCATAAGGTCATTGGGCACATTTAATTCTTGCTACAGCGGACAAATTAAATGGCTCTCGTTTCCTTCTTCGAAAGTGATTGCCCAAGCTGCGGTGCTGAGCAGAAATTCGGGATAATCGATATACGTCATCCTTACATTCTGAAAGGTTGTGCAACATGCCGATATAAAGAGCGAGAGCGCCTTCCTCTCTTACGAAAGAAAATTGTTTATCTCGACCAATTCTTCCTCAGTCATGTTTTTAGGGGAAATGATGAACGCTTTTTAATCGCTGCAGATAAACTGACGAAGTTAGCTCAGTATCAGTTGATAGTGACCCCATACTCCACGCTCCATGAAGACGAGACGGATCTGTGGGAATGGCGAGACGAACTTCTAGACTTCATAAAAAATACCTCTAGGGGCCATGAGTTTGTAGCAGAATATGAATTGGAAAATACTCAGATCCTAAAAGCTTTTAGCTCTTGGCTTGAAGATAGTGATTCTGGCTATCTCTTAGAGGAAAGTGATGTTTTCAATGAAGATATCCATGAATGGGAAGGATATTTTCGCATCAATATCGATAGATTTAGAACTGATAGAGAAAAGGCGAGAAGCCTAAAGTCGGAGTCTGTTTCATCATTAGTAGACCTGTTTGATCTCTGGAGGGAAAGTCAAAGTACTTTTGAAGAGGCTGTAGCCATCGAGCTTGCTGATGCGGCAAAAGGCTATCTGGAAGCATATTTTTCATACGCAAGCCGAATGAGCCAAGGAGATTTTACAGCGCTTCTGAACGCTCCTGTCGCGTCTATCGTCGTTCAGAGTTTGCTCCAGAGCGTTCCTGCTGAAGTCCCTACCGATCAGAGGCTTCAAACCATTTTAAGGTTTTTCTCGTCTGAACATTTTCGCTCGATCCCGAATGAGGTGATCTCAGCAAAAATTTTTGGGTTATTGAGAAAGATGGTGAAGATGGGCGCTTATACAAACCGAAAGAAGGCTATAACGCGCTTGTCAGGCTTCTTTTACGACGTCCGTCATGTTTCAAAATACGCCCCATACTGTGATGCCTTTTTTGCAGATAGAGCCATGGCCGAATTACTCGAAGCACCGGAACTAGACCTGCAAAAGAACTATGGGGTGCGAATTTTCACTATTGATAGTATTGATAAGTTCCATGAATGGCTCGACGAGATTGAAAAAGGTATGTCCTCAGAACATCGAGCTGCACTGAAGCGCGCATATCCATATCTTGCAGTGTAAGAATGGTCAGGTTAAAGCGGCCAAACCCACAACAACATCGGCACGCCAACGGCCACCACGATGATTTCAATCGGTAGGCCGAGTTTCCAGTAGTCGCCGAAACGGAAGCCGCCGGGGCCGAGGATGAGGGTGTTGTTCTGGTGGCCGATCGGGGTCAGGAAGGCGCAGGATGCGCCAATCGCAACCGCCATCAGGAACGGGTCGGAACTTGCACCGAGCTGGGCGGCACTGCCAATGGCGATCGGGCACATGACGGCCGCGGTGGCGGCGTTGTTCATGAAATCCGATAGGGTCATGGTCACGATCAGGATCAGCCCGACGGCGACCACGGCATTGCCCTGGGCGATGGTTTCAAGCAGGAAGCGTGCAATCAGATCGGCACTGCCGGTGGTTTCCATCGCGGTGGCAACCGGGATCAGGGCCGCCAGCAGGACCACGACCGGCCAGTCGACCGCGTCATACAGGGTGCGCGGGGCAACAACGCCAAACAGCAGGCTTGCCAACACACCAAGCGCAAAGGAAATGGCAGCCGGCACGATGCCAAAGGCCGCAAGGGCGATGGCAATGGCCATGATCGCGCTGGCCTTGAAGGCCTGTGACTTGTCGCCAAGATGAAGCGCACGTTCGGCCAGGGGCGCACAGCCCATGCGATTGCCAAATTCGCTGATGGCGGCGGGCGATCCTTGCATCAACAGAACGTCGCCGGCCTGCATTTTCATGGTGCGCAGGCGCGACATGGAGCGTTGCCCCTGGCGTGAAATTGCCAGCAGGTTGATGCCATAATGGCTGCGGATGCGAATATCGGCCGCCGACCGCCCGATAAAGGCGGCATTTGGCAGGATCACGACTTCGATCAGGGAAATGTCATCCGATTGCAGGGCCTTTTTATGAAGCTCGGCCGTTTGTTCGGCGTCGGGTGATTTTTCATCGCCGGGTTTTGCGCCGGTCGAGATTACCTTTTCGTCAGGTTTCTTGGCGTTTTGTGCCTTGGTCGTTTCCTTGACCTTTTCAGTCGCCGCTTCCTTGGCATCTGTGCCGGCGTCGTCTTTATCCTTGTCCTTGTCCTTGTCCTTGTCCTTGTCCTTGTCTTTTTCCTTCTCTTTCTCGGCAGCTTTGGCCTTGGCTTCGGCTTGAATGCTGCGCCATTCGGCTTCGAGGGTGAGCTCAAGACCGGAAAGGGCGCTTGCCAAGCCTTCGGGCTCTGCTTCGATCAGAAGGATGTCATTGTCATGAAGTTCCCGATACGGGTTCGGGGCCGGAATGCGTTTTTCATTGCGGATCAGACCGATGACCTGGGCGTCGGATTTTTCCAGCTCGTCATTGATGTCACGGAGCAACATGCCGGCGGCTTTGCTGCCTTCGGTGATGCGCGCCTCGGTCAGGTAGGAGCCGGTTTCAAATCCTTCGGCACCGGCACGTTCGCGCGTCGGAACAAGGAAACGCCCGACAAGAATGACAAAGGCCAAACCGGCCAAGGCGATGGCAATGCCGACCGGGCTGTAATCAAACATTGAAAACCCGCTGCCATTCAAACCGGCACGGAAGCCCGAAACAATCAGGTTTGGCGGCGTCCCGATCAGGGTGGTCATGCCACCCAAGATCGAGCCGAAAGCAAGCGGCATCAAAATCTTGCCCGGTGGTACGCCCTGTTTGTTGGCAATCTGAAGGGCAACCGGCATCAAAAGCGCAAGCGCCCCGACATTGTTCATAAAGGCCGACAGAATGGCGGCCAGAAGACTGAGTGCGGCAAGCGTCACAAACGGCCCGGCCGATTGCGGCAATACCGTCCGGGTCAGGGCATCAACCGCGCCGGATTGCTGAAGGGCGGATGACAGGATCAGGATACAGGCCACGGTAATCACCGCCGGATGGCCAAAACCGTTAAAGGCCTCGCCAGTCGGGACAAGCCCAAGCACCACACACATCAAAAGCGATGCCATGGCCACCATGTCATGGCGCCAGCGCCCCCATAAAAACAGGGCAACTGTGCCGACAAGGACAGTCAGGATCATGATTTGTGCGCTATCCATTTATGCCGTCCGATCTTGTTGTGCCCGGTATGGGGATGTTGAATGCTAGGGTGCGGTGGTTCGGGTGGTCAAGTGATGTCGAAAGGGGGCAGGATAATTTACGTTTTGGTTGCTACTGCCATATTTGTCAGGAGAATATGTTAGGGTTCAGACCCATGCACATGACCGTAGCATCATCCTGTTTTTATTTGCCAATTTGAATGTTGTATCATGCCAGTTGACACTGCCCCAATGCCCACTGCCAGCGTTGCCATTTCGGTCAAACAGGCCCGTAATCTTGCACTGTGCGGGCAGGGGTTCGAACAGGATGACAACCGGCCGGTGACCAAACGCCGGATCATGAAGGCCATCCGCAAAACCAATATGCTGCAGGTCGATAGTGTCAATGTTTTGACCCGCGCCCATTACATGCCGGTCTTTAGCCGGTTGGGTGCGTATGACCCGGCGATGCTTGATGACATTGTCTGGGGTAAGTCGCGCGAAAGGAAACTGTTCGAATATTGGGGCCACGAAGCATCGATGATCCCGGTCGAGGATTATCCGCTGTATCGCTGGCGGATGGAGGATGCAAAACAGGGTTTGGGTACCTGGGGGCGTATTGCCCGTATCCAGCGTGAAAAGCCCGAACTGATCCAGGGTATTCTTGATCATATCGAGCGCAACGGCCCGGTCGGTTCCAGCGACCTTGAGGCAAAAGGGGCCAGCAGTTCCCAATGGTGGGGGTGGTCGGAAACCAAGACCGCGATGGAATATCTGTTCTGGAGCGGGCAGGTCATGGCGCAAAAACGAAGGTCAAGTTTCGAGCGGATTTATGATTTGCCGCACCGGATCATCGGGGATGCGGCCCATGACCCGGCACCGATCAGGATCGAGGCGCAATCAGACCTGATCTGCAAGGGGATTGCGGCGATGGGCATCGCGACCGAGGCCGATTTACGCAAATATTTCCGCCTGCCGACGGCCGATGTGAAAGAGTGCCTGATCAAGCTGGTCGAAGAGGGGCGGTTGCTGTGTGCTGATGTCGAAGGATGGAAACAGGCGGGGTATTTGTGCCCGCATGTCAATCCGCGTGCACGCGCCAAGCCGACCTGTTTGATGGTGCCGTTTGATCCGGTGATGTGGGAACGCGACCGGGTGGAACGCATATTCGACTTCAACTACCGGATCGAGATTTATGTGCCGGCCGAAAAGCGCCAATACGGCTATTACGTCCTGCCATTCATGTTGAATGGCGAATTTGTTGCGCGTGTCGATTTGAAGTCAGAGCGCAAAAAGGGCGTTCTTCTGGTGCAAAGTGCGCATCTGGAAGACGGGTGCAATCAGGGGGATGTGGCCGGGCCATTGATGACGGAATTGCGCCGTCTGGCCAGCTTCCTTGGTCTTGAAAACGGGGTCGAGATCGCGGGCGACAATGCGTTTTCACGCTATTTGGGCAGTGTTCCGACCTTATGAAAGGTCAGGGGATAAACAGGTAAACGGGGCGCAGGTCCCACATCTGCGCCCCGTTTCACCATTGTTCCGACCTGGCTACAAATAGCTTCAGGACATTGTAGCCATTAGTTGCACCTGGCCTTACCAGCAGGTGTAACCCCCATCAGCCAGAACAATGGATCCGGTCATCAGGCTGGACGCGTCAGATGCCAGGAACAGCACAACCGATCCGATTTCCTCGGTCAGGCCAAGGCGGGCCATCGGGGTGCCATTGATCCAGGCGTCATACATTTCCGGCTTGGATTTGACGAATTCATTCAGCGGGGTCGCAATATAGGTCGGTGCGACCGCATTGACGCGCACACCACGACCGCCCCATTCCGCCGCCAGCGACTTGGTCAGGTGATGAACCGCTGCTTTGGATGCGTTGTAATAGGCCTGTTCCTGGGGCTTGTTGACGATAAAGCCCGACATGGAACCGACATTGACGATCACACCGTTCTTTTTGGCCAGCATCTGTTTGCCAAATTCGCGGCAGCACCAGAAAGTGCCATTCAGATTGACGTCAATGACATTCAGCCAATGTTCGTCAGTGACGGTTTCGGCCGGGGTTTCCGACCGGGCAATCCCGGCATTGTTGACCAGAATATCGATCCCGCCCTGCTTGGCCATTTTTTCCGCGCTGGCGCGGACCTGATCGGTGTTGGTGACATCCATGATGTCGATATCGGCGGTGTAACCTTTGGATTTCAGGTAATCACGGCCTTCTTCTGCGACAGCTTCGCTGATATCGCCGATGACAACATGGGCACCGGCTTCGGCCAGTGCTTCGCAGCAGGACAGACCAATGGCGCGACCGCCACCGGTGACATAGGCACGACGCCCGGAAAGATCGAACTTTTTAAGATACATTTTGGACTCACAGTTAGCTTGATTGGTAAGGCGGGACCGCAATGCTGGTGTGGGGCATTGCGGCCCGGATTGTGCACGTATCAGGAAGGTCCAAGCGCAAGACCATGGGCGTCAAAGCGGTGGATGCGATCCTGTTCAGGTGTCAGGAAGATTTTGTCATGTTCACCAAGGGGCATTTCGCCGGTGGCGCGGACCGTCATCGGGCCAAGGCCGTCGGCTTCGACATGGAGATATGTCTCGGCCCCCAGATGTTCGGCGATCTTGACTGTTGCGGCGATATCGCCGCGATCAGTGCTGACCGTCAGATGTTCGGGACGGATGCCAATTTCATGGCAGTTATGTTTTGCTGCAAGCTCCCCGCCCAGGAAGTTCATTTTCGGTGAGCCGATGAAACCGGCGACAAATTTGTTGGCCGGGCTGTTATAAAGTTCCATCGGCTTGCCGACCTGTTCGACACGGCCGGCCTGAAGAACCACGATTTTGTCGGCCATGGTCATGGCTTCGACCTGATCATGGGTCACATAGATCATCGTGGTTTTGAGTTCCTGATGAAGACCGGTGATTTCAAGACGCATATTGACGCGAAGGGCCGCATCAAGGTTTGAAAGCGGTTCGTCAAACAGGAAGGCCGCCGGGTTGCGCACGATCGCACGTCCGATGGCAACACGCTGACGCTGCCCGCCCGAAAGCGCGCCGGGGCGACGGTCAAGGTAATCGGTCAGGTTGAGGATTTTGGCCGCGGACTGGACTTTCTGATCAATAACATCCTTGCTTTCGCCCGCCATTTTCAGGCCAAAGGCAATGTTGTTATAGACCGTCATATGCGGATACAGCGCATAGGACTGAAAGACCATCGACAGGCCGCGTTTGGCCGGGGCTTCGTTGGCAACGTCGGTGCCGTCAATCAGGATTTTGCCATCGGTGACATCTTCGAGACCGGCAATCAGACGCAGCAGGGTTGATTTCCCGCAGCCCGACGGACCGACAAAGACAACGAATTCACCATCATTGATATCAAGATCGACACCGGGAATAACATCCAGCGTTCCGAAGCTTTTCTTGACTTTTTCCAGTCGGATAGCACCCATTTTGGTGTTCCTTCTTTCTCTATTTCGATTGGGCCTGCGGTTACTTGACCGCGCCGAATGTCAAACCACGAACAAGCTGTTTCTGAGAGAACCAGCCAATGACCAGAATGGGCGCCACCGCGAGCGTCGATGCAGCTGAAAGCTTTGCCCAGAACAACCCTTCGGGGCTGGAATAGGAGGCAATGAAAGCGGTCAGCGGTGCGGCATCGGACGTGGTGAGGTTGAGCGTCCAGAACGCTTCGTTCCAGGCCAGGATCACATTGAGCAGCATTGTCGAGGCAATGCCGGGCACGGCCATGGGCAACAGCACAAAGATGATTTCCTTGGGCAGGGTTGCGCCGTCCATGCGTGCGGCTTCGAGAATGTCGGTCGGGATTTCCTTGAAATAGGTGTAAAGCATCCAGACCATGATCGGCAGGTTCATCAGGAACAGAACCATGATCAGACCAAAGCGCGTATCAAGCAGTCCCCAGTCGCGGAACACCAGATAGATCGGCACCAGCACGCCGACCGGCGGCATCATTTTGGTCGACAGCATCCAAAGAAGCGCATCCTTGGTGCGTTTGGTCGGGTTAAAGGCCATGGCCCAGGCACAGGTCACGGCAAAGACCAGCCCGACCAGTGTTGACCCGACCGCAAGGATCACCGAGTTCATGGCGAACTTGAAATAGTTCGACCGTTCCTGGACCTCGGCATAGTTTTCAAGCGTCCAGTCAAAGGAGATGAAGCTGGGCGGGATCGAAACGGCTTCAAGCTCGGTCTTGAAGCTGGTCAGGACCATCCAGAAAATCGGGAAGAAGATCAGAAGACCGACGATCCAGGCAAAGACCGAGAAGCTGATATAGCCAAGGGGTGTTTGTTTGTTTTCCATGTCGCGCCCCTTATTTGTCCAGGTTTTTGCCGATAAGGCGGATCAGGAAGATCGCCACGATATTGGCCAGAATGACCGCGACAATGCCGCCGGCAGATGCACCACCAACATCGAACTGCAACAGCGCCTGGGTATAGACGAGGAAGGCGATATTGGTCGTTGCCAGACCCGGGCCACCACCGGTGGTGACAAAGATTTCGGCAAAGACGGTCAACAGGAAGATGGTTTCGATCAGCACCACCACCGTGATCGCACGGCTGAGATGGGGAAGCGTGATATAGAAAAAGATCGCGACCGGACCGGCGCCATCCATCTGGGCGGCTTCTTTCTGATCGCGGTCCAGCGATTGGAGTGCGGTCAGCAGGATCAGAACGGCAAAGGGCAACCATTGCCAGGACACCATGATGATGATCGAGGTCAGCGGCGCATTGGTAAACCAGTCAATCGCGGGCAGGCCAAACAGGCTGGCGATCCACGCAAACATCCCCGAAACCGGGTCCATCAAAAGGTTTTTCCAGACCAGTGCATTCACGGTCGGCATAATAAAGAAGGGGGCAATCACCAGAAGACGCAAAATACCGCGCCCGAAAATCGGTTGATCAAGCATCAGTCCCAAAAGGACGCCGCCAACAACGGTGATGACCAAAACTGATCCAACCAGCAAAAGCGTGTTTGCCAGTGATGCAAAAAAGGCCGGATCGGTCAGGAAAAATTCGTAATTAAGTGTGCCGATCCATTCTTCCATTCCCGGCGACAACAGGTTGTAGCGCAGGAAGGAGAAGTAAATCGTCATGCCCAGCGGGACGGCCATCCACAAGAACAGGACAATGATCGACGGTGCGGACATGATACGCCCGGTCAGGGTCGAGGCCCGTGTCGACATGATGTGCTCCCCGAGATTGATGTTGCGGATCCTTTTCCGGATGGAAAGAGGGCGGTGCGTTTTGCAACCACCGCCCCAAGTTCATCAGGTCAAGGAGGCGCAGGCCAGAAATCATTTCAGATGTGCGATGAGACGACTTCCGGCCTGTGGTGTATCAGTAGTACCCAGCCTTGCGCATGGTGCGGTCAGTGCTTGACTGTGCGGCCGAAAGGGCCTGATCGACAGACATCTGACCGGCAAGAGCTGCGGAGAACTGCTGACCGACCGTGGTGCCGATACCCTGGAATTCCGGGATCGCAGCGAACTGGACACCAACATAGGGTTTCGGTTTCATGGTCGAATTGATCGGGTCTGCACTGTCGATGGCAAGAAGGGTCTCGTCAGCAAACGGTGCGGCTTCGAGGTATTTCGGGTTCTGATAAAGCGACATGCGGGTGCCCGGCGGTACGTTTGCCCAGCCTTCTTTCGACGCTACCAGTTCGAGATAGTTTTTCGAGGTCGCCCAAGCGATGAATTTCTGGGCGGCTTCGACTTTCTGGGAACCCATCGGGATGCCAAGGTTCCAAGCCCAGAGCCAGTTGGCACCGGTGCAGGTCGCAGCGCACGGTGCTTCGGTGAAGCCGACCTTGTCTGCAACTTTGGATTCTTTGGGGTTGGTCACGAAGGATGCCGCAACGGTTGCATCGATCCACATGCCGCATTTGCCCGAGTTGAACAGCGACAGGTTTTCGTTAAAGCCGTTCGACGTTGCACCCGGAGGACCATAGTTACCAAGGATGTTGGTATACATGTCCAGTGCTGCTTTCCACTCGGCACTGTCAAAGGTCGGGTTCCAGTTTTCATCAAACAGACGCGCGCCATAGGCATTGCCCATGGTGGTGATCAGCGCCATGTTTTCACCCCAGCCGGCCTTGCCGCGCAGGCAGATGCCATAGACGCCTTCGTCCGGTTTGTGGAGTTTCTTGGCGATTTCAAGGGTCTGGTCCCAGGTCAGGCGACCATCGATGGTGATGCCGGCCGCATCGAACAGGTCCTTGCGGTACATCATCATCGAGCTTTCACCGTAGAACGGTGCAGCATAAAGCGCGTCATCCTTGGAAACGGCCGAACGGATGGCGGGCATGATGTCATCGACATCATAGTCGGCACCCAGATTGTCGAGCGGTGCGAGCCAGCCCTTTTCGGCCCAGATCGGCACTTCGTAGGTGCCAATGGTCATGACGTCATACTGACCGCCCTTGGTGGCGATATCAGTGGTGACGCGCTGACGCAGGGTGTTTTCTTCGAGGGTTACCCACTCAAGCGTGATGTCCGGGTTCTTGGAGGTGAAATCATCCGTCAGCTTCTGCATGCGGATCATGTCACCGTTGTTCACGGTTGCGATGGTCAGTTTCGTTTCGGCATTGGCGTGTGCGATACCGCCTGCCAACAGCGCGCACAGCGCTGCTCCCATTACGCGTTTCATATTTCCTCCCAAAAGGACTGTCTACCCGTTGGACAACTTTGGCTGTCCGTCTTGATCATTTGTTCAGGTAATGAGCATTCACTCAATTTCGCGGCATATTGTCAAACGAATTCGTTTTTGCGGCGCACAAAACAAAACCCTGTCAGGCGGCCTGACAGGGTGGCTATGCGTTATATTGTCGCAGCCTGGCGCGCGGTGCTAGCGCAGCAAAGCTTCGGCGGTGGCTTCGTCGGTGATCAGGGTCGAAATCAGTTTTCCGCGCATGGCCCCGCGAATCGCTGCGACCTTTTTGGCCCCTTTGGCGACGGCGATGGTATTGGTGGCCGGCTGAACCGCCGGGGCGCTGGTGACGCAATGATTGACCGGGTGATCAAGGATATTGCCGTCTTCGTCAAAGGACCAGCTGATCACTTCGCCGATTGCACCGCTTTGACGCAGGGATGTCAGTTCATCCCTGGTGATAAATCCGTCAATATGAAGCGGTGCGTCATCGCCCAGATGCCCGACACCGATAAAGCGGATATCGGCTTCGCGGGCGAGCTTCAGGATATTGTCCATCGGCGGTTGCTTTTGCATGCGTTCGCGCATTTTCGGATCTTCGATGATCACCGGGATCGGCAACGGATAATGCGGGGCGCGCGTGCGGTCGGCCAGATCGGTGACCGCATCATAAAAACTTGCCGCCCCGTCATGGGCGATGGTGCCGACCAGCGAGACGATCTTGTGGTGACTGCCGTCAATGCGGCCGATTTCATCGACCATGGCGCGCATGGCACGCCCGGTGCCAAGGGCGATGATTTTGGGATCAGAAGACTGCAAGGCGCGCTCAAGATAGGTTGCGGCGGCCTGTGCCATGCCAAACATTGCCTCGGGGGCGGAGGGGTCGGTGGGCACGACATCGCAATTGGCCAGACCGTATTTTTCGCAGATCGCCTTGCCCAGTTCCATGCAATGGGTGATGGGATGATCAAGGCGGACTTTGACAAGTCCTTCGCTGACGGCCGCCGAGACCAGACGTTGCGCGGTCGGACGTGAAACGCCAAGCTTCTGGGCGATTTCGTCCTGGGTATTCCCGGCACAATAGTAAAGCCAGCCCGCGCGGGCTGCTTCATCCAGACGGGCTGCTTCCTTGCGCGTTCTTTTGACCATCCGATTCCCCCCGACATATCTTCTTGTTCATCATGCGCCAACTGGGTGATGAACGCTTTTATCGCTGAAGTCTTGTCTTTTTCCCTACCGTCTTTTTGGAATTGTTACCAGCGTCCATGCGTCTATCAACGACAAAACCCGCCCCAAAAAGGGCGGGTTTTGCAAAGGAAGCTGTTGGTTTTCCTTATTTCTTGGGCAGGAAATCCGCAACCAGTTTTTCGGCAATCTGAACCGCGTTAAGGGCCGCACCCTTGCGCAGGTTATCGCCGACACACCACAGCGACAGGCCGTTTTCGACCGTCGGATCCTTGCGCACGCGTGAGACAAAGACATTGTCCTCGCCCTGGACTTCCTGCGGGGTGACATAGCCTTCGTCCTGGCGGTAATCGACAACCGACACACCCGGGAAATCTTTCATTGCCTTGCGGGCGTCTTCGACGGTGATCGGCTTTTCGAACTCGATATTGACCGCTTCGCCGTGGCCGACAAAGACCGGAACACGCACACAGGTTGCGTGAACGGCAATTTCCGGATCCAGGATCTTGCGGGTTTCGACCGTCATTTTCCATTCTTCACGGGTCGCGCCATCATCCATGAAGCTGTCGATATGCGGAATGACGTTAAAGGCGATCTGTTTGGTGAATTCTTCCTTTTGCGGGGGATCATTCACATAGATGCCGCGCGTCTGGTTGAACAGTTCGTCCATGGCGGCACGACCGGCCCCGGAAACCGACTGATAGGTCGAAACCACGATACGCTTGATCGATGCCATGTCATGAAGCGGCTTAAGGGCCAGCACCATCTGAATGGTCGAGCAGTTCGGGTTGGCGATGATGTTCTTTTTGGCGTAACCGGCAAGGGCATCGCCATTGACTTCGGGCACGATCAGCGGAACGCCCGGTTCCATGCGCCAATAGCTGGAATTGTCGATGACAACACAGCCGGCCTCGGCGGCCTTGGGAGCCAGTTTCTTGGCGGTTTCCCCGCCGGCCGAGAACAGGGCAATATCAACGCGCGAGAAATCGAAATTGGCCGCGTCCGATACGCTCAGATCATCGTCTTCGCCATAGGAGACGGTACGACCGATTGATTTCGAGGATGCCAGTGCAAAGACTTCATCGGCGGGAAATTTGCGTTCGGCAAGAGTGTTGAGCATTTCGCGCCCGACATTTCCGGTCGCGCCGACAACGGCGATTTTATAGCCCATCAGGTGCCTCTTTTCAGTCTGGTCGGCATGGAGGCCGGACCCGGGCCAACGCAGGCAATAAGCCGCATGGCGGTTCGGACGGCGCAGGCACATGCCTGTGGATAATGTCTGATAATCTGGCGCGAGATGTAAGGCTTTCACGACAATTGCGCAAGCGCATCCTTGTCATTCCACCTATGATTACTACTTGAGATCGCAGAAAAATCTGGCAAAATCGTATACGGGGTTCATGTGTCGAACCCGAAATCAGAATCGTTTCGCATCCTGCTTGGTTGATTTCTGCTTTCGGCTCGGATCGCATCGCGAAACCGCTGCCACCATCTGACGACCTTCCAAATGGCAAGATAAAACGATCCTGACAAAGGGTTAGATGCAGATATGCGGCAATGCTGCATATGGGGCGATCAGTTTTCCGACTTTTGCAAAAAGGACGGCCGATGACGTACCCGATGAGTTTGGATTGGACACAGAAAAAGGTTCTCGATTTCTTTCGGGAACATGTAACGCGCGGAACGCTGGTTTTCCGCGTGGATGACAAACATGAAATCGTTTTGGGTGATGGTTCGGAACCGCGTGCGGGCATGACCGTGCCCGACTGGACCAACACCCTTAAAATGGCGCTTAGTCCCGATCCGGGATTTGGCGAAGCCTATATGCATGGCGGCTTTGACCTTGTCAGCGGTGAAATGGAAGATCTGATCCGCGTGTTGCGCCTTAATTTCGAAGGTGGACATTCGTCGAGCGGCTTTGGCACCTTTATCGAAAAGTTGCAGGCGCTCAAATTCCAGATTGCCCAGTTTACCACTGTCAAGGCAGCATCAAAACGCGTCCGCCATCACTATGATATCGGCAATGATCTTTATACCCGCTTCCTTGATCCGGAGATGCAATATTCATGTGCCTTCTGGGATGACGGGGCGCAAACCCTTGAAGAAGCGCAACACCGCAAAATGAGCCTGACCACCCAGCGGCTCAAGATCAACGAGCCGGGGTTGCGGGTGGTCGATATCGGTTGCGGCTGGGGCGGGTTAAGCCGGTTTATCCGCCGTGAAACCGGGGCCGAGGTCCACGGTATTACATTGTCGACCGAACAATATAACTGGGCGCAGCAAAAGCGGGCCGAGATGGGCGACAATGCCAAAAGCGGACTGGATTATCATTTGCTTGATTACCGGGTCTTTGCCGATGCCAATGCCGGAAAATATGACCGGGTGGTATCGGTGGGCATGTTCGAACATGTCGGTCGCCATCAGTTCAAAACCTATTTCGAAAAGGTTGGCCAACTGCTTAAGGCCGGTGGCCGGGCCGTCATTCACACCATCATCAAGCCGCGCGCCGAATTTACATCCCCCTGGATCGACAAATATATCTTTCCTGGCGGCTATATTCCGGCGGTTCATGAAGTGATCGAAGCCGCCGAGCACGCCAATCTGATGGTCGAAGCATCGCATTTCCATGCCGGGCGCAACTATGCCCGGACATTGCGGGCCTGGCGTGACCGGTTCAGGGCGGTGCGTGATGAACTTGACCCGGTCAAATATGACGAGGAATTCCGCAGAATGTGGGAATTCTATCTGGCGGGCTGCATCAATGCCTTTGACGAGTCAGAAGGCGGTGGCGGCATGCGGGTTGGCCAGTTTGTCTTTACCAAGCCGGGCTTTGACTATGCCTGAGGATACAGGGCGGGGAACGATGGTTTCCCGCCCTGACTTGTTTAAGGGTTCCAAGACACATCGCGTGATCGACCGGCACGACAGATGTGAAAAAGCGATCAACCGGTCTTTTGTCGGGAGGAAACGACATGCTGAAAGTGATGAACTGGGATGACACTGATCATCAGGGCAGCGAGACATCGCTAACAAGCCGGACCCCGCATATCGGGCAGGTGGAAGATTACGTCAAGGCACTGGGTGCGATCGAACTGTCGAGTTGCGAACGGGACATGTTGCGTG
This sequence comes from Thalassospira povalilytica, assembly GCF_002844235.1. Lineage (GTDB taxonomy): Bacteria > Pseudomonadota > Alphaproteobacteria > Rhodospirillales > Thalassospiraceae > Thalassospira > Thalassospira povalilytica. Next base: position 347,282 of record NZ_PGTS01000004.1, on the reverse strand, counting down.
CCCACGCACGGGCACCGGGGCGCGAAATTACCGGTCTTAAGCTGGCTGAAACGGTCGGGCATTTCGGCTGCCGGATCGGGCACAAGAAATATGGCCGACTGGCCGGGAAAATCGCAACGGCTGCGGGGCTGCCGGTCTGCAAATCCGATGTCAGTGACTATCTTGCGGCGATCTTTACCCTGGCCGATGGCAAACAGTCGGCGGGGGAGGATTGGCAATGGGTGATGCATGCGCCCCTGGCCGATGCATTGAAAAAGCTTGGCATGGCCTAGGTTTTTCGGGCGCGTTTACCGGGTGAACGCGGAAAAAGAAAAAAAAGACGGACGGGCCGTGTAACGCGGCCCGTTTGTGTTTCGTCCTTGTGGGCAGAAGGGACGTGATCCCGTTACCGAGCAAGGAGAACTATGATGAGCCGTTTTTCATTCCCCGATACCAGCCCGGCCCTGTTCAAATCGATGTATGGTCTGGCCACGGCCATTGTTGAAAATGGCAAGGTGCCAGCCGTCCTGCGTGATTTGATCGAATGCCGCGTGTCACAGATCAATCAGTGTTCGTTTTGCCTGCGCATGCATGCCAAAAGTTTTGCCGAACATGGTGGCGATGCGGCCAAACTGACGATGTTGCCGGTCTGGCGCGCCGCAGACGGATTTGACGATGCCGAACGCGCGGCACTTGACTGGGCGGAATGCCTGACCCGGATCGAAAGCCAGGAACGCATTGCACAAAGCCACGGTGCGCTTTTGGCACATTTTGAAGCCGATGCGATTTCCGAACTGACCTGCGTGATTTCAACCATGAATGCCTGGAACCGTCTTGGCATTGCCCAGCACGAATTTGCATGACCGGGCTTTCCGCGCCCGTTGCCCGGGAGACAGATGATATCGTCTCTTTGCAACAGGAAGGTCCATCGGGCAGGATGAAGCAACGCAAGCAACAAGATCAGGCGGCACGGGGTAATCCCGTGCCGCTTCACCCGTTTGATGGGTACAGGATGTCAGATACGATTTTTGAACAGCATCGCGCACGTCTGACGGCGCTGGCCTATCGGATGCTGGGCAGTCATGCCGACGCCGAAGACGCGGTGCAGGACGTGTGGCTCAGATGGCGCAAGCAGGATCACGCCGAGATCAAGGATGCAACCGGCTGGCTGGTCCGGGTGTGCAGCAATATTTGTCTGGATGTTCTGAAATCGGCCCGGCGCCAGCGCGAAAACTATGTTGGCAACTGGTTGCCAGAACCGTGGATGACGCCCGAACCGCCCAAAGCCGAAACCAACCTGATTGAACAGGAAGGTCTGGGGCAGGCGTATCTTTTGATGCTTGAACGTCTTGCGCCGGTCGAACGGGTGGCACTTGTCCTGTATGAGGTGTTTGACTGGGCACATGATGATATTGCCCCGGTGATCGAACGCACCCCGAACAATACCCGTCAGATCCTGTTTCGGGCCCGGCGCAAAATGAAGCGTGAAAATGACCGCGATGCGACACCGGAAATCACCGGGCAGCCATGTGATCAGACACGCATGCAGGCCTTTGTCACGGCGCTTAGTCTTGGTGATGTCGGTCAGCTTCTGACCCAGCTTGCCCCGGATGTCATTTTGCATTCCGATGGTGGTGGCAAGGCACTGGCCACTGCCAATCCGCTATATGGTCCGGATCATGTTGCACGGTTCTTTGTCGGTGTCTGGCGCAAACGCAATCCACGTGAACGGGCGTTCTATGTGGTGCTGGACGGGGAATGCTGGCTTCTGATGATGGTGGATGGTGTGGTTGAAACCGCACTAAGCGCAACGGAAAAGGATGGTCGGATTGTTGATCTGTTCGTGCATCGCAATCCCGACAAGCTTGCACTGTTTGAAGCGGTCGTCGGCAATGCCGTTGAAATCGACCCGGATAGCAAAAAGGCCGGGCAATAAACCCGGCCTTTTGAATTTGTGATCAGAACGAAGGATCAGACAAGTTTGTCGAGTTCGTTGATCAGCGACTCACCCATGACGGTGGTCGAAACTTTTGCCATGCCCGGCTGCATGATGTCGCCGGTGCGAAGGCCGCCCTTAAGGACGTTCTGAACCGCATTTTCGATCAGGGTTGCATCGTCGCCCATGTCGAACGAATAACGCAGCATCATGGCAAAGGACAGAATGGTTGCCAGCGGGTTGGCGATGTCCTGACCGGCGATGTCCGGTGCGGAACCGTGTACCGGCTCGTAAAGTGCTTTGCGTTTGCCGTCAGCGTCGGCCGCACCAAGGGATGCGGATGGCAGCATGCCGAGCGACCCGGTCAGCATGGCAGCGCAATCCGACAGAATGTCGCCAAACATGTTGGTGGTGACCATCACGTCGAACTGTTTCGGGTTACGAACCAGCTGCATGGATGCGTTATCGACATACATGTGGCTGACTTCGACTTCCGGGAAGTCCTTGGCAACGCGTTCAACAACTTCGCGCCACAGAACGGTGGATTCCAGAACGTTGGCCTTGTCGACCGAGCACAGACGCTTGTCACGTTTCATGGCCATGTCAAAAGCAACGCGCGCGATGCGTTCGACTTCCGGTTCGGAATAGACAAGGGTGTTAAAGCCAGTGCGAACACCGTCGCGTTCTTCGATGCCGCGCGGCTGGCCGAAATAGATGCCGCCGGTCAGTTCGCGCAGGATCATGATATCGAGACCCTTGACGACTTCTTCTTTCAGGGTCGATGCACCAACAAGGGCGTCAAACACCAGTGCCGGACGCAGGTTGGCAAACAGGCCCATTTCCTTGCGGATTTTCAGAAGACCGCGTTCCGGTTTGATATCAAACGGAAGATCGTCCCATTTCGGACCACCAACAGCACCAAGCAGAACCGCATCCGCCGCCATTGCATCGGCAAGGGTTTCGTCGGTCAGCGGGTTGTTATGCGCATCGATCGACGCACCGCCAATCAGGCCTTCGGTGATTTCGAAGTTCACATTGCGCTTTTTCGCCATCCAGTCCATGACGCGCTGGACCTGACGCATGACTTCGGGACCAATTCCGTCGCCCGGCAGCATCAATACTTTTTTGGTGGTGGTCATAAAAGAATCCTTCCCAGATATTTTCGGGGCCGCTCACCCCGTAGCGATAGAAAAGGGGCGGCAAACGAAACCGTTCGCCACCCCTTTTTGAATTAGAGCGACAACCAGGGCTGCGACGCAGCGCGCTTGGCTTCGAATGCGTTGATGGCATCGGATTTCTGCAAGGTCAGACCGATGTCATCAAGACCGTTCAGCAGGCAATGCTTGCGGAATTCTTCGACTTCGAACTTGATGCAGCCGCCATCCGGACCGGTGATTTCCTGGTTTTCCAGATCAACGGTGACGGTGGCGTTGGCACCGCGTTCGGCATCGGCCATCAGCTTGTCGACATCTTCCTGCGGCAGACGGATCGGAAGGATGCCGTTCTTGAAGCAGTTGTTATAGAAAATGTCGGCAAAGCTCGGCGCGATCACGCAACGAATGCCGAAATCAAGCAGCGACCAAGGCGCGTGTTCACGCGATGAACCACAGCCGAAATTGTCGCCAGATACCAGGATCTGCGCATTGCGATAGGCCGGTTTGTTCAGAACGAAATCGGGGATCTCGTTGCCATTGTCGTCGTAACGCATTTCATCAAACAGGTTCTTGCCAAGGCCAGAACGTTTGATGGTTTTAAGGAACTGTTTGGGGATGATCATGTCGGTATCGACATTGATCATCGGCAGCGGTGCAGCAACACCGGTGAGCTTGGTAAATTTTTCCATCGTCTTATCCCTTGCTTCCGGTTTCCCAGGCCAGGCCCAGTGCTTCGATCAATTCTTCGGTCGCGTCGAGTTCCTGTGCGACAAAGTCGGGCAGGTTGATGCCGGTCAGCTGGGGCAGAAGTTGCTCCAGCACGGCAGCACGTCCCATACGGGGGGCGTTTTCGCGAAAATTGATGAATGCGGTATCGGCCATGGGAACCTTCTTTAACCGAGTTTACGAATGTCAGTCAGGTGACCGGTGATTGCAGCTGCTGCTGCCATGGCCGGGCTGACGAGGTGGGTACGACCACCACGACCCTGACGGCCTTCGAAGTTACGGTTCGAAGTCGAAGCGCAACGCTCGCCCGGGGCCAGACGGTCCGGGTTCATTGCCAGACACATCGAGCAGCCCGGCTCGCGCCAGTCAAAGCCTGCTTCGATGAAGATTTCATGCAGGCCTTCTGCTTCGGCCTGTTCCTTGACCAGACCGGAACCCGGAACGATCATGGCATTGACCGACGGCGAAACCTTGCGACCCTTGGCGACTTCGGCAACGGCACGCAGATCTTCGATACGACCGTTGGTGCACGAACCGATGAACACGCGGTCGATCTTGATTTCTTCGATCGGGGTGCCAGCCGTCAGACCCATATATTCGAGGGAACGGGCGATTGCCTTTTGCTTGCCGGCGTCCTTGCCGTCGCTTGGCGACGGAACAACACCGGTAACCGGTACGACGTCTTCCGGGCTGGTGCCCCAGGTAACCTGCGGGACGATGTCGGCGGCATCGATTTCGACAATCTTGTCGTAATGGGCACCTTCGTCAGACGGCAGGGTTTTCCAGTATTCAACAGCCTGTTCGAATGCGGCACCTTTGGGGGCCATCGGACGGCCTTTGATATATTCAAAGGTTTTCTCGTCCGGTGCGATCAGGCCGGCACGTGCGCCACCTTCGATCGACATGTTACAGACGGTCATGCGGCCTTCGACCGACAGCGAACGGATCGCCGAGCCGGCATATTCGATGACATAGCCGGTACCGCCAGCCGTACCGATACGACCGATAATCGCAAGGGTGATGTCCTTGGCGGTAACGCCCGGATGCAGGTCACCTTCAACCTTGACCAGCATGTTTTTGGCCGGTTTCTGAACCAGGGTCTGGGTTGCCAGAACATGTTCGACTTCGGACGTGCCGATACCGAATGCCAAGGCACCGAATGCGCCGTGGGTCGAGGTGTGGCTGTCACCACAAACCATGGTTACGCCAGGAAGGGTAAAGCCTTCTTCCGGGCCGACAATGTGAACGATACCCTGACGCAGGTCGTTCATCGGGAAATAATGAATGCCGGTTTCGCGCGCGTTCTGGTCAAGGGTTTCGACCTGAATGCGGCTGTCTTCTTCCTTGATGCCCTGGGACCGGTCAGACGTCGGAACGTTGTGGTCGGGCACGGCAAGGGTCAATTCGGGATGGCGCACTTTGCGGCCGGAATTGCGAAGACCTTCGAATGCCTGCGGGCTGGTAACTTCGTGGACGAGATGACGGTCAATATACAGCAGGCAGGTGCCATCATCCTGCGTATCGACCACATGACTTTCCCAAATCTTGTCAAAAAGGGTTTTAGGTTGACCCATCTCGACCTCCTCATAAAACATCGATCTTTTGAGCAGCAACAACCGCCCCGTCTGTGTGGCCCGGAATGTCTCGAAAAATACGCAAGGTGATCCTGCCCAAGGCAGCAGATCGGTTATGGCGTTTTCTCCGGCGCAACCGGCTTAATCCGGTTTGCGAAATTTTATTATCCAGAACCACGCGGGTTTGATTGTTTTTGCCGCGGGAGTGCCTTTATACACCCCGGCCTTTAAATCGCAAGCCGCCGGGCGCGTGTTTTTCCCAGGTTTGCATCCTGAAATTGAAACGGGAAAAATACAGCACCCAAAAGTAGCCAAATCGGCTTAAATCAATATGAGTTAGAGATATCTGATATAATAAAAGCTGATGAATTTATCCCATGGTTTCTGCGTGTATTCTTTCCAAAGCTATAAAGCTGGCGATTCGGCGAAATGCTCTTAATAGTTGTGCTTCCTGATGAGGCGTTACTTTGTGCTGACGTGTTGGGCCTGGTAATTGGTTTTCTACGCAGGAAAACCCCTAGGGCTGAACTTGACTGCTGACAGAGAAACCATAGGTTGTGTAGCTATATCAATAACTTATGTGGAGATTTGCTGTGATTACGCGTGGAGATTTTGAATGGAGGCTGAAGGAGGAGCTGCGTCTTCCTGTATCTCGCTCGAACCAACTTGAAATTGCGCAACTCTTGGAACTGCTGTGTGTGCGTAAGCGTCGAGTGCGCAAAGATCGCAGATACACGCGTAATCGAGCACGCAAACTGCAATTCATAGATTATTGCATTGAGGATTGCGTAAAGCGGAATAGTGAATGCGTACAACAATGTTTGCGTGAAAAGTGGAAACGCGGAAATCGGTAACTTCTCAGGTTCGATGGAGTTTGTAGACAGCTGGTTTTGTTTTCTGTTGTGATTGATCATGAAATAAAGACGGGCCCACCCGAAGGTGAGCCCGTCTTTTCGTCTGACATAGCCAAACGGCGGAGAATTACTTCTTCGCGCGTTCTGCTGCGGTCAGTTTGCCTTTGTGGCCGGTGGTCTGCTCGGCGATACGTGCAGATTTACCGGTACGACCACGCAGGTAGTACAGTTTCGCGCGACGAACGTCACCGCGGCGAACGACTTCGATTTTGTCGATGGCCGGGGAGTACGACTGGAAGATACGCTCAACGCCTTCGCCCGATGCGATTTTACGCACGGTGAAGGAAGAATTGAGGCCGCGGTTCTTCTTGGCGATGCAAACGCCTTCGAACTGCTGGATACGCTCACGGGTACCTTCAACGACTTTCAGGTGTACACGAACGGTATCACCTGCGTCGAATTCCGGAACTTCGCGCTGCGCAACGATTTTGTCGAGCTGCTCATTCTCGAGCTGCTGGATGATGTTGGTCATGGTTTAACCCTCTTTGATGTTCCCGTTTGCGACATACTGGTCCCAAAGGTCCGGGCGTCGCTCACGAGTAATTTCTTCTGCCTGTGCATGCCGCCAGGCTTGTACCTTGGCATGATGTCCGGAAAGCAAGATCTCCGGCACGTCACGCCCGTTCCAATTGGCCGGGCGCGTGTAATGCGGATATTCAAGCAACCCGGTTTCAAAGCTTTCCTCGTCGACGGACTCGGTCTTGTTGACCGTTCCCTCAATGAGGCGAATGCACGATTCAATCAGGACCATGGCCGGCAGTTCGCCGCCCATGAGGATGTAATCGCCGATGCTGATCTCTTCGGCCTGGTGTTCATCAAGTACACGCTGGTCGATACCTTCGTAACGACCGCACAACAGGATGGCACCCGGGCCCGCTGCCAGTTCGCGGCAACGTTTCTGGTTCAGCACTTTTCCCCGCGGGCTGAGATAAATCAGCGGCAATTGCGGTGCGTCGGCACGCAATTCACGCAGGGCAGCGTCGACAATATCCGGGCGCATGACCATGCCGGCCCCGCCCCCGAAAGGATTGTCGTCAACAGTGCGGTGGCGGTCGGTTGCATGATCGCGGATGTCTTTGACATCAAGCGACCAGATCCCGTTCTCAAGCGCCTTGCCAGCCAAAGACTGACCAAGCACACCCGGGAACATTTCCGGGAACAGGGTTGCAACTTTTGCCTGCCACACAGACATCGATCAGGCCTCCTTTCCGCTGCCGGTCGCGGTTTCCGCGCCTACTGCATCGGCAGTGACGGCATCAGAATCGCGGTCGGCCTGAGAGTCCTTGCGGGATTTGTTGGGACGGCGGCTGCGATTGCCGGGTCCGTCTTCATCCTGCAGGAGCCCCTCGGGCGGATTTACCACCAGCTTGCGTTCCGAAAGCACCACATCGGGAACCACTTCCTTGGTAAACGGAAGAACGACAACCTTGCCACGGACTTCTTCAAGCGCGACTTCGATTACGTCGCCAGCGCCAAAATCAGCCACGCCCCGTACGGTCCCGAACAGCGATCCATCAATGTGGAAGGCCTTCAGACCGACAAGGTCGGCAAGATAGAATTCGTCTTCATCTTCCGTCTCGGGCAGTGCTGCCCGTGGTACATGAAGCTTGGTACCCCGCAGCCGTTCGGCGGCGTCCCGGTCGTCCACACCTTCGATCTTGGCGATCAGCTGGTCGCGGACATGTCCGACAGGAGACAGCTTGTATTTCACGCGTCCCTTGGCGTCGAACAACGGGCCGTAACCGACAAGGTTATCCGGGTCGACGGTATAGCTTTTGACGCGCACGGCACCACGCACCCCGTGCGGGGCGGTGATCATGCCGACGCAGACATAAGCTTCGTCGTTCTTGGATTTGCGGGTATCAGCCATTTCGGTTCACAAGTTTCCGGTATCTGATCAAAGCGTGCGTTCAGCGATTACTCGCCTGCAGCTTCTTCAGCAGGTGCTGCTGCTTCGGCAGCGGCTTCCGCAGCAGCGGCAGCAGCAGCTTCAGCTTTTTCAGCTTTCTCACGAAGACGTTCCTGGGCTTTCGCTTTCGGAGCCGACTTCTGCGGCTGTTCGGTCGGTTTGAACGCGTCAGCAAGGCCAGCCTTGCCAAGGAAGCGTGCAACACGATCGGTCGGCTGTGCACCAACAGACAGCCAGTATTTGATGCGCTCTTCTTTGAAGGTCACGCGGTTGTCAGCATCCTTCGGGAGCATCGGATCATAGGTACCGACTTTCTCGATGAAGCTGCCGTCACGCGGAGCACGAACGTCAGCAACTACGATACGGTAGTACGGACGCTTCTTGGCACCGCCACGGGAAAGACGAATCTTGACAGCCATTCGGATAAGTTCCTTTCAGCTTGGGTTTGTAGTCTTCTAAATCAGGGCCCCGAGGGGCCTATTTGCTAGTCTTGTAGTCTGCGGCCTTGCGACCGTTTCGGTTCCTAAGAGGCATTCTTGAGAACCTGTTTAAGAACCTGGGGTCTGGCTATTTCTTTTTGCCAAATCCCGGGAATCCCGGAGGAAGGCCACCGCCGCCCCCCAATCCCGGCAAGCCGGGCGGCAAACCGCCCCCGGCACCGGGGAAACCTTTTGGCAGATTGCCGAGGTCGGGCATTTCGCCGCCCTCAAGCATTGCCGGATCCATTTTCGGCATGCCGCCAAACAGACCTTTTTTGCCCATCTTGCCCATCTTTTTGATCATGGTGGACATGGTCTGGTATTGCTTGAGCAGCTTGTTCACGTCCTGAACCGTCAGGCCACAGCCCGCGGCAATACGCTTTTTGCGCGATGCCTTGATCAGGGCCGGGTTTTCACGTTCTTTGGGCGTCATCGACAGGATGATCGCTTCCTGATGGGTCAGAAGTTTCGGATCAAGCTTGGTCTGCGACATCTGTTTTTTCAGCGCGCCCATGCCCGGCAGCATCCCCATGATGCCGGAAAGATCACCCATCTTCTGAAGCTGCTTGAGCTGGGCGAGAAGGTCGTTCAGGTCAAACTGACCCTTGCGCAACTTCTTCGCCATTTTCTCGGCGTCTTCGGCCTTGATCGTTTCAGCGGCTTTTTCAACCAGGCTGACAACGTCACCCATGCCAAGAATACGGTTGGCGATACGATCAGGGTGGAAGGCTTCCATCTCGTCGATCTTTTCGCCGACACCAATCATCTTGATCGGGCAGCCGGTAATCTGACGCATCGAAAGGGCCGCGCCACCGCGTGCATCACCGTCAACACGGGTCAGAACGATACCAGTGATGCCGACCTTTTCGGCAAATTCCTTGGCCACATTGACCGAGTCCTGACCGGTCATCGCATCGGTGACCAGAAGGGTTTCGACCGGGTTGACCGCATCACGGACCTGGGCGACTTCGCTCATCAGTTCCATGTCGATATGCAGGCGACCGGCGGTATCAAGGATGACGGCGTCATAGCCTTCCTTGCGGCCGGTATCCATGGCGCGTTTTGCAATCGAAACCGGCTTTTCGCCAAGAACGATCGGCAGAACACCCAGACCATTATCGTCGGCCAGCACTTTCAGCTGCTGCTGGGCGGCCGGACGATAGATATCGAGCGATGCCAGAAGAACCTTCTTGTTGCGCTTCTTGGTAAGGTGCAGCGCGATCTTGGCAGAACTGGTGGTCTTACCCGAACCCTGAAGACCAACCATCAGGATCGGCACCGGCGGGGTCGAGGCAAGATTGATGTCTTCGCCTTCTCCCAGCATGTTTTTAAGTTCGTCATGGACGATCTTGACGACCATCTGGCCCGGGGTGACCGAGCGCAGAACGTCCTGACCAACCGCACGTTCGGTGGCGTTGGTGATAAAGGTTTTGACGACCGGCAGCGCAACGTCAGCCTCAAGCAGGGCGACGCGTACTTCGCGCATGGCTTCCTTGACGTCGGATTCCTTCAGCGCGCCACGTTTGCGCAGCTTATCGAGAACTCCGCCAAGGCGATCGCTTAGTCCTTCAAACATTCCAAATCCCGTCTGTGTTGCCGGTGTTTCCACCGCGTACGCACAAAAAACTAAAACCCAGTGCTCGAAAACTCGAGGACTGGGGGAGTCACCCCTTGGGCGACCTTTGGTGAGGAGGGTTTATTGGATCGGGGGTGGGGAGTCAAGCGCAATCGGGCGCAAAAGCGCGATGTTCTGCGCTTTTCGAGTCATTTCGAACCCAATCCCCGATTCTGATGGTGCCCGGGGGCTTCCAACCGGATGTTCAAACCGCCGGGCTGACCGGATCAATCGCGTGATTGTCAATCAGGCGGGCCTTGCCAAGACGCGCAGCAACAAAGATTCGCGCCGGTCTGGTAACGGTTTGGCTGACCAGTTCAAGCGTTTGCGCATCGCGAACTTCAAGATAGTCGATCGGATTGAACCCGGCGGCCAGAATGTCTTCGCGCCCCTTGGCCAAAAGCGGTCCAAGTTCGGCGCCCTTGGCGGCCCTGGCGGTGATATCGGCCAGAACCCGGTTCAGAACCGGCGCGGTTTCGCGTTCCTGTGGCGACAGATACCGATTGCGTGACGACATGGCCAGACCGTCTTCTTCGCGCAGGATCTTGGCCCCGATAATGTCGACCGGAATGTTGAGATCGGCACTGAAACGACGAATGACCATCAGCTGCTGATAATCTTTTTGGCCGAAAATCGCGCAATCGGGCAGTGCTTGAAGCAGCAATTTGGTGACGATCTGGGCCACCCCATCGAAATGACCCGGGCGGGCCGCCCCGCACAAAACATTGGTCATTGCGCCATCGACACTGACCTTGGTGGCAAAGCCGTCGGGATACATTTCCTCGACCGAGGGGGCAAAGCACAGTTCCACCCCGGCAGCATCAAGAAGTTTCTGATCATCGGGCAGAGTGCGGGGATAGGCGCCGAAATCCTCGTTCGGGCCGAACTGGGTCGGATTGACAAAGATCGATACGATCACGCGGTCGGCATGTTCACGGGCAAGACGGGTCAGGCTGATATGGCCGTCATGAAGCGCACCCATGGTCGGCACCAGGGCAACACGCAGGCCCTGCGCGCGCCAGTCGGCAACAGTCGCGCGCAAATCTGCGACGGTGTGAACAGTCGTAAGAGGCATCGTAATCGTCGTATCGAAATTTCAAGAAATCGCGGCGGTCAGAACCATCTGGCATCAGACCGCGCGCAAGTTACCTTTTTTGGTAACGCCAAAGCAATGTTCATCCGCCGGGAACTGACGGTTGCGCACTTCGCTTGCATACTGGCCGACCGCCTCGGAGACGGCATCGCCCAGATTGGCATAGCGTTTGACGAATTTTGGCGTGAAATCCGAAAACAGGCCAAGGATGTCCTCGGTGACGAGAACCTGGCCGTCACAGGCCACCGATGCACCGATCCCGATGGTCGGAATATCGATGGTTTCGGTGATGTGGCGGGCGACCGGTTCAACCGTTCCTTCGACCACGACGGAAAAGGCGCCGGCGTCGGCGACAGCACGGGCATCGGCCAGGACTTTTTCAGCAGCAGCTTCGCCGCGACCCTGACTTTTGAAACCGCCCATGGTGTTGACCTGTTGGGGCATCAGGCCGATATGGCCCATGACGGGCACGCCGCGCTGGGTCAGAAATTCGATGGTTTCGGCCAGTTCGGCCCCGCCTTCGAGCTTGACCGCGGCACAGCCGGTTTCGGCAAGAATATGCGATGCTGTCCGGAAAGCCTGTTCCTTGGATTCCTGATAGCTGCCAAATGGCAGATCAATCACGACACAGGCATTTTTCGAGCCGCGCATGACCGCCTTGCCGTGATTGACCATCATGTCGACGGTCACGGCAAGCGTGCTTTCCATGCCATAGACAACCATGCCCAGTGAATCGCCGACCAGCAGAAGGTCGCAATGTTCATCAAGGCGCTGGGCCATTGGCGTTGTGTAAGCAGTCAGGCAGACAATCGGTTCGCCCCCCTTGCGGGCGCGAAGCTGTGGGACGGAAACCCGGCCCATCTTTTTTGTGGTGGCACTCATGACGTTTCTCCCCCGGTTCGACCGGATTTGGCTGCCCGATCTGTGTCGGGCGTGCCGTCATGTTTACAATATGATGACGGTATTCGGGAAATATTTTTTCGCAATCGCGAAATAGGCAATTCGGCCAACAGGTTATCAATTGACCGAATTTGCGCTTTTTCCTCGCATCATTTCAAAGACGCAGTCAGCATTACTGTGCAGTTGCACAAAAGAATTCAGAGGCCTTCGGCAAGGTCTTCGAGCATATCAAGCCCGACCGCTTCGATATGGCGGTTATCCTTGAGCGAAATCGTTGCTTCCTTGCGCAGTTGCGTCAGGGTGCGCGACACGGTTTCGATGGTCAGACCCAGATAATCGGCAATGTCGGACCGGCTCATCGGGACGTTGATGGTATCGGTATTTTCACCGCGATGTTCCTGGCGTCGGGCCAGCATCAACAGGAAGGATGCGACCTTTTCCTTGGCAGTCTTGCGGCCGAGCAACAGCATCTGGTCCTGTGCGGCGGCCAGTTCGTCCACCGCCATGCCCAGCATGCGTTTTTCAAGATGCGGGAACTGATCAAACAGCTTTTCGAGCTTCTGCCGCGGGAAGCGACAGGCCGTGACCGGTTCGATTGCCTCGGCGGTGTAGCTGTAATTGGCGTTCAGGGCCAGTCCCAGAAAGTCGCCTGCAAACAGGAAACCGGTGATCTGACGGCGACCATCACCCAGCAATTTGTACAGTTTGACTGAGCCCGACGTGACGTTGAAGACATAGTCGGCTTCTTCGGCTTCGTGGAAGATGGTGCTGTGTGAATCAAACTGGACGTGAGTCAGCAGTTGGCGCAGCTGATCATGTTCAGCCCCGTGCAAAGACGAGCAGAAGGTCAAGTCCTTGATAGAACAGGCTTCGCAAAGTTGGGGGCGGACTGCCATCGCAGACTCCGATACTGGTGACCCGATACATTGAGTAGCGTTAATTTATGCGAACAGACAGGAGCGTTTCAAGTTATTCTAACTGTCATTGTGGTGGAATTTCTTGGATTTAGGCGCAAACTGGTCGTCATCGTCGTCAAACAGGATGCGATTGGCGGCCCCTTCCATGTCGTCGAATTGCCCGGAACGCAGTGACCACAAAAAGGCACCAAGCCCCAAAAGACCCAGAAAAAGTGCGATCGGGATCAGGAGAAGAAGGTTGCTCATGCCATTAGGCTCCTGCCTGTTGGGATGTGGGGCGCAGGGGCGCGATATCAAGGTCTGGCGATTGTCCGGATGTCTTGGCATGCAGGCGCAAGGCATTGGCAATAACAATCAGCGATGACGATGACATGGCGATGGCTGCAATCAGGGGGGTGACAAAGCCCGATACCGCAAGGGGAATCGTAATCAGGTTATAGGCAAAGGACAGGGCGAAGTTCTGACGCACCAGCCGGTCGGCCTTGCGGGCGACGTCGATGGCTTCGATGACGGCACCCAGCCTGTCACCCTGAAACACGATATCAGCCGCGTTTTGCGAAATCTCGGCAGCGGTTGCCGGTGACATTGATGCATGGGCACAGGCAAGAGCCGGGGCATCATTGATGCCATCGCCGACCATCAGATCAAACTTGCCCTCATCTGCGCGTTTCTGGACAAAGCCGGCCTTGTCGGTCGGGGACATGCGCGCATGCCAGTCACGCAAGCCGATTGTTTCGGCAAGCTGGCGGACCGTGCTGCTGCGGTCACCCGACAGCAATGTCATATCAAATCCGCGCGCACGCAGGGTATCAACGACCGTGACCGCGTCACTGCGCGGTGTGTCGCGGAACACAAACCGGGTCGGTGATTTTCCCGGTTCTGCCAACCATAATTCCGGCCCGGTGACATCAGACGGCAAATCGGCGTTTTCCGCGATATCGCAAAATGTGCGACTGCCAAGCAAAATGGTGCCAAACGGTGTATGCGCCGTCAGGCCAAGGCCCGGTTGTTCGGTAACATTGGCCATGGCCGCAACATTGCCAGCCGCACGCACCAGGGCTCGGGACAATGGATGATTGCTGTTGGCGGCAATGCGTGCGGCAAGTTCAAGCGTTTCGGCGTCGGTCTGGCTGACCAGTTCGGGTTTGCCGGTGGTCAGTGTTCCGGTCTTGTCAAAAATGATACCGGTAATTTTGGTCAGCCGTTCAAGTGCGGTTGCCGATTTGACAAGAATTCCGGCGCGCAACAACCGGCCGGTGGCAATGACCTGAACGACCGGAACCGCAAGCGCCAGCGCACAGGGGCAGGTAATGATCAGAACCGCAATCGCATTCATCAGCGCATCCTGCCAGGCAAGACCGCCAATCAGCCACCAGCCGACAAAAGTGGCCAGCGACAGGAAATGAACAACCGGGGCATAGGATTTGGCCACCCGGTCGGCAATCGCGACATATTTGGCCCGACCCTGTTCGGCATTTTCCATCAGCCGGACAATTTCCGATAGCAGGGTATTGCCGCCGGTTGCCGTCACACGAATGCGCAAAGGCGCGGATATATTGGTCGTGCCGGCAAAGACTGTTTTGCCCGGGCGGGTCAGGACCGGGATGCTTTCGCCGGTGATGACGCTGGTATCAATGTCGGACTGGCCGTCGATGACTTCACCGTCAATGCCGATCCGTTCCCCCGCCGCCGTCAGAACGACCATGCCCGGTTCCGCCTTGTGCGGGGCGATCAGGCGACGGGTTCCGTCATCGTCAATGACGGTGATTGACCGGGCATTCAGAGACAAAAGATGTTCGGCCGCCGACCGTGCCTGTCCACGGGCCCGCCCGTCCAGATAGCGACCAATCAGCAGGAAAAACAAAAGCGTGATCGCGCTGTCGAAATAGGCATGCGGTTCGCTACGAATGGTTTGGGCAAGGCTCATGCCAAGGGCAAGGATCACGCCAAGGCTGATCGGGACATCCATATTGACCCGGCGGCTGCGGATGGCACCCAGTGCGGAGCGATAAAACGGCATCCCGGCATAGGCCGCGGCAGGCAATGCAATCAATGCCGATAACCAGTGAAACAGATCGCGGGTTGCCCCGCCCATGCCCTGAAAATACCCGGCCCAGACAGAAACCGATAACAACATCACATTACCGGCCGCAAATCCGGCGACGGCCAGACAGCGCAGCAATTCCTTGTTGCGAGACACGGTTGCCTGTTCAAGGGCGGCGGGATCAAACGGGATCAGGCGATAGCCCATCTGCAAAACCGGTGACAGGATGGCACCGATATCGGACGACGCACCCTGCCAGCTTAGACGCAGGCGGCGGGTCGTCATATTGACCCGGGCACGCGTCACGGCATCGTTGCGTTGCAAAAGAGTTTCGATCAACCAGACACAGGCCGCACAATGAATGCCATCCACCATCAGATTAAGATGGTGGGTGCCGGTGTCATCGGTGCTGGCCAGTTCGGTGAAATCAAGACTGCCAAGCGTTTCTTCATCCGGGCGCAGGGCACGGATTTTGGGATCGACCGCGCGGCGTTTGTAATAGGATGAAAGCCCCAATTCGCCGAGCAGCTCATACGCCCCGGCGCATCCCGCACAGCAAAAGTCAGGCCCTGCCGGTGACGAGGCAGTGACCGGTTCCTGGCAGTGACGGCAAAGGGCGGGCTGGGTCATGGATTGATGACGACGTTTTCAAGTGTCTGGTAATCATCACCCATGGCATGGGCGATGGTGCGGACCTGCCAGCGACCATATACCGGGAAAGATGCACTTGCGCGATATTCGCCCGGTGCAACTTCGGCCATCGGGATGGTCTGGTCCATGTCGTCGCGGTCAGAACGGGTCAGAACGATCGACATTTTTGCACCACTGATCGGTTTGCTGTCCTTGTCACGGAACAGAACAGTGATAGTGCCCGACTGGTTGATGACACCCCCGACCGTCAGTTTGCTGCGCCAGCCAAGTTCGGCCTGACGGGCCGCACCGGAAATTGCAGCATTGTAGTTGTTGCCTTCTTCAAAGGCGTGCTTGGTGACAAGGCCGTTCCAGCTGGTCATGGAAAAAGTGATCAGCGAAATATTGGCAATCAGCATGATGGCAAAACCGCCAACAAAGTACCAAGGGATCCAGCGATCCGATTTGCGCGGGCCGGTTTGATCAGAAGAAGGAGACGTCATATGCGTTGCCATTGCTTGTCTTTCCTGTGCCAAAGCGTTTTCACGATCAGCGGTCGGTCTTGGGACCGGCAAATACTGTATCATATGTTTCGGTGTTTCCGGTTTCCGTATCGGTCACCGTGAATTCGAACGGTGTTGCATCGCCATCAAGTGCCGACGGATCGGCGGCAATGAACACACGGAAACTGCCAACCCGGTCCGGCGCCACTTCAAGATCAAAGGTGCCTTTCTGGTTCGGGGTCTGACCGATGATCTGGAAATCCGAAATCGTCAGTCCGGAAACCGTCAGTTCATAGGTTTTCAGCGACTGTTCCTTGTTGAGCAGCTTGACCGTATAGCCATTGCGGACATCGCCATCAGACAGGGTCACAAATAGCGGGTTGCGGTCACGCAGCACATTGAGTTCAAGGACCGAACGGTTCAAAAGACCGAACATCATCACCGATGCCACCACGGTCAGGATGGCTGCATAGAAAATGGTGCGCGGGCGAATGATGCGCACACGGGTTGCCTTGCCTTGGGCGCGAAGCTGGGTGTTCTGGACCGAATCAAACCGGACCAGATCACGCGGAAAGCCGACCTTGTCCATGATGTCGTTGCAGGCATCAATACACAGGCCACAGCCAATGCATTCCATCTGCAGGCCGTCGCGGATATCAATGCCGGTCGGGCAGACATTCACACAGGCACGGCAATCGATGCAGTGGCCGGTTTCGGGCACTTCGCCACGGGTCAGGTTTTTGCGTTTAAGCGGCCCGCGGGCTTCCCCACGCCATCCTTCATAGGTGACGATCAGGCTTTCATCATCCAGCATTGCCGACTGAAAACGCGGCCAGGGACACATATAGGTGCAGACCTGTTCGCGGGCCCAGCCAGCCAGAAGATAGGTCGAGAAAGTCAAAAACGCGATGGTGACATAAACAGCCAGCGTCGCATTGCCGGTAAAGACATCGACAATGACGGTCGGGGCATCGTTGAAATACAGAACAAACGCGCCGCCGGTTGCCATGGCAATGGCAATCCAGGCCAGATGGGTTGCACCGATTTTCCAGAATTTCTCGAACGTCCATTTTGATTGGTCGAGGCGGACACGCGCGTTGCGATCGCCCTGGATATAACGTTCGACCAGCATGAAAAGATCGGTCCAGACCGTCTGCGGGCAGCCATACCCACACCAGATACGTCCAAACAGCGAGGTTGCGAGAAACAGACCGATTGCCGCCATGATCAGGATGCCCGTGATGTAATAGACTTCCTGCGGCCAGATTTCGATGAAGAAGAAATAGGCGCGGCCAAGATCCATGTCGATCAGAACAGCCTGATCGGGGGCGCTTGGTCCACGGTCCCAGCGGATCCATGGCACCAACCAGTAAATCGACAATAACGCGATCAGTGCGAACCATTTGAGGTTGCGGAACCGGCCGGAAACGCGTTTGGGATAAACTTTGTCCCGCGTTTTATAAAGGGGTTGATCACGGTCGTCTTCTTCAATGATCGGGGCCGTTTCGATATCGGGACTTTGCAAATTGGACATGGCCATGTTCGCTACCTGGTTGTTGCTTTCGTCCGAGCAACTGCTCTCGTCGCGGTGAACCGCCAGTTGTTTCAATCGGTTAAACAGCCAGAGAATTTTCAACTTCCGGCAGCTTTACGAAGCAAACTCTAATTATTCAAATCTCAGGCAGAAAAGTACGAGACAGGCGAAAAACGCACCATGATACATGTCAATTTACGCAGGGATATTCGTGTGAATTGTCGCCGTAGTGATGTGTTGATCCCAATTTCGTTACTTAGGTATTTACCTAAGTAACGAAATTGGTTATGGTTTGATCCATGATGATCGAAAAACAAACTATCGAAACAACATTCAATGCGCTTTCGGACCCGACCCGGCGTGCTGTGATCGAAGCACTCAGCAGCGGTCCGGTATCGGTTTCTGAGCTGGCCAAACCGTTTGCGATGGCATTGCCATCCTTCACGCAGCATCTGGGCATTCTGGAAGATGCCAAGCTGATTGTGTCGCATCGCGAAGGGCGGCGACGGATTTGTGCCCTTAATCCGGGAACGCTTCAGGAAGCCGAAGACTGGCTTGCGTTGCATCGTGCGCAATGGGAAGCCCGTCTTGACCGGTTTGAGGTACATCTTGAAACCATGAAAAAGGAACAAGCAGATGATTGATCGCGGTACCGACCATATCGCCGACTGGCAAGAATGGCCGCTTGATCGGGAGGTTGTGTTGGCGCGCGTCGTGAATGCACCCGTCGAACTTGCCTTTCGTGCGTGGTCCGATGCCACACAAATTGTGAAATGGTTCGGCCCTGATGGAATGCGACTTGAAACCCGGGAAATTGACATCCGCAGTGGCGGCGTATGGCGGTTCGATATGGTGGCACCGGATGGCACGCGCTATTCCAACCGGATGGAATTTGTCCAGGTGACGTTTCCCGTGATGATCGAGGCGTTGCACGGGGCCGACATTGATAATGATCCGGACCAATTCCGGTTGCTTGTGACATTTGATCCGCAGGAAAATGGCAAAACCGTTGTGACCTTGCGCCAACTGCATCCAAGTGCAGCACGCCGCGCAATTGTGATCGGGTTCGGGGCAGTGGAATACGGGGCGCAGACCTTGCAAAAGCTTGATGCCCATTTGGCTGGGGTCGAAAAGGCATCGACCTGAGCCCGGCGGTGAAAGCGCAAAGTAAAATATAAAAAGGGCCAGCGACGATAAATCGCTGGCCCTTTTTGTCAGATATATTCCGTCTTAAAGACTGCCGAACTTACTGGCCGCCACCCAAAGAGTGGACATAGACCGTCAGCATCTTGATGGTTTCTTCGTCAAGACGGCCTTCCCATGCCGGCATCACGCCACGGCGCGAATTGGTCACGGTTTCGGTGATGGTGGCTTTGTCGCCCCCGTACAGCCAGATGGCGTCTGTCAGGTTCGGCGCACCGAGTTCCTGAATGCCTTTGGCATTGTCACCATGGCAGGATGCACAGTTTTCTTCGAACACGATCGCACCACGATCAGCCGCGGCCTTGTCGGTTGCGCGGTCGGTGAAGTGCAGGACATATTGCACAACATCGTCGATCTGATCGCGTTCAAGCAATTCGTCACGGCCAAAGGCCGGCATGTCATTCATGCGGGTGTCTTCATTGGCATCCCAGCGGATCCCGACATGCAGGGTTTCGTTGATGGTTTCAAGTGTCCCACCCCAAAGCCATGCGTCATCCTGAAGCGACGGGAAGCCCGGATTGCCCGATCCGCCCGTACCGTGACACGGTGCGCAATTGTCGGCAAAGATCGCCTTGCCACCGGCCATCGAGAAGTTCAGAAGTTCCGGATCGCTGGTGATTTCCGTTACATCGAGTGCCGCAAGGCGTTCCATGAACGGAGCGCGTTCGGCAGCAACATTGTTCAGGGTTTCATGCAGCTGGGTACGGTTGGTCGTCCCGAACATCCCCTTGAGATAGTCATTGGCGGTCGGCCAGGACGGATAAACCACCCAGTAACCGATTGACCAGATAACGGTCACCCAAAAAACATAGACCCACCAGGACGGAAGCGGTGTGTTGAGCTCCTTGATACCGTCCCATTCATGGCCGGTGGTCTCGCGCCCGGATACCTGGTCTTTTTCGACATGTGTCGGCATTACTCTGTTCTCCCCTTAATCCTGATCCCGCAGCGGAATCCGGGCGTGTGCTTCCATGTCCCGATTGCGCTTTTTGCTTGGCCACATGACCCAGGCAATGATCGCGCTGAACAGAAGCATCAGCCACAGTCCCCACAGGGGGCGGAAAAAGTCAGCGAGTTGCGTAAAGAATTCCATGACGTTCCCCTTTGCCCTAGCGCAGGTTCATCTGCGGGTTATAGGTGGTGAAGTCGACCATCCGGCCCAGGACCTGCAGATACGCAATCAGCGCATCCATTTCGGTCAGTTCTTCCGGTTTGCCGTCAAAATCACCTGTTGCCGCATTCGGGTAACGAGCAAGGAAATCATCGTCATAGGCCGCATCCTCGCTGGCCTGCAGGTAAAGGTCCGCCTTGGCCGTCTCGATCATTTCGTCGGTATAGGGAACCCCGACCATACGAAGTGTTTCGAGATGGGCCTGTGCGTCATCGAAGTTCAGTTTGCGTTCAGCAAGGAACGGATAACCCGGCATGATTGATTCCGGCACGACAGAGCGCGGATCCTTCATGTGGGCCACATGCCAGTCATTGGAATATTTCCCGCCGACACGTGCCAGGTCCGGACCGGTACGTTTCGATCCCCACTGGAACGGGTGGTCATACATCGATTCCGCGGCAAGGCTGTAATGGCCATACCGTTCGACCTCGTCACGGAACGGACGGATCTGCTGGGAATGGCAGTTATAGCAGCCTTCACGGATATAGATATTGCGACCGGCCTGTTCGAGCGGCGAATAGGGACGTACCCCTTCGACCTTTTCGATGGTCTGTTCCATCGTGAACAGCGGCACGATTTCCACGATGCCACCAATGATGATGGTCAGGAAAATGCCAAGGATCAGAACGAAGACGTTCTTTTCAACGATATGGTGTTTTTTAAGAAGCATATCTCGTTCCCCCCTTATTCGGCTGCAACAGTGGCAGGTGTGCCGATCGGAGCTTCGTTACGCAGATCGCCCTTGATCGTCTTGTAGACGTTCCAGACCATCAGCAGCGAACCAAGAACAAACAGCAGGCCGCCGGTTGCGCGAATGATGTAGTAGGGATGCATCGCCTCAACGGTTTCGATGAAGGAATATTGCAGGAAGCCCAGTTCGTCATAGGCGCGCCACATCAGGCCCTGCATGATCCCCGAAACCCACATCGAGGTGATGTAAAGAACAATCCCGATGGTCGCCAACCAGAAGTGATGCGACACCAGACGCATCGAATACAGGCGTTCGCGATTCCACAGAACCGGGATCAGGAAGTAGATCGCACCGAACGATACGAAGGCAACCCAGCCAAGCGCACCGGAATGCACGTGACCAATGGTCCAGTCGGTATAGTGCGAAAGTCCGTTGACGGCCTTGATCGACATGACCGGACCTTCGAAGGTCGACATGCCATAGAAACCGACAGCAGCAACCATGAAACGCAGGACCGGGTCGGTACGCAGCTTGTCCCAGGCACCCGAAAGCGTCATCAGACCGTTGATCATCCCGCCCCAGGACGGCATCCACAACATGATCGAGAAGGTCATGCCAAGGGTCTGCGCCCAATCGGGAAGGGCTGTGTAGTGCAGATGGTGCGGACCAGCCCAGATATAGAGGAAGATCAGCGCCCAGAAGTGAATGATCGACAGGCGATAGGAATAAACCGGACGTTCGGCCCGTTTCGGGATGAAGTAATACATCATGCCAAGGAAGCCAGCCGTCAGGAAGAAGCCAACCGCGTTATGGCCGTACCACCACTGGGTCAGGGCATCCTGAACACCAGAGAACATCGAATAGGACTTGGTGCCGGTCAGCGATACCGGAATGGCAAGGTTGTTGCCAAGATGGAGCATCGCGATCGTGACGATAAACGCCAGATAGAACCAGTTTGCCACATAGATGTGCGGTTCCTGACGTTTCAGCAGGGTACCGACAAACATCGCCAGATAGCATACCCAAACCAGGGTAAGCCACAGATCAACAAACCATTCCGGTTCGGCATATTCGCGGCCCTGGGTGGTGCCGGTCACGTAACCGATCGCGGCCATCACGATGAAAAGCTGATACCCCCAGAATACGAATGCAGGCAACGCCGTGCCGCCATAAAGCGGGGTGCGGCAGGTGCGTTGAACCACATAGAAGGAAGTCGCCAGCAAAGCGTTACCACCAAAGGCAAAGATAACTGCCGAGGTGTGCAATGGGCGCAGACGCCCAAAGTTCAGAAATTCATTGTCGAAATTGAGCGCCGGAAATGCGAGCTGCCAGGCGATGACATCACCCACCAGAAATCCGACGACTCCCCAAAATACGGTCGCGAGTGCGGCCCAGCGCACAACGTCCATATTATAATTAACAGCAACCGCAGGCGATGCTGTCTGTGCCATGCTCCCTTGGCCCATGCTTGACTCCCGTTCAAGGTGTTCGGGGCAACTGTCCAGACCCTCTCGGACAGTTTCATCCGTCCCCGTGAATAACCCGATCCGAGGATGGGTTATTCACCTGCACTTGAAGCCCCACCCACAATGCATCCCGTTTGAAACAGGGACGCATTGAACCTGGCGAGGTTTCCCATTCAGTGCAGCGAGTATGCGGGCACATGGCCCAAAAGCCATTGATGTACGTCAATACAGGCGCGCAATACCCGTTGGAAATTCAATCATGGGATTCCATGTTGTCGCCGGACGGGGACCTCAAGTGTTGTGGCTGTTTATGCGCCCCAACGCATCCAAACGTGTTGATGCACATCAAGGTTGACCGGATTTATTTGCGGCATGATCGGGTAAATTCCAGAGGACGGTAATCATGTCAGAAGCCTATCAGGCACATCCCCTTACATCGCACACTGCGGATATGACGTATCCGCTGGTGCAGATGATGCAGGTCGATATGTCTTTTGATCGATGGCGTGCCTTTGTCGACCGGTATTGTCTGCCGGTTGGCGATACGGGGGCGGACTCTGGCCTGGCGGGGGCAACTGATGCCGACCAGCTTTTATGGCAACGCCAGCGCGGCATCATCGTTCTGTCCAACGAGCGCGGCTATATCCACGGTCTGTTTTCCTATTATGTGCGTGATGACATGACCGACGGGCTTGTCCTGCATGTCGATAATGTCATGGCGGTGGAAATCGTGGCGGGTGCCTATGTGTTTGATGCCATGCGTGATGCGATGAACCGGCTGGCGCGCGATCATAAATGCGCCAATGTGTATGTTTCGCTTGGCGAATGTGACGGGCGTTTGCGCGATTATTTTGCCAAGGCCGGCTTCGTGCCAAGCAAGGTCCGCTATTGCGCGCCGGCAACGCCGAAACTGTCAGCCTGACAGCATTTCCAAATCCGTAAAAACGCCTGCTTGCGCCGGGGCATATTCGTGCTACATCCGGGTAAGCGATATGTGGACGGGCCCCGGAAACAGGACTATAAGGCGGGTATGAACGGTATTCCTTTTGTCAAAATGCATGGTCTGGGAAATGATTTCGTTGTCTTTGACGGACGACGCGATCCCGCTGTGCTTGATCTTGATAACGCAACTGCTGCCCGGATTGCAGATCGCAAAACCGGTGTGGGGTGCGATCAGTTGATCGTGATCGAACCGGCCCGCGATGATCTTGCCGATGCCTTCATGCGCATCCGCAACAATGATGGCGGCGAGGTCGAGGCATGTGGCAATGCCACGCGCTGTGTTGCCAGCATCGTCATGGGCGAGCTTGGCCGCAATGATGCGATCATTGAAACCGTGGTTGGCCTTCTTGATGCCAATGGTTTGGCCGATGGTCAGGTAACCGTGGATATGGGGCAGGTCCGGCTGGACTGGCGTGATATCCCGCTGTCAGAAGCGGTTGATACCAACCATATTCCATTGTCGCTTGGTCCGCTTTCGGACGCAGTCGGGGTCAATGTCGGCAATCCGCATGCGGTCTTTTTCGTCGATGACGCCGAAGCCGTCGATATCGAAAAATTCGGACCGATCCTTGAACATCACGAAATGTTTCCCGAACGCGCCAATATCGAAGTGTGCAGCATCATCGGCGAAAACCAGATCCGGATGCGTGTCTGGGAACGTGGTGTCGGTGTGACGCGTGCATGTGGCACCGGTGCCTGTGCGGTCGGCATTGCGGCGGCACGTCGCGGACTGACCGGGCGCAAAACCGATGTCATTCTTGACGGGGGCAAGCTTACGATTGAATGGTTGCCCGATGACCATGTCCTGATGACCGGACCGGTCGCGACCAGTTTCCAGGGCTTCCTGCATTCATCCCTGTTGGGTGCGCACTGATCAGAAATATGTAACCGGCCCGCATGGTGATGTTGGCCGGTTATTTTTTACATGTACTTTTACGGACCCCTTCGGGCCTTGCGTCGATTGTTGTGATCGGGCAAAACAGGGCCCAACAGGATCGGGTCCGATCCATGTCGGGACGCCCGCCTCCCGTCTTTTGTGAAACTCAAAAGCAGGTTCAGATAATGGCTGACTTTAATACGCTTGACGGTGTCAATGTCGCTGGCAAGCGCGTATTGCTGCGCGCTGATCTTAACGTTCCGATGAAGGATGGTGTTGTTGGTGATACGACCCGCATCGACCGTACCGTTCCGGGCCTGATCGAACTGGCTGATGCCGGTGCCAAACTGGTGGTCATCACCCATTTTGGCCGCCCGAAGGGCCAGCGCGTTGCTGAAATGTCGCTTAAACCGGTTGCCGATGCCCTTGCCAAACAGTTGGGCCGCCCGGTGAAATTTGCCGATGATTGCATCGGTGATGCGGCAGCAAGCGTGGTCAACAGCCTTGAGAACGGTGAAATCGCGCTTCTGGAAAACCTGCGTTACCATGCAGAGGAAGAAAAGAACGACCCGGCATTCGTGGCCGAGCTAGCCAAGCTTGGCGATGTTTACGTCAATGACGCGTTTTCCTGTGCGCACCGTGCCCATGCCTCGACCGAAGGTCTGGCGCGCGCACTTCCGGCTTATGCCGGGCGTTTGATGCAGGCCGAACTCGAAGCATTGGGCAATGCGCTTGAAGCTCCGAAACATCCGGTGATGGCAATTGTTGGCGGTGCCAAGATTTCGACCAAGCTTGATCTTCTGGGGAACCTTGTTGCCAAGGTTGACCAACTGGTGATCGGTGGCGGCATGGCCAATACGTTTTTGGCGGCCAAGGGTGTCAATGTTGGCAAATCACTGTGCGAGCATGATCTTCTTGAAACCGCGCGCGAGATTTTCAAAAAGGCCGACGCCGCCAATTGTGAAATCGTTCTGCCGGTTGATGGTCTGGTTGCCAAGGAATTTGCCGCAAACGCACCGCATGATGTGTCTGACATCAACGACGTTGCCAGCGACGGCATGATCCTGGATGCCGGTCCGGAAACCATCGTTGATCTGAACAAGCGTCTGGAATCTTGTGAAACGCTGGTCTGGAACGGGCCGCTTGGTGCGTTTGAAATCACCCCGTTTGATACGGCGACGGTTTCGGTTGCCCAGCATGCGGCAAAACTGACCAAGGCAGGCAAACTTCTGTCGGTTGCCGGTGGTGGTGACACGGTTGCTGCCCTTCGCCATGCGGATTCCGATCAGGACTTTTCCTATGTCTCCACCGCGGGCGGTGCGTTCCTTGAATGGCTGGAAGGCAAAACCCTTCCGGGTGTTGCGGCCCTTCGCGCCAAGTAAGATTGCCGGTCAGGAATTTACGACAAACCCCGCCATCTGGCGGGGTTTTCTTTTGGGCAGCCTGAAATGGCTTTAGGTCTTTTCGGGATAGAAAATGATGCCGATGCTTTTGATCACGGGCGGGATTGACCGGACGACATGGGCCAGTCCGAGAACCAGAACCCCGTGGGATGTGCCGACATTGCCGGTCATGACATCATCAACCAGGGTATCGCCGCTATCGTTTAAGGCGGTGAATAGCAGGATAAATCCGACCGTCGCATCAACCCACTGATTGCGCACCCAGGTTTCAACCTTTTTAAGCAGCGGAAACATCACTTGACCTCTTTGACGTCGTTAAGTGAGGCCGCAAACAATTGGCTTTGGCAAGCCGGTGCAAAATGTCCGAATATTTCGCAACAGGCCTGTTTGCACAGTCCGGTTCGATGCGGCCGATGGTTCTTGTCTTGTCGGGGCATGAAATATGATGCGCGACCCTGGCAGGAAGGTCGAGCATGTTTGCACGATCCGGGGACTTATTGCTGATTGACGTCAGGCAGGCTGTTTTGTGCCGTGCTTTTCATGATCGCATCGCGATCTTTCAGGAAGCTGGCATAACCGTTTTCCATCATGGCACCGCCCAGCTCGATATAGACCGTGAACAGGCGCGATAAAGTATCGGCCTCGTCGGTATCAAGAATCGAAAGAAGCTCGCCCGAGCGCGCCTGACCTGTTTCGAAATGCTCCCAGGCATGTTCAAGCAGGATGCGCCCAAGGTAATCAAGATTTTCGAACTTGGCCTGACCGATGGCGTTGCGGATTTCGCCAAGCGTGATGTCGGCAGCAATCAGCATTTCGGACGGAATGGTGACAAGGCGGTCCGGGCCTTTGATATCTTCGGGAAGATCACGCAGGATGTGAATGATATAGCAGAAAATAGCCATATCGCGCGCGTGACAGATCGGCGGGTTGGTCAAGGGCGACGTATAGCCGATTTCCGGATCGTATCTGGCCGAAAGAAGATAGACAAAGATCGATGCCGGTGCTGCGGTTGCCCCTTCGCAATAGGCGATGAAATCATCCCATTCATCCATCGGTTCTTCGGCAACATCGCGATGCAGCGCATCGGCAAGGGCAACCCATGGTTCGGGCGAAAGATCGCTGCGTCCAAGGGTCAGACGCAATGCTTCATAGACATCACCGCTGAGCGGGCCGGTTTCCGGCAACGGGTTGTCAGCACCGGCTTTGGCGGAAATGATCTGGGCCTGCCACTGATTGATGGTTTCCAGAACGGTTTCACGCTGTGCATGACGTTCGGCATCGGGCAGTTCAAGAAAGCCGTCATCAACAATGTCGTCAATGACCCGCATCGAGGCATAGCTTGCCAGAAAGAAACGCTGGCGTTCCGGGGACAGACGCATGGCCGCACGGTAAAGATTGGCATTTTTGGCCGCAGCAAGTGCATTGCATGCCTCAAACGGGGCGCCAAGTACGGCCTTTGATGGGAGCGAGTGGCTCATGCGTGTCTAAATGTCCCTGAATATCCCGGTGGATTATCTTTCCAAGAGTCATACAGGACTGCCCGTCCTGTGCAACAGGGATTTCCCGTGACAGCCCGGAAATGATCACACCGGGGCCACACCAAATGATCAGAATTCGATCCGGTAGCTGGCGGTCAATCCCAGCATGGCGTCAATACCGTCAAGGATGCTTTGTTCCGGATGAGGTGGTGCCATATTGCGCGACACACTGCCATGCAACCCGATCCAGATATCTTCAAGCGGCATATAGGACAGAGACGCAGCAAGACCGGCATCGTGAAAGGCATTGTCACTGTCAGAGAACAAAACCTGGCTGCGCCGTTGATCGGGCGCATAGCCGCCGGTCTGATAGTTGCCGATATTTTCCGATCGGGTTGAACCCAGTTCGACAAACGGCCCGACAGCAATGCCGAGTTCCGGCACCGGCGCATAGCCCAGGCCGATTTGCGCGCTAAGTGCGTTGGTGCGGGTATTCCGGTTGCTGTCGATTTCAAGCCAGAACTGACTGGCATTTTCGGGATCTTGCGCATCCTGTAATGCAGGCCCGATCACGATGCTGTTTTGTGGGCGGCTGGAAAAATAGCGACCGATCCCGTTTGATCCGGCAGGTGGCAGAATGCCCGCGCCAAGATCCGTGCCAAAGGTCAGGCGTGAGGATGCCGGAACCTGTGTGCTGTCTGTCGACTGGGCGAAAACAGCCGAAAACAGACCCGAACCCGCAGTCATCGCGGTGGCCAGAAATGCAGTACAGATCGAGGTTTTAGCCAAATGCGGTTTCATCATCATGCCGCCTGTTCCCACAGGTGATCTAACGGTCACAGCAATCAGCGCACTGGTCAGGGGACCCCCATTACTGGAAGTCAGGCAAGTTTCGGTGTCGGTCCCATACCAACCATGTCGTGTCCGTGCCTCCACATTGACTGCGGCATTGTCACGGCGTGAACTTCATCAGGGGATTTTTTTAAAAGATGGCGTCAACAGACGGTTCGCGTATGTTGCGCGCAACACTGGCTTTAGCGCCCCAAAAAGTCCCTGATAGCGTTGATTTGTGCTTTGTCATTCAAATGGGGTGCATGTCCGCAGTTCGCCACTGCAAAAACCGGCATTTCGGGTTTTTTATTTTTCATTTTCTCGACAATCGCCTTGGGGATGAGGTCGGATTGTTCGCCGCTGATCAGCATGACCGGGCAGGGCAGGGCGTCAAAAACGTCCCAGGCATCAAAGGAATCAATATGTTCGGCAAAGATGCGCATGACTTCGGGATCGTAATGCATCATGAAATTGCCGTTTGGCAGGCGCCGTACGGAACGGGACGCCAAAAACGCCCATGTTGCATCGTCGGCCACCCCGAACGGGGCATAAACCAGCCGAACCAGTTTTTCGACGTCATCAATGGTTTCAAATTCGGGTGATGCGCCGACATAGGATTTGATACGCGCCACCGCGTCCGGATCAAGTTCGGGTCCAATATCGTTAAGAACCAGCTTTTCAATCCGTCCGGCAACTTCGGCGGTGGCATAAAGCCCGATCAGGCCCCCCATGGATGTCCCGATCCAGTCACAGGTTTCTATGCCGAAATGGTCGAGAAGCTCGAACATCTGCGCGACATAAAAGGGCACGGTATATTCACGGTCCGGGTCCTTGGCCCAGCCGGAAAAGCCGCGCCCGATCATGGTCGGACACAGAACATAGTACTGATCGGTGAAATGGGGGGCGACATGATCAAAATCATCAGCAAGCCTGGCCAGACCATGCATCATGATCAATGGCCGTCGGGACGGGTTGCCCCATGCCCGGACATGGACCTCGTACCCGCAGCATTTGACGAAATGTTCGCGAAATTCTGCCATGGTGCGGCTCCTTGTCAGGGAATGGTTCGGTGGGGTTAGCTTGGGCGTTTGCGCGCAACCATGAAAAGACGGTTGAACGGAAACAGTGTGCGGCCATCATCGCGGATCGGATAAACCTGATTAAGGCGTTCCTTGTATTTCGCGGTAAAGGTTGCGCGTGCCGCGTCATCAGGAAGGGCCGCCATCACCGGGCGCAGGATGGTCGAACTGGTCCAGTTATAAACCGCATCCGGCCCGTTCAGGACATGACAATATTGCGTCTGCCACAAATCGATCTCATCGCATGACGGTGCAAGAACGTCGAAATAATCGCCCGGACGCATGATACGGGCTGCGTGCATGGCCTGTGCCACTTCCTTGCGCCAGTCCATGCCAGCTTCGCCGATCAGCTGATGACTTGGCGCCAGGAAATTGTTGGGAACCTGAATGGCGATCATGCCGCCCGGACGGACAAAGTCCAGAAGGCGGGGAAACAGGGTCGAGTGATCGGGCACCCAATGCAAGGCCGCATTGGAAAACAGAAGATCGACCTGCTCGTCAGGTTGCCAGGTGGCGATATCGGCCTTTTGCCAGTCAATGTTTTCGGATCGTTTGCGCGCGGTGTCCAACATCTCGTCAGATGAATCAACACCGACAATACGGGGACTGTCATCGTTGTCCGTTGCAAAGGCATCGGCAAGAATTGCGGTCACCGAACCGGGACCGCATCCCAGATCAACGATATGGCGCGGGGAAAAGCCGCTGGCTGCTTTTGGCAGGCGGCCAATCAGATCAATGGCAGGTCGCAGGCGTTCATTGCCAAACAGACTGTAACGGGCAGGATCCCAATGTGTATTGCTCATGGTTAATTCCTAGAGCCTTTTGGGGGAATTTAAAAGCATTGATGCCGGTTACAGCTGTATCAGGCACAGCGCGTGATCAGTGATCGGTTGCATCAAGCTGATCATAATACCCCTTGATCAGGTGGAACATGAACAGCACAGCACCGACAAACAGGGCCAAGCCGACAAAATAGGAATAACCGTCATGCGAGCCTGACGCATAGAACAGTCCGAAAAGACCGACCACAATGGTCAGAACACCAAAGATAAACCGATCCGTACCCATATTGGAGCTCCTCTAAGTCGTAGGTGTCTGATAATTCGTAAAATTTAGCGAAAAGAAAGCAGCGATCAAGCCGCGTTCTGATCCTTTATGCCTTTTTCATTTTACGAATTCTTTGCGGTACATCACGAAATGCCTCGGCGAGTTGCAAATAAACGGGCCGTTTGAACGGTACGATCATGTCGGGCAGCGTCGCCAGGTCGTTCCAGCGCCAGGCATCAAATTCCGGGTTGGGCACATCAATATTGATATGCTTGTCCTTGCCGGTGAACTGCATGGCAAACCATTTCTGCTTTTGGCCGCGATACTTGCCCTTGAACGCCTTGCCAATCAGATGGTCGGGCAGATCATAGGTCAGCCAGTCGGGCGTTTCGGCGATGATTTCGGCCTTGTCGGTGCCGATTTCTTCCTTGAGCTCGCGCAGGGCGGCTTCAATCGGGGTTTCGCCATCGTCAATGCCGCCCTGGGGCAATTGCCATGCGCCTTCAAATCCGAAACGGTTGCCGACCCAGACCAGGCCATCCTTGTTAAAAAGCGCAATACCGACACAGGGGCGATAGGGCAGGTCTTCGGCCTTTACCCTTGTGGCTTCGGTTGAGTTCGTATCGGACGGGGATGCGGATTTGTCAGCCATGATTTCTCCTGGGTGATCGGGGCCGGGTGCGTATGGCGTCCGGTCACTGACTTTCGATGGTGGCGGCGGGTTCGTCTGCGGTATTTTCAGCCGGATTGTTTTCGGCTTCCTGTGCCATGATTTCGCTTTCGCGCTGTTCGGCTTCGCGGCGTGCGGCTTCTGCTTCGGCGGCGGATTGCGGGGTGACCTGCATATTGGCAATCGCACTGACCGGTGCCAGTTCGACGCCCTGTCGTTTCAGGCGCAAGGCCCAGTTGCGCAGGCGCTGAATGGTGACCGGATAGGATTGGGCAAAGCCGACAGCAACACCGTTGCGTTTGGCAAGCTGGACCAGATCGGCAAGTCTTGCATCAATCTGGCGGCGGCTGGGAACCTGATCGATCAGAATGTTGCCAATCGCATTTGGCGTTCCGGCATTTGATGCCAGTTGCGCGCCATAGCTTGCCATGCCGCTGCGCGTACCTTCGAGATACATCAGGCCCGAACGCGATACGAATTCAATGATCGGGCGGATGGCGCTATCAAGGCTTCCGAATTTTGATCCTTCGTGGCTGACCAGTCCGGCATAGCCGGGGAACTGTGCGAGCAACCATTCAAGCCGCACAAGGTTTTCACCCTCTGACAGGGATGTCAAAAGCGCGCGTGGCCCCGGATCGGAAAGCGGGAAATCGGCCGGTTCCATCGGTAATTCAAGAAAGACTTCATGGCCCATTTCGCGGGCCTGTTCGGCAACGGTTTTGATGTCGCGGCTATAAGGTGAAATACCCAACGAAATATTAAGCGGCAGATCATTGATCGCGGTTTCGGTGCGGGCTTCATTCAGGCCAACCCCGGTCAGAATGATCGCGACATAGGGTTGCCCGTCGGTTTTTTCAAAGGGCCGCTTATAGGCATCGAACGGTGTGGTGCCATCATCGGCAATGCGCGGGACACGGCCGAAACTGCCTTCTTCATCCAGACCGGGCAGCGGGGCCTTGCGCAAGGGGTCGGGTTCGATCGGATCGTCAATCGATCCTTCTTCGGCGATGATGGCGGCCAGTTCTTCGGGGCTTAGCTCGGTATCGGGGGCAACACCGTCAGCCTGATCGGCCGGCCCGACCAGATCGGAGACACCGGAAAGCTGATTGGTAATGTCTTCGGCGGATTGTGGGGTGCCATCGGGACCGACATCGCCATTATGCTGGGCCCGTTCGCGTTCCTGCATGTCGCGCACACCGCGCGCGATTTCTTCCTGGAGTTCGCGTTCAGACCCCGGGACAGCCACCAAGGCCTCGGGACTGCCAAGATGAAACAGCCGCCAGCCGGTTTCCGGATCAAGGATCGGGATCAGGGCAACCGCTGTCGCCCCGAAGGGCGACAGGAAGACCAGAATGATCAGAATTTTCGACAGCCAGCTGCGCCGTGATTTCGGCCGCTTGGGCAGACGCTTGATCTGAATTTCGATCGGAAGTTCGTTAAAGGGCAGGTCATCAAGATTGACTTCTTCAGCGTCAGTCATCCCGTCGCCAAGGTCGTCGGCCAGCGCGCCGGCCATGTCCTCGTCGAGATCGCCATCCTTCTTCTTTCGGAATGGCAAGGAATTTAGGATTTTCCTGAACACGAACAGCTAGTCTCTCACGATGTCCGGATGGTCCTTACCCTTTCGGGCGCGGACCAAACAGCGAAATGCCCCGGATCATGTCAAGCGCCCGCGAAAGCTGATAATCGTCGATCGCAAGTTGCTCGGCTTCATCCCGGCGGGAATTTGCATCCTTTTCTGCGTCTGTGGTCGCGGCGTCCTCGTTGCGAAGCGCACCGTTCAGGGATGCTTCGGACCGGCGGGTATCGCTTTCGATACTTTCAACACGGGCCTGGGGCACGATGATGTCCGGAACGATGCCGACTTCCTGAATGGATTTGCCTGACGGCGTGTAATAACGCGCGGTGGTCAGGCGCAGTGCAACATTGCCCGGCATCGGAAGGATTGTCTGAACCGATCCCTTGCCAAAGCTGCGCGTGCCCATGATGACCGCACGGCGGTGATCCTGAAGAGCGCCGGCAACAATTTCGGATGCCGATGCCGAACCGTCATTGATCAGAACAACAATCGGCAGTCCTTCGGCCAGGTCACCGGACCGCGCGTTATAGCGTTCGGTATTCTGGGTATCACGCGGGCGGGTCGATACGATTTCGCCCTTGTCCAGGAAGGCATCGGATACCGAAATCGCCTGATCAAGCAGGCCGCCCGGGTTGTTGCGCAGATCAATCACCAGACCCTTGATTTCCGGGCCGATCTGATCGCGCATGTCGCCAATCGCACGTTGCAGGCCGCTAAAGGTCTGTTCGTTGAATTTGGTGATGCGGATATAGCCGATATCATCCTTGGCTTCGGCGCGGACCGACTGGATCTTGATGACCGCACGGGTCAGGGTGACATCAAACGGAGCCTGTTCGCCCTTTCGGATGATGGTCAGGACAATGTCGGTATTGACCTTGCCGCGCATCATTTCGACCGCATCATTAAGCGTCATGCCACGAATGGCGGTGCCGTCGATATGGGTGATGAAGTCGCCCGGTTGCAGGCCGGCCTTTTCGGCGGGCGTGTCATAGATCGGTGCGATGACTTTGACAAAGCCGTCTTCCATCGTGACTTCGATGCCAAGACCGCCGAATTCGCCACGGGTATCGACCTGCATTTCCTCGAAATTATCCATGTTCAGATAAGAGGAATGCGGATCAAGTGACGTCAGCATGCCGTTGATGGCGGCTTCGATCAGCTGCTTGTCATCGACTTCTTCGACATATTTGGCTTTGACCTGTTCAAACACGTCACCAAACAGGTTCAAAAGACGATATGTCTCAGCCGAGGAGGTTGAAGATTGCGCCAGACTTGGGGACGCAAGGCCGAAAGTCATGCCGGTCGCGAGTGCGAGTACTGCCAATCGAGAGGTTTTCATCCACTTACCTTGCCGTTTTTCGAGGCCAGCCACGGAAGCGGATTGATCGCTTCTCCGTCCTGGCGCATCTCCAGATAGAGTTTAGGCGCTGTTTCACCCATAATACCAACAGGTTCGCCCGCCAACAGATATTGTCCTACCACACTGTCGAGCCGATCAAAACCGGCGATAAGACTATGGTATCCTTCGCCGTGTTCGATAATCAAGAGTCGGCCGTACCCGCGGAAGGGGCCTGCAAAGACCACTTTGCCATCAAAGGGCGAGACAACCTGCGCATTTGCGCGGGTGCTGATCTCAATTCCTTTGGATCTTGTGACGGTCAATCCGTCGGGACCACGCGATTTTTCCCCGAACAGTGTGACGACTTTGCCACTGGCAGGCATGCGCAAATGCCCATGCGCCAGGGTGATCGAACTGCCAACCGCGAATTCTTCGTCGCTTGTGCCATCCTGTTTCGGGGTGGCTGCGGCCGGTTCTTCCTTGCGGGCTGGCGGTTCGGGGGGCGTATTGCGGGCAATCGTGGTTGCGCCCAGCGTATCTGCATCGGGTTCGGTCCGGGTGGCGACATCAATTTCCGGGCGTGATCGCGGTGCGGGCAGACCTTCGGCCCGTTTGCGCAAGGTGCTCAGCAACTCGCCAAGTGATTTGGCCTCGTCAGCCAGCGCATTTACGGCCTTGGCGGCTTCGTGGGCTTCGGCCTCGGTCTCGGTGCGCAGGCGGCGCTTTTCACTCAGCAATGCGGCAAGCGATGTGCGTTCCTGTTGCAACGCACGGGTGGCTTCGGCGACGTCCGCGCGTTGGGTGCGGATATCTTCGCGCAAACGTGCAATTTCATCGAGTTCCTTACGCAGGTCGCGGGCATGCTGTTCAACGCCGGGCAGGGCAGCCTTGAGCAATACCGCCGAACGCAAGGTATCCTGCGGCGATGTCGGAAGGGCAATGACCGCTTCGGGCGGGGTGGTCGAAAGGCGCTGCAAGGCCATCAGGATGCGGGCATATTGACCGGCCTTGTCCTCAAGGCTGGTGGCCGCGACCTTTTCGCGGGTTTCAAGCGATTGCAGCTGATCTTCAAGTTCGGTCAGGGTTGTTTCCAGACGCTGGGTACGGCGGGCAACCGAAATGGCTTCGGATTGCAGGGCCTGTTCCTCGGTCCAGAGTTCCCGCGATTTGCGCGACAGGAATTCTTCCTGTTTTTGCTGTTCGGACAGCTGGCTTTCAAGCTGATCAAGTTTCTTGTCAACTTTTTGAAGCGACTGGGCAAAAGAAGGCGCTGCCCCGCCTGCCAGACACAGCGCAAGCGCGGTCACGGCAGGCAGGGCGATCTCATAAGCTGACTTAGCTCGCAAGAAGCGCATCATTCTGTTTCAGGCCCTTAAGCAACGGTTTGCCAGTCATCTCGGCTGGCTGTGGCACGCCAAGGAGTTGCAGCAAAGTCGGTGCAACATCGGCAAGGCGCCCATTCTCCAATGTTACCCCTTCCGGACCGTTAACAAGAATGGTCGGCACCAGATTAAGGGTATGTGCAGTATGGGGTTCACCGGTTTCCGGATCGACCATGACCTCGCAATTGCCGTGGTCGGCGGTGACAAAGGCAACGCCGCCAACCGACTTGATCGCATCAATCACCTTGCCAAGGCAGGTATCAACAGCCTCGGCTGCTTTCATAGCAGCCGACAGAATGCCGCTATGCCCGACCATGTCGGGGTTGGCGAAGTTCAGGATGATCGCGTCATATTTTTCCGACTTGATGGCAGCGACCAGTTTTTCGGTGACTTCGGGTGCGGACATTTCCGGCTGAAGGTCATAGGTCGCGACTTTGGGCGATGCGACCAGAATGCGGTCTTCGCCTTCGAAGACCTGTTCTTCGCCGCCGTTAAAGAAGAACGACACATGCGGATATTTTTCGGTTTCGGCAATGCGAAGCTGCTTCAGCCCGGCCTTGGAAACCACTTCGCCAAAGATGTTGGGAAGGGTTTGCGGCGGATAGATCGCATCCATGTATTTGGCGTGTTCGGACGAATATTCGACCATGCCGGCCTGTACGGCAAATTTCGGCGCGGTGCCGCGGTCAAACCCGTCAAATTCCGGCGCACACAGGGCAGCAAGGATTTCACGCGCACGGTCGGCACGGAAATTGGTCATCAGAATGCCATCGCCATCCTTGATCCCGTCAAAATCGCCAATCACGGTTGGCAGGACAAACTCGTCGGTGGTGTCATTCGCATAGGCATTGGCAATTGCGACCTCCGCACTTTCGGCAGTGCGACCATCGGCATAGTTTTTGCCCTGAACCATGGTGAAATAGGCCTGGCTGACGCGTTCCCAACGGTTGTCACGGTCCATGGCGTAATAACGCCCGGTCACGGTGACAATCTCGACATTGGCATCGCCGATCAGGGCGCGGAATTTCTCAAGGAATTTGGCAGCACTTTTCGGTGCGGTATCACGGCCATCAAGATAGGCGTGAATTTTGACCGGCACACCGGCGCCTGCGATGATTTTGGCAAGGGCGGCCATATGGGCCTGATGGGAATGCACGCCACCTTCGGACAGAAGACCGGCAATGTGGCAGACACCCTTGCTATCGCGCAGCGTTGCGATGATTTTCTTGACGGCATCGGTATCGGCGATGCTTCCGGTTTTGACGGCCTCGTCAATTTTGGGCAGTTCCTGCATGACGACACGACCGGCACCGAGGTTCATGTGACCGACTTCCGAATTGCCCATCTGACCTTCGGGCAGGCCGACATCCAGACCACAAGCCTTGAGGAATCCGGTCGGATAATTGGCATAAAGCGCGTCCCAGACAGGCGTATTGGCCAAGGCAACGGCGTTGTCCTTGGTTTCTTCGCGATACCCCCAGCCATCCAGAATACACAGCACCACAGGGCGCGGGCGCTTTACGGAATTCGATACAGTCACGTTCATAAACCCCACTGATAGAGATAAAGGCTGAATTACCCGTAAATATGGTGACTTACCGGGTAATTCGCCATCAATCCTGTTGTGCGGGCAGGGTGGGTCAACCGTTACTCACAACAGGCAAATGTGTAATTTCGGCAATTTAGCACGAATGTGGCCGCGAAACAGTACCCCGACCTGGAATTTTTTGCAGGTGCAAAGCTGCTTTTTGACAGGGGTATCAGACACAGATAATCTGCCCCCAACGGTGATCCTCAGAGGCGGCAGAAATGGCGTCTCGCACCACGACGGGAGAGCCCGGTTACCCGCATAACCGGCGCCGAAGGAGCAATAGCCCCATAAAACTCTCAGGCAGATGGACCGTCGCGGATAGAGGCTCTGGAGAGAGAATTCGGCACGCATACAGATCAAACATGTATGACAACCGGCTTCCACCGAAGGATGAAAACCTGTGGGTTGATGTTGTTTTCGACCCATGGGCGCACAATCTCAGGTCAAGGGACAGAGGGGGCAAGACACCGGTTCGTAAACGGCGCGATTTTCGCGCGTTCAAGAGCCGTGAAGGAGGCCCTTATGACCACCAATCCCGCCACCGGTCCCCGTTCGGGATCGCAGGACGGTTCTGTGCAAGACGTAAACCTTTCTGTTGTTGATCTTTATACCATCGGGATCGGACCATCGAGTTCGCATACCGTCGGACCAATGCGCGCCGGATACAGGTTTTGTCTTGAACTTGATGCCCGCAATCTTTTGACCAAGGCGGGCAGTGTTGTGGTCGATCTTTACGGATCGCTTGCCCTGACCGGCAAGGGACACGCCACCGATACGGCCGTAATCATGGGGCTTTCGGGCCATCGGCCGCGCAGTGTGGACCCCGATGATGTCGCGCCAACCGTGCAGGCCATCGACAGCAGCGCGCAATTGCAGCTTTATGGCAAGCATCCGGTTGATTTCAATCGTGAAACCAATCTGGTGTTTCACTTTACCGAAACCCTGCCACAGCATCCCAATGGCATGCGGATCACCGCATTTGACCGCGATGGCGTGAAAATTCATGAACAGGAATATTTCTCGGTCGGTGGCGGGTTCATCGTGTCTGGCGATGATCGCGGGGCGGAATATTCCGGCGACAATATCACGCTGCCCCATCCGTTTTCATCGGCCGATGAATTGATGGCCATTTGCAAACGCGAAGGTGCATCGATTGCCGAAATCATGATGGCCAATGAACAAAGCTGGCGCAGCCCGGACGAAACATACGAATTTGTCGATCGTGTTCATCGGGCAATGATGGATTGCATTGATCGCGGGTGCAAAACCGATGGCATTTTGCCCGGCGGGTTGAATGTCAAACGCCGGGCATCAAAGCTTTATCATGAATTGACCGAAAAACCCGAAGCGGGCCTTCGCGACCCGCTGACGGTGATTGACTGGGTCAATCTTTATGCCCTTGCCGTGAACGAGGAAAATGCCGCAGGCGGACGTGTCGTGACCGCACCGACCAATGGTGCGGCGGGCGTCATTCCGGCCGTGCTTCGGTATTACGAACGGTTCGGATCTAATGTCAGTCAGACCAAAATTCGCGAATTTCTTCTGACCGCGGCGGCGATTGGGTCGATCTATAAAAAACGCGCATCCATCTCGGCGGCCGAAGTCGGTTGTCAGGGCGAGGTCGGTGTTGCCTGTTCAATGGCCGCAGGCGCGCTTTGTGCGGTTCTGGGCGGTACGCCTGAGCAGGTTGAAAATGCCGCCGAAATCGGGATGGAGCACAATCTTGGCCTGACATGCGATCCGATTGGCGGTCTGGTGCAGGTGCCATGCATCGAACGCAACACCATGGGCGCGGTCAAGGCAATCAATGCCGCGCGACTGGCAATGCGCGGCGACGGGCAGCATACCGTGTCGCTCGATCGTGTGATCGAAACCATGCGCCAGACGGGACTCGACATGCAAAGCAAGTACAAGGAAACCAGTCAGGGTGGCCTTGCTGTCAATGTCAACGTGGTTGAATGTTGATGTTACAACATTGATGAAACGCGATTTAAATCAACGTTTTGGGTGATACAGTCATTTCACCGGCGGTTGGTGAAATGTGTTTCTTGCGACCTTTGGTTTGGGATCTGTTATGATCTGCGCGAGCAAACAAGGGGCAAAGACCCCACCAAAGGTTGGACCTAGACATGAGCAAAAAGCTGTTCCGCATTTACATCGCGGTCAGTCTGGATGGCTTCATTGCGCGCACCAATGGTGCGGTGGATTGGCTGGATGAATATGATCCGGCCGAATTCGGCTTTGATGATTTTCTGGACTCCGTAGGCACGCTGATCATTGGCAGAAACACCTTTGATCAGGTGATGGAATTTGGCGATTGGCCCTATGAGGCCCGCCGCACCATCGTTCTGACATCACGCGATCTTCCGCAAGACCGTCCGGCCAATACCGAGGCCTATGGCGGCAGCATTATCGAACTTGTCGATCAGCTTCGCGACAGCCGCAATGGCGATGGCGACATCTGGGTTGTTGGCGGCGGAAGTGTGGTCACACAGTTCCTGTTTGGCGGCTTTGCCGATCAGCTGGATATCTTTACGATCCCCGAAGTTCTGGGGGACGGCATATCATTGTTCGGGCGTGACGCCGGTGGCATCAAGCCACGGTTGCTGGCATCAGAACGCTATAATTCCGGCGTGGTGCGCAGCCAGTATGGATTGCATGATATCTGAACGAAAAACCGCGCCATCATGGCGCGGTTTTGAGTTTTGCGGAATGACGGTTATCAACGCTTCATTGCACCGAGAGCTTTTGTAGCTGTTCTGTGATTGTTTCGCGTACCTGCTTTAACGCTTTGATCGCGCTGGCCTGCCAATCACTGTCGAGAACCATCTGCATGTTTTCCCGGTAGTGTTCAGTCACTTTAATCGGCTCGGGCGCAATTGCGGCATCTGTCGTGATGGTGATGTCGCTTCGATTGTGGACTGTGACCTGCCAGAAGCCGGGTTCGAACCACGACCAAAACTCGGCAATGTCGACTTTGACATCGGCAGCCTTATCGTAATTGGGGTCGGCGGGTGTCAGGACGCGGTATCCGGCAGCCTGGAAGCCATTTTCCACGGTTCTGGCAATGGCATCGGCAACGGTTTTGCCTTCCGGAATCAGCACATCGCCCAACGCCATGCCGTATGTGTTGCGTTTGCGGGCATATGCGCGCGCCGTGATCGCATCGTCATCAATTTCGTCATTGGCAAGTGACGGGATATCAGGTCGCGGCGGATCAATTTCGAATTGCCGTTTGTCATTCACTTCCAGAATTCGGACTTCGACACCCTCCGTCGGGTTCTCGATGGTATCCGGCTCTTCGATTTGTACGACACTTCGCGATGTGGCACAGGCGCCAAGAAATGCGACACATCCCAGAACTGCAATAAGTTTAAGGTGGCGACGTTCCATCATAGATCTCCCCTGAAATTCAGAAATATCTGTATTCAAACGGGAAATCGGATGCAAACTTAAAGTGCATTTCTTGACTAAGTTTCTTGTTTAGATTTTAAATCTCGCCCAAGGCATCAAGCGATTCCGGAAGGATTTGGCCGCCGTCAACGACGATGGATTGCCCGGTGATATAGGCCGCTTCGTCCGAGGCAAAGAACAGGGCCGCATTGGCGATGTCTTCGACGCTGCCCAGACGTTTGAGCGGGATCGAACTGGCCATTGAATCCAGATAGTCCTGACCAAGGTCGGCAAGGCCTTCGGTCATGATATTGCCGGGCATGACGGCATTGATCGTCGTGTTATAGCGCGACAGTTCCATTGCCGCGGTGCGGATAAAGCCAAGTTGTCCGGCCTTGGACGCACCATAATGCGACCAGCCGGGATAACCGGTTACGGGGCCTGTGATCGATGAGGTAATCACAACCCGTCCCTTGCCGGCTTTTTCAAAATAGGGGATGCAGGCCTTAACGCACAGAAAGCTGCTTTTAAGGTTGGTGGTCATGATCTGGTCCCAGTCATCTGCCGTCATATCGATCATTTTGACTTGCGGGAAAATTCCGGCATTGGCGCACAGGATATCAATGCCGCCAAACGTCTTGGCAGTATATTCCGCCATCCCGGCGACCTGATCCCAGTCCGACACATCACACAAAACCATATCGGCCGTCCCGCCAGCACCCGTGATTTCGCCAACTGCGATGGCCGCATCCTTTTCTGTGCGGGCCGCAATCATGACTTTGGCCCCCTGTTTGGCAAAGACGTTGGCGATGCCCTTGCCGATCCCTTTGGAGCCACCCGTGACGATGACAGTTTTTCCCGAAATTGAAGTCAGCATGGTGGATCCTTTCGTGAAGGTGCCAGTGTCCGATACCCCGATGGGGATGGTGTGGCGCTACCCTGATTGTGTGTTGCGATGTGTTTTCCTGATGATTGGGTGGTTTTTTCCGTGATGCAACAAAAAATGTTGCAAGTTACACATTTTAAGGCGCACTATTCACAGAACACTGTTTCGGACGGCTTATCAGAAAGCCCGCCAGTTAAAGCCCGTTAGTTCGAGGGGAGCCTGCTGCCATGGCCGGTAAGGACGACCAAAGGCCGGGGGGCAAAGGCAGGGCGGCAAAGGCGGGACGGCGACATGAAGGGGCATGCCGGGACATGCCGGAACGCGAGGACGCGGTTAAGGCGGTGATGCCGGTGGTCGTGCCGTGGCCGGATGACGGTAGGTTAAAGATTGTTGGATCGGGCACAGGCCAACAGGTGAGCCGGGGACCGGAACAGCGCAAAAGGGGAGGCTGCATTGGGCGGAATATATGATGACGAACTGATTGGCCGCCTGCGTGACGGTGCGATTTCGGTTCTGCCGGGGTGGGGCATGGGGGCTGATGCCGATGTCAGGCTTTTGACCGTGTCAGAGAATGCAACGTTTCTGGCGACAGACCCGAAAACGGACGCACGGCTGATTTTGCGGGTTCATCGCCCCGGATATCATACACGGTCTGAAATCGAGTCTGAGCTGGCCTGGATCAATGCGCTTCGCGCTGCCGAGGTGGTCGACACACCCAAGCCGCGCATGCGCAGTGACGGATCACTGGTTGCCGAGTTCGATCAGGAAGGGGTTGGTCGCCATGTTGTTGCTTTTGATTTCATGCAAGGCGATGAACCATCTGCGGATGATGCGCTGGTGGATGGTTTTTTCAAGCTGGGCGCGATCAGTGCGCGCCTGCACGGGCATGCGCGGCAATGGGCACGGTCGGTCAATTTTGTGCGCAAAAGCTGGACCTTTGACACGACCCTTGGCGCGACCCCGCATTGGGGGGACTGGCGTGCTGCACCGGGTCTTGATGCGACCGGTTTGGCGGTGCTGACGCGCGTTTGCCAGCATCTGGATCAGAAGCTTGTGACGTTTGGTATGGGCAATGACCGGTTTGGTCTGATCCATGCCGATCTGCGACTGGCCAATCTTCTGGTCGATGGGGACCGGCTTGGCGTTATTGATTTTGATGACTGCGGATTTGGCTGGTTTGGCTATGACTTTGCCGCGGCCATCAGCTTTATCGAACTGGACCCGATTGTGCCGGCGCTTAAGGAAGCCTGGATAGAGGGATATCGCACGATTGCGCCGTTTTCCGATGCCGATTGTGCGATGCTCGACAGTTTTGTGATGCTCAGACGGTTGTTGCTGACGGCCTGGATTGCCAGCCATCCCGAAACGCCGACCGCCCGGGAAATGGGAACCGGTTTTACCGACGGCACCATCGCCATGGCGCAAAGCTATCTTGCGGCAGAGGGGGCGTAATGACCAAGGCGCGCCCCATTCTGGATATGAATGCCTTTGACAATCATGGCCCGCAGAAAAAAGACAGCCCCCAAAGCGATCTTTTGGGGCGCCGGTTGCGCAATGTCGGGGCGGCCTCCGTACTGTTTTATCGCGACCCGATCGAAATGGTGTCGGCATCGGGGTGCTGGATGACAGCGGCCGATGGCACCAACTATCTCGATTTTTATAACAATGTGCCGTCAGTCGGGCATTGCCATCCAAAAGTGGTCAGTGCCATGGCCAATCAGGCCGCCCGGCTGAATATCAACAGTCGTTATCTGCATCAGACAGTTGAAACCTATCTTGATCGCCTTAAGGCGACATTTCCGGACCATCTGGAAAACATTGTCCTGACCTGTAGCGGTAGCGAGGCCAACGATCTTGCCATCCGGATTGCGCAACGTGCGGCCAAGGCGCGTGGCATCATCGTGACGGAAAGTGCCTATCACGGGAATACGGCGGCTGTGACCGAGATATCGCCATCGGCAGTCAAACGTGGTGTTTTGCCCGATCACGTGATTGCCATCGCACCACCGGGCAAGCATGCCTATGGCGACAATATTGCCGCCGGGTTTGCTGATGCGGTGCATTCGGCTGCGATCACCTTGAAAGAGCGCGGGCACGGGGTGGCGGCCCTGATTGTCGACAGCATCTTTTCAAGTGACGGGGTCTTTTCCAATCCCAAGGGGTTCTTCCGACTGGCTGTTGCGGTTATTCGCCGTGCAGGCGGTGTGTTCATCGCCGATGAGGTCCAGCCCGGATTTGCCCGGACCGGGGATGCGTTTTGGGGATTTGCGCGTCATGACGTCGTCCCTGATATCGTCAGCATGGGCAAACCGATGGGCAATGGTTTTCCGATGGCCGGGATCGCGGTACGGCCCGAAATGCTGGCCGCATTTTGCGAGGATGTCGGCTATTTCAACACCTTTGCC
Source organism: Thalassospira povalilytica (assembly GCF_002844235.1). Classification (GTDB taxonomy): domain Bacteria; phylum Pseudomonadota; class Alphaproteobacteria; order Rhodospirillales; family Thalassospiraceae; genus Thalassospira; species Thalassospira povalilytica. The sequence goes on along the minus strand of NZ_PGTS01000004.1, from coordinate 303,882 downwards.
GCAAGCCCGGTTGCCGCGGCCACGGGTCTTGCGGTGCTTGATGTCATCCGTGATGAAAATCTTCAGAACAATGCCGCGGTTTGCGGGGCCTATTTGCGTGAAGGGTTGCAGCATCTGGCCGAACTGGATGGCCGGATCAGTGATATACGCGGGGCGGGGCTGTTTTTGGGGGTGGATCTGTCAGAAGACGGTGACCCGACCCGACCAAGCGGTCAACTGGTGGGCGATGTCATCAATGCCATGCGCCGTCACCGTGTTCTGATCGGAGCGGCGGGAAAATACGGGCAAACCTTGAAAATTCGCCCACCCCTGTGCCTGAAACGATCAGAAGTCGATTTCTTTATCGAGGCGCTTGGAAAATCCCTGCGTGCTTGTGGTTAGTCGGTTGGGGCGATCGGCACATCGGCAATCAGCAATCAGCACTTGGCAGTCAGCCGGCCTTGATCAGGCAACCGGTATCGCGGATGGTATCGCCAAGGGATCCGGGTGGTGTCTGATCACTGATCAGGATATCGACATTTCCCCAGTCGCAATAGCGCGCCGGGAAGGCCTGATTGAATTTGGTATGGTCGGCAACGATCATGGACCGTGTCGCCCGTTCCATCATGACGGCATAGACTTCGGATGCTTCGATCAGGGCGTCGCTTGCGCCATCTTCATCAAGGCCGCTGGCGCCAAGGATCGCCCATTCCACCCGATAATTTTCAAGAAAACGGATGGTTTGCGCACCATGCATCGCGCCTTCCTGGGCGTGATAAAGGCCCGGTGCCATGATGACCCGGATGGTCGGGTTGATGGCAAGAACCGTTGCCACCCCGAATGAATGGGTGATGACTGTCAGGTCATTCATGGTTACGGCCAACCGTTTGGCAACATGGACCGTGGTCGCACCCGATCCGATCATGATATGGCGGGTCCCGGCCAGTACAGGCATGGCGTGGCGGGCAATCAGTTCACGTTCGGCGATATGAAGTTTGTGGCGTTCATTAAGTCCCGGCTCGCTTGACTGGCGACGCACCGCCCCGCCATAGGTGCGGTTGATCAATCCCTGTTGGGTCAGTTCGTCAAAGTCGCGCCGGATGGTTTCTGTCGACACGGAAAGACGGTCTGCCAGATCAATGATCCGCAGGGACGGTTCATGGTCAAGTTCACGCAGAATGCGTTGTTGTCGCAGGGATTTTTTGTTTGTTGCCATGGCGCGATGATAGTGCCGATACCATCATCGCGCCAGCGTGTTGTATGGGGTGCCCCGCCTTATTTCGCCGGATCGATGTTGAATTTCCGACAATGGGCCTGATAGCTGTTGGCAAGTTCGTCGGCCCCGATCAGATTGCCGGCTTCGTCCTTGTAGGTCAGGTGATGATTTATGGCCTCACCCTGCCACAGCTTTTCAATCGCGGCCCGTTCCGGGGTGGTGCGGAACCGGGCAATGAAATCATTGATCGCGCATAACAGCGTATAGGAAGCCGGGTCGGCCGCGACGGCCGCGACATAGAAGAACGGATGGGGCAGGATCGGTTTGGGCAGGACTTCAAGCCGCCCGTGCCACGGGCTTTGCGGGTTGCTTGATGCCCAGTGAAAGACCGGATGGTCGCCTGCAAAGGCATCAATCGCACCGGTCGCAACCGCATCATGAACCCGCGAAATATCGCCATAGGCAATCATGTTCGACAGTTTGGCAATGCCGCCGGGCTTGTTTTCATTATCGGCCCAGCGCAATCCGACATCTTCAAGAACCGCAAGGGCGGCCGGGTCATTGACCGTTCCAAGAACCTTGCCTTCGAGGTCGGCGATTGTATTGATCGATGTGTTTTCCGGACGCCGGATCAGCGAAAAGTTAAGATAGGTGTAGGTATCTGAAAAGGCGACACCCTTGTAAAAGTCGCTCGGTGGCAATGCACACCACACAACATCGGCGGGCGGTTGCCCGGCCTTTTTGCCGGCAAACAGCAATTCGGTCAGCAAATCCCAGGGATGTTCGACAAATTCGCAGGCAACGCCGATCGATTTGGCAAAGGCGTGGGCATAGTCGATATCAATGCCGTGCAGCGGGCCGTTCTTTTGGGGGCGGAATGATGCGCCGACCAATGCCGGATCAATCGCAATCCGGATTTTGCCACGTGACTTGATATCTGCCAGCCGGTCATAGGCCGGGTCATCATGGATATGATTGCTGCGCAAAAACTGCGAAAGCTTGGCGCTGGTCGCGGCGTCCTCGGTGGTGCAGGCCGACAGGTTGCCAATTTCGCCGGTGGCCCAGGAAACCTTGCTGCGGGTGCGTGCCGATGATTCCTTGCTGGCATCAAGCAGTTCAAAAACAACCTGATTATGGCCGCTGATATGGTCAAGGCGCCCCGACATCGCAGCAAAACGATCCTTAAGCCCGCCAAGGGCTTCTTCGATTTCGCTGCCAAGACTGTCAAGGTCGCTTCCGATATTTGCCATGCTTTCGCGCAAGGACCGGGTTACGTCAGACAGGTCAATCAGATCGACCGCCTCGTTGGTGCGCTGCATGGTGCTTTGGGCCAGATTGCCGACTTCCTTGGCGACGACGGCGAAACCGCGCCCGTGTTCGCCAGCGCGTGCCGCCTCGATCGTGGCATTGAGCGCCAAAAGCTTGATGCCCTTGCCGATATCTTCGATCGCACTCAGCACCTTGGTTGCACCTTCGGCCTTGGTTTCAAGGTCCTGGCTGATCTTTTCAAGGTCGCTTCGAATGGCATCGGTCTTGGATGAAACGGTGGTGCGGGTGGCATCCTGAACCGTGCTGGCGGTCGCGGTACTTTCGTCAATTTCGCGTTTGGTCTGATCAAGGCCGGTACGAAGGTTATTGGACCGGACATCAATTTCGCGCATCAGGCTGTCCTGGCTTTCGCCCGCCGTATTGGCGAATGTCAAAAGATGTTCGATATAATCCAGTGCCGAAGATATCCCGCGCATCAGCGGGGCAAGATCATTTGAACTTGCCGTGGATTTTTCTTCGGTTTCTGCATCCTTTGCCAAGCCGGATGCATCATGTTGTTGGGGTGTCGAAACGTGATCATCTTGCGTGATGCTGTCATCACGCGGTGCCAGAATGGTCTCTTCCATACTTCAAGCCTCACCACTACCCGTTGAATTAGGAATAATTATTTCTTTTAGGGAAACACTACCGTCGGGCGAGTTATGTTGCAAGGCAGCATATTATGAATTTGCGAAACAGGATCTGTGACGGTGGTGATCTGTTTTGGGGGTGTTGCGGGTTGATCACGGCATCGTCCGGACTGAACGCCCGGCGATGCCGTGATCATGTTGCCTTATGCGTCAATCCGGATGCCGTGTTTGCGGCAATGGGCGTGATAAAGCGTTTCAAGTTCGTCCGCGCCGATCAGATTGCCCGCTTCATCCTTGTAGGTCAGATGATGATTGATGGCCTGTCCCTGCCACAGTTTTTCAATGGCGGCCCGTTCCGGAGTGGGGCGGAACCCGGCGATGAATTCATTGATCGCGGCAAGCAGGTTATATGATGACGGATCGGCCGCGACCGCCGCGGTATAATAGTAAGGCAAGGGCAGGATATTGCCCGGCAGAACTTCGATCCGGCCGTGCCAGGGGCTTTCGGGGTTGTTGGCCGCCCAGTGGAAAATCGGCTGATCCACCGCAAAGGCATCAACGGCCCCGTCGGCCAGGGCATCATGCAGGCGGGTCTGGTCGCTATAGGCGATCAGATTGGACAATCTGGCGATACCGCCGGGCTTGTTTTCATTTCCTGCCCAGCGAAGCCCCTGTTCTTCAAGGACGGTAAAGGCCACCGGATCATTGATGATGCCAAGAACCTTGCCATCAAGATCGGCGAGGCGGTTGATGCTGCTATTGGCAGCCCGGCGACATAGCGCAAAATTCAGATAGGTATAAGTATCCGAATAGGCGACACCTTTGTAAAACTCACTTGGTGGCAGGGCGCTCCAGACCACATCGGCGGTGGGGCTGCCCGGTTTGGTGCCGACAAACAGAAGTTCGGTCAGCAAATCCCAAGGATGTTCAACAAATTCACATTCCACACCAAGCCATTTTGCCAGTGCGCGCGCATAGTCCGCATCCAGTCCGCGCAACGGATCCCCGGGTCTAAGGCGGAATGACAACCCGACAAAGGCCGGTTCGATGGCAATGCGGATTTTACCGCGCGCCTTGATATCAGCCAGCCGGTCAAAGGTTGGGTCATCATGCAGGTGGTTGGTTTTCAAAAAGCCTGCAAGTTTTTGCTGGGCTGTTCCGGCATCGGCCAATGTGGTGGCCAGTGTTCTGGTATCGGTCCGCGCCCAGGTCACCTTGTTGCGGGTGCGGGCCGATGCATCCTTGCTGCCTGACAGCAATTCAAACACCACCTGGTTATGTTCGGAAATGTCCGAAAGCCGTTCGGACATATTGGCAAACCGTTCCTGAAGCGTGGCAAGGGATGCTTCGATCTCGCTGCCCAGACTGTCAAGGTCGCTGCCGATATTGGCCATGCTTTTGCGCAGTGCCTGTGTGACTTCCGACAGGTCAATCAGATCGACTGCCTCGTTGGTGCGTTGCATGGTGCTTTGGGCCAGATTGCCGACTTCCTTGGCGACAACGGCAAAGCCCCGCCCGTGATCCCCGGCCCGGGCCGCTTCGATGGCAGCATTGAGCGCCAGAAGTTTGATGCCCTTGCCGATATCCTCGATCGCGCCCAGAACCTTGTTGGCGCCTTCGGCCTTGGTTTCAAGTTCGGCGCTGATGCGTTCAAGATCGGTGCGGATGGCGTCGGTCTTGCTGGCAACGGTTGATCGGGTGGTGTTTTGAACTTCGTGGGCAACGTCGGTGCTGTTGGCAATTTCACGGCGGGTTTCATCAAGCCCGGCCCGCAAATTGTTTGATCGCACATCAATCTCGCGCATCAGGCTGTCCTGGCTTTCGCCGGCCGTATTGGCAAATTCCAGAAGATGCTGAATGTAATCAAGGGCAGCTGAAATGCCGCGCATCAGATCCCTGATCTGTGCTTCGGATGCACCACCATTGCGCGCGTCATCGGCGGCCTGATCTGCCGAAAAGACGGTTTGTTCCATTTTCAAAGCCTCGCCACTACCCAAGAGTATTTTTGATATTGGGAATGTTTTTTTCTTGTGATGAAAATGTTAGCGGGAATGGCGATATGTTGCAAGGCAACATGCACGAAAAACGAGAGAAGCGATTTCTTCACTCGGTCATCCGTTGCGATCTGAACGAAAAGGTCGTCAGGACAGGGGGTGCAGTGCACCCGATATTTTATTCGCGGTGATAGGGGTGGTTGGTCTGGATAGCATGTGCGCGGAACAGCTGTTCGGCGATCAGTGCGCGCACCAGCATATGCGGCCAGGTCGCCTTGCCCAGTGACCACAACGTATTGGCGCGGGATTTAAGGGCCGCGCCATGTCCGTCTGCCCCGCCAATGGCAAAGGCGATATTGCCAGCATACTGATCCATCCAGCCTTCGAGTTTTTGGGCAAACTCGATCGAACCATATTCCTTGCCGCGTTCATCAAGGGCAATCAGGAACGCGTTGTCGGGTATGGCGCCAAGCAGCAATTCTGCTTCGCGGTCTTTGAGCTGATTGGGGGGGAGTTTTTTCTTTTCTTCGACTTCGCGTACGGCAAAGGGCCAGCGCAGCCGGGCTGCATAATGGTCAAACAGATCTTTTTCGGGGCCGGCTTTCATCCGCCCGACCGCAGCAAGGGTAATTTGCATGTCTCAGATCCAGACCGTTATGCAGATATCTGTTCAGTGACGCCCGCAACGGGCAGGCGCCAAACAGCGCGGGCTGTTAATACAGCCGCGCTGCCTGCTGTTTCAGAGCCGGGTTTTCAACGCCCCACATCTCTTCGATGTTGTAGAAGGCGCGAACTTCCGGACGGAACAGATGAACGATGACATCGCCGGTATCAACCAGAACCCAGTCACCCTGTTCCTTGCCCTCTGCCTGGGCACGGCCCTGACCGGCATCCTTGATAGCTTCGACAATATGTTCTGCCATGGCTGCCACACGACGTGATGACGAGCCGGTTGCAATGATCATATGATCGGCAAGGGAGGTTTTATCGGTCAGATCAATGGTGACAAGGTCTTCTGCCTTGTCGTCTTCGAGCGATCTCTGGATCAGCGCAAGCATTTCGCCCGGCTTCAGAGTTTGTTTTGCGGTACCTATGGTCGCCACCTTAACTTTCCACGGGATGGTCGGATAACCCGAAACGCACCTCTCCGTGTTGCTTACACCTGCCATCTGCCTTCGGCGCGAATTGCGGTCGAAGAGGCCGGATGGCGCTTGATCGGCAGGTATACCCAGGCCGGAACATCAAGATCGGCCAGCAAACCCGCCCTGTCCATGGGAATACGCCAGCGTTCCATACGGCGCGCGGCGGTTCCGGACAATGCCTTGTTAGAATACCCCTCACGGTCGATAACCGCAATGGGAGCACGTAAAATCAACCTGTCCCACCATTTCCATTTATGGAACTGAGCCAGGTTGTCTGCTCCCATCAGCCAAACGAACCGTGTTTGGGTAAAACGACGTTGCAAGGCTGCAAGAGTGTCGGCCGTATAGCGGGTTCCAAGCTCGGTTTCAATTGCAGAAACAACAATGCGGGGATGCTTTGCCATCATCAGTGCAGAATCAAAGCGATCGGCAAGGTCGGCCATACCGGTTCTGGACTTAAGCGGGTTCTGCGGGGATACCAGCCACCAAACCGCGTCCAATTGCAGGCGTTTCAACGCTTCTAGTGATATATGAAGGTGCCCTTCATGGGCGGGGTTGAATGACCCGCCCAGCAATCCGACGCGTTTTGGTGCGACATGCGATCTTGGCGCAGGGACGCTCATGGACGGGTCTGACCCCGACCGCGCACGATGTATTTATAGCTGGTCAGCTGTTCGACTCCGACCGGACCGCGTGCATGAAGCTTGCCGGTCGAAATGCCGATTTCTGCCCCCATGCCAAATTCGCCGCCATCGGCAAACTGGGTCGATGCATTGACAATCACGATCCCCGAATCAACCCCGTTGAGGAAGGTCGCGGTGGCGGTGGCGTTTTCGGCAATGATCGCATCGGTATGGTGTGAACCATATGTGTTGATGTGATTGACGGCTTCATCAACACCCGAGACAACCTTGATCGAGACAATCGCATCAAGATATTCGGTGACCCAGTCATCCGCCGTTGCCGGTTTGATGCGGCCATCAATCGCCTGTGCGGTTTCATCACCGCGCAGCTCGCAGCCCTTGGCAACCAGTGCCTCGGCAATACGGGGCAACAGACGCCCGGCAACCGAACTGTCAATCAGGACGGTTTCGGTCGCACCACAAATGCCAACGCGGCGCATCTTGGCATTGACCACGATATCCACGGCCTTTTGCGGGTCGGCACTGGCATGGACATAGGTGTGGCAAAGGCCTTCAAGATGTTTGAACAGCGGAATGCGGCTTTCATCGGTAATGCGCGAAATAAGCGACTTGCCCCCGCGCGGCACGATCACATCGATATAGTCCGACAGTTTCAGCATTTCGCCAACCGCGGCACGATCGGTCACCGGGATCATCTGGATTGCATGTTCGGGCAGGCCAGCCTCGATGATGCCGGCTTTCATGCAATCAAAGATCGCGCGCGACGAGTTGAAGCTTTCCGACCCGCCGCGCAGGATCGCGGCATTGCCTGATTTTATGCACATGGCACCGGCATCGGCGGTAACGTTCGGGCGGCTTTCATAAATGATGCCAATCACGCCAAGCGGTACCGAAACGCGTGCGATATCAAGCCCGTTATGTTCCGGGCTCCAGCGGGCCAGTTCACGACCGACGGGATCAGGAAGATCCGCGACCGCTTCGACACCCGATGCAATGCCTTCGATCCGGGCTTCGTCAAGGGCAAGACGGTCCAGAAGAGCAGCCGTAAGGCCCTTTGCACGGCCGGCTTCCATATCCTTGGCATTGGCTTCAAGAATGGTGGCGGCATTTTCGCGCAGCTTTGCGGCGGCGGTTTTCAGGGCGGCTACTTTTGGTTCTGACGGGACCTGTGCAAGTTCGAGTGCAGCGGTGCGGGCATTGATGCCCATTTCGCGCATAAGCGTCGCGATGTCCTGACTTTCGATACTGGCAAGCGCCGTCATGGTCCTGGTTCCGTTCCTAGAAAGCGGTTTGATCGCACCTGCGTCAAACCCGCCGTTTTGAGATTTTATCAACAAATTGGCAAAATAGACATCAAACCCGCAGTTCGCAATGATCTTAAGTGGATAAACGTCCATGCGTGCTTGCCAAAGCGGGCATTCCGGTCCATCTGTTTGGGACAGAATGAAAAGACATACCGTGCGCATCCCGCCATGCTGTCCGGTACCTGTTTGGGGATAAGAAATTGAAAAATATGGGTTCCGATCAGCCGACCGCGCGCGCGGAGTTTGGCGTTATCAAAACATTTCTGCCCTATTTGTGGCCACGCGGCGAAGTCGAACTTAAGGCGCGGGTGGTTCTGGCCTTGCTGTTTCTTGTCGGGGCCAAGGTCGCAAACGTTTACATTCCGGTATTATACAAATACGCGGTCGATGCGCTGGGCGGCGGGGAAAAGGCCGGTGATGCCGCGCAATCAGCAGCGCAGTCGGGCGGGACGGATGGTACATCACTGATCGTTGTGCCAGTTGCGCTGATTGTCGGTTATGGCCTTGTGCGTATTCTGGTGGCGGCATTTGGCGAGATGCGCGATGCGATCTTTGCCAAGGTGGCCCAGCGGGCCATTCGCACATCGGCCCTTGGCGTTTTTGAACATCTTCATGGATTGTCGCTGCGCTTTCATCTGGACCGTCAGATGGGCGGGCTGTCACGTGCGATTGAACGCGGGGTCAAGGGTATCGAATTCCTGTTGTCCTTCATGCTGTTCAATATCCTGCCGACCCTGCTCGAAATTGTCATGGTCTCGGTGATTCTGTGGGCGCTTTATGATGTTTGGTTTGCGCTGATCACCTTTGTCACCATCGTGATCTATATCGTCTTTACGCTGGTCGTGACCGAATGGCGGATGAAGTTCCGCCGTGAAATGAACAAGCGCGACGATGAGGCCAATACCAAGGCGATCGACAGTCTGATCAATTACGAAACGGTCAAGTATTTCAACAACGAAGCCCACGAATCAAAACGGTATGACGCCGCATTGCGGGGCTATGAGATTGCAGCAGTCCAGTCACAGGTTTCGCTTTCCAAGCTCAATGTCGGGCAGGGTGCGATCATTGCGGTCGGTCTTGTTCTGAACATGTTGCTGGCAGCCCAGGGGGTCAAAGACGGCACCATGACGGTGGGCGACTTTGTGCTGGTGAATACCTATTTGCTGCAACTCTATATGCCGCTCAATTTCCTTGGCTTTGTCTATCGTCAGATCAAACAGTCGCTGACCGATATGGAACGTATGTTCTCGTTGCTTGATGTCGACAAGGAAGTCGAAGACAAGCCGGGCGCAAATGCACTTGCCTGCAAGGATGCGGCGATCCGGTTCGAGGATGTTCATTTTTCCTATAACCCGGATCGAAAGATCCTTAAGGGTGTCAGCTTTGAGGTGCCAGCGGGTAAAACCGTTGCCGTGGTCGGGCCAAGCGGGGCAGGGAAATCGACGCTGACGCGTCTGATGTTCCGGTTCTATGACGTATCGGGCGGGCGGATCACGGTTGACGGTCAGGATATCCGCGATGTGACGCAAAATTCACTGCGTCAGGAAATCGGCATCGTGCCCCAGGACACCGTGCTGTTTAACGATACCATCGCCTATAACATTTCCTATGGCCGCCCCGGTGCCGCGCAGGAAGAAATCGAAAATGCTGCCAAACTTGCCAGCATCGACGGTTTTGTTGCCGGTCTTCCCGACGGGTTCAAAACCATGGTGGGTGAACGTGGTCTGAAACTTTCGGGCGGGGAAAAGCAACGCGTGTCGATTGCGCGCATGTTGCTCAAACGTCCGAAAATCATGATCTTTGACGAGGCAACATCGGCCCTTGATACCAGAACGGAAAAGGACATTCAGCAGGCCCTGCGTGATGTATCGCGCGGTCACACGACCCTTGTGATCGCGCACAGGCTTTCCACCGTGATCGATGCCGATGAAATCATTGTCCTGCGCGATGGGCAGGTGGCCGAACGTGGCCGCCATCAGGATTTGCTGGCACAGGACGGGCTATATTCGGAAATGTGGGCCCAGCAACAGGAAATCCGCGAGGCCGAGGAAATCCTTGCGCATGCGGGTGAAATCCCAGGCTAGGCGGATATATCAGATTTTTCTCTGGAACAGTGTGGCGTTATCCCCAACTATCAGGATGACGCCACATCTGCCTTTGGGGGAAAGTCCGGTGCCGAAACTGACACGAAGCGAACTTCACGCGCAGCAGGATCAGCAATCCGCTCCTCAGCATCACCATCATCACCATGATCGCGCGCCGATGGACGAGGGCAGATATATCGGCGACACACGCAAAGAAGTCGACCGAATGCGGCGCAATCTTCTGGTCGGGCTTGGCATGTTGCCCCTGGCCGGTATGGTCTTGAACCCGACCCGGCAGGCCTGGGCACTGTCAAACGAGGTCCGCATGCGTGAAGAGGGTCGGTATCGATACATCACATCAAACGCCATTCCCGATCATGCCACCGGCAGTTTCCCGAACCGGCGCAACCCCAATGCGATCAAGGCGCAGTCTCTTGAGTTCCGTTTGCCTTTAAACCCGGTTCGCACAGGGCGGTTCGCCCCGATTGATCGATTGTCATTCGGTATTGCAGTAAACGGGGTTCCGTTTGATCCCTATACTGCGGAATTCTGGCAACGCAATCGCCAGTCCGGCTGGCGATACGAAGCAATTTCACCAACCCTTGATCTGGGGCTTGATCAAAACAATGCCCATGTGCAGCCCGATGGCACCTATCATTATCATGGCGTGCCCAAGGGGCTGATAAAAAGCTGGTCACCCGATCAGCATTCCATTCGCATCGGTTTTGCGGCCGACGGTTTCCCAATCTATGCGATGTTTGGCTATGCCGACCCCAATGATCCGGGATCACCGGTGGTCGCGTTGCGCAGTTCATGGCGGGTCAAAACCGGCACGCGTCCCGGTGGTCCGGGCGGGCCATATGACGGAACATATGGCGAGGATTTCGAATATGTGCCCGGTCTTGGTGACCTTGACGAGGCCAATGGCCGCGAAACCGTGACACCGGAATATCCGCAAGGAACCTATGCCTATTTCGTGACAGAGAGTTTCCCGTTCATCCCGCGTCTGTTGGCCGGTATTGGCGATCCCAGCTTCAACAAGGGGCCGGGTGGCATGCCGCCCGGTGGACCCGGTGGAAATGGACCAGGTGGCGGCCCTGGGGGTGGTTCAGGCGGTGGTCCGGGTGGTGGCCCAGGTGGTGCAGGCCCGGATGGTCGCCGTGATCCTCCGTCGGGTGGCGGTTTCCCCGGACAGCGTCCAAAGTTCGGCCAGCCACCAAGGTGAAATCTTGCGCCGGTGACAGATAGAGGAAGACCGTTAAGCGGCGGCGGATGATGCTGCTTTGGATGTCAGGGCAGCGGACCAAAGACGTGGGTGGTATCGAGAAGCCACAATGCGGTGCTGATGGTGATGAATGACAGGGATGTCGCCATCATCAGTGACGCCGCGCACAATCCTTCGTGGCCATAACGTTGGCCGAAAATCGGATAGATGCTGAGCATCGGGGAACAGGCAAAGGCAACGCAGGCGATCCGCAAAGTCGGATCCATATCCGGCAGAAGATAAACCAGAACAAAAACCAGAATCGGGTGCAGCAACAGCTTTGCGCTGACGATGCGTGCCATATCGACGCGAAGCCCCTTAAGCTTCAGCCCGACAAGGCCCCCGCCAATGACAAACAATGCAACCGGTCCCGATGCCGATGCCAGCATGTCAATCACCCGGACAATCGGGCCGGGCAATGTGACGCCCGATAACGAAATCACAAGTCCGATCGCAATGCCGATAATGATCGGGTTGCGCCCCAGATTGACAAACGCCTTGCCAAGTACCTGTACGCGGCTTTGCCCGTTATTTTGTGCACTGTCACCCAGCACCAGAACCAGCGGCATCATCACAAGGTTTTCAATCATGACACACAGCGCAAGTCCGATTGCCGCAGTCGGACCAAGGATCTGGGATACGACCGGATATCCGACAAAGCCGCTATTGCACATCGACATGCCAAGGCCTTGCAAGGTGGCATTGGCCTGACTTTTGCCGGCAACTTTCAGGGCATAGAAATAGCCAAATGCAAACACCAGAAGCGAACCGATCCCGTACGCCAGAAGATAGACCGGTTCGATAATTTCGGTCAGATCACGCTGCCCCAGTGCCCGGATCAACAGGCATGGCAGCGCGAAATTCATTACAAATGCCCCCATGCCGCGCACAATGTTTTGCGGCACGATATTGCGATAGACTGCAAAATAGCCGATCGCGATGATCATGAAGATCGGTGACGTGATCGCCAGAATATCAAGCATGTGACTTACGGGCTTTCTGGTTGGCTGCGCACAGGAACATGCGCAAATGGCTGGCGCAGCACCATCTGATTGGAATGGCTGCGATTATCAGGTATCTCCGCATTGGTCGATCGGGTCAAGAAACGGAATGGTTTTGTCAATGAACCAAACAGTAATGGATTGGCCTTGCGGGTGTCGTCGTGATGACTTTCGCGGGCTGGATCGGTTGATGTCGGCATCTTCGCGTGGGCGTCAGGCCGCAGAAATTCTGCAAAAATTCGGGGTCATGGACATCCTTTCGGATTTTGATCCGGTTGTTGCCGGGACATTGCCGATCGGGATCGATACCGCCAGTTCCGATATCGATATTCTGTGTCATGCATCCGATTTGGACCGGTTCAGGAAATTTGCCATATCACGACTGGAAACGTTCGCGCAGTTTTCCTGTCATGATCGCGCGGCAACGGCAAATGTCGGGGCAGCGGTGATTGTCCGGTTTGTCTGTGGCGGCTTTCCTGTCGAGATATTTGCAACAAACTGTCCGGTCATGTCGCAATTCGGATTTCTTCATATGCTGGTCGAAGCCCGGATATTGCATTTGATGGGGCCGGATTTCGCAAAAGGCGTACTGGCCCTGAAGATGGCCGGGGTCAAAACCGAACCGGCCTTTGCCCAATTGTTGGGACTGGACGGCGATCCCTATATCTTGTTGGCGGAAATGGCGGATATGACACCGGGCGAAATGCACAACCGGTTGATATCAACGATCAGAAAATGATGCCGGGGACCAACCGCGTCAAACCGGTTGGTCTGGTGCAGGAAGGGCGCGATAAACAACGTTTTCAAACCCGTCGGCCTTGGCCTGATCCATGGCATTTGCCGCATGTTCAAGGATCCGGTTGGCCTTGAAATGCAGTTTGGTGTCGGGATCAGCCCAGGTGGCGCCGACACTGATGGTGATGCGCACAGGTTCGCCTTCCATGTCGGTAAAGCGGCATTGTTCGCGCACCGTATCGCACAGCTTGAAGCCAAGAAAACTTGTCTGTTCCTGACGCACACCGGGCATCAGACAGGCAAAGCCGCATTCATCAACCCGCCCGACAACGTCGCGGTCACGCAATGATGATGTGATAACCGACGCAATTGCCTGAACGATCCGGTTGACGGTGTCCTTGCCATAGGTTTGCAGCAGTCTTTCGTGGTCATCGATTTCAAACCGATAGATCGCAAGACTGTCATGCTTGAGACGGGCATTGATCAATTCGCGGTGCAGGAATTCCTTCATCCCGACGTCATTCCAGGTCCGCGTCATCGGATCGATCAGCAATTCATGTTTGGCCGGGTCAAGATCATCAAGAACCTGTTGCGGGGTTCTTGCGCCATAGCGCAGGGCAATCGCGGTTTCCGCCCAATGGCCCAGATCTTCAAGAATCTGAAGGTCTTCCTCGCTGAAATGGCGGGTTTGGGTATCGACCACGCACAATGCGCCGATCTTGAAACCATCCGGATTGGTCAGCGGCACACCGGCATAGGCACGCACATTGGGAATGCCGGTGACAAGCGGGCTGTCATGGAACCGTTCGTCATGTTCGGCATCCTCGACGACAAATGTCTTGTCACCCAGAATGGCATGACCACAGAACGAAATATCGCGCGGGGTTTCCGATGTTGGCTGATTGATGTTGGATTTGAAAAACTGGCGATCATTATCAAGAAGCGATATCGCCACGATTTCCGATCCGAAAATGCGTTGGGCAACACGGGTAATACGATCAAGTTCGGGGTCGGCATCACTGGTCAGAATGCCCATGCTTTCAAGCGACTTCTGACGGGCAGCTTCATTGTCTGGTAATTCAGCTTTTTTCATCTGATCTTCCCCCCGGCTGATCAATAACCTTTGATGTAAATTCTGTTTGCCCGATACCCGAATTCAATTCCTGTGTGATTGCGACGATCAGGCCACCGGTATCGTGACCTGATCCCCGATCGCCAGTTCGCCGCTTTCAATTACCCGGCACGTTACCCCGCCGCGCCAGTCGGGCGTCATGGCGTCCTTTAGCCCCGGTGCGGCATCATCCATGCGGTGGCAGGGATCGGTTTCCCCGGTAATTTCAAATGTTACGCTGCCGATGACAAGTTTGCTGCCCTTTTCACGGGGCAGATCGATCCCGCGCACAAACAGGTTTGCCCGCCTTGTCGTCCAGGGCAGATCAGGTTTGCTGATTTCGTTGATGGCGGCGTTCCAGCCTTCCTCGGCCAGGATCGTGACCTGCCGACGGCGCAACTTCCCGCGATAATCGCCATCAACGCCAAGTTCGGTGCTGACCTGAACCTGATCCAGTGTCTCCATCGGCGCATGGGACTTTGATTTGCGGGCAATTCCGATCAGTGTGGCGTGCGCGGTCATGGCGGGGTTCCGTTGCGGGCATCAGGGCATGTTTTGGTATGGATGGATTGGTGTCGTCAGGCTGCCGGTCAGGTTTTCCACTGACCGGCAATTACCCAGCGACCGGCAAAGTTTTCAGGCACTAGAATGGTCTGGCGCGGTGATCCGCTTTGATCAAGGTCGGGATAATCGGTGGTATAATGCAAACCACGGCTTTCGCGACGCCACAGGGCCGATTGAATGATCAGCTTGGCCACCACTGACAGGTTGCGCAGTTCCAGAAGGTCATTGGTGACACGGAAATTGCCGTAATATTCGTCAATTTCCGACAACAGCAAATCAACACGGTGCTGGGCGCGCTGCACACGTTTGGTGGTGCGCACGATGCCGACGAAATCCCACATCACGTTGCGCAACTGTTCCCAGTTATGGGCAACAATGACTTCCTCGTCGGAATCGGTGATGCCGGTTTCATCCCAATCGGGGATCGGTTTGAAATGATCTTCGACCGGAAGAGCTTCGATAATGTCATTGGCCGCGGCCTCGCCAAAGACCAGACATTCCAGAAGCGAGTTGGATGCCAGACGGTTCGCACCATGAAGACCGGTGCCCGCACATTCACCAATGGCATAAAGCCCGGTCAAGTCGGTGCGCCCGCGCAGATCGGTCAGAACCCCGCCACAGGTGTAATGGGCGGCCGGAACAACCGGGATCGGCTGTTTGGTCATGTCGATGCCATAACCAAGGCAGGTTTCATAAATCGTCGGGAAGTGTTCCTTGATGAAATCCTTGCCCTTGTGCGTGATGTCGAGATAGACGCAATCAGCACCCAGACGCTTCATTTCATGGTCAATGGCGCGTGCGACAATATCACGCGGGGCCAATTCACCACGTTCATCAAACCGGTCCATGAACCGTGTGCCGTCTGGCAACAGCAACTTGCCGCCTTCACCGCGCACGGCCTCGGTGATCAGGAATGATTTGGCCTGCGGGTGATAAAGACAGGTCGGATGGAACTGGCTGAATTCCATGTTCATCACACGGCAACCCGCACGCCATGCCATGGCGATACCATCCCCGGTCGATCCGTCCGGGTTGGATGTGAAACGGTAAACCTTGCTGGCACCACCGGTTGCCAGAACAACCGTGCGGGCATTGAATGATTTTACCTTGCCGGTTTCAAGATCAAGCGCATAGGCACCGATGCAACGCCGACCTTCGCCGCCGAATTTGCGATCAGTGACCAGATCAATCGCCAGATAATTTTCAAAAATCTTGATGTTCGGATGATTGACCGCCTGGCTTTGCAGGGTGGTCTGAACCGCACGGCCGGTGGCGTCGGCGGCATGGACGATGCGCCGGTGGCTGTGCCCGCCTTCGCGGGTCAGATGGAATGGCTGACTGTTGTCGCCATCGGGATCACGGGTCAGCTGGATGCCAAGTTCGTCAAGCCAGGCAATCGCACGCGGCGCATTGGCGGCAACAAATTCAACGGTTTCACGTTTGCACAGATCGGCACCGGCAATCAGGGTATCGCGAACATGGTTTTCGATGCTGTCAGTCGCATCAAGAACCGCTGCGATCCCGCCCTGGGCCCAGTTTGTCGATCCGTCATCGATCTTGCCCTTGGACAGGACAGCGACCTTTACATGCGGGGCGAGTTTAAGTGCAGTGGACAGACCGGCAGCACCACTACCGATGACAAGCACATCATAATGGAAAGAATTTTCGGACATTTTATCCCATCACTTTCGGGCGGGGTCAGATGGCAGGGAATGGCGCGGTGGCGTCATCATCTGGCTCCGAACAGAAGCCGCAGAATAGGACTGCTTTTCATCAATCTCAAACATATTTGTCTGAAATGGTGTGATGAATACGGGTTGAACGGAAAGTCTGTGTCACAGTGCTTGCATTATCGGCACACCATGACAGATAAAAAAGGTACCATTCATCACCGATCGGGGGAGGTCGCGGTGAACAAACACTCAGCCGAAAAAACCGGCTATCACGGTGGGTGCCATTGCGGTGCCGTGCGCTATCAAATCAATGGACCGGTCGATGATACGGTCATGTGCCATTGCAATCTGTGTCGCAAACTGCACGGCCATGTCAGTTCCTATGCCCGGTTTGATCGCCATCATCTTGATCTGATCCGCGATGACGGGTTGCGCTGGTATCGTTTGTCGGAAAAAACCGATCGCGGTTTTTGCAAGGAATGCGGCACCGGTTTGTTCTGGCGACCGGTGCGCACCGATCATATGGCGGTGATGCCAGGGACCCTTGATGATAGCGCTAACATGACGACAGCCGGTCAGATTTTCTGTGCGGACAAGGGGGACTATTACCCGCTTGATCCGGCGATCAAGCAGCTTGATCAATCCTGATCGGTAACGCCGGGCACCTTCATCCAGGTCAGTTCGTGCTTGTTGTTATACAAATGCACGACCTTTGATCCGGGAATATCGGCAAACTGGGTGATGGCGGAGTAATCCGTATCGCCCTGCAATTTGATGGTGCAGATAAAGTTGGTCGCCATGCCTGCATCCATCCACTGATTGACCAGTGTGAACAGGCGATCAGGATAACAAATCACGTCCGAGCACAGCCAGTCGATATGGCCGATTTCCTGTGGATTGAGGCCAAAGGCACTTTCCTGACGGAAATCAACGCGCGGCAAGTTGGCAATTTTGCTGTCCAGCCGCGCCTTGTCGATGGAAATGACATCGGTGCCAAATTCATGCAGAACCCAGGTCCATCCACCCGGGCTTCCGCCCAGATCCATGGTGCGTTGTCCGGGCTGCGGATAGGCACCAAGCCGTGTGAATGCTTCCCACAGTTTCAGGTACGCGCGGTTTGGCGGTGTGACCTTGTCTTCTTCAAATTCGACATCGCCGTTTTTCCAGGGGCTGGAACAATCAGCCGATGCGATGATCGTATCGGGATCAATCAGCGTCCATGAACCAAGCGGCGCGGTCGGGGCCGGTTCGCCAAATACCTGACGCTTTGCCGATACATGGGGCAGGTGCCCTTCGATCAGCTTGGCGCGGGAAAAATGATCAAACTTGAACAGGGCCCAGTTGCGCTGATTGAATTTCAGGATCTTGGCCGCACCCTTGATCGACGGGATGGCGATCCGGACCGGATTGCGCCAGACATTCTGCGCCCAGAAAACGCGGCGTTCCGGGCCGGGTGCGAACATCAACCGGTCATGGCGTTCAATGACATCGCCCAGTTCATTGAACAGCTGATCCTCAAACCCGACAGGGGCGAGGTAACCGGTTGCATCCATGGGTTCAATAACGGCATCAATGCCGTCCGGAGTGTCGAATGTCTGTGTGTTTGTCATCATGGGCCTGCTTTTACGCCCATTTCAGCCAATAAAAAAGCAGGAAAGCTGCATAACAGCTTTCCTGCCGCGATGTGGCAGTTGCCAAGGTGGCAACAGATCAAATCAGAATTTGTCGGCCTGAACCAGACCGCCAATCAGGATCACCTTGGTCGGGTCGCCCTTGATGCCGAAATCATTGTCATTGATCATGGCAAGTGCGCCGTCGCCCATGATGGCAAGGCCTTCAAGCTTGTTCGGTGCTTCCGGGTAATCGGCACTGTCAAAGCGAAGGGTCTTGTTCACCGCAACCAGATCAATGGTCGACAGGTCATTTTGCTGTTCAAGTGACGGGCTGGTGGACATGTCATCCCAGCGGGTTGCGAGGATGTTGGTCGCGCCATCAAGCTTGATTTCATGCAGCTTGGTGGTCTTGTCGGTCCGTTCGAGAACCAGCAGACGGTCATTGCCAAGGGCAAGGACTTCGGAAATGCGCGGGGCATTCTGTTTCTTGGACGGATCGTTGCGGAAGGTCTGCGGATCATCAAGCTGATAGATATATTCGCCAGTCAGCTTCTGTGCCACACGATCATAAACGAACAGACGGGTGTTCTTGGCCGCCTTGTAGGCATCGGCATTCGGATTGGCCAGCGGGTTCTGAACCATGAAATACAGCTTGGTTTCGTCTGGCGAAACGGCCATGGATTCAATGCCGCGGTTGGTCTGGCGCGTCACCAGAATGGCCGGAAGTCCGCCCGATACCTTATAGGCGGCACCGTCGAAATCTTTTTCCGATCCGGCCGGAACGATGCGTTCGATCACGGTACCGTCTGCGGCAACATGCAATACGGACGGGCCGTTTTCTTCACCAATCCAGTAGGTGCCATCAGACAGGCGAATGATGCCTTCGGCATCGATTGACGATACGGACTGTTCAAGCGGGTTGCCGTTGGCATCAACCGGCTTTTCGGTTTTGGCAACGGTCAGCTTGTTGGTAAGGCCGGTCAGAGGAACACCATTCTGATCCTTGATGGTGATGACATCCTTGATGTCAAAGCTGCCATCGTCATTGAGGAAAATGGTGTAGATTGACGGGGAATAATCCGGGGTCGGATAGATACGGACTTTCTTGCCTTTGCATACGACGTCTTCGGCAACGCCAAGAACGTCCTGAACGTCACCGCAAACAAAGTTCGGACCACGGTCGGAAACCGCATAGAACATGTTGGCCGGATCACCCGGACGACGATATGCACCGGAGCCCAGACCAATGGTCAGATCACGGGCCTTGCCGCCATCAACCATCACGGTCGAAAGATTGTTGATCGCGCTTTTGGTTTCAAAAACCCTGGCGTCCCCTGCCATGGCCGCGCTGGCAAGAAGCAAGGCTGCAAAGCCGGCAACGCCCGCTGCAAACGTCCGTTTCATGGAATAAATCCCCCACAGAAAAATCTGAAAAAAGTGCAAGAACCCACAGCTCAAGCCCGTAAATGTTCGAGCGAACTGTGTTCTTGTTCACATTAGAGATTCTCTGTGACAGTTTGTTTGCGCTTGCGCGTCGTTTTGATGAAACCAATCAACCGGTTAACGGGTTTTCTATTTCCAGAAATCCTCGCGGCGGACCGTAAAGGTTTCCGATACGCTCGCATATTCCTGATAGCCAAGCCGGGCCAGCGGTTCAAACAGCGTGATATCGACCATGCCATCGCGAATGATGTCATCATCAATGTGCAACCCGAC
Source organism: Thalassospira povalilytica (assembly GCF_002844235.1). Lineage (GTDB taxonomy): Bacteria > Pseudomonadota > Alphaproteobacteria > Rhodospirillales > Thalassospiraceae > Thalassospira > Thalassospira povalilytica. Next base: position 283,944 of record NZ_PGTS01000004.1, on the reverse strand, counting down.
CACAGTGCCGATCACCATCGCACAGGGCCGTTTATCGGGAAAGGCACTGGGCAGATCGACAATCTGATAGACCGTGCATTCCATATGGATCGGAACACCCTTGATCAGATGCGGTTTGACGCATTTGGCCGGAAGCTTTTCAAGTCCGGCATATTCAAATTCGTCTTCATCCGGCGGCAGTGGGGACGAGGAAAAATTCAGTTCCTTAAGCATTGCACGCGGGGCAACGCCAACAACAAATTCGCCGGTATCACGGGCGTTTTGCAGACTGTCAATCGAACCACCTGATGAAAACATCACCATCGGCGGGGTGCCAAGCACCGCATTGAAAAACGAATAGGGCGCCAGGTTGGGACGCCCGTTCTTATCAAGGGTCGAAACCCAGCCGATCGGACGCGGTGCCACACAGGCCTTGAACGGATCATGGGGCAGGTTATGTGGCGTTTTTCCCGGTTCATAGAACATGGCGGCATCCGTTCAGCAGCAGGTTGTCTTCAAATCCGAACCGGACCAATTACTGGCCCGGCGCATATTCATGTTCACGCACATGATCCGGACGGTCGGCCAGATGCAGGCGGGTCTGGGCCATCGGCGTTTCGGCAATGATTTTACCGCGCCGAATGACAAACAGGCGGTTGGCCCGCATCCGGATGGCTTCAATCGTATCGCGGGCTTGCAGGATAACGAAATCGGCATTGTTGCCAACCTCGATGCCATATCCATCAAGGCCCAAAATCTTGGCCGGTTCCTTGGTCACGGCATCAAAGCAGGCCCGGATATCATCACGTGATGTCATCTGGGCAACATGAAGCCCCATGGATGCGACTTCAAGCATGTCACCCGACCCCATCGAATACCAGGGATCCATCACACAATCATGGCCGAACGCCACGGTCAAACCCGCCTTGCGCAGTTCCGGCACACGGGTCATGCCACGGCGTTTGGGATAGGTATCATGACGGCCTTGAAGGGTGATGTTGATCAGCGGATTGGCAATGGCGGAAACCTCAGCCTCGGCCATCAGGGCAATCAGCTTGGACACATAGTAATTATCCATCGAATGCATCGATGTCAGGTGCGATCCGGCCACCCGGCCCTGAAGCCCCAAACGCTGGGTTTCATAGGTCAGCATTTCGATATGACGCGACAGCGGATCATCTGACTCATCGCAATGCATATCGACCATCAGGCCACGGTCGGCCGCCATTTCACAAAGTTCCGCAATGCTTTGCGCACCGTCGGCCATCGTCCGTTCGAAATGCGGGATGCCGCCGACAACATCAACGCCCTTGTCCAGCGCGCGGATGGTATTTTCCTTGGCTGTTTTGCTGCGCAGATAGCCATCCTGCGGGAAGGCAACCAGTTGCAGGTCGATATAGGGTGCGACCTGCTTTTTAACTTCAAGCAACGCATCAACCGCAAGCAACCGGTCATCACAAACATCAACGTGACTGCGAATGGCAAGCAGACCCTTGGATACCGCAAGGTCGCAATATTTAAGGGCGCGTTCAATCACGGCTTCGGGTGTCAGAAGCGGTTTAAGTTCGCCCCACAGTGCGATGCCTTCCAGCAGGGTGCCCGACTCATTCATGCGTGGCAGACCAAGCGACAGGGTGGCATCCATGTGGAAGTGACTGTCGACAAAGGGTGGACTGACCAGCATGCCGCCACAATCGATTTCTTCGGTCGCGGGGATGTTCAGGTTCTGGCCAATATCGACAATCTTTCCATTGCTACAAGCGATATCAACGCCCGCCTGTCCATTGGCGATATTGGCATTTTTCAAAATCAGATCGGCTTGCATGGCGTCATCCTTGGTCTTGTGGTGGCGGTCAGAAACGGATTGGTGCGATTAACGCTGGCCCTTGAACCAGGGGACCAGAAGCGCCTTGGGATAATCGGCCTTACGGGCAACAACAATCAGGGCAATGATCGACAGGATATAAGGCATCATCAGGAAGACCTGCGATGGCAGGAATGCGCCCACTTCGGTTTGCAGGCGAACCTGAAACGCATCAAAGGCCCCGAATAACAGGGCACCGATCAATGCCTTGCCCGGACGCCAGCTTGCAAACACGGTCAGTGCAATGCAAACCCATCCACGGCCATTGATCATGCCAAAGAAGAACGCATCAAAGGCCGACATGGTCAGGAACGCGCCGCCCAGTGCCATCAGGGATGAACCGACAACAACCGCACCAATCCGCAGACCATAAACCGAAAGCCCCTGCGCCTCGACCGAGGACGGGTTGTCGCCAACCGCACGGATCGCAAGGCCAAGTGGTGTGCGATACAGAACCCAGCCGGTAACAAACACTAGAACAAGGGCCAGCATCGTCATCGCGGTTTGTGAAAACAGCGCCTGACCAATGAATGGCAAATCTGACAGGAACGGAATATCAAGCGGACGGAACGGTTCAATGCGCGGCGGTGATGACACATCGGGCAGGGCCGTGCGATAGGTGAAATAGGAAAGGCTGGTCGCAAGAAGCGTCACACCAATACCTGATACGTGCTGACTAAGGCCAAGTGGCACGGTCAGGATCGCATGGATCAGGCCAAAGAACGCACCGGCCAGGGCGGCAACAAGCACGCCAGCCCAAAGTCCGGCACCCAGCCAAACAGCCATCCATCCGGCCATGGCCCCTGCGGTAAAGATCCCCTCGATACCAAGGTTAAGAACCCCGGCGCGTTCGCAAACAAGCGCACCCAGCACCCCGAAGATCAGCGGGGTCGCGATACGAATGGCGGCTTCCCAAAAGCTGGCGGCAAGAAGAATGTCGATGATTTCCATGTCTGTTCTCCTTAACCGGCTGTCTTGCGATCAAAATGAACCGTAAACCGGGTCAAGAAGCCGCCAATCAAAACACAAAGCAACGCCATCGCGACAATCAGATCAGCCAGATAACTGGAAACGCCAATGGCGCGGCTCATGGAATCTGCACCGACAAACACCGATGCCACAAACAGGGCCGATGCAATCACACCGACCGGCGACAAACGCGCCAGCATGGCAACAACAATCCCGGCATAGCCATAACCCGGTGACAGGTCGGTTGCGAGATAACCGCGTGTTCCGGCCACTTCGGCAACCCCGGCCAGTCCAGCTAAACCGCCCGAAAGGGCGGCAACAAGGATCATTGTTTTGGTGACCGAAATACCGGCGAATTTGGCGGCTGCGGCATTTTCACCGACTGCACGAATTTCAAAGCCCCAAACAGTCCGTTTGACAAAGACGGCCAGGGCAATGGCCGACACCAGCGCGATGATCAGGCCGAAATGAACACGCATCCGTTCGATCAGTGGCGGGAAAACCGCACTGTCGATAATCGGCTCGGATTGCGGCCAGCCCATCGACATCGGGTCTTTAAGCGCCCCTTCAAGCATCATCTGAACAAACAGAAGAACGATGAAGTTCAAAAGAAGCGTGGTAACGACTTCATCAACACCCAACCGGGTTTTCATCAAAGTCGGGCCGATCAGCATCAGGGCACCGGCAATTGCACCGGCAATCATCACGACCGGGATCATGATCCAGCTGGGACCATCAATCACACCCGATCCGATGGCCACGGCGGCCATGGCCCCCATATAAAGCTGGCCTTCGGCACCGATATTCCAAAGTTTTGCGCGGAATGCGATGGCTGCTGCCAGGCCGGTCAGGATCAGGGGTGTCGCACGGGTCAACATTTCGGAAATCGAAAAGACCGACCCGAATGCACCACTGATCATAAGGCCATAGGCGCGAATGATCGGGGCGTCGGCCAGTGCAAGCGGAATGGCCGCCAGCAAAATGGCAATGGCAGCGGCAATGACCGGAACGCCATAGGTCAGAACAGGGCCGGGATTGGCGCGGGGTTCAAAGCGGATCATGCCGTCTCTCCCGAATGCGTGGTGGTCTTTTGGTTGGTCGGGGCATGATGGGTTTTCTTCTGGCCGGCCATCATCAATCCAAGTTCGGATCGATCAATGGTATCGGTCGCCATTGCCGGTGTGATGTGACCGGCATGGATAACGGCGATCTGATCGGAAATGGTCAGAAGTTCATCAAGGTCTTCTGAAATCAGGATCACCGCCGCCCCGTTTTGACGGGCTTCAAGCAAACGGCGGTGGACCTCGGATTGTGCGCCGACATCAAGGCCGCGGGACGGCTGATTGGCAAGGATCAGTTTCGGCGATTTTTCCAGAACGCGTGCGAGAATAAGTTTCTGGATATTACCGCCCGACAACAGGCGGGCCGGGGCATCCGGGCCGGGGCAACGCACATCATAATCGGTGATGGCATGTTCGGCACGTTTGCGGATTGCCTCAAAATCAAGGAAACCGAATTTCTGATAACCGGCATTGCGGACATCTTCGATGGCGATATTTTCCGCCACCGTCATGGATCCGACCATGCCATCATGATGGCGGTCTTCGGGGATGCGGGCGATGCCGTTTTGCGCAAATTGATGAGCGTCGAATTTTTCGACCTTTTGGCCAAAAATCTCGACCGAACCGTGATCGGGTTTATCAAGGCCCGCGATCAATTGCGCAAGGGCGGCCTGACCATTGCCTGACACACCGGCAATGCCGAGAATTTCGCCTTCATGGGCCGTGATGGAAACGCCATGCAGCGATCGTCTTGAATCACCGCGATCAATGGTGACGTCGGAAAGGGTAAGGACCGGTTGGCCCGGTTCGCGGGCGATACGGCGACTGACCGGGACTTCGCGCCCGACCATCAATTCGGCGATGGAACGATGATCGGCATCACTTGTCATCATTTCACCGACTTTCTTGCCGCCACGCAAAACCGCAATCCGGTGCGATACGGCCAGAACTTCGGCCAGTTTGTGGGCGATGATGATGACGGCCAGACCGTTCTGCGCCAGTTTGCGAAGAACGGCAAACAGGCTGTCGGCTTCTTGCGGTGTCAGAACCGCAGTCGGTTCATCCAGAACCAGAAGCCGGGCATCGCGATAAAGGGCTTTCAGGATTTCAACGCGTTGCTTCTCGCCAACGGTCAGTTTGTGAACCGGTTGATCCAGATCGACATTCAATCCCGATCCGGCCATCAATTCCGCCAATTTGGCGCGTGCCTTGGTGCGGTCGCGGCGCAGGCGGAAAATCGGTTCGGTTCCCAGCACGATGTTATCAAGGCCGGTAAGGTTTTCGGCCAGTGTGAAATGCTGATGAACCATGCCGATCCCGGCATCCAGGGCAGCCTGCGGGGCGCCCGGTTCAAGCTGTTCAAGGTTGCCGTCGCGCGCGGCAACCGTAACCGTGCCTTCGTCCGCGACATAGTGACCGAACAAAATATTCATCAAGGTCGTTTTGCCCGCGCCATTTTCGCCAAGCAGGGCAACAATTTCGCCCTTGTGGACCGTCAGGTCGATGGCGTCATTGGCAATCAGCGGGCCAAATCGTTTGGTGATGCCTGCCAGCGCAAGCAGCAGGTCTTGGGACGTTTGTTGTGATGTTTGCGCAGCAGATGACATCCGGGCATTCCGTTTTGTTTTTGCGTCACGCTGTGGGGCGAAAGGACGATGGTGCGTGACCGCAACACAAAGCGCAAGTTGATCAAACCTGCCGACTGTGCCCGGTATGCATCAAGCGCCTGAAAAGATGCGGTGACGTTCCCAAATTGTCGCAATCCCGAAATCGGGATCAAACAGATAAGGGGCAGTCCGGCTTCTACACCGAACTGCCCCTGAAATTTAAGGAAATCTTACATCGAAGATTTCGGTTCTTCGTCATTCACGTTAACGGTGAATGACCCGTCAAGGATTTCTGCCTGTTTGGCTTCGACCTTGGCGACCGTGCCTTCGGGAAGGAGGCTTGCGTCAAGAACGACACTGCCGCCACCATATTCCATATAGCTGAACTTGCCGTAATCTTCGGCTTTGAATTCACCGGCTTTGACGGCTTCGATGGCGTGGTCAATGGTTGCTTCCATGTGCCACAGTGCCGAACCAAGGATCGTGCCCGGATAATCGGCCGCAGTGTCGATCACGTTGCCAACGGCAAGAATGCCGCGTTCCTTGGCCGCATCCGAAACGCCGAAACGTTCCGCATACATGACATCGGCACCCTTATCGATCATGGCAAAGGATGCTTCTTTTGCCTTGGGCGGGTCATACCAGCTGTTGATGAAGGTCACCATGAATTCGACATCCGGATTGACCGATTTTGCACCTTCCATGAAGGCATGCATCAGACGGTTGACTTCCGGGATGGCGAAACCGCCAACCATGCCGATTTTGTTCGATTTGGTTGCCGCACCGGCAGCCATACCAACCAGATAGCTCGGCTCGTGGATGAAGTTGTCAAACACCGAGAAATTGTCGCCATCCGGGGCAAAGCTTGACCCCATCAGGAACGCGGTGTCGGGATATTGTGCGGCAACCTTGCGTGCTGCGCGTTCAACGCCAAAGACTTCGCCAACGATCAGGTCAGAACCATTTTCGGCATATTCGCGCATGACGCGCTCATAGTCGGTATTGGCGACGTTTTCGGAAAATTCATAGGAAATATCGCCACGTTCCTTGGCGGCGTTCAGCGCCTTGTGAATGCGCGAAACCCACTGCTGTTCGACCGGAACCGTATAGATTGCCGAAACTTTAAGCGGGTCGGCCTGTGCCGGTGTGCCAAAGCCAAAGGAAACCACCGCTGCTGCTGCGGCCACGGCCGAAAGCAGTGCACGACGGGAAAGGCTGAAAGTGCCAGACTTCATTTTGTCCCCCTGAAGGTTATTGCCGTTATGCGAAGTTCAACTTTTATGCATAGATTGTGGGCAGATTGTATACACGATCAGAAATGAGGCAAAGCGTGTTCTGTCCGAACGGTCAGTTTTTGTGATTTAAACCGGTCATTTAGCGCGTCCGGGCGAGGAAATACGGCTTGGCGCGTGTATAAGTGATTGTTTCTTCACCTGAAAGGCGATGGGGGACTTTCCGGGCCGGCATTTCAGGATAAGCAGACTGTTTTGGATCTGCGGAGTCCGCCCGGTCTGACCGGGGATTTGACCCTGGCGCGGTGACGGGGATTGCCGGACTGAAATCTTCCGGTTTTTGGAGCAGACCGGTTAAGATTGTCTAAACAGGTGGTGCACTTTCTAACACAATGCGAATCCTTGAAAAATTTCGGAGTCGGTTAACTCTTTCATTAACTATTTCGGTTGATGCTTTCCTCAAGATTTCGAGGGGAACCTAGAAGGCATCATGACTAAAAAAACAACTTTACCACTTGATCAGGTTCTGGTTGGCGATTGCATCGAACTGATGAACAGCCTGCCGGAAAAATCCGTTGATCTGATTTTTGCCGATCCGCCCTATAACCTGCAGCTTGGGGGGGATCTGCTGCGCCCGAACAATTCCAAGGTCGATGCAGTTGACGACCATTGGGATCAGTTCGACAGTTTCCGTCATTATGACGAATTCACCCGTGACTGGCTGACCGCCGCACGCCGGGTGTTGAAAGATACCGGTGCGATCTGGGTGATCGGCTCGTATCACAACATTTACCGCGTCGGTAACATGCTTCAGGATATCGGGTACTGGATCCTCAATGACATTGTCTGGCGCAAGACCAACCCGATGCCGAATTTCCGCGGCAAACGTTTCTGCAATGCGCATGAAACGCTTCTGTGGTGTTCCAAAAGCGAAGAGCAAAAAGCCATCACCTTTAACTACGAAGCGATGAAGCAGCTTAATGAAGGCTTGCAGATGCGCTCTGACTGGTTGATGCCGATTTGCTCCGGCTCGGAACGTCTGAAGGATGAAAAGGGCAAAAAGGTCCATCCGACCCAGAAACCCGAAGCCCTGCTTCAGCGTGTTCTGATGGCAACCACCCGCCAGGGGGATGTGGTTCTTGACCCGTTCTTTGGCACGGGAACGACCGGTGCTGCTGCGCGCCGTCTGGGCCGTCACTTCATCGGGCTTGAGCGCGAAGAAGCCTATGCGGAAGCCGCACGTGACCGCATCGCCAAGGTCCAGATGCTTGATGGTGACAGCCTGGAACTGACCGAATCGAAACGCGCCTTGCCGCGGATTCCGTTCGGTGCGGTCATCGAACGCGGTCTGTTGTCGCCGGGCGACAAAATCTATGACAACCGTGGAAATGTTGCGGCACTGGTACGTGCGGATGGCTCGATCAGCCATAAGGACAATGCCGGCTCGATCCATCAGATCGGCGCACATGTTCAGGGCGCACAGGCTTGTAATGGCTGGACTTATTGGCATTACAAGTGTGACGGACGTCTGGTGTCGATCGACAATCTGCGCAGTCAGCTGCGCAAGGAAATGGGACAGGTCCCCGCCTGATCCTGATCGGATTTTCCGATTAAATCTTTGATGCCCAAAGCCGGTGCGATTGAAAAATTGCACCGGTTTTTGCTTTTTACGCGAAAAATTGCTATGAAATGACGATCAAATATTATCCGTAAGGATAGATGGAGACCGCAATGCAGGCAGGTGCCGTAGGTGGTGCAGGATATGCACCCAACCCGATCCAGATTCAGCAGGCAGCCGCCCCGATTTCAGAAACGGGTAGCAATGACCTGAATTCGCCGCAGACACAGCGGATCGAGCAAACAGCAGAAACGCAGACCTCGCAGCAGGCCGCACCGGCCCCGACCGGGGGACGTGGACAGGTGATCGATATTTACGCCTGATCGCGCCGTGCAAGGTTATAATAAGAAAAAGGCCCGTGATGAAAATCGCGGGCCTTTTCAATTGTGATCGTGGTCTGTCCGTTCCCGTGGATGCCTGAACCTCTATCGGTATTTCAGGGCATGGCGGACGATCTTTTTCATGATTGTCGGCAGGGCAAAGTCGGACAGGCCGTCAATTGTTGTCCAGCTGCCGTCCATTTCATCGGCCTGACCGGCGGGAATGGTGGTGGCCAGAACACTGACATTGAGATGGAAATGGGTAAATGTATGCCCGACCGTGCCATCAAGTTCCGACCAGGCGGCTTTAACCGGTGCCTCTGACAGCATGACATCATCGGGGGCGTCAATCGCGCGCCAGTCACTGCCCGGGACTTCGTAAAGCCCGCCAAGCAATCCCGTTTCCGGGCGGCGGCGGATCAGGATGCGACCATCATCTTCGCGCCGGATCCAGAATGCATAGCCGACCCGGGTTGGTTTCGGTTCCTTTTTGCGTTTTTTGGGAAGATCGGCTGCTATGCCTGCCTTGCGGCCTTCGCAATCGGCCTGCCAGGGGCAGATGCCGCAGGCCGGGTTGCGCGGGGTGCAAACGGTTGCCCCCAGATCCATCAGCGCCTGGGCATAATCGCCGGGGCGGTTTGACGGGGTCAGGGCAGCGGACTTTTCCTTGATTTCCGGTTTGACGTCCGGAAGTGGTGTTTCAAGGGCAAATAACCGCGAAATCACCCGTTCGATATTGCCATCCACGGGACTTGCATGGCGGTCAAAGGCAATGGCAGCAACCGCACAGGCGGTATAGGGACCAATACCGGGCAGTTTCAGCAACCCTTCCTCGGTATCGGGGAAAATACCGTCATATTCGGTTGCGACCACCTTGGCGCATTTGTGCAGATTGCGCGCCCGTGCATAATATCCGAGCCCTTGCCAGGCATGAAGAACATCATCAAGTTCGGCATTGGCCAGATCGGTCACGGTTGGCCAGCGTTTCAGAAACGCAGCAAAATATGGTCCGACGGTCTGGACCGTAGTTTGCTGCAACATGATTTCGCTAAGCCAGACGTGGTACGGGTTGGGTGTTTCGCCCGGCTCTGCGCGCCAGGGCAAGGTGCGGTGATGGCGATCATACCATTCCAGCATGGTCTGACCGAGGCGGGATATATCGTCAGTGGTGAAATGCACGGCGGTCCCGTGTTATGTTGTGATTGGAATCTGCGAGTGACCCTACGAAAGAACCGGGCTTGAGCAAGCAAAAAGATATGGCTGATACGAAAACATCTGCCGGTGCGGATCAGACATCCGCGTCGGTTGCTGCAAAAAACGCGGTCAAGAAACGTCAGAACATCACCCCGATGGGCAGTTCCGAACGCCGGATGGGCTTGCGCAATGTCGCGCCCTTGGTCGGGAACCTGACCCGGCCGCTGGTTCGGAAACGCGGTTTTTTCCAGACGGAAATCATCCTGCATTGGGCCGAAATCGTCGGGCGGGACCTTGAACAATTCACCATGCCGGTGAAATATTCCCCGCCGCGCGGCGAAAATGCCGGTGGCGGAACGCTGGTGATCCGTGTCACCGGCCCGGTCGCGATCGAACTGCAACATCGCATGCCCCAGATCATTGACCGGGTGAATACCTATTTCGGGTATCGGGCGGTGGACCGCATCAAGATGATGCAGGGCGATATTTCCCGTCCCGAACGCACGGTCCATGTGCCAACCAGTGTTCCCGAAGGCAATATTGCAAAAAACAACCAGGCCAGCATCGACAAGATCGAAGACCCGCATCTGCGTGAAGTTCTGACCCGGCTTGGGCGTCATATCGCCGGTGCGACGGGCGGGCTCAAACCCAAAACCGGCAAGAAGTAATCAACCCGGATTGTATATTTCCATGATGGGCGCGGGATGCTTTGCGTGCATGCCGACATGGTTGTGCGGTGTGCTGGATGGCGGGGCTGGCGTGTTGCAAATATCGAATCAGTTTCCTGAAATGAACGAACACGGTCTTGCCGCATTTTCACGCGACCTTGGCGACTCGTTGGTGCAATAGCCGTTTTGTGGCGTGTGTTGACTCCCGCGCTGCAACAGGCTTGTAATCACAAAACTTTGTTTTAACGGAGGTTTCCTTGCTAAAGGCGGTTAAGTTTCTTGCAGGTGCATTTCTGATTGCACTTGGTGTCGTTGGGACCCAGCAGGCACATGCAACAGAATGGAAAGAACATGTACTGGGCGACGAAAATGCCCCGGTAACCATGATTGAATATGCGTCTTTGACCTGCCCGCATTGTGCAGCCTTCCACAATGAGGTTCTGCCCGAGATCAAGGAAAAGCTGATTGATACCGGCAAGCTGAAGCTGGTTTTCCGCGACTATCCGCTTGATGCTGTTGCGTTGCGCGCAGCCGCCGTTGCCCAGTGTGCGGGCGATGATCGTTATTTCGGTGTTCTGAGCATGCTGTTCAAATCGCAGCTGAGCTGGGCGCGTTCGGAAGACCCGATCGAAGGCATCAAACAGGTCGTGCGTTTCGGGGGCATGAATAGCGACGCGGTTGATGCCTGCCTTGCCGATCAGGCAATGATCGATGCCATCGTTGCATCGCGCATGAAAGGCGAACAGGAATTCAACGTTTCCTCGACACCGAGCTTCATCCTTGATGGTGAAACCATTGCCGGTGCCCGTGAAGCAGAATTCTTCATCGAAAAAGTCGAAGATCTTATCGACTAAGCAAAACAATTTCGCCGGATACCGTATTGCGGTGTCCGGCAACAGGGGCAGAGGTCGGACCGGGGGACATGATTGGTCCAGTTTAAATCGCTACGGCTGACGGGGTTCAAATCCTTCGTCGATTCAACAGACTTGCTGGTTGAAGACGGGCTGACAGGTGTTGTCGGCCCGAATGGCTGTGGCAAATCCAATCTTGTTGAAGCGCTGCGCTGGGTGATGGGTGAAACATCGGCCAAGCAGATGCGCGGCTCCGACATGTCCGACGTTATCTTTGGCGGGACATCGTCCCGTCCTGCGCGCAATGTGGCCGAAGTGTCCGTGACGCTCGATAACAGCGAACGCAAAGCCCCGGCGATGTTCAATGATTTCGATCTTCTTGAAGTGACCCGGCGCATCGAACGCGGCGGCGGATCGAATTACAAGGTCAATGGCAAGGATGTCCGTGCACGCGATGTGCAGTTGCTGTTTGCCGATGCCGCGACCGGCGCGCGATCAAATGCCATGGTGTCCCAGGGCAAGATCGGTGCGCTTATCGGGGCAAAACCGATCCAACGGCGCCTGATCCTGGAAGAAGCAGCCGGTATCACCGGTCTTCATTCACGCCGTCACGAAGCCGAATTGCGCCTTAAGAACGCCGAACAGAATATGGAACGTCTTGAAGACGTTCTGGTGCAGCTTGATGGCCAGATTGCCAGTTTGCAAAAGCAGGCCCGTCAGGCCGAACGATATCGCAAACTGTCCGAAAGCATTCGCCAGACCGAGGCATTGCTGTTCCATATCCGCTGGACCGATGCACAGAAACGCCAGAATGATGCGCGTGAATTGCTGGTCGCTGGCGAAAGTGCAGTCCGTGATCTGACCTCGTCAGTGACCGAGGCGACAACGGTGCAGGCCCATATTGCCGCAAGTCTTCCCGACTTGCGCAAAAAGGAAGCCGATGCGGCTGCCGCCCTGCAACGACTTTTGATCGAACGCGAAGGCCTTGATAAAGACAAGGCACAGATCGAAACCCAGATGAGCCAGCTTCGTGCGCGCATTCAGCAAATTGACGCCGACCTTGCCCGCGAAGCCGAACTGGCAAGTGATGCCCAGGGCGCGCTTGAAAAGCTTAAACGTGAACGCGAAGAACTGAGCGAAGCCCAGGGTGGCGAAGATGACGAGCTTGACGAAGCCCGTGAAATTGCCGCTGAAAAGGCCATCCGTGTCGAAGAACTCGAAGGTGCGGTCGAAGCATTGACCAGCAAGGTCGCCGAGGAAGAAGCCCGTCTTAAATCCGTTCAGCAACGCCTGAGTGAACTTAATGCGCGCCGCAATCGTTTGACTGAACGCCATGACGAGGCAGTGGCAAAGCTTGATGATATCCGCATCGAGGCCGACTTTACCGAGGCCCTTGAAGAAGCAAACATGCATCTTGAAGAATGCGAAGAGCTTTGCGAACAGCGCAAGATGGCAGTCGAAGAAGCCGAAATGCGGCTGGCGGAAATGCGTGACCGCGAAGACAGTCTTAAAACGGCCGAAAGCGATGCACGTGATGCCCTGCGCGATGCCGAAAGCCGCAAGGCCCGCCTGATGGCGGAAATCGAAGCGCTGGAAAGTCTCCTTAAGGGCGGCGATGACGACAAATATTCTGGCGTGATCGAAGACATCACCGTGCAAAGCGGTCTTGAACTGGCGATGGCAGCGGCCCTTGGCGAAGATCTTGATGCGCCCGATGCCGCCGATGCGCCAATGCATTGGTCGGCGATTGATCCGGCAACCGATGATCCGGCCTTGCCCGATGGTGTGACGGCACTTGCCAAATTTGTCGAAGCCCCGGCACTTTTGAACCGCCGTTTGTGGCAGATCGGGATTGTTGACGATGATGCCACGGGCAACTTCCTGTCCAAGAATTTGAAAGTCGGGCAGCGGCTGGTGTCGCGCGAAGGGGCGCTTTGGCGTTGGGACGGGTACCGCATTCTGGCCGGGGCCGAATTGCCCGCAGCAGTGCGTTTGCGCCAACGCAACCGGCTTGAAGAATTGCGCGGCGAACTTGAAGAAGCCGATGCCGTGGTCGAAGCCGCACTTGAGCGTTCGGAAATTGCGACTGAAAATGTCGAACGGCTTGATGAAGAAATCGAAGCCGCACGCACCGCCGAACAGGAAGCCCACCGTGCAGTGCGCGAGGCTGAAGGAACGCTGTCGCGTGCACGTGAAGAAATCGCCAATATCAAACGCGACGCCAGCGCTATTGAAAGCCGCCTGCAAAACGCCGAAGAAGCCGAAAAGCGCGCCAAGCAAGACCTTGACGAAGTCATCGCCGAACAGGAAGAACTGTCAGCACTGCCTGAAGAAAGCAGCGAAGGTCTGATGGAAATCAAGGCCGAGCTGATCGAACAGCGTGCCAATCTTTCCGATGCCCGTGCCGATCAGATGGAAGCAAGAAGCATGCTGGAACGCATGCAAAGTGCAATGTCGGGCCGGCGCAAGCGTCTTGAATTTGTTGAAAACGAAATTGCGACCTGGAATGAACGTGCGTCAGGCGCGGGGGAACGTGTTGCCGAATTGCGCGACCGTCAGGAAGAAGCCCGCATGGAGATCGAGGAGCTTGAACTCAAGCCCGAAGAGATCGAAGAACGCCGTGCGATCCTGTCGGACCGGATCGAACTGGCCGATCAGACCCGCAAGGACGCGGCCGACGAACTGCAAAAGGCCGAAAATGCCCAGCGCGAAGCCGACCATAATCTTAAGGAAGCTGAACAGAAACTGGCCGAAGCCCGCGAGGGTCGCGTGCGCTGCGAGGCTTTGCTTGAACAGGCCGAACAACATCGCCGCGATTTGATCGAGCGTATCCGCGAACGCGTCAATGCAACGCCCGACCAGCTGGTTGAACTTGGCCAGATTGATCTGACCAAGGAACTCCCGGCCGAGGCCGATATCGAAGCCCGCCTGCAACGCCAGTCGCGCGAACGCGAAAATCTTGGGGCGGTGAACCTGCGTGCCGAAGTCGAACTGGCAGAATTGCAGGAACAGAAAGACACCATGGTGTCCGAACGCGATGATTTGATTGCTGCCATTGAAAAGTTGCGCAATGGCATCAACCAGCTCAATCGCGAAGCACGTGCACGTCTCAAGACGGCGTTTGACGAAGTCGACAAACATTTCCAGCAATTGTTTGTCCGCCTGTTTGGTGGCGGTGGTGCGCATCTGATGCTGACCGAGGCCGACGATCCGCTTGAAGCCGGGCTTGAAATCATGGCATCCCCGCCGGGCAAGAAGCTTCAGCATCTGTCGCTGTTGTCTGGTGGTGAACAGGCCCTGACCGCGGTTGCCTTGCTGTTTGCAGTGTTCCTGACCAACCCGGCCCCGATCTGCGTGCTTGACGAAGTTGACGCACCGCTTGATGACGCCAACGTTGACCGTTTCTGCAAACTGCTCGAAGCAATTGGCCGTCATGCCAATACCCGCTTCCTGGTCATTACGCACCACCGTATGACCATGGCCCGCATGAACCGTCTGTTCGGGGTGACGATGGCCGAACGCGGGGTGTCATCACTGGTATCGGTCGATCTGCATCAGGCCGAAGTCTATTCGAAAAAAGAACAGACCGAGCTTGATTTCACGAGCTGATGATCGTGCCCGTGAACACCATCCAGTGATTAGATTATCGGAAATTAATGAACTGATAGGACCGTCAATGTTACACCGGCATTGAAATTCAATGACGGTGAATAGATTGATGTCCCAGAAAGTGCGCGAACTTTACGAACAGTTTCCCTATCCGCTGCGCGACCCGCAGGAGGAAAAAGACCGTTTGTTGATGCCGCCGCTTGATACCCTGTCGCGCGTCAATCATTACTGCTTTGGCGGGACAAAGGTGATTGATGCATCTTTCCGCGCCCTTGTTGCCGGGGGCGGAACGGGCGATGCGATGATCTGGCTTGCCGAACAGCTGCGCGACGTTGGTGGATCGGTGACCTATCTTGAACCGTCCGAGGCAAGCACCCGGGTCGCCCGCGCCCGTGCCGAGGCCCGCGGTCTTGAAAATGTCACCTATGTCAACGCGACCATTTCCGAATTCGCCGCCTCAAAACCCGACCGGTTTGACTACATCAATTGCGCCGGGGTTCTCCATCATCTTGAAGACCCGCAGGAAGGGCTTCGTGATCTGGCATCGGTTCTTAAGCCCGATGGTGCGATGGGGGTGATGGTTTATGGCGAACATGGGCGTCTTGCCGTGACCGAATGGCGCAAAATGATCGAACCGCTTCTGAACAACAAGGACCTGTCCGAACAGCTTGCCATGACGCGCAAGCTGCTTGGCAATTTGCCCGAAGACAACATGTTGCTCAAGATGGGGGGCGGTCCGGGCTTTATCAGAGGTTTGCTTGAAAACGATCCTGAAATTGTCGATTTGCTGTTGCATCCCGTTGAATGTGCCTATGACGTGCACGGGGTTTATGACTTTGCCGCATCGGCTGATTTGCATGTTGCGGCCTTTACCGGATTTTTCGGTTTTGGTGGCACGGGAAAGGCGCATTATGCGATTGGCAATCTGGTGCGTGATCCGGCTTTGTTGCGCGAACTGTCGGCGATGCCGCTTCGTGATCAGCAGGCATTTTGTGAACGATATAGCGGTGCGATGCCGCTCCATGCTTTTTACCTGACCCGTTCTGATCGCGCCCAGGCGGCTGAAATGCTGCCCGATGGGGATCTTGCACCCTATTTCTTTGTCAAACCGACCCCGTCCTTCTTTGATGATCTTGTTGCCCTGGCCGGGCAGCCCGTTCTGATCGAAGATGGCAGCGGCAATGCCGTCGACCTGACGGGAGGACCTGATCTGGCGCGGCTTTTGGCGGTCTTTGATGGCAAGAACACGGTCGCCGATCTTGTCCGGATCTTGCGCGATGACATCCTTGATAAACAGCCGATCGATATGAATTCGATTGCCATCAACACGCTTGGCGCTGTGTGGGCACTGTTTCACAAGTTCGACTGGATGCTGGCCAGCAGGCCGGAAGGTTGGCAAAAAGCCGAAAGTGAACGCCAGCTGACGGTCCGCAAGCAATAGGCACGCCGGTACTGATTCCCGATTGCGATATGCTGGCGGTGTGAATCGACCAACCTGCGGTGCAATTGGTCGTCAAAACAGACGCCAAGGTCGTAAAATATCGACCAAAAAAGGTGAAAATCGCCGGCCTGTGTGAAATTAGATCACATTGCAACCGGTTGTGCAGTTTCAGGCCAAACACATGATAACCAAGGGAAACTGCCGGTTGTAGCTGGCGTGATTGCCAAAGCCCGGGCAAATTCGTCTGCGACTATTGCCTAAGAGCAAAAGTGTTTTCCTTCACATAATTCAATATAACTTATTGTAATAAAAAGAATTATTGGCGTTTTGACCCTGCTTCGCAGGCGGGGTTTTACAGCTTGACAGCCCATGGGGTGCTAAGTATGTTGCCCGCGCATTTCCTTGCGACGTTTGCAAGGTTGCCAAAGCGGGGTTCACGACAATGAGCGATGACAAAGATCGCGCTTCATTAGAAGAGCTTGAAAGCAAGCTGGCAGCTGTAGCAGGCAAACGCGAAGAGAAGCACGGCCCGAACCGGGCGACTGGCAAACCATCCCAGGGGATGGCACTTGGCATGAGAATTTCGGCGGAAATGATCGCTGCTGTTCTTGTTGGCTTGTTGATTGGCTGGGCGCTGGATCGGGTGCTTGATACGACGCCTTGGCTGCTTGTTCTGTTTGTCTTTCTCGGGGCAGGTGCCGGAGGCTTGAACGCTTATCGTGTTGCCAAGGGCTATGACAGTGCTGTCGGACTTGGTCGTGCGATGAGGGAGCACAAGCAGGGGGACGGGAAATAATCCCGAAGCCTTATAATATTGAGCGAGGATTACGGTGGCTGGACCGCTAGAGCAGTTTGAAATCAAGCCCTTGGCCGAGCTTTCGCTTGGCGGCATTGATATTTCCTTCACCAACTCCGCACTTTGGATGGTATTCGCAGCCGTTCTCGTAACGTGCTTTATGACGCTGTCCATGCGTCGCGGTGCATTGGTCCCGGGTCGCTGGCAGGGTGCTGCCGAGGTGATGTACGAATTCGTCGCCAATATGCTCAAAGATAACGTCGGAAGCGCGGGTCGCAAGTACTTCCCGTTCATTTTCACGTTGTTCATGTTTGTCATGTTCGGGAACCTGCTTGGCATGATCCCGCACAGCTTTACTTTCACGAGCCACATCGCGGTTAACTTCGCGCTGGCTCTGGTGATCTTCATCGGTGTGACGATCATCGGCTTCATGCGTCATGGCACGCATTACCTTCGGATGTTCTTCCCTGAAGGTGCGCCGATTGCGACCGCGATCATTCTGGTCCCGATTGAAATCATCTCCTATTTCTCTCGTCCGTTCAGCCTGGCTATCCGACTGTTTGCAAACATGACCGTCGGCCACATCATGCTGAAAGTTATCGGTGGGTTCGTCGGCCTGATTGGCATTCTCGGCGTGCTTCCGTTTGCTCTGCTGACGGGGATTACTGTTCTGGAGTTCGGCATTGCTGCGCTTCAGGCTTATGTGTTCACAATTCTCACCTGCATCTATCTCCATGATGCAATCCACATGCACTGATGTGTGTGGTTTGGTGTGATCTCTTCTGATTGCCTTTAAGAAATTCGAAAGGGTGAAGTTATGGAACTCGATGCTGCTAAGATGATCGGTGCTGGCCTGGCTGCTATTGGCATGATTGGTGCCGGTATTGGTGTTGGTAACATCTGGTCGAGCCTGATTGCGACTGTTGGCCGTAACCCGGCTGCAAAAGGCGACGTTGAACTGTATGGCTGGATCGGCTTTGCTGTTACCGAAGCTATTGCACTGTTCGCACTCGTCGTTGCGCTGATCGTTCTGTTCGTCTAATCGGCGCCTTTTGAGCGAATACACGGCCCGGCGAGGGACCCCCTCGCCGGTGTCGTTGAATTCGGGAGTAGGCTATGCCGCAGTTTGATATTGCGACGTTCTCTGCACAGATCTTCTGGCTGTTCGTCATTTTCGCCGTCTTGTATTTCCTGATGTCGAAAATCGCGCTGCCGAAAGTTGGTGAAGTGCTTGAGCGCCGTCAGAAAACCATCGAAGACAACCTTGGCAAGGCACGGGCGTTGAAAGACGAAACCGATGCCGCCATCGCGAAATACGAGGCTGCTTTGGCAGAAGCTCGTGATGCCGCCCAGGCAGACATTCGCGAAGCCTCGGAAAAGGCTGCTGCAGAGCAAGCCAAAAAAACCGAAGCACTGGTCAAGAAGCTGTCTAAAAAGACATCTGATGCCGAAAAGGCAATTGCGGATGCCAAAACGGACGCGCTGACCGGTGTTGCAGAAGCAGCTTCGGAAATCGCCCGCGAAGCAACCGAAAAACTTATCGGTGTCAAGGTTCAGGCCAAAACTGCCGACAAGGCTGTTTCGGCGATTGTAGGAGAGTAAGACAATGGCAACCCAAGAGGTTACTTTCCTTACCGATCCATACACCTGGACTACGCTTTCTTTCGTCCTGGTCGCCGGTTTTGGCGGTTTCAAGGCTGTTAAGGGCATCTCGAGCGCACTTGATAAACGTGCTCAGAAGATCTCTGACGAGCTGGACGAAGCTCAGCGTCTTCGCGAAGAAGCCCAAGAGCTTCTGGCCAATTATCAGGCCAAACAGCGCGAAGCCCTGAAGGAAGCTGACGAGATCCGCGCGCATGCAAAGGCAGAAGCCGACCGTATGCTTGAAAGCGCCCAGGCTGAGCTCAAAGCGGCACTCAAACGCCGTGAACAGCAGGCTCTGGAACGTATCTCCAACCTTGAAAGCCAGGCCATTGCCGAAGTTCGTGCGCATGTCGCCGAAATCGCAGCAAAGGCAACCACCGCCCTTGTTACTGACAAGGTTTCCGGTGCCAAGGCAGACGAGTTGGTGAACAACGCGATTGCGGAAATCAAAGGTCGCCTGAACTAAGAGTTTCCGTTTTCGGAAATTGAAAACCCCGCAAGCATTGCTTGCGGGGTTTTTGTTTGTCCGGATGCCGGCGACTTATCAAATCGCGGCACGATATCGTTGTGGTCGGGCCGGCAGGGGGCGGGGTTCAACGTTCAGGTGACCGGGACCTTAAAAGCGGTCGCGATCATGGGGACCATCAAAATCAAGATCAGGACCGACCGGCACCACCCCGGATGGGTTAACGGACGGGTGGCTTTGGTAATAGTGGTTCTTGATATGGTCGAAATGCACCGTCTGGCGGACACCCGGATGCTGATAAAGCGCCTTGGTGTAATTCCAGAGATTGGGATATTCGTGCAGCATCTTGCGATTGCATTTGAAATGCCCGTGATAGACCGCGTCAAACCGCAACAGGGTCGGGAATAGCCGCCAATCGGCTTCTGTCAGCTTCTCGCCCGCAAGGTAGGGCTGTTGACCCAACCGGTCTTCAAGCCAGTCCAGCGTGTCAAAAAGGGTGGTGACGGCCTCTTCATAGGCCGACTGGCTGGTGGCGAAGCCCGATTTGTAAACCCCGTTATTCACATCGTGATAAACCCGGTCATTGACCGCATCAATTTCACTGCGCAGATCTTCGGGGTAATAATCGCCTTCCTTGGCGCCATGGCCATCAAAGGCGGTATTGAGCATGCGGATGATTTCCGATGACTCATTGCTGACAATACGGCCCGATTTCTTATCCCACAGGACTGGCACGGTGACCTTGCCGGTGTAGTCGGGCTTGGCTGCGGTATAGACCTGATGAAGCAGCGCATGGTTGCCCAGATCATCGATGAAACCGTCTTCTGGTGAAAACTGCCAGCCGTCATCGCCCATATGCCAATGCACGACCGAGACCGAAATCATGTCTTCAAGGCCCTTGATCGCACGAAAGATCAGGGTGCGATGTGCCCACGGGCAGGCATAGGAAACATAGAGATGATAACGCCCGGGCTCGGCCGGAAATTCTGCATCGGGATCGGCCGACAGCCAATTGCGAAATGCTGAATCCTGCCGGTTGAATTTACCGTTGCGGTTCTTGGCAAGCAGGGACTCCGTTTGCCAGACGCCGTCTACCAGTTGTCCCATTTCTCTCTCCGATTTTTTGGTCTGCCGATGACCGGTCGGGTCATATCAGGCAGACCGGAAATTTTGCTGTTTCAGCTATTGTTGCCATTTCCGCGTTGAAGACAATCCGCTGTTGTGAGATTTATTTGTTTCCCAATACGCAACAGTCGGGTTGCGATACGATCAGGAGTATCATCATGTTGATCGGTAATCTGGACGGAATGACCGTTTTCGCCCGTGTCGTCGAAGAAAGCAGTTTTTCCGGTGCGGCGCGCAAGCTTGGCATGTCGAAATCCGCTGTCAGCAAGCATGTTACCAAGCTTGAAGACAGTCTTGGTATCCGGTTGCTCAATCGTACCACCCGTCGTCTTAGCCTGACCGATGCCGGATCAACTTTCTATCAGCATTGTGCACGCGTCGTCGAAGAAATCGAAACGGCCGAACATGCGCTGACTGATTTGCGCGGTACGCCGCGCGGCACCCTTCGCATTTCTGCGCCGCTGACATTTGGCCAGATGTATTTGCCGCAACTGGTGACCGAATTCATGGAAATGTATCCGGGGCTGCATGTGGATATTCATCTGGCCGACCATATGGTCGATCTGGTGGCCGAAGGGTTCGATATGGCGATCCGTATCACCCGGCTTAAGGATTCGAGCATGATCGCGCGCAAGCTTGCCGATTATACCGGGCATGTGGTTGCTGCACCGGCCTATCTTGAACAGTTTGGTGAACCCAAAACGCCCCAGGAACTGGCCGATCACAAGACCCTGGCCTATACCAACGTGGCCAGCCCGAATATCTGGGATTTCGAAGGGCCGGACGGCCCGGTTACGGTGCGGGTCAATCCGGTCATGTCGTGCAACAATGGTGAATTCACCTCGATCGCGGCCATTCGCGGGCTTGGCATTGCGCGCGAACCGGAATTCATTGTCGCCGAAGCACTAAGCGAAGGCCGCCTTGTCCGAATTCTCAAGGATTATGACCCGCTTAACAATGGCGGGATCTATGCCGTTTATCCGGAACGTCGCCATCTGCCCAGCAAGGTCCGTGTCTTTATCGATTTTCTGGTCGAGAAATTCCGCGGCGGCTTGTGCAATTTCCATCAGGCCGCCTGTCACGAATATAAACAGGGCCGCGGCCGTCAACGTCCCGCACCTTAACGGAAGCAGGCCTGTTAACACGGGCAAGCAACGGATCAGAAGGCGTGCAAACTGGCAATCATCTGTGCGTCGGGGGCAGAGCATTGCAATCAGTACGGTCCGTGACCGGGGCCGGAAGGCACAGATTGACTGGTCACATTGCGATAGGTGATCGTGTGATCAGATATGGCGACCGGCGGCCTAGTTGCTTTCAGCCCGCCATCCCAACAGACAAATTCCCCCGATCAGAAGCGCGATCACAGGCAGCGGCAACAGATTGGTGATGCCGCCAATGACGGTTTTGTAGCTGTCGGTTTCAACAAATCCGGCCCAGTTGCTGCCATGCCAGACGCGGTCATCGGGCACCTGGCGGAAATCCGGAAGGCCGTCTTCTATCCGGCCGATAAAGCCGTCATTCGCCGCGACAAGATCGGCCAGAAGTTCCGGTGTTGAATTGGTGTTCTGGGTTTCTGGTGTCAGAACATCGCGGTCAACATGCAAGGCGGTTTGGCGCCGGTCATTGCGGTCACGCACCCCCACCCGGATCAGACCGCGTTCGGCAATTGGAACCGTTGCCTGCCATGACTGATCGGGAAGCTGTTCGAACCGGGCATTGATCTGTTCACCGGTTTCCGGATTGATGACATTGGCCATTTCCGGAGCCGCACCGATTTTACGCCAGTTCAGAATAAGGCTTTCGCCATCCGGGCTGCGCGTTGTGGTGACGGTGTTTTCATCAAGGGCGGGTTCCTTCATCAGCCAGTGGGACAGGCGGCGCAAAAGTTCGGCCACCGGTCCGCCCCCGTCATGCCCGCGCTGCCACAACCACATCTGATCGGTACTTAGCATCGCGACCCGGCCTTCTTCGACCCGTTGCAAGGTCAAAAGCGGCATTTCATCGGCCCCGGTCAAAAGGGTCATGGCATCGGGGTCCGACACCCGGGTTTCGATCTGACGATACCAGCGGCCCCATTTGGGGGGCGTGGTTGGCGATCCGGCAATCGCGGCAGTTACCGGATGCAACCGGCCGGCCGCATTGACGCGCGGGACAAAGGGTTGTTCAACGATCCGTCCGGTCGCCTCGGCAGGCATCAGCTTGTCGAGTGCTGTGCTTGAAAGGCCATCCGGGCCGATATATTCGGGGCCGGCAACAACCAGTGCCGCCCCGCCCCAACGGACATAATCCACCACCTTTTCAAGATAGTGGGGCGGTAAAACACCACGCATCTGATAACGGTCAAAAATGATCAGATCAAATTGCCGCAGACGGACCTCAAACAAATCGCGGATCGGGAACGGGATCAGGGCAAGTTCATTGATCGGGGTGTCATCGCCCTTTTCAGGAGGGCGCAATATGGTGAAATGCACAAGATCAACACCGGGATCAGCCCGCAACAGATTGCGCCATGCACGTTCCCCCGGATGGGGTTCGCCTGAGAGCAACAACACCCGCAACCGGTCACGCACGCCGGTGGTTTCCAGGATCAGGCGATTGTTGCTTTTGTCGGTTTCTTCGGGGGCATCTTCCATGCGCAATTCCGCCAGAACCGAACCGGCATGCGGTACCGGAATGCTGACCCGGCTTTGTTCATTGGCCGGAAGAAGAATTTCGTCTTCGGTGCCGTCTTCCAGAAGCATCCGAACCGGAATTGCCGTTCCCGGCGGAAGGTCATGGTCAATGGCCTCGATCATGAATTCGGCCTGTTTGCCGACAATGCCGTAATCGGCACTTTGGCGAATGACCAGACGCCGGTCGCGTTCATCGCGCGCCCCGCTGATCAGAACATGCAACGGCGCGCCAAGGTCAAGACGGGTCGGGATATCATGGACCTGACCGTCGGTGATCATCATCACCCCGCCAAGACGTTCACGCGGAATCCCGCCCAAAAGCCGGTCGAGCACGGCAAACATCCGGGTGTCGGTTTCACCGCTGATTTCTTCGATGCGCAGTTCGACCGACGGGTCATCTGCGAAGCGGTCCCTGATTTCGGCGATGGCGGCATCGGTTTGTGCCGCCCGGTTTGCGATGCGCTGACTGGCGGTTCTGTCGACCAGAACCAGGATAATGTCGCTAAGCTTTTCGCTTTCGCGGTCGGTAAATTGCGGTGCAAGCAATGCCAGCAAAACCAGAACCATCACAACCGCCCGCCAAACCGTGCCGCGCAACCGCAACAGGGTAAACAGAATGATTGCCGCAAGGCACAGCAATGCAAGACCTTGCAGCAGGGTGACGTCAAGCAACGGTGCAATCTGGAAATTCTGCCATCCCTGTTTCATCGGCCAAGCCTTTCAAGGATGGCGGGCAGGTGGACCTGATCGCCCTTGTAACTGCCCGTCAGCGCATACATCACAAGATTGATGCCAAAACGCACGGCCAGTTCGCGCTGGCGCGGGGCGATGTCTTCGGTGCGGATTTCATCGCGGCCTTCCGGGATCATCCAGGCCGATGCCCAGTCATTGCCGCCAAACAATACGGATGCCACCCCGTCCAGGCGCTGATTGGGCCGCGCATCAAGCCATAACGGGGCCGAAAACCGGCCATAGGCATGATCAAGCAAATAGAAACTGCGAAACAGGATATGGTCGCCCGGCGCCCGATCAAGAAGCGGAACTTCCAACCCGGCCAGCAAGCGCCGCAGACGGGCGGGCTGAACTTCGCGGTCGCGGCTATCGATCAGGATCATACCACCATTATTCAGATAGCGGTTCAACCGTTCGCGCGCGCGTTCGGAAAACGCCGCCTGTCCGTCAACAAGCGGCCAATAGATCAGCGGATAGAAACTGAGCTCGTCGGTTTCCGGATCAACCCCGTCCACCGTGTTAAGGTCCGCGGCACTGCGCCGGCGCAAATATTCCGTAAGGCCGGTCATCCCGGCATGGCTAAGCCGATCGACCGGCGCAACTCCGGTCTTGAGATAGGCAAGCCGCGGTTGCAGGGCGGCTTCCTGAACCGATGCCGCATGACCGGTCCCGTTTGTTGCCAGAAGCATGGCGGTTGCAACACCGGAAATCCCGACGACCAGCAAGATGGTGGTAAATGCATTGCGTTTGCTGTTCCGGCGCAAGCTTAGATGATGAAGGGCAAGCAGGATCAACGCATCAACCAGCAACAGCAAAAGTGCCCCCAACAGGCACAATGCCGCAAGGTCGACCTGATCCTGACTTGTGATCTTGCGCGTGGTGACCCCGGATGGCCAAACCACGGTATCGGCGATATTGGTCAATGACGGACCAAGGTTAAGCGCAACGGCCTGTCCGTTTTCCCCATAGATGCCCGGTGGATGACGGGGATTTGGCACTGGCAGTGGCGAACGCACCGGCAAAACCAGCGCATCAGGCTGATGGGTTTGCCCGAACCCGTCCAGAACCGATTGGGGCGGAAGGCTTGTGCTCAGTTCCGCATCGTTCCGGTTGCTTGGACTGGCAAGTGGCAGGATCTTTTGCCAAAGTTCAACAAACAGCCCCGACATCGGAAGGTTCGACCAGTCCGCCCATGGCGTTACATGAAACAGAACCACCCGGCCCGAATTGCGTGCCGCACTGGTGATCAACGGGGTTCCATCTGTCAGGCGGGCCCATGTTTTGCCAAGGATATCGGGGTCCGGTTCGGCAAGAAGCTGACGGTTGACCGTGATGTCGCTTGGAATGGTGATGCCGTAAAACGGGCTGTTATCGGGGAAATCAAGCAGCCGTTTGGGTTTTTCCCACGACATCGACCCGCCAAAATCACGGTTGCCCAGCCGCAAGGTCACCGGAAGGAATTCATTGCCGATTTCAGTGGAACTGTCACCGGCAAAGCGCACCAGCATCCCCCCGTCATTGACCCAGCGTTCAAGGGTTTCAAACTGGCTGCCAAGACCCGAAATCGGCCCGGTTGCCACCAGAATGTCGACCTTCTGTTCAAGCAACTGGCCAAGCGGGGCATATGTAACATCGGCATAGGGCGACAAGGCTCGATCAAGGAAGAAATACTGATCGGACAATACGCCGGGACTGTCGCCCGAACTGACAATCACACCAACCCGCCGTTGTTGCCATCGTGCCCCGGTCTGATACATGGTCGCGGCACTTTCAATGCCTTCGATGCCGACCGCCTGAATGGCGTTGGCGATGTCGCTTGGCAAAAAGATCGCAATGTCGCTTTGATCGCTATTCGCGGCAAGTTCCGCACTGTGGCGCAAAAGAACCGTTCCCCGATCCCCGCGCGCCAGAAGATTGACCACACGCGGGGTATCGCTGCGATCATGGGCGATGGTTGCAACCATTCCGGTGCGTGACCGGGTCAGGGCCCGAATGGCGATCCGGTCAGTGCGCGGCGGTGAAATGACGGTGATTGGCGCAACATCAAGAAGTTCCCTGGCAATGTCGGCTTTGCCCGGGCTGTTCATATTATCAGTCAGCCACAAAATACTGCCGATGGCATTGGTCATTTCAGGATTTTCGGAAATCAGGTCCGACAGGGCGGCATAATCGGAATTCCAAGGGCGCGGATGCAGCCGGTCAATCAGGTTTTCCGTTCCCTGCGACGATATCGGACCGACAATTTCTGGCAATTTCCAGGTGGATGCCCCGGCGGCCTCGGGGGCGGTTTGCGCCAGATAGACGGTCTGCAAATCAAACCGGGCCTGATTGGCAATCTGTTGCAGGGCGGTGCGGTATTGCGTCCAGTTCGCGGCACTTTCCCAGCCGTTATCGGCAATGATCAGAATGGCCCCGTCATTGGCGGCAAAGTCATTGCGGTTCATGACCGGGCGGGCGGCTGCAACAATCAGCAAGGTCAGAATGATACAGCGTAAAATGGTTTGCCAGATAGGTGCGCGCTGAATGTCGCGGCGCTGGCTTTTAAGGCCGCGCAACAGACGTGCGGCCGGGAAGATCACATTTTTGGGTGCGCGCGGGGCCGACCGGATCAAAAGCCAGACAATCGGCAAAACCATAAGGCCCGCCAGCATCGCCGGATGCAGGAATGTGATGGCCGCAAGGCTCATGACGTCTCCTGCTGGTTATGGCGATGCAGGGTCGGGCGTCCCCGGCCGTTTGACCCGCTTTGATTTTGCCGTTCGCTAAGATGTTGATACAGCGCAAGCAATGTCGGGCTGGCACTTTCCGATGTGACATGCCGGTCATAAAGCCAGTCATTGTGGCGTGCCGCATCGCGCACCGACGCCCGCCATTTTTGCGCCCGTTGTCTGAATCCATCGGCGATGTCTTCGAAACGTTCGCTGCGATAGATCATCTGATCGTCGGTATCAAACAGATTGATCCGCCCGCGAAATGGCGGGGATATTTCGGCCGGATCAAGAATTTGGACCAAGGCACCGTCATTCTGGTATTGGCCCAGACGGCGGATCACATTGCCGGTTTTTTCCCCTTGATCGGAAAATTCCAGAAAATCACCAAGCAACAGGATCGAATGTTTGCGCCCGGCATGAATGCTTCCGCCCTGTTCGGCAATACTGTGCGGGGTTGCCAGCATCGCATGGGCAAGTTTTTCAAGATGTTCGGCCGATGTGATGCGGGTGCGTTCACCATCAAATGTGCCAACGGTTTCGCCATTGCGAATCAGAAGATCTGCCAGGGCGATCGAAATGATCAGGGTACGTTCGGCTTTGCTGGGGATCTTGTCACTTGATGACCAGTACATGGATGGCGATAAAACCGGCCAGATCCAGTAATTGTGGCTGGCCTGCCATTCGGTCTGGCGGATAAAGGTATGATCGCTGCGTGCGGATCGCCGCCAGTCGATCTGGTTGGTCGGATCACCGGGGACATAGGGCCGGAATTGCCAGAAATCACTGCCCGGCCCGACTTTTCGATTGCCGTGCAGGCCGCTGCGCAAACTGATGGCCGTGCGACGCGACTCATCAATCAGCTGGGGCAGCCGAGCGGCAAGTGCACGTGCGGCTGCAACATGATCATGCACGGCAGTGACGGCCAATTATGGTTTCTCCTGCAAGTGGGCAAGCGCATCGGTAATCAGGCCCTTGGCGGTGAAGCCTTCGGCACGGGCCCCATAGGTCAGGCCAAATCGATGACGCAGGACCGGGACGGCCAGTTCTTCGATATCTTCGAGTGACGGTGCAAACCGGCCAAACAGCATCGCACGTGCCCGACATGCCAGCGAAAGCGCCTGTGCCGCACGGGTGCCCGGACCCCAGGCGACATTGTCGCGAATATCGGCAATTGATGTGCTTTCGGGGCGGCATTCGCGACACAGCGCGATGATGGTATCAAGTACCCGGTCGGGCATCGGCAGGCGGCGGACAAAGTCCTGTGCCTCGACCAGATCGTCGGCCTGAAGAACCTGCCGCGGGCGGGTGGGATAGCGTCCGGTGGTCTCGGTCACGATTTTGCGTTCTTCATCCGCATTCGGATATCCCAGCCGCACTTCAAGCAGGAAGCGGTCAAGTTGTGCTTCGGGCAGCGGATATGTGCCTTCCTGTTCAAGCGGGTTCTGGGTTGCGACTACGTGGAACGGTTCGGGAAGCTTGTGACTGTATCCGGCAACCGATACTTCGCGCTCCTGCATCGCCTGCAACAGGGCGGACTGGGTGCGCGGGCTGGCACGGTTGATTTCATCGGCCAGAAGCAACTGGCAAAATACCGGTCCCTTGATAAAGCGGAAGGCACGTTTGCCGTCTGCCCCTTCTTCAAGGACTTCGGAACCCAGAATATCGGCCGGCATCAAATCCGGGGTGAACTGAACACGTTTGTCGAGAAGCCCCAGAACTTTGCCCAATGTGTGGGCCAGCAATGATTTGCCAAGCCCCGGCGCACCGACCATCAGGACATGGCCACCTGATAAAATGCCGATAAGTGTTTGCTCTACGGCGTCATTCTGCCCAAATATAATGGATGAAACCATTTTGCGGGCTTCGGCCAGCCGCGCGACGCATTCGTCCAGGCGAGCGGCGTCGCGTTCCAGACTGCTATCTTGGGAAAAACCCATTTCTTCGGGGAAACGTGGCGCGTTTGTCATGATGCGAAACTTTGCTTCCTTTGTTGCAGCGTGGATGTCAGCAGATCGAAGAACGCAGATGGGATCACATAAACCTTACGGGAACACGTCTGGCTCGGGATCAACTGTACAGCATGACTGATAACCAACAAACCATCGATCTCGCCGAAAAATTGTGGTCGCGCCTGCGCGGGGGTAAACCCGGTAACGGCCGACATCCGCAAATCTGCGGCGATATTCCTATGTCTATAGGTCGGGATGGAACCTGGTTCTATCAAGGTGGTCCGATTGGTCGAATTGAACTGGTGAAACTTTTTTCATCTGTGTTGCAACGTGACGATGAAGGCGGCCATTGGCTGGTCACCCCGGCCGAAATGGCCCGGATCGATGTCGAAGATGTCGCCTTTATCGTGGTCGAGTTGCAAAATGACGGCAACGGCACCGATCAGGTCATCCGTTTTCGCACCAATATCGACCAATGGGTCGATCTGGATGCGGATCATCCGTTACGCGTTGAACATGACCCTGAAACCGGGGAACCGTCGCCCTATATCGGACTGGAACGCGGACTTGAAGCGCGCCTGAACCGCGCGGTATTTTATCAACTGGTTGAACTGGCTGATGAAATTAAAGATCCCGACAGTAATATGGTACGTATCGGTGTTTACAGTCATGGTCAGTTCTTCGAAATTGGCCGGATGGAGACGGTTGAATGAACCCGGATGATATCATAGCTGCCCTCAGGGCCCCACAGACCGACATTCTGCAACGGCGCGGTGATCATGCCGTGGATTATCCCGGCTCGAAATCGCGTGCGCGTGCCTTTGCCGAAGGCGAACTGGTGTCGCGCCCGGCTGCTGTTTTGGTGCCGCTGGTCAAACGCGATGCCGGTTTGCAAGTAATCCTGACCAGACGCACCGACCATCTTAGTGATCATGCAGGCCAGATCAGTTTTCCCGGCGGTCGTCAGGAACAGGAAGACGCAACTCTTGAAGAAACGGCCCTTCGCGAAACCGAAGAAGAAATTGGTCTGGCACGCCGCCATATCGATCTGATCGGTCGTATTGACGACTATTATACGGTGACCGGCTATCAGGTGACCCCGGTGATCGGACTGGTGACGCCGCCTTTTGATCTGACACCGGATGATCACGAAGTGGCCGAAGTGTTCGAAGTACCCCTTGAATTCATCCTCAATCCCAGAAATCAGAAATTGCAGACCGTCACGTTTGAAGGCACGCGCCGACGGTATTTTGCAATCCCGTATCGGGAATATTACATCTGGGGGGCGACCGCCGGGATGCTGGTGAATTTCAGTGAAGTGATCCGTGCCAACGCACCAAGCGTGCAATTATAAGCCAAGCGACCAACGCCAAGTGTTCGGGACGAAATAACATGTTGCGACAAATCATCCAGATCGGCCTGCCATTGATCCTGCCCTTTGTGATTTACGGGCTGTGGCTGAAATGGGCGCGCGCAAAGGCCATCCGTGAAGGCCACGATATCATTCCGCCCTGGAACAAGGGCCCGTGGCTTTTGCTGTTCGGGGCGGGGGTCGCCTTGACGGCGGCGATTTTGATTTTCACCGCATTGGGGACTGGTGCGCCACCCGATTCCATTTATCATGCCCCGGTATTACGCGACGGTGTTGTCGAACCCGGCTATTTCGAGCCGAAAAAATAACACCTGTCTGACGGACAACCGTCTGCTCCTGTTTCAGATTACACTCCGTAAACGGTGAAAGCCCAAACGTGCGATGACGGCACTTGAACCAACCGGAAGATTGCAGCCATACGGGATCATGGTTGCCGATGATACTGCCCGCGTTTTTGACGCCATCGCCCAGCATGGCGGTCAGGCGCGCTATGTCGGCGGAATTGTCCGTGATGCGTTGCTCAAACGTGATTTGCATGACGTTGATATTGCCTGTGACCTCAAACCCGAAGAAACCGTGATCGCCCTTGAAAAGGTTGGCATCCGGGTTGTTCCGACCGGGCTCAAACATGGGACAATCACCGCGATCACCGATGCCGGTTCCTATGAAATCACCACTTTGCGGGTCGATGTCGAAACCAATGGCCGCCACGCCGAGGTCGCCTTTACCGACAGCTGGTTTGCCGATGCCAAGCGGCGCGATTTCACCTTTAACGCCATCTACTGTGACCCGGACGGCACGGTTTATGACCCGTTTGACGGGGAAACCGATCTGCGCGAAGGGCGGGTACGCTTTATCGGCGTTGCCGAGAACCGCATCGCCGAGGATTATCTGCGTATTTTGCGCTTTTTCCGGTTCCAGGCATGGTTCGGGCGGCCCCCGATCGATCCGGTCGGGGCAGAAGCCTGTCGCAAGGGCGCGCAGGGGCTGCTTGATATTTCGGCGGAACGCATCCGCGAAGAATTGTTCAAACTTTTGCGAGCCAAAAGCCCGGCCGGAACGGTCGGCGACATGATCGGTTTTGGCATCTTGCCGACGATCTTGCCGCAACTTGCCCGCACCGACTGTTTGCGGATCATGCAATGGCTTGATAGTACGGCACTTGCTGTACCGGCCATTCGTCCTGATCCGTTGCGCCGCTTGGCGTCCCTGTTTGTCACGGGTGACAATGGTGCGGATGACAATCTTGAAGCCGCCGAACAGCTTGCCCGCGCATTGCGTCTGTCCAATGAACAAACGGAACGGTTTGCCGCGATGGTTTCCCATGCGCCGCTGATTGATCCGAACATGTCGGTTGATGACATTCGCCGCGATCTTTATCGCATCGGGGCGGATGCATTTCGGGATGCGGTGTTGCTGGCTTGGAGTACGCGCGCATCTGTGCCGCCACGTTGTTCGCGTCAGGAAAACGAAGAATGGAAAAGCCTGATTGATGCGGCAACAAATTGGCAGCCGGTCAAATTGCCGATACAAGGGCGCGACATTCTTGCCGCCGGGCTCGCCCCGGCGGGACCACGGATCGGCGAACTTTTGAAACAGGCCGAAAATTACTGGCTTGATCATGGTTTTGCACCCGGCCCGGACGACTTGATGGCATATCTTGCCAGTCTTTCGAAAGCTGGCGAACAGGAGACGCAATGAGCACAGGCGCAATCGGACATCGCATTTGCTGTTTTGGAGACAGTCTGGTCAATGGTGTGCGCGACGGGGAAAAGGGCGGCTGGCCGATGCGTCTTGGCCGTCGGTTGCTTGACGAAGCCAAACGCGAAGTCACGATCTATAATCTTGGCATTCGTGCGGAAACCACCGATGGTCTGAAGGCGCGCTGGAAGTTCGAGGCCGAGCTTCGCATGGTGCCCGAATTCCCGACAGTTCTGATGTTCAGTTTTGGCGTCAATGATGCCAACCATGCCGAAGATCGCGGCGAAGAAACCACGATGCGGGTTTCACCGGCGAAATCTGCGGGGAATGCTGCCGAAATCATCGGTGCTGCAGCCGAGCTTGCCCCGACTTTGTGGATCGGTCCGCAGGCCGTGATCAATGGCAGCAGATCAAGCCAGGAAATCAATGAACGGCTTGAAGGTCTGAACCAGATTTATCTGGAAACCGCACGCGGGTTTGATGTGCCCTATCTTGATCTGTTCCAACGAACACTTGAAGACGAAACCTGGCAGCGTGCCCTGCGTCGCGGGGATGGCTATCACCCGGACAAGGCCGGTTATGACCGTCTTGCTGAAATGATCTGGGATTGGGATGGCTTGAAACGGGCCGTCGGACTGATCGAATAGGGCCCGATGGGTCAAGCCCGGTCAGGCAAGAATATTGATATATTGACCACGTCCGGCCGCGTTGTTGGCACTGGCGGAATTTGCCGAACCGCTTTTGCCGTAACCCGACGGATCGAACTGGTCGATATAGTTTTCAAGGACGGTGTCCTGTGCGCCTTCCTTGACGAACCGTTGCTGCTCGTTGCGGTCGCGTTCATAGGCCTGAACGGCACGGTCAATTTCCTGATCCGATGTCAAAGCCGCACGGCTTGTGCGTTCAACAGCCTGATTCTGTTGCTGAAGTTCCTGTTCGGACTGCTGGCGTTGTGCAATCGGACTGGTCGGACGGACCGGAATTGCCGTTTGCAGATCAGAGGATGAGGAAACGCTGACCATTGATGCGGAATGCTCGTTCAGTATCGTTGATGTTGTCTTCTTTGATCGGAATATTACCCATCAATCCGATAAATTGAAGCGTTAATTTGTAGTTGGATTGTAATGCCAACCGGGAACGTGGCTGGTTGGGGATTGCGGCTTATTTCCCGCTGACCGGAATGGGGGCGCAGGGGGCGTCATAAATGCCGCTGGCAAAGCGGTTTTCGCTGTTTTTTGCAATCGCCTTAAGCTTGGCGGCCTCGACCGAAATGTGATCAAGGGTAATGTCGGTGCGTTCCGGGGGAATGCGCACAAGGGCGGCACTGACACTCATAAGATCGAACCGGGTGACATTATTGTCGCGCCCCTTGCCGATCAGATATCCGCGATCCCGGGTTTCCTGGTCATAGAAACTTTTGATCTGGGCATCGAACATGGCCTGGGCGCGCTGGACGGCTTCGACCGCGACTTCGAAATCGATCGACTGGACATAGGCAAAGAAATCATCGCCGCCAATATGGCCGACAAACCAGTCATTCTGACTAAGCACCTTGCCCAGGATATCCTTGAACAAAAGGATCGCGCGGTCCCCTTGGCGGAATCCATAGCGGTCATTGAACGGTTTGAAATTGTCAAAATCGAAATAGACGGCAAATCGCCGTTTGCGCGGCTGTGACAGGGCATGGGCGGCATAGCGGTAAATCGCGCTGTTGCCGGGCAAACGGGTAAGCGGGTTTTCATCGCGCGCATTCAGGGTGTTGCGTTCATTGACCGCGCGCAACAGCGCACTTTGATCCAGCACACCGAGATAGCGGCCATTTTCCGTCAGGATCACACCATCAAGCGCATTGGTCGCAACAAAGGTTTCCAGAAGTTCTGACAGGCTGGTGCGAATGTCGGCAACCGGACAGCGGCGCAGAAACCGTTTGATATTGGCGCGATTGGCCGGGTTTTGCAGCAACTCGCGCCCGAACGGCGTATAGATGAAAGCCTTGAATTCGGAATCGCGCACAACCCCCATCGGTTCGCCATCCTGATTGACCACCGGAACCAGGGTGATGTCGGGGTTCTGCTGAAAATAGGTCAGGATATCGACCGGGTTGATGTCACTGGGGATGGCTGGCGTATCAAGAAGATAAGATCGCACAACATCATCGTCGCGATCAGACTGGCGGCGGGTATCGGCCGCGATGTCGGCTGCGACCTGAACCAGATCGGTGCGTTCGGGAAGATCGGTCGACGGACGGGCGATAAAGAAGCCCTGCACCAGATCACAGCCAAGCCGCCGGCAGCACAGGAATTCTTCGCGGGTTTCAACGCCTTCGGCAACGACCTGGGCTGCGATCATGTGGGCAAAGGCCGTGATCTGGGTAACAAACAGTTCCTTGCGCCGGTCGCGATCAATGCCGTCAATAAAGAACCGGTCGATCTTGATGATGTCCGGTTCGCATTCATAGAGCGCGCGCAATTGGGCAAAGCCGCTGCCGTAATCGTCAATGGCGATCTTGAAGCCCTGACTGCGATAGCGCACCAGAATATCCTTGAGATAGGCGGCATTGCTGATTTCGTGGCGTTCGGAAATCTCAAGAAAGATCGTATCGCGTTCAAGACCGGCATCGGCCAGAAGTGCAGCCGTCTGGCCGGGCTGGTAATCTTCGGTTTTTACGACGCGATTGTCGAAATTGTAAAACAGCTTCAGACGTTTTGCGTCAGGCATGCGCGCGAATTTCTGAATGGCCTTGGCCCGCAGCAACATGTCGACACTGTGCAGGTTTCCGGTATCCCACGCGGTATCAAACAGGGCCTGAATGGATGGAAAGCCGGCATCCTCCCAGCGGCGCAACAATGCCTCATATCCGAAAACATGACCCGTATGCGGGCTGACAATGGGCTGGAACGCAAAGTCGACTTTTTCAACGACCTGCTGCCAGTTGCGCAGCATGACCGGTTTGGTCTTGGGTCGATCCGATATCAATTCATCTTCTGCATCAAACGCCAATGCAGTTCCCCGATCTTCAAAAATGGCCTGAATTCCCGGATTGAAGGAGTCACATTAATATTTGATCATGCTCGTAGCTCAGGTTCGACAACAACTTGATGACAGTTAGATTACGAATATGTGACATCCGCAGAAAACGTCCGTTTTTTTGTCAAATAATCGACTTTTGCCTATGCAAAGGTATTAGACAAATCAGGTGATCCCGACCCCGGATCAGGTCGCATTGACGCGCGCAAGCGGATGATGTTCCTGCACCAGCCCGCGAAGTCGGGACTCGAGAACATGGGTGTAAATCTGTGTTGTCGAAATATCGGAATGGCCCAGCATCTTTTGCAGGGACCGCAAATCGGCCCCGTTGGCCAGAAGATGGCTGGCAAAGGAATGGCGCAGTACATGCGGCGATACACGTGACGGCGCAATTCCGGCTTCAATCGCCAGATCCTTGATCATTTTCAGAAACATCTGACGGGTGAGATGCCCGGTTTTACCGCGCGACGGAAATAAGTATGAGGATTGCCCGGGCCGGTCGGCATGGCCCGTTGATTTGTCTGATGGAATGAAGGCATCGCGGACATCAAGATAATCGCGCAGCGCATCACGCGCCGGATCAGACAGCGGTACCAGCCGTTCCTTGCTGCCCTTGCCCCGGACAATCAGCATCCGTGGATCGCGGGCCGCAGCGGCGAAGGGCAGTTCGACCAGTTCGGAAACACGCATGCCTGTCGCATACATCAGTTCCACCATCGCCAGAAGGCGCTTGCCTTTGATGCCCGGATGATCAGATGCGGTGGCAATCAGGCGGTCGATTTCGTCAATCGACAGGAATTTGGGCAATGTCTGTCCCTGTTGCGGGCTTTCGATATTTGATGACGGGTCGTCATTGCGATACCCGTCCGAATACAGGAATTTGTGAAACTGGCGGACGGCCGAAAGACGCCGTGCCTGTGTCCGCGGGGCAAGCCCGGCCGCGCCGAGTTGGGACATATAACGCCGCACATCCGCATCACCTGCACGCACTGGATCGGATTTTCCCGCCGACAGTGATGCTGCGTAATCTTCAAGATCACGGCGATAGGCATCAAGCGTGTGCGCACTGGCGCCACGCTCTGCTGCCATCATTTCAAGAAAGGCCGATATCAGCGAACTTGTCGGTGCCTTGGCCATGGCCGGTTTCCATTACTGATCAAATGACAGCAACAGTTCAGTCGCCAGATGCTGGGCATCACTATGCAGTCCAACCATTTCAAGGGCGGCAACCGTATCTGCCAAAACCTTGGGATCGGCATTCGGGGCATTGGCAATTTGCTGTGCCTGAATGGCCATGGCGACGGTTTTTGCCTTGTGCTGTGCGCTTGCTGAGGCCGCCAGATTATGGGCAACCGCACTGCTGATCGTCAGGCGGTCCTCGGCATAGGGCGCGCTCAGAAGACTGTCCCAAAGCCCGGCGGGAACTTCGATCCCGAACCCTTCAAACAGGGTGTAAACCAGTTCGGCATAGCGTTTTGCCGCAGCCTGATCACCGCGCGCGGCCTGCATTTCCTGCCATTCGACCATTCGCGCCCGATGACGGGCAAGGGCAGCAGCCCGATCGGTTGCCTTCTGAATGTCTTCGGGGGACGTCGAATTGGGCATCACGGTTGCCGATGCCATCGAGCTTACCGGTGCAACCGCCCCGCCCAGACCAAAGCTTTGGGTGGTCATCTGCGGGTTGGACCCGGTGGCGTCAAGGCCGAATGGCGCGTTGTTTTCCGCTTGGGAAACTTGTTCCGATGCGGGGATGGCCCCGGTTTCTTCAAGGCCGGAAATGGCCAGAACCGGATAAAGCATGCTAAGCCGCGATGCGATGTCATTGCCCGGATTGGCACCATTTTTTGCCACTGAAAGCCAGTTGGCAGCGCGTTCCAGGCTGTTTGCCGCCAAGGATGCCTTAAGTGCGGCGACCGCAAACCATGAAAAATCACCATTGACCGGAATGTCAGCCAGCAATGGTGCGCTCAGTCGGGCGGCCTGCATGAAATCGCCTTCGATCTGGGCGGTGTCATACAGGGCGGCAAGAATTTCGGCGCGTGCCGCAGGCACGTCACTTTGGGCCGCAGCCTGATAGAGTTTGGCATATTGCCGCGCCTGGATGCCTTCGGCGGCATCATCAAGGGCATTTTCAAGCGCACCGGCATCGAAACTGACCGAACCATAGATTTCGCCAAGTTTGGCTGCATCAATCAAACCGAGGCTTTCGGCCTTGCGCGCGGCTTCAAGGCGAACATCGGTCGGGGTGGCATCGGCATTGGCAATGCCGATGATGGCCGTCGGATTACCTGATTCAAGCTGGCTGGTCGGGATAGCCTGTTTGGCAATTGCCAGAAGGGCCAGATCAATCGGGCGCAATTCTTCAAGAAGGTCGGGTTTGACCGCTGTGCCGCTTCGAATGGCCGCAACCAGCCCAAAGAAAGTCGCGTCCTTTTCCCCGTCCATTTCTCGAACAAGATCGACCGAGAACGCAGCAGCGGTCGGATCATTGGCATAAAATGCGCACATCGCCGCCGCCTTGAGCCAGAACATCTGGTCATAGCTTGCGCTATAACTTTCAATCGCAGCGCAGGCTTCATCAAGGCGTGCCCCGATCATCAGAGCATTGACCTCGGTCTCGGCAAGCAATTCCCCGCGCGCCCCTTGTGGCGTGGCGCGAACAAGTTCAATCGCCTCGTCAAGTGCGCCCATATTGATCAGCTTGGCAACGCGGGCATCAAGCAGGCTGATATCCCTGGAATCTTGTGGCAGGGCCGCCGCAGACAGCAACAGACGGACCTGAAGGTCGCGTGCGGCATGGGTTGCCGGTGTGGCAGGCAGGTCGGAAATCAGCTTGGCCGCGGATTTGCGGGTCGCCCCGTTCCACATGTCAATGCCCAGTCCGCCGCGCGAACGGTCAAGGGTCCCGACCGCCTCGGCATCAACAGCACCAAGTGACAGTGATTGAACCGCGTTCGGATCGGACGGGAAGGGCGATGGTTGCGTCCCGGTTGCCGGGGCACCAAAACCGCCCTGGGATACCGTGCCACTGTCCGGGGAGGATACCGGATCAGAAGATCGTTGTTCTGCGTCCCGTTCTGCTTCCTGTTTGAGAAACAGCGGCACAGGGGCCGATGTCTGGGCATGCGCAGAAGAGGCGATAACACCCGTTCCCGTCATCATGGCCAGTAAACAGGTCTGTATCAGCAGGCGGGAACGCAACGTCATCTTAATTGAACCTCGAATTCGGGATGGTTTCTTCGATTTGGGTGGTCGGTGCCGGAATGTCCCAGGTAACAAGGAACGTCGCACCGCCAACAATCACAGCGATGACCAGCAACAGGATGATGCGCGATAAGATTCTCATTTTAATCCAGACTTCGAAGCGTTTAAGCAAATGACGCAGCTACCAGTATGGCCACGAAAATCAAAGATGCAAGAAACGGAAAGTAAGGGCCGATCATTTGTTCTCATGACCGCCTGACCAGCCTGCATCAAAGATATTTTCCCACCGGTTTTCTTCGCGCCGTGGCGTTATCAAACCGCGTGGATCGCATTTCAATCCGGCAACTTCAAGGCAGTATAGGGCGCTGTTCCTCACAGAGGGTTAATAAACGCCCCGCAACATCATTAGCCAAAATGCGCGGTCAACATCTTCGATGTGACGAAGAATGCAAAATCGACGGATGTTTTTTGTCGTCGATCATGTGCGGTTTGCTTGCGTTCGGGGTTCAGCTGCCCTAAAGAATTGGGTAATTTGTATATCAACCGATTGAACTACAGGACTGCAAACCGAACATGGACAGCAACATTGCCGAGTCGGGTTTGCACGAAGACGTGATCGCCAAAATCCGTAACGGCCTTAAGGGCCGGACACTGGTTTTCATCGGGCTTATGGGGGCTGGAAAAAGCTGCATCGGCCGGATGGTTGCCAAGGAACTGAAACTGGATTTTGTCGATGCCGACCGCGAAATCGAAGAAGCCGCCGGCTGCTCGATTGCCGATATCTTCAAGCTGTATGGCGAAGAGGCATTTCGCGATGGTGAGGAACGTGTAATAGCCCGTTTGCTTGATGGCGAACCGATTGTGTTGGCAACCGGTGGCGGCGCGTTTATTCGCGAACGCACCCGCGACCTTATTCTTGAAAAATCCATATCTGTCTGGCTGCGTGCCGATCTTGAATTGCTGCTGCATCGAACAAGTGGCCGGACCCACCGTCCGTTGCTCAATAGCGGCGACCCGCGCGAGATTCTGGCGAACCTGATCGAAACGCGTTATCCGGTCTATGCCGGGGCAGACATTGTTTTTGACTGTGATGAATCTTCAAAGGAAGCCACCCGGGACGCCG
The DNA here is from genome assembly GCF_002844235.1 of Thalassospira povalilytica. Classification (GTDB taxonomy): domain Bacteria; phylum Pseudomonadota; class Alphaproteobacteria; order Rhodospirillales; family Thalassospiraceae; genus Thalassospira; species Thalassospira povalilytica. Next base: position 245,009 of record NZ_PGTS01000004.1, on the reverse strand, counting down.
TTCTCGAACTGTTGGCGAAATCCTTTGACGATGACGGTCAACTTATCAAGACAGGAACCTGAGAGTGAGCAATCACGACACCCTTCGCGTCGAACTTGGCGCGCGCAGCTATGACATCCTTGTTGGCAGCAACCTTTTGGCCGATACCGCCAAATATATCGCACCGTTCGTCAAAAAGGCCGGTGTTGTCGTGATCAGTGATGCGGTGGTGGCCAAACATCATCTGGCAACGGTTCTGACATCGCTTGACGGGGCAGGGATTGCGCATCGCGAAGTCATCGTGCCGTCGGGTGAAAAATCCAAAAGCTTTGCCGTGTTCGAAGACGTCGTCGAACAGATCCTGGCAATGGGGATTGAACGATCGACCCTGATTATCGCCCTTGGTGGCGGTGTTGTCGGTGATCTTGCCGGTTATGTTGCCGCGTCACTGCTGCGCGGGCTTGATTTCGTCCAGATCCCGACGACCCTTCTGTCGCAGGTCGACAGTTCGGTTGGCGGCAAAACCGGGATCAATTCGAAATCGGGCAAGAACCTTGTTGGGGCGTTTCATCAGCCGCGTCTGGTTCTGGCTGATACGGCGGTGCTTGACAGCCTTCCGGAACGCGAACTTCGTTCGGGCTATGCCGAGGTGGTCAAATACGGTTTGATTGATGATCCGGAATTTTTCGCCTGGCTTGAAGAAAACGGTCAGGCGGTTCTGTCGACGGACGGCCCCGAACGCCGACAGGCCGTGATCAAAAGCTGCGCGGCAAAAGCTCGGATCGTTTCCGAAGACGAACGCGAAGGCGGCAAGCGCGCGCTTTTGAACCTTGGCCACACATTCGGTCATGCCTTCGAAGCCGAAACCGGCTATGGCGAAAAGCTTCTGCATGGCGAAGCCGTTGCCATGGGTATGGTGATTGCCCATGACGTGTGCGGTGCTATGGGCTTGGCCCCGGCCGGTGAAAAAGACCGGATCGTTTCCCATCTGAAATCGGTCGGGCTTCCGGTTGCGGCGTCCGAAGTTACCGGCATGCATTGGGATATCGACAAGGTGATCGGTCACATGTCGCGCGACAAAAAGGTCCGCGATGGTGAAATCACCTTTGTCATGACCCGCGGTATCGGCAAGGCATTCACATCCAAGGCAATGGATGTCGAGAAAATGCGTGCCGCGATTACCCGTTCCTGCCGCCGCTAACAATAACGATCCCGACGGCTTGTCGTCTTTTTCGGGCGAAAGGACGTCGGGATTGCTTTTTTGCAATTTGTGATGTCGTTAACTTGTTTAACGACAATTGACCTTATAGGTGAACACAGGACAAAGTAGTCCGGCTGAGATCACCCTTTGGAGACGACCCTGAATGACAATCACGATTATCGTGATTTTTTTCCTGCTGATGTTATCGGCATTCTTTTCTGGCTCGGAAACCGCGCTGACGGCTGCGTCACGTCCTGTGATGCATCACAAGGAACAGGATGGTGATCAGCGTGCAGGGATCGTTAACAGACTGCGCCAGTATCAGGAACGTCTGATCGGGGCGATCCTGCTGGGCAACAATATGGTCAATATCCTGGCCTCGGCCTTGGCGACGTCGGTGATGATCGAACTGTTCGGGGAAAACGGCGTTGTTTATGCGACCGCCGTGATGACCGCCCTTGTTCTGATCTTTTCGGAAATCCTGCCAAAGACCTATGCCCTGCAACATGCCGATACCATGGCATTGCGGGTTGCGCGCCCGATGAGCATTCTTGTCGTGATCTTTGCCCCGGTCACCCAAAGCATCCAGGTGATCGTGCAGGCAACCTTGCGCCTGTTTGGCAGTGGCGAAGGTCCGGGACTGGACAGCGAACGCGAATTGCGTGGCGCGATCGAACTGCATGCCGATGACGTCGTGGTCGGAAACCACCATGCCGAACGCACCATGTTGCATGGCGTGCTTGATCTGGAAGATGTCGGTGTCTGGGAAATCATGGTCCATCGTCGCAAGGTGCAGATGATCGATATCACCCGCCCGATGGAAGAAATTCTGGATACGGTTCTGGCAAGTCCGCACACCCGTATTCCGATCTATGAAGAAGACCCCGACAATATCGTCGGTGTTCTTCATGCCCGCGAGGTTCTTAAGGCGATTGTTCGCGGTGCAAAGCCCGCCAATGCATCAGATGTGCGCGCATTAAGTGCCGAACCATGGTTCATTCCGGATTCAACAACTCTTGCCGACCAGCTCAAAGCCTTCAAGGAGCGGCACGAACATTTTGCCATCGTCGTTGACGAATACGGTGCGTTCGAAGGGGTTGTGTCGCTTGAAGATATTCTTGAAGAAATCGTCGGTGACATTGCCGATGAAACCGATGTCGAGGTTGTCGGTGTCCTGCCGCAGGCAGACGGATCGGTGATTGTGCGTGGTGATGTGACGATTCGCGACCTGAACCGACGGTTTGGCTGGCGTTTGCCAGACGAAGAAGCCGCAACGGTTGCCGGTCTTTTGCTGTATGAAACCCGGCGCATTCCCGATGTCGGTCAGCAGTTCCGGTTCCACGGGTTCGAATTCGAAGTTCTGCGCCGTATCCGTAACCAGATCACCCGCGTTCGCATGAACGAAGTCACCGATCTGGCCGCCGAGGATCAGGAATAAAACCGCCAAAACGGCATCGCCAACCGGTGATGCCGTTTGATCCTTTATCGCGCAAAATGTTTTAAGTTTCTCCACTTATGGGTTAAAATCTTGGTTCAAGGTCTTGACCCAAAGGATTGCAGGGCCACTTGCAAATGAGGGCCCCGTTGCATTGCAATGACTTGCAATGCAGAACCAGATGATCCGATCGGGTTTGGGCATGTGGCAACAGCAATCTGCAGAGAGAGATGAATGGATACGAAAATCGTTCCAGGTGTGGTCAAGGAGCAATCGCTCGCGACACTCAATCCCGCCGATTCCGTGATGGATGCCGTGAACCTTATGACCGAACGCAAGATCGGGGCCGTGATCATTGTTGATAATCAGGCCAAGCTTGCCGGAATTTTCACAGAACGTGATCTGGTGAACCGTGTGGTAGGCAAGGGGCTTGATGCGGCCAATGTGCCACTTTCCAAGGTCATGACAGCCGATCCCGATACACTTGGCCCCAACGATACGGCGATGAACGCACTCGATCTGATGAGTGCGCGGCGATATCGTCACTTGCCCGTTGTTGACGGGGACAAGGTCATTGGCATGGTGTCGATCCGCGATCTGTTTAACGTGGTGAAGGCCCAGCTCGAAGAAGATGTTCGTGAACGCGAAAAGTTCATTTTCGGGTCCGATTACGGCGTCGCCTGACGATTGTTTCCCATCACAGTTGCATCGGATCGCGCCTTAATTCGCCGATCCGGCATGGCGGATTTCGGGGTGCGCATTGCCCCGAAACCGCGCGGATGTCGCACTGCGACACGCTTTGTTGCTTGACAGCGCATAGGGGAATGTCTTTACGTTTACGTAAAGGAGAGAGTTCCCATGCCATTGTCCCGCCCCGCAGATCGAGACCATATTCATACCCGCACCGTCACCTGTCAGGGGTTTCGCCGCAAGGATGGCCTGTGGGATATCGAAGGTCACATTACCGATATCAAAACCTATGCCTTTACCAATGATGATCGCGGCGAAATTCCGCCCGGCGAACCGGTACATGGCATGTGGATCCGCGTGACAATTGGTGATGATCTGGTGATCCGTGCTGTCGAAGCCGTCACCGATTACGCGCCGTTCCATGGCTGCGACGCAATCACCCCGAATTACGAAAATCTGGTCGGTTTGAAACTTGGTCCGGGGTTGCGCAAACAGGTCCGCGATCGGGTTGGTGGCGTGCATGGCTGTACCCATCTCAATGAATTGATGGGGCCGGTGGCAACCACCGCCTTTCAGACCGTGTTCCCGATCCTGGCCCGGGAATCACTTGAAGCCAAAAAACAGGACGACCCGTCAGCTGACGGCGCATCAAAACCGGCCCGCCGGATGCCGTTGATCAATACCTGTCATGGGTGGCGCAGTGACGGTGCCGCGGTCAAACGCATTGCCCCGGAATTCTATACGGGCGACAAATAACTACGGGGAACTGGTGGCAATAAGCATCGACCTCGTCCCGGGAAATGGTCCGATCTTGCAAGTTACGTTGATGGGCCCAATATCAACAAAATCGGTCCGTCACGTGTTTTTGCGGGTTACTCATGACAATCCTACGGCGTGCTGGAATAACCAAAAACAACAATAAGGGAAGAAACGGTCTGCTGCGCGATGCGGCCCGCCACGCGCTGCGCGCTGGTCTGGTCGCGATGGCAGCACTTTGTGTTGTTGCCCCGGCGGTTTTGGCCAACGATATCGTGTCACGCCCGGTCGAGGTCGCCCAACCTGACAATGACAGTCAGGACAATTTCCTGATCCTGCAAACCAACCTTCATCCCCCGTATCAGGAACTTCGTAACGGCACGCTTGGCGGTTATTCCGTTTCGGTGCTTGATTGCGCCTTTGATCATATCGGTGTCGGTTATGGTCTGGCTGTCGCACCGCGCCAGCGCAATCGGGAAATGGTGCGAAACGGGCAGGCCGATGGCTTCTTTTTGGCGCGTATCAGTGAATTCATGGATGAATATGCGGTGGCGTCAAACCCGCTGGCATTGGAAAAGTGGGTGTGGGTATCGCCATCGCGCCGCACGGCCGAACCGGTCAGTGCCAAAGTGCCCAAACCCGGCGGGTTTGAAACAATTGGTGCCATTCTTGGATCAAACGAAGCCGAATGGCTGGCCGAGCAGGGATATGGCGACCTTGTCCGTGTGCCATCGATTGCATCCCTGGTCGGACAGGTCGCGGCCGGACGGGTTGATTACGTGCTTGTCGACAAGCACAGTTTTGAAATTGCGCGCAATGAACTTGGCATCGGTGCAGAACAGTTTCAGGTTCAGTTTGAACGCTATGCGCCACTGGTTGTCTATTTCTCGAAACGGTATGTGGCGGAATTCCCCGACCTTGTGAACCGTCTGAATACGGTGCTGGAATTTTGCGAAACCAGTCCGATGCATCTTGAACCCTGGGAACGCGATGCGATTGAACGGGTTCAGTTGCCGATGGTTCGACAATTGGCAAAATCCCCCGATCTAATCCGCAATGTGCGCGGGGCGCTTGGGCCAGGGCGTTTACCCGCTGATCAGCGCCGTCTGATTGACGAGGAATGGTCAACCATGGGAAGGCTTGGTCAGCCAAGTAACAGGGCGCGCGAAATATTGGGCAACAGTTTGTCGGAATTCCTGCGCGCCTTTCAGTTGGCAAGCGGGGAACAGGTCGCCGAGGCCTTTGTTTTTGATATCTATGGCCAGACGATCGGCATGAACCGGTTGACGTCGGACTATGATCAGTCCGATGAACCGCAATATCAAATGGCGCAAAGCATCAATCGCGAACATGCTCTGATTGATGATATTCGCTTTGATGCATCGACCCGTACCTTCCTGTCACAGATCACCGTGCCTGTTCTGGATCCGGAAAACGGTCAGACACTGGCAGTGCTGACCGTTGGATTGGATGTTTCGGCGGCCTTGCGTCCCGAAAGCTGATCCCATTTACCGGGGTATTGGGGCCTTACTTTGGCGCCGGGTCGGTGATGTCGATGGTGATCTTGCTATACCAGTCGGCGGCTTCCTGCATTTCGGTCTCGTCAAGATCCTGGGCAATCGGGGTCATAACATCATGCGTCCGTTTGCCGGTCCGGAATGCCTTAAGCTGCGTTTCGATATAGATGTTGGTTTCCCCGGCCAGATTGGGCGCATCATCAAGCTCGGAAATACCGTTTACACCATGACACCCGACACACAGTTCCGGCGCGTCGTCCTCGGACGTGCCAGCGGGCAGGGTGGCATTGATCGTGAAATGATTGAACCACAGGGCGACCTTGCCGATCTGATCATCGGATAATCCGCGTGCGACCACCGTCATCATTTCATGTTCGCGGCTGCCGGTTTTGAATGCCTGAAGCTGACTGATCAGATAATCGACCGGTTCGCCGCCAATATGCGGGGCAATCGGAATACGGGCCTTGCCATCCAGTCCGTGACAGGTGCGGCACATGCCCGCAACCTTGCGCCCGTCCTGAAGGTCTGTGGATGCGTCCTGGGCCATCAAGGTCCCGGCGGGCAAAAGCCCGCCGAGAAGTGCGATCATCACAATACGCATCAATTGCCCTCATACCAGATGCGATACAGCGCACCGGCCAGATCATCGGAAACAATGATCGATCCGTCACGCAACTGGGCAACATCGACCGGACGACCAAGATATTCTTCATTCTCGTCGATCCAGCCTTCGGCGAACGGTTCGATGCTGGCGTTTCCTTCGGCATCAATGAAGGTCACCATCACGCGTGCACCGACAGGTGTCGTGCGGTTCCAGGACCCGTGCTGGGCCGAGAAAATCGCATTCTTGTATTTGGCCGGGAACATCTTGCCCGTATAGAAAGTCATGCCAAGATCAGCGGCATGCGCCACGGTTTCAACCGCAGGCATCACCACGTCATAGGGGACTTCCTGACCGGCATATTCATTGGTGCGAACATCGCCACCGCCATACCACGGATGACCGAAATGCTGACCGGCGGCCGTCTGACGGTTGATTTCACCGGGCGGGATATCATCGCCCATGCCGTCAACCTGGTTATCGGTCCACCACAGTTCACCGGTTTCCGGGTGGAAGTCATGACCGACAGAGTTCCGCACCCCATAGGTATAAACTTCGCGCCCTGATCCATCGGTATTGATGCGGATGATGCCGCCAATACCGACTTCGCGATACAGATCAAGCTTGTCGGCGGGCGCCACGTTGAAGGGCTGCCCCAACGAGATATAAAGTTTGCCATCCGGGCCGATTTTGCAGACGCGTGCCGTGTGGTTATAGCTTTCCTCGGATGGCGGGATCAGGTCGCCCTGTTTGACAACATTAAAGGCCGCGACATCCGGGCTTTCATAAAAGAACTCGGCCGCCGGGAAGGTCAGCACGCGGTTCTGTTCGGCGATATAAAGCATCCCGTCGGGCGAGAAGCACGGACCGTTCGGAATGCTGAAACGAAGCGACGGGGCAAAGTCCTTGACCTCGTCGGCGACCCTGTCCTTGTTGCGGTCAGTGACGGACCAGACCTTATCCTTGCGCGTGCCGACGAATGTCACGACACCTTGCGGGCCAACAGCAATATGGCGCGCATCTGGCACGATGGCATAAAGGCCGATTTTGAAACCGGCTGGAAGCTTGATGCGTTCAAGTGTCCTTTTGATGCCTTCTGCGTAATCGCCGCCCTGTTCGATGACGGTGAATTCCGTGGTGCCGGTGGATTGGAAGTTTGAAAGTTTTTCGAGATTGTCCGGTGCAGGTGCCTGGGCATATGCAGATCCGGAAATGGCAAGCGCAATACTCGCCATCAGCAGGCGTTTAGTCATTACGTAGTCCTCCCGATTGAAACAGATGCCATTGGCGGGCATCCGTGCCGGTCCGGCAATGCTTGCGGACCGGCTTGTGTCACAAGCATTGCGCCTAATCGGGGTGAACGTCTAGGTTGATTTCACGATATGGAATTGTATTTAATTGGTTCTATTGGCAAGCGCCGCCTTGTATTCATCGGGCGTCATGGTTTTCAGGGCCAGCGCATGCACGCGTTCCTTAAGCAGGGTGTCAAGCGCGCCATAAACCAGGCGTTGACGATTGACACGGTTCTGACCTTCGAATTTTTCAGACACCACCAGGACCGAAAAATGGGACTCGCCGCGCGGATCGGCACCGGAATGACCGGCATGTTTGGAGGAGTCGTCGATGATCTGTAACTCGACCGGGCTGAAATGTTCGGTCAGAATGTCACGGATCTGATTGGCTACCTGCATGATAAGGGCCTCTGTTTTCTGCGGATGTTTGCAATCGGGTGCAAAATTTGAACTGTGTGACAGGTTCTGGCACGCAATGGCAGTTTTTCAAGCCTTTTATCGCATTTAATCGATCCGTATGATATTGCGTGCATCGATTTTCAGAACATATAGACCCAGATGAACCGAGGACACCGCAACAAGCGCAAGACGCTGTATCACAATGAACCGATCCTGCCCGATTGTGATTGGCCGGGCTGTGACGGCCATGGTGAATTCCGCGCGCCCAAGGATCGCAAGCTGCGTGACTATTACAAGTTCTGCCTTGATCACGTGCGCGAATACAACAAATCCTGGAACTATTATGAAGGCATGAAAGCCGAGGATATCGAAAACGACGTGCGTCGCGATACCCACTGGCAGCGCCCGACCTGGAAGTTCGGACATATTCGCGGTTCCAAAAAGCCGTTCAATTTCAAATTCAAGGACGGGTTCGGCTTCTTTAACGAAGACGGTGAGCAGACCCATCATGGTCCGGGCGGGGATGCCCGTGCCGAACAGCGCCGCAAAAGCGAAGATGCCCAGCGCCGTGCCGGTGCCCTTGGCATGCCCAGCGAACAGCAACAGGCGATGGCAACCCTTGATCTTGGCTGGCCGTTCACTCGGGACGAGCTCAAGGCCAAGTACAAGGCACTGTCCAAAAAATACCATCCCGATGCCAATGGCGGTGACAAGGTTGCTGAGGAACGCTTTAAAAAGATCAGCGCGGCCTATAGTTCGCTTATGAGCTATATCCGCGATCTTGAGGCCCGCGTGACCCTGTAAGCGGGCCGGTTCCGCTGCAATAATTCCAAAAAATCTGGTCAATCTGGTTGCGGTTTGCGTATCGGGGATGTCTTATCGAGCAAACCTTTTGCGGTAATAGAGATTTTTTGCGCATCTTCCCTTTGAGTGATGCGCCTAAACCGCTATTAATGAGCAAGTTTAACGAAACGACCGCGTCACCAGCGTCGGTCCGAGAAATGCGCGAGTACTTATGAGCCAAGGTTACGAAGCGACGGGTGCGGCGGCAGAACATCCGCTTGATGCCCCAGATACCACCATTTCCGTGCGCGAAACGTTCGGGATTGATGTTGATATGGAAGTCCCGGCATTCAGCCAGGGCAGCGAACATGTGCCGGTCGCTGATCCGACCTATCGTTTTGACCGCGACACCACGCTGGCCATTCTTGCGGGCTTTGCCCACAACCGCCGTGTGATGATCCAGGGGTATCACGGTACGGGCAAATCTACCCATATCGAACAGGTGGCATCGCGTCTGAACTGGCCGTGTGTGCGCGTCAACCTTGACAGTCACATCAGCCGTATCGACCTGATCGGCAAGGACGCAATCGTTCTTAGGGATGGCAAACAGATCACCGAATTCCGCGAAGGCATTCTGCCCTGGGCGCTCAAACGCCCGGTCGCGATGGTGTTTGATGAATATGATGCCGGTCGCCCGGACGTCATGTTCGTGATCCAGCGTGTTCTGGAAGTCGATGGCAAGCTGACCCTTCTTGATCAGAACAAGGTCATCCATCCGCATTCGCATTTCCGCCTGTTTGCAACGTCAAACACGGTTGGTCTTGGCGATACCACCGGCCTGTATCACGGCACCCAGCAGATCAACCAGGCCCAGATGGACCGTTGGTCGATTGTCGCCACACTGAACTATCTGTCGGTTGCCGATGAAACCAACATCGTTGCCGCCAAGGTTCCGGCGTTCGACACCGCCGAGGGCCGCCAGAAGATCGAAGCAATGGTGGCTCTTGCCAACCTGACCCGTCAGGGATTTGTGTCTGGCGATATTTCGACCGTGATGAGCCCGCGTACGGTGATTACGCTGGCCGAAAACGCCAAGATTTTCGGTGATATTTCCTATGCGTTCCGGGTGACTTTCCTTAATCGTTGCGACGAGGTCGAACGCCCGATCCTGGCGGAATATTATCAGCGTTGCTTTGGCGAAGAGCTTCCTGAAGAAGCCATCAATGTGATGGTGCGCTAAGGCGTGTCCTTAAAGCAGATTGGCGAGCTGGTCCCACAAGCGAGTAGTAAGATGAAGAATGATGAGGCTCTTTCCGGGTTCTTGCGCGGCACGGCGGCGACATTTCGCGCGCTTGCCGGGCGCAATGATCTGGAAGTCGGCTTTGTCAAAGGCGGGCGTCCGGGCGGATATGGCGAACATGTCCGTTTGCCCATGCCCAAACAGGCATTGCCCAAGGACGAAGTCGCAGACCTGCGCGGCATTGCCGATGGCTGGGCGCTTAAAATGCGCCACCACGACGTTGCCCTGCATGCCAAACGCATGCCCGAAACAGCCGAGGCTCAGGCTGTTTACGATGCGCTTGAAACAGCACGGGTCGAGGCCGTGGGATCACGCTATTTCCCCGGGGTGCGCAAAAACCTGCGTGACCATGCCGAACAGGATTGCCACGCCAAGAACTTTCATCGTCTGACATCGCGTGACGATGCACCGTTTGCCGATGCGATCGGCATGCTGGCCCGCGAGATTTTTACCGGCGAACGCGCACCGGAAAGTGCTCGTCCGCTGATTGATCTGTGGCGGACCCATATCGAAGAAAACGCCGGGGCTGATCTTTCGGACCTGCGTGATGTTCTTGATGACCAAGAAGCTTTTGCCCGCGGCATGCGCCGTTTGCTTGATCATTTGTCGCTGGAAGACGACCTTGATGACGCCCCGCCCGAACAGGAAGGCGAGGACGACGAAAACAAGGAAGGCGAAAACGACCCGGAACAGGAAGAAATGGAAAGTCAGGGCGGTCAGCAGGGCCAGAATGACGATTCCGAACCCGATGGCAGTGACCAGCAACAGGAAGCCGGGTCCGAAGATGCCGAAGCCGGCGAAGGCGATATTGACGATCAGCAGCTTGAAGCCATGTCGCAGGAAGAAAAGCCTGCCGGACCGGGCGAACAGCCGGAATTTGATGGTCGAAACGAACCGGTCGAACGCGGCTATGAGCCCTTCACGCGCGAATATGACGAAGTCGTAACCGCCGATGACCTGTGCGAAAATCTTGAATTGTCGCGGTTGCGCGCGATGCTTGATAAGCAGCTTGCCAACCTTCAGAACGTGGTGTCGCGTCTTGCCAACCGGTTGCAGCGTCGCCTGATGGCGCAGCAGAACCGTGGCTGGGACTTTGACCTGGAAGAAGGCATTCTTGATGCGGCCAAGCTTGCCCGTATCGTGGCAACACCGTCGACGTCACTGTCGTTCAAGCAGGAACAGGATACCGATTTCCGCGATACGGTCGTGACCCTTCTGATCGACAATTCCGGCTCCATGCGGGGGCGTCCGATCACGATTGCCGCCCTGTCGGCAGATATTCTGGCACGCACGCTTGAGCGGTGCGGGGTAAAAGTCGAAATTCTCGGTTTCACCACCCGTCAGTGGAAAGGTGGTCAGTCACGCGAACGCTGGGTCGATAGTGGCAAGCCTCCCAAACCGGGACGTCTGAACGACCTGCGCCACATCATCTACAAGGCGGCAGATACGCCGTGGCGTCGGGCCCGCAAAAACCTTGGTCTGATGCTGCGCGAAGGGCTGCTTAAGGAAAATATCGACGGCGAAGCACTGCTTTGGGCCCATGAACGTTTGCTTGGTCGTTCTGAACAACGCCGGATTTTGATGGTAATTTCCGACGGTGCGCCGGTCGATGATTCGACGCTTTCGGTCAATTCCGGAAATTATCTGGAACGGCATTTGCGCGAAGTGATCGAATGGATCGAAACCAGATCACCGGTCGAACTTCTGGCGATTGGTATCGGCCATGACGTGACACGCTATTACCGGCGTGCCGTGACGATCAATGATCCCGAAGAACTTGGCGGTACAATGCTTGCCGAGCTTTCGGACCTGTTTGATGAACAGGGTGCGCGTCAACCCAAACGCCCGATGCGCCATGTGCCCGCCGATGGCGGCCAGGCACGCGACCGCGCTGCGGGTGACCGCGACCGCTGGTAAGGGCAGGGTGCGCAAAGGATGACGGCGATCACCCGATTTGCACCAAGCCCGACCGGATATCTGCATCTTGGCCATGCGGCATCCGCGCTGTTTTCAATGAAACAGGCCGGGCCGCATGGCCGTTTTCTTTTGCGGATCGAAGATATCGATCAAACCCGGTGCCGCCCGGAATATCTGCATGCGATTTTCGAAGACCTGGCCTGGCTTGGCCTTCGATGGGAAGAACCGGTGCGTGTTCAATCAGAACATTTCGCCGATTACCAGGCGGTGCTGGATCGCCTGACGGAAATGGGGTTGCTGTATCCTTGTTTCTGTACCCGCAAGGACATTCAGGCCGAAATCGAACGGATCGGCAATGCACCGCACGGGCCCGATGGGGCGCTTTATCCCGGGACATGTCGCCATTGTTCCGTCCAGGAACGTTCAGACAGGATTGCGGCCGGGGAAAGCTTTGCCCTGCGACTGGATATGGATGGCGCGATCAAACGTGTCGGGCGCGAACTGGTGTGGTTTGACCGCGCCGCCGGGCGACAGATCGCGACCCCGGAAATCTTTGGCGATGTGGTTCTGGCGCGTAAGGATACACCAACCAGCTATCATGTTTCGGTGACCCATGATGATCATCTTCAGGGGATCAGTCTTGTCACCCGCGGGCAGGATTTGTTCTTTGCCAGCCATCTGCACCGTTTGTTGCAGGAACTTCTGGGCTATGACGTTCCGGAATATCACCACCACGGGCTTCTGACCGGTCCTGATGGCAAACGGTTTGCCAAACGCGACAAGTCAAAGACCCTGCGATCAATGCGCGAAGATGGCATGAGCCCCGATGATGTCCGGCTGTTGGCGGATCAGTTCTGATCGCTTTGCGATGTCGATGTGGTTTCAAGCAAGTCCGGGCGATCGGCAAACCAGTTGCGGATGAAATCGATCATCAGCCGGTTCTTGATCGGCAGGTTCCCCTGATAGGGATAAACAAGATAGATCGGTCGCAAAGGTGACCGATAATTTTCAAGGGCTGTTTCAATCCGGCCGGCGCGAATTTCAGGCATGGCGACATATCGCGGCAAACGCGCAACGCCCAGTCCCTGAACCGTGGCATTGCGGATCAGCGGATAGTGGTTCAGGCGCAAATTGCCTTCGGCCGTGATGGATGTTGGTCCGTCATCGGAAAAGAACACCCATTTGCGGTCCTTGTAATACTGGAAATTGACCAGACAGTTGTGATGGACAAGATCGGCCGGCGTCTGCGGTTTGGGATGGGCTTGCCAGTATTCGGGGCTGGCACAGATCAATTCGGAAAGTTGACCCAGCGGAATGGCGACCTGATCGGGATCATCGGTCAGCCCGGCGCGGATGGCGATATCGATATGGGCTGATTGCAGGTCGCGGAACGTGTTTTCCAGTTCCATCTCGATCTGAATGCGTGGGTGGGCCTGTTGAAAGGCCACGATGATGTCTTGCAAAAACATCTCGCCAAACGACACGGGAACCGTGATGCGCACGGTGCCGACCGGTTCCCCGCGCAGGGCTTCGACCGCCTCGAACGCGGCATCGGCGCTTTGGGTGATGCTTTGGCAATAACCCAGAAAGGTCGCGCCGATTTCTGTCAGTTCAAGCTTGCGGGTCGACCGAAACAGCAATTGCGCACCCAGCACATCTTCAAGGCGTTTGACATGCTGGCTGATCAGGCCTTTGGACACGCCAGTGGCGCGGGCGGCATCGGTAAAGCTGCCCTGTTCGATGATGGCGGCAAAGCTGCGCATTTCGCTAAGATAATCTTTCATCGTTTAAAATACTAAACGAATGGTTCGAGATTATCCAGATTATCGGATGAACTGTTCTGTGAAATCATCCAGTCATTACAGTTTCCAAGGATGGAGGATGACATGAAGGTTCTTTTGATCGGCGCATCGGGCATTATCGGCAAAGGTGTTGATGCCGAATTGTCGCCGCGTCACGAAATCATCCGCGCATCACGCAACAGCGGTGATGTGAATGTCGACCTGAAAGACAAGGCTTCCATTCGCGCGATGTTTGAAAAGGTCGGAGCGGTGGATGCGGTGGTTTCAACTACCGGCAAGGTCCATTTTGGCGATTTCGCCGACATGGACGAAGACAAATACCGCATCGGGATTGATGACAAACTGTTCGGGCAGATCAATCTGGTCCTGATCGGGCGGGACTATGTTGCGGACCGGGCATCCTTCACCCTGACTACCGGCATTCTGGCCAAGGATCCGATCGAGTTTGGCAGTTCGGCCTCCATGGTGAATGGTGCAATCGAAGGGTTTGTGAAGTCGGCAGCCATCGAAATGAAGCCGGGACATCGAATCAACGCGGTCAGCCCCGGCGTCATTACCGAGGCAATGGAAGGCTACGCCCCCTATTTCCGTGGCCATGATCCGGTGCCTGCGGCCCGTGCGGCTCTTGGCTATGCCAAATCGGTCGAAGGTCTTCAGACCGGTCAGGTCTTTGAAATATTTTGATTTTCTGATGTGAACCAACGGGATCGGGGATTGAAGCCCCTGATCCCGTTCTTTTGATGGCCAAATCAGGGGGCGGATTTATCCGATCTTTGTTGTTGTCGATATTCTCGTTGTCGTTGAATAGTACCTATCTATAGGATTGTAAGTTCAAGCGACGATGTCAGAGGCAACCAGACCAGATGGAAAAATGTGCCGGTTTGGTCAAAAAGATCGCAAGCCGATTTGTTGATCCCCAAATTGCACTACAAGCCGATGACGAGATCACCGGCAAGGTCCGCCGTGACCTGCTGGATCTGGCCTATCGCAACAACTGGGCAAATATCATTGTCAATCTTGCCGCAGCAGGCGGCCTTGTGATCATTCTGGGGTTGCTGGGGGATCTGGTTGCGATCACCGTTTGGTGGTCTGTTATCCTTGCTGTTTTATGCGCTGTTCGTCTGTGGGGCGGGTATCTTTATCATCGTGAACGCACAAAGGTCGCGGAGCTCGATGCCGATGCCTTTTATATCTGGCAGCGGCGATATGCGCTTGGTGTCCTGTCAGCTGCCATCTTGTGGGCTGTGATCGGTATTATTGAAATTCCGATCGTGCGCGGTGAAAGCCAGTTCATGACATTGATCATGTTTGCCGGTCTGGCGGGCGGTGCCACGGGGATTCTTGCGCCGATATTTCTGGTCGGGCGGCTCTATCTGACGGCGCTCCTGTTTCCGCCGGTGATCATTTTTACGGTTATGGCCGATGCCAACTATGTTCTTGCCATCATGACCATCATCTTTTTGATGGTGATGCTGATTACGCATCGGAACAATCACGTTGTCCTGTTCCGGTCACTGGTGTTGAAACACCGAAATGACGGTCTGGTCGAAGATTTGCGCCAGAAGAACCGCATCATGGAAAACTGGAATGCGACGCTCGAAGCGCGGGTCGAAGAACGGACCGAGGAACTCAGAAATCTGGTCGAACATGACGCTCTGACCGGCATTCTGAACCGCGATGGCATTGCGGCCTGGTTCAATCACAAACGCCAATCATCCGACGACCTTGATTACGCGGTTCTGTTCATCGATCTTGATCGCTTCAAACAGATCAATGACGGGCTTAGTCATGCCATCGGCGACGAGGTCCTGCGTATTGTCAGTGACCGTCTGAAGGCTTATGTCGATGATCGGCACGCGGTGGGGCGCTGGGGCGGGGATGAATTCCTGATGGTGCTTGCAGCCCCGCATGACGAGCTGCATGGGCTGGTTGAAAATACGATTGAAAAGGCGCGTGCTTCAATCAGTCAGCCCATCATGATCTGCGGGCATTCGCTTCATGTCGGGTTCAGCACCGGTGTGGCGTTTGCTGCGGCCAAAAACCCGGGAATTTCCGAACTGATCCATTGGGCCGACCTTGCCGCGGCCGAGGTCAAGCGATCCGGGCGTGGCAGTGTGCGCAACTATGACAAAACGCTTCTGACCGAACAGGAACGCCGCCTTGCCATCAATCAGGCCCTTCGTCGTGCCCTTGGCATTGGTGAGTTCTATCTTGAATATCAGCCGGTCATCGATGCCGATGATGGCCAGATCGTCTCTTACGAGGCCCTGCTGCGCTGGAACAGCAATGAGCTTGGCCTTGTGCCGCCTGACGAATTCATCCCGATTGCCGAAGAAAGTGCCTTGATCGTTGAAATTGGCGAATGGTGCATGCGGACAGCTTGTCGGGAAATCTGTGCTGCAGCGGACGGAGACGACGAAACAAAGATCGCCGTCAATGTCTCGATCCGTCAGCTTGTGGCACCCGGATTTACCGAAATGGTGGCGCAAATCCTGAGTGAAACGGGATTGGTACCAACGCGGCTTATTCTCGAAGTTACCGAATCAATCTTTGAAGAACGCCAGCGATCAATGATTTCCCGGGTGATTGATGATTTGTTCGATATGGGGATCGGCATTCACATCGACGATTTCGGGACCGGATATTCATCCCTGTCGCGTCTGCATCAAATTCAGATCGATGCGGTCAAGATCGACAAATCCTTTATCCTTGAAATGGACGAGAATGCCCGTGTGGTGATCGAAGGCGCGATCCTGATTGCGCATCGTTTCGGTTTGCAGGTGATTGCCGAAGGTGTGGAAACCGACCAGCAGCGAAACCTTCTGCAATCATTGGGGGTTGATGCCTATCAGGGGTATTTCTTTGCCCGTCCGGGCGCGCTTCCCTGTCTGGATTGCCATTGGCAGGTCGAAGATAGCCCGACGCTGAAATCCCTTTCTGACCGTTAGGGGGCGGCTGATATCACAGGTGCCCTGAGTGCGGGCATAATGTCTCTGTGTGCATAAAAAAACGGCCTGTCACATCATGTGATCGGCCGTTTTTGTGCTGTTCTGTCTTGGGGGCAGATCAGCGACTGAAATCAATCAGTACAAGGAAGCAAACCGGAACAAGTGCCAGGGCGACATAAATCCAGAAGGAAGCGACAGGCACGCCGAAATGCGCCAGAACGTAGCCGGCAAGATAAAGAGCCAGGCCTGCGACCGCGACCAGCAGAATGCCCAGAAGGGGCAGTGATACTTTGCTATCTGTTTTCATGTTCCGTCATGCTCCCCAAACGGATTTCTTAACTCATGGTGCTGAAGCTACCATTCTTTGCAGCTTTGCGTTTTGATCCGTGTCAATCAGCTGTCCATATCGACCATTGATCCGCCAGTGGTGCCATTTGGGGCCGTTTGGCACCGTTGCGGACGGAATGTGGAATCGAAACTGTGTACGGGCGTTAAAAAACACGATTCTGGCGGGTATCGGTTGCAGGTCATGGGGGAATCGGTTGATTTGTGCCTGGAATATGGGGGGATTGCTGCTTTTTGTGGCCTTTGATATTGTCGCGCCGGTTTGAAAAGACGCAGATTCCGTGCGGTTGAGTTGGGTAAAAACCGACCCAAACCACGGATTATCGTCAAATCCGCTCTGATAAGCGTTTTTGTCGCGGTTTTCGGTTGATGAAGGCTTGACGACATTGGTCATAGGCAGTATTAACCCGCTTCCAAGCGCGGGCCTGCATGTTCAGGCCAAGCGTCCTTTTGCGAATTTATAGACCAGGAGATCAGGTCATGGCACGTCGCTGCCCGGTATCCGGCAAAGGCGTTTTGGTCGGCATGAATGTGAGCCACGCCCACAATCGTACCAAACGTCGTTTCCTCCCGAACCTGCAGCCGACCTCGCTGCTTAGTGAGTCGCTCGGTCGTTCGGTGCGTCTGCGTCTGACCACCAATGCTGTCCGCACCATCGAAAAACGTGGTGGTCTGGATGCATATCTGCTCAGCACTGCAAATGCAAAGCTGCCGGCAGATTTGGTGAAAATCAAACGCCAGGTCGCCAAAGCTGTTGAAGCAAAAGCTGCCTAATTCAGGCTTCTGCTTTACAGACAGATTTTACGAGGGCTCGCTTCTGGCGGGCCTTTCGTTTTTCTGATCGCTGGCTTGTCAAACGGCCACAGAATAAGCTGTACCATCACCGGTGGTGCAGCTTTTTTTGTGCCGCGCACAAGCATGGTTTCCGCGCTGTTCTGGGGTGATGGTGCGGCATGACATCGATAAAACGCGACTCGGCGGAACACGAGCTTTGCGCTTTTGCTAAATTGGTCTATACTTTGCTCTATCAGTGGTTTACGTCGCCGCGTCGCCCGGTTTGGTGAAACGTCATGATATGTTCATCACCAGCGATTCCCGAACCTGCTAAATAAGGCAAGCGACTCGGTAAACACGGTGGAGCGGATGATATGCATTTATCGCCCAATGCGTGTCCGGCACTTGTTCTTAACGCCGACTTCCGGCCGTTGAGCTACTTCCCGCTGTCTCTTTGGTCCTGGCAGGATACGCTCAAGGCGGTCTTTCTTGAACGCGTCGATGTTCTTTCCGAATATGACCGCGAAGTACGTTCCCCATCCTTTAAAATGAAGCTGCCCAGCGTCATATCGCTCAAGGAATATGTCCCGCTTAAAAGCAGCCCGGCTTTCACCCGGTTCAACGTGTTCCTGCGCGATGAATTTTCGTGCCAGTATTGCGGTGATCGTTTGCCGACAAACGAGCTGACCTTTGATCACGTGATCCCGCGGGCGCGGGGCGGGCGTACAAACTGGGAAAACATTGTCACGGCCTGTTCTGACTGCAACCTGTTCAAGGGCAGCCGATCGGTCCGCGAGGCGGGCCTGCGACTGCGCAGGACGCCGGGACAGCCCACCATGCACGAACTCCAGTCAACAGGACGCCGCTTCCCGCCAAACTATCTTCACGAAAGTTGGCGGGATTTTTTGTACTGGGATACCGAACTGGAATACGACTTCTGATCGCGGGTTTTGCGATACGCTCAACAAAAAAGCCGACGGAAATTCCGCCGGCTTTGCTGTTACAGAGCTTCTCCGTGATGAGAGAGCTCAGACGATCAGAAGTCGGCCGTCAGAGAGAAGGTTGCAGTTAGCGGCTTGCCCACGGTCATATAGCTCCACTGGGTGCTGGCCGTTTCCCAATAGTCATTATCGGTCAGGTTTTCGATATTGGCGCGGAAGGTGACCGGATAATCATAAAGCTCGGTTACGTAACGCGCGCTCATGTCAAATCGCGTCCAGGACGGAATTTCGACCGTGTTGCCGGTATTGACGTATTGCGAGGCAGTATGGATCAGACGTCCACCGACTGTTGCACCGTTAAGGAATGGCAGGTCATATTCTGCACCCAGCGTTGCCTGATATTCCGGTACACCCGGTGCGGTGTTGCCATCGTTGGTGCCGTTCTGGGTTTTGGTCAGTTCGGCATCAACAAAGGTGATGCCACCCAGAATGCGCGTGCCAATAACCGGTTCACCGAATGCCGTCAGTTCAAGGCCACGGTTACGCTGTTCGCCATCGGTTGTGTAAACGTTGCTGGAATTAAGAAAGGCAGAAGGCTTTTCAGCCTGGAACAGAGCAATGCTACCGCCAAAGGTGCCAAAGTCAAACTTTGCACCGACTTCCATCTGTTCGGTCTTGAACGGAGCAAGTGTTTCGCCACGGTTGGTCGCCGACGCATTGGTGACGGTTTCACCCTTCGCCAGACCTTCGATATAGTTGGCATAGACCGAAATTTGATCGGTGACGTTGCCAACGATGCCTGCCATTGGCGAGTTGGCCGAAGAATCGTAATTGGAATTTTTTGCACCGGTTGAAATGTCATAACCACGCGATTTGACATTTTGACGACGTACACCGCCGGTGAGGTGGATTTTATCATCCATGAAGCTCAGGGTATCGGCGATGAAATAGCTGGTCAGGATTGTGTGGGCATTCAGCTTGGCGTCCCCGGCGTCACCAAAGGCCACGGTTGATGGACCGCTGTTATAGATATTGCCAGCCACGTTGGAGCCCGAGTTGTAGTTCTGACGCGCTTCCTGCCACATCGCTGTGGTTCCGGCATTGATCTCGTGCTTGACCGGGCCGGTTTCGAATTCCTGACGGATACCGGCAACACCGCTGACATCGTCACGTTCATAAACAGTAGCAAGGCTGCCAAAGTTGCCGGAGCCGTCCGTACCGGTCAGGGTGACAGACGAATAATCGCCGATCTCATCTGAATTATGTGCGCCAATCGCGGTGTAAAGCATGGTGCTGTCGGTGGCGTCATATTCAAAACGAAGCTGTGCAAATTTGTCTTCGAGATCGCTATAGGTACCGTCTGCGGCAAAGTTGTGCGAGCCGGACGGTGCGCTTGGAAGAGACGTCAGCGATCCTGCTGCAACTGTCGGGCGCCCTTCTTCAACACGGAGCTTGTTGATCGCGGCATCAAAGGTGATTCGTGTATCATTGCCGCGATAATCAAGGGCGATGGAACCTAGTGACGTTTCGCGATCTTCATCCTCGATGGACGCTTCTCCGACCCGGTGCATGACGTTTGTGCGCACCCCGAACTGATCTTCGGAACCAAAGCGGCGGCCAAAATCAAAATGTCCGCCGACTTCGCTGGTGGCGCCATAGCTGCCGGTGAAGCTGGTCACCGGATTATCACCGGCACGTTTCGGGACAAGGTTGATGTTGCCACCCAAGCCACCAGAAGAAGGTGCCATGCCATTCAAGAAGCCCGAGGCGCCTTTGATCACCTCGACGCGGTCGAACATTTCAAGGGCAACCGACTGACGCGGTGCTGTGCCGTAAAGCCCGTCAATCGAGACGTCATCGGCCGTCAGGTCAAAGCCGCGAATGGTGAAACGGTTGGCAAAGGTGCCAAACCCGTTGGTGTTAATTACCGACGGATCGTTATCCATCACGTCGGAAATGTCCCGTGCCTGCTGGTTTTTGATCAGTTCGCTGGTGTAGCCGGTTGCAGCAATCGGTGTGTCCATGGTGTCTTTATTGCCAAAGGCACCAAGGCGCGTCCCGGTGGCAACCTGTCCACCGGCATAAACCGGCGGGGTTGGGTCACCGGCCTCGACTGTGGCTTCGCTTTCGATGATCACTGCTTTAGTGGTTTCGCCTTCGCTTGCTGTCGCATCATCTGCGGACTGCGCCAGTGCAAAATGAGGAGCGGCACAAACCAGCGCAAGCGCCGTGCCGAGCAAAAGGGTCGAAGACAGTTTCTGTCCTGTAAAACGCATTGTGGATTCCCTGTATAGGTTGTCTTTGCGACGACCAGCAGGGCGGGAACCGGCGGGTCATCTTTCATGATGAGAATTCGATACCACGCGCGCGGGTGTGGAATATTGAACCGGATTTCGGTGGATTGAACGGAATTTGGCAAAAATTAGGCAAGTTGTTCCTTGCGCCAGGCGCCAGGGGTTGTGCCAACGATTTTGCGAAATACCCGGGTCAGGTGTGCCTGATCGGCGAAGCCGAGACCGACGGCGACGGATGCCAACGGTGTGTCACCCTTTTTCAGAAGGTTTTTTGCCCGCTCGACCCGGGCTTTCATTTGCCATTGCTGGGGTGGCATGCCGGTTGATTCCCGGAAGGCCGAGCAGAAATAGGATTGTGACAACCCGGTCAGTTGCGCCAATTCATCAAGGCGGATCGTGCGGCCGCAATTCTGTTCAATATAATCAACGGTCTTGCGCAACTGATAAGGGGCAAGCTTGCCGCGTTTGCGTTGGGGCTCTTCAGTCTGAGTTGGTGTTAGAAGAGCTGATACCAATGCTGTTATCAGACCCTCGCCATAGATTTGCGGACTTGGCTGACCGTTCTCGAGTTCATCGGCCAGAAGCCGGACCAGTGCATTGATCCGCGGATCGCAAAAACCGATGCGCGGTCTTTCAAGCGCGATCCGGTCAAATGCATTGCCGATACTTTGTTCAAGCGCATTGACATCAAGATGAATATCAAGATGGCGTAGCCGGCACTTTCCAAGCACTTCAGAAGATACTTCCATCCCGGCCGGGACATAGGACAGGCATCCTTGTCCACGGTGACCACGCTGTATTGTATCGCTTGATGCCCGAACTTCGACATTTCCGTCGCCAATGCAGTCGAGAATGGCAACAAGCCTTGGCGCACGCGAAACATAGGTGCCACCGGCCTCCTGTTCGCATTCGACATGCCACAAATCCGTGATGGCCGCGTTCCAGCGACGGAAACGCAAATCATCAAGGAGTGAAATACCTTCGATCCTGCTGGTCATTTGCGGATGGAACGTCATGTCGGGCAATCCTGGGTCGGTCCTTTGATCTGCGAGTGGTCCATGATGTCTGATGGCGATTCTGCATAGGGAATCGCTGCGCAAATATAACCGGGAATTTCGTGCAAACAATAACAATTCTCATTATCAAATAAAGAATCGTTCATTTTGTGGTCAAATGATCGCGTTATGCGGGTTTGCGATCAAAAACAAACCCGCCCAGGATGTGGGCGGGTTCAAGCGGTGTTTATGAGGGCGGTTCAATACCGCCAGTTTCAATACCGGCGGTCTGATGTGATTTCGGACTAAGCTATGTGGTTACTTTTTCATCCAGCGCGACGGTGCGATCAGGCAAAATACCGTCAGGGCTGCTGAAAAGAACACATTGACCGTTGGCATGGTGATGCCAAACAGGGTCCAGTCGATCTTGTCACAGCGAATGATCGGCTGGGCGAGAAGCTGCGCTTTGAGCTCGGCAAGGGAGCTTGCACCACTTTGCACGCCACCACACATGGCCGGGCCCTGCCACCACAGTTCCTGTACCCCGACATGGTAAATCGCAATGCCGGTACCGACCGCAAAGGTCAGCCCGCAAAGATAGACGATGGCACGTGCTGCCTTGGGAAAGCGGATCAGAAGGAGCGCCAGAACAGAAAGCCCGATCACGATATAGAACGGCTTGCGTTGATAAAGGCACAGGATGCAGGGCAGCAATTTCTGCACATATTGGGCATATAGGGCAAAGCCGATGCTTCCGACGGACACCAGAAACAGAATAATCGGCGCAAAGGCCGGCATGTAGTGCGGGCGAAGCAATTTTAACATCAGTAGATCCGAATCCCGTCTTCCTTGAAATGTCTTCATCGAACTAGCCGTGCGGAATCAGTTTGATTGCGGCAAATCCACCAACAAGAACCACGATAAATATGGTGAAAACGAGGCCCAGACGTTTTTCGATGAAATCGCGGATCGCCGGGCCGAATTTCCAGATCAATGCCGCAATGACAAAGAACCGCAAACCGCGCGCGGCAATCGATGCCACGGTAAAGACCAGCGGATCAAGGGCGGTTACGCCAGACAGGATCGTAATCACCTTATAGGGGAATGGTGTGACCCCGGCGATAAATACAGCCCAGGCCCCCCAGTCATTATAATAGTCCCGGAACTGGTCGAACTTGGCACCATAGCCATAAAGCTCAAGCACCGGGCGCCCGACCGTTTCAAACAGAAAATACCCGATGCCATAACCGATCACGCCACCAAGGACGGACCCGACAAGGCAAATCAGCGCATAGCGCCACGCCCGGGTCGGGGCGGCAATGATCATGGGGATCAAAAGGATGTCCGGCGGGATCGGAAAAACCGAACTTTCAATGACGGCAATAAAAAACAATGCCCATCCGGCATGGCGATGGCTGGCCAGATTCATGGTCCAATCATAAAGACTGCGGATCACGGCAAATGCGCCTTATCTTGTTTGACGATCGTTTGACGGGTGGCGCTTGGCCTTGAAACTTGGCGCGATCAAAGCGCATTTTCCCGATGATCGCAATGACGCAGTTCGGGATCGCAAAATCAGTAACATTTTTGCACAAAGCCCCATTGACCCCGCGAAATTTACAGCTATTATCCCGCCCGTCGATGGACGGTGCGCAACAGCACCTGTATTGCCTGCCCCTGTGGCGGAATTGGTAGACGCGGCAGACTCAAAATCTGTTTCACCTAGTGAGTGGGAGTTCGATTCTCCCCGGGGGCACCATCGCTTTATCTCAAAATTTAGAATGACAAAGATTGCCAGTTTGGTGAGACAGGCCGATCGGCTGCGTGTTTTGCCGGAGCGGTAACCGATCATTTTACACTCTGGGTGGATCGGATTCCGCTCCAGTCTCTTCATTTTGTCTAGGTTTTTCACCACTTTTGATTGGCATTATAATTGCTGTTCTCTGAATCCTTATCAACTTAGGGAGGAAGAAATGCAAAAAGCAAAAATGCTTGTCTCTGCATCCATGATGCTTGGTCTTATCGGCGCAATCGGTACCGCTTCGGCCGATGACCGGTTCACATCACCGTTTGGACCTGATGATCAAATCGGGGCTGCGAACTATCTGACTTCGGAAGTAACACTTGCAGCCAGCAAGCTGATTTCCGAAGGCAAGGTCTATTCACTGGGGATGGAAGTTTCACGTGATACGCCGGCCTTTGCACCACGTGGTGTCGCTGTGACGGTTTTTTCGCCCGGACAAAGCGGTAACAAAACAATCGGCAGCAATGCTGGAACCTATAACGATGACATGTTCACCGGCTGGCTCGGTGTCGGGACACAGATTGATGGTCTGGGTCATCTGGGTGATCATCATACCTATTATAACAATAACCACGCCGAAGACATGGTCGCAGCCACCGGCCTGACCAAGCTTGGCATTGAAAACGTGCCGCCAATGGCAACGCGTGGAGTCTTGCTGGACGTTGCTGCGATCAAGGGGACTGATCGTCTTGAAGGCGGCTATGTCATCACCCTTGAGGACATCATGGCGGCTCAAAAAGCGGCCGGTACCGAAATTCGCAAGGGAGATGTGGTTCTGATCCATACCGGATGGCTTGATTTGGTCGGGAAGGACAATGAGCTTTACGGAACGACCGAACCGGGCCTTGGTCTGGAAGCAGCGGAATGGTTGGCAAATCAGGGTGTTGTCGCCGTTGGTGCCGATACATGGGGGCTTGAAGCTGTTCCCCATGAAGATCCCAGTGCTTTCTTCCCGGTCCATGTGAAGCTTCTGGCAGAAAACGGTGTCTATATTCTTGAAAATATCGTCACGAGGGACCTGGCCGCAGACCGGGCACACGAGTTCCTGTTCGTTCTCGGGCAGGCCAAGCTCAAGGGCGCTGTACAGATGATCATCAACCCGGTTGCCATTCGCTAAGCCGGTCTGATCATTTTGATAACTTTAGAACCGGCGGCCAAGCGACCAAACAGGCCGCCGGTTCTTGTGCCACGATACAAACCGAAGTTTGCAGACGGGCAAATTAATAAACGCTGCGATAAATCGCCTCGATCTCCTTGGCGGTCATGTCGCGCGGATTACTGTCGATCAGGCGATGGATTTTTGTAAAGACTTCCTCGGCCATTTCCGGCAGGGACTCTTCGGTGACGCCAAGATCGCGCAGGCGGATTTCAAGACCGCTGGCTGGAACCATTTCTTCGATACGTTTCACGAATGCCTCGGCGGCGGCGTCTTCGTTGTCGAAATCGACCCCTTCGATCAGGCACGGGGCGAGTTCGGCATACAGCTTTTTCGCGGCTGGCAGGTTAAAGCGGATCACCTGCGCCATGACTAGCGCATTGGCATGACCATGCGGGATGTGGAAGCGTGCGCCCAGAGGATAGGCCAATCCATGAATGGCGGCAACCGATGCATTGGCAAACGCCATCCCGGCAATCAGCGATCCCTGCAACATGGCAGAGCGTGCTTCCTTGTCACCCGGATTTTCAATCACCTTCATCAGGTTCTTGCCAAGCAGCGAAAGGGCGGTGACCGCCATGCCATCGGCAATCGGGTTTTTACGTGTGCGGCTGGTATAGCCTTCGATCGCATGGACCATGGCATCAAGGCCGGTGGCCGCTGTGACCTTTTGCGGCAGGCCATAGGTCAGTTCCGCATCAAGAAGGGCGATATCGGGCATCAGTTGCGGGGTGTAGACAACCTGTTTGAGGTGGTCGTTATCGGTAATCACGGACACCCATGTAACTTCCGATCCGGTCCCGGCGGTGGTCGGGATCTGGATCAACGGCAGGCGATCACCGCTTGCCTTGTCCACCCCATAGATTTCTTCGATGGTCTGATCGCTGTTGGCGAGCAATGCAACCAGCTTCGCACTATCAAGCGAGCTGCCGCCGCCAAGACCGATTACGCCATCCGCCTTCCAGTCACGTGCCCTCGCAATGGCGGCTTCGACAATTTTCTGGGGCGGGTCGGCTTCGACGTCAGAAAAGACCTGAACCGCGATACCGACGGCCTCAAGCGCATCTTGCGCCTTTTGCGCAAAGCCCAGTTTGACGATGCCGGGATCGCAGACAATGGTGACACGGCTGGCGCCGAGTTCCTTCATCAGGCTGCCGGTCTTGGCAATGCCACCGGCTTTGCAGACGATGCGCGGCGCGCTTCGGAACATGAAACTCATGATGTGTCTCCTTATCCGGGATCAGTTGGCATTCCCGGCGAGACCGCCGAGGCACATATATTTAATCTCGACGAAATCATCGACGCCGTATTTTGACCCTTCGCGGCCGATGCCGGATTCCTTGACCCCGCCAAACGGTGCTGATTCGGTCGAAATGATGCCTTCGTTGATGCCGACGATGCCGTATTCAAGCGCCTCGCCAACCCGCCAGATGCGGCCGATATCACGGGCATAGAAATAGGCCGCCAGACCAAATGGAGTGTCATTGGCCATCCGAATGGCGTCTTCTTCGCTGCTGAATTTGAACAACGGCGCGACCGGGCCAAAGATTTCTTCGGAGAAAATCCGCATATCCGACGTAACCCCGGTCAGAATGGTCGGAGTAAAGAAGTTGCTGTCGGGCTTGGCCCGATCACCACCCAGAATAGCCTTTGCCCCACGAGAAACCGCGTCTTCGACCAGTGCTTCGACCTTTTCGATTGCCTTGGCATTGATCAGCGGACCTTGGGTAACTCCTTCTTCGGTGCCCAAACCGACACGCAGTTTACCAACGGCCTCGGCCAGTTTGGCGGCAAAGACGTCATAGACACCTTCCTGAACCAGAATGCGGTTGGCACAGACACAGGTCTGCCCGGCATTGCGGTATTTCGAGGCAATTGCGCCTGCAACCGCCGCATCCAGATCTGCATCGTCAAAGACAATAAACGGCGCGTTACCGCCAAGCTCCAGGCTGACTTTTTTGACGGTATCAGAACATTGACGCATCAAAAGTTTGCCGACCTGCGTGGAGCCGGTGAAGGACAGTTTGCGCACGATCGGGTTGGCAGTCAGTTCACCACCGATTTCAGCACCATGTGACGCGGTGACGATATTGACTACGCCATCGGGGAACCCGGCGCGTTTGGCCAGTTCGACCAGTGCAAGCGCGGTCAGCGGGGTATCTTCTGCCGGTTTGATGACGACCGTGCAACCCGCGGCAAGGGCCGGGGCGCATTTGCGCGTGATCATGGCCATCGGAAAGTTCCATGGCGTGATCGCGGCAACAACACCAATCGGCTGTTTGACGGTGATGATGCGTTTGTCCGCCCCATGCGACGGGATAACATCGCCATAAATGCGTTTGCCTTCTTCGGCAAACCATTCAAGGAAGGACGCACCATAGGCGACTTCGCCGGATGCCTCTGCCAGGGGTTTGCCCTGTTCGCGGGTCATCAGCAATGCAAGGTCGGCCTGGGCCGCCATGCAGAGGTCAAACCATTTGCGCAGCACATTTGCGCGTTCCTTGGCGGTTTTGGCCCGCCATGCCGGAAGGGCGGCATTGGCGGCATCAATCGCACGATTGGTTTCGGCGGCACCCATATCGGGCACATCGGCAAGATGTTCGCCGGTGGCCGGGTCAACAACCGCAAAGGTCTTGCCGCTGTCGGATGCGACCCATTGGCCGTCGATATGCCCCTGGGTTTGCCAAAGGCCAGTATCATTTAGCTGGATGGTCATGGTGGCTATTCCTTTTCGTTACAGCACGGCGGCATAGATCGCGCGTGCGGCGTCGAACGTCATTTCACGCGGATTGTTGATCAAAAGGCGTTCCACCTTCATCGCATCGGTTGCCAGCATGTCGAGATCGCTTTCCGCCACGCCGACTGCGCGCAAGGTGCGGCTGAACGGCATGCGTTCGACCATGTCGGTCATGAAAGTAATGAAGCGATCACAGGCAGCATCGTCATTTGCGAACTTTTCATCCGGCAGAATGGCGCGGGCGAGTTCGGCATATTGAGATACGGCCGCATCCCGGTTGAATTTCAAAACTTCGATCAGGACCAGCGCATTACTGTGTCCATGCGGAACATGGAAATGCCCGCCTAGAGGATAGGCAAGGGCATGAACAGCCGCGACCGGGGCATTGGCAAAGGCCATTCCGGCCAGCATGGACCCCTGAAGCATGGCTTCACGCGCTTCGCGTGACGGGGTGGCAGAAACCGCATCATCGATATGGGCGGTCATCAGCTGCATCGCGCGGATGGCAAGTCCGTCCGACAGGGCGTTTTTCTTGTGCTTGGTGGTGTAGGCCTCGATGGCGTGCACCATTGCGTCGATGCCGGTCATGCCCGTGATCGAGGCCGGAAGGCCCATGGTCAGTTTGGCATCAAGCAGTGCAACATCGGGATAAAGCAGGCTGGACACGACACCCTTTTTCTCGTGCGTCGGTGTGGTGACAATCGAAATCGGGGTGACTTCCGAACCGGTGCCAGCCGTGGTCGGCACCTGAATAAGCGGCAGGCGCGGACCCGTCGCCAGACCGATGCCGTAGATCTCGTCAAGTTTCTGATCCTTGCCACACAGAAGGGCGACCAGTTTTGCGGTATCAAGCGATGAACCGCCACCTAGGCCGATGACGATATCGGCCTTGAAGTCACGGGCACCTTTGACCGCGGCAAGAATGCTTTCCTCGGGCGGGTCTGCCTGAACATCAGTCCAGAGCAGGGTTTCAATCCCGGCTTCTTTAAGTGCTGCGTAAGGGGCGTCGATCAGGCCAACCTTCTGCAAGCCCGGATCGGACAGGAGAACGGCGCGTTTCGCGCCGAACTCCTTGCACAGGGTGCCGAGTTGCAAGGCACCGTCGAACTCGCAGATGACGCGAGGGGTGGTTTCAAACACAAAGTCTGACATGGGGAACCTCGTCTTTTGACTTGTCTGTTGTGGTGGCTGTCATTGGGATTAAGCGGTTTCCTGTTCAGCCTTGGAAACGGTGCCACGTTCGATGCGATAACTGCCCGCCACCAAATCGGCAGAGTGGGTGTCATCGGACTCAGAAATCAGGACACAAAGGCCACTGCTGCCGAGATCGGAAATGACTTCCGACAAACGGCGTGACAGCACCGGTGCGACCCCTTCGAACGGTTCATCAAGCAACAGAAGATTACGACCAGGCATCAGTGCGCGCCCGAGCGAGACCAGTTTCTGCTGACCACCGGAAAGTTGCAGCGCACGGCGATCCCGGAACTGGGCGATTTCGGGCAACAGGTCATAGACCCATTTCAGCCGTTCCCCGGCGTCCGCAATACCGTTGGTCCATGCCGGAAGAAGAATGTTTTCCTCAACCGTCAGTGACGGTATCAGGCGGCGATCTTCGGGCATGTAGCTGATGCCGGTTTTGGCACGGGCGAAATCAGGCTGCTTGCGCAGGTCCTGACCATCAAAGGTGATGGTGCCCTGATCTGCATCCAGAAGGCCCATGATGGCGCGCATCAGGGTGGTCTTGCCCGCCCCGTTATGGCCGATCAGGCCAAACATCTTGCCGGACGGTACTGAAAGCGAGACATCACGCAGGATCGGAATATTGCCGATCGATACATCGAGATTACTGATTTCCAGGGTCATGATGCGCCATTCCCTTGTTTGATGGTGGGACGATGGCCGGTCACAAGATCGCGGACCTGCTGATCGGCGAGAACTGCCGCAGGTTTGCCATCAGCAATGATTTCGCCGCTATAGAACGCCAGAACGCGCGAGACATAGCGTTCGACCACATCCATGTCATGTTCGACAAACAGAACCGTAACGCCATGCTGACGCACGGCGTTCATGACCGTATCCATCAGGCCGGTTTTTTCATCCATGCTGACGCCGCTGGTTGGCTCATCAAGCAACAGCATCTGTGGATTGCCGATCAATGCCATAGCGATATCAACCAGTTTACGCGCCCCCTGCGGGACGGCGGTCACCATTGAATCGCGATAGTTTGCGACACCGAATTCCTTGAGGACTTCCTCAGCCCTTGCGATGCGTGCATCGCTGCGAAGCGGGCTTAGGAAACTCGGTCGGGCGCTTTCGGCCGCAGCCAGCGCGACAATCAGATTGTCGAGCACGGTCATTTCCGGGAACAGCTGAGCGACCTGGAAGGAACGTGCCATTCCAGCACGTGTGATGGCACGCGGAGAATGCCCCATGATCGACTTGCCATTAAATAGGATCTCGCCCCGGGTCGGCTTGAGATAGCCCGTTACCATGTTGATGAAGGTCGTCTTGCCGGCTCCGTTGGAGCCGATCACACCGACGACTTCACCCTTGTGGATCTGAACGTTCAAATCCTTTGCGGCGATGACCGCGCCGAATTCCTTGTTCAGCGAACGTGTTTCAAGAATGCAGGTCATGCCCGTTCTCCTGTTTTTTCACGGCTGACCAGGCTCCACAGCCCTTTGGGCAGGAAGATAATGACCGCAAGCAGCGTGAAACCGAGGATCATCTGCCAGGTATGGGGAACGAATTCGATGGCGTAGGTCCGCACGAACGAGAACACGATTGCCGCAATAAACGGTGCCGCCACGTGGCCCAGCCCCCCCAAAAGCGCGATGAAGACAAATTCGCCCGACGTGGTCCAATAAGCCATCTCCGGATCAACGTGGCCGGTCGCCAGGGCCGTCAGACCGCCACCAAGGGCCGATACCGCCGCCGCAGCAACATAGTTGCCATAAAGCAACCAGCGCGGTGACAGACCGAGATATTCCACACGAACTTCGTTTTCTCGAACGGCTTCGCAAATGACGCCAATGCCTGCCTTGGTGTAACGATGGATCAGAACAGCAACGATCAGACCAGAGACCACAGTCATGGTAAAGACGGTGTACTGGCTGCCAGCACCGGCTTCGGGAGCCCAGCCAAACAGGGTCCAGTCATGAACGTTAAAGCCGTCCGTGCTTCCCAGTTCCTGGCTTTTGACAAGGATGCCAAACAGGATCATCGAAAATGCCAGCGACAGCATGGCAAAAAAGATTTCGCGATAGCGCGTTAGTAACAGACCCAACAGCATTGCGATGATAATCGCGACAAACATGCCAAGTGACAGGGCGGCAACCGCATCATGAATGCCAAAGAACTGGCCGCCCATGCCGACAGTATAGCCGCCGATGCAATAGAAAAGCCCCTGGCCGAAGGATACAAGGCCGGAACGCATCTGCATGACGACACCCTGCACGACAAGTGCCTTGGCCAGTGCGATGGTCAAAAGGAAGATCAGCCAACCCGGCGAAACGAAGCCGAACAGAACGCAGCCAAGCGCGATCAGCCCGAGCGAGATTTCAGTTTTATCAAGACGCATGTCAGATTTTCCTCGCCAAAGTACGGCCAAACAGGCCTTCGGGACGGAACGCCAGAACCAGCGACATCACGCCATAAATGACGAATAGTTCGAATTCAGGAGCGTAGTGAACAGCGGCCGCACGACTCAGTCCGACCAGAAGGGCGCCGACTGCAGCACCACCAATGCTGCCAAGGCCGCCAATCACCACCACAGCAAAGGCCAGAACAATCACTTCAATACCTATGCCCGGTACTACCGAGATCGCAGGTGCGGTCAATGCACCGGCAAGTGCGCCCAGCGTGGTGCCCAGAACAAAGGTGATGGTGAACATCAGCTTCACGTTTACGCCCATGGCAACCGCGATTTCGCGGTCATGGATCACCGCACGCAGGACTTTGCCCTGGTTGGTGCGTTCAAGCCATGCCCACAGGCCAAGCCCAAGAAGTGCGGATACTCCGACCAGGGCGACGTCGTAATTTGAAACCTTAAGCAAACCGAGCGAAGTGCGCCCAAGTTCGGAATAAGGCTGGTATGCGAAATACGGGCTGACACCCCAGACGATTTTCATACCGTCTTCAAGGATCAGAAGAAGGGCATAGGTAATGATCACCATCAGGATTTCGTCGCGGCCATACATGAGGCGCAGCAATCCGCGTTCGATAATCACACCGACAATCAGGCCGGCAACCAGCGCGGCACCAACAAGCATCAAATAACTGACCCATGCCGGGCCGATGCCGTTGTTGAAATACCAGCCAACCAGTGACGCTGCTGAATAGGCGCCGATGGCATAAAAGCTGCCATGCGCCATGTTCAGGATGCGCATCACCCCGTAAATCACGGTCAGGCCGGCAGCCACAAGAAACAGCCACGATGCATAGATCGAGCCATCAATCAGGACGGCAAGAAGACTTGTCATCACAAATATCCAGTGTGCAGGGAAAGGGGCGGACATCCCAAGGGAAAAGGGATGCCCGCTGGATCAGGAAGCTCAGTGAAACAGTGCGTGCAGCTTAGTTACACTTCGCGCCCGGGAAACCGTCTGCGATCCAGTCCGCAGCCGCAACACCTTCGGGCGGAGTTACGCATTCGCCATCAAACGAAACAGCGTTCTTGATTGATGCAACGCCGTCTTCGTAGTGATATTCACCATAGGTAATACCCTGCATGGCCTGATGGCCATTGCCGCGCGCCATCTCAACCGTGCCTGAAACCGATTCAAAGGTTGCACCTTTCATCGCAGCAGAAAGTTGCTCTGCTGACGGGATTTCCTTGTCGGCGACACCGGCGTTCTCGGCGGCATATTTCAGACCAAGGATCGCTTGTGCCATCTTGGTTGCCGGATAGACAGGCTCAATGTCATAGGCGTTTTGATAGACACCCTTGAACCAGGTGTTCAGTTCGTTATCCGGGGCAAACTGGCCGAACGGGCCACGAGCACCGATGATCATGCCGTTCGGGGCCTGATCTTTGTAGGTGGCAAACGATGCTTCGCCGCAAGTCAGAAGACCGGTTGCATCTTCAAGCAGGCCACGGGCATTTGCCTGAAGAACCAGCGCTTCCATGTCGCCACCCCAGAAGGAGCTGTGAACGATTTCCGGGCGCTTCACGGACAGGGCAGAGATTTCAGCGCCGTACTGGCCCTGATAGATTTTCGGGAACTGTTCTTCGACGATTTCGGCTTCGGGCAGGAGCGCAGATGCGGCCGCGGTGAAGTCAGCCCAGCTGTCCTGACCCCACGAATAGTTCTGCTGGATGCCGGCAAGACGGGTAACGTCCGGGCGGGTCGCGGCCAGATAACGAACTGCGCCGATATTATCGACCGATGCGTCAAGACCGGTCCGGAACATGTATTGTGCATCCGGGTTATCGGCAAACAGACGGGGAGTACCGCAATCATATGCGATGGTGAAGGTTTTCAGTTCTTCGGCAACTGGTGCGATTGCCAGGCAGTCGCCCGACGAAACATAGCCAATGACAGCATCGACTTTTTGCCGCTGAACAAGGTTGCGGTATTCTTCAACCTGCTTGGTCGCACCGCCAGCCTCGTCGATGATGACGGCTTCGATTTCGGCGCCATTGATACCGATCTTGTCGTAAGGTGCAGGCAGGTTGCCCTTGTTCAGTTCTTCAACAAGAACCTTGGCGGCGTTAGCCGACGGAACGCCGAACGGGCCAGCTGCCGGACCGGACAGGAAGGTCACGATCCCGACGCGGAATTTGCCGTTTTCAGCGGCCGATGCAGAACCGGCTGCGCCTGCTGCAAGGGCAAGCGCTGCGACGCCCGATACAAGATGTTTGCTGAATTTTGATTTATTGTTCTTCACTATTTCCTCCCTTGGGAAAGGTCATGGAGTTGGCGGTGGAACTGCCTCCGACCCGCCTGCCACGGCATCGCGGCGACGTTTGACCATCTCTTTGGATGGCTTGAGGTCTTCGGCATCGTAGATCGCCCAATTCCCGACCATCAGTTTCGATGGTGGAAAGTCTTCGTTGTGGACGACCGTGCCCACGGCTTGCGCCTGGACAATCTGGTGAGTTTCGGGATCGATGTAGGATGCAAAGCCCGGCGGATCTTCGGGCAGGGCCAGTTGCAATCCTTCAAGGGCGGTAATCAGCGCGCGGTCATCATCCACGCTGCCTGCCTTTTCAATGGCGCGTGCAATGGCGATGATCCCGGTATAGGCGCCTTCGGCCGCATAAGTCGGATAACGCCCGGTCATGTCGTGAAACTGTTTTACGAACCGCTTGTTCCGGCCCGTTTCGGGCCAGTTATTGTGATGGCGAGCCGAAAGGATCAATCCCGGATAGGGTTGATCACCAAGGGCCATCATCACATCATAATTGGCGCCTGTGTCGAAATTGGCCAGACGGGTGGTTTCAAAGAACCGGGTTGAGGCTGCCTGTTTGATAAAGGCGATGAAATCCCCGCCCCAAAGGGCGGTTACGACCACGTCGGCTTTTGCTGATTGCAGGGCATTGATGTAGATCGAATAGTCCGGCTCATAGAGCTTTGGCCACAGGTCGCCGACGGTTTCATATTCGACACCCAATTCATCAAGGGCAAGTTGCAGATCCGTCCAGGAAACATGGCCGTAATCATAATCCGGTCCGACAAAGGCAAGACGTTTCCACCCGGTTTCCTTTTGCAGATCACGTAAATAACGGGCACCGGCTGCCATCGATGTCCAGCTGTCATTGGTGACGCGGAAGTAATAATCGTGGCCTGCCTCGATGCTTAGCCGTGATGATGCATGATCGGTTCCGACCATAATGATTTTTTCAGTCCGGGCCAGGTCGCTTACGGCGTGGGCAACACCAGATGACACTATGCCGCAGAAGAATTTGGCATTGTCATTGGTGATAAAATCCTGCGCCAGACGAACCGCGTAGGATGCCTTTGATCGCGGATCATCTGCGATGACGCGAAGATTGGGTACATCAAGGCCGGATTTGGCTTCGGCTTCAAGGTCCTGAAGTGCGATTTTGATTCCGGAAATACTGTCGCGGCCATATGTGGCCGACCGTCCGGTCATTGGGTACAAACAGCCGATGACAGCATCTGCGTTCTGTGCAGATGCGCCCAGCTCAAAACGTTCCGCCTGTGCGGTGTTGGCCGCAAACAGTACTAACGTGGCAACAATAATGGTGATGCACCCGGAAAGCGGGTGTTTGAGCATCTCCATGACTTTCCTCCCTGCGAATGGTTGTTCCATTCGCGTTTGTACCTTTGTCTCGCTATTCCGCAAAGGCTGTGCCAGTTGCGAAATTTCGGCGCAAAGTCAGGGAAGCCGCGCGATTGACCGGTTTGGGTCAAATTCATGGAGCGGTCTTGAGCGCGAATTTGAGCGTTAGGCGCTCAAACAGTAAAACACCCTTGAGCGGAAACCGCTCAAGGGTGCGTCGAAAATGCTTCGGGTTGGGGATAAGTTATTGCAGGCCCAGCCGTTGCAGACGACGTTTCAGGGCATGACGTGAAATACCAAGTATTTCTGCCGCACGGCCTTTGTGACCGTCGGCCTGATCAAGCGCATCTTGGACCAGATGACGCTCGGTGTTGTCCATGCGGTCCTGCAATTGCGCATTACCATCCGAAACTCCGGCATGCAGATCATCCGGGTTATCATCCGTGACGTGGAATTCGGCCGGCAACAGGTCCGGCGAAATCTGTTTGGACGGATAAAGAATGGTCAGACGCTCAATCAGGTTTTTAAGTTCGCGCACATTGCCGCGCCAGCGATGATGGCGTAGCAGTTCAAGGGTCGCATCGTCAAAGTGGATTGGATGGCAACCTTCGGCTTTGGCCTGATGATCGGCGAAATGATCGACCAAACTGATAATGTCCTCGCCGCGGTGGCGCAGTGCGGGAATATCAATGGTGATGACGTTCAGTCGGTAAAACAGGTCTTCACGGAAATTTCCCTGACGGACTTCTTCCGCAAGGTCGCGGTTGGTCGCGGCAATCACCCGCACATCAGCCGATGCGGAATGCTCGCTTCCTACCGGGCGATAGTCTCCGTTTTCAAGGAAGTGCAGAAACTTCGCCTGTAGGGCCAGGGGCAATTCGCCGATTTCATCGAGAAACAGACTGCCGCCATCAGCAAGCCGGACAAGGCCGGTACGTTTCTGATGCGCTCCGGTGTAGGAGCCCTTTTCCGCACCAAACAATTCGCTTTCAATCAGCTGTTCTGGCAGCGCGGCACAGTTGACTTCGATAAAGGCGTTTGAAGCGCGCGGGCTTTCGCCGTGAATGGCGCGCGCAACCAGCGCCTTGCCAGTCCCGGACTCCCCTTGCAGCAGGATACGGCTGGCACTGCTTTGTGCAACGCGGCCGATTGTCGTGCGCAATTCGCGCATCGGCGCACATTCACCGATCAGTCCGTTGGTCGGGACATTGCGCTTGCGGTGGTAATCAAGCTCAAGTGCAGTGCGGTTTTGATCAAGGGTAGTGTTGATCGTATGGATCAACTCATCGAGTTCAAACGGCTTGCTTAGGTAATCCGCCGCACCGAGTTTGACGGCTTTCACCGCCGCACGGGTATCGCCATGAGCCGAAATCATGATGACGGGCACGTCGATATCAAGTTTGCGGATGCTATCAAGCACCTCCATTCCATCCGCACCGGGCAGGCGCAGATCAAGCAGGATGATATCGAATTTGTTTGCACGGACTTGCAAAAACGCATCTTCTCCGGAATGGACGCCGGTGACATCCATGCCTTCGGTGCGAAGCGCAAAGCTTAGTGATCGGACGAATGATTCTTCATCATCAACGATCAGAATCCTGATCTTGCGAGGCATTTTTCGATGTTTCCTCCTTTGAAGTTTCCGGTTTCGTTGCCGGGAACTTCAATGTGATTGTCGTGCCCTCTTGCGGGGCACTTTCAATATTGATGGTACCGTTATTTGACTCGACCAGTTGTTGGCTGATTGTCAGGCCAAGTCCGGTTCCTTTGCTTTTCATGGTAAAAAATGGCTGCACGACGTCAAGCAAATGCTCTTTGGGGATGCCGGCACCATCGTCGGTGATGCGTATTTCTACCTGGTCCTTGTGGCGTTCTGCTCGCAGGCTAACCGTGCCGTCGGGCTGGCATGCCTGAATGGCGTTGATCCCGATATTAAGCAGGATCTGTAACATCTGATCCGGGTCGACAAAGATCGTCAGACGGGAATCGCCACTGGTATAAAATCGGACATGAGCCTCTTTTGCGACCGGGATCAGTACCCGCGATGATTGGCGGAACAAATCACGTATTTCTGTTACCTGGGGGCATGCTTCCCCCGGTCGGCCATAGGCCAGAAGGTCATTCACCACGCGTGACAGGCGATCAATCTGATGACCCATATCATCCAGAAGCGTCTTGCGCTCTCCATCAGGTTCCTTGCGAACAAGGGCCTGAACAGTGGTTTTCATGGTGGCCAGAGGATTGCGGACTTCATGGGCAACGCCGGTGGCAAACTGGCCCAGAACGGCAAGCTTTTCAGCCCGCACCGTACGATCAATCAGGTCCTTAAGTTGCCAGGCCATGGTGTTGAAGGCCTTGGCGACTGTGCTGATTTCATCGCGCCGGCGACCTTCGGGCAGACGATAATAGAGATCACCCGACGCAATACTATGTGCCCCCTGAACAAGCGTATCGACCCGTCGACGCAGGCTGCGTGACAAGGCAAAAAAGATTGCCAGTATAACCACAATGATTACGGCCGCAGTCACCGCGAGCCAGAAACGCGTTTCGTCAATAGGTTGCAGGATAGTGCCCGGTCTAACACTCATCACAAGGTTCCAGCCCGGAAGGATGCTTGGACCTTCGATCAGCTCGCCATTGACTTCGGTGGGGCGTCCGGTTGCATCAAGAACAATGCCACCCGGCGTGCGCAAAAGCGGATCAATCACGCCCGATACCCCGGCACTTGCCAACAGTTCAGTCAGTGATGCCAAACGGACATGCAGGCCGACAGAGGTGTTCTGCCCCAAACCGGTATCACGGATGTGGGCCCGCATCAAAATCCAGCCGGAATTTCCATTCTCAGGCAATTTGGGACCGATGAATTCAATGCCTTCATGTTCGACCCGCGGAAGGCCGGAAATATCCCAGCCGTTTTTGGACCAGTATGGTGGACCCGATGCAGCTTGCCCGGCGACCAGTCGATCAAGATTATCGTACCAGTCAAAAAACAGGACACCATAAAGGTCGGGAGAATCCGCCTCGACCCGAAGCAGGGTCAGAGCTTCTTCGGCCTGTGGAGAGTTTGGAGCCTCAATGAATGCGGGCATGGCTGGATGGTTTGACAATGTTACCAGCTGATAGATGCGCGTATCGAGAAAAGCGGAGAGCTTGTTTGACGTAGCCGCGACCTGCGCGCTAAGCCTCTCCCCTGTAAGCCGGTCAATCAGTTCGTTGGAAAAACGCTGGTAGAACAGGCTAAGGGCAAGTAGTGCGCATACAACAACGCCTACCGATAGCAATGTATATCGGCCCACAAGGCTCAGACGTTGATTTCGTGACCAATGAAAACCGGACACAAACTGGCTCCCTTACGCTGAATGCTCAACGTTTGTTTTTTTATTATGACAGTTCTGACGCAAATGTTGCATGGCAGCAAGTCAAAGCTTGTTGTGGCTGGCTCCTGACCCGAACCGCACAACAAAAAACGCCCGCGGCGTACCGGGGCGTTTTTTGTTGTGCGTGCTTAGAACACGACGCTTGGCAACCAGCGGGCCAGTGACGGCCACAGCCAGATGACAAAGATGCCAAAGACCTGAAGCGCGATAAACGGCACGACACCCTTGTAAATCTGACCCGTCGTAATTTCCGGCGGGGCCGCGCTGCGCAGGTAAAAGAGCGAGAAGCCAAACGGCGGGGTCAGGAATGATGTCTGAAGGTTGATGGCAATCAAGATCGCCAGCCACACCGGATCATGGCCCATCATGATCAAGCCCGGCGCAATCAGCGGCAACAGGATCACCGTGATTTCAACGAAATCAAGGAAGAAGCCAAG
The DNA here is from genome assembly GCF_002844235.1 of Thalassospira povalilytica. Taxonomy (GTDB): domain Bacteria; phylum Pseudomonadota; class Alphaproteobacteria; order Rhodospirillales; family Thalassospiraceae; genus Thalassospira; species Thalassospira povalilytica. Next base: position 206,281 of record NZ_PGTS01000004.1, on the reverse strand, counting down.
GATAAAGATCAGTGCCATGCAAAACAGGAGCGCTCCGGTCGGTCCGCCTGGCATGGCTTCAAGGATTTCGGCCACATGGTCCTCGCCCCCCAGTCCGATAAACACCAGCGAGAACATGCTGGCGGTCAGAATGGTGGCAAAGATCATCGATGTTACCGTCATGGTCGATGTCAGGGCCGATTTCAGGATATCTGCCTTCCACGCCTGACGCAGGCAGGCAAAGATCGCAGCAATGCCAATAATTGCCAGCACCACATAAACCCCGCCCAGCATATAATCGACACCGGTAAGGTCACTGCGCTGGAAACGCACCGGGGCAATCCCCGCCATTACGGCAAGAACCAGAAGCGATATCGTCCCGGTAAGCACCAGTGTGCGATTGGCCCCCTGACGGGCACCAGCCATCAGGATCGCGCCAATTGCGCCCACCGATGCGGCCTCGGTCGGGGTGGCAACCCCGCCAAGGATCGCGCCCAGAACCGCAATGATCAAAAGGATCGGCGGCAAAACAGCGCGGAAAACCTCGCCGATATCGGGGTGGCCATCATCGCTTTGCACTGGCGGCATGTCATCGGGGCGAAACACCCCGCGCAGCAGGATATAAAGGATGTAAATCGCCACCAGCGTCAGTCCCGGCACCAGCGCCCCGGCAAAAATCTGACCAACCGAAATGGTTTCGATGGTGAATTTGCCCTGTTCATACTGGGCCTGCTGATAGGCCGATGACATGACGTCAGACAGAATGATCAAAAGCGTCGAAGGCGGGATAATCTGGCCCAGCGTCCCGGCCGTACAGACAAGCCCCGATGCCAGTTTCGGGTTGTATCCCGTGCGCAACATGGTCGGAAGTGCGATCATGCCCATGGCAATCACTGTCGCGCCGACAATCCCGGTCGACGCCGCAAGCAACGCGCCAACCAGAACGACCGAAATGCCAAGCCCGCCGCGCAGCTGACCAAACAGACGGCCCATGGTATGAAGCAGATCCTCGGCAATGCGTGACCGTTCAAGGATCACACCCATCACGACAAAAAGCGGAATGGCGATCAGAACATCATTGGTCAGCGTCCCGAATACCCGCTGCCCGAATGCACCCATCAGCCCGATATTCATCGCATCGGTGGCCCAGCCGATATAACCGAAAATGATTGCCACACCGGCGATCGAAAACGAAACGGGGAAACCCAGAAGGATGCAGCCCATCAGGGCGGCGAACATCAAAAGATCAAGATATTCCATCAGCTTTGCGCACCCTGATCGTCAACACCATCGCGCAGGGCAATGATCTGCCTGAGCAAACAGGCAACCGACTGAATAATCAAAAGAATACAAAATGCGGGGATCAGGGATTTCAAAAGCCACACGGCCGGAATGCCGCCCACCGAAATCGCCCCTTCCATCATCGAGATCGAATTGATCACGGATGGCCATGTCCAGTATAGCAGCGCCATCATCGACGGAATTGCAAGAATGGTATAGCCAAATGCGTCAATGCGGGCCTTGGTGCGGTTTTCGGCCCCGGCATAGAAAATATCGACCCGCACATGCCCGTCGACCAAAAGCGTGTATCCCGCGCCAAGCATGAAAAGCCCGGCATGCAGGTACAGAACACTTTCATTCAGTGCAATTGAACTGAAACCGAAAACATAGCGCAGCAAAACCACGGCAAATTGCAAAAGAACCATGATCAGCGCAAACCAGCGCACTGTCATCCCGGTCCAGTGATTGATCAGATCAAGCCGATCAGCAAGGCGTTGCATCACATCCCCCCGGATACGAAAAGAACCGGCGCAAGGATCGGTATCCTTGCGCCGGGTATCATGTTTATCAGAAGCCGAGCACCTTGGCGCGTGCATTCATCTGACCGTTATCGGCATAGGTCATATAACCACCGATCAGATCACGATATGCGACAAAGCTTTCGGTGACCTTGCGGGTCAGGGCATCGTCGCTTTCGCGCAGTTCGGCGATGACTTCCGCACCGGCCTTGCCCATGGCTTCAACCACATCATCGGGAAGCATACGGACCTTGACGTCCTGTTCTGCCACCAGTTTCTGCAACGCCATGGCGTGCTTGGTCTCGTACTCGGTCCAGACTTCGTTATAAAGACTGTCACAGGCAAACTTGACCACGGCCTTCAAATCGTCCGGAAGGTCGGCATATGCCTTGGCATTGACCGCGCATTCCTCGGCCGAGGACGGCTCGCCGACACCCGGCCAGTAGTAGTTCTTGGCAACCTGATAGAAGCCGAGGGCGCTGTCGCTCCACGGGCCGATGAATTCGCCGGCATCAAGCGCACCGCTTTGCAGCGCCTGGAACATGTCGCGACCCCCCATGGCCTGAACGGCCATGCCCAGTTTCGAGCACATTTCAGACGCCAGACCGGTGGTCCGGAATTTGAGACCCTTAAGGTCGTCAACCGATTTGATTTCATTACGGAACCAGCCAGCCCATTGCGGACCGGAGTTGCCGCACAGGAACGGCTTCAGCCCGAACTGGCCATAGATTTCATCATAGAGTTCCTGACCGCCACCATGGGTCAGCCAGCCAACCTGTTCGTCTGCACGCAGACCAAAGGGCTGCGAACCGAACAGAAGGATGCCTTTGGATTTCGAACCCCAATAGGCAGGAACCGCGTGATAGATATCAGCCGTGCCTTCGGCAACTGCATCAAATACGCCATTGCCCGGTACAAGTTCACCGGCAGCATGCAGTTTGACCTCGATCCGGCCGCCCGAAAGGGTGGTGATACGATCGGCCAGTTTCTGGGCCGCAACCCCCGGCCCGGGCAGGTTTTTCGGCCAAGCGGTAACCATGTTCCACTGGCGCTTGTCCTGTGCGATTGCCGGGGTGGCAAAGGTTGCCGCCGCCGCTGCACCAACGCCGGCAACACCGGCCGTCAGAAATTCACGTCTTTTCATGTTAAGGAGCCTCCTTGATTGAACCCTGAAAGGTTTTGAAGGGGCAATCGTCATTGCCCCCGCATTAAGGTTTTTGATTACTTGCCGAGAATACCGGGCAGGTTCAGCCCGTGTTCCCGTGCGCAATCCAGTGCAATGTCATATCCCGCATCGGCGTGACGCATCACACCGGTTGCCGGATCGTTCCAAAGGACGCGTTCAACCCTGCGTGCGGCATCTTCCGTGCCGTCACAGCAAATCACCATGCCGGAATGCTGCGAAAAGCCCATTCCGACACCGCCGCCATGATGCAACGAGACCCAGGTGGCCCCCGATGCGGTATTAAGCAGCGCATTAAGCAACGGCCAGTCACTGACCGCATCCGAGCCATCTTTCATGGCTTCGGTTTCGCGGTTCGGGCTTGCGACCGATCCGCTGTCAAGATGGTCACGACCGATCACCACCGGGGCTTTCAGTTCACCATTCTTGACCATCTCGTTAAATGCCAGACCCAGGCGATGGCGCTGACCCAGCCCGACCCAGCAGATACGTGCGGGCAGGCCCTGGAAGGAAATGCGATCACGCGCCATATCCAGCCAGTTATGAAGGTGTTTGTCGTCGGGGATCAGTTCCTTGACCTTCTGGTCGGTTTTGTAAATGTCTTCCGGATCACCCGAAAGGGCCGCCCAGCGGAACGGGCCGATGCCCTTGCAGAATAGCGGGCGGATATAGGCCGGAACAAAGCCCGGGAAGGCAAAGGCGTTTTCCAAGCCTTCTTCGAGCGCCATCTGGCGGATATTGTTGCCGTAATCCACCGTCGGAATACCGGCTTCGTGGAAGGCAACCATGGCTTCGACCTGAACGCGCATTGATGCGCGGGCGGCTTTGGCAACCGCCTTGGGATCGGATTCCTGTTTTTCACGCCATTCGGCAACGGTCCAGCCTTGCGGCAGATACCCATGAACCGGGTCATGGGCCGATGTCTGATCGGTGACGATATCGGGGCGAATGCCACGTTTGACCAGTTCCGGGAAGACGTCGGCCGCATTGCCGATCAGGGCAACCGATTTTGCCTCGCCCGCCTTGGTCCAGCGGTCGATCATTTCAAGCGCTTCGTCAAGGGAATGGGTCTTTTCATCGACATAGCGGGTACGTAGACGGAAATCCGCACGCGTTTCATCGCATTCAACCGCAAGACAGCACGCACCGGCCATCACGGCTGCCAGCGGCTGTGCGCCCCCCATGCCGCCAAGACCACCGGTCAGGATCCATTTGCCCTTAAGGTTGCCGCCATAATGCTGACGACCGGCCTCGACAAAGGTTTCATAGGTGCCCTGAACGATGCCCTGCGATCCGATATAGATCCACGAACCGGCCGTCATCTGGCCGTACATTGCCAGACCTTTTTTATCGAGTTCGTTGAAATGATCCCAATTGGCCCAATGCGGCACAAGGTTGGAGTTGGCAATCAGAACGCGCGGCGCATCCTTGTGGGTGCGGAAAACGCCAACCGGTTTGCCCGACTGCACCAAAAGGGTCTGGTCGTCTTCAAGTTCCTTGAGGCTGGCAACAATCTGGTCGAAATCCTTCCAGGTGCGCGCCGCACGGCCAATACCGCCATACACCACCAGTTCGTGCGGATTTTCGGCAACGTCGGGATGCAGATTGTTCATCAGCATGCGCATCGGCGCTTCGGTCAGCCAACTTTTGGCGGTGATGTCGGTTCCGGTTGCCGGATAGATATCACGCTGGTTGTGACGCGGATTGTTGGTCATGACTTGCCTCTTAGTGATGGGGCCAAATCGGCCAGTGTCTTTAGAATGTCGGTAAGATGCGTGCGCAGTTTTGCCGCACGGCTTTGGTCATAGGCCCAGGGTGCTTCCTCGGCCGAAAGGTATGTTGACTGTGCCAGTTCCATCTGGATGGCGTGCTGATTGATGTCGGGGCGACCGTAATGGCGGGTGGTCCAGCCACCTCTGAAACGCCCGTTCAAAACGGTGCTATATCCCTCGGCCTGCGAACAGATTTCGGACGTCAGGGTCTCAATCATCGGATCACAGGTGGTGCCCAGATTGGTGCCGATATTGAAATCGGGCAGGGTACCGTCAAACAGGAACGGGATGTTTGACCGGATCGAATGGCAATCATACAGGATCGCCACACCATGTTTGGCGCGCACCCGTTCAAGTTCGGCTGCCAGTGCCGCGTGATAGGGGGCGTGGAAATTGGCCGCACGGGCGGCAATATCGGCCTCGGTCGGGGCAATATCCCAGATGTTTTCCCCATCAAAATCGGTCAGCGGCACCAGGGTCGTGGTGTTCTGACCGGGATAAAGACTGACGCCTTCGGGATCGCGGTTGGCATCAATCACATAACGGTGAAAGGTTGCACGAACCGTCGTGACATTATCGATCAGCCCGTCATACAGCGTGTGGATATGCCAGTCGGTATCGGCAAGCGCGCGCCCGCGATCATTCAGTTTGGCGGCAATATCATCGGGAACATGGGTGCCGGTATGGGGCAGTCCCAGAACAATGGGGCCATCGCCGCGTTTGATTTCAACGGGATTGGTCATGTTATGCACCTTCCCCGACCACGAAACCCGACAGTTTGGCTGCGGCAACCAGCGCGCCCCCGGTCACAAGGTCGGCCGCCTTGGCAAGATCAGGCGCCATATAGCGGTCTTCCTTGACGGTCGGGATATCCTTGCGCACGGTTTTAAGGACGTTCTGAAGCCCGGGACTGGTTTTAAGCGGGGCTCGGAATTCAACACCCTGTGCGGCACAGATCAGCTCAACGCCAAGGATATAGGATAGATTGGCATTCATTTTTGCCAGACGGCGTGCGCCGTGGGCGGCCATCGATACATGGTCTTCCTGATTGGCACTGGTCGGTGTGCTGTCGGTCGAGCACGGATTGGCAAGATGCTTGTTTTCACTCATCAGGGCGGCCGTTGTGACCTCGGCAATCATCAGGCCGGAATTCAGGCCCGGCTCCGGGGTCAGGAACGGCGGCAGATCGTGCGAAAGCGTCGGATCAACCATCAAGGCCACGCGACGCTGGGCAATTGCGCCAATCTCGGCAACGGCAAGGGCGATCTGATCGGCGGCAAAGGCCACCGGTTCGGCGTGGAAGTTCCCACCCGAAACAATGCGCCCGTCTTCTTTCAGGACCAGCGGATTATCGGTAACCGCATTGGCTTCGATCTCAAGCGTCTGACCGGCAAAGCGCAGCAGATCCATCGCAGCGCCGGTGACTTGCGGCTGGCAACGGATGCAATAGGGGTCCTGAACGCGGGTATCGCCTTCGCGGTGGCTTTCGCGGATTTCCGAACCTTCCATCAGACCGCGCATCGCACGCGCCACATTGATCTGGCCGGGATGACCGCGAAGAGTATGGATTTCATCAACCAGCGGGGCGGTTGAGCCCATGATCGCATCGGTCGAAAGTGACGCGGTGACGATGGAGCTTGCGGCATTGCGCCATGCCGAAAACAGCCCGACCAACGCACAGGCGGTTGAAAACTGTGTCCCGTTGATCAGGGCAAGGCCTTCTTTCGCACCCAGAACAACCGGGGTCAGGCCAGCTTTGGCAAGGGCTTCGGCACCGGGCATGGTTTGGCCATCATAGACCGCTTCGCCCGCACCGATCATGACAGCTGCCATATGGGCCAGCGGGGCCAGATCGCCCGATGCGCCAACCGATCCTTGCGACGGGACAACCGGGGTCACACCGCTTGCCAGCATGCCTTCGATCAGTTCGATCAGGTCCCAGCGCACACCCGATGCACCACGCCCAAGTGACAGCAATTTCAACGCCATCATCAAGCGTGTCGTGGCGATATCAAGTGGTTCACCCACGCCGCAGCAATGGCTCAGGATCAGGTTGCGTTGAAGGGTTTCGGTATCCTTGGCGGCAATCTTGACCGATGCCAGTTTGCCAAACCCGGTATTGACCCCGTAAACCGCATCCTCGCCTTCGGCAGCGGCACGGACCATGTCGCTGGCAGCCTCGACACCGGCCTTTGCCGACGGATCAAGTTTGACGGCTATCTGGTTGCGCCAGATATTTTCAAGATCGGCAAGCGTTGCTGCGGCGGGCGTCAGGGTTACGGTCATTTTGCATCCTTGTCGAATACAGGTTGTGGGGCGTTTCGTTGTCTTATTTTGCTTTGCGGGCGACGGTCTCGCCGCCGAAAATTCGTTCAAACAGCGGGTTGAACCCGATGCGATAGGAAAGCTCGGCCGGGTGTTCTATATCCCAGATCGCAAGATCGGCACGAAGACCCGCCTTGATCTGTCCGGTATCGGAGAGGCCAAGTGCGGTTGCGGCATGTTTGGTCGTACCGCAAAGTGCCTCTTCCGGGGTCAGGCGGAACAGGGTGCAGGTCATGTTCATGGTCAGAAGGATCGACATCAATGGCGATGTGCCCGGATTGCAGTCGGTGGCAACTGCCATCGGCACGCCGTGCTTGCGAAAATCGGCAATCGGCGGCAACCGGGTTTCATGCAGGGTGTAAAATGCACCGGGCAACAGGACGGCAACCGATCCCGATTTTGCCATCGCCCTGGCGTCGTCTTCGTTGGCATATTCAACATGGTCGATTGAAATCGCACCATATTCGGCGGCCAGTCTGGTGCCACCGATATTGGAAAGCTGTTCGGCATGGAGCTTGACCGGAACGCCAAGTTCGCGCGCAACGTCAAATACGCGTTTGATCTGATCGGGGTTAAAGGCAATGCCTTCACAGAACCCGTCAACCGCATCAACCAGTCCTTCTGCGTGGGCGGCGCGCAGGGTGGGGATGCAGACCTCGTCAATATAGCGATCGGGTTCGCCCTTGAATTCGGCCGGGGTCGCATGGGCGCCAAGGAAGGTGGTTTTGATCCGGACCGGACGCAATGTCGCGATTTTGCGGGCCGCACGCAGCATGTTGAGTTCGGTGTCACGATCAAGGCCATAGCCCGATTTGACTTCGATAACCGATACCCCCTCGGCCAGCAGTGCATCAACCCGTGGCAGCGCGGTTTTTACGAGCTGGTCCACATCGGCCTGGCGGGTGGCGGTGACGGTTGAAACAATGCCGCCGCCAGCGCGCGCGATTTCTTCGTAGCTTGCCCCTTCAAGGCGCATTTCAAATTCAACCGCTCGGTTGCCGCCATAAACCACATGGGTATGGCAATCAATCAGGGCCGGGGTAATCAGACGGCCTTCAAGGTCGCGGGATGCTTGCTCAAGATATTTGGCGGGGATTTCATCATTGCTGCCGGCCCAGTCGATCAAGCCGTCCTGAATGGCAATCGCACCACATTCAATCAGTCCGTAGCGATTATCATCCGTGATTGTGACGACTTTTGCATTTCTGAGCAGCATGCGAAGGATCACCCCTTGATAAGTCCGTTATTAACGATAATATGTCTGCACATAATATTTCTGTCAAGACGGGTATGGATTATGACGCTTCTTTGGGCAAATCAGGCACTTACCAGTAATGGCTGGGCGCAGGACGTCGCGGTAGAGGTCGATCAATCGGGCAAAATCAGCAATATTAAAGCCGATTCACCCGAACTGGCATCGACCGCCGATCATCGCGTCGGGGTTTTGTTGCCCGCTGTCGCCAACCTTCATAGCCATGCCTTTCAACGCTCGATGGCGGGCCTGACCGAAAAACGCGGGCCGGACCCGCGCGATACCTTCTGGACGTGGCGACAATTGATGTTCCGCTTCCTTGACCAGCTAACGCCTGATCATGTCGAAGCCATTGCAGCCTTTGTGCAGATGGAGATGCTGGAAGCCGGTTACGCCAATAATACTGAATTCCATTATCTGCATCACCGTCCGGGCGGGTATTTGTATGACAATATCGGCGAGATGGCCGAACGCATTGCCGCGGCTGCAAATATTACTGGTATCGGTCTGACGCTTTTGCCGGTTCACTATCAGTTCGGGGGCTGTGACAAGCGCCCGTTGGGACCGGGACAGATCCGGTTTGGCAACGATCCCGAACAGTTCGCCAAATTGTATGAGGAATCGGTTCGCGCGGTTAAAGGTCTGCCCGCCGATACCCGTATCGGTGTGGCCCCCCATTCCCTGCGCGCGGTCGGGCGTGAAGACCTGATTGCGACCACCAAGCTGTCCAAGGATGGCCCGATCCATATGCATCTGGCCGAACAGGTGGCCGAGGTCGAAGAAGTCGAGGCATCCTGGGGCAAGCGCCCGGTCGAGTGGCTTCTGGAAAATGCCGATGTGAATGAAAACTGGTGCCTGATCCATTGCACCCAGATGCAGGAACATGAAACCCTTGGCCTGGCAAAGACCGGTGCTGTGGCGGGGCTTTGCCCGATCACTGAAAGCAGCCTTGGCGACGGTATCTTTGACGGTGTGCGTTATCTGGGGGTCGGCGGGGTGATTGGGATCGGATCGGATTCCAATATCCGGATTTCGCTTTCGGAAGAATTGCGGACACTCGATTACAGTCAGCGCCTGCGCGACAAATCCCGTGCGGCCCTGGCAACACCGGAAAAATCCACCGGACGGCGTTTGTATGATGCGGTGGCACAGGGCGGCGCACGTGCCGCCGGGCGCGATTGCGGACGGATCGAGATTGGTGCACTGGCCGATCTGATGGCGCTGGATGGCTCGGCTGTTGACCTGATCGGCCGGAAAGGCGATACGATCCTCGATACATATATCTTTGCCGGAGATGATCGCATGGTGCGTGATGTCTGGTCGGCCGGTCGCCATGTCGTGACCGAAGGCCGCCACATCGCCCATGACACGATCACCAACCGGTATCGCAAGGTGATGGAACAACTCAAGGAAGTGGTGTGAGCGCTTCGGAACAGACAAACTGGCAATCGGTCCATGATGAGGTTTTGCGCCGCATCCATACACGCGAATGGAAGCCCGGCGATCAGATCCCCAAGGAAGTAGAGCTTGCCGAACAGCTGGGTTGCGCGCGTGCCACGGTAAACCGTGCATTGCGCGAACTGGCAGCCGAAGGATTCCTTGATCGCAGGCGCAAGGCAGGCACACGGGTGGCCACCCATCCGGTCCGCCGTGCAAAGCTTGATATTCCGGTCATCCGTCTTGAGATCGAAGGCCGTGGACAGAAATACGGTTATGGCCTGTTGCTCACTGAACGCCGTACGCCGACACCGGAAATCTGCGCCAATCTTGGCGTCAGTGCCAAAAGCGACATGCTCCATATTTCGTCGCTGCATCTGGCCGATGGCAAACCCTATATGTTCGAAGAACGCTGGGTATCGATCGACACCGTTCCGGAAATCGTCGATGCCGATCTGTCAAAGATCAGTGCCAATGAATGGTTGGTTCTGCATGCCCCTTACACCAAGGGGGATATATCATTTTCCGCCGTGCTGGCATCCGAACTGGAAGCAAAGATTTTGCGCACCCATGCCGGTGCACCCCTGTTTCTGATGGAGCGGACCACCTGGGAAAATGACGCCGGGATCACGTCGGCCAGATTGCTTTTTGCGCCGGGCTACCGGATGCATTCGGCTATCTGATTTGCTGCAAATGCCGGTATCAGTTTCTTTGCTCGTTGGGGGTGGTGCGACGGCCCGTTTGATTTCCGACAATGGCAAAGCGTTGCAGGTCGGGTGCGTGACAATCGTCATGTGTCAGGTGTGCTGATCGTGATGCCATCGGTCCGTGAAATGCCGGGGCACTGAAATAGTGCCAAGATGCCGGATCATTGACGGTTTCCGTGGCTTGGATAGTGGCTTTGCGCGCCCGGTTGGCGGGTGATGCAGGGCCCGTTCAGCAGACAGAAAATCTGAAAATCCGGATCGATTAATCAGCATTGCCCGATATTGGCGATTTGACAGTCCTGCATATTCCGCGTAAATGCAAACAATTCGCAATCGCTTTTGATCGCGATGTTTGACTGGTTTGTGGAATGGTTGCGACCCTGTGCGATAACGAACTTCTGACCGTGTTCATTGCCCGTCGGCATGAACTGGTGAAGTATGCGCGCGCAATCGTTGGTGATCAGGCCTTGGCCGAAGACATCGTGCAAGATGCCTATTTTCGGCTCGAACGCGCCCAGCAGGTCAAACTCGATGCCAAGCTGGACGAGCCGGTTGGTTATATTTTCCGTATTGTTCGCAATCTTGCCATTGATGGCCGTCGCCGGATCGGTCGTGAAAATGCCCTGATCCACGGGGATGGCACAGCATCAGCGGAAATGGTCGCCGAAGACACCCCCGATCCCGAAGAAAAGGCAATTGCACGCGGTGAATTGCGTCTTCTGGAAAAGGCATTGGCCGAGTTGCCGGAAAAATCGCGCATCGCACTTGAGATGCATCGTTTTGGCGGATGCAAATATGCGGAAATCGCCCAACGCCTTGATGTTTCTATCGGAACTGCGCATTCGCTTGTTGTTGATGCGATCGAGCACTGCAAACTGTTTCTGGCAAAAGGGAGATAGACGAGGAAAATCTGTCGGAAAATTTGAAAATCCGACGGGTGCCATTCGTTTATTGGACAGGAGAGAAATAAAAATGTGCCAGGACATGAAAGATACCCGCAAACAGCACCAAAAAGGTGCCTTGTGTCCTGTTGACACATGGAGAGACACAACGCCATGACGGAATTGACCCATCCCGGTTCTGCAAGTGAATGGATCGCCCGCCTGTCCGAGGATCCGGACAACGCGACCTTGCGCCGCGAACATGATGAATGGCTAAAAGCCAGTGCGCAAAACCGTGCCGACTGGGATGAGACCCTGCGCGTCTGGCAGATGCTTGAAATGACAGTACCGGTCCATAGCGCGGAATGGGAACTGCATCAGCAGGACAAAACCCCGCAACAAGACAGAATTTCACCCGCGCGCCAGTTGCGCCCGGCAGATCACGCCGGTGTCGTCACCGGGGATAGGTCGGCCCGGATCAGCCTAGCATCGCCGGAGCGCGCGCGGCGGTCATTTGCGCGGGCACGTACGTTAATCGGCATGTCGGTAGCGGCGGCATTGGCGGCCTGTTTGCTGGTGGTGCTGATGCCCGGCTGGCTGACGCAGTTTGAAGCGGATTATGCGACCGCAACCTACGAAACCGGGATTTATACCCTGCCCGATGGATCAAGGCTGCATCTTGGGCCGGAAAGTGCGGTGGCATTTGATTTTTCAACTGATCGTCAGGTGACCTTGCTTGACGGGGAGGCGTTCTTTGAGGTTGTCCCGATGACGGAACGCCCGTTTACGGTACAGGCACAAGGTATTAGGACCACGGTTCTGGGAACCGCGTTCAATGTGCGCAGCAGCGATTATGGTGTTGATGTTGCCGTCGAACATGGGCGTGTGCGCGTTGATGGCGACGCGCTGGGGGACGGGGCTGAATTGCTGGCCGGGGATGTTGCCCATATTGGCCCTGCCGGCGATGTCACGCGGCAATCGCTGTCGCCGGCACTGGTTGGGGCATGGCGAAACGGTCAGTTGATCGCCAAGGATCGCGCCTTTGCCGAAATGGTTGAAACGGTTGACCGCTATTATGATGGATGGGTGGTGATTTCGGATGCCGATTTGGCGCAAAAGCCGCTGACCGGGATTTACGATCTGCAAAATCCGAAGGCCGCCCTGCAGGTCATGGCCGATGCCCAGGGGGCGGAAATTCGCGAAATTTCGCCGTGGCTGATGGTGGTTTCCCGCCGATAAAACAGGGGCTTGCGCGTTTTTTTCGTAAAAAGGCGAAAATAAATTTGAAAATCGAGAACGCCCGCATCGTTGCTTGGTTAGATGGTGAATTTAAGTCGCATTTGCATTTCACCGGAATGTAAAACATACCAAGCGGAGAATATTGATGATGGGGGTTCAGTTGTCGGTCGTTAAGGGGAACTGGCGAAATCGCCTTGCGGTGACGACCGCGCTGTCAATGCTGGCACTTCAGGGGATGGCCACAGAGGCAAAAGCATCCGGTCTGCCAGCGACGGAGAAAAATCAGGAAATTTCAAACCAGGAAATCGCACAGGCCGACGCCATTCGCAGCTTTGACATCGAACGTCAATTGCTTGCCGATGCACTGGCAATGTTCGGCCAGCAGGCCGGTGTCCAGGTTTCTGCAAATGGTGATCTGGTACGCGGTGTGCAAACGCCGGGTGTTTCGGGGGATTTGCGTACCGAAGATGCGTTGCAACGGCTTTTGGCCGGAACCGGGCTTTCCTATCGGATCGGATCGAATGGGGCGATCACCATCGTCAGTACCGCACAAGGTGATGCGGATGGTACGACATCGCTCAGCCCGATCCTGGTTGAGGCAAATACCCATACCGATGACCACATTGGCGCGGCAGACCGCGCACAGTCGATCTATGTCACGCCCGAGGATTTTGAACGCCGCAATCCCCAAGACGTCAAGGACGTGTTTGCCGGGCAGTCCGCCGTGTCGGTTGGGGGATCGGTGCCGTTGAACCAGAAACTTTATGTCAACGCGATCGAGGAAACCAATCTTGCCATCAGCATTGATGGTGCGCGTCAGAACAACAAGGTTTTCCACCACAGCGGTACCAACCTGATTGACCCAAGCCTGCTTAAGGCCGCACGTGTTGATCCCGGCGTTGCCCCGGCAGATGCCGGACCGGCAGCACTTGGCGGTGCGATTGTCTATGAGACCGTTGATGTTGCCGATGTACTGGAACCGGGTCGTTCGCTTGGCGGGTTTGCAAAGGCCAGCTACGACACCAATGGTGAAACCTTTACCAACGATCTGGCGTCCTATGGCCGTGCCGGTGGTTTTGAGCTTCTTGGCTATTTCAAATGGGCCAAGGGCGATGATTACGAGGCAGGTAACGGCGATCAGGTTCCCGGTACAGAAGCCGATATGCGATCCGGGCTGATCAAGTCGGCCTATGAAGCACAAAGCGGTCACCGGTTTGAATTTTCCGGCGAACAGGTACGCGACCGTGCACGTCGTCCGTACCGTGCGAACATGACGGATCTGACCAACCGCAATCAGCCAGACGAGCTTGGCTATGACATGCGCCGGCGCAACTTTACCTTCAATTACGGGCAAAACGGTGCAGATGGTCTTTGGGATCCCAAGGCGGTTCTTGCCTATAGCGAGACCTATCTGTACGCGCCGCTGACCGAACAGGGTCGTGGCACCACCAGCAGTTTTTCTGGCAAGTTTGAAAATGATTTCAATCTGTCGGAACGCGATACGATTACGGCCGGTGTCGATTTCTATCACGACACGGCCGAATATGACGGCCCGACGTCAGACCGCGAGGAAGAGGCAACCAATTTCGGTGGATATGCCCAGGCACGTCTTCAGCCGCTTGATCCCCTGCGTCTGTCCTTTGGTTTGCGGGGCGACAGCCAGAAATTTGTCGGTCTTGACGGCACCGAAATTGAAAATGAAGGGCTGAGCGGCAATGTCGCCGCCGCGGTTGATGTCACCGAGTTCCTGACCATCAATGCCGGTTATTCCAATGTCTGGGGCGGTATTGCACTGGCGGAAAACTATGTGATGAACCCGGCCTGGGATTACAGCAAGGGTGTCAAACCGGTCCGTGCGGAAAACTACACCACCGGATTTGAAGTTCAGCACGAAGGGTTTTCGTTCAATGCCGGCATTTTCCGCAGCACATTTGACAATGCGCGTGATCCGGGCTGGAGCACCGGGCCGTCGGTCGTCGTGGATTTCGAAACCCGGGGCTATAACCTTGGTGCCGGATATAACTGGGGTCCGGGCTTTGCGCGGGTAACCTATACCGACAGTGAAATCACCCTGAATGGCAGCCCGGCGGATTCAGATGGCACACAGTATCTTGGTGCGCCGCTGGGTCGGGTCATTGCCCTTGAAGCAGCCCATATGATCGAAGGCATTAATCTGACCATCGGGGGCACGATTGATGCGGCGTTGAAAAACACCGATACCGCCGATGCCGGTGGCACAGCCCAGGAAGCCTATGAAGTTGTCGGGCTTTATGCCGAATACAAGCCCGAAGAGGCCGATTACCTGACACTCCGGATCGAAGCCAACAACATCTTTGATGAAGAATATGCCGATCGCGGAAGCTATGGGCAGGACTTCACCAATGTGGTCCCGCTTTATGAGCCGGGTCGTTCGTTCCTGCTGATGGCAAAAGCACAGTTCTGATCTTGCCAAAAGATAACCGGTCTTGCCGGGGCAGCGTTTGCTGCCCCGGATTTTGCTATTTCAAGGGTGGGTCATGACAGTTGTTCTGAAATCCTTATCTGTTCTGTTCTTCTTGATCGTGGCGATGACGACTGCGCGCGCCGAAACGATCGAGGTCACCGATCTTGCCGGGCGCAAGGTCAGTATCGAATTGCCGGTCACGCGCCTGGTAATCAGCGAGGGACGCTATATTCCGTTGCTGGCATTGTTGCGCCCCGATGATCCGGTTGCCGGGATTGTCGGCATGATGACACCGCTGAGCTGGACCCACCCCGGACTTGAAACACAGCTTTATGAACGCTTTCCGCGGGCTGCTGACATTCCGTTGTTCGGGGGGCGCAATGAAGACAGCATTTCGGTGGAAAAGATCATTGATCTTGCCCCGGAACTTGCGATTTTCGGCCTGAATGATCATGGGCCCGGTGCAAAGAATGCCGAACTGATTGATCAGCTGACCGCAGCGGGAACGAAGATCGTTTTCATCGATTTCCGGGCCGACCCGCTGCATAACACATTGCCGTCGGTCAAATTGCTGGGACAACTTTTGGGCGCGGAAAAGCGGGCCGCGGAATATAATGCATTTTATCAGCAACGCTTTGACCTGATCAAACAGCGTGTCGCGACGGCCAAAACCCGGCCAACCGTGTTTTTGCAAGCCCATCCGGGGCGGTATGAATGCTGCTGGGGGATGGCTGACGGGATGCTTGGTCCGTTTGTCGGGATTGCAGGCGGGCTTAATATTGCCGATGCGGTTGCCCCCGGACCCACAGCACAACATACAGCCGAGTTTCTTCTGGTTGAAAATCCCGATGTGTGGATCGGGACGGCGTCGGGCATCTATGAGGAATTCATTGCTGGCGCAGAACCGGTCGCACTTGGCCCGGGCATGACGCGCGAAACGGCGTCTGAAAGCTTGACGCGCTATTTGTCCGCACCGGAATTTGCCGCCCTTGATGCGGTTCGAAACGGCCGGGCACACAGCATATGGCACAATTTCTATAATTCTCCGTTCAATATCGTCGCACTCGAAGCCTTTGCCAAATGGATCCATCCCGATCTTTTTACCGATATCGATCCGGTCGATACCTTGACCGAAATCTATGAGAAGTGGCTGCCATTCGAATTGAACGGCGTTTACAGCGCAACGGTTGATCATCAGAAATGAGTGTCGGGGAAACGTCGCTTTATCAGCGTTTCGGAACCATCCAGAAACGGCGGGTTCTGACGGTAACGGGGCTTGCAATCGGGCTCGTGGCCATGCTTGCGCTGGATCTGTGGGCGGGCCCGGCGGGGCTTGGCTTTGGCGATATTGTGACCGGGCTTTTCTGGCCCGATCAGCTTGATCTGAGGCCGCGCATCATTTTGTGGGATGTGCGCCTGCCCGATGCGTTGATTGCGCTTGCGGTTGGGGCGGCCCTTGGACTGGCGGGGATTGAAACCCAGACCATTCTCGATAACCCGCTGGCCAGTCCGTTCACGCTTGGCGTGTCATCTGCTGCGGTGTTGGGCGCAAGTCTTGCGATTGTTGTGGTTCCGGTCGTGCCATTGGTGGGCGAGACGGCGGTTCTTCCGGTGATGGCGATGGTCTTTGCGCTTGGATCGGGGGCCTTGATCCTGATGATTGTGCGATGGGCGAACGGGGCACGCGAAACGGTGGTTCTGTTCGGGATTGCGCTGGTGTTTCTGTGCAATGCACTGACCGCGGGTTTGCAATATCTGGCCAGTGCAGAAGCGATTGCACAGATCGTTTTCTGGACCATCGGAAACCTTACGCGGGCGGGCTGGATTGAGGTCGGGCTTGTCAGTGCGTGTTTTGTGTGTGTCCTGCCATTTTCATTGCGCCATGTCTGGGTGATGACATTGTTGCGCGGTGGTGAGGCCCACGCACGCAGCATGGGGATCAATGTCGGTCGATTGCGGATGTGGGTGATTTTGCGGGTGTCGGTACTGGCGGCATTCGCGGTTTGTTTTGTGGGTGCAATCGGTTTTATCGGCTTGGTCGGGCCCCATATTGCGCGACTGTTGCTGGGCGAAGATCACCGGATGCTGGTGCCCGGTTCGGCATTGTGCGGGGCCTTGATCCTGTCATGTGCGTCATTCCTGTCAAAGGCGCTGATCCCCGGTGTGATCATTCCGGTCGGTATTCTGACAGCGGTTGTCGGGGTTCCGGTGTTTCTTGGTCTTTTATCCGGGCGGAGACATCGGGCATGACGGTATTTGGCGCAACCGGTATCACCGCAAAATATGGTCAAGTCACGGTTCTTGATCAGGTTGATCTTCCGATCCTGAATGATAACGAGGTTCTTGGTCTTTTGGGACCGAACGCGTCGGGGAAATCGACCCTGATGCGGTGTCTTTCCGGAGAAAAAAGCACGACCGGGCACATCACGATCGATGGCCGAACCCGTGCCGACATGGGGCATGACGGATGGCATCACCGGTTGGCAAGCATGCCGCAATCGCCGCCGAATCCGTCGGCGCTTTTGCCAACCGAACTGATGTGGAGTACGGCACGCGCGCTTGATCTTGATGTTTCGGACCGCGAACTGGCCGATCAGATCGAAGGCATTTTTGCGCGGCTCGGGCTTTCGGAATTTGCGTTGTCGCCTTTGCATACCTTGTCCGGCGGCAAGCGGCAGCTGGTTGGATTGGCGCTTGCGCTGATGCGTGATCCGGATGTCTTGTTGCTTGATGAACCGACATCGGCACTTGATCTGCACTGGCGGATGGTGGTGCTTGATCTGGTGCGTGAACGGCTTTCGGATCGGGGCGGTGTGGTTGTTGCGGCGTTGCATGATCTTGATCTTGCGGCGCGCTATTGCGACCAGATCGTGCTGTTGCATGGCGGAAAGATCATTGCATCTGGCGGTCCGCAACATGTTCTGACGCCTGCGAACCTGGCACGGGTTTACCGGGTGGAAACACGTGTGACCCTTGATTGCGACGGACGACCGCTGGTGCAGGTCATCAGGCCGCTTCGGGATGGTGAAGCGGCCTGATCGGATCGGTCTTTTCGGGTTTTATGCCCGTTTAAGGGTGCTGTCGCCGCCGGTCGTCAGGGACTGTGCATCATGCAGGCGGCGATAGGCCCCGTCTTTGGCCAGAAGGGCATCGTGGCTACCCTGTTCGGCGATACCGTCTTGGGTGATGACAACGATGCGATTGGCATTGCGGATGGTGGCAAGGCGATGGGCAATGACCAGGGTCGTGCGCCCCTGTGCCAGTTCATCAAGCGATTGCTGGATGGCGCGTTCGGTTTCGGTATCAAGGGCCGAAGTTGCTTCGTCCAGGATCAGGATCGGCGGGTTTTTAAGGAAAATCCGCGCAATCGCAACGCGCTGTTTCTGACCGCCGGATAGCTTGACCCCGCGTTCACCAATAATGGTATCAATCCCGTCGGGCAGGGTCGCAATCAGATCATCAAGACGGGCCCGGCGTGCCGCATCGACGATTTCATCATCGCTGGCTGTCAGGCGGCCATAGGCGATATTTTCGCGCAGGGTTCCGGCAAACAGGAAGACATCCTGTTGTACGATGCCGATCTGTTGACGCAGGGATTTCATGGTGATGTCACGGATATCGCAGCCATCAATCATGATGCAACCACCAGTGACATCGTAAAAGCGCGGCACCAGCGAACACAGGGTGGTTTTCCCCGCCCCGGACGGGCCGACAAAGGCCACGGTTTCGCCGGCTTCGATCGCGATATTGATATTGTTGAGGATGGTGCGATCGGGGCTATAGCCGAAATCGACATTTTCAAACACCAGATTGCCCCGCAAAACGATATCATCACGCGCGGTCGGCCGGTCGATAATGTCGGGCTCGGTTGCCATCAATTCCTGATAATTGCGGAAACCGGCAATGCCCTTGGGATAGGTTTCAACAACGGCTGCGATCTTTTCAAGCGGCTGATAAAACACATTGACCAGCAGCAGGAACCCGACAAAACCGCCGATGCTCAGCCCGCCGGTCACGACGTAATAGGTCCCGGCCAGCAGGATCACCACCTGAACAATGCGCATGCCCAAATAATTGATGGCAAGGCTGATCGCCATGATGGCATATGCCTGAAGTTTGACGGTGCGATATTGTTCGTTGTCCTTGTGGAACAGGGCGCGTTCATGTTCTTCGTTGGCAAAGGCACGCACAACGCGGACACCGCCGACATTTTCCTCGATCCGGGCGTTAAAGGCGCGCACCCGGCCAAACTGGCTTTGCCAGTTGCGGGTCATATCGCCGCCAAACCGCACCACCAGCCACATGATCAACGGGGCAATGGTCATGGCAATCAGTGCAAGTGGCACATGCACCATGAACATCAGGATCAGCGCACCGATAAAGGTCATTACCGCGACAAACAGGTCCTCGGGACCGTGATGGGCGACTTCACCGATTTCTTCGAGATCCTTGGTCACACGGGCGACCAGATGGCCGGTTTTCTGGTTGTCATAGAACCGGAAAGACAGCTTTTGCAGATGATCAAAGGCACGTCGGCGCATTTCCGTTTCAATGGTAATGCCCAGCACATGCCCCCAATAGGTGACAACCGCCATCAGACCGGTATTGATGACATAGACAATCAGCAAGCCGATTGCGGCAAGAACAATCAGAAACCAGTCCTGTTTGGGCAGCAACACGTCGACGAAACCGGCAACCGCGACCGGAAAACCAAGCGCAAGGACGCCCGACAGAACCGCGCAGCCGAAATCAAGCATGAACAGGCGTTTATGGGGCAGGTAATAGGAAAAGAATTCTTTGATCATCAAGGGGATTCCAAGGAAAAAGTGGCCCCTTCTTCATATAGGAATGCTTCGCATTTTCATAGTTAAACTGTGCGAAACCCTGATGATCGCGCAATGGCCGGGATTCCTGAAATAACCGCCTGCCATCACCGGGACAGCAGGCGGTTATCAGATGTGCATTACGGCGGGTTTGGTGCTATTTCAACGCAACATAGGTTTGCCGATCAAGGGTCGCGATGCGTACAGCACACGGGCAACCGGCCAGATCCCCGATCATGGCTTGAAGATCCCCGCCAAGGGTTTCAAGCAGATCCCGGGTGCGCTTGGGATGGGGCATGATATGCAGTTCGATATTGATGGCGGGCTGATCGGCAAGGCCGTAAACCGGGATCAGCGCCAGCTGACAGGCGTTCGGGGCAACATTCAGCCGCTGGCACAGGATATCGCGAAGTTTGGGCAATGATCCGTGCAGTTCGGCCTGATTTTCGGTCCAGACGCTGTGATCGACATAAAGTTTGGCATTGGGCATGGGGTTACCGGCGGTTTTAACATGGGGAATGGTTGAACGGTTTGGGTGGCATTGTGACGCGGGGCTAATACAAAATCTGGATTTCCGGATCGATCACGACTTCAAGAAGCCGCGGACCGCTTTGCGCCATGAAGGACGCAAACCGGGCATCAAGCTCATCAGATGACGTTACACGGTCGGCCGGGCAGCCCATGCCGCGTGCAAGTTCGACAAAATCAAGTCCCCGAAGTTCGATCCCCGGCACATCGCGCACCTGCAAAACCTTGCTAAAGGATCGCATCGCGCCATAGCCCCCGTTATTAAGGATAATCACCGCAAGATCCTGATCATGCTGAACTGCGGTCCAAAGGGCCTGGGGGGAATACATGAATGATCCATCACCGATCAGGCAAATGACCTTTTGATCGGGTTGGGCAAGCCCGAAGCCGACCGCACCGGGCAGGCCATAACCAAGCCCGCCGCTGGCCATGGTAAAGAAGCGGTTCCAGTTCGCAATGCGGACATGATCCTGCAAGGCAGGGCGCACGGATGGGGTTTCTTCAAACAGAACCGTATCGTCGGTCATTTCCCGCCCAAGGCGATGCAGGAAATAATCAGGTGAAATATGCGTGCCGCGATCCGGAACAACCGGTTTCGGGCGGGCAAAAGGTTCGCTGCGTGCCGGGCGGACATCAACCAGATCAGCCAGCATCGGTAACCCGAATGCAAGACTTCCGACGATACTGGTACCAAGCGGGGCCGAAGATGCGGCATCGGGGTCGGTGGTCAAATGAATGATCGTGGTGTCACTGTCGAGCAGATCGGACGGACCGGGCACATGATAGGTAAAGACCGGTGCCCCGACAGCAATCACCAGATCATATTTGGTAAGGGTGCTTGAAACCTTGGCCGGGGCGGCGGGCAGGAACCCGGCAAACAGATCGTGATGTTCGGGGAATGTAACCCGTGCAGCAAAGGGGGCGGCATAAACCGGGGCCTGAAGACGTTCGACCAGACGAACCAGCGCATCACCCGCACCTTCTTCGTCGACTTCAGCGCCAACCACAAAGGCAATCGATTTTGCAGATGAAATGGTAGTGGCCGCATCGGAAATCATGCGCGGATCAGGCGCGGTCTTCGACGATATCTGGCGCGGGACAAGCGGTTTGCACCGCACGTTCCAGTCATCGGCAGGAACCGAAACAAAGGTCGGACCATAAGGGCGCTGCATCGCAATCCGGTAGGCATGGGCAATGGCGGCGGGCACATCTTCGGCCCGGGCGGGTTCGATGCTGTATTTCACATAGGGTTTCGGAAAATCGGCGGCATTGCTGGCACCAAGAAACGACTGATTGGGAAGCAGTTCACGCGATTGCTGACCGGCAATGATCACCATCGGTGCCCGGTTGCGATAGGCCGTATAGACATTGCCAAGTGCATGCCCAAGGCCGGCGGCCGAATGGACATTGACAAAGGCCGCCTTGCCGGTGGCACGCGCATAACCGTCAGCCATGCCAACAACCGATGCTTCATGCAGGCCCAGCACATAGCGAATATCCTCAGGCCAGCGATCGAGCATGGCCAGTTCGGTTGATCCCGGATTGCCAAAAAACGTATCGACCCCGACAGAACGGAAGAAATCGAACGTTGCTTCGCGAACAGTTGTCCAGTCACCGGATTTTCGGGCGTTAAGTGAAGATGTCATGCGTTGGCATCCTTGGCTGCGATGAGGTGGCGAAAAGGGGCCGGTTGCCCATACGGATCGGCAACCGGCAAACTGGATCGATCGGGTCAGATCAAGACGTGCCTGGCCCAATCAGAAGCATGGCGATAAGGCCCGGTCAGGTCAGAACGGATAATGCTGGTGGGGATCTTCGATGGTGATCCAGCGCAGTTCGGTGAACTGTTCCATGCCCTGCAAGCTGCCGAACTTGCCATAGCCCGATGCCTTCACCCCGCCAAATGGCATCTGGGCTTCGTCCGCAACCGTCGGGCCATTGATATGGCAGATACCCGATTCAATGGCATCGGCAACACGCATCGCCCGGGTGATATCCGATCCGAAAACCGATGCCGACAAACCATACGCATTGTCATTGGCCAGTTCGATGGCGTGATCGGCATCGCGGGCACGCAGCACCGCGACAACCGGACCGAAACTTTCATCCCGGTAGATGTCCATATCCGGTGTGACTTTGTCGACAATGGTTGCCGGCATGATGGTGCTGTCATCAGGAACGCCGCCCGATGCAATGACAGCCCCCTTGCCCGTCGCATCATCAACCAGATGACGCACCCGATCGATGATGTCGCGATCAACGACTGATCCCAGAATGACATCCTGCTTGTTGGCATCCCCGCAGGTCAGGGATTTGGCCTTTTGGGCGAAGCGGCGGACAAATTCATCAGCAATACTGTCATCGACAATGATACGTTCGGTCGACATGCAGATTTGCCCCTGATTAAGGAAGGCCCCGAATGCGGAGGCATTAACCGCGGCATCAAGATCGGCATCTTCAAGAACAATCAGCGGTGCCTTGCCACCCAGTTCAAGCAACACGGGTTTAAGATGCTTGCCGGCCTGTTCGGCAATGATGCGCCCGACCCGGGTCGATCCGGTGAAATTGATCCGTTTGACATCGGGATGGGCAATCAGGGCCGAGACAACCTCGGGCGCGTCATCGGCGGAATGGGTAATGACATTAAGCACCCCCTTGGGCAGGCCGCCGCGTTGGAAAACTTCGGCAATCAGGCGGTGGGTATGCGGGCAGCGTTCGGATGCCTTGAGCACCACGGTATTGCCACAGGCAATCGCCATGACAACCGCACGCACCGCCAGAATAATCGGCGCGTTCCAGGGTGCCATGCCCACCAGTACGCCAACCGGGCGGCGCACCGACATGGCAAGCGATCCCGGCTTGTCGGTCGGAATGACTTCACCCTTGAGCTGGGTGGTCATGGCGGCAGCTTCGCGGATCATGCCCGATGCAACTTTGACATTGAAGCCAAGCCAGACCTTGGTTGCGCCGGTTTCCTGTGCGGCGATCTGCATGAAGTCGGCAACCGCTGCCTGAAATTCTTCGGCAACCTTAAGCAGGATGGCGCGCCGTTCCGACGGGCCAGTTTTCGACCAGGTCTTGAACGCGTCGGCCGCGGCCTTGACTGCAAGGTCGACATCGCCACTTTTGGCTGCGGGTGCGGTTGTCACGACCTCGCCGGTGACGGGGTTCTTGCGATCAAACATTTCATTGCTGATCGATTGGGTCGGGGTGCCCCCGATAAGCATGTCGATATTCATTGCGATTTCCTTCCCTGTGCTGCGCAAATTCGGTGTTGCAGCGTTTTATGATGGTTGTTGTGCCGGGTGTTTCATGCGGTGCGCCATCCCGGTCAGGTTTCGGGCACCAGAATGAAGTCAAATTTCGATACCCATTTTGTGACGCCATCCGGGTTGGGTTCGAACGGGGCAACAAGGGTTTCCTTGACGCCAAATACCGTGTCGGATGCCAGATACGGGTCGTCCCCGACAAAGGTGTGAGTCACCAGTTTCTGATATCCCGGTGCGGTAACCAGAAAATGGGTATGGGCCGGGCGAAACGGATGGCGTCCAAGGGCTGCCAGCATCTTGCCAACCGGGCCGTCATCAGGGATCGGGTAGCTGACCGGCTTGATGCCGACGAAACTGTATGCGCCGTCCGAACCGGTGACGAAGATGCCGCGATTGTTCCATTTGGGCTGACTGTCAGGTTGCTGGACGTCGTAATAGCCATCGGCATTGTCCGACCAGACATCAATTTTAGCCCCTTTGACCGGATTGCCATCCAGATCAAGAACCCGGCCGGTAAACAGGCAGGGCTCGCCTTTGCCATCAAGCGAGATGCTGTCGCCCATCTGGCGGACCGGTGCGTCCTTGACGTGGAAGGGACCAAACACAGTGTTTTCGGTGGCACCGTCCGGGCGCCGGTTATTGATCGCATCGACCAGCATAGAGACACCCAGAACGTCGCTTAGAAGAATGTATTCCTGGCGTTCGGTGCTACAGATCTGACCGGTTTTGGTCAGAAACGCGATGGCGCTGTTCCATTCGTCTTCGGTCAGTTCGACGTCCTTGACGAAGGCGTGCAAATGTTTGACCAGTGCGGCCATGATGGTTTTCAGACGCGGGTCAATGTCATCGCCCATCCGGGCATTGACGGTCTGGGCTGAATTTTCTTCGGTGAAAAAGCCGGTCATGATGTGACTCCCGTTTCTGGACGAACCCCGTCATAGGCATTTTGCAGCAGGGCCCGAATGGCCCGGCGTTCGATTGCGACAGGATTCCAGTAGGGATTTTGCACAGCCAGATCAGCAACCCGGTCCAGATCACGCTCGGCAACGCCAAGGGACTTCAAATCCGTCGGTGCGCCAAGTTTTCCGGCAAAATCAAAAAGCCCGCCGCCAGCGGTATCGCTGCCAAGAATGGCAGCAAGCGGGGCGAGTTTTTCAGGTGCAGCGGCTTCGTTATAGGCGGTGGCATGCGGAAGTATGATCGCATGGGTCGCCGCGTGCGGTAAGTTCAGGGTACCGCCAAGAGTGTGACAAAGTTTGTGATGCAAGGCCATGCCAACCTGTGCCAGCACCGCCCCGCATGTCCAGGCCCCGAACAGGGTGTCTTCACGGGCATCCAGATCATCAGGCGATGACACCACCACCGGAAGACCGGTGACAAAGGCCCGCAAACCCGAAAGTGCAAGTTCACTTGAAAGGCGGTTGGCATCGCGGGCGTAAAGGGCTTCGACCGCATGCGCCATGGCGTTCAGACCGCTCGTGACCGACATCGGAACCGGCAGGCTGCGCACAAGTTCCGCATCATAAAGGATGGCTTCGGGCTGGACGCGTTCGGATTTCAGGGTCGATTTGACCCCGTTTTCGGTCTGCCCCAGAACCGGGGTTGCTTCGGACCCGGCATAGGTGGTGGGCAACACGATTTGTGGCAGATCGGTGTGATAGGCAATCGCCTTGCCCAGTCCGATCGTCGATCCGCCGCCAATGGCAATCACGCAATCTGCTTTGGATTTCTTGACCGTTTCCAGCGCATCCCGGGTGATATCAACCGGCGTGTGCATGGTGGCGCGGGTATAAAGACCGGCTGCGCGACCGGCAAGCGTGTCCAGAAGGGCTTCGCCCTGATCAACCTGTTCCGGAGTGGTCAGAACCAGTGGCCGTTTTGCCTTGATGGCATCAAGTTCGGGGCCAAGGTCGGAACGCCCGCCCTTTTGGAAACGGACCTGGACGGCGGTGCCTTGGCGGTCAAAGCCCACATTGAAAATCGACATGGATCACACCGCCTTTTTCTGGAAACCGGCGACATTGCGATACCCGGCTGCGACCTGTTCGAGTTCTTCGGGCGTGATCAGGTCTTCGATCCGGTCATCGGGGCCGGTGACACGCGATGCCGCGATATCAAGAACCCGTTCAGGGCCGCCCTGACGGTTGCTGAGAACGACATTGGCCGTGGCGGGACGACGGTTGTTTTCATAGGCGATAAGTCCGTCGGGACTGTTTTGTTGCCCCAGACATTCGGCCAGCATATGGGCATCAAGAATGGCCTGGCTGGCCCCGTTGGCGCCGATCGGATACATCGGATGGGCCGCATCCCCCAAAAGGGTCACCCGCCCATCGGTCCAGAAATCCAGCGGGTCGCGATCAACCATCGGGAATTCGGTGACGATGTCGGTTGCTTCCATGATGGCGGCGCAATTCATGTCCCACATCTGGAATTCGCGAAACGGCGTGATGTAATCAATCGTTGCCCCGCGGGTCCAGTCGGCATCGTCAATGTGGCGCGGGCTGCTGTGGCGCAGTTCTGCCACCCAGTTTGTCAGTGCCTTGCCCTGTTTGCGCAGTTTTTCACTGATCGGGTAGGTGACGAATTTCACATCGTGATCCCCGGCAATCACCATGGTTTTGCCATCGCCGATCATGTCCATTTCAACAGCACCGCGGAACATCATGGTGCCTTCATATTTCAGCGGGCCTTCGTCGGGATGCATTTGCCGGCGAATTTGGGAACGCAGTCCTTCTGCGCCGATCAGGAAATCGGCGGCAAATTCCGATCCGTCCTGAAACAGAACGGTCACCCCGTCGTCATTCTGACGATAACCGGTAACCGGGTTGCCGGTCTGTACCGATCCGGGGCCGACGCGGTTATGGACTTCGGACAGCAACAGAAACTGCAAGGCGCCGCGATGGATTGAATATTGCGGGGCGGGGAAGCCTGCTTCGACGCAACGCGGGTCGGACTGGATCACATGCCCGAATTTGGTGCGATATTCGATGCAGCGGGTGCGAATGCCGGTGAAGTCAAGTTTGTCACCCAAGCCAAGGTCATGCAGCAATTTCGACGAATGGGGCATGACATTGATGCCGACCCCCAGCGGTTTGATTTCCTTTACCGCTTCGAAAACTTTCACATCGAAGCCCTTGCGATGTAGATAAAGTGCCGCCGTCAGTCCGCCAATGCCAGCGCCCGCAATTGCAATGGTTGTCATGGATGTTCTCCCGATTTAGCTTGGTATGCCTTGTTTTTCTGACGAAAGAGTGCAAAGTCTTCCGTGCGCCATGTTGCGGTGATTGTTCCGCGACACGGGGTTTCGAACAAGCCACGCAACGGATTTAAAATTTCAATATTTCAACATTTGGATGGCCGATGACCCAGACGCATCTTGATCGGGAACGCTATGTTTTGGGGGATCCGTCCGATCATGTCGGCTTTTTGAATTGCGAACGTATTGTCGAGCGCAGCCATATTCACGGCTGGTCGGTCGAGCCGCATTATCACGAAGGTCTGGCCCAGATGTTTGTGTTTGGCGACGGACGGGTGAAGGGGCAAATCGATTACCTGTCACGCGATATCGTCGGGCCGGCCATCGTGTGGTTGCCCGCACTTTGCAGTCATGCCTTTGACTATCAGGTTGGCATGAATGGCTGGGTGATCACGGTTCCGACCATTGATGTGATGCGGATTGGCAAACATAACAGCTGGTGCCAGAACTGGATCGGGCGGCCGCAACTGGTTGTCGGGGCGTTGCATCGTGATCTTTTGACCGAGACGCTCGGACTGGTTCAGCAGGTTGAAAAGGAACATAAAAAACTGGGCGAGGAGCGCAATGTCGCACTCGAATCCCTGTTCATGTTGTTGCTGATTTCGCTTAATCGCGGATTGTCGGCCAACCCCGATTTCAATGATCAGTCATCGGGCCGCCAACAGCAACTGGTCAACCGGTTCCAGACTCTGCTTGAACAGCACGAAACCGACAAGTTTTCGGTGGCCGATTATGCCGGCATGTTGTCGGTCACCACCACCCATCTGAGCCGCACGGTCAAGACGGTTACCGGCAAAACAGCCGGGGAAATGATCAGTGATCGCCTGTTGCTGGCTGCCAAGCGCAAGCTGGTTTTTTCCGATCTACCGATTTCCGAGGTCGCCTATATGCTTGAATTTTCAAGCCCGTCCTATTTCACCCGGTTCTTTTCCGCCCAGGCCGGGGAAACACCGCGCCAGTTCAGAACCCGGATGCGTGAAAGTTCCTGACCGTCTTGTCGGTTGGTGGGCTAACTGGGGTCAAACGGGCTTGGATGGCGGGTGTTGGCGGGGGCATGCAGGACAGAGGGGGCTGGGCCAGAGACGCCCCAGAAGGTCCAGTGGGCCCGATCATCCGGTCACGCCGCCTGCTGCATCCGCGCCGATGGCCCAAACAGGTTTGGGGGTGCTGCTATCCGTTTTTGGGGCGCGTGCTGGCGCGTTTGATCAGTTGCGCACCAACCAGCACCTTGACCGCAGGGGGCATGGTGTCGGCATTGATCAGCTCATCAAGTACTGTGATCGCCATGCTGCCGATTTTGCGTTTGGACACATCAATGGTGGTCAATGGCGGGTCGAGTGTGATGCTCATGGGAAGGTTGTCAAAACCGATCACCGAGACATCTTCGGGCACCTTGTAGCCTTTTTCCTTCAGCGCCTTGGTAAAGCCATAGGCCATGATGTCATTGGCACAAAAATAGGCCTCGGCGATGTCATTGCCCAGGGCATCAACGCTGTCCTCATAGGCCGATGACAGCGTTGATCCGATCGACAGTACATGTTCAGGGGCCACCGGCAGGCCAAGGGTCGCCATATTGCTGATAAAGGCGTCCTTGCGCAGGGCAAAGTTCCGGGTCTGGGTTTCACTGCCGACATAGCCAATTTTAGTAAAACCAAGACTTTTTAGGTGCTCAAGAACGGTATAAACCGCGTCGCCATTGTTCATATCGACAAAATTGGCTTCGACCAGATCATAGAAAGTATCAATAAAAACAATCGGTAAGTGCAGATCCTGGATTTTCTGAATGTCTTCGCGGCTTAATTCCGTGCCCAGGATGATGACGGCGGTCGCATCCGAGGTCGCGAGAATGTCGGTAATGTCGTCTGCGGTGACATTCTCGTAGCTCAGGACCTGTAATTTGTAGCCCCGACTCGTCGCTTCTTGCGACATGCCATCAATGTAATCGGAAATGAAGTGGCTGTGGTCGCGGTTAACCGTATGACCGTGCTTGGCAATCTTGAGAAACTTGATGGTTTTCTGGGTTGTTGCGCGTTTTTTCGGTGTGCGCGGCGTGTAGTTCAGGGATGACACGACCTCGAGAACCCGCGAACGGGTGGTTCCGGAAATTTCGCCTTTTCCATTCAGCACGAGCGACACGGTAGACGGCGAAACGCCTGCACGTTCGGCAATCTCTTTGATCGTGGTTTTATTGTTTTTTTTCATATGGTTGTCCCCGGGGTCCCGTCCCTGAATTTTTCTTGTTTAGTTTGTTTAATAAACATTCTGCACGGCGCAATGCAACCTTGCACTGAGTATTTTAGTGAAAGTGCCTGCTTGCCAACATAAAAATGAGTTGGTAGTTTTAGTCAACAAAACAAAAAATTTACTAAACGCATAAGGGAGGATTTATGCGTACCAAAGACGGGCATTTCACTGTCCTGGTTGCACTTATTGTGGTGCTCATGACAGCTGGCGCCATTGTATCTGGTGGGAACTATCTCTCATTGTTTAACTTGCAGTCGATGGCCGGTCAGGTGCCGGAAATCGGGTTGCTGGCGATCGGTGTCATGCTGGCAATGTCGGTGGGCAATGGCGGTATCGAACTTTCGGGTATTGCGCTTGCCAATCTGTCCGGCGTTGCTGCGGCAACGCTTGTTGCCGGTCACTTTTCGGCATCAAGCGACCCGGGCATGTTTTCGCTGTTCTTCATTCTGGTTGCGCTGGCGGTCGGGCTGCTGGGCGGTTTGCTGAATGGATTGCTGATCGCCTATCTGAAAATCACGGCGATCCTTTGCACCCTTGGTACGCAGATGTTCTTTATCGGACTGGCGGTGGTTCTGTCCGACGGGCGGTCGGTGCGTGTTGGTGCGCCGGGCCCGCTTTATGAAATCGGCAACGGGTTCCTGTTTGAAATCCCGATCAGCTTTCTTCTGTTCATCGCGGTTGCCGGTCTGATCGGCTTTGTTCTGCGCTATACGCCGTTTGGTCTGTGGCTGATGCTTAACGGATCGAACCCCAAGGCGTCCGAATATGCAGGTTTCCCGCAGAACAAGGTGATTATCGCGACCTATACCGTCAGCGGCGTTCTGTCATCGCTGGCCGGTATCATCATCGCGGCACGAACCATCAATGTGAAATGGGACTACGGCACATCCTATCTTCTGGTGGCCATCCTGATTGCCGTCATGGCCGGGGTGCGTCCGGAAGGCGGATATGGACGTGTTGTCTGTGTGGTCCTGTCTGCCATCGCCCTTCAGATGATGTCGAGCATGCTCAACTTCATGGGGCTTTCCAACTTTGTCCGCGATTTTGCCTGGGGTGCCTTGCTTCTTGGTTTCCTGGCCATCGGACGGTTCCGTCTGACGGACTTCTTCAGTCCGCAATTTCGCGCGGTCACGGCATCTGTGCAACGCCCTCAAGCACGGAAATAAAAACAAGGAACGAGGGCACTGTCTGCCTAACAGAATTTTCCAATTCGGGAGGAAAACAATGAAAATTTCGACACTTTTGAAAAGCTCTGCCTTTGCGGTTGCTGCCCTGTCCATGGTCGGCGTTGCCGCACCGGCATCGGCACAGGATGGCAAGGCCATCACCACGGTTGTTAAAATCAGCGGTATTCCGTGGTTTGACCGTATGGAAACCGGCGTAAACAAATTCGCCGAACAGAACCCGGAAATGGACATTCGCCAGGTCGGTCCGGCAACTGCGGATTCCGCACAGCAGCTTCAGATCGTTCAGGATCTGGTGGCAACCGGTGTGGATGCGCTGGCGGTTGTGCCGATGGATCCGGATATTCTTGAAGGTATTCTGGGCCGTGCGATGGATCGTGGCACGATCATCGTCACCCACGAAGCCGACAACCAGGCCAACACCCATGCCGATATCGAGGCCTTTGACAATGCCGATTACGGTGCGGCACTGAACGAACGTCTGGCCCAGTGCATGGGCGGCGAAGGCAAATGGACCACCTTTGTCGGTTCGCTGGGCAGCCGTACCCACATGCAGTGGGTTGGTGCCGGTGAAGAAAATGCCAAGAAATATCCGGGCATGGAACTGGTCGATCCGAACAATGAATCGTTCGATGACGCCAACGGCACCTATGAAAAGGCCAAGGAAATCCTGCGCAAACATCCCGATATCAAAGGGTTCCAGACCTCGGCTGGTAACGATGTTCTGGGTGTAGGTCGTGCAATCGAAGAAGCAGGTCTGGCTGGCAAGGTTTGCCTGGTCGGTACCGGTCTTCCGAACCCGTCGGCAGCGTATCTGGATTCCGGTGCCATCACCGCGATCGGTTTCTGGGATCCGCAGAAAGCCGGCATGGCGATGAATGCGGTCGCGAAATTCATGCTCGAAGGCAAGGAAATTACCGACGGTATGGATCTTGGTGTTGAAGGCTATGAAAGCGTCACCGTCAAACCGGGTGCCGGCAAGGGTCTTCTGATTGTTGGTAACGGCATGGTGCTGGCCGACAAGGACACCTACAAGGACTACCTTTTCTAAGATCACCTGATGCCAGTGGTCCGGCGCAACGCACAATGCGCCGGACTGCATGGCTGTGCCTGACAGAAACGTCAGCAGAAAGGGAATAACTGGTGACCAAGCAAGATCCGCAAAATCGCTGCTTCCTTGAGCTGCGAAACATCCACAAACGGTTTGGCGGTGTGCATGCCCTCAGAGGGGTGGACATGTCGCTTCAGGCTGGTGAGGTCTATCACCTGCTTGGTGAAAACGGATGTGGCAAAAGTACCGTAATCAAGATCATGGCTGGTGCGCATCCGCCCAGCGAAGGACAGATCATTCTTGATGGCGAGGTTCATGATGAACTGACGCCGATCCAGTCACTCGATTTCGGGATCGAGACGGTTTATCAGGACCTGTCGCTGATCCCCAATCTGACCGTGATGGAAAATGTTGCGCTTGGCGAGCAGCTTGTCGAAGGCCATGGTCGCCTTTTGCGTACACTTGACCGCGCACGTTTGAAAGAAACCGCAACCAAGGCCCTGTCGCAGGTCGGGCTGAATGTTACGGCGGAATTGTTGTCGACCATTGTGTCTGACCTTCCGCTTGCCATTCGTCAGCTTGTGGCGATTGCGCGCGCCATTGCGTGCGAAGCGCGCCTTGTGATCATGGATGAACCGACCACGTCGCTGACCCGGCGCGAGGTCGAAAACCTGATTGATGTGGTGTCAAAACTGCGGTCGCGAAATGTGGCCGTACTGTTCGTTACTCACAAACTCGAAGAATGTTACCGGATCGGTGGCCATGCCATCGTCTTCCGTGACGGCCAATGCGTTGCCCAGGGGCCGATCAATAATTACAGCCGCACGGATCTTGCCGAACTGATGACGGGACGCAAGATCAGTGAAAAACGCTATCGCACCGGGGCGCCATCGGCCGAAACCCTGATGGTGCTGGATCGTCTTGAAGTACCCGGGCGTTTTCGCGATGTCAGCTTCAAACTGCATAAGGGCGAGGTTCTTGGCATTACTGGCCTTTCGGATTCCGGCAGGAACGAACTGGCACTGGCGATTGCCGGGATCAAACCGGCGGCCGGTGGTTCGATTTCGGTCAATGGCAAGCCGGTGCGCATCCATAGCGCGTCGGAATCAATTGATGCCGGGATCGGCTATGTCCCCGAAGACCGCCTGTCCGAAGGTCTGTTTCTGGACAAGTCGATCTATCAGAATGAAATCGCGCTGATCCTGCGCAAACTTGCCAGCAAGTTCGGCATTCTCGACATGAAAAAGGGCAAGGAAATTGCCCGCGACATTTCCGAAAAGATGCGCCTGAATACCGCAGATATCGAATTGCCGGTATCGGCGCTTTCGGGCGGTAACCAGCAGCGCGTTCTGATTGGCCGCTGGCTGAGCATCGATCCGGAAATTCTGGTGCTGCACGGGCCGACGGTCGGTGTTGATGTCGGATCAAAGGATGCGATTTACCAGACCATCCAGAAAATGGCCGAACAGGGCATCGGACTTGTCATCGTCAGTGATGACCTTCCCGAACTTTTGCAGAATTGCGACCGCATTCTTGTGATGAGTGCCGGTGAAATCGTCGCCGATCTGAATGGCGCGGGCGCAAATGAAGACGAGATCTACCAGGCGATGCTTGGTTCAGTACAGGAAGGTGCAGCATGAGTGCGGCTGGAACCTCGCATAATCAGGCCGCGGCAAATGCCGGGCCGGGCGGCGGATTGAGCGGTCTGATCGCCAAACGACCGGAATTTGTCACCCTTGTTTTGCTGATGGCGATCTGTATCGCCGTGACGATTGCCAATCCGGCATTTTTGCAGCCCTCCACCCTGATTGATATCGGGCGGGCAAGTGTCGTGACCGGGCTGTTTGCGCTGGGCGTGTTTGTCATTCTTGCGGCGGGCGGGATTGATGTTTCCTTTACCGCCATTGCCGCATTGACGATGTATTCGATCACGCTTCTGGTTCAGAAATATGCGCCGGATCTGTCGATTGTTGTGGTGTTTGCCATTGCGATTGCCGGCGGTGTGTTTCTGGGCGTTGTGAACGGTTTTCTGGTTTATACGCTGCGCGTGCCATCGCTGATTGTGACCATCGGGACGCAATATTTCTTCCGGGGCGGGTTGCTGGCCTTTATCGGGACAACCTGGATCATGGAACTGCCCGGGGAGATGGCGACATTCGGACGTTTGTCGCTTCTGGAATTTGAAACCGCAAATGGCGCGATCGTCAGTCTTCCGGTTTATTTCCTGATCCTGCCGGTGGTTGCGGTTCTGACCTGGTGGATCATGCGGCGTACCCTGATGGGGCGGGCGATCTTTTCGCTGGGCGGCAATCCGGAAGTTACCGCACGCCTGGGTTACAACGTCAAAATCGTTCACCTGTTTGTTTTTGGATATGCCGGTGCATTGGCCGGTCTGGCGGGGATTGTCCATATCACCGCGAACCGGCTTGCCAACCCGTTTGATCTTGTCGGGACCGAGATTTCCGTGATCGCAGCCGTGGTACTTGGCGGGGCGCGGATCACCGGGGGAACCGGGTCGGTTATCGGCACCATGCTGGGTGTTTTGCTGGTGGTTGTTGTCGACAACGTTCTGGTGATGGTCGGCATTCCCAGCACCTGGCAGCGTGTGTTTGTCGGCGCGTTCATCCTGCTTGCCGCGGCCTTCTTTGTCACCCGACAGCGCAAATTCAAACCTGCGAAATAAAAGAGAAAATCATGAAAAAGTTTCTGAATGATCCCAAGAATTTCGTCGATGAGATGCTTGAGGGTATCTATCTCGCCAACAGCGATGTCACCTATGTCAATGATGACAAGCGCTGCTATGTGAAGGCATCCCCGAAACCGGGCAAGGTCGGCATTGCGACCGGTGGCGGTTCGGGTCACCTTCCGCTGTTTCTGGGCTATGTTGGTGAGGGCATGCTTGATGGTGCGGCCGTAGGCGGTGTGTTCCAGTCACCCAGTGCCGAGCAGATGCTCGAAGTCACCAAATATATCGATCAGGGTGCGGGCGTTCTTTATATCTATGGCAACTATACCGGCGACATCATCAATTTCGATATGGCGACCGAACTGGCCGACATGGAAGACATCAAGGTTCTTTCGGTGGTCGGCAATGACGATGTTGCATCGTCCGTGGTTGGCGAAGAACACAAGCGCCGTGGCGTTGCCGGGATCTTCTTCCTGTATAAGGCCGCCGGTGCTGCATCCGAAGAAGGCATGTCGCTTGAAGAAGTCGCCCGCGTTGCCGAAAAGGCAAAGGACCGCACGCGCACCATCGGTGTCGCGCTAAGCAGTTGCGTGATCCCGGAAATCGGCAAGCCGTCCTTTGAAATCGGTGCCGATGAAATGGAAATCGGCATGGGTATCCACGGCGAAAACGGCATCAGTCGCAAAAAACTGACCGCCGCCGACCCGCTGGTTGACGAGATGATGGACAAGATCTTTGCCGAACAGGATTACAAGGCCGGTGACGGCGTTGCCATCCTGGTCAACGGTCTTGGCGGCACCCCGCTTGAAGAACTTTATATCCTGTTCCGTCGCGTCCATCAGCTGATGAGCGAACGCAAGGTCAACGTCAAGCATGTCTGGATCGGCGAGTTCGCGACATCAATGGAAATGGCCGGGGCATCTGTTTCGGTGCTGCATCTTGATGACGAACTTGATCGTCTGATGGCGGCCAAGGCCGACACCCCGTTCTTCAAACATTTTGCCAAGTAAGCCGAGGCCAAGATGGACAAGATTACCAGTGGTGACATCACCGCATTGTTCGAAGCCCTGCACGCGACGTTCCGTGACAAACGCGATGAACTGATCGCCCTTGATGCCAAGGTCGGTGACAGCGATCTGGGCATTACGATGAATGCTGCCTTCGAAGCCGCGGCGGCAACAGTCACCGCCCAGACCGATACCCCGATGGGCAAACAGTTCATGCTGGCCGGTGCGGCAATGGCAAAGGCAGCCCCGTCAACCATGGGGACGCTGACCGCGACCGGTTTCATGCGCGGTGGCAAGGCGCTTGGCGATGCCGATGCAATCGGTGCGACCGAGATGGCCGCATTCTGGCGGGCCTATGCCGATGGTATTGCCGAACGCGGCAAGGCCAAGCTGGGGGACAAGACGGTTCTCGATGTTCTGGTACCGATTGCCGAAAGCCTCGAAGCATCGGTTGCAGCGGGATTGTCACTGGCAGAATCCACAAGCAAAGCATCCAGCGATGCCAAGGCCGCGCTTGAAGCTACCAAGAACCTTGTTGCGCAACATGGCAAGGCAGCCGCCTTTGCCGAAAAAAGCAAAGGTCTTCAGGATGCCGGCAGCACGGTCGCGGCCCTTTTGATCGAAACGGTTGCAGAATTTTGTAACCGCTGATGCGGCGGCATGCGGTTCAGATTGGCCTCTCCCTCTGATCTGGTCGCATGCCGTGCCATCAAAAGTTTTCGTCTTTGATAAATGCAGGAACCCACCATGGAATACAGAACCCTTGGCCGATCCGGCTTGAAAGTCTCAGCCATTTCAATGGGCACATTCACCTTTGGCGGGCAGGGGCCGTTTGCCATGGTCGGCAAGCAGGGCGTGCCCGAAGCACGACGTCTTGTCGATTGCTGCATTGATCACGGCGTGAATGTTTTTGATACCGCCAACATGTATTCGACCGGCCTGTCCGAACAGATTCTTGGCGAAGTTCTTGACGGGCGGCGTGATCAGGTTCTGGTGACTTCAAAGGCGCGCATGCGCATTGGCGACGGCCCAAATGACGAAGGTGTCAGCCGTTATCACCTGATCCGTGAATGCGAAAAGTCGCTGCGCAATCTCAGAACCGATCATATCGATATCTATTACATGCATGAATGGGATGGTGTCACACCGGTCGAAGAAAAGATGGCGGCCCTTGATACCCTCGTGACACAGGGCAAGGTACGCTATGTCGGCTGTTCGAACTATTCGGGTTGGCACATCATGAAATCGTTGCAGGCATCCGAACGCGACCGTCGTGTCCGGTTCGTCACGCAGCAAATCCATTACACCCTTGAAGCCCGCGAAGCGGAATATGAATTGCTTCCGGTTTCGGTCGATCAGGGGTTAGGTGTTCTGGTCTGGAGCCCGTTGGCGGCCGGTTTGCTGAGCGGTAAACACACCCGCCAAAATCCTGTTGCAAAAGGGTCAAGGCAAGAGGCGGGCTGGACCGAACCACCCATCCGGGATCAAGGACGTTTGTGGGATATAGTTGACGTCCTGATCTCGGTGGGTGAAAAACACGGCGTTGAAGCCGCCCAGGTCGCACTGGCCTGGTTGCTGACGCGCCCGGCGGTATCTTCGCTGGTTGTCGGTGGCAGTTCCGAACAGCAATTCATCAACAATTTCCGCGCGATTGACCTTAAACTTGATGAAGATGACCTGACCCGTCTGGACAAGGTCAGCCAGCCACCTTTGATCTATCCCTACTGGCATCAGGGCCAGTTTGCCCGCGACAGATTCAGCGACGGCGACTGGGCCCTGCATAACAGGGCAGGCGACTAAGCCGCCCGAAATTTCCCAATGCGCACATGATGAAACACCGTGACCGGTTCATATCGGTCACGGTGTTTTTTTTGTCTGTGTCGGGTCTGGTTGATCCGTCAAATGGACCGGCCTATTTCAGGTATTTGTTGAACCAGTCGATGGTGCGTTGCCATGCCAATTCGGCGGCTTCCTTGTCATAGCGCGGTGTGGAATCATTGTGGAAACCATGATTGGCACCGGGATAGATATAGGCTTCATACACCTTGTTATTGGCTTTCAGGGCTTCTTCATAGGCCGGCCATCCGGCATTGATCCGTTCATCAAGTTCGCCATATTGCAAAAGGATCGGTGCCTGAATGCGCGGAACATCGTCGGCATCGGCCTGACGGCCATAGAACGGGACAGCAGCACCAAGATCGGGATAGGCAACCGCAGCCGCATTGGCGACCCCGCCACCATAGCAAAAACCGGTAATGCCGGTTTTCCCGGTGGTGGCTTCGTGGGCGGTCAGGAATTCAATGGCCGCAAAGAAGTCATTCATCAGTTTGGTCGGATCGACGGTACGTTGCAATTCGCGACCCTTGTCATCATTGCCGGGATAACCGCCAACCGATGTCAGACCATCCGGCGCAAGGGCGATAAAGCCCGCCTTGGCGACCCGGCGTGCGACATCTTCGATATAGGGGTTAAGCCCGCGGTTTTCGTGAACAACAACCACACCGGGAACCTTGCCCGTGACATTGGCCGGTTTGACCAGATAGGCGCGGACCTCGCCATGGCCATTGGGGGACGGATAGGTGATATATTCCGCAACAATGTCGGGATCGGTGAAATCAACCTGATGGGCCATTGCGTAATTCGGGCTCATGGCATTAAGGATGGCCAGTGCCGTCATGCCGCCAACCGCATAGCGGCCCGCACGATCAAGAAATTCGCGCCGGTCAATCATCCCATGCGCGTAAAAATCATATAGTTCAAGCAGTTCGGGCGAAAAATCCTTGGCAGTCAGACGTTCCATCATGCGCTCCTGTCCTGAGTGACACGGGGATTGGGGGGCTGGTGGTGACGGTAACAAAGACAAATCAGATCAACGCACGTCGCATCAGGGGGCGCTGTTTTGCGTCCTGGCCCCTGCGTGCGAATGATTGTCATCTATCCTGATTTTTTCACAAGTCACAAACGCGCTATCACGGTCAAAAAGTAACCGTGGTCACATCAAGATCCCGATCCGTCCGGGCAAGCGACGGCAGATATCGTTTGCGATGATGCTATGATGGAAGAACCCGGATCGGATCACCATTGATCCAGGCCAGCACCGCCTCAACCGTCTGGCCATAAAACACATCCCAGGTATGGCGGGTGACATAGCCCAGATGCGGGGTCAGCAACAGCTTGTCGCATTTGCGCAGCGGATGGGCAGCCGGCAGCGGTTCCTGATCATAGACATCAATACCTGCGCCTGCGATTTCGCCCTCGTTGACGGCATCAATCAGGGCCGCGTCATCGACAATCGGCCCGCGTGATGTATTGATCAGAAACGCGGTTTTCTTCATCTGCCGGAATTCTTCGCTGCCGATCAGGCCGCGTGTGCGGTCTGAAAGACGCTGATGGATGGTGACGAAATCGGCATCGCGCAACAGGGCTTCCTTGCTGGGTTTGTATTCAACACCGACTTCCTGACAGCGTTCCGGTGTCAGGTTGGTGCTCCATGCGGTGATGTGCATGTCAAAGGCCTGGGCGATTTTGGCGATTTGCGCCCCAAGCCGGCCAAGGCCGATAATACCCAATGTCGATCCGGCAAGATCCTGACCCAGCCCGATCTGCCAGCCGCCACTGCGCATCGAGGCATTTTCACCCACAATATTGCGTGCAAGTCCCAGCATAAGGGCAAATGCCAGTTCCGGTGTCGCAGTCGAAGGGGATTCCGTTCCGCAGACCGTAATCCCGCATTCATGGGCGGTTGCCACATCAATTGCCGCATTGCGTTTGCCCGACGTGACGATCAGTTTCAGATTGGGCAGGCTGCGGATCAGGTCGCCCGAAATCGGTGTGCGTTCGCGCATGACACACAGGATGTCAAACGGCATCAACCGGTCACGCAACGCATTCTTGTCAGTGATGGTGTCATGAAAGACCGTAATCTCGCCATGTGCCTTGACAGCAGACCAGTCAGCCGATTGCAGGGCAAGTTTTTGGTAGTCGTCAAGGATGGCAATACGCATGGTCGGGTGTCCTGTATGGGATAAGGTCAAAGCATTTATATTCTGGCGAAAATCAGCGATGTATTGATGCCGCCAAAGGCGAAATTGTTGCTCATCAGATATTCGGCGGAAATGGTACGCGGTTCGGATCGGATATAATCAAGATCGGCGCATTCCGGGTCGGGCGAAACAAGATTTGCGGTCGGTACAAAGGTTTCGTCCCGCATCATTTCCAGACCAAGCCATGCTTCGATCGCACCGCACGCCCCCAGCGTATGGCCGAAATGCCCCTTAAGGGTGTGGATCGGAATGGCGCGGTCGAATACGGCACGGGTTGCCTTGCTTTCGGCAAGGTCACCATGATCGGTCGCGGTGCCGTGACCATTGACGATATCGATATCGGCCGGCGACAGTCGCGCATCTTCAAGTGATTTGCGCAGGGCAATTTCCATCTTGTCGGCCTGTGGCTGGGTGATATGTGCGCCGTCGGAGTTTGAGGCAAACCCGACAATTTCGCCAAAGATGGTCGCACCCCGGGCAACCGCATGTTCGTATTCTTCAAGGATCAGGGTTCCAGCACCTTCGCCAATTACCAGACCATCGCGGTTCTGGTCATAGGGGCGCGGGGTAACATCGGGCTGATCGTTATTGTCGCTGGTGGCAAACAGGGTGTCGAACACCGCAACCATGGTCGGACAGAGTTCTTCTGCCCCACCGGCAATCATGACATCCTGCATGCCGTATTTGATGGCTTCGTAGGCATAACCGATTCCCATGCTGCCCGATGTGCAGGCGGTCGATGTCGGGATGATGCGCCCGCAAATGCCATACAGAACCCCGATATTGACCGCTGATGTATGGCTCATCATCTGGATATAGCTGGTGGCGGTGATGGCGTTGCTGTCACCGGTTTCCATCAACCGGGTGAAACCCAGCACCGGCGGGGTGCTGCCAAATGACGACCCATAGGCAATCCCAAGGCGTCCGCCCTGCAAAATCGACTTTTCATCGCGAAGACCGGCGATTTCAAGTGCCTTATCCGTGGCAGCAACCGACATCTGGGCAACGCGGCCCATGCTGCGCAACTGTTTGCGGGTGAACTTGCCTTTCAGGTTAAAGCCTTCTACCGGGCCGGCAAGCCGGGTACGAAGATCATATTTCCCGTCCCATTCATCCATGCGCCGGATGCCGGTTTCCCCGGCATTCATACGTGCAGAAATGGTTTGCCAGTCATCACCAAGTGCGGTGATCCCGGCCATGCCGGTTACAACAACCCGTCTGGTCATAGCATCCCCCCGTTCACACTGATGACCTGGCGGGTGATATAGGACGCATCGTCACTGCACAGGAACGCCACAGCGGCGGCGATTTCGTCAACCGTGCCATAACGGCGCATCGGGATCATTGCCTTGACCTCGTCTTCCGGCAGGTCTTCGGTCATCCGGGTTTCGATGACGCCCGGTGCCACGGCATTGACCGTGATCTTGCGTTTGGCCAGTTCCAGCGCCAATGATTTCACCGCGCCGATAATCCCGGCCTTGGAGGCGGCATAATTGACCTGTCCGCGATTGCCCGCCAGTCCGGCAATTGACGTCAATGCGACAATGCGCCCGCCTTTGCGGCGCTGGATGATTGGCATGATCACGGGTTTGATCACATTGTAAAATCCGTCCAGATTGGTGTGCAGCACACTGTCCCAATCATCATCTTCAAGGGCCGGAAACGCGGCATCGCGCGTCAGGCCCGCATTCAGGACAACCCCGTATGGTGCACCATGTTGCGCAATATCGTCTTCGATGGCGGTGCGTGTCGCATCACGATTGGCGATATCAAAACTGATCAGACGCCCGCTGCGTCCCGCGGCCATGACATCATCAAGTACCGATTGCGCACCATCGCGGTCCGAATTGTAATGCACGATGATGTCAAATCCGTCACGGGCAAGGCGTCTTGCAGTGGCGGCACCAATGCCCTTGCTGGCACCGGTTACCAGAATGGTCTGTGTCATGGCTGTGTCGTTTCTTGGTTGGTGGTCGTCATGGTGTCTTCCGACTGATCCGGGGCAGATGCCGGCTGGAAGACATTGATCTGGGCTTTGACCAGAACGGTTCCACCGTTTCTGACCTCGCCTTCAAAGACGCCCATCTGGTCATCTTCGAAAATGTTTTTAACAAAGACATCAAGGCAACTGCCCACCGTAAAGCCGTCGCAGGCCAGGGTCATCTTGCGTGTCCCCAACAAATAGCCGATGCGCGGCGGCGTGGTCGGGTCGGCCTGTTTGCCGCGCCAGCCACTATAGGCGGCGACGGCCTGGGCAATATATTCAATGCCGACATAGGCCGGAACCCCGATGCCGTCTTCGAAGAAGATGCTGTTTTTATGAATGCGAACACGGGCATGCAGCCGGTCTGGGTCGGCAGAACATACTTCATCAATCAGCAACATCGGGGCTGCATGCAGGACAAGCTCGTCAACCGGTGGCATCAAGGACGGGGTGTTATGTGCAGTCATGATGACGGACCAATACGGTTAAATCCCCGCCCCAGAATGACGGATACATTGCTGCCGCCAAAGGCGAAGGAGTTGCTCATCATTGCAGATTGTTCAGCCGGTGCAAGTCGTTGGCCGACTGTTTTGACAAGATTGATTTCCGGGATGTCCGGGTCGGCTGCGCCGTCCCAGATATGACGGGGCAGCGGGGTGCCGTTTTCCATTTCGGTCAGGGACAGCCAAAGAATGGCGGCCTCAATCGCGCCAGCGGCACCAAGTGTATGACCGGTCATGGGTTTGGTCGAACTGACGGCAATGTCATGATCAAAAACCTGATGAATGGCGCGTGCTTCCATGCTGTCATTAAGCGGGGTCGCAGTGCCATGCATATTGACATAGGACACTGCCGTCGGGGGCAGGCCCGCCTGATCCAGGGCGGCCCGCATGGCCGCGGTCGCACCGATGCCATCGGGATGGGGGGCGTTGGGGTGATGGGCATCGGATGTTTCCCCAACGCCGAGCACCGAAATATCCCCCCGGTCCGGGCGCATGACAAACAGGGCCGCACCTTCGCCGATATTGATGCCGTCGCGATTGATGCTCAGTGGATTGCAAATCCCCGTTGCAACCGAGCTCAGCGAATGAAAACCCCGAACGGTCAGTCGGCAAAGGCTGTCCACACCCCCGACCAGCACGGCATCGCAAAACCCGGCATTCATCAGGCGTCTTGCCGCGGCAAAGGCCTTGGCACTTGAAGAACAGGCTGTTGAAATCACATAGGCCTGATTTTGCAGACCAAGGGCATCGCGCAGGAAATCTGCCGGTGATCCGATTTCCTGATGTTCATAGCGGAAGGTGTCCGACCATTTCCCGGTCGCAAGTTTTTCACGATATCCCGATGTGCCTTCTTCGATCCCCGATGTGCTGGTGCCCAGAATGATCGCCACCCGATCCTTACCGAATGTTGCAATGACATCGGAAATTTCATCGGCGATCTGGTTGGCCGCCGTCCATAACAGGCGATTGTTGCGCGTATCATAGTGGCCAAGATGGTCGGGCAGGGCATCGGGCGGGCTTGTGACGGTGCCAAGGATGGTGCTGGCATCGACCAGATAATCGTCATGCAGGATCATGTCGGCGGGGCGGTCGCCAAACAGGGTTTCTGATGATTGTACCTTGCCCGATCCCAGTGCCGATACAACACCAAGGGCC
This sequence comes from Thalassospira povalilytica, assembly GCF_002844235.1. Lineage (GTDB taxonomy): Bacteria > Pseudomonadota > Alphaproteobacteria > Rhodospirillales > Thalassospiraceae > Thalassospira > Thalassospira povalilytica. The sequence continues at coordinate 163,531 of NZ_PGTS01000004.1, read as the reverse complement.
GACAGAAAGGCGGGTTTTCCGGTCGCTGTCATGGTGCCATCCGCTGTGAATTGATGGTCAGTGTGTATCCATGGCGCGCGTTATGCAATGTTGCCGTTCCCTGCCAGGGATCGGTTGCGGGACGGGTGACCGTGATCAGGGCATTTTGGGTATGATCGGCATGGATGATCCTGCCTGACGGGGTCTGTTGGATCGTCATGCCGTGACCAAGTGCATTTTTAACATCGTCAAGCGGCCAATAGGTGACAAACATGTCAGCCAGCAGACGGCGCGCATCGATCCGGTCGGGCAACCAGTCCGCGCGTGTGACATTCAGTGCGTTTTCCGTCCAGTCGATATCAAGGGCACGCCGTCCCAAACCGTCAAGCACCGTAACCATAACGTGGTTGGTGGTGATGGCAATGCGGGCGATAAAGGTTGTGCGTTCCCTGGTTTCTGCCGCTTCCGGGTCGGTCCAGGTTGCGCTGACCTGTTGGGCGATATTGATCGGGTCGGCAGCCTTCCATGGATTGGCAGGCAGGGTCAGGAAAACATCGTTCTCACCATCGGGCACCACCAGATCACGGACAGACGCATTCACCGGATCGCCATCCGGGCGATCGGCAAATTGCGGGCTGCAGGCACCGAGGATTGCGGCAACCATGATGGTCAGGACGGATCGCATAGGTCGTGCAACATCTTAAGGTAATGATCGGTTTTGCTTACAAGCGGATTGTCGAGATTCCAGGCATATCCGGCAAGGATCGAAACAACCATGCGCTTGACCTTGGTGTCTTCGGTCGGCTGATTGAAAATGATGGTCTGAAGCCGCCCGTCATACCACGCGTCGACATAGGAACGAAAGGTCGCAACACCACGTTCAAGCGGAATGGCATAATCGTTTTGCCAATCGACATTCTTGGCATTGTGACGATTGATCAGAACGTTGGCCGCCATTTCGGCCGACTGCATGGCAATGGTGACACCCGATGAAAAGACCGGATCAAGGAAGCCCGCCGAATTGCCAAGCAACGCATATCCGTCGCCGAACAGCTGATCGGACTGGGCGCTGTATCCGGCAATCGCATTAAGCGGACGGATCGGTCTGGCATCGGCAAGGATGGTTCCAAGGCGGGTATCGGCAATCAGTTGATCAAAGATCGCCTGTTCATCCATTGATGACCATCGGGGATCCTGATCGGGGAAAATCACGCCGACGGATGATGTGCCATCCGAAAACGGAATCAGCCAGTACCAGACTTCCTGATGGGTCGGGTGAACCGTGATCAGGATTTTGTTCCGGTCGTGATCGGTTGGCGACATGTTATCTTGAACATGGGTAAACAGTGCGCGCCGTTCGATGGATTGGCCGGACCGCGCAATGCCGAGCATCCGGGGCAGGACGCGGCCATATCCGCTGGCATCAAGGACAAATGACGCGCGCAGTTTGCCGGTTTCGCCACGGTCATTCTGGAATGTCAGCTGGCAGTCGCCATCGGTCAGGCTGGCTTCGGTAACCTTGTGCGCAAACCGGATATCAATGCCCGCGGCAATGGCGGTATCGGTCAGGATTTTGTCAAATCGCGCGCGCTGGACCTGGAATGTGGTGCCCCAGCCTGATGGTTCGAAATTCTTGCGAAAATCGATGGACTGATACAGCGGGCCACGTTCGAAAACCGCACCGTTCTTGAATTGAAACCCGGCCTTTTGAACCGCATCAAGAAGGCCCGCGCGTTCAAGGATATTCATGCAGTTGGGCAACAGGCTTTCGCCAATGACAAAGCGCGGAAATGTCTGTGCCTCAAGCACGGTGACATGCATGCCCGCATCATGAAGCAATTTTGCCGCCACGGCCCCGGCCGGTCCGGCGCCGATGATCGCAATGTCGCAATCGTGCATTATTGGTGTCCCCTGGATTGCGGGTGGGTGGTGTGGTGATCGTTGCCGTTATGTCCGGCGCACATCCAGTATGACAGCACCCACGCCGATATCAGCCCGATCGAAATGATGGTTCCGATGGCATTGACCACCGGAACCGAACTTGTCGCCAGAAGCCCGAATGCCAGAACACTGCTGATCAGTGACAGGAACACGGCAAATCGGGTTGCATCCTGTGTGCCGTGCTGGTGGCTTTCGGATGTAAAGATCGCGTAATCCGCGCCAATGGCAAACACCAGAAACAGCGCCATAATGGCAAAGAAATTGATCGTCACACCAAGCACAAAGGCCCCGCTTACAGCACAAAGGATGGCAATCAGCGGTGCGGCCACGACATGCAGTCCGTCAGGAAACCCGTATCGCAACACCGCAACCAGTCCCGCAACAAGCAGCGACACGCCAAGCGCGATGCTGGCCCAGACACGGTATCGGGCAAACTGACCGGTGATGGTTTCGCGCGGATTGATCAGGCGGGCCTGCCCGATATGCGATATCGCATCGCGCACGGCATCGACGTCCTTTACCGCATTAAGGCGGATGATATCGGTTTCACCGCGTTGCAGGCCGGATAATCCGGGAATGGCTGCAAGAATTTCCGGGGCGGGTTCAAGCGGGGTTTTGGTGTCTTGTGTGCTGGAAATGTCCACCGGAATGACGGCCTGCAATTGCGGGCCAAATGGCGCAATCAATTGCGATGTGATCAGGGCGCGGTTGGCGTTCTGGCGGCTGATGGACGGTATGACATCGGACAGACCAAACAAACTGCCGATACGTCCATCGGCGATCAGCGGACGCACTGCATCGCGGATGGCTTCGCCGGTTTCAAGGCGGTCCTGAATGTCATCGCCATCCACCCGGATGAATTGAGGGTTCCCGCCCATGCCAAGGGTCTCACCAATCATCCGTGCATCGGCAATCAGGGCGTCATCCCCATGGCCAAGGGCGGCGATATCATCGTTGGCGGGCAGATAAAATGCCGCCCCAATCAACGCAACAGTCGCCAGAGCCAGCATGACATGACGCAGTCCGTTCGATGGCCGAACAGCCAAAAGAACAGTATCGATTTTCTGATAGATCACTCTGATGGCGGCGCGGTCGCGGATATTGCGGGCCGGCAGACATGGCAAAATGGTCACCACAGTGACATAGGCGGCAATCAAACCGGCAATCGAATAAACCGATATTTGCGCAAGCAGGATCGTCGGTGTGAAGGCCAATGCGGAAAATCCGCAAACCGTGGTCAAAAGACCCAGTCGAAGCCCCGGTCGAACATGCGAAAGCCGTGTGTCATCCGTTCTGTCTGATCCGGGTAAAACCAGATAATGCAGTGCATAGTCGATGGAAATCCCGATCAGGCTGGCGCCAAAAACCAGCGCAATGGCATGGATGCTGTCAAAGATCAGAACAAGGGCGGTGATACCGGCAAGAAGACCGCTTCCGACGGTCAACAAGGCTGCCAGGATCGGAAGTGGTGACATGAATACCCAAACCACCATCGCAATCACCCCGAGTGTTGCAATCACGGCAATGCGCTGGACGTCTGATTTTGCGTGGCTGGCTTCGGACACAGCAAAGAAAATTTGTCCGGTTTTGGCAATCAAAAGCGCGTCATCCGATGCCGTCGCGGTGGCAATCAGGTCATTGGCATGGTTGACCCAGTCGGCTTCAAACCCGCTTGTCCTGACATGCGGGGCAAGAGTGATGATGATTGGCGTTCCATGACGGTCATCTTTGTGCACAAGGCCGCTTTGCCCGATCTTGTCACCGAGTTCAGCCAAAAAGCCTGGCAGCAATGAAAACGGATCACTGGCAAGCGATTGCGCAGAGATCATGGATGACGGCGCATAGAGCGATTGGACCGCACGCTTGTATATGCGTTGCCCGTCACCATTAATCAGCATGTCACGGTCTTTTTGCGATAACAGCCCCCCGGCATGATCAAGATAAAACCCATAAAGGGAACTTGCATCGCCGGTTTCAAACCCGGGCAGACTGACCGATGTGGTACCATCCATGTCGCGGAAGTGTTGGGCAAGGGTGCGGCTTGCTTTTTCAAGCTGGTCGCGGTCGGGATGGGACATCATGATGATGACCTGATTGGCATCACGCCGCAAAAGATCCCGGACAATAGTGATGTCGCTTGACCGATCCTGTTGGTCGGCATCCCCGTCATGATGTTCGCGCCCGATCAGGGACAGGATATCACCGTCAATCTTGGCGTTTTGGGCATTGATCTGCCAGAAGGTCAGAACCCCCATAACGATCAGGCACAAAACCCATATGACGGCGCGTACATTCATTATTGTACCTGCCCGGCCAAAAGGGCTGCGATGTCATCAGGAAGTGGCAGGGACGCAGCCGTCTGGTTTGACAGGGTGATTTCGTCATGATCGTCGGTGGGTTTGTCAATCCGGACATGATCGACAAAATCACGGCCTGATGCGGTAATGTGCGCGATCTGATCGGCAATCGGGCGCCCGGCAATCGGGGTCAGTTCGATCTGCCAGGTGCTGGCACTGTCGCCGTCAGTTGCATCATCGGTTTCAGCAGACCGTTCAGTAACTATGAAATGTTGGGAAAGTGCATCCCAGTTACCGGAAAGAACGGCTGAAATCAGGGTGATGAACTGATTGAATTGCGCGCCATTGGCGATGGTTTCACGGCTTCCGTCATCCCCGATACGGGTGATGCCGCGATCGGTCATGACGGTGACGTCGGGAAACGGTTCACGGTTTTGCCAGACCAGCCCGTCGCCTGGCGACAGGGTAAAGGCCCCCTTTGAAATCAGTGGCTGTTCAAACCCGGCAAGATACCGATCAAGGCGAAATGCACCGGCAAGATACTGATCATCACCGATCTGTTGCAGTTTGGTGGCGGGCAGCGCGGCATCCGCGCGGGCCGATGCCACATGGCCTGTCATCGCGAAAAACACGATCAGGGCAATGTGCAAAATGATCTGCTTTGATGCGGGCAGGAACTGCGTCATTTTCGGGCTTCCAGCTTGTCGATCAGACATTGCGGGCTGGCAAACAGCATTTCGCCCGTGGCCTTTTCAACGGCAACCTGAATGGTAAAGCCCTTGGTCAGTTTTTCACCGCTATCAGCATCGCTGATCAGATAGTCGATCTTGAGACGGTTTTCATATTCCTTAAGCGTGGCGGTGATTTTGATTTTCTGCCCGAACCGGCAGGGACGGACATATTTCACCCGCATGTCGACGATCGGCCACAGATAGCCGCTTTCATCCATTTGCGGATAATTATAGTCAATCCGGTCAAGAAGCGCGCAGCGGGCATTTTCGAAAAATTGCACGTAATTGCCGTGCCAGACCACATTCATCGGATCAAGATGATAGAACTGGATGGTTTCGGTGACGGATGCGGCTATCATGCGATATCCCCGTCATAAAGCGTCCAGTCGCGGTTCTGGATGCGCGAAATCACCAGACGCAAGGTGGCTTCAAGCGGCTTGTCCTCGTCGATGAAATCGATGTCCTGTTTCAGGTGATCAAGGAACGCCACCAGATCCGGGCCAAGCTGCTTTTGCGTGATTTCGCCCGACTTTTCGCGCAGGCGGATGGCCTGAAGGGCGGCAATCAGGTTGGCAGCGACCACCTGTTCGGTCAATTGCAGCACGCGCAGGCAATCGCGCGCGGCAATCGTGCCCATGCTGACCTTGTCCTGGTTATGGCATTCGGTGGAACGCGAAAAGACGCTGGCGGGCATGGTTTGTTTCAATGCTTCGGCCGTCCAGGCAGATGCACCGATCTGAACAGCCTTAAGGCCGTGATTGATTGACGCGCGTTCCGCATTCGATCCCGACAGGTTGGACGGCAAACCATGATTGAATTTGGTATCAACCAGAAGCGCCATCTGGCGATCCATCAGATCGGCAAGATTGGCAACCAGCGTTTTCATGCCATCGGCAACAAAGGCAACATGCCCGCCATAAAAATGCCCGCCATGCAGGATGGTGTTTTCCCCGACATCAAGCAACGGATTATCATTGGCGCTATTGAGTTCGATTTCCAGTGTTTTGCGGAATGTCGGCATCATATCGGCCAGCACACCAATCACATGGGGCGCACAGCGCAATGAATACCGGTCCTGCAAGCGGGCCGGCTCGAAATCATCGCCAAGATGGCCAAGGTCCCCTTCGATCCATGCCGCGATTTGCGCCTGTCCCGGATGGGGTTTGGCAGCAAAAAGCCGTTTGTCAAAATGCGCCGGATTGCCAAGCAAGCCGATGCTGGCCATTGCGGTAATGCGGCTGGTCAGTTTGCAAAGATATTGCGCCCGGACAAAGGCCTGACACATCAATGCGGTCATCACCGCCGTACCATTCATGATCGCCAGGGCTTCTTTCGGGCGCAGGACAAGCGGGGGAAGCCCCGCCTTATCAAGGGCGTCGCGCGCGGTGGTTCTGGTACCGCGATAAAGCACGTCACGTTCCCCGATCAGGGCGGCGGCGACATAGGAAAGCGGGGTCAGATCGCCTGATGCGCCGACCGATCCTTCTTCGGGGATCAGCGGCGTGATGTCATGGGCCAGAAGCCCGGTCAGTTGATCAAGCAGATCGACACTTACCGCGGAATAGCCGCTGCAAAGTGATGCCAGCCGGACGGCAAGAACGGCGCGCGCCTGATCCGCGGGTAGGATATTGCCCAGTCCGCAACCGTGAAAGCGGCTAAGATGCAGGGGAAGTTCGGCCACCAGTTCGGGGGGCACACGGCGTGAAACGGAATCGCCATATCCGGTTGTCACCCCATAGATATGACCATGTTCGCGCAGTTCCTGATCAAGGAAATCGGCCCCCTTCTGGATGCGGGCGCGAAATTCGCTGCTTCCGGACAGGACAGGGCGGGCGCGTTGCTCGGACAGGGCAATCACATCTTCGATCGTCAGATCGTTTTCGCCAAAAATGATGTTGATGTGATTATTGGTCATTATCAGCCTTTTTCTTCGCCCAGAAGTCATAGAAATTGAACCATTGCAGCGGTTCGTTAACAACAATCTTTTCAAGCCATTGCGCATAGGCACTGGCATATTTCGTGATCTCGGCCTGCCGGTTGGCGCGTGGCAGGATCATCTGATCGGCCAGTTTGTGCCAGGCAATCCGGAATGTCTTGCCCGATCGCCATGCCGCCGCCGCATAAACCGGACATTGCAGCAAATAGGCCAGAATGAACGGGCCTTGCGGGAATTGAGCATCTTCGCCCAGAAATGGCGTCAGCACAGTCTTGTCGCGCGCGCCAATAGCAATGCGATCAGCCGCAATCACCACCCATTCGCCGCGATCAACCCGTTCGCGCAACATGATGGCGGTGTCCGGGCCGATGTCGGTTACTTCAATCAGGTCGACCTGGCTTTCAGGGGCAAATTTCCGAAGAACCCGGCCAAACCGGGCCGCGTTTTTTTGATGAAGCAAAACATTGACGCGAAAGTCGCGGTCGCGGCTGGCAATCGCGCGGACCAGTTCCATATTGCCGAAATGCGACACCAGCAGCACGACCGCCTGATCGCGCGGAAGATAGTCAAACAGGCTTTCGGCATCATCAGGAAGGTCAAGATTGCCTTCGCCCAGCTTGCCGCACCATGCCGCAATCTTGTCGAGTGCACTTTCCCCGAACCGCATGAAATGCCGAAAAACATTCATTCTGGTCGGGGTGATATTGGCACCGGCCTTTTGGGCGCGGATCAGAAAATCATGCGATGCCCGGCGCGCATTTTTTCCGGTCAGATAGAAATAGAAGATGATGGGCATCATCACAGCCAGACAGAACCGGCGACCGAAATAACGGTACACAGCCCCCAGAAAACGCATGCCCAAATACATGCCGCGTTCGTCGATTTCCGACCAGTGTTCGGACGAGACGGGCGGGTTGTCAGGTGCAAAATCGCGTTGTCGCGGGGCAAAGGTCGCCCCGCGCCGGAAATAACCGGGCAGTCGCCAGATCATGCCAAAGACCAGACGCGTATGCATCGCACTGATCAGGACATTGTCTTTCCACATCCGGAAATTCGATATGTTGCCGTCGGGATAGGTCACCTTTGTCGGGATGTGGATCACCGGAACACCCCGCCAGTAAAGCCGCACCATCAGTTCGGTGTCGAAATCCATCTTTTTGCCAAGACCTTCGCTGCGCCAGACGGCAAGACTTTGCGCAAGTGGATAAACGCGAAAGCCGCACATGCTGTCGCGGATGGCAAAGGACAATGTTTCGATCCAGACCCAGAAATGGGTGACCCAGCGCCCGATTTTGCGGCCGGTCGGGATGCTGTCATCATAAACCGGAAGCCCGGTGACAAGTGCATCCGGTGCATTTCGCGCAGCGCGTAGCATTTCGGGAATTCGATCAAGATCATGCTGACCATCGGCATCGATCTGAATGGCGTGGGTGAACCCGGCCTGATGGGCCAGTTTCATGCCGGTCATGACAGCAACACCCTTGCCGCCATTGTGCGCAAGACGATGGCAAAATACGCCATGATCGGGATCATGAAGGTTTGCGACTACCTGACGGGTTTGCGCGTTCGATCCGTCATCAATGATGAAAACGCTCAGATCAAAGGATCGCGCCTTGGCGACGACATCAGCCAGAACGGTGTGGTGATTATAGGTCGGGATCAGCGCACAGATTTTCACGCGATCTTTTCCCCTTCGTCCTTTGCCCCGTCATCTTGCGGCACCCGCAATTTCAGTGTTCCCGAACTGTGCAGATCGTCCTGATCGGAACGGTAGCTGAATTTAAGGCGATGGGCAGACGCATCGAGATCAAGTTCAAGCCGGATCACGTCGGATGGCGTGATGGGTTTGCGGAATTTCAGCTGGCTGACTTCGGCAACATTGCGCGAAGACCCAAAAACCGATGCCCCGAACAGGGCGGCCCAATGCAGCTGAATGACGCCGGGTAAGATCGGCTGCCCGGGAAAATGACCCTTGAAACAGGTCATGTCGCCGTCAAGTTTAAGCGTCAGCGATACGGCATCGCGTTCGTGATTGCGCACATGTTCGGTAACCTCGGGCAAGGCATTGCCATTGTCATCAAACAGGGCACGCAACAGATGAAGCGGCTTCTTGCCCTGGCTGTCGGTGGGCAGGCGATCGACAAACCGCCAGCGTTGCGGCAAGGCGGCGTCTTCTTCGAATTTTGAAAGTTCGCGGCGCAACAGCCGCCCCATGCGAAAGCGGCCACGCTTTTCCAGTTCAGCCTTTCCATCCGGTGTCAGGACGGCAACGACGGCAAGCCGCGGATCATCTTCGCGTGCCAGCAAGGCAACCGCATCCTCGATAAGTTCATTACGGCGCAGATGTTCTTCGACCGCGCCAAGCGACACCCGCTTGCCACCGATCTTGACGACACGATCCGCGCGCCCCTTAAGGACAAAGCAGTTCTTTTCCCGATCAAGCATCGCGCGGTCTTCGGTCTGATACCAGTCGGTCCCGGCAATATGGGGGGCGCGGACCCGCAAACATCCGACATCGTTCAGCCCGGTTTCAAGTTGTGGCAATGGGTGCCAGGGGGCGTTTTCTTGATGCTGTTGACGCCAAGCAATGCCGCCGGTTTCCGTGCTGCCATAAATCTCGGTCGGGCAGACGCCAAGCATGGCCGTCGCCGACTGTGCTGCTGCGAAATCAAGCGGGCCACCGGAACTCAGCACCAATGCCGGGCGCGGCGCTGTTGCCAGATCAGGATGCAGGTTTTTAAGCTGTGCCGGGCTTGCGACCAGCATATCCCCGGTCTGCATTTCGCCAAGAACCATGTCCCAGAACTGGGCCTGCTGGGCGCAGGTGATCTGTTTGGTCATGACCGGCCAGATCACCCGAAAGATCAGACCGTAAATATGTTGATGGGACACAAGACCGATGATGCGGGCATCATCGCCCATAAGCGGCCGCCAAAGGGGCGACTGGATTGTGATTTCATCTTCGATCTGGGCCAGGGTTTTGATCACCGGTTTCGGTGTGCCGCTGGATCCGGATGTAAAGAAGATCGCCTGGCATGATGTTGCGGGCGGAATGCCGGGTGTTGTCGGGACGGGCTTGGTGTTCGCGGCGATCAGCAATTGCTGAATTCTGGCATCATCAAGGTGGGTATCGAACTGTTGGCCGATTTCATCAAGATACCCGCTTTTGTCGGTTGCCGGCAGGATCGCGGTTGAACCGGCCCGCCAGACGGCGGCCAGCGCGATCATGAACAGGCGTGTCGACTGGCAATAAATTGAAATGCGTTTGCCCGCATCAAGCTGTGTGGTCAGGCGGTCAATATCCGCATTGATCGCCCCAACCGAAAGCGTGGTGTCATTTTCAAAACACAGTCCGGTATGGGCATTTTGCGGATTGCCGAGATTTGTGAAAAAAACGCTCATGCGTTCTCCTGACCGGTGCTGTCTTGTGTTTTGCGATCATGGCGGGCACGCAGAATACGGCGCACCGGCCATTCACCGACGAACAGGACCGCAATCAGCACATAGGATATCAGCCCGTTATAAAGGGTCCATGTCTTGATACTGGCATAAAGGGCCGTCCAGGCCGCAATGCTGCCATTTGCAATAAAAAAGCCGACCCAGACCGCTGTCAGTATGCGGGTATAGCCGATGGCATAATCGTCAAGTTCGGGGGTGCGCAACCGCGCAAAGCGTTCAATCATCGGACGTCCGACAAAAAGAGATACCCCGAACAACGCCGCAAGCGTTGCTGAAACAATGACCGGATAAAACCGGATTGCCACCAGTTCGCTGGCGATACCCGCACAGGCAAGGATCGCCGCAACCAACAGAAAGGTGATTGCCTGCACGCGCTTGCCACTGCCAAGAAACAGCGCCGCACGCAGCAACACAGCCACAATCAGCACAATCAGAATCAGGCGCGGTGAAAAGACCGATAATCCGAAATAGACCAGTACCGGATAGGCAATACCCAGTATCGCAAGCAGTATGGCACCAATGCGATTAGGAACTGACCAGGTCATGAATTTTCTCGACCACGTCATCGACGGTTCGGACCGATTTGAATTCAGTTGCCGGGATTTTCTTGCCGGTCAGTTCCTGGAATTTCACAATCAGATCAACCGCATCGATGCTGTCGAGATCAAGGTCATCCATCAAATGAGCATCCGGGGAAATGTCTTCGGCCGGAACTTCGAACAACTCGACCAGATAGGCGTGCAACTGGTTATAGATTTCGTCGCGACTATGCATGTTTACGCCCCTTTCTCTGACTGGATGAAGGTCGCCAGATTGCGTACAGAGGCAAAATGCGTTTTGACGTTTTCGTCTTTGGCATCAATGCGCACATCGTATTTTTTCTGAAGCGCGACGCCAAGTTCCAGGGCATCGATGGAATCAAGGCCCAGCCCATCAACAAACAGGGCTTCGGTGCTGTCGATATCGTCGACCTGCACATCTTCAAGATTAAGGGTCTCGATGATGAAGGCTTTAAGTTCTGTTTCCAGCGAAGTCATGTTTCAATCTGCTCAAGATATATTCTTTGATGAACCGTGTCAGCGCGCGCGATTGCTTCGCCCGCGGCAACCCGGGATCATGTATGTCGTTAAATAAGATGGGGGGATCAACTTCCAGCCGGAATTGGATTTTGGACGGCGGAATACGATACCACGGGACCCCTTTTTTCAACGTATCGTGATTACAGTGTACAACCACAGGAATCAAGTCGGCTTGTGTCTCTATCGCGATGTTTGCAGCCCCGCGCTGAAGCTTGCCGAGCTTGCATTTCGGCGGGGTTCGGGTGCCTTCGGGAAAGATCATGATATTCGCCCCGGCGGCCAGATGATGACGGGCCTGAACAATCAGGTTTTCCGGATTGTCGTCATTGCGGATGAAACCCGCCGCGCGCACCACCCCGAACAGAAACGGGTTGCGAAATAGCTCGTGCTTGACCACGCACTGGCATCTGTCCATCCGTGACAGGATCATCACCACATCAAGCAGGGTCGGGTGATTGGCAATGATCAGTGCGCCGCGCGCAGTGCGCAAACGGTCGACATTGTGTGCTTCTACACCGGCGACCCCGGTGATATCGAGCATCCAGGTAAACAGCCGAAATCCGCGGCAAATGACAAATTGCGCGTATTTGCGGCGTCTGGCGCGGTTTTGCAGAACCACCATCATGGCCGGAAAAATCGTAAGTGCCATCAACAGCCCGCCAAGCCCGAAACTGCAAAAGGCAAATCCGGTGGCAAATAACCGCCAGTACCAGTTAAGGCCACGGGCCTGACGGGGCGGGGTTTTGCGGGGTTTGCTGGTATTGCGGGGCTTGTCCGCGTGTGTGTCGCGCGCGGGTCTGGCGCCTGCCACCGTTTGTTCGGGCGCTTGCGTGCGGGGATGATCCGGGGCGTCGGGGCGCTGGGCCAGGGCGGGTTTAGTCATGGCGTGTGATGGTCCAGGCGCTTGATTTTCCGGCAATGCGAATATCGTTCTGACGTGACGATAAAAGATCAACCAGTGCCTTGCCATGGTCAATGGCGCTTGCGGGCGAAAGCATGCTGCGTTCGTCTGTGGTCAGGCTTTTGAAACGGTACAGCTCGCCATCATGATCGCTATTGCGATCGCCATTTTGCGGATCAAAACGGATGGCAAGTGCCATGCCCTGATCGGACTGTGTAGTTTGATCATTATAGATTTCCGGCAGGGGAAGATCGACAAAACACAGAATGACCGGCCGTGCATCTGATGCAAGTTGCGCAAGTGTTTCGGTCAGTGCGGCAATCAGGCTGTCATCCCCGGCGGAAATGGCCGTATGGCTTTCGGTGATCGACCAGTTGATGGATGCCACCCCGATAAAGGCATTATGGACCGACATGCTGAAATCGGCGGGGGAAACGGCATCATCGGTGGCAACCTGATGAAGGAGTTTGACCGTGCGGTCGATATTGCCGTGGCGCGAACAGAAAACGATGCGCGGATTTTCGGTGGTCTGGAGTGTGTGGGACAGCACCTCGGCGGCGGCGCGACCAAACAGGTCCAGTCGCCGCCGCCAGGCTGGTTTGATGCTGCGCGCCAGTTGGGCGGGATCCGATGGTTCGGTTGTGATCCGGGGATCCCCGTCACGCTTTGTGGTCAGGGTGGCCTGACCATCGGTATTTTCCCAAAAAGCCCAGCAGGGTAGGCAGGCGCAAAGCAGCGTCATCTGAAGTCCTAGTTGGCAAGTGCGGCGCGGGCAGAGACCGCACGCAGGATATCCTGTCTCAGGTTATTGACCCAACGGTTATAGTTCCGGTGAATCTGGGTGCCATTATAGTTCAGATTGGTGCTGTCGACATAAATGATCGAATAGTTCTTTTTATCAAAGGAGATGGCAACTTCCGCGCTGTGCGAACGCGGTGCATAGGTTGCCTTGAGATGTCCTTCGCCTTCGCGCTGAACAATCCAGTCGCGTGCAGATGCGGCTTCGATGATGGTTGCTTCAATTTCTTCCATGCTGAGCTTTTCGACATCGCTCGGGAAGGGCTGGTTCGAAAAGTTCTGAACAGTTGCCGTGCAGGCACTGAGTGCCGCAAAAACGATGGCAACTGCTGCAAGTTTCAAGCTACGCATTTTGATCTGCCTTGATTCTTTGGTGAAAACGAATTCAATTGATCGCAGTCATGATTGGCCGGGAAACATGATTTTTCATTGCTTCTGACCGTGCTCGTGTGACCAGAGTTCAGCAATAATGGATTGTGCTGGTGGCGACAAGTACCACTTTTGGGATCGACCGTTTGCCGGGAATGGCGCATTGTTCAGCTTTGGATGAAGGGGTTGTTTACGCGATCCGCACCCATGGGGCCGAGCTGCCGACTGCCCGCTCATCACGCCGGGAAATGTCCGCGCTCGCACATGAATTGCTGGGGCTTCTTGCCAGAAAAGTCGTTTCGGAAAGTGGTGATTTTCCCCGTGCCGGGATACAGGATGCGGGGCCGCATGATGACATTGGTCATGATCTCGGCGACGGACAGGGACTTGTTTTCAAGGATGCCGATGGGCGGCCCTGGGTGCGGGGGACAGGTCGGGATGGGGCAAATCGATCGGCCTCGATCAGCCATTCCCGGCACGTGATTGCGGTCGCGCTGGCGACACGACCGGGCATTTCGGTCGGTATCGACATTGAATATAAGGACGCCCGCCGACCGGTTGCCGACATGGCAGAACAATTGTTGTTGCCGCGATCAATCAGCCTTGATGATTTCTATCAGGCGTGGTGCCGCTATGAAGCGGTTTTCAAGGCCACGGGAATTATCGACCCGCAGGCACAGAAAAGGGTGTCGCCAATCGAAGAACATGTACCGAAACTGCCAGCGGGTTTTGCAGGCCACCTTGTCGTGACGGCGTCCTGACCGATCGCGATATCGCGCGGTTAAGCATCCAGAAACACGTTGGTTGGCGCGCTGTCTTACATGGTCACGTGTTTAGCACAGGCCGGTTGTCCTTCATGGCGAAATGGCATGCCTTGGGTATGTCCAAGCCATGACTGCGGATGTATCTGCGCGGCTGGTTGGTGATCCCGACGGTTTGGTTTGTCTTGCCGGGGTGTCGCGCCGTCGTGGAAATATCTGGTTTGGCCCTGTTCCGATGTGGTGAAAGCTGGTCCCAAGAGCCGTAAGTTTCGTGCATGGAGTCGCCATTTCGTGAATTTTTTGCGGCTGCGTCCCAAGGTGCAGGTCGCTGGTTTCATGGGATTTTTATGACATTTTCGATTTTTGATCGTCATCGAATTGGCAGAAAATAAGATTTTCATGAAAAAAATCGCCATGACGGGTTGCGCTTCGACGATTTTGAGACATTTTCCGCTTTAGAAAATGTGGTCTTTACATTAAAGCTCACATTTTAGTGACCACTGGTCACTATTGTCGCGTGCATGTATTCTGTGCTATGCAGGTGATAGGGGTAATGGGGATTCGTTTGGTGCATTATATGCGCCATTGGAAGAAATGGGTTTGTGCATGTCTGACCGGATAATCAAGGCACAGGGTACCGGCCAAGATAAGGATGATGATGCCCCGGCGGAATCATCGGAAATGACAAACCATCCGGATATGGAATTGGATCAGGATATGGACGCCAATTATTGTTTTGCGGATATCTATCTACGCAACGCCCCCCGCTATCTTGAAGGCTTTCTTGGTTCTGTGCAGGAACCGGTTCATGGTGAACTGCGCGATGCAAACAAGGGTCTTCTGGCCTTTGAGGACGGGGTTTGTGAAATCTCTGCCAGCTCATCTTTCCTGACTGTCGCGATGTCGGCTTCCGACGGTAAGGGTCTTGATCAGATCCGCGGTTATTTCGAAGAAAAATTGCGGAGCCTGTCCGATCAGCAAGTGATCGAATTTGACTGGCGTAAACATTGACCATTGGTCATTAATATTTGATCTGACCGGTCTTTGACTGTCAGATCCGCCCGCAAAAGCGGACCCCATCCAGGCACAAGGACAGATCCTGTCTTTGTGCCTGATGTCGTTTCGGGCAAGGGTTTATCGCCATGGGTTCGGGTTCGGGGTTGGTGGGCTAGCTCATGACGAACTGGTCGCGCGCTGCGCGGACAACCCGCGTGATATATTCCGCGACCGACGCAACGCTGCGCGTATCCTTCGTGTCAGGGTGCTGAAGCATCCAGTAATTGCGGGTAAAGCGGATTTCAGGCAGCAAACGCACAAGATCAG
The DNA here is from genome assembly GCF_002844235.1 of Thalassospira povalilytica. Lineage (GTDB taxonomy): Bacteria > Pseudomonadota > Alphaproteobacteria > Rhodospirillales > Thalassospiraceae > Thalassospira > Thalassospira povalilytica. The sequence goes on along the minus strand of NZ_PGTS01000004.1, from coordinate 147,957 downwards.
GCACACCATCGGTGGCATAATCATGCAGGATGCCGATGCCATGTCCGTTGCGTACGGCTTCCATCTGGGCGACCACGCTGCCGCATTCAAAGCGACGTTTCATCAATTTGCCAAGCCGGGCAGCATAATCAAGCGCACGGCTGTAAATCAGGTCTTCGATATGGGTGACAAACAGCCGGTCTGACAGGTCGGCCTCTGTCCGAACATCCCCGTAACGCTCAATGTAATTCCGGCTGGCATAGACGCTGAGCGTATAGTCGGTCAGCTTCTTGATCACCAGCCGTCCCTGTTTGGGGCGATCAAGGGTAATGGCGATGTCGGCTTCGCGTTGTGACAGGGAAAATGTGCGTGGCAGCGGCACAATCTGGATAACCAGATCCGGATGATTTGCCGCAAAGTGAGCCAACTCACTTGCCAGAAAATAATTCCCCAATCCATCGGGCACACCAACCCGGACCGTGCCGCTGATGACTTCGGACTGGTTCGAAACAGCGGTCCCGGCCCGCAGAAAGGCAGATTCAGCGGCCTCCGCCGCAGCCATCAATTCGCGCCCCGCCGTGGTCAATTCCGATCCGGTGGTGCGCCGGTCAATCAGCTTGGTGCCAAGTTCCTGTTCAAGGGCGGCCAATTGCCGTCCGACCGTTGCATGGTTCAGGCCAAGCTGGCGTGCAGCGGCCAGGATTTGGCCCTGCCTGGCGACGGCAAGGAAAATGCGGAAGCGATCCCAATCCATTACGGTGAATGACCTCTGATGACTTTAATTTTTGCACATCGAATTTGCAGGAATGATAATTGATGTGCATTGCAGTGCATAGTCATAATGGGTCCAGTTTGCCGGTGATGAAATCAGGCAATCCGAAATCAGGTTTAGTCGGGAGGAACCCCATGTCGACCCAGATCACCCATTACATCAATGGCAAGCGCGTCGCCGGTAAATCCGGTCGTTCTGCTGCTGTCTTTAATCCGGCAACCGGCGTACAAAGCGGCACGGTTGATCTTGCATCCAAGGCCGAAGTGCGTGCGGCAGTTGAATCGGCTGCGGCTGTTCGTGATGAATGGGCCAATACCACACCACTTCGCCGTTCGCGTATCCTCAACAAGTTTCTTGGCATTCTTGAAGACCGCTCCGAAGAACTGGCCGCGGCAATCACCGCCGAACATGGCAAGGTTCTGTCCGATGCGCTGGGCGAAGTCACCCGCGGGATCGAAGTTGTCGAATTTGCAACCGGCGCGCCGCAGTTGCTTAAGGGTGAATTTACTGAAAATGTCGGTACCAAGGTCGACAGCCATTCGGTGCGTCAGCCCTTGGGGATCGTTGCCGGTATCACGCCGTTCAACTTCCCGGCCATGGTGCCGATGTGGATGTTCCCGGTAGCACTTGCATGCGGTAACTGCTTTATCCTCAAACCGTCCGAACGCGATCCGTCCGCATCCCTTCTGCTGGCGGAATGGCTGACCGAGGCCGGTCTTCCTGATGGCGTATTCAACATTGTTCAGGGCGACAAGGAAGCAGTTGATGCGCTTCTGTTTGATCCGGACGTCACCGCGATCAGCTTTGTCGGATCGACCCCGATTGCCAAATACATCTATGAAACCGCAACCGCGCAGGGCAAACGTTGTCAGGCCCTTGGTGGTGCGAAAAACCACATGATCATTATGCCGGATGCCGACATGGATCAGGCGGTCGATGCCCTGATGGGGGCTGCATACGGGTCGGCTGGCGAACGTTGCATGGCAATTTCGGTTGCCGTGCCGGTTGGCAAGGCAACGGCAGATACCCTGATTGAAAAGCTGGTACCGCGTATCAATGAACTGCGCGTTGCGCCGGGAACCGATCCGGCGGCTGAAATGGGGCCGCTGGTAACGGCAGCACACCGTGACAAGGTGGTCGGCTATATCAACAAGGGTGTCGAAGAAGGTGCCAAGCTTGTTGTTGATGGCCGCGATATCAAGCTCCAGGGCTATGAAGAAGGCTACTTTGTCGGGGGCACCCTGTTTGATGACGTCACCCCGGATATGAGCATCTACAAGGAAGAAATCTTTGGCCCGGTTCTGTCGGTTGTTCGCGCCGATGATTACGAAACCGCTGCCAACCTTGTCGATAGCCACGAATATGGCAACGGTACTGCGATCTTTACCCGTGATGGCGATACGGCGCGTGAATTTGCCGCACGTACCCAGACCGGCATGGTCGGCATTAACGTTCCGATCCCGGTTCCGATGGCGTTCCATTCGTTTGGCGGCTGGAAAGCATCTCTGTTTGGCGATCATCACATGCATGGTCCGGAAGGTGTGCGTTTCTACACCAAGCTGAAAACCATCACTTCGCGCTGGCCAACCGGTATTCGCAAAGGTGCGGAATTCGTCATGCCGACGATGAAATAACTTTTGCCATTCTGGCAAAAAGAAAGGCGCGCAGGGGGTACTTTGCGCGCCTTTAGTTTTTGTGGAATACGGGGAGCCATAATCCACAGGGTGAACCGGAAGGACGTCAGGATGATCTAGTGCGTGATTGCCTGGGTCAGGGTGACGATATTGAAACCCTGTCGGGCGAAAATTCTGGTTTGCTGTTCGATGCTGTCACGTTTGGCGTCGGGGTCGTGATCAAGGCTGATGCAGCCAATCGGGATCAGGGTGGCATCGCGCCGGGCAAGCGTCAGGATATCTTCGGCAATGTGGTCTTCGTGAAAGACGATATCGGCGGTTTCAATCGCGCGCGCGATGCCGTGCGGAAGATCAAAGGCAGTATCAGCATGGATTTCGGCATTCATGATCTGCCCGCCGGGGACGGTCGCGCTGCTGCCATCGGGAACGAACTGGCGCAGGGCATGGTCAATATCGCTGTCGCGTGCGGTGCCGGTCGGGGATTCTTGCAGTCCGCGCTGGAAAAAATGGGTCCAGAACCGCTGGCGTGACACATTGTCATGAAGGTGTTCGGCGACCTTTTGCCGCGCATCGCGGGCAATGCGGGCCAGTTGTGCCATGGATGCCGGAAGAACAGTCTCAAGGCGCTGCCGGATGATGCGTGCAAGGGCCGGGGCACAGGCACCGGTTGATATCGTGATCATTACCGGTGCGCGATCAAGGATTGCCGGCACGATGAAATCGCAATGCGGGGTCTTGTCGACCACATTCAAAAGGATGTTGCGCCGTCTGGTCGCGGCCTGCACCCGTGCGGTCAAATGCGGATCATCGGCGGCATCAAATACCATGACCGCCCGGTTGATCATGGTGTCGACGAAGGGCGCGCTTTCCCAAACGATCCGCCCTTCGTCCACCATCACGGCAATGTCGTCGCAGATTTCGGGTGCGACGACCGTGATCTTTGCCTGACTGCGCACAAGCAGGCGCAGCTTGCCAAGTGCGACTTCGCCGCCGCCCAGCACCAATACCTTTTTGCCGGTCACATGTATGAAGGCGGGAAAATAGGCGAAGTTTTCAGATGTCGCAGCATGGGCAGCAACATCTGGCGTAAGCCCGCGATTATTCTGCGGCGCGCGGTAATGCGTCATCGAGAATCTCCTTTATTTCCGGCAGGCACGAACCGCACCCGGTCCCGGCCTGAAGCAAACGGCCAATATCGGCGGCGGTTACGGCATTCTGATCAGAAATGGCACGGCTGATGGCCGCCAGCCCGACCGAGAAACATGAACAGATCAGGCGATCATTGATTGCGCCCGCATCGGGCATCCGCCCGGCCAGAAGGGCATTGCGTTCGAGAGGGGCGACCTGATCGGTTGCCAGCAGGTTTGAAACCCAATCCCGGCCAAGGGCCGGGCGGTCCGGGCCGATGAAAAGGGCGCCGGTAACGCGATCACCGTTCAATCGGGCATAACGATGAACGCCCTTTTTGCTGTCGCTATATTCAATGACCTGTTCGTCATCCTCATTGGCCGCAATCGGCAAAAGGGACTTGAACATCATCGGTTCGGAGCCGGCGATTTCATAAATCATGCTGCCCGGTCCGGTCGCCGCCACCCAATAGGGCAGGCTGCCAAGATCAACCGGGGTGCTTGAAAACAGCAATCCCTGCCATTTCGGGGCAAATGGTTCGAGGGCAACGGGGACATGTTTGCTTTCGGGCTGGCCGGAATGGGGATCAACATTGGGGGGCAAAAGCCGACCGATCCCGCCTGCTGCCGAAAAGATATCGTTCCAGTGCATGGGAATGAAAACCTGTCCGGGCATTTGCGCATCTGTGACCAGAACCCGCATCAGGGACGTACCATGGCTGCTTTTGATCCGGGCAATGCCACCATCCGAAAGCCCGAATTTGGCGGCGTCCTTTGGGTGGATTTCAAGCAGCGGTTCCGGACGATGGGCCGAAAGACGTGCCGCTGTTCCGGTGCGCGTCATGGTGTGCCATTGATCGCGGTACCGGCCGCTATTGGCAATCAGCGGGAAGTCGCGACTGGTTCGGGATTGCGGTGGAATATGCGCAACAGCCAGCATTTTGGCCCGACCGCTTGATGTGGTGAATATGCCATCACCATAAAGCCGTTGGGAACCGCTGGCCGGTTGATGTTTGCGAGAAGCCGGCCACTGAAACGGTTCCATCGCGTCATAGGCCGATTTCCTGGCCTTGTGCCAGATGCCGATATCAAAGGCCCGCATGCCGTCATTTTCAAATTCCGAAAGGGCGGCATGTTCGGCAAAGATATCGGCGGGATCCTTGTATTTGAAAGCCTTGCCATATCCCATGGCACGCGCGACTTGGGTCATGATCCACCAGTCGGGCTTGGCATTGCCCTGGGCCTCGCGGAACGGGCGTTGGCGCGATATGCGCCGTTCGGAATTGGTGACGGTGCCCGATTTTTCTGCCCAGCCGGTGGCGGGCAGTTTGATATGGGCGTGGCGCAATGTGTCGGTGTCATTGACGACATCGGATGCAATCACAAGCGGACAACGCGACAGTGCAAGGCGCACTCGATCCGCATCCGGAAGGCTGACTGCCGGGTTGGTTGCCATGATCCAGACGGCCTTGATTTCACCGGTTTCAATGGCGCGAAACATGTCGACGGCCTTGTATCCTTCGCCCGGTTCAAGGGCGTCGGATTTCCAGAACCGTCTGACACGATCAATATCGACCGGATCATTGGGGTTCATGTGGGCGGCAAGCTGATTGGCGAGGCCGCCAACTTCGCGCCCGCCCATGGCATTGGGTTGGCCGGTGACGGAAAACGGGCTTGAACCCGGTTTTCCGACACGACCGGTTGCCAGATGGCAATTAAGGATCGCATTGACCTTATCCGACCCGCTAGATGACTGGTTCACGCCTTGTGAAAAGACCGTGACGGTACGATCAAAAGCCGCAAACCAGTTAAACAACGTTTCCAGTTTTCCCAGACCTGAGCCGGTTTCATCGGCGCTGTCTTGCAGGTCGAGCCCGCATTTTTGTGCGGTTGTCTCGATATCCGGGCAGTCGGCACGCGCCTCTGCCACGGCTTGTTCATAGCCACTCACATGGCGGGCTACATAACGAAGATCGGTATTGCCCGTCTGGTCAAGCCAGGCCAGCAAACCGTTAAACAGGGCAACGTCGCTGCCCGGCTTGATGGCAAGGTGCAAATCGGCAATATCGCAACTTGCCGTCCGTCTTGGATCAATCACAACAATCTTTGTGCCGTGCTTTTCCCTGGCCGCACGCAGGCGCTGATTAAGCACCGGGTGGCACCATGCCAGATTTGACCCGGTCAGAATGACCAGATCGGCGATTTCAAGGTCTTCGTAACATCCGGGCACCACATCGGCGCCAAAGGCGCGCTTGTGCCCGACCACGGTCGATGCCATGCAAAGACGTGAATTGGTATCGATATGGGGCGATCCGATAAAGCCCTTGATCAGTTTGTTGGCGACATAATAATCCTCGGTCAGGAGCTGCCCTGACACGTAAAAGGCCACCGATTTCGGACCATGTTTTTCAATGGTGTCGCGCAGGCGATTTGCGGTTTCGGCAATGGCGGTTTTCCAGCCAACCTGTTTGCCGTCGACTTCGGGTTCAAGCAGGCGAAAATCGCGTTTGGTCTCGGCCATGATCGTATCGATCAGGGCCGCACCCTTGGAACAAATGCGCCCAAGGTTGGCGGGGTGGTCGGGGTCGCCGCCCACAGCCCATCCGTCACGGGTTGGCGAAATGATCAGGCCACAGCCAACACCGCAATAGGGGCAGGTTGTTTTGACCTCATCCCGCATGGCGCAATCCAGCTTGCAGTTCGGTCAGGCCAACCCGCACCATGCCGTCAATGACCTTGCATTCGACCTTGGCGGCACAGCCGTCATCGGGGCCCTGTGCCTCGCCGGTTTCAAGCGAAAACACCATGTTATGAAGCGGGCAGGTGACGAAATGGCCATGCACGATGCCTTGTGCCAGGGGGCCTTGCTTATGCGGGCAGCGATCAAGCAGGGCAAAGATCTGATCGTCAAGGGTTCTGAAAATCGCGATGCGATCGGTTTGGGTTTGCAGGGTACGCGCGCCTTGCTGCGGGATATTGGCAGCGGGTCCGACTTCTACCCATGTCAGATTGTTCGTCATCTGTCTTACTCCGCTGCGACCATCGAAAGGGGTTTGAATTCGTGGGCGTCAACGCCCTCGGATGCGCGTTCGGCCCATGGGTCTTTCTGGGCGGTTTGCTGACTGATCATGAAGCGATCAAACAGGGCCTTGCGGTTTTCGGCATCATCCACAACGCGTTCCTGAACATGTTTCAGACCAACGCGTTCGATCCACGGTGCGGTGCGTTCCAGATAACGGGCCTCTTCGCGGTAAAGCTGGATGAAGGCACCGCAATATTCCTTGACCTCTTCATCGGTTGTGACCTTGCACAGAAGTTCGGTCGCGCGGACATGGATGCCGCCATTGCCGCCAACATGCAAATCCCAGCCGCCATCGGTTGCCACCACGCCGAAATCCTTGATGGTTGCTTCGGCACAGTTGCGCGGACAGCCCGATACAGCCATTTTGAACTTGTGGGGCATCCAGGATCCCCAGGTCATTTTTTCAAGTTCGACCCCCATGCTCATCGACATCTGGGTGCCGAAACGACACCATTCCTGTCCGACGCATGTTTTGACAGTCCGAAGCGATTTGCCATAGGCATGACCCGATACCATGCCTGCGGCATTAAGATCGGCCCAGACCGCCGGCAGGTCTTCCTTTTTCACACCCAAAAGATCAATGCGCTGACCGCCGGTAACCTTGACCGTCGGGATGTCGAATTTATCGGCGACATCGGCAATTGCGCGCAATTCGCGCGGGTTGGTCAGGCCACCCCACATGCGCGGCACCACGGAATAGGTGCCGTCTTTCTGGATGTTGGCATGCACGCGTTCATTGATGAAACGTGATGCGCCATGATCGACATATTCCCCCGGCCATGCAGCCAGAAGGTAATAGTTCAATGCCGGGCGGCAAACATGGCACCCATCGGATGATTTCCATTCCAGTTCCTGCATGATTGCCGGCATCGATTTAAGACCCTTGGCAATGATCAGGCGGCGCACGCTGTCATGATCATGATCGGTACAGGTGCAGATCGGCTTGACCGTTGCGGCCTGATACTCACCGCCAAGGGTCGCCGCAAGCAGGTTTTCAACCAGCCCTGCACATGATCCGCAGGACGCCGACGCCTTGGTGTGGCCTTTGACTTCATCAAGGGTCGTCAGGCCCTTTTCGGTGATGGCAGAAACGATGGAACCTTTGCAAACGCCGTTACAGCCACAAATTTCTGCGTCATCTGGCAGGGCTGCAACGGCGTCAAGAGGGTTTCCGGCAGATCCCCCGGCAAACGCCTGACCAAAGGCAAGGGTGTCACGCAGTTCCGTAACATCCTGTCCGTCCTTCATCAGCTGGAAATACCAGCCGCCATCGGTGGTATCGCCGTAAAGAACCGCGCCCTTGATCTTGCCGTCTTCAAGGACGATGCGTTTGTAAACACCGCGTCCGGCATCGCGGAACACGATTTCTTCTGTATTGCCGCCACCTGAAAAATCACCGGCGGAAAAGACATCAACACCCGTGACCTTAAGTTTGGTCGAGGTGACCGACCCGGCGTAGCCATCGGTCTCAATCTCTGTCAAATGATCGGCACAGGATTTCGCCATTTCAAACAGCGGTGCGACAAGGCCATAACACTGGCCGCGATGCTGTACGCATTCGCCAACCGCAAAGATCGCCGGATCACTGGTGGTCATGACATCGTCAACGACAATGCCACGTTCGACTGCGATGCCGGTGTCTGCGGCAAGGCGCCCGTTGGGGCGAATGCCAACAGCCATGACCACCAGATCAGCCGGGATCATGCGTCCGTCCTTAAGACGCACGCCGGTTACGGTTTCCGTTCCGACGATTTCGGCGGTGTCCGCCTCGGTAATTACAGTGATGCCGCGCCGTTCAAGTTCCTGTGCCAAAAGGTAACCCGCCGACGGATCAAGCTGGCGTTCCATGACGTGCCCTGCCAGATGCAAAACCGTCACATCCATGCCGCGTGCCTGAAGCCCGACCGCGGCTTCAAGACCCAAAAGCCCGCCGCCAATCACAACGGCTGGACCGCCCTTGGCCGCAGCACCCAGCATGACGTCAACATCATCGACATCGCGGAAGGTAACAACGCCAGAAAGTTTGTGGCCGGGAACCGGAATGATGATCGGGTCCGAACCGGTTGCAAGCAACAGGCGGTCATATTCGGTTTCCGTACCGCTTTTGGAAATGACGACCTTGCGGATACGGTCAATTTCAACAACCGGGTCGCCGGAATAAAGATGGATGTTGTTTTCGCGATACCATTCCGGGGTGTTGATGACGATTTCGTCAAAATTCTTTTCGCCCGACAGCAGGGGCGAAAGCATGATGCGGTTATAGTTCACGCGCGGTTCGGCACCGAAAACCGTGATGTCGTATTTGTCCGGTGCGCGGTTCAGGATTTCTTCGACCGTTCTCATACCGGCCATGCCGTTGCCAATGACAATCAGGCGGGATTTTGCGGCTTTTATGTTTGCAGGGACGTGGTTCATTTGTCTCTGGCTCCTCGTCGCGGGATGCGAAGTTGGCACAAAAAAAACGCCCGATGCGGCCTGCTCTTTTAAAAGGCATTTCGCAACGGACGTCGTTATCCGGTGAACCCGTCTTTGGATTCTTTATATATGCAATCGGCTTTTCGGCCGGAGCCGCAGGCGACACTGCCCGCGCTCATACTTCGATATATTCAAGTCCCGTGCCAGAATGGAAAACGGGGAAAATTATCTTGCAACCGTCTGTAATTTAACGGGGATTGCAATCCGGATGGTTGAGTTGTGATGCGGGGAATAATCGTATCTGATTAAAAAATAAACAGTGCAAAATTGATAAGATTAAAAAATGTGCAAAATTGCGAAATTTGCAAAAATCCAAAATCGCTGTTTGCAGGCGCGTTCGTCCAAAACCATTGGATTCCAGCAATTTGCAGATTTTATCCCGCATCGCGAAAAAACTGGCGCGCTGTTTGCAGCATGTCATCCTGTGTGAGCAGCTTTGACGAAAGCAGGCCCAACGACGGGTGGCTCACAGTTCTTCGTCCAACGGCGGACGATCAGACGTTTGGAACAGCAGCGCGATGGACGCGCAGCCTTTCCGATACGAATGACGGGTCGCCTGCGGAATCCATCAGATGAAGCAAGAGGCCCATGGGGAAAAACCGTCGGTCGTACACAGCATCTCGCAAGCTCTGCGCGACCTAAACGAAGGGCTTCACATTATGGAAATCAAGAACAAGGCTACACGCATAAATCTTTTCAGTCTCAAGACTGTTCAGATGCGGACTTTTCACCTGACCTGGCTTTCATTCTTCCTGTGCTTCTTTGGCTGGTTCGGGATCGCGCCGTTGATGCCGCTGGTGCGCGATGATCTTGGACTTACCAAAAGCGAAATCGGCAGCACCATCATTGCATCGGTTGCCATCACGGTTCTGGTGCGGCTTTTGATCGGGCCGCTTTGCGACAAGATCGGCCCGCGCAAGACCTATACCGGGCTTCTGGTTCTGGGGTCGCTTCCGGTCATGCTGATCGGTCTTGCTGACAGCTATGAAACCTTCCTTTTGGCGCGTCTTGCCATCGGGGCGATCGGGGCATCCTTTGTGATTACCCAGTATCATACATCCATGATGTTTGCCCCCAATGTCGTCGGCACGGCAAATGCCACGACGGCCGGCTGGGGTAACCTTGGCGGTGGTGTCACCCAGATGGTCATGCCGCTGATCCTTGCCATGGTGCTCGGTTTCGGGGTTGCGGAAACCATGGGCTGGCGTTTGGCGATGGTGTTCCCGGGTGCGATCATGCTGGTGGTTGCCGCCCTGTACTGGAAATTCACCACGGATTGCCCGGAAGGTAACTATGACGAGATGCGCAAAAGCGGCGCGCTCAAACCCGAAGATGATACAGCCGGTGCTGCCAAGGGCATGATGGCCGCGGTTTCCGATTATCGCGTTTGGGCATTGTTCCTGGTCTATGCTGCCTGCTTTGGCGTTGAACTGACCATCAACAACATTGCGGCGATCTATTTCTTCGACAAGTTTGAACTGTCGCTGGCAACGGCGGGCATGATTGCCGGTCTGTTTGGTCTGATGAACATCTTTGCCCGCACGCTGGGCGGGGTGTTTTCCGATAAGTTTGCCGCCAAGGGTGGCCTTTCTGGTCGCGTCAAATTCCTGTTCATGGCGCTGTTCATCGAAGGTGTCGCACTTGTTGCCTTCTCCCAGATGGAAGCACTGGCTGTTGCGGTTGCCGTGATGATCGTCTTCTCGCTGTTTGTGCAGATGTCCGAAGGTGCAACTTTCGGGATCGTACCGTTTGTCAATCGCAAGGCACTGGGTTCGGTTGCCGGTATCGTTGGTGCCGGTGGCAATGCCGGTGCGGTTGCGGCGGGCTTCCTGTTCAAGTCCGAAGAACTTACCTATCAGGAAGGGCTTCTGTATCTGGGCTGTGCCGTGATCGTTTGCTCGTTCGCGGCTCTGGCGGTGCGGTTCTCAGCTGCGACCCAGGCCGAGGAAAAAGCACGGTTTGAAAGCGCACAGGCCGAACGCCTTGCTGCGTCATCACCGGCACAGGCAGTACCGGCGGAATAAGGTTTCCGCCAATCAGATCTTTTCGGGATGCGGTGGATATCGCATCCCGGACACCAATCCGGATCCGAAAACGGGACGGAAATTAAAAACAAAAGAGAGACGCGACCACCCGGGTTGTCAGGGAGTTAGAGTTAATTTTGGTAAAGCTGGAAGAATATAACATTCTGGTAATTGACGAGAATCCCGATCGCGCAGCCATTGTCGAACGTGGCCTGGTCGAAAGCGGATATGCCCGCGTCGCCCGTATCGGGACGTCACATAATCTGGTCGAACGCATTCAGGCGCTGGCGCCTGATATCATCATTATTGATCTGGAAAACCCGGACCGTGACACGCTTGAACAGATGTTTCAGGTGTCGCGCGCCATTGCCCGCCCGATCGCGATGTTTGTTGATCAAAGCGACGCCTCAATGATCCAGGAAGCCGTATCGGCCGGGGTCAGTGCCTATGTGGTGGACGGTCTGCGACAGGACCGCATTCGCCCCATCGTCGAAATGGCGATATCGCGCTTCAATGTTTTTGATCAGCTCAGACGCGAACGCGACGAGGCGCAGGCAAAACTCAATGAACGCAAACTGATCGAACGGGCCAAAGGCATCCTGATGAAGGAAAAAGGCCTGTCCGAAGAAGATTCTTATGCGCTGCTGCGCAAGAACGCCATGAAACAGAATCGCAAGATTTACGAGATCGCCCAAAGCGTCATCACGGCGTTTCAGTTGGAGTTTTGAGGAATGGCTGAAAAGGTTCGTCTTGGTTTTGTCCCGCTTGTTGATTGCGCCATACCGGTTGTCGCGCGCGCGATGGGCTTTGCCGAGCAGGAAAATATTGATCTGGAACTGGTCCGTGAAATGTCATGGGCGGCCATTCGCGACAAGCTTTCCTATGGCGTGTTCGAAGCAGCCCATCTTCTGGCAGGCATCCCGATTGCCGCCCGTCTTGGCCTTGGCGGGGTCCCGGTTCAGCATATTGTCGTGCCGATGGCATTGGGGCGCGGGGGAAATGCGATCACGGTTTCAACCAGATTGTATCAGCGCATGCTTGAAGCCGACCCGGCGGCAATGCATGGCCCGCGCGGACTTTCAGGCCGCGCCCTTAAAAAGGTGATTGATGAAGATCGCGCCGCGGGTCGGCCGGTCATGTCCTTTGCGACGGTATTTCCGTTCTCCAGCCATAATTACGAGCTGCGCTACTGGATGGCGGCGGCCGGGATCGATCCGGATCGGGATGTGAATATCGGTGTGATTGCCCCGCCGCGCATGTTTGACAGTCTGCGCAATGGCTGGGTCGATGGTTATTGCGTGGGTGAGCCCTGGAACCAGCGCGCGGTATTTCATGGCGATGGCGTGATTGTCGCGCTTAAGGATGATATCTGGCCGCGCAGCCCGGAAAAGGTTCTGGGCATTCGCGAAGACTGGGTGAATTCCAGCCCGGAAACGGTATCGGGTCTTGTCCGGGCCCTTGTGCGTGCCGCCGAATGGGCCGATCAGCCGGGCAACCGTTCCGAGCTGGCGCAAATGTTGTCCGAAGAATCCAATGTCGGCGCGCCCTATGAAATTCTTAAGGCGTCGCTGGGCGGGCGGCCGGTTCTGCGCCCGGGCGAAGCCCCGACCGATATCCCCGATCGCCATGTGTTTTATCGCTATACCGCTACTTTCCCGTGGCTGTCACAGGGAAGCTGGGTGGGGACACAGATGAAACGCTGGGGACAGGTGCCCGCAGATTCCGATCTTAATTCCGTGGTGCGCCAGGTTTATCGCCCCGATCTGTATCGCGCGGCGGTGGCTGATCTTGATGTCGCAGTGCCCAAACATGACTGGCGGGTCGAAGGCGCAAATGATGCCGATGACCGGTCCTTTGTCGGGCCCGACAGTTTCCTTGATAATACGGTTTTTGATCCAGAAAAGGTCAGCTGATCGGCGCTATCGGGAAGACGGACGCTGGGTCAGGTGCCAAAACTGTCCGTGCGGAAAACGCCCGGGCGGACCGCATCGATGGCCTCCATGATCTGGCCGGGAATGAATACCCGGAAAGTCGCGCCCTGACCTGGCGGGCTTTCAGCCCATATTTTGCCCTGGCAATGTTCGACAACATGGCGGGCAATCGCCAGTCCAAGGCCCGACCCGGATGGTTTGGGCTGATCATCGGCATATTTGCCGCTGCGTGAAAACTTGTCGAAGATGGTTTCAAGTTCAGTCTGGGCAACCCCGCGGCCATTATCGGTAATCGACACCAGATATCCGCCATCCATGGCCTCGCCGCGTACGGTCACGCTGGGATGGTCGGGATCGGCAAATTTGGCGGCATTGGACAGAAGATTGATAAACACCTGTGTCAGACGGTCGCGATCAACATGCAGCAATACCGACTGACGTGAAAACTCGGTCGTCAGCTGCACGGCGCGACTGTCAAACAGTCCCTTGACCGCTTCGACACTTTCATCAAGCACGGTACGCGGATCGACATCAACTGCGCGCCAGTCTGAATGTCCGGCTTCAAGCCGGGCCAGATCAAGATGGTCATCAATCAGACGGGTCAGGCGTTCGCTTTCGCGGACAATGATCGACAGGAAATGTTCGACCTTGTCATGTTCAAGGTTGGGGGTATCGACCAGAATTTCCGAAAATGACCGGATCGATGTCAAAGGTGTCCGGAATTCATGGCTGACCATGGTCAGGAATTCATCCTTGAGCCGGTCAAGCTCCTTGAGCCGGTCATTGGCGGCCCGCAATTCGGCGGCGGCTTTTTCCAGTTCATGGGATTTTTGTTCAAGCCGTTGGGAATATTCGATCACATGCGATGTTTCTTCAAGGATCTCAAGGACTTCTTCAAGGCTGACCATTTCGCCCTTGGCAACCGATGACACCATCACGCGCGCCGATGCCGCCCCGATGGACCCGGCAAGCAATCGTTCGGTAAAGGCGATCATATCGGCATCTGCTTCGCCCTTGCCGCGCCAGGATGTGTCTTTTTCCCAACCAAATTCGCGGAACGAATGAAAGGCGCGTTCGCGTCCCAGAAACCGTTCAACCAGCTCATACAGATCATCAATCGATGCCGATGACCGCCAGATCACCGTATCCTGGCCTTTGCGCGAAAAGGCATCGACAAACAGGGTCGCCTGAATACGTTCAAGCGCGCTTGGCTGGGTGAACAGGCTGATCAGCACGTAAAAGGCGGTATTAAGTGAAATCGACCAGATCAGCGCATGGGTCAGCGGGGCAAATCCGGTCAGGCCCAGCAGGTTTTCGGGCCGCAACCACGGATGCCCGAATGCGCCGTTCTGGATCAGGGCCGGGTCCATCCAGCCACTATCGGCAAGGGATGGCAGCAACAGGGTATATCCCCACAGCGCAAAGCCGACGACAAGCCCGACCTGTGCGCCGGTTTTGGTGCCGCCTTTCCAGTAAAGGCCACCAATCATGATCGGAATGAATTGCGCGGTGGCAGCAAAGGAAATCAGTCCGATTTCGGCCAGTGCATCGGTGGCGCCCGCCGACCGGTAATAGGCAAAGCCCAAAAACACCACGACAACAATCGATGCGCGGCGGATGAAAATCAAAAGTCCGGTCAGATCATCGCGTTCGGTCAGACGCAGCGGCTTGATGCGCAAAAGTGCGGGGACAATCAGGTCATTACAAACCATGGTCGACAATGCGATGGTGGCAACAATCACCATGCTTGTGCTGGCCGAAAGCCCGCCGACATAGGCCAGCAATGCCAGCATCGACTGGTTTTCAAACAGTGGCACGGAAATGACGAAAAAGTCCGGGTCCGCCCAGGCGGGCAGGGCGCCAAGCCCGGCAAGGGCGATGGGCAACACAAACAGGTTCATCAACAACAGATAAAGCGGAAAGGCCCAGCTGGCCGTGGCAAGATGGCGTTCATCGACATTTTCAACAATGATCACCTGAAACTGGCGGGGCAGACACAGGATTGCCGCCATCGACAGCATCATAAGCGTCAGCCAGCGCGGCGCGCTGTCTTCGCGCAAAAGCAGCAATTGCGCCGTATCGGGATTGGCCGCGGCCTGTGCAAACAGATCACCGATCCCGCCATACATCACAAAGCAGACAAAAATACCGACCGCAAGAAGGGCGAACATCTTTACCAGGCTTTCAAAGGCGATGGCGGCAACCATGCCTTCGTGATGTTCGTCGGCATCAATGAAGCGCGTGCCAAACAGAATGCCAAATAGCGCGAGACCAAGGGCCGCCCAGAAGCCGCTATCGGAAAAGATCGAAAGACTGTGCTGCGCGGTATCGACCATACCATGGTCCCAGACGGTCAAAACCGTATAGCTGGTTGCAATCGCCTTGAGCTGAAGCGCGATATAGGGCGTGGTGCCAACAACAGCGATCAGGGTGACAAGCACGGAAAGCTGGGTGCTTTTGCCGTAACGCGATGAAATGAAGTCGGCGATGGAGGTGATGCGATGGGCCTTGGAAATGCGCAGCATCTTGCGCAACAAAAACCACCAGCCCAGGAAAATCACTGTCGGACCAAGATAGATCGTCAGATATTCCAGCCCGTTGCGTGCCGCCGTTCCGACCGCGCCATAAAATGTCCAGGATGTGCAGTAAACCGCAATCGACAGGGTATAGACCGTCGGATTCCGGACCCAGGAATGCCCATCACGGGCCCGTTTGTCGCCCCACCAGGCAATGGTGTAAAGCAGCCCGACATAAAACAGCGAAACGAAAATCACCAGTTCCGAGGACAGCATTTTTTATCGCCCCTCGGATTGTGCCGCGTTGCGCAAGGCCCGCGTCAACAGCGCGCAAAATATGATCAGAATTCCCCAGCCGGCAAAGAAATAGACAAACAGGATCGGCAACCCGAATACCATGCCATCAAGGGAAAACATCCCGACAAGTGGTGGTATCCAGAGAAACAGGGCGACCAGCATCAAGGCAAGCGCACGTTCTGTCAGTCTGCGGGGTGGCGTGATGGGAATGTCTCCTGATTGTCGGTCGGAAAACGGTCTTTTTGCGGTGTTTTCAGTTATCTGCCCGTTCAAGCAGGGCGCGCACCCGCGACACCACATCGCGGGTCGAAAACGGCTTGGTGACAAAATCGTCAACGCCAAGTTCCAGCCCCTTGCGCCGGTCGACTTCGCGGGTCTTGGCCGTCAGCATCATGATCGGGATCAGTTTGGTATTGGCATCACTGCGCACCGCGCGCACGACTTCGAACCCGTCACAGCCGGGCATCATGACATCAAGCAAAACCATGTCTGGCGCATCGCGGGCGATCATGGAAATCGCGGTCTGGCCGTCGGTGGCCACACGCACGTCATAGCCTTCCTTTTCCATAAGAAAGCTTAGGGATTCGACAATGGTTTCCTCATCTTCAGCAATCAGGACCTTTGGTCTCTCATTCAAGGACATTCTCCCCGATTTTTCTGATTCTTATGATGGTAATCCTATCTGTTAATTTAAGGAATTATAATGCTACTTTGGGTGGGGGCAAATCTGGCGGGTTTGTGCGGTTGCCAGCCGGGAAAATGCCGGTGAAAACAACCCGCGGTTCCGACCGTGCGCGCCATTACGCCCGACTGGACCGGCCATCGGCGGTGTCAGACATTTCATAGGCGCGCTGTGCGCAATCTTCACGCGGGCACTGGCGACAGGCAATGCCGACCGGAACGGCGGATTCCGGACGTTCAAGCGGCAAGGCATCGGCATAGATCACTTCATTGGCAAATGCCGTGTCGCAGCCGATCATGACCGAATGAACCGATTGCGGCGTGCCATAGCCACCAGCCCCGGTGCGCAAGGCCCGGGCCACAAACAGATATTCGCTGTTGTCAGGCAGGCGCACGAATTGCGAAATCACCCGTTCCGGCGCCAGATATGCCTCATGCACGGCCCATCGCGGGCAGGCGCCGCCATATCGTGGCAATTGCAGGCCGGATGCTGAAAACCGTTTGGAAATATTGCCGGCAATGTCGGTGCGGATCAGGTGAAAAGGCACGCCTTCTGCGCCGGGGCGTCGCAATGTGGTCAGCCGGTGGCAGATTTGCTCCCAGCTTGCCGCATAGCGTTGCTGAAGCAATTCGATGTCGTGGCGCAGGTCGTGCGCATCGGCCAGAAACGCATCATAGGGCAGGATAAGTGCCGCCGCGCAATAGGATATCAACGCCTCATAGGCGCGCATGCGTCCGGCATCGCTGCTGATATTGGCGGTGGCAAGAACCGCATTGACCGTATCGCCTGCTTCAAGTTTGCAGATGGTGCGGGCGGCCTGAAACCGGGCCGATGTGATGGGAAGGGCGCGCGAAATGCGCAGCGTTTTTTGTTCTGTGTCCCAGTGATATCCGTTGGTGGCAAAGTCTTCGGACGGCAGGCGTTCGACCCGGATATTATGCGCGCTTTCAAGGTAATTGATCAAATCGGTCAGATAAAGCCCGCCATCGGGATCAATCTCGGGGCGCAGTCTGGCGGCACTGTCTTCGAGGGCGGGAAAGTAGTTGGCATTGTCATAAAGCAGATCATCGACTTCTTCGGCCGGGTTGTTGGCCGGGCGTCCGGCATTTCCGCGTTCAAGAAAGTTGAAAATCTCGGTCGCGGATTCCGCCAGCCGATGGGATTCCTTGACCAGTGTCGCGTTGAACCGGGCGCGCTGTTGCGGTGACAGGTTGTCATAATCATCAAAAATCTCGGCAACTGTGCGGATCGATGTGATCCGCGTCAGGATCGAATGGCTGGCCTCGGTCAGGAACGGATCATGGCTCAGGCGTTCCGACAGGGCGTCGACCTCGTCAAGGCCGCTGCGATAGGCACGGTACAGGGCAAGAAACGCGCTGATCATTCCCGGTGCGGCTGCAATCATCGCAGGGAATTCGCGGCTTTCGATCGGGGTATTGTAAAAAACCGGATCGGATGCGGCTTCGCTCAGATCTGCAAGCAGGCGGCCTTCTTCTGATCCCGACAAGGTGTGGGGATGGATGTCGAGAATGGCTGCGATCCGCATCAGCAACCCGCCGCCGATTGATCGGCGGTTATGTTCAATCAGGTTCAGATAGCTCGGCGAAATCCCGGCGGCTTTTGCCAGGGCATTTTGCGTCATGCCGATATCTTTGCGGCGGCCGCGAATGCGGTGTCCGATGGGGGCCTGGCGGGACATGTGGCAACCTCAATCTTGACAAAATTTACAAATTTTCATCTCTCTCGCCGATATATTTACAAAAAAATCGTTATATATCAACTCAGTGTTGATTAGTTTTCAGAACGTGCCCATTGTTTTGACAGGTCGTGAAAAAAACCAACCAGAAAACAGACCTCAGATTTCTCTGAAACAGATCCCAAGACATTGGGGAGGAAAACCATGTCGGAGACTAAAAATACCCGAAATGTAACTCGTCGTACGATCCTGAAGGGGACAGCTGCGACGACCGGTGCGGCGCTGATCGGTGGCACGTTCCCGATGCATTTCATCAAGAATGCCCACGCCCAGACTTTCCGTGGCGATCCGGGTAGTTCAGGCAGTGTGAAACTCGGCTTCAACGTACCGCAGACCGGTCCGTATGCCGACGAAGGCGCTGACGAATTGCGTGCCTATCAGCTTGCGGTCAAGCACCTGAATGGTGAAGGTGACGGCGGCATGCTCAACACCATCAAGCCGCTTGAACTCAAAGGAAACGGTATTCTCGGCAAGAAGGTCGAGTTCGTGACCGGCGATACCCAGACCAAGTCCGATGCCGCACGTGCATCTGCCAAGCGCATGATCGAAAAAGACAATGTCGCAATGGTTACCGGTGGTTCGTCATCGGGTGTTGCGATTGCCGTTCAGGGTCTTTGCCAGGAAATGGGCGTCATCTTCATGGCGGGTCTTACCCACTCCAACGACACCACGGGCAAGGACAGAAAGCGTTATGGCTTCCGCCACTTCTTCAACGCTTATATGTCCGGTCAGGCAATTGCGCCGGTGCTCAAGGATGAATATGGCACCGATCGCCGCGCCTATCACCTGACGGCAGATTATACCTGGGGCTGGACCCAGGAAGAATCGATCAAGGCCGCGACCGAGAATATCGGTTGGGAAACCGTCAACACCGTCCGGACCCCGGTTGGTGCGGGTGACTTCTCGCAGTATATCACGCCGGTTCTGAACTCGGGTGCGGATGTTCTGATCCTGAACCACTATGGCAAGGACATGGTCAACTCCCTGACCCAGGCGGTTCAGTTCGGTCTGCGTGACAAGCAGGTCAATGGCAAGAACTTCGAAATCGTTGTTCCGCTGTATTCGCGCCTGATGGCACAGGGTGCCGGTGATGCCGCCAAGGGCATTCTGGGGACCACCAACTGGCACTGGTCGCTGACCGATCCGGGTTCGCAGGCCTTTGTCAAATCCTTCGGTCAGGAATACGGCTTCCCGCCGTCCCAGGCTGCACACACCTGCTATGTCCAGACGCTGCTTTATGCAAACGCCTGTGAAATGGCCGGTACGTTCGCACCCTGGGAAGTCATCAAGCAGCTCGAAGGGTTCGAGTTCGATGGCGCGGGCAATGGCCCGACCCTGTACCGTGCGGAAGATCACCAGTGCTTCAAGGATGTTCTTGTGGTGCGTGGTAAACAGGAACCGCAGTCCAACTTTGACCTTCTTGAAGTCGTCAAACAGGTACCGCGTTCGCAGGTTGAGTATCCGGCCGACATGTTCGGTGGGGAGCTTGGCCCGTATCAGGTCTGATACAGCCCAAGTGATGCAAGCAGGGCCGGCCATTTCCCAGTGGTCGGCCCATTTTGCCCCTCAAGATGTCCCAACGGTCTTTTCATTAAGTCCTTTACGAATACGCGGCGGATAACTGATGGACGCTATATTTCTTCAAATTCTCAACGGTCTGGACAAGGGCGGGGCCTATGCGCTGATTGCACTTGGCCTGACTTTGGTGTTCGGCACGCTTGGCGTGGTGAACTTTGCCCATGGCGCCATTTTCATGATGGGCGCCTTTTGTGCTGTTACGCTCGAAAAAATCCTGACCCTGTCTGTGCGGGTCAAGGATGAGTCCGTGACCTTCTTTGATGCCTATAAGGAAACCCCTTATCTCGAAGTCTGGTTCGGTGAAACCGGCAAGGCTATCATTGACTGGTCCGTGCCGCTTTCGATCATACTGGCGATACCCGTGATGCTGTTGATCGGTATTGTGATGGAACGCAGTCTGATCCGGTATTTCTACAAGCGTCCGCACGCCGAACAGATCCTTGTGACTTTTGGTCTGGCCATTGTGTTGCAGGAACTGGTCAAATCCTTCTTCGGGGCCAACCCGATCCCGCAAGGTGCCCCTGATATTGTGGCGGGTTCTGCGGCAATTGGTGCGGTTTTCGGATTGGGTGAGTCGGTTGTCTATCCGTGGTGGCGTCTGATTTATCTGGCCTTCTCGCTTCTGACCATCGGGCTTGTCTTTTCGTTCCTGCATTTCACCACCTATGGGATGGTGGTGCGTGCGGGCATGGCAGACCGTGAAACGGTCGAACTTCTTGGCATCAATATCGAACGGCGATTTACGATTGTGTTTGGCATCGCGGCGGTGGTCGCCGGTCTTGCCGGGGTGATGTACACGCCTGTCCTGCCACCGGATTATCATCTGGGCATGGACTTCCTTGTGCTGTCATTTGTTGTGGTGGTTGTCGGGGGTATGGGCTCCTTGCCCGGTGCGGTGCTTGCAGGCTTCCTGCTTGGCATTCTGCAATCCTTCTCGTCCATGACCGAAGTGAAAGACATCTTCCCGGGCATTGACCAGATCATCATTTACCTTGTTGCCGTCGTCATTCTGCTGACCCGCCCGCGTGGTCTGATGGGTCGTCGGGGCGTGATGGAGAGCTAAAATGACAAACACAAAAATCGTCTCCCCCAAGCAGGACCTTCTTTACATGGCGATCCTGTCGGTGGTGGTCCTGACCATGCCGATCTGGTTGCAGCCATTTGGTGCGGCCTATCCCGATCTGATGCAGAAATTCATGATCTTTGGCATTTTTGCCATCGGCTATAACATTCTGTTCGGGTTGACCGGTTATCTGTCATTCGGGCATGCGGCCTTTCTCGGGGTGGGGTCCTACACCGCTGTCTGGTCGTTCAAGCTGCTGTCGATGAATGTCATTCCGGCTTTGATCTTTGGCACCATCCTTTCGGGTCTGTTTGCTCTTGCCATCGGGTTTGTCAGCTTGCGCCGGTCGGGGATTTACTTCTCGATCCTGACGCTGGCCTTTGCGCAGATGTCCTATAACCTGGCCTATTCGGTGCTGACCCCGATCACCAATGGTGAAACCGGTCTGCAATTGACCCAGGGTGATGCGCGTGTTCTCGACCGGATGGCCGGGATCGAAGCCGATGCGTCGCTTCCGACCCCGAACCTGTTCGGGATCGAAGGGATCGGCTATTCGGGCTTTTATATCTGTGCGGCCCTGATGCTGATTTCGTTCTTTATCTATCTGCGCATTTTCCGTTCGCCCTTCGGGCTTAAACTGCGCGCGATCAAGTCCAACCAGAACCGCATGGGCTATACCGGGTACAATACCCGACCCTATCTGATGACGGCCTTTGTCATTTCGGGGATGTATGCCGGGCTTGCCGGGTCCCTTCTGGCGGTGACCGATCCGCTTGCCGGTGCGGAACGCATGCAGTGGACGGCCTCGGGCGAGGTGGTTCTGATCACCATTCTTGGCGGCGTCGGCACCCTGATCGGTCCGCTGCTTGGTGCGGGTATCATCAAGTATTTCGAAAACATCTTTTCGGCCTTTAACGAGACGGTGCTTCTGAATGCCTTTTCGTTCCTGCCGGACTGGCTGGCGCATCCGGTTGCGGCTGTGGTCGGGTTGTTCGTTGGCGAAGGCTGGCACCTGACCCTTGGTCTGGTCTTCATGCTAATCGTGATCTTCCTGCCAGGTGGTATCATGGAAGGGATCAGCCGTCTTGCACGACTGATCACCAACCGCAACAAGGCCGAACCGAAATCCGGCGCACATGAAAACAAAGAAAAAGAACAAGCATCGGCGGGGGAGGTCTGATCAATGTCTGAATACATTCTTGATGTAACCGATGTAGACAAGAATTTTGGCGGTTTGCGTGCGCTTTCCGACATCAATCTTCGGGTCAAGGAAGGTACGGTTCACGCCATTATCGGACCGAACGGTGCCGGGAAATCGACCTTGCTGAACGTGATTGTCGGGCGCCTTGCCCCCAATCGCGGGCGGGTACTGCTTGGCGATCAGGTTCTGACCGGCAAGCAGCCACACGAAATCAACCAGCTTGGTGTGGCGCGTGTGTTCCAGACCCCGGAAATTTTCCCGGAACTCTCGCTTTTGCAAAATGTGATGGTTCCTGCCTTTGCCAAGCGCGATGGCGAGTTCAAGCTGGGCTTCCTCAAAAGCCTGTTTGCCGAAAACGAGATCCGCGAACATGCCGAACATCTGCTGGAAGATGTCGGGCTGATTTCGCAAAAGGACAATGTTGCGGGATCGATGTCGCGTGGTGACAAACGGCGTCTCGAACTGGCCATGTGTCTGGGACAGCATCCCAAGCTGTTCCTGCTTGATGAACCGACGGCGGGTATGTCGCGTCATGATACCAACCGCACGATTGATCTGCTCAAACGGATCAAGGAACGCGGCATGACCAAAGTGATCATTGAACATGACATGCATGTTGTCTTCAGTCTGGCTGACCGTATCAGTGTGCTGGCACAGGGGGCGATCATTTGCGAAGGCACGCCCGAAGAAGTCCGCAATGATCCCAGAGTAAAAGAAGCCTATCTCGGAGGGGAAGCAGTATGAACGCGCTGCCAAAACAGGAACCTGTCCGCAAACAGGGCGGCGACCCGGCCTTTTTCTCGGTCTATGACCTGCATGCCTATTATGGTGAAAGCTATATCGTTCAGGGGGTGTCCTTTGACATCCGCGAAGGCGAAATTCTGGCTCTTCTTGGCCGAAACGGGGCGGGGAAAACATCGACCTTGCGTGCGCTGGCCCGCATGTCCGACCCGGAAGTCAAACATGGGGAAATCTGGCTTGATCATCAGCCATTGCACACCATGAAGGCGTGGCAGGCCGCCCGTCTCGGATTGCAGCTTGTCCCCGAAGACCGCCGGATCATTCCGGGCATGACGGTTCAGCAAAACCTTGAGCTGGCCCAGATTGCCGAACCGATCGGCTGGTCGGTCGAACGCATCTATGAGCTGTTCCCGCGCCTTGGCGAAAGGGCGGAACAGGAAGCCATCACGCTTTCGGGTGGTGAACAGCAGATGCTGGCGATCGGGCGGGCTTTGGCACGCGATATCAAGATATTGCTGCTTGATGAACCGTACGAAGGTCTGGCACCGGTGATTGTTCAGGAAATCGAAAAGACGCTTCAAAACGTCAAGAAACTGGGCATCACCACCATCATCGTTGAACAGAATGCAATCGCGGCCCTGAAGCTTGCCGATCGCGCCATCATCATGGATAGCGGCGAAATCGTCTTTGACGGAACAGCCCAGGCTGTTCTTGATGATGCGGAATTGCGTGACCAGTATCTGGCCATCTGATTTCCGAAAAATAGGGGGGTGTCGCCGAGGCTTTGTTGTAAGGGGGGCTTCGGGACAGGTAAGGCCGCGCCAGCAGGTGCGGCCTTTGCCATTTTGATCCTAAAGATCGGGGCTGACGGCCAGCCCTTCGAAATCCTTTAACACATTTAAAACAATCGATGTTTTGACATGTTGCACGGAATCATGGGGCAGCAGCACCTCGTTGACGAAATGCGACAGTGCGGCCAGGTCTTTGGTCGCGACTTTCAGGTGATAGTCCATTTCCCCGGTCAGGGAAAAGGCTTCAAGGACTTCGGGTAAATCGGCCAGAAGACGGGCAAACCGTTTGGCATTGTCGCGGTTATGGGTGGCAAGGGTCACCGAAATCACCACCAGCAACCCCAGACCCATCTTCTGACGGTCGATATCGGCACGATATCCGCGAATGACCTTGTCTTCTTCAAGCCGGGCACGACGGCGCGAACATTGCGACGGCGACAGCCCGATCCGTTCTGACAGATCGTTATTGGTCAGACGCCCGTCGCGCTGCAATTCCGCAAGCAGTTTAAGGTCAAGTCGGTCAAGTTGCATGATGTCCGCGTCCATTTACACAATCATGCATGATGTGTGCATTAGCTGGCGGAAATCAACCCAAAATGCATGCACGTTGCATGCGGTTTGGCGCACGATTGGGACATAACAAGAATTCGAACAGTTCCAGAAATTCGAATGTTTCAATCAAAGGAGACTTCCGATGGGTCCGTTCCCGCATGATGCCCCCCGTGCCACCATCAGTGATGATAACCCTGCCGGAACCGACGGGTTCGAATTTGTCGAATTCGCCCATGAGGATGCCGAAAAACTCGAAACCCTGTTTGCCCGCATGGGCTATTGCCCGGTGGCCAAACACAAGACCAAAAACATCACCGTCTGGCGTCAGGGCGATATCAACTACATCCTTAATGCCGAACCAGGCTCGCATGGGATGAAGTTCGTTGAAAAACACGGCCCCTGCGCACCGTCGATGGCATGGCGTGTGGTTGATGCCAAACATGCCTTTGATCATGCGGTGTCCAAGGGGGCGGAACCGTATCTGGGTGATGACAAAGCCATTGATGTCCCGGCGATTGTCGGGATTGGTGGGTCGCTTTTGTATTTCGTCGATAAGTATGGCGATACCGGATCGGCCTATGACGCGGAATTTGACTGGCTGGGTGAACGCGATCCCAAGCCCGAAGGTGTCGGTTTCTATTATCTCGACCACCTGACCCATAACGTCTATCGCGGCAATATGGATAAATGGTGGGACTTCTATCGCGATCTGTTCGGGTTCAAGCAAATCCACTTCTTTGACATTGCCGGTAAAATCACCGGCCTGGTCAGCCGTGCGATCACATCGCCCTGCGGCAAAATCCGCATTCCGCTGAATGAATCGACTGACGATAAAAGCCAGATCGAAGAATATCTTCGCAAATACAAAGGCGAAGGCATTCAGCATATCGCAGTCGGTACGGATGGTATCTATGACGCCACCGACAAGCTTGCGGCCAATGATCTGAAATTCATGCCCGGTCCGCCGGAAACCTATTACGAGAAATCCCATGACCGTGTGAATGGGCATGACGAACCGATCGAACGGATGAAAAAGCATGGCATCCTGATCGACGGCGAAGGGGTCGTTGATGGCGGCATGACCAAGATCCTGCTCCAGATTTTCTCAAAAACCGTGATCGGGCCGATCTTCTTTGAATTTATCCAGCGCAAAGGCGACGAAGGCTTTGGCGAGGGCAATTTCCGTGCTCTGTTTGAAAGCATCGAAGAAGACCAGATCCGCCGTGGCGTTTTGAAAGTTGATGCTGCGGAATAGGTCCGCCAACCCCATATCCAGTTCAGGGCCGTGTGGTACGCGGCCCTGACGGTTTGTTGTTATCGCAGTTGGATTGACCGCCATGCTTGATAAACCGACCCGTGACCCGGCCAATCCGGCCGTGGATCAAACCGATCTGAAATATATGCCCGGTTTCGGCAATGATTTCGAAACCGAAAGCCTGCCCGGTGCCCTGCCACAGGGGCAAAACAGCCCGCAAAAATGCGCCTATGGGCTTTATGCCGAACAGCTTTCCGGTTCGCCCTTTACCGCGCCGCGCGGCACCAATGAACGGTCATGGCTGTATCGTATCCGGCCCAGTGTCAAACATAACGGGCGATTTACCGCCCTTGATCACCCGCATTGGAAAACCGCCCCGTGCCTGAATGATCACAGTCTTGCCCTTGGGCAATTGCGCTGGGATCCGGTGCCGTTGCCAAAGGACACAACCGATTTCATTTCGGGCATGCGCACCATCACGACGGCGGGCGATGCGATGTCGCAATCGGGCATGGCAAGCCATGCCTATGTTTGCAATGCCGACATGGTTGATGACTATTTCTTTGATGCTGATGGTGAACTTCTGATCGTGCCGGAATCCGGCACGCTTCGGATATTTACCGAACTTGGCATCATGGATGTGGGTCCCCTTGAAATCGCCCTGATCCCGCGCGGCATGATGTTCAAGGTCAGCATCCTTGATGCCGGGATTGATGGCGGGGCGCGCGGTTATGTCTGTGAAAATTACGGTGCCAAATTCACGCTGCCCGACCGCGGGCCGATCGGGGCGAACTGTTTGGCCAATCCGCGTGATTTCAAAACACCCGTTGCCGCCTACGAGGATAAGGAAACCCCGTGTCGGGTGCGGGTGAAATGGTGTGGGCAGTTTCACGAAACGTCGATTGGTCATTCGCCACTCGACGTGGTGGCGTGGCATGGCAATTACACACCGTTCAAATATGATCTTCGGACATTCTCGCCGGTTGGCGCGATCCTGTTTGATCATCCCGATCCGTCGATCTTTACGGTTCTGACCGCACCTTCGGGCGAGGAAGGCACGGCAAATGTCGATTTCGTGATTTTCCCGCCGCGCTGGATGGTGGCCGAACATACATTCCGCCCGCCATGGTATCACCGCAACATCATGTCGGAATTCATGGGCCTGATTTGCGGGCAATATGATGCCAAGGAAAAGGGATTTGTTCCGGGCGGCATGAGTTTGCACAACATGATGCTTGCCCATGGTCCCGATGCATTCGGCTTTGACAAGGCATCAAATGCCGAACTCGGCCCGCAGAAACTTGATGGCACCATGGCGTTTATGTTCGAAACCCGCTTTCCGCAGCAATTGACCAAATTCGCCGCCGAACTTGAAACCCTTCAGGATGATTATCTTGATTGCTGGTCCGGGCTTGAACGCAAATTTGATGGCACACCCGAAGGCCGGAAATAAAGGCAAAACGATAAGATGAAACTTGCATCCCTTAAAAACGGCACCCGTGATGGTCAGCTGGTTCTGGTAACCCGTGATCTGGAATCCTATGTCGATGCCAGCGCGATCGCGCCAACCCTTCAGGCCGCCCTTGATAACTGGTCGGTGATCGCACCGCGTTTGCGCGAACTGTCCGATGAAATCGAAGCCGGTTCCACGATTGCCAGGCGCGTCACGCTTGATATGGCAGACCTTCATTCCCCATTGCCGCGCGCTTATCAGTGGGCGGACGGATCGGCCTATGTCAATCACGTGGAACTGGTGCGCAAGGCCCGCGGGGCCGAAATGCCGCAAAGCTTCTGGACCGATCCGCTGATGTATCAGGGCGGGTCTGACAGTTTCCTTGGGCCGCGCGACGATATCCTGATGGCCGATACCGCCTGGGGCATCGATATGGAAGGCGAGATTGCGGTCATCACCGATGATGTTCCGATGGGCGCAAGCCTTGATCAGGCCCGTTCTGCCATTCGGCTGATCATGCTGGTCAATGACGTATCGCTGCGCGGTCTTATTCCCGGCGAACTGGCCAAGGGGTTCGGGTTTTTCCAGTCCAAACCGTCTTCGGCATTTTCGCCGGTTGCGGTAACGCCAGATGAATTGGGTGATGCCTGGGATGGGGCGAAGCTTCATCTGCCGCTTCATGTTGATCTTAATGGCAAGCCGTTTGGACGGGCCAATGCCGGGATCGACATGACATTTGATTTTGCCCAGCTTATTGCCCATGCTGCACGCACACGCCCGCTGGCGGCAGGCACTGTTATCGGGTCGGGGACGGTATCAAACAAACTTGATGGCGGACCAGGCAAGCCGGTCGATCAAGGCGGGGCGGGGTATTCCTGTATTGCTGAAATCCGCATGATCGAAACGATTGAAACCGGTGCGGCGATAACCCCGTTCCTGCAATTTGGCGACCGGGTCAAAATTGAAATGCTTGATGATCATGGCCGGTCAATCTTTGGTGCGATTGATCAGACCGTTCGTCAATACAAGCCATAAGGACCGAATATGGGCGAAGTCGTCCTGTATGATTACTGGCGATCATCGGCAAGTTACCGGGTGCGGATTGCGTTGGGGCTGATGAATATTCCCTATCGGACGGTGCCGATTGATCTTCTGGCCGGGATTCACAAAGTCCCGGACTATCTCAAACGCAATCCCCAGGGGCTGGTGCCAGCCCTTGAGATTGACGGGATCATGATGACCCAGTCGGTATCAATCATCGAATATCTTGATGAAACAAGGCCGGGGCAGGGATTGCTTCCATCCGAAACCCTTGCCCGGCAACGCGTGCGCGCCCTGACACATGTTATTGCCATGGATATTCATCCCATTTGCAATCTGGGGGTGGTGCGTCATGTCATGGATTTGGCATCCGCCAGTGGCGAAGACGCCGATATGTTCCGGCATGACTGGATGGAGAAATATATCGGCGGTGGCCTGGCCGCGCTCGAGGCCATGCTGGCAACGAGCACCAATGAAGGCGGCGATGGCAACAAGACAGACGGTGGCAAATTTTGCCATGGCAATCGCCCGTCCATGGCCGATATCTGCCTGATCCCGCAGCTTTACAACGCACGCCGCTGGAATGTGAGCCTTTCTCACTTTCCGCGAATCAGGGCGATCGAACAAAGCTGTCTCGCCATAGACGCCTTTGCCAATGCCCATCCTGACAAGTGCCCGCGCTAATGGCGCGGGTGCTTAAATCCTGCCGGTTCTGGGCTTAAACCCCGATTGCCATGCCGTCGCTTCGCGGATCATGGGCGCCGTCAACAAAGCCGTTTTCGTCAATGCGAATGATCCCGGCCTGACCGGCAAGCGCACTTTGTGCTTCAATCGCGCGCAGGATGTGACCACGCTTTGACAGCGTATCAAACACGTCATCGCCGGCATCGACTTCCAGTTTCAGGCTGTCATTGCTGTCGGAAAATGTCTTGCCCAACAGGAAGCGTGGCTTTGCAAGGGCGTCGGCTGGTGACAGGCCGAAATCAAAAACACGGGTCAGCAACATCGCCAATGTTTGCGGCTGTCCATCCGCCCCCTGGGTCCCATACAGCAGATGCGGTTTACCGTTCCTAATGGCCAAACCGGGATTAAGTGTATAGAACGGGCGTTTGCCGGGAATAAAGCAGTTTGGGTGATCGGTATTGGTGGTAAATGCCGCACCCCGGTTTTGCCAGACGATGCCGGTATCACCGGCAACCACCCCGCTGCCCCAATCGAAATACGTACTTTGCAGAACGCTTGCGCAATTGCCCTGCGCGTCCCTGGCGGCAAGGAAAACCGTATCGCCATGTCGGAACGGATGGGGCCAGTCCAAGGCGGTTTCAGTCGAAACGGACCTGGCTGCGCGTGCCAGATTTGCGGGATCTAGCATTGCGGTAAAGTCGGTTTGGGCGAAATCGGGATCACCGATCTGATCGCGTTCGAGAAATGCCTGCTTGATGGCCTCAACCACCAGATGGAAATGATCGGCATTGCCTTCGGCCCAGTTTTTGGGGCCGAGTTCGCGCAAAACCCCCATGGTCATCAGCGTTGCCAGTCCCTGTGTCGGGGCAGGCGGGGCAAACAGGGTGACATCACCATAATCAAGGGAAACCGCATCAACCGTGCGGGTGCGGGTTTTGGCAAGATCCGCCTTGGTGATTGGTGATCCGGCCGCGGAAAGCCCGGCAACAATGCGATCCGACAGGGTGCCTTCATAGAAATCGCGCGCGCCGTTTTGCGCGATCAGTTTCAGGCTTTCGGCCAGTTGCGGCTGATAAAACATCTCGCCCGCTACCGGCATTTTGCCGTTGGGGGCAAAGATATCGATAAAGCCCGGCCAGTTGGCGATGTCTTCTTTGCGGAAATCAAGCCAGAAGCATTGTGATGCACTGACCGGAAAGCCGTTTTCGGCAAGATCAATGGCGGGCGCAATCAGATCGGAAAGCGTCTTTTTGCCGTCCCAATGACGCGCCGAATGATCCAGCGCATGTTGCCAGGAATCAACCGTGCAGGCAGTGGTCAGGGTTGAACCCGCACCGCGCAGGGGGATCGGTTTACCCGCATCGGCAAAGCTGCCCGGATTTTGAACGGCCTGTCCGATGCCCAAAAAGGATTGTACCTTGCCCGATCCGTCCGACACCATCCAGACCGCGTCCCCGCCAATGCCGCAGAAATGCGGGTATGTTACCGCTAACATTGCCGCTGTTGCGACCACCGCCTCGATCGCGGTGCCCCCATCGCGCAGGACTTCTGCCCCGGCCTCGCTGGCGGCTGTACTTGGGCTTGTGATCATGGCGCGATGGCGGTGGATGGATGCGGGATCGGACATGGTCGGATTTCTTTCTGCGATTTCAAATGATGGGGCGGGATCAGGCAAAGTTCGGATCAGCTGTGGCGAAATTGCATGCAATCAATTATACAAACGCAAACAGTTTATTGTATGCATCGGGAAACGTGGCGGGCAGGCATGAAGGCATCTGACAAGGTTAAACACCGCACGGACATGATCAGTTCGGCATTGCGTTCGGCAATCCTTGAACGCGTTTTGATGCCCGGCATGAAATTGCCCGAGGATTCCCTTGGCGAACGTTTCGGTGTCAGTCGCACGCTTATTCGTCAATCCCTTGAACGACTTGCTGCCGAAGGTCTGGTTGAACTTCGCCGCAACAAGGGCGCCATGGTCGCCAAGCCCAGTCTTGAAGAAGCGCGCGATCTTTTTGAATTGCGCACCCAGATCGAAGACCTTGTGATCAGCCGGGTGATCAAGAATATGAGCCCGGAACTTCTGGCCGAGCTCGAAGCCCATCTGGCCAAGGAAGTCGCCGCCGAACATGCGTCCGAGCCGATTTCGATCCGGCTTGCCACCGAGTTCCATATCCTGCTGGCCAAGCTTTCGGGAAGCCCGGTTTTGCTGCGCTATGTCGAGGAAATCGGATATCGCTGTGGTTTGACGCTGTCGCTGTATGCAAGGCCGCATTCGACCGATTGCGGCATTCAGGAACATCGACAGATCATCGAAGCCCTGAAAACCGGGGATGAAGAAACCGCGCGCAAATTGATGCGGCATCACCTGACCGCCGTGGCCGACCGTGCATTGTTCACGACCGAAGAAGGCGGGCCGCTTTTGTATCTGGATGCGTTGGAACCCTATGCCAAAAAGGTGCGTGACGGCGGGGCCTAACGCAACAGTACGTGCGCGGACATAACCGCCCGCCTGCAAGAACAGGCGGTCAGTTCCGCAAATGTGATCAAGGATTGGTACGCCGCATCGCCTGATATGCATCGGGGATCAGGCCTTGATGCCTTTGCGCACCAGAATGCGTTCGGCACTTTCATTCCAGACATCCATTTTGACGATCTTGCCGTTTTCAATCACGAAACGGTCGACATAACGATTGCCTTCAAACGGCGTTCCGTCGGGCCATTCGCCATAAAGCCAGCCGGTGCTGTAAACCACGGTCTGGCCGTTGGTATTGGCGACATCAAACTGGCCGAACTTCTTTTTCACCCATTTATAGCGCGCGGCGTTAAAGGCCGTGGTCCCCGACGGATGGTCGTATTTCTGACCATCGGTAAAGGTGATGACGACATCATCAGACATGAAAGTCGCCGCCAGTTCGGGGTCGGGCTTCATGGATGCATCAAGAAAATCGCGCACGGTCCGGGCTTCGGGCGGCAGTGTAGCAAGCACATTTACCGCAGTCTGATCGGTCATCTGGAATTCCTCATTCACTGCAATTGATTTGTGATCAGCATAATACGCAGGCAGAAAATTTGCATGCACTAATTTTATGCAATAATTGCATGCAATTTGCGTATACATGAGGCAAATGCGCTTCGTTAATTGACCTGTATTCCCGTAAGTATCTGAAACTTATCAATTCTTATTCTTGGCACGGGCCTTGCTGCAGTGCGGTGGTTGTTCGGCGCGTATCGTGAAACTGCGACGACCGAATGCGACCGGAATACGAAAGTCACATAATCAGGGAGTCTCACATGCCTATTTCTTCGCCTATTCCGAAACTGACGCGCCGTGCCGCCCTTTTGGGGGCCGCTGCTGCGATGATGTTCGCTGCCACCTTGCCCATCCATAACGCCCGTGCCGAAGACACCGTGAAGCTTGGCCTTGTTGCTGCGCTGAGTGGCCAGTCGGCCAAATCCGGCGAAGCAATCACGCGCGGCATTACTCTTGCGATTGACAAGATCAATGCCGAGGGCGGCGTTCTTGGCAAGCCGCTTGAACTTGTATCGCGCGACGATGAAAGCAACCCGGGCAAAGGTCTGGTCGCGGCCCGTGAACTGGCACAGCGCGAAGGCGTTGCTGCGATCATTGGCGGTCTTGATACGCCGGTATCCTTTGCCATTGTCCCGTATGCCAATCAGCAGAAAATTCCGTTCATCGGCCCTTGGGCTGCTGGCACCGGCATCACCAAAAACGGTGCCGAAGAAAACTATGTGTTCCGCGTTTCGGCCGTTGATGAATATGTCGACGAAGCAATCACCGAATATCTGATTGCAAATTACGGTGCCAAAAAACCGGGCATGATCCTGATCAACAACCCGTGGGGGGAGTCCAACGAGAAGGGCTTGCTCAAGGCGCTGGAAAAACGTGGCATGACCCATGCCGGGATCGAAAAGTTTGAATCAAATGACGTCGATGTTGTCCCGCAGTTGACCCGCCTTAAGGAAAATGGTGCTGACTCCCTGTTCGTGGTTGCCAACGTTGCCCCGACCGCACAGGTGATCAAGTCGCTTGATCGTATGGGTTGGGATGTGCCGATTTCCTCGCATTGGGGCCCGGCTGGTGGTCGCTTTACCGAACTGGCAGGCAAATCCGGCGAGAAGGTCCATTTCATCCAGACCTATTTGTTTACCGATGCAACCAGCCCGATGTTCGTCAAGCTTCAGGAAAAATTCCCGGAAATCAAAACCCTTGCCGATGTGACCCCGGCAACCGGTATTGCCAATGCCTATGACGCGACCCTTTTGATTGCAGCGGCCATCGAAAAGGCCGGTTCGACCGACGGTCCGGCCATCCGCGAAGCGATGTACGAGATTTCGGGTGTCGAAGGCATGATCAAAACCTATGACAAGCCGTTCACCCCGGATGACCAGGACGCGCTTGGTCCGGAAGATTACACCTTCGCGCATTTCGTCGAAGGCGAAATCATTCCGATTAAATAAGCCGCTTTTTACCCCTGTGCGCGGCGGACCCATCCTGCATCGCACAGGGCTTTATTCCTTTTTGAATGATGCACTTCTGGTGCGTGACATAACAGGCGACTGGCAATGACATTATTAATCGCAGCCCTGATTACCGGGATCGGTCTGGGCAGTATGTACGGACTGATCGCACTTGGTTTTCAAATCACCTATTCGGTGTCCTCAAAGGTCAATTTCGCCCAAGGATCAATGGTGATGCTGGGTGCGGTATTGGGCTTTGTTTTCTGTGAACAATATGGCTTGCCTGTCATTGTCGGTTATCCGCTTGCCATTCTGTGCTGCGGGCTTGGCGGTATTCTGGTCGAGTTTTTCCTTGTGCGTCCCTTTGCCATTCGCAATTCCGAAGCCTGGCTGATGGCGACGGTCGCCGGCGGTATTTTGCTTGATAACGCGGTGCTTTTTACCTTTGGCAATGAACCGCGCACTTTGCCATCCGCCCTTGTTGGTGAAAGCTGGAATATCTTTGGGACGGGTGTTTATCCGCAACAAATCCTGATCCCGATTGCCGCCATCGGTGTGGCCTTGGCCCTTCATGCCCTGTTCCGCCATACCCGGCAGGGCCGCGCGCTTTTGGCGGTGGTGCAAAACCTTCAGGCCGCCAAGCTGATGGGGATCAATACCACCGTGATGGTCACGGGTTCCTTTGCCATTTCATCGATGCTTGCCGGTTGTGCCGGGCTTCTGATCGCGCCGCTATTTTCGGTGCATTCGGACATGGGCACTTTGTTCGGGCTTAAGGCCTTTGCCGTTGCCATTCTGGGCGGCATGACATCGGCCTATAGCGTCATGTTGGCAGGCTTTATCTATGGCCTGGTCGAAGCCGCTGTGACCACCTATCTCGGATCGTCTTATACCTTCATCGTCGTGTTCGCGCTTGTGATCGCGGTTCTGACCATCAAACCAAGCGGCCTGTTTGGTCGTGCAGCGATCAAGAAGGTCTGATGATGAAACGCGATATGAAATTTAAAAACCCGATGCCCAAACTGAACAAGCCTGTTGCTCTTGATGCTGCGATCATCCTTGCTGTGCTTGGCGGTTTGATCGGCGTTTCAATCACCGGTGGCTATACCCAGTTCATCATCGGCCTTGTGGCGATCACAACCATTCTCTGTGTCGGGCTGAACGTTCTTTATGGTTTGACCGGTCTGGTGTCACTGGGGCAGGTCGGGTTCTTTGCCATCGGGGCCTATGCCAGTGCGATCCTGACGTTGGCTGGCTTGAATTTCTGGCTGTCGCTTTTGGCGTCATCGGTGATTGCCGGGTTTGCCGGGTGTTTGCTGGCTCTTTCGGCGGTGCGAATGGCGGGGCCGTTTCTTGCCATGGTGACCATTGCCTTTGCCTTTATTGTCGAACATGGCGCGATTGAATGGCGTGCCCTGACCGGTGGGCAGAACGGATTGATGGGCTTCCCGATGCCCGAACTGTTTGGCTATATGCTAAGCGAAACCGATCTTGTAATGCTGTGCGTTATTCTGGGCGGGGTCGCGTTGCTGGCATTCCGTCGTCTGGCGACAAGTGGCTGGGGCATGGCGATGACATCGATGCGCGATGCCGAAATTGCGGCCAGTTCGCTGGGCTATAATGCCTTTGTCGTCAAGGCGACCGGCTTTGCCATTGCGGCGGCGATGGCGGGTCTTGCCGGGGCGCTGTTTGCGCCGCTTATGATGTTTATTGCACCCAGCAACTTCCCGCTAAGCCAGTCGATCCTGTATTTGTTTGCGGTCATTCTGGGCGGGGCCGGTACGGTTCTGGGGCCACTGGTCGGCGCCACGGTTTCGGTGATGCTGCCCGAAATGCTGGCCGATTTTGCCGAATATCGCTTGCTGATTTTTGGCGCACTTCTGATTGTGGTTCTGTTGATCGCGCCGCGCGGTATTGTCGGGGTGATCGAACGGTTCATCCCGCTTAAAAAACGTATGGTCAATGCCACCCCGGCGGCCGAGATCGAGGCAGGGCTTAAAGCCTATGCCAAGTCAGACGGGTTGGTGGTTGATGATATCTCGATTGCCTTTGGCGGGGTGAAGGCGGTCAATTCCGTATCCTTCACCGCCAAGCCGGGGCAGGTTACGTCGATCATTGGTCCGAACGGGGCGGGCAAGACCACGCTTTTGAACATCATCAGCGGGTTCTACAAACCGACCGAGGGTGCGGTTCGCATTGGTGATCAGGACATTGCCGGGAAACCGACCGACTTTGCAGCCCGCAACGGGATTGCGCGCACCTATCAGGCAACCCGGCTTTTTGAAAATATGTCGGTTGTCGATAATGTCATTGCCGGTCTTCCGGTTGGTCGTTTTGGCAAGCCGTTCAGCGCGATTGCATCAGATGACAACCGCAACCATGCCGCCGGACTTTTGGCATTTTGCGGCTATCAGGGCGATATCGATGCCTGTGCCGGTGATTTGCCGCATGTGGATCGCCGTCTTGTCGAAATTGCCCGGTCACTTGCGACCAGGCCCGGTGTTCTTCTGCTTGATGAACCGGCCGCCGGATTGATGCATGCCGATAAGGTCGCACTTTCCAAACTGCTGCGCCAACTGGCCGATGCCGGGATTACGGTTGTTCTGGTCGAACATGACATGGAAATGGTCATGGGCATTTCCGATCAGATTTTGGCGGTGGATGCCGGAACCCCGATCATTTTCGGAAGCCCGCAGGCAGTGCAAAGCAACCCGCAAGTCATTGCTGCCTATCTTGGCGATGGAAAAATGAAGGCCCGTCCAAGACCCATTCCGTTCGAAGCCGGGGATTCCCCGGTGATTGAAACCCTGCGTCTGACCGCGGGATATGGGGCGGCCCCGGTTCTGCAATCGGTTGATATCAAGGTCCGTCAGGGCGAAATGGTCGCGCTGCTTGGCGCCAATGGTGCGGGCAAGTCGACCTTCCTGACCGCCCTTGCGGGTCTGTTGCGTCCGGTAAAGGGGCAGATTGTTCTTAATAACGAATATATCCATGCCCTTGCCCCGCATCAGATCGTTGAACAGGGATTGATCCTTGTGCCCGAAGGGCGTCAGGTTTTCCCCGAACTGACGGTGCGCGAAAACATCGAACTGGGGGCCTATAAACAACCGAAACCCGTCAGCGCTGATGAACTTGAAGCCATCCTGAAACGCTTCCCGCGGTTGCGTGACCGCATCAACAGTCCGGCAGGGTTGCTGTCGGGTGGTGAACAGCAAATGATGGCGATTGCGCGCGGTCTGGTCGCCAAGCCAAAGGCGCTTTTGCTTGATGAACCGTCCCTTGGTCTGGCACCGGCGATGGTCGAAGAACTTTATGCCATTCTGGGCGAGCTTCGCGATGATGGCGTGACCATTCTTCTGGTCGATCAGATGGCGACCATGGCGCTTTCGGTGGCCGATTATGCCTATGTCCTTGAACAGGGACAGGTAGTGGCCGAGGGGCCTGCATCGGATTTGCGTCAGGATGAACGCCTGATTGCCGCCTATCTGGGCGGCAGTGAACAGGGCGATAAAAATCAAGAAAAGGTGGCGGTAGGAGATGTTTGATTATCTGGTAAAGAATGCCTGTCTGCATGGCGAAAACACCCTTCTTGATCTTGGGATTGCCGACGGCAAAATCGTTGAAATCGCTCAATCGATCACCGGGGATGGACCGGTTTTTGATGCGGCCGGGCAATTGGTGACGGCGGGCTTTGTTGAAAGCCATCTGCATCTGGATAAGGCCTGCATTCTGGATCGTGCCAAGAATGAAACCGGCACACTTGCCGGTGCGATCAGTGCGGTTGCCAATGCCAAAAGCGGCTTTACCGAAGATGACGTCTATGCACGCGGGGCCAAGGTAATTGAAAAGGCAATCACCCAGGGCACCAACGCCATTCGCACCCATGTGGAAATTGATCCGGGCATCGGGCTTGCGGGTTTTAACGCGATCAAACGGCTTAAGGTCGATTACGCATGGGCGATGGATATCGAGATTTGCGTGTTCCCGCAGGAAGGGTTGCTGAATTATCCGGGGACCGAGGAATTGCTGCGCGAGGCCCTTGAAAACGGCGCGGACCTTTTGGGGGGCTGCCCATATATGGATACCGATCCCGACGGTCAGATCCTGCGCCTGTTTGAAATGGCGCAGGAATATGATGTCGATCTTGATTTCCATCTGGATTTTGATCTGGACGGTTCATGGCGTCATCTTGATGAAGTGGCCCGCCAATCGATTGCCTTTGGCTGGCAGGGGCGGGTGATGATTGGCCATGTCACCAAACTGTCGGTCCTGCCCAAACCGCAACTTGAAGACACGATTGCGATTATGCGCGATGCCGGGATCGGATTAACCGTGCTTCCGGCAACCGATCTTTTCCTGACCGGGCGCGATCATGATCATAGTGTACCGCGGGGTGTCGCCCCGGCACACAAGTTGGCCGCGCACGGGGTTTGCTGCACGATTGCGACCAACAATGTGCTTAATCCGTTTACGCCTTATGGGGATTGTTCACTGTCACGCATGGCGAACCTTTATGCCAATGTCAGTCAGCTTTCGACAGAAGCCGAACTTGAAAACTGCTTTGCCATGATCGCCGATGCCCCGGCCAAACTTCTGGGCAGATCAAACCGGATTGCGGTGGGCGAAACTGCAAGCTTCATCATCCTGCCCGCCCAAAGTCGCGCCCAGGTGGTTTCCGAAATCAGCCGTCCCGTGTTGGGCATGAAAGACGGGCGGGTCACGTTCGAACATCCTGCCGCCAGGCTGTTTCACCCATAAATCATACAAATGAAAAAAGGGCAGCTTTCCGGGCTGCCCTTTTGTCTGATGATTGGTTTTTTTAGCTTAGCCGTGCGCGATCATGATGTGACGGGCAGCGGTGTAATCTTCGAGTGCGTAATGTGACATGTCCTTGCCATAGCCGGACTGTTTCAAACCACCATGGGGCATTTCATTGACCAGCATGAAGTGGGTGTTGATCCAGGTACAGCCATACCGCAGCCGCGCACTTGTTTGCATGGCGCGCGAGATATCCTTGGTCCAGATCGATGATGCCAGACCGTAATCGGAATCATTGGCCCATGCGACGGCCTCGTCAACATCGGTAAAGCGGGTGATGGATGCCACGGGGCCAAAGACCTCGCGGCGGACGATCTCGTCACTTTGCAGGGCACCTGCAATCACGGTCGGCTGATAGAAGAAGCCCGGCCCGTCATGCAGTTTGCCGCCGGTGGTAATTTCGATGTGCTTTTGTTCCGATGCGCGGGCGACAAAGCTCGCCACCCGGTCGCGCTGGCGTTCGGAAATCAGCGGGCCGATTTCGTTTTCAGCATCATCGGGACGGGCATAAGCAATGCTTGAAACCGCCGATGAAAGATCCGCCACCAGCTTGTCATGGATTTTCGGACCGGCATAGATGCGACATGCCGCTGTGCAATCCTGCCCGGCGTTATAGTAGCTGAAGGCGCGAAGGCCTTCGACCACGGCATCGACATCCGCGTCATCAAATACAATCACCGGCGCCTTGCCACCGAGTTCAAGATGGGTGCGCTTGACCGATTTGGCGGCGGCCTGAAGGACCTTTTTGCCGGTCGCGACATCGCCGGTGATCGAAACCATATCGACCTTGGGATGGTTGATCAGGGCATTGCCAACCGTTGCCCCACGGCCCAGAACGATGTTGACGACACCTTCGGGCAGGATATCGGCCAGAATGGTCGCAAGCTTAAGGGCTGTCAGCGGAGTTTGTTCAGACGGTTTGAAGACAACGGTGTTGCCCCCGGCAATGGCGGGGGCCAGTTTCCAGGCCATCATCATCATCGGATAGTTCCACGGCGCGATG
Organism: Thalassospira povalilytica; assembly: GCF_002844235.1. GTDB lineage: Bacteria > Pseudomonadota > Alphaproteobacteria > Rhodospirillales > Thalassospiraceae > Thalassospira > Thalassospira povalilytica. The sequence goes on along the minus strand of NZ_PGTS01000004.1, from coordinate 109,020 downwards.
GAACCCACAACCCCGATCGGATCGCGACGGATCATTGATGTATGACCGGGCATATATTCACCGGCAAGCGATCCTTGCATGCAGCGCACGGCACCGGCAAAGAAACGATAGCAATCGACAATGGCGGGGATTTCGTCATCGCGCACCGCATTGATCGGTTTGCCACAGTTAAGCGATTCCAGTTTGACGAATTCTTCGGCCTCGGCCTCGATCCGGTCGGCAATTTTCAGAAGGTAATTCGACCGTTCCGCCGGTGTGGTACGGGACCATGACTGGAATGCATGTTCGGCGGCATTTACGGCCCGGTCGATCTGTTCCATCGATGCTTCGGGCAGCATCATGATGGTTTCGCCGGTTTTGGGATTGATGATGTTTTCTTCGGCTTCGACGCCCGTTTCAAGGCTGCTGCCGATCAGCATCTTTGTGTCCATGATAAGCTCTCCCGTTTCTATCGTTATTACGTTGTTACTTCCCGGATCCGGCCACCTGATCGCCATCACGGGTCAGGTAATAGGCCGCAAGGATCGGCAGGACCGTGACCAGAACCACAACCATCGCCACTACATTGGTGACCGGTCGCTGGCGCGGTCGGACAAGTTCTTCGAGCATCCAGATCGGCAATGTTGATTGCTGACCGGCGGTAAAGGTCGTGACAATCACCTCGTCAAAGGACAGGGCAAAGGCCAGCATCCCCCCCGCCAAAAGGGCAGTGCCGATATTGGGCAGGATGACATGGCGGAATGTCTGGAAACTGTTTGCGCCCAGATCCATCGATGCTTCGACAAGCGACCCCGATGTCCGCCGGAACCGTGCGACCGCGTTGTTATAGACAACGACAACACAGAAGGTCGCGTGACCCAGAATGATCGTCCAGATCGAGAACGGGATGTCAGCAATGCTGAAGGCGGATCGAAGCGCAATACCGGTGATGATGCCCGGCAAGGCAATCGGCAGGATCACCAGAAGCGATATTGTTTCGCGGCCAAAGAATTTGGTCCGCGATACCGCCGCAGCACAAAGCGTTCCCAAAACCATGGCAATCACGGTCGAAATGGTCGCGACCTGAAGCGACAGTTTCAGTGCATCCCAGACATCCGGGCGGTTCCAGGTAACTTCCAGCCACTTCAGGGTGAAACCGGGCGGCGGCCACTGATATGATTTGTCTTCGGTCGTGAAGGCATAGACAAAGATCAGGGCAATGGGCAGATGCATGAAGGCAAGTCCAAGCCCGGCAGCTGCCTTAAGCGCAAAGGGTGCGCTTTGCTTTCCATCAGATCGCATCGAAAGCCCCCATACGTTTTGCACCCCAAAGATAGAAGCCCATGATGACAATCGGCACGACCGTAAAGGCCGCGGCCAGCGGAATGTTGCCCGCCGTGCCCTGCTGGGCATAGACGGCCTGACCGATAAACAGGCGTGATGACCCGACAATTTGCGGAATGATGTAATCGCCAAGGGTCAGCGAGAAGGTAAAAATCGACCCCGCGACAATACCGGGCAGGGCCAGCGGGAAAATCACATGGCGGAATGTCTGACCCGGCGTAGCGCCAAGATCACCGGATGCCTCGATATAGCTTCCCGGGACACGTTCAAGGGCGGCCTGAACCGGCAGAACCATGAAGGGCAACCAGACATAAAGGAACACAAGGAAAGTCCCGGTATAGCTGACCGACAGGGAATAGCCGCCAATGATCGGGATCGCCAGCCACGCTTCAAGCAGCCAGGTCAGATGCAGCTTGGCAAAAATCCATGTCAGGATGCCTTCCTTGGCAAGGATCAGTTTCCAGGCATAGACCTTGACCAGATAACTAGACCAAAGCGGCAGCATCACACCGATGTAAAACAGTGCCTTCCATTTACCGCGTGCATAGCGCGCGGCGAAATAGGCAATCGGAAAGGCCACACAGGCCGCGGCAACCGTAACGATGGCCGCCATGGAAACGGTGCGGATGATGATATCAAGATTGGCCGGACGGAACAGTTCGCCATAGGTTTTAAGCGTCAGTTCGTACTGAACCATCCCGGAAAATTCATCGATGGAAAAGAAGCTTTGCGCCAGCAACGCAAACAGCGATCCAAGATAGATGATGCCAAGCCACAGAACCGGCGGGGTCAGCATCAGGATCAAAAGCAGTTTGGGATTGCGCCAGAACCGGTCTGACAGCGATCCGGTCCATCCGCCCTGACCGGGCAGAATGGCCGTACCTTGCGCGGGTTCCGTGACGGGGGATGCGGCCGTCATTGGGCATCCTCCATCAAATGCAATTCGCTTTCCTGCCAACTGATCTGAACTGCGGCGCCATTTTGCGGCACGACCTGATCGGCAGCAATCAGGGCATTGATCCGCATATCGCCAAGCGCTAACCCGACCCGGGTGGTGCCGCCCAAATAGCTGCTTCCGGTCACGGTTGCTGCGTGGCCATCAGACTGAACAAAGCGGATGGCTTCGGGGCGCAGGCTGGCATAGGTGGCCTTGCCGGTCAGCTGTTTGACAAAATCGGGTTCAAGAACGTTTGATGATCCGACAAAATCGGCGACAAAGCGGCTTTGCGGACGTTGATAGATATCCTGCGGACTTCCGACCTGCTGGATTTTGCCGTCATTGAACACCGCAACCCGGTCGGCCATCGACAGAGCTTCGCCCTGATCATGGGTGACAAAGACGAACGTGATGCCAAGTTTGCGTTGCAGGGTTTTGAGTTCATCCTGCATCTGTTCACGCAGTTTCAGATCAAGCGCGCCCAGCGGTTCATCAAGCAGTAAGACCCTGGGTTTGTTGACCAAGGCACGGGCAAGGGCAACGCGCTGGCGCTGTCCACCGGAAAGCTGCCCCGGGCGACGGTCGCCATAGCCGGGCAGGGCGACAAGTTCGAGGGCCTCATTGGCGGCCTTGTGACGTTCGGCCTTGCCCATTCCCTGGATCATCAGGCCATAGGCCACATTGTCGATGATGTTCATGTGCGGGAACAGGGCGTAATCCTGAAACACGGTATTCACGTTGCGCCGATAGGGCGGCACGTTTTCGACCTTGGTGCCGAAGATTTCGATATGGCCGCTTGTCGGTTGCTCAAAGCCGGCAATCAGGCGCAGGCAGGTGGTTTTGCCCGATCCTGACGGGCCGAGCATGGCGAAAAATTCGCCCTCGGCAATTGACAGATCCACGTCATCAACGGCGCGAACCGCGCCGAAATGGCGTGAAACTCTTGAAAAGGAAACTGCAGTCGTCATTGGTAAACCAGTTGTTTGAAGCCCGCCCGCGCAGGGCGGGCTTCGGGTCGCAAGGGAGGTTGCGGGTGGCGCCCAATCGGGTGATGTGTGACCGTGGCTGATGCCCATCGCACGGCCAAGCCCCCCGGATTGGCAGCGATTGCGCAATTCAGCAGGCAGGCATCAGATGCCGGGTGTACGAGACACCTGACGCCCTACCATGTCTGGTCACAAGGAGGTCTTAGCGACCGCCAATCACACCGATATAGTCAGATACCCAACGGTAATAGGGGACGCATTCACCCTGACTTTCACATTTCGAAACCGGGGTTTGCCAGAAGCTTACGCGGTCGAAATCATCAAAGCCGTTGGTTGCACAACCCTCGTCACCCAAAAGGGCATTGCCTTTACAAGCAGCCGGAACTGCCGGGTTTGAACCGAACCATGCGGCAAGGTCGCCCTGAACTTTCGGTGACAGGGAATGTTCCATCCACAAATAGGCACAGGTCGGGTTTTCGGCATCGGCATGAAGCATGGTGGTATCGGCCCAGCCGGTCACACCTTCTTCGGGGATGGTCGATGCAATCGGAAGGCCTTCGGATTTCAGAAGGTTGACCTGGAACGGCCATGAACCCGATGCAACAACGCCTTCGTTCTTGAAGTCATCCATCTGGATGAAGGCGTCATGCCAATACCGCGAAACCAGTTCGCGCTGTCCGCGCAAAAGATCAAGGGCGGCGGCATATTGATCGGCATTGAGCTCATAGGGGCTTTTGATGCCCAGTTCCGGGTTATGCGCCATCAGATATTGCGCCGCATCGGCAATATGGATCGGACCGTCATAGGCCTGAACGCGGCCCTTGTTGGATTTGCCATCGGCCAGCGTCATTTCCTTGAAAACAACATCCCAGCTTTTCGGCGCTTCCTTGAAGGCCTCGGTATTATACATCAAAACGTTCGGCCCCCACTGATAGGGCGTGCCGTAATGTTTGCCGTCAACCGTGTGCCAGGGCGCACTTTTCAGACGGTCATCAACCGTGTTCCAGCTTGGAATAAGGTCGGTATTGATTGGCTGAACGCGTTTGCCGGCAATCATGCGAAGCGATGCATCGCCCGATGCGGTGACAAGGTCAAAGCCGCCCTCGTTCATCAGGGCGACCATTTCATCGGATGTGTTGGCGGTTTTGACATTTACCTTGCATCCGGTTTCTTTTTCAAACGATGTCACCCAGTCAAAATTGGCATCGGTTTCACCGCGTTCGATATAGCCCGGCCATGCAACGATATTCACGTTGCCTTCGGGGGTGCCAAGTTCGGTCATCATGTCGGCGGCTGCGGCCTGGCTGGCCGCAAAGGCAAGCACGACCATGACGGACGCGCCCGATTTCAGTAACGATTTCATAGTGATGTCTCCCAGTTGCAGGGCGTCAATTCGTGTGACTTTTATTTCCCGCAGCCAAGGGTACGCCGATCCTGAGCATTCACAATTTCATTTATCAGAAATACGTTATCGGTTTTTCCGATATCATACTGAAGCGTATGGTAGCAAAGCGATTGGGCGAGGCCAAAGCATGTTGCCTTAAATCTGGTTCACTTTGTTTGTTTTTGGCGGCCTTTGGCGACGTTACATCGTTTGAACGATGCGCCGCATCGTCCTGTGCGCTGTGCCTTGCCAAACGACACGCCAAAAACAAACCCTTCGGGCCGGGACATCGTTTTGCCCCACAGCGTCAAGGTTCTTGACCGTAGCCCCGCTACGCTCTGCAAACCTTTCCTTGCCGGACAAAATGATGCCTCCGGCAAAGTGGACCAGATTTAGGGCAATATGCTTTAACGCAGACGTGTCGCGCGGTGGGCCTGAGCCAATCCGATGAAATCGCGCGCGGCTTGTGAAAGCGGTGACCCTTTGCGCCAGACCACACCGACCTGAACCATCGGAAGGGTGCCCGATACATCGCGGCTTTCAATCCGGTCACCTTCAAGCGACCAGGGGCGATAAACCAGATCGGGCAGCAACGACAATCCTGCCCCGGTGGCGACCAGACTGCGTACTGCCTCGACCGATCTGGTGCGAAATGCCACCCGCGGACGGGTGCCCAGCGCACCAAGAAGCTTGCCGGTGGCCTCTTCGATTTCATCAACGGTCAACATGATCAGCGGTTCGGATGTCACATCATCAAGGGTGATGCTTTGCGCGGTGGCCAACCGATGACCAAGTGGCAACCACAGGCGATAGGGGGAAACTTCAAGAATTTCCGATTGCAGGGCAAGGCGATCGCGCAGGTTGGAAATCACCATGACCGCGGCATCAATTTCCCCGCCAATCAAAAGATGTTCCAGATAATCACCGTTATCTTCAATCGCACTGACCGTCACATGTGGATAGGCGCGGCGATAGCGGGCCAGAATGTCAGACAGAACATAACCGGCAACAAGCGAGGTCACGCCCAGATGCAATTCGCCCTGTTCGGCCTTGGCGGTGTCTTCGAATGCCTGTTTGGCGTCCGATACGCTGGCCAGGATCGTGGTGGCATGGCGCAGGAACTGATGCCCGTTATGGGTGATATTGAGGCCCCGCGAATGTCGGTCAAACAGGGTGACGCCCAGATCGGCTTCGAGTTCCTTGATCGCCTCGGTCACGGCAGATTGCGAAATCGACAGAATATGCGCCGCCCCCGATACAGTTCCCTGTTCGGCAACGGCGACGAAATATTGAAGCTGTCGAATGGTAAATGCCATGATGCCATCACGATAGGCGATGGCAGTTGCCTTGTCGCGGTTTTTTCGATACCGCGACAAGGAATGCAGATGGACTTAGCTTTCCACCAATTCCGGGGCCGGTTTGACCAGTGTTCTGGCGCCGGGATCGAAGCTGACCGACATGCCGCCATTGGGCAAATGTGTCGATGTGCAATGCCAGTCCAGCCGTTGGCAAATACGCCGGACAAGCTGCAAGCCGATGCCTTCGCCCTGCGGCGTGGTGCATTGGCCGTTACAGGTCGAAATGGTGTTTTCAACGGTCAGTTCGGTGCCGGTCAGGGTGATGGTGACCTGACCTTTTGGGGTGTGCTGGAACGCATTGCGGATCAGGTTGGAGACCACAATCATCAGGGCCGCACGTGATGTCGCGATTTCGGTTTCCCGGCTATCGGGGACAAAGTGGCATGTGACGTGTTTGCCCTCGGTCAAATAGGAAAGATCGCTGATTTCCTGTTCGATAAAGCTTGAAAAATGGATATGTTCGGTTTCGCCCAGCGGCGCGTTTTCCCGACCCAGCCACAAAAGCGTTTCAAGCAATTGCTGCATGTTGCGGTTTGCGCGTTTGATGCGTGCCATCACCCGTGACTGGGTAGTGTTCAGCGGGCTTTTTTCCAGAAGTTCGACATTGCCCGAAACGATGGTGACAGGCGTGCGCAATTCGTGGCTGGCCTGACGCAGGAATTCGCGTTCGCGGGCAACGAATTTGTCAATCTGGTCAACGGACCGATGCAGTTCGTGGGCAACGTCATTCAATTCTTCGAACCCGAAATCGGGGATCGGCGCACCAAGGTTGTCGGCGGTCAGGTTATTGGCCCAGCTTTGCAAATCTTCGGACGGTTTGGTCAGGCGTTTGCCAATGATCCACAGGAACCACGCAAAGATGCAGATCACGATCAGGGCAAAGGGAACAGACAGCCACGCCAGATTATGCAGGCGTTCGAAAAACACACTGTCGCCGTCACCCACGTGATAGGTCTGCAAAATCAGGATGTTGCGCCCATCGGCAAGCTGATGGGGAAAGACCAGAAAGATCGGATTTTCCGGGGTTTTCTGATCGGTATATTGATCGGTATTGATGTAGAAAAGCTCGCCGGTTTCCAGATCGTCGGGTGTGACATGGGCGCGCAATTCGGCGGGCAACTGATCAAAATTTTCAAAGGATTCAATATTGAACCCCTTGGGCAGGGGCGCATTCGGGTCACGAAGAAGTTGATCGTCATATTGTTCGGCAATCAGCTGAAGCTGAAAGGCTGCGACCATCCACTTGCCATAGAGCATGTAGAAATTAAGCACGGCGGTATAAAGAACCAGCGTGATGATCAGACCCAGTAACACGTAATTGCGCACAAAGCGCGAAAAGGAGCGGGTCTTGGGGGCACAGCAGTGTGACGACATAACAGTTACTCGCGCAGGGCCACGCCCTGGCCCGGAATGGTGTGAATAAGATTTTGCTCGAACGGTTTGTCGATCCGATGGCGCAATTTGTAAAGATGCGTTTTCAGCGCATTGGTATCAGGCGGGTCGCCCTGCCACAATGCCATTGAAAGGCGCGACCGGGTGACAACGCGCGGGCTGTTTTGCGCAAGAACTTCCAATATCGTCCAACCGGTTGGCGATACGTTGATATTTTGCCCGGCCCGCACGACCGAACGGTTTTCAAAATCAATCCGAAGGTCCCCAAGCGAGAAACGCTTTACCTCGCCACTGCGCCGACGTGACAAAACGCGGGTCCGCAGCAAAAGTTCTTCAAGTGCAAACGGTTTGACCAGATAGTCATCGGCACCGGCATGGAAACCTTCGATCTTGTCATCAAGGGTATCGCGCGCGGTCAGCATCAAGACCGGGGTATCGATCCCTTCATCGCGGAGCGCCTTGCAAATGCTGATGCCGTCGCGAAATGGCAACATCAGATCAAGCAAGATAACGTCATATTCTCCGGTCAGGGCCATTTTGAACGCGGTTTCGCCGTCATAGGCATGGTCGCATTCGACCCCTTCAATCGTCAGATAGTCACTGACGGTTGCGGCGATATCCATATTGTCCTCGACCAGAAGGACCATGATGTTGGCGGTTGCTTTCATTCACGTCATCTCGTTAACAGCGCGCAGGGTTACCATGGCGCATTTCCACCCGCAGGTCAGCCGGAAATGCCCGGCTTGCCAGATACGGCCGAGCCAGCGGGCATGCTCAGAACGGCATTCAGATCGTCACGGGTATCGATATCAAAACGCGCGGCTTCAAGTTCAAGACCGATCACGTCATGATCCGCCCCGTTCAGGATTGCGCGCGCCCCCGATGGCCCGGACAGGGTGGCAATTTCGGAAAACAGGCTTGCCGGAAACAGGGCCGGAACACCAAAGCCACCGGAATAGCGCGTGGCAATGATGTGTTCACCGTCAAAGAATCCGATCAGTTTTTGATATTCGCCACGGCCTAGCCTGACCTGATCACACAGCGCGATCAGAACGGCGTGATAATCCCCGTTTTTCGCAATGGCCTTAATGCCAGCAGCGATCGAGCTTCCCATCCCCGATGCCCAGTCCGGATTGTCAACGATATGGCAATCGGTACCAATGACCGGGCGAATTTCATCGGCAAAAGCACCCAGCACGACAAAGCGATCAAGCCCCGGCAAACTGGCAAGCGCATCGATCGTGTGGCGGATCATCGGAACGCCATGAATGTCGGCCAACTGTTTGCGGCCGCCAAAACGCGTACTTTCGCCCGCAGCCAGAATAAGGGCAGCGCATTTGGGCACCGGATGATTTGTCTGCGGGGTCATGAATGCATCAGTCTTATTCCGCAGCCTGCGCCATGGCCGGTGCGGCGCGCTGCTTGAACAGGGCGTGATGGATGCCCGACAACATCGAAAGCGCAATGCTTTCGGGCAATTGCCCGCCAATATCCAGACCCGCAGGGCTTGAAATATCAAATGCCAGATCATTGCGGGTCAGGCCTGCGCGTTCAAGCACATCGGCAAAACGATGGCGCGGGCCAAGGGCCGAAAGATGCCGGATCGGGGTGTCGCACAAAACGCCAAGTGCATTGGCATCAATGCCGACACTATGCGCCATCAGGATCACGGCATCGACCCGCTGATCGCGGACATAGACGGCAAGGTCCTGGTCAATAGTGCGCAGGATCATATCGGCCTGCGGAAAATGTTCGGGCCGCGCATTGGCGGGGCGCGGATCGACCAGTGTGGTTTTCCAGCCCATGGTATGGGCAATCCCGATCACCGGGCGGGCATCAATGCCACCCCCCACCACAAGGATGTGGGGTTCGGAGGAAATCGGCGTAACCAGCCAGTCGCCATCGATACGATTTTCGATATGGGCGGGCGGGTTGGCGTGAATTTCACCAGTCTGAAAATAGCCTTCGACCGCGTTGATTTTCTGAAAATAAAGGCCGCCTTGGCGTCTGGTCAGGGCGCTGTGCAAATCCGACAGGCCAAGGTCGTTTTCGGCACTGACCGGTTGCAGCATGATATGGACCGTGCCGCCACATCCAACACCAAGCTTGAAGGAAAGGTCGTCTTCGTCATTGCCGTCATAGGTCAGCATGACCGGGCGACCGGTCAGCATGGCCTTGCGGGCATTGCGGATAATGTCGGCCTCAAGACAACCACCACTCAGCAGGCCGAACTGCTGTCCGTGCCCGTTAATCAGCATCATTGCCCCGGCCTTGCGATAGGCCGATCCTTCGGTGCGGTAAACCGTGCCCAGCACCCATTCGGTGCTGTTGCGGTTTTCCTGCCAGGCCGACAGCATGGCGGAAAGTTGGTTATTCATCAGTCACACGCCCTTTCAATAAAAGGGGAGCTGCCCGGAGAGCCGGGGAAGGGGAAGAAATTTGGTCCCCCGGGCAGCGATGCCGGCAATGCCGACGATACCTTAGACGAAATCGAAACCGGCCTTGGTCATGGGAAGATCAAGGATCCGTTTGCCGGTTTGGGCAAAGATGGCGTTGGCAACAGCCGGACCGGTCGGGGGAACGCCCGGTTCGCCAACACCGGTTGGTGCATTGTTCGATGAAACAATGGCGACTTCGATTTCCGGCATTTCCGGATTGCGCAGCAATTCATAGTCCGGGAAGTTGTACTGATCGACTTCGCCGTCGGTCAGGGTGACTTCGTTGCGGAAGATGGCCGAAAGGGCATAGCCCGCCCCGCCTTCCATCTGGGCACGGATGACATCGGGATTGATGGCAACCCCGCATTCGACCGCCATGAACAGCTTGTTGACGTGAACAGTGGTGTCTTCGACCGTGACATCGGCAACCACTGCCACACAGGTATTGAACGAGAAGTGGGCAGCAAAGCCGCGCTTGTCGCCTTTTTGCCAACCGGAAATCTCGCGGACCAGTTTGATGGCCTCGATCATGCGGGCCTGATTGGCACCAGACGGGTCGAGCATGGCAAGACGCATGTCAATCGGGTCCTGACCGGTTTCGGTCGCGACCATATCCATCAGACTTTCCATCACAAAGCCGGTATGGGTATGACCGACTGACCGCCACCAGTTGATCGGAACCGCGGTGGTAAAGTCACTTAGACCGATCCCCATATTGGGAAGGGTATAAAGACTTTCGGCGACTCCTTCGACCGAGGTCGGGTCAACGCCGTTCTGAACCATCATTTCGAACGGGCCACCCTTGGCGATCGATTTGGTTGCCAGACGATGATCCCAGCCGACAATCTTGCCATCGGCATCAATGCCGATTTTGGCACGATGGGCCGACATCGGGCGATAATAGCCGCCCTTGATATCGTCTTCGCGGCTCCAGACCAGTTTGACCGGAACCTTGCGTCCGGAAACGGCAAAGGCCATGGCGGCTTCGACATTGTAATCCGATGCCGCATTGGCACGACGGCCAAATGATCCGCCAGCATAAAGCGTTCTGATCTCGACCTTGGACGGATCAATGCCAAGGGTTGCTGCGACCATCGGACGGGTCAGGGTCGGGAACTGGCAGCCGTCATGAACGCGCACACCATCCCCAACCGGCTCAATCGTGCAGTTTTCCGGCTCCAGCGGTGCATGGGCCAGGAACGGGAAGGTGAATTGTGCATCAATCGTTTTGGCGGCCCCTTCAAGGATCGGTGTAACCGAGGCCAGCGGCACTTCGTGATTGGCATCAAATTGCGGGGCATCAAGCAATGCAACATGATCGGCAATCATGGCATCGGTGCTGCGTGTTTCCGCCGCACTGAAATCCCATTCAACCGACAGGGCGTCACGGGCCTGAAACGCCGCCCAGGTATTTTTGCCAAAGGCAACCACGCCGGCCTTGTTGGGCAGAACCTGTGCAGCGATAAAACCACCGACATCCTTGGCCGCACTGTCATCAAATGACACCACCGTGCCGCCGAATTTCGGGCTGCGGATGATGGCGGCATAGATCATGCCAGGCAGATTGACATCCATGGCAAACATCGCGGTGCCATTGGTTTTACCGGTATTGTCCTTGCGGTGCAGCTTGTCACTGCCAATCAGTTTGAACTGATCGGGGGTTTTGACCGCGGGCTTTTCGACAGGGGAAAGCGTTGCGGCGATGGCAACGAATTCGCCGAAATGACCGGATTTTCCGCCCGATGACAGCATGCCGTTTTCAACCGTGATGGTTGATGCATCGACACCCCAGCTTTGGGCGGCAGCACGTACCAGAAGGTCGCGCGCAGCCGCACCGGCTTCGCGATACTGCATGAAGGAGTTGGCGATCGAGGTCGATCCACCCGTGCCTTGCGCACCAAAGAACAGGTTCTTGTAGCGTTCAACATCGGCCGGGGCGAATTCGGGAACGACCGTATCCCAATTGGCATCGAGTTCTTCGGCGACCAGTGTGGTCAGGCCGGTTGTCGTGCCCTGGCCCATTTCGAAATGCTTGATGATGACGGTAACGGTGCCATCGGCATCGATTTTGACAAACGGGTTCAGATCGGTTGCCGCCGTCGCCGTTGAACCGGCCGCGAGAACACCCTTGGCATTGATCCCGACCAGAAGGGCAGTGGTGCCCGCAGCAGATGCCTTAAGGAAACCGCGACGTGAAACATTGATGTTCATGACTTAGGCCTCCAGCTTTTGGGATGCGAGCTTGATGGCTTCGTTGATGCGGACATAGGTCACACAGCGGCAGGCATTGCCATTCATGTAATCCTTGATGTCATCATCGGTCGGTTTCGGGTTTTCGGTCAAAAGACCGATGGCCGACATGATCTGACCGGACTGGCACCAGCCGCACTGCACGACGTCTTTTTCACGCCACGCTTCCTGAACGGCTTGGGCAACCTTGTCGGTCGCACCTTCGATGGTGGTGATTTCGCTATCAACCGCGTCTTCGACAAAGGTCTGGCAGGAACGGGTAGGGTAACCGTCCACATGCACGGTGCAGGCACCGCAATAGGCAACACCGCAACCGAACTTGGTCCCGGTCAGTTGAAGTTCATCGCGCAAAACCCAAAGCAACGGTGTGCCGGGTTCGGCATCAACGGTGCGGGTCTCGCCATTGATTTTAAGCTGATATTGCATGACCGCCTCATCTCTCTCTTTTGGCTTGTTATGGGCGATCATCACGCAGGCGCAGGTAACCAAGCGGTAAACGGGTATTTGGCCCATTTACCGTGGGCTCCGAACAGGGTGATCAACTTTTCCAAACGGCCAAAAACAGGCTGGTCGCGACGGGTGTTTCGGGGGGATAGTTGATCGAAGCATGGGGGGAAATCAAAAAAAGCGGACGCAACAAGGTTGCGCCCGCTTCTATCGATGCTGCTTATGATTGGGAGACGAAGCAGATCGGAAACCATATTTGTTAGACGACAGCTATTCAAACAGAACGCCCGGGTTCATGCGGTTTTCCGGATCAAAGACCTGTTTGACGTTTTTCATCAGCTCATACCGCAGCGGGTCCGCAAGACGTTTCAGCTCGTCCGTCAGTTTGCGGCCAACGCCATGTTCGGCGCTGAACGTTCCGCCGAAACTTGCGGCAATATCATGCACGCAGGTCTGAACATCGTGGGTAACTGCTTCGGGATCGGGCAGGCTTTTCCAGTAATCATGCGGGAACATCAGGATGTAATGCACATTGCCGTCCCCCAGATGGTTGACCAGAAGCGGGGTCGCCATCGGGAATTTTTCAGCAGTGACTTCCTTGGCCTTAGCGATGAATGCGGGGACCTTGGATACGCGCACGGCAACGTCATGGACCATGCCCATGCCTTCAAGCTTGTTGGCCTCGGTCACGGAATGACGGACATGCCAGATTTGTTCGGCCTGTTGGGAATGGGTCGCGATGAAAGCATCAAGAACCGATCCGTTTTCAAGATTTTCGCCAAGGATTTCCTCGAACGCGGCATTCAGATCAACCGTGCTGTCATTCGATGTCAGTTCGATCATCAATGACCATTCCGGCACGCTGTCAAAGGGCACATGCACACGGTCGATATGACGGACGACGGCATCAATTTCGGTGCCGGACAGAAGTTCGAATGCCTCGACATAGGAACCGCATTTTTCCTGAAACTCGGTGAACAGACGCACCGCAGATTCCGGGGAATCAACCGACACCCACGCATGGGCATCATTGGTGTTTTCCGGATGCAGACGAAGGGCTGCGCCGGTTACGATGCCAAGTGTACCTTCGGCTCCGATGAACAGGTGTTTAAGGTCATAGCCGGTATTGTTTTTCTTAAGGCCTTCAAGATCGCTTAGAATGCGGCCATCGGCCAGAACGACTTCGATGCCACAAACCAGATCACGCATCGGGCCATATTTCACAACGCCGGTGCCACCGGCATTGGTCGAAATCAGACCGCCAATCTGCGCACTGCCTTCACTGCCAAGATACAGCGGGAACTGGCGTTTGTGGGCTTTGGTCTTTTCATGCAGCTCGGCCAGGATCACACCGGCATCGACAGTGGCAATATTGGCCGCAACATCAATGTCGCGGATTTGCTTCATGCGTTGCAGGCTGATGACGATACCGGGTTTGTCTTCGGGCGACGGGCTTTCGGGCACACCGCCATAGCAAAGACCGGTATTTCCCCCGAGGGGAAATACCGGCTGCCCTTCCTCGGCAGCCACCTTCATCGTCAGGGAGACCTCCTCGACGCTGGCTGGAAGCGCAACGCAAACCGCCTTGCCTTGCCTGCGATCACGCCAATCGGTCAAGAAGGGGCGCATTTCTTGAGGATCGGTGATCAAACCTTTATCGCCGAGAATTTGGAGGAGACGATCAATCATGGCAGGTCCTTGGAAAAGATAAATCAGGCGACGTTGGCAACTGAGGTAACATCGAAAGCAGACTTAAGGGCTGCCATCGTGTCCTGGGACGGGCTTTGCAGCGGAAGGCGGACATCGCCGACCGGCTGACCAGCCATTTCCATGTATTTCTTAAGCGGGCCTGGATTGGTTTCGCGATAGATCGCATCAATCGCGCAATCAAGCTTGGTCTGAAGTTTCAGCGCTTCGTTCAGTTTGCCTTCGCGTGCAAGATTGAAAATCTCGATCCAGATTTCCGGATAGATGTTGGCAGAAGCCAGAACGCCACCCTTGGCACCCATGGTTACATGGGTCGCGAAGAGCGGTTCTTCGCCACTGAGGATCGCCATTTTCTCACCGGCAAATTTCATGGTCTTGATGAATTCCGGCATGTCGTAGTTCGAGCATTTCATGCCGATGATCGAGCCGTCTTCTGCCATTGCCTGAATGGTTTCGGCCTTGGTGGCAACGGTGGTACGACGCGGAATTTCATAAAGAAGAACGGGAACGCCGACTTCGTTACGATAGTTGGCGAAATATTCGCGCATGCCTTCCTGGGTGCCAGCGGCATAATACGGGGTCACGGTCATGACACCGGCCGCACCGACAGCTTCAAAATCCTTGCCTGCTTCGACAGCATCAAGGAAGCCGGTCGAAAGAACACCCGGAATGACCGGTGCGTCGCCCGCGGCTTCAACACAGGTTTTAACAATGTCCTTGCGTTCCTGACGCGACAGGGCGGGGTATTCACCGGTACCACCGATCGGGACGATACCGGTTGCACCAGCGGCAAGCTGACGGGAGACCAGCGCTGCAAGGGCATTGTGATCAACAGATTTGTCTGCGGCGAAGGGCGTGACAATGGCGGTATAAAGGCCACTGATATCGTTTTTGGTGAGCGTCATTTTAGTCTCATATCTTTTGGGTGGTGGCGATTAGTCGAGGAAGCCGAGCAAACGCGGCAATGTCAGTGAAACAGCCGGGACATAAGTCACGATCAGCAACACAACGATATTCGAAACAAGGAACGGGAAACTTTTGCGGACAATGGCGGCAAGGGGCTGGCCGCTGATGGCCGATCCCAGATAAAGTCCCAATCCATAAGGTGGTGTCATCAACCCGATCATGACGTTAACAACCATGATCACACCGAATTGCACCGGATCGACACCCATTGCGGCAACGATCGGGGTGAAAAGCGGTGCAAACAGCAGCAACTGAACAGAATCCCCGATCCAAAGACCATTGATCAGGAAGAAGATGTTGAGGCACAGCAGCAGCATCCAGGGCTGCATATCAAGGTTTGCGATCAGGTCCGTCAGCTCGGACGGTACGCGCTCGGTAGCAAGGATCCAACTGATGACGCTGGCAAAGCCGACAATCAGATAAACCGACGCAGATGTCCGCACAGCACGATCAAGGATGTCCCAGATCTGTTTAAGCGACAGGGTGCGGTAAGCGCAGATACCAACAACAATGGCATAGGCAACGGCAATTGATGCGGCCTCGGTTGCGGTAAAAATGCCCGAAATGATCCCGCCAATGATGATCAGCGGCATGAACAAAGCCCAGAACGCATTATAGAAAATGCGGAACGCAAGGCCAAAGGTCAGGGCCTTGATCGGGTTGGCCGGGAAGTTGTTTTTGCGTGCGATGAAATAGATCACGATGATCTGCGCGATCCCCATCAACGCACCGGGTACCGCGCCGCCCAGGAACAGGGCCGCAACTGACGTGTTGGTCAGGCTCGAAAAAATGATCAGCGGGATAGATGGCGGAATGATCGGTCCCTGAATGGCGGAGCTGACCGTAACGGCCGCGGCAAAGTCCGCGCGGTAACCGTCCTTTTTCATCATGTCGATTTCGACAGGACCAAGGGCCGAAATATCGGCAAGGGCGGAACCGGAAACGCCGGAAAACATCATCGAACCGACAACGTTGACATAGGCCAGACCGCCGCGCCAGCGACCGACCAGCAGGCGGGAAAACTGAACAAGCCGTTCTGTCATTCCCACCGATGTCATGATTTCACCGGCAATGATAAACAGCGGAATCGATAGCCAGATAAACACATCCATCCCGGTAAAGAATTTATGGGAATACATGTGCAGCATGTCGGTCATGCCGGGCTTGACGAAGAAATAGGAAAGACCGGCGAAACCGATCGCAAAGATTACCGGGCTGCCGAGGAACATCAGCAACAGCAACAACCCGATCATGGTGATAAGTGCGTAATCCATAATGGCCCTCAGAGCTCGGCGCGAAGAAGAGATGCTTCCTGCTCAAGATCGGGACCTTTGATCAGGTCACGAATGGCCAGGATAACCATGTGGAACAACATCAGAGCTGCTCCGACCGGAACAGAGAGATAGATCCAGAACCACGACAGATTGAGTGCTGCTGACGTGCGACGCATTCCAAAGATTGCGGAATCGATGCCCTTGATCAGCAGAACCGTCAGCAGGAATGCCAGAAGCAGGCGGAACAGGGCATTGCGATAGCCAAGCCATTTGCGCGGCCAGAACTTGTCAAAGAAATCAACGCAGACAAGTTGTTCGTCGCGGACAAGCAGACTGCCACCAAGCATCACTACCCACACCATCAGAAAGCGTGATGCTTCTTCCGGCCAGGGTAGGGAAAAACCGAAGCCAAATCGCAAAACGACCTGCATGAACAGGACAACGGCGACGGATGCCAGCATCAGTCGTGCAACGACTGAGGTGCCATAGGCAACGGCCAATGAAAGTTTATCGAGGGTCTGAAGCATGAAGGTCCTCTCTCGGATTGTGTTTCGGGCAGGTGAAACATCAATCGCAGAACGGCGTGCGAATGGACCGAGTACAATTCGCAAATAAAGCGGGAAGCACGCGGGCCCGGACAATGCTGCCCGGGCCCGTGGATCTTATTCCTGTGCCGCTTGGACGGCTGCTTCAAGTTCGTTGATCAAGTCGATACCAACCTTGTCTGCCATGAAGGCACGGATGGGTTCCTTGGTTGCATCAACGAATTTCTGGAATTCTTCCGGGGTGGGCTGATAGATCTCGACGCCGGCATTACGGATGACCTTAAGGTCCTGCGATTCCTTGGCAGCGATAATACCCAGCATAGCAAAGGTTGCTTCGCGGGTTGCATTGTCGAAGATCACTTTATCTTCAGAGTTCAAATTCTGATAGAATTTGTCGTTGATGGTGATCAGCGGCATGTTGATCAGGTGGTGATCAAGTGTGTAGTACTTCTGGACTTCCTGAAGGTTGGTCAAAAGCATGGTGTAAGGGGCGTTTTCCTGACCATCAACAACACCGGTCTGAAGGGCGCTGTATAGCTCTGCCCATGCAATCGGGGTCGGAGATGCGCCAAGTGCTTTGACCATTTCCATATGCAAAGGAACGGTCTGGGTGCGGATTTTCAGGCCCTTCATATCTTCGGGCGTGCGGATCGGACGGACCGAGTTTGAGAAGTTGCGGAATGCACCGGTCAGGTAGCTGAGAATCCGAACACCACTGCCCTCGGCGATCATGTCAGACAGTTTTTTGCCAAACGGACCGTCATTGAGAACCTTGCGCGCGACTTCTGTGGTCGGGAAGGTATAGGGCATTTCAAGAATCTGTGCCGGCGGATAGTAAGCCGCAAGGTGGCCTGCATTCAGGCCGCCAACCATGTCGACAAGGCCGATGGAATTCTGTTCTGCAAGGGATTCAAGATCACCAAGCTGCCCGTTCGGGAAAACTTCAAGCTTGTAGCGGCCGCCGGACTGGTTCTGGAGAACGTTGTCGAAGACCTCGGTAAAGGTCCAGTAAGGGTTGTCCAGAAGATTGCCTTCGCCATCTACGTGGGCGAATTTGACAACAGTTTGTGCGTAGGCGGATACGGAAAGAACGGTGCTCAGGCCGATGGTGGCGGCGAGGGTGACATGCCGAATTTTACGAAGGATTGTCATTTTTACTCCTTTGCCGGGCGACGCACAAAGCAGTGGCGCTTCGAAGGTTGCCTGGTTTTCCCCTGATAAGGTTAGGACGGCAGCGTGGGGCTTTTTTTTGTGCCCGATCACTGGCGCCAGCTTTGTTACCGGATGCAGACCGAACGGTTGTGCAATGATGGTTGGGCGAGAAGGACATCAAGGAATCCGATCGCATCCGGTAAATTCAAAATATATCCGATATGATGCAAGTCAACACAATATGACAAAAAATTTCCTATAGTATATTTTTTGTCATATGTGGCATATTGCATAGGATGGTATATTGTGCTGGTCATAAAAGAATCACGGCGTGCGCAATTTATGGTTGTCAGACCGGTAAGTGACGGAAATAAAAGTAAGATGTTTGCGAAAGGGAATGAGCAAGGATGAATGTCGATCTGGAAGACTTTCAGGCCAACCGACGACAGGTAAGTGTCGCAAGCGACCAGTCTGACGAGATCGGACCGCGATTGCATCACCTGCGCAAGGGGCGCGGCTGGACCTTGCAGGATGCCAGCAAGGCATCAGGTATTTCTGCATCTGCCTTTTCGAAGATTGAACGCGGCGAACTGTCTCCGACCATCTCGACCATTCAGCGCATCGCGCGCGGGTTTGATATGGATGTGGTCAGTCTGTTGTCTGACCCGGATGCGCAGCCGACCCTTTTGGGGCGTCGCAGTGTGACCCGTGCCAACGAGGGCAAGCCGCATTTGTCGGGCAATTGCGACAACAAGCTTCTGTGCGCAGAGCTAAAAAACAAGCGGATGACCCCGATAAAGACCCGCGTGGTTGCCCGTGACGTCGAAGAATATGACGTCTGGCCGAAAACCGACGCCGAGATTTTCATGACGATCCTCAGCGGCACAGTTGTTGTTCATAGCAAGATCTATGAGCCGCTTGAACTGCATGAAGGGGACTCAATGTATTATGATGCGAGTGCCGAACATGTCTGGACGCGCAAAGGGCCGGAAGAAGCCGTTGTGCTGTGGGTTTTGACGAGCTGATCTGATGGCGTTGCTTAATAGCAGTGACTACCGGGCAGCGGCCAAACGGCGTCTGCCAAAAGGGTTGTTCGAATATATTGATCGTGGCACCGAGGCCGAACTGGCGATGGATGATATCCGCCGTTCGCTCGACGCGATCAAGTTTCGTCCCTCGGTCCTGACCGGGCATTCCAGCAGTGACATGACGGTTTCGCTGTTTGATCGCACATATCCGACACCATTAATTATTGCCCCGACCGCATTGGCGGGGCTGGTATCCCATGACGGGGAAACCAAGCTGGCCCGCATTGCCGGGCGGCTTGGGATACCGTTTTGTGTTTCAACCCAGTCAGTCACGGCGATTGACGACATTCGCAAAGGTGCGCCCGATGCCGAATTGTGGCTGCAACTATATGTCTGGCGTAATCGTGACCTGACATGGGGGTTGCTTGATCGTGCTAGGAACAGTGGTGTTTCGACACTGGTAATAACGGCCGACACACCGCTTTCGCCCAAGCGTGACTATAATCAACGCAACGGATTCTCTGTTCCGTTCGTGCCGTCTGTGCGCGGGATTTGCGATGTCGCGTCCCGGCCCGGTTGGCTGTGTTCGGTGATGTTGCGGTATCTGATGACCACGGGCATGCCGACCTATGCCCATTATCCGGCAGAATTCAAAACCGCAATCACCCGTGCCGCCATCGCCGAAGATATCAAAATCGAAAATGGCATCAGCTGGGACGATATTGTGGAAATCCGGAAACACTGGACTGGTCGGATCATCATTAAGGGTGTGTTGTCTGTCGATGATGCCATCAAGGCTCGCGCATTGGGGGTTGATGGCATTGTTGTTTCAGCCCATGGCGGGCGGAACTTTGACGTCGCTGAGGTCCCGGCAGAGGTTTTGCCTGAAATTGTTGAGGCGGTTGGCGATCAGATGATTGTCATGGCCGATAGCGGGATTCGTCGCGGCAGTGACGCCCTTAAATATCTGGCGCTTGGGGCAGATGCGGTCATGATTGGACGGTTGCCGCTTTATGGTCTTGCCGCAGGCGGGGAGCAGGGGGCTTTCGATATCCTGACGATGCTGATCGAAGAAATGCAAAGCAATCTGGTTTTTGCCGGTGCCAAGGATATTGATGCTTTCCGGAAAAACGGAATCGCATGACCGCTTTTTAATGGCGACGGTCTTATCTTAAAAAAAAGCCTGTCGATGCAGTGTGCATGGACAGGCTTTTTTAGTTGGTCAGACTGTGTGGGGCACGTGTCTGCCATCTTTTTTTGGGGGGATGTGAATTACCGCGGGGCGTGGCCGTGTTCGCAGGCAAAGTCAATGTCGCTGCGGGCAATGCCGATATCTTCAAGGCGTTCACGCGGGGCATGGCGAAGCATTTCGGTGTCGCGCGCGACCTTGTGGGTATGGGCCCATTTGCGGGGCAAAAGGACGAGCCAGCGCCAGATGGATGCGCCCGAAACCGGCGCTACATTGGTGGTGGCGACGAGGGAGTCATTCGTAAACTGTGCTGGCATGATGCTGGCTCGCTAGTTTGTTTGCTAATAAGGGGCAGAGTTTCCTCTGAACCCGAAAACAATTTACGCCTGACTTATGTGAATTGGCGCGCAAACTTCGCAAATTAGTGCGAGATTTTCGCAAAAATTCTGTAAAAACGATTTTCTTTCGTTTGCGGCCTGCGCCATGTTTGGTTACAGGGTGTTAGGGGCCGAACCTGATTGATGGGTTAACATGGCATCATCACGAGCCGGGAATTCGAAACGTGGCGGAACTCGATAAATTCGACTATCGCCTGCTGGAGCTGTTGCAGGAAAACAGCCGCATGACAGGCAATGAACTGGCGGGGAAAGTTGGGCTTTCGTCGGCGGCATGCCTGCGCCGTGTTCAGCGTTTGCGTGAAACCGGGGTGATTGAACGTGATGTTGCGGTGGTATCGCCCAAGGTATTTGGCAAGCGCATGACCGTGATCGTGCTGCTGACCATGGAACGTGATCGCCCGGACCGGTATATGCTGATGCGCGAAGAATTCGCCAAAATGCCCGAAGTCGTGCAGTGCCATCACGTCACCGGTGCCCATGACTTTGTGCTGCGCATTCAGGTCGGTGACATGGAAGAATACAGTGCCTTTGTCGATCGGGTGTTTCATGAACCCTATATCAAGCGATATGAAAGTCTTGCGGTTCTCGGATCGCTTAAATGAAAAATGGCGGGCCAAAACCCGCCATTTTCTTTGTATTTCTGATGTCACCCGGACTTAGGAAAAGTCGAGTGCCCGGTCGCCATTGGCGTCCTTGATGCGGGTCGGAAGACCCATGCCATTAAGCAGATTCAGGAACGGCTTGGCCGGAAGTTCTTCGACATTGGCCATTTTCTTCACATCCCATTCGCCCGTGGCAATCAGCATCGCGGCAGCAACCGGCGGCACACCGGCGGTATAGGAAATGCCCTGGCTTCCGACTTCGTTATAGGCGTCCTTGTGATCGGCCACGTTATAGATCAGGACTTCGGTTTCCTTGCCATCCTTCGTACCCTTGACCAGATCACCGATGCAGGTTTTACCGGTGTAATCAGGTGCGAGCGAGCTCGGATCGGGCAGGCAGGCCTTTACGACCTTGAGCGGCACAACTTCAAGGCCCTCGGCGGTTTTGACCGGCTGTTCGGACAGAAGGCCGATATTTTTCAGAACCGTGAACACATTGACGTAGTGATCGCCAAAGCCCATCCAGAAACGAACGTTCGGAACGTCAAGATTCTGGGACAGGGAATGGACTTCGTCATGGCCGGTCATAAAGGTCTGGCTTTCGCCGACCACCGGCATGTCCCAGATCTTTTTGATCTCGAACATCTTATTCGATTTCCACTCGTTATCCTGCCAGGAATAGACGGTGCCGGTGAATTCGCGGAAGTTGATTTCCGGATCGAAGTTGGTGGCAAAATATTTGCCGTGGCTGCCGGCATTGATGTCGATGATGTCAATCGAGTCAATTTTGTCGAAATAGTCTTCGACCGCCAGTTTGGCATAGGCATTCACAACGCCCGGATCAAAGCCGACACCGAGGATTGCGGTGGTACCGGCCTTTTCGCATTCTTCGCGGCGCTTCCATTCATAGTTGGCATACCATGGCGGGGTTTCGCAGATTTTATCCTGCTCTTCATGGATGGCGGTATCGAGATAGGCGACACCGGTTTTGATGCAGGCCGACATCACCGGCATATTGATGAAAGCAGACCCGACATTGATGACGATCTGGCTGCCGGTTTTCTCGATCAGGGCGGCGGTTGCATCGACATCCGTGGCATCAAGTGCATGACCTTCAAGAACGCCGGGGTTCTTCAGGTTTTTCTTTTCATGGATGCTGTCGATGATTGCCTGGCACTTCGCAGCAGTACGCGAAGCGATATGGATATCGCCAAGCACGTCATTATGCTGCGCACATTTATGTGCTACGACCTGTGCGACGCCACCTGCGCCGATAATCAGAACATTCTTTTTCATGTCGGGCCAAAAACTCCCTTGTTTTGAGAGGTGGAGCACCCGTGCTCCGGTTCGCTATGAAAAGTGCGCTTTCGATTTACGAAAGGCTCGATACGTAGTCATCAAAAGTGAACTCGCGAATAACGCGTTCAGTTCCGTCCAGTTCCCGGATCACGATGGACGGCATGCCGACCCCGTTGAACCAGTTCTTTTTGACCATGGTGTAACCGGCCGCATCCTGAATGGAGATACGGTCGCCTACCTTGATCTCGTTTTCGAAATCAAATTCGCCAAAGACATCACCGGCAAGGCAGGACTTGCCGCAGATCATGTAATGATGGTCGCCCTTGTTGGGCAGGACCTTTGCGCTTTCGCGATAGATCAGAAGATCGAGCATATGGGCCTCGATCGAGCTATCAACGATGGCAAGGTTCTTGCCGTTAAACAGGGTATCAAGCACGGTGACTTCAAGGGTCGTGCTTTTGGTGATCGAAGCTTCGCCCGGCTCCAGATAAACCTGCACGCCGAATTTTTCGGAAAATGCCTTAAGGCGCGCACAGAATTTATCGAGCGGGTAGTCATCACCGGTGAAATGAATGCCGCCACCAAGACTGACCCATTCAACACGCGACAGCAGCGATCCGAATTTTTCCTCGATATTGCCAAGCATCCGGTCAAACAGATCAAAGTCGGCATTTTCACAGTTATTGTGAATCATGAAGCCGGAAATCTGATCCATCACCGCTTCGACCTTGGTGACATCCCATTCGCCCAGGCGCGAAAACGGGCGCGCCGGATCGGCCAGATCAAAGCTTGAAGTCGATACCTGCGGATTAAGGCGAAGGCCGCGCACAATGCCCGATGCCTGTGCGCTGAACCGGGTCAGCTGGCTGATCGAATTGAAAATGATCTTGTCGGCATTTTCGATGACTTCGGCGATTTCGCTGTCGGAATAGGCCACGCTGTATGCATGGGTTTCCTTGCCGAATTTCTGACGACCCAGTTTGACTTCATGAAGCGACGAAGACGTCGTGCCATCCATATAATCGGACATGAAATCAAAAACCGACCAGGTCGCAAAGCATTTGAGCGCCAAAAGCGCCTTTGCACCGGAATGTTCGCGCACATAGGCGATCTTTTCCATGTTGCGCAGCAGCTTGGATTTGTCGATCAGATAATAGGGCGTTGCGGGCATAGGCGGCTCTCTACAACTATGTCACGGGAAAATGCGGATGAAACGCGATACGTGGCGGTTTGCGCCAGTTTCCGGGTTTCGGGCAGTCACCAATCTGGTGGAAAACAACCGGATCAACTAGTGATCAGCAAGACGATGCGTGATCCAATAGACAGAGACAGATAAACTGTATTCATTCATCACTTCGTCCCCGTCATTTGAGTTGTTGCCAAAGTCAGCCGATAAGGGCTGCGCGTGTTTCTGCGTATCTGCCGCGACCCAATAGCAGCGGGGGGCAGGGTGGTCAATACCGCATTCCAAAGTCCGAACTGTTTAACATGATTGTAACGGCACTGCCGGGATTTGCAAAACACCCCGGACCGATGTGTATTCGCCAAAATAACCAAGTGCTTAGCCGTGATGCGATGCGGTGATCCTGGGGGCGATGTTATTGTTTTGATGTGTATTCGGTTGGAAACCCCACCGGACTTTCGCGATGCAGGGCGGCTTTGCGCTGGGTATCGCGCATCGGGACATGTCATGCGTGCGCGCGGGCATCTGGTATCTGGTCGCATTGATTTCGGTTTGCCATTGCCTATCTGATAGTTATGGGCGGTGCGCATGGTTTGATCGATCATGACCCGCCCGCCAACGGAGCGGCCCCGCAATGTGACGCCGGTAAGGGTGATGGTGGAATAATGTTCTTGGACGGGTGTGCCAGCACCCCCGCCAGACCGGAACCCGATGCACCGGCAAAACGCAAACCCCGTGACGGATCATTTTCCGATCACGGGCGTTGGGGCGGTAGGGACCCACAAAGACGGAGGAAACCATGCAACCTGCAGCAGTCAGTGTAGACCATCTTGCGTTTCCAACCCGCGACCTTGAAGCAACCGACCACTTTTATTCCAAGGTGCTGGCGGCCAAGCTTGTTCATGCCGAAAGCGGTTACAGCCCGTCCTGGAAAAGCGATTATTTGCTGATTACCTATGCGCTGCCTGACGGGACCAGATTGTCCTTTTATGACTGGCCGGCGGATACCGGGCCTTATCCCGATGATCCGCATATGCCAGATGATGTGTTTCATATCGGGTTGCGCTGTGCCGCGCCACGCGATGTGATTGCCTGGCAAAATCATCTGTTTCAGCACAAGGTCGTCTATCACAATGAAGATGACGGACAGTCGCGGCGTCTTTTCATTCGCGATCCCAATGGCATCCGGTTCGAGATTTTTGCATCCGAAAGTGCCAAGTCCGGACATGATCACGAAGGCAATGCCCGTGCGGTCATTGGTGAATGGAAAAAGATTTCCGGCGACTGATCGGGCGTTCTGCCGATGAAAGATCGCTGACCGGTTCGGGCTGCGATGGTTCCTTATGTGTCAGGATGCCGGGCAGGGGCCGCTGCTTTGGCGGATGATCAGTTCGGTCGGGATAATGACCGGACCGGGTTCGCGATGTTCAAACATCCCCTTTGATCCCAGACGGTCAAGAAGCAGGCTGATTGCCTGTTCGCCAAGGCGGCGGCGCGGCTGACGAACGGTGGTGATGGGCGGATCATAAGCCGCGGCATGGGGAATATCGTCAAAGCCGACCACCGATACATCTTCGGGGATACGAAGCCCATATTCCTTGGCAGCAACAATCACGCCGATGGCCATGCCATCACTGGCACAGGAAACGGCGGTCGGCCGGGTTTCAGGGTCGGCTAGAAGCGCCCGGCCTGCTGCAATACCCGAATCAATCGAGAAATCCCCGCGATAAATCAGGGCCGGGTCATGGGCAATGCCGGCGGTTTCGAGGGCGCGGCGATATCCGGCAACGCGGTCCGTGGTCAGGATGTTGGTGGATGGGCCGCTGACATGGGCGATGCGGGTATGGCCAAGCTCTGTCAGGTGACAGTTGGCGATAAAGGATGCCTCGTCATTGTCAATGATCACGGTTGGCAAGGCGCAGCCCGGGATCCGTTCGCAGGCAACAACCACCGGCGGCGTGGCATTGGCCGGAGCATTGGCAAGCGATGCAGGAAGACGCCCGTTCAGCAGGATCATGGCATCGGCCTGATTGCTGCGCAGATAGGCGGCATAGGTGGCTTCGCGTTCGGGATCGTTTTGTGTATCACCGATTAGGACATTATAGCCCGCCTGGCTAGCACCTTTTTCGATTCCGGACAGAATCGCCGAAAAGAACGGATTTCCGATGTCAGGCACCAGCAAAAGGATCATGCCCGAACGGTTCAGGCGCAGGTTTCTGGCCATGACATTGGCGGTATAGCCGGTCGCGGCGATCGCAGTTTGCACTTTTTCGCGTGTGGTTTCGGAAACCACATCAGGTTTGTGCAAGGCCCGGCTGACAGTGGCAATAGATACCCCTGCATGGCGGGCAACATCTTCAATCGTCGCGATTTTTTCACTCATGCTTCTTCCTACTCCGCCCGATAAACCCTGTCCAGCGGCATTCGATACATCGTTGTCGGTGGTGATTTTGGTCACAATCATGAAAATGTAAAGGTTTACATTCAAAATGAAAACGTTTACACAGTGATAAATACCGCCAGTTCAGGTGAATGGCCGGTCTGTTGGCGCCCAATGCGCCCGGGCGGGGCATTTATCGCGGCACGCGGTGCTAAAAGCTGATCGCAAAAAAAATGCGACGCCAGGGAGGATACATTCATGACGGATGCGGCCGTTCACGCCGTTAATCCCGATCAACAGGTGCGCACACGCCTGTCCGGTCGGCAGATTTGCAAGTCATTCGGATCTGCACAGGTCCTTTTTGATGTTTCCATCGACCTGATGGCCGGTGAAGTTCATGCGCTGTTGGGGGAAAACGGTGCTGGCAAATCGACACTTGTGAAAATCCTGTCCGGTTATCATCAGCCCAGCAGCGGCGAACTTGTTCTTGATGGGGCGCCAGTCACCTTTCATGACAGCGAGGCCGGTGAAAATCACGGTGTGATCCTGATCCATCAGGAACTGAACCTTGCCGAACAGCTGACCGTTGAAGAAAACATCTTTCTGGGGCGCGAGATCAAGCGTGGCTGGTTCCTTGATAAAGCCACGATGCGACAGGAAGCCGCAAAGCTTCTGAGCCAGTTACAATGTGATGTTGATCCCAAAACCCGTATCCGTGATCTGTCGGTTTCTGATCGCCAGATGGTCGAAATCGCCAAGGCGCTTTCGAAAAAGGCCGATATCCTGATCCTCGATGAACCGACCGCCGTTCTGACCGGGCGCGAGGTCGATATCCTGTTTGACCAGATCAGGCGCCTGCGCGATCAGGGTGTCGCGATCCTGTATATTTCCCACAAACTTGATGAAATCAAAGCCATTGCTGACCGGGTAACGGTTCTGCGCGATGGCCGCCATATCACGACCGAACCGGTCGCGGGTCTTGAAAAGGATGATATGGCGCGCCTGATGGTCGGACGTGACATCAAACAGATGTTCCCCGATCGCACCCCCGGACATGCCGGTGATGTTGCGCTTTCGGTACGCAATCTGTCGGTGGACGGTCAGGTGCGTGACGCCAGCTTTGATCTTAGACGCGGCGAGGTTCTTGGTTTTGCCGGGATCGTCGGGGCGGGGCGTACCGCCCTTATGGAAGCGATCATCGGGCTTCGCGAACGCAGTTCAGGCCAAATCGAACGCAATGGCAATCCGGTCGCGATCAATAGTCTTCAGGACGCCAAAAAGTGCGGGATTGCCTATCTGACCAAGGATCGAAAAGGCAGCGGGCTTCTTTTGAATATGGAAATGCGCCCGAACCTGACCCTTTTGGCGTTGGAGAAATTCGGGCGGGTGATCATTGACCGTAAGGCCGAGGAAGCCGCCCTTGAAGCCGCCATCGAGGCCTTTGACATTCGGGCCGCCGATCGCAAATCCAAGGTCGGTGATTTTTCCGGCGGCAATCAGCAAAAGCTGTTGCTGGCCAAGGTCATGGAAACCGATCCGGAAATCGTGATTATCGATGAACCGACACGCGGCATCGATATCGGCACCAAAAGCCAGATTTATCATTTCATCGGTGATCTGACCAATCGCGGAAAATCCGTCATCCTCCTGTCGTCTGAAATGCCTGAGATGCTCGGCCTGTCTGACCGTATTGCGGTCATGGCAGCCGGGTGCATTACCGGCATTCTTGAAGGAAACGACCGCAACGAACATGAAATCATGCGGCATGCGACAGGAATTTCAGGCAAGCAGGGAGTGTCTGTTCATGAATAGCCTTGAGCGAACCGAAAGATCGGCTTCAAGCGGGTTCACTATTGATTTCAAGGCATTGGGTCCGTTTCTGGCCCTTGTCGGCCTGTTCATTCTGGGAACCGCGATCAACGAAGCGTTCCTGAGTGGTGGCAACCTTGCCAATATCTTTACCCGTGCGGCCTTTATCGGGATCATCGCGGTCGGGGCGACCTTTGTGATTACCGCTGGTGGAATTGATCTTTCGGTCGGGTCGATGGCGGCCTTTATATCGGGTGCGATGATTGTTGTGATGAACACGCTGGTCGCAACCCTTGGCGCCGGGATTGAAACGGTTCTGATCGGTGTTGTGCTCAGCATTGTTCTGGGTGTCGGGGCCGGTGCGATCAACGGGCTTGTCAGTACCAAAGGCAAGATCGAAGCTTTCATCGTCACCCTTGGCACCATGGGGATTTACCGGTCGCTTGTGACCTATATGGCCGATGGCGGGACGCTGTCGCTTGATTTCGAGGTGCGCGGTGTCTATCGCCCGGTCTATTACGGCGATGTTCTGGGCATTCCGGTGCCGGTTCTGGTGTTCTTTGCAGTCGCGGTTGCCGGCTATGTGTTGCTGAACATGACGCCGTTTGGCCGCAAATGCTTTGCCATCGGATCAAACGAGCAGGTCGCGCGGTATTCGGCAATCCATGTCGACCGGGTCAAGACCATGACCTATGTGATCCAGGGGCTTTGCGTGTCGCTTGCCACCATCATCTATGTGCCGCGCTTGGGATCTGCATCCAGTTCCACGGGCGTTCTTTGGGAACTCGAAGCGATTGCCGCGGTGATCATTGGCGGCACGATGCTTAAAGGTGGCTATGGCCGGATCTGGGGCACGGTTGTTGGTGCAATCATGCTGACCACCATTGGCAATATCCTGAATTTGACGGATGCGATCAGTAACTATCTGAACGGAGCGGTTCAGGGGCTGATCATTATCGTGGCTGTGTTCCTGCAACGCGGGGACTGGCGACGCAAAAAGAGCAAATAACCGGCGATCAACGTCCGGGAAGAATGTGAAAACGCATCATTTTTTGATCAGGAGGAAGCGTTGATGAAAACGTTTACAAAATATCTGGGGGCTGCTTGTGTGCTGGGTCTTGGCCTTGCATCCACGACGGCCTTGGCGGCTGATAAAATCAAGATCGGGGTTTCCATTCCTGCGGCAACCCATGGCTGGGCCGGTGGCCTGAACTGGCATGCCGAACAGGCTGAAAAGCGGATCGAGGCAACCTATCCGAATATCGACATCATCGTGGTCAGCGCGAATGGCGCATCCGAACAGGCCAACGATCTTGAAGATCTGGTATCGGTTCAGAATATCGACGCGCTTGTGGTTCTGCCCTTTGAATCCGATCCGCTGACCGTTCCGGTCCAGCAGGTCAAACAGGCCGGCAAGTTTGTCACGGTGGTTGACCGCGGTCTTTCGCTTCCGGGGATCGAGGATGTCTATGTTGCGGGCAATAACCCGGAACTGGGCCGTGTATCGGGTGAATATATTCGTGAACGTCTGAATGACGAAGGCAAGATCGTTGTTTTGCGCGGCATTCCGACCACGGTTGATACCGAACGTGTTGATGCGTTTGTCGAAACGCTTGATGGGTCAAAGATCGAAATCCTTGATATGAAACATGCCAACTGGAACCGCGATGACGGCTATGAAGTGATGCAGGACTTCCTGTCGCGCTTCCCGAAAATCGATGCGGTCTGGGCACAGGATGACGACATTGCGCTTGGCGTGATCGAAGCGGTCAAACAGGCCGATCGTACCGATGAAATGTTCATCGTTGGCGGTGCGGGCATGAAAGACATCATCAAACGCGTGATGGATGGCGACAAACTGACCCCGATTGATGTGCTTTATCCGCCGGCAATGATCGCAACCGCGATTGATATCACGGTGATGAAGTTTACCTCGAACGCGCCGGTCGAAGGCCGTTACATCCTTGGCGCCACGGTTGTCACCCAGGACAATGCCGAGAACTTCTATTTCCCGGACAGCCCGTTCTAATCGGGTTTGGTTGAAACGAGCACGCTTGCGTGTCGGGCGGCTGTCCGCCCGACACATCCATCTTTCCCCGATATCCCGTCAGGACGCAGTTAAAGAGGCCCGCAATGAAAACACTTAAGGGACCGGCAATCTTTCTTGCACAGTTTGCAGGCGATGAAGCCCCGTTCGATAGCCTTGATTCCATTGGTCGCTGGGCTGCGTCGCTTGGATATAAGGGGGTGCAAATTCCCAGTTGGGACAAGCGCCTGTTTGATGTTGAAAAGGCCGCATCAAGCAAGGATTACTGCGACGAAATCACCGGAATTCTTGGCCAGCATGGTGTCGCGCTGACCGAACTTTCCACTCATTTGCAGGGACAGCTTGTCGCCGTTCATCCGGCCTATGATGAAATGTTTGACGGTTTTGCCGCACCGGAAGTCCGCGGCAATCCAAAGGCCCGTCAGGAATGGGCCGTCAATCAGGTCAAGGCCGCGATCAAGGCATCAAACCATATGGGTATTTCGGCCCATGCGACATTCTCGGGCGCGCTTGCCTGGCCCTATGTTTATCCGTGGCCGCAACGCCCGGCCGGTCTGATCGAAACCGCGTTTGATGAACTTGCCAGACGCTGGAGCCCGATCCTTGATGCTGCCGAGGATGCCGGGGTTGATATCTGCTATGAAATTCATCCGGGCGAGGATTTGTTTGACGGGGTGACATTCGAGATGTTCCTTGAACGCGTCAGGAACCACCCGCGTGCCAACATCCTTTATGATCCAAGCCACTTTGTGTTGCAGCAGCTTGATTATCTTGATTTTATCGATATTTACGCGGATCGTATCCGCATGTTCCACGTCAAGGATGCCGAGTTTAATCCGACCGGACGCCAGGGCGTTTATTCCGGGTATCAAAGCTGGGTCGGGCGGGCCGGCCGGTTCAGGTCGCTTGGCGACGGGCAGGTCGATTTCGGTGCGATCTTCTCGAAATTGGCGGCCATTGATTTTGATGGCTGGGCCGTGCTGGAATGGGAATGCGCCCTTAAACATCCCGAAGACGGTGCCCGCGAAGGGGCCGAATTCATCAAGAATCACATCATTCGCGTAACTGAAAAGGCCTTTGACGATTTTGCCGATGGCGGCACCGACGAGGCGGCCAATCGCCGCATCCTTGGCCTTGGATAGGCCGTCGTAAAAGACTTTCGCGGTTCGAAAACAGTCAACGACATCTGGAGACAGACATGAGCAATTCTTCCAATCCCGGTCGTCGCATCCGCCTTGGCATGGTTGGCGGTGGTCAGGGGGCTTTTATCGGTGCGGTCCATCGCATCGCCGCCCGTCTTGATGATCGTTATGAACTGGTTGCCGGTGCATTGTCATCCAAGCCCGATGTGGCGGCGGCATCCGCAGCCGAACTGTTCATTGCCCCGGATCGCAGCTATGACAGTTTTGAAACCATGGCAAAGGCCGAGGCCGCCCGCGAGGACGGTATTGATGTCTGTGCGATTGTCACGCCGAACCATCTGCATTTTCCCATCACCATGGCGATGCTCGATGCCGGTATTCACGTGATCTGTGACAAGCCGCTTTGCCTGACAGTGGAAGAAGCCGAAAAGATCGCCGCCAAGGTCAAGGAAACCGGACTTCTGTTTGCCCTGACCCATAATTACACCGCCTATCCGATGGTCCGCGAGGCGCGCAAGATCGTGGCGGACGGCAAACTTGGCGATATCCGTTTGGTGCAGGTCGAATATCCGCAAGGCTGGATGGCGACCCGGGTTGAAGATACCGACAACAAACAGGCCCATTGGCGCGCTGACCCGGCCAAGGCCGGCATGGGCGGTGCGCTTGGCGATATCGGAACCCATGCCCATAACCTTGCCGAGTTCGTAACCGGGCTTGAGATCAGCGAACTTTGCGCCGATGTCGATGCGATCGTTCCGGGCCGCAAGCTTGATGACAATGTGCAAATCCTGTTGCGCTATGCCAATGGTGCGCGCGGCATGTTATGGGCAAGCCAGATTGCGGTCGGACATGAAAACGGTCTGCGTCTTCGTGTTTACGGGGACAAGGGTGGCATCGAATGGGCCCAGGAACATCCCAACCAGCTTCATTTCCGTCCCCTTGATGGTCGTCCGGAACTGATGACCCGCGGTGGTGCGGGGATCGGTGCCGAGGGGCTTCGTGGTGTACGCGTTCCGCCGGGACATCCGGAGGGATATCTTGAGGGCTTTGCCAACCTTTACACCGATTTTGCCGATCAACTGACGGCCCATATCAACGGCACCAAGCCCGATGACGGCGCGCTTCTGGTGCCCGGTGTGGTCGAAGGCCTTAAGGGCATGAAATTTGTCGAGGCCGTCGTGCGGTCCGGGCGGGACGGGGCCGTTTGGGTTAAAATGTGAGGATGTCTCATATTCGTTGACATTGCTTGGTGTTTCTGGGGATCGCCAAACCATGTCGAGACATCCTTGAAACGGATTCTTCCCGACCGACAGCCATGTCGGCATATAGCCGCTGCCATCTGGCAGCGGCTTTTTTATTGGTCAACTTTGGCAACGATTTCCCGCGAATCAGAGTCTTGCAGTGCGGTAAATGACCAATGTTGATGTAACGATTCCCGATCATGGATCCGTTGATTTTATACTTCTGGATGGTGGAAGAGGTCCGGATTTCGATGGTCGCAACATTGGCCGTACAGGAACCTGAAATCGGTATTTAATATATTAAAATCAATGTGATAGTTAAATTTACGCATATGCGGCGCGATGGGCGTCAACCTGATGGTTTTCCACGAAGTGAAAAAGAGTTACCGGTTGGTTGATCGCCTATTGATGGTTTTTTCGTATAGGTGTTTCCTTGAAGCATAATAAATAAATCTACCTATCAGGGAAAACCGGGAGCGTCCGCATGCCCGAGAAACCAAAGCTTCTGATTACCCGACGTCTTCGCGATGCCGTACAGGCACGCGCGGCGCGCGACTATCAGGTGCTTACCAATGCCGAAGACCGGGTATTTACCCGGGATGAGATTATTGAAAAATGTCAGCAGGTTGACGCGGTTCTGCCGTGTCATTCCGAACATTTTTCTGCCGATGTGATTGCGGCATTGCCCGATCGTCTCAAAATCATCGCCAACCATTCGGTCGGGGTTGATCATGTTGATCTGGCGGCTGCCAAGACGGCCGGCATCGTCGTGACCAATACGCCGGACGTATTGTCCGATGCCACGGCCGAAATCGCCATGTTGTGCATGCTTGGTGCCGCACGTCGCGGGGCCGAGGGTGACGCCATGATCCGTGCTGGCAACTGGGATTTCTGGTCGCCGGCCTTTATGGTCGGGCGTCAGGTGACCGGCAAGCGTTTCGGTGTGCTTGGCATGGGCCGTGTCGGTCAGGTTGCCGCCGAACGTGCGCGCGGTTTTGGAATGACTGTTCATTACCACAATCGTCAGCCGGTTGCCGAACATCTGGCAAAGGGGGCAATTTATCACGACACGATTGAAGGCCTGTTTGCCAATTCCGATGTGTTGTCATTGCATTGTCCGTCAACGCCCGAGACGACCGGCATCATCAATGCCGAGACGATCGGCTGGCTGCCGGACAGGGCCATTCTGGTCAATACAGCACGTGGTAATCTTGTCGATGAGGACGCATTGGTGGATGCGCTTGAAAGTGGTAAGTTGTTTGCTGCCGGTCTGGACGTTTTTCGGAACGAACCCGGTGGAAATCAACGAATTAGCGCGTTGAAAAACGTGTTTCTGTTGCCACATATAGGCTCCGCCACCGAAGAAACGCGCGATGCGATGGGCTTTCGCGCACTTGATAATCTTGATGCCTATTTTGCAGGCCGTGAACCGGGTGACCGGGTGGCATAACAAGACGGGAAAACCGTCGTAATTCAGTTAGTTCGTAATTCTAATAATAACAAAATGCGTGCCGTTTTTCAGGTCCCGAAACGGGATAAGCGCATGATCTACGATCTTCAATACTGAAGTCAGGGGCTTTTGAAGGCTGACAGTTATCGTTCTTTTTCCGGCAATGGTTGTTGGTCAAAGACGGTAAATCTGGGAGGAAATAATGGATATGAAGACCAAGTCTGAAGACGTGAAGTCCAAGGAAGTATCCCGTCGTTCGTTCCTTACCAAAGGTGCGACCGGGGTGGTTGCCGGCGGTGCAGCAGCATCAGGGCTGTTTGCCGCACCGGCAGTTCATGCGCAGCCGGCACCGATGGTGCTGAAAATGCAGACTTCCTGGCCGTCGTCCGATATCTGGATGACGTTTGCCCAGCAATATGTTGACCGCGTAGAAGCAATGTCGGGTGGTCGTCTTAAAATCGACCTTCTGCCGGCTGGTGCGGTTGTCGCAGCCTTCCAGGTTCTGGACGGTGTCAATGATGGCGTGATCGACATCGCCCATTCCGTGCCGGTTTACTGGTACGGCAAGAACAAGGCAGCATCGCTGTTCGGTACCGGTCCGGTCTTTGGCGGTTCTGCAACCACCATGCTGAGCTGGTTCTATGCCGGTGGCGGTGAAGAATTCTATCGCGAACTGATCCAGGACGTGATGGGTCTTGATATTGTCGGTCTTCTCGGTTTCCCGATGCCTGCACAGCCGTTCGGCTGGTTCAAGGGCCAGGTAAACTCCGTTGCCGACATCCAGGGCTTCAAATACCGTACTGTCGGTCTGGCCGCAGACCTTCTGCAGTCGATGGGCATGTCTGTTGCACAGCTTCCGGGCGGCGAGATCGTACCGGCAATGGAACGTGGCGTGATTGACGCGTTCGAATTCAACAACCCGTCTTCGGATATGCGTTTCGGCGCACAGGACGTTGCGAAGAACTACTATCTGTCTTCGTACCATCAGGCTTCCGAAAGCTTTGAATTCCTGTTCAACAAGTCGCTGATGGAAGATCTGGAACCGGATCTGCAGGCGATCCTGCGTCACGCGGTTGAAGCAGCTTCGACCTCGAACACCGCACTTGCGATGGACAACTATTCCTCTGACTTGCAGAAACTGCAGGCCGAAGGTGTTGAAGTACATCGTACGTCCAAGGAAATCCTGAGTGCACAGCTTGATGCGTGGGACAAACTGATCCCGACGCTTGAAGAAGATCCGTTCATGAAAAAGGTTCTCGACAGCCAGCGCGCCTGGGTCGAGCGTGTAACCTATTATGAACTGATGAACTCGCCTGATTATCAGCTTGCTTATAATCACTACTTCCCGGGCAAGCTGAAACTCTGATCAACCATTAACGGTTGTTCAGTGTTGCGATGAATCTGACTGCCCCGTCTGGTGCCCGTGCATCAGGCGGGGCGGTCAATGCTAACGGACAGGGTTTCATGATTGGATTTATTGAATTCGCGGACAAGCTTTCGGGCTGGTTTGGCAAGGCTTTTGGCTGGCTGATCATTTTGATGACACTGGGCATGAGCTATGAGGTTGCTGCGCGATATATTTTTAACGCGCCGACGACCTGGTCACTTGATGTTTCATTCATCATGTATGGCACGCTCTTTATGATGGGTGGGGCTTATACCCTGTCACGCGGCGGACATGTCCGTGGGGATTTCCTGTATCGTCTCTGGAAACCCAAAACACAGGCCATGGTCGACCTGGTACTTTATATCTTCTTCTTCTTCCCCGGGGTGACGGCGCTCATTCTGGTTGGCAGCAAATATGCCATCCGGTCGTGGGGATATGGCGAAGTCAGTGTGAACAGCCCGGCGGGTGTTCCGATTTTCCAATTCAAGGCGGTGATGGTCGCGGCCGGAATTCTTCTTTTCATTCAGGGCATCGCACAGGTGATGCGCTGCATTCTGTGTATCCGTGAAGGGTACTGGCGCAATGCAGAGGATGATGTTGAAGAAACCGAAGAACTGCTGATCAAACAGCGTGTGACCAAAGAAGACTGATGATGATCAGCCTTTGTCATACACGCGCAAGACACGCCCCCGAACGGAGCTTCCAAAGTGATTGACGCACATGTCGCCCTTATGATGTTGGGCATCTTTATTATTCTGGTATTTCTGGGTTTCCCGGTTGCCTTTACCCTGATGGCGCTGGGGATCGGATTTGGCTACTACGCCTATTTTGATGCCGGTCGTATGTGGCGGGCCTTTAACCGACTTGCCGAAGACAGTGACACCCTTACATCCGCGATAACGTGGTTTGAAGGGGCGTTTAACAACCGAATATTCGACTTATTTATCAACCAGACATACACGGTGATGTCCAACGAGGTGCTGACCGCAGTACCGCTGTTCCTGTTCATGGGCTATATCGTTGAGCGCGCCAATATCGTCAACCGGTTGTTCTCGACCCTGAATATCGCGGCCCGCAATATCCCCGGATCACTCGGTGTTGCAGCCCTGATCACCTGTGCATTGTTTGCAACGGCCACCGGTATTGTCGGTGCGGTTGTGACCCTGATGGGGATGCTGGCACTGCCTGCGATGCTCAAGGCACGCTATGACAAAAGCTTTGCTGCGGGCATTATTTGTGCCGGTGGTACGCTTGGCATTCTGATCCCGCCTTCGATCATGCTGATTGTTTATGCCGCCGCATCGGGTGTGTCGATCGTGCGCCTTTATGCCGGTGCGCTGTTGCCGGGTCTGACCCTTGTCGGTTTGTATCTGCTGTATGTGATGGGCCGTGCAATGTTGCAGCCCAAAGCCGCACCGCGTCCGACCAGCGACGAAATCCCGGAAGTTCCGTTGCCGCAGGTTCTCTGGATGCTGGCGACATCGTTCTTCCCGCTGGCGTTTCTTATTCTGGCGGTTCTGGGCTCGATCCTGTTTGGTCTGGCAACCCCGACCGAAGCAGCATCGATCGGTGCACTTGGCGGGATGATCCTTGCCGCGGCCTATCGTGCGCTGACCTTTGACCGCCTGCGTGAGTCGGTTTATCTGACGGTGCGGACATCGGCGATGGTGTGCTGGCTGTTTGTCGGCTCCTACACTTTCTCGTCTGTGTTCTCCTATCTTGGCGGTGAACATGTGATTGCTGAATTTGTCGGTGGACTGGACCTGACCCCGCTTCAGTTCCTGCTGCTGGCACAGCTGATCATCTTCCTGCTTGGCTGGCCGCTGGAATGGTCGGAGATCATCATCATCTTCGTGCCGATCTTCCTGCCGCTGCTGCCGCTGTTTGATATCGATCCGCTGTTCTTTGGTATTCTTGTTGCCCTGAACCTTCAGACATCCTTCCTGACCCCGCCAATGGCGATGTCGGCCTATTATCTGAAGGGGGTTGCGCCAAGCGGCATCCTGTTGACCGATATCTTCAAGGGCATCATGCCGTTCCTGTTCATGGTTATTGTCAGCATGGTTCTGATGTACGCGTTCCCGCAGATCGTGTTCCATCTGCCTGACCTGTTCTATGGCGCACGGTAACGGGGGCATTCAGATGACTGAAATCAACCCGTTACTGACACTTGATGTTATTGAACTGCGCGACCGCCTTGCCAGCGGGGCGGTCCGTGCAGTCGAATATGTTGAGGCCTGTCTTGCCCGCATTGCCGAGGTCGAACCCCAGGTTCAGGCCTGGGCGTGGCTGGATGGGGATCATGCCCTTGCCCAGGCGCGGGCACTTGATATCCGGCGGCAATCCGGTGCACCGATCGGACCGTTGCACGGGCTTCCGGTCGGTCTCAAGGATGTGATTGATACGGCCAAAATCCCGACGTCAAACGGCACGGTTCTTGATGAGGGACGCGTGCCCGAAGAAGATGCCGTGCTGGTTTCGCGCCTTAAGGCAGCCGGTGCGATCATTATGGGCAAAACGGTTTCGACCGAACTTGCCTTTATGCATCCGTCAAAAACCCGCAACCCCCATAATCCGGAACATACCCCGGGTGGGTCATCTGCCGGGTCGGCCGCCGCAGTTGCCGCGGCCATGGTGCCACTTGCCGTGGGAACCCAAACCGGGGGATCGGTGATCCGTCCGGCATCGTTTTGCGGTGTCGTCGGGTTCAAGCCGACCTTCGGGGCCATTGCCCGGACCGGCGTTCTAAGCCAAAGCCCGACCCTTGATACGATCGGAGTGTTTTCCAATTCGGTCAATGGTGCGGCGCTGGTGGCCGAAAGCCTGTTTGGCTATGATCCAAAGGATCCTGCAACAACACCAAGCCCGGCGCCAAGATTGCTTGAAATCGCAAAAAGCGATCCGCTGGTGACCCCGATGTTTGCGTTTGTTCGTCCGCCGCAATTTGAAGAAGTTGCAGACGAAGAAACCGTCATGGCATTTCAGGAAATCACCGGGATGCTGGGGGATCAATGTTTCGAGGCCCCGCTGCCAAAGGCGTTTGATGATGCCAATGCGTTGCGCGCACGCATCAACTTTGCCGAAATGGCCAAGGATTACTACGACTATGAAAAGCGCGGTCGCGCACAATTGTCGCCCGAAATCCTTGAGGCGATCGACAAGGGCAATGACATCAAGGCGCGCGATTATCTTGCGGCACTTGACTGGCGCACGGTGCTTAATGCCGGGCTTGAGGAAGTCTTTAACCGGTGTGACGTGATCATCACGCCGGCGGCAACAGGACCGGCACCGAAAAATCTTCAGACAACCGGCAATCCGATCTTTAACGGGCTCTGGACGTTTTGTGGCACCCCGGCGGTTACCATCCCGCTGTTATGGTCACAGAACGGCATGCCGATGGGCATTCAGCTTGTTGGCCGGGTTGGCGATGATGCGCGTTTGATGCGCACGGCAAACTGGTTGAAAAAATTCCTCAAAAATCAGGAGGACGCGTAATGCAAAGCGGTCTTTTAAATCGTGTCATGGCGCTGTTGGCGTTTGTCATTCTGGTCGGGTTTGTCGGCATTCTGGTGGCCTATGTGCCGCGCTGGGATCTTGCCATCATGGTTTCGATCTGTATCGGGCTTGCCGGTTGGGACATCTGGCGTGTCGCCATGGGCCATTCCGAAGACAAACACTGATTTGTTCAGGGGAATACCAATACCCTGAAGATCACAGATAGATGTGAGCAAACTGACGAGGCAGGGAGATGTTCCTGCCTCTCTTTTTGTGGATAGGGCTTCGTGGTTGGGGGCGGGATGCTATCCCCGCCAGGCGATCAGGGCGGCACCACTACCGATCATGGCGACACCCAGCCAGCTGACCATGGTCAGTTTTTCACCCAGGAAGATCGCGCCAAACACCGCAACCAGAACGACGCTGAGCTTGTCAATCGGGGCCACCTTGGCGGCTTCGCCGATTTTAAGAGCGCGGAAATAACACAGCCATGACGCACCGGTCGCCAATCCCGACAGGATCAGGAAATACCAGGTTTTCGCCGATATGGTGGCCGGATTTTCCCAGGCTCCCTTGGTCAGCATGATCACCCAAACCATGATCAATATGATGATGGTGCGGACGAAGGTTGCGAAATCGGAATTGATATTGGCCACCCCGACCTTGGCAAAGATTGCTGTTAATGCGGCAAAACAGGCCGCAAGCCCGGCCCAGAGTTGCCAACTGTCGATTACTTCTTTCATCGGTTTATCCTGCCAAATGCGTGTATGCAGGCAATCCGGTTGGGGATTGCCCGCGATATCATAATCCCTGACTGTTAAGACGTTTCAAACGCCCATAACCAGGAATATTCACGCACTTATCGCCGTTCGGGGGGCTCGACCAGGTTTTCGACCGGGATGATGGCGGTGGTTTTGACCTTTTTGGTCACGATATAGGTGAAATACCGGTCAATCCCGATATCGGACACCAGCAACCGGTCGATCAGACGTTGATAGGCATCAACGTCATGACAAAGCACCTTGAGCATGTAATCAACCCCGCCACCCAGCGCATAGCATTCGATGATTTCGGGGATGTCCTGCACGGCCTTTTCGAAAATTTCGAAATCGGCATGCTGATGATGACGCAGGGTGACTTCGGTCATCACCAGTGTCGGTTTGACCAGCTTTTCAAGGTTGAGATGGGCGTGATATCCCGAAATAACGCCAAGGTCTTCAAGGCGTTTCAAACGTTCCCAGCACGGGCTGGGCGAAAGGTTCACCGCCTCGGCCAGTTTGACCTTGGTGATGCGCCCTTCGCGTTGCAGGGTTTTAAGGATTTTCAGATCCAGCTCATCCAGCCTGATCATGTCAGAGTACCTTTGCAATCACTGCCAGGCAGTCGCCAGTCTTGATAAGTCCGGGGAAATGGCGACATGACAGAATGCCGTCACGGGCCGCGTGATATTCGCGCGGCGGCGTGCCGGTGCGTTCAACATCATAAATGCGTGCGATCAGATCGCCCTTTTTGACCATTGCACCCAGATCGACACAGGGTTCGAACAGCCCGGTGGCCTCGGATGCGACAAAGCAGCTGTCATCGGGCATATCGAGCATGGTGGTCCCCGACGGGGCCGGTTCAATGTCACCGGTCATGATCCCGGCATGGATCAGAAGATTGCGCACCCCGCGATCGGCAATCGCCACCCGTTCGGCCGTGGTTGAACCACCCCCACCGAGTTCGGTGGTGACAAAGGTTTTACCGGCTTCCTCGACCACAGTGTCAAACATGCCAACCGCATCAAGTTCAAGCATCATCATGGCATAGGGGGCACCAAATGCCTTCATCGCGGCGACACACCGGGCTTCCTGTTCCTTGTCAGGCAGGACGTGGGCAGCTGCAAATGGAATGAAATCAAGCGTCTTGCCGCCGGAATGGATATCGAGAACGATATCGGCCATCGGCACCAGATGGCGGAAAACGTAATCGGCGATCTTCTGGGTCACGGTTCCGTCTGGTTTGCCCGGGAAGCTGCGATTGAGGTTGCCGGCATCAATGGGCGACGTGCGCGATGCATTGCGAAAGGCCGGATAATTCATGGCCGGCAGGATAATGACGCGACCGGTAATGTTGGATGGTTGAAGTGATCCTGCCAGTTTGAACAGCGAAACCAGCCCTTCATATTCGTCACCATGGTTGCCGCCGGTCAAAAGGGCGGTCGGGCCATCGCCGTTCTGGATAACGGTAATCGGGATCATCACAGCGCCCCAGGCGGAATCGTCGCGCGAATAGGGCAGTTTTAAAAAGCCGTGATGCACGCCATCCTGATCAAGGGGGATCGTCGGGCTGATGGGGGATGGTTTTGTCATGGTCGTGTCCTTGGTCCTGCGACCGTCTTGTACGGGCTTTGATATCGGGCAACCGGGCCCCGCATCGTAAGTCGATGGCGCGGCCCGGTGCGGCTTTTGGCTTAGTTCTTTACAAACAGCTGACGCGGATAGCTGGTCAGTGTTTTGCTGCCGGTTTCCGTGATCATCATGCTTTCGGTGATCTCGATCCCCCAG
The DNA here is from genome assembly GCF_002844235.1 of Thalassospira povalilytica. GTDB lineage: Bacteria > Pseudomonadota > Alphaproteobacteria > Rhodospirillales > Thalassospiraceae > Thalassospira > Thalassospira povalilytica. The sequence goes on along the minus strand of NZ_PGTS01000004.1, from coordinate 67,665 downwards.
TCATCAAACCAGAGACCGGGCATGAAGTGGAATGTCATGCCCGGTTCAAGGACCGTGCGATCACCGGGACGCAGGCTCATGGTGCGTTCGCCCCAGTCCGGCGGATAGGACAGCCCGATCGGATAGCCACAGCGGCTGTCTTTTTCGATGCCGAATTTCTGAAGCACACCAAAGAAGGCAAGGGCGATGTCTTCGCAAACGTTGCCCGGCTTGGCGGCTTCGAGCCCGGCCTGAAGGCCTTCGATCAGTGCACTTTCGGCGTCAAGGAACCGTTGATCCGGATCGCCAAGGAAGATCGTGCGTGACAAGGGCGCGTGATAGCGTTTGTAGCAACCCGCGATCTCGAAAAAGGTTCCGGCATCGCCGGGGATGGGCTTTTCATCCCAGGTCAGATGCGGCGCACTGGCATCCTGCCCGGATGGCAGCAACGGCACGATCGCCGGATAATCACCGCCAATACCGTCAATCCCGGCAATCCCGGTACGGAAGATTTCGGCAACCAGTTCGTTCTTGCGCATGCCCGGTTCGACAATTTCGAAAATGCGTTCATGCATGTTTTCAACAATGCGGGCGGCCTGACGCATATAGAAAATTTCGGTCTCGGATTTTACCGCGCGCTGCCAGTTTACCAGTGCGGTGGCATCGGAAAACTTGGCATTGGGCAGATGGGTCTGAAGTTGAAGGAACGCCTTGGCCGAGAAATAGTAGTTATCCATTTCCACGCCGATACGGCGACTTGCCCAGCCGCGATGTTCGATGACCTCGGACAGGTAATCCATCGGGTGATGGGTCGTCGATTGCACATAGTAATCGGCATAGGGGATGATGCGATCATGGGTCATATAGACCGTGCGCTTTGCCCCGTTGGCATCCTGGGATCGCCCGAACCAGATCGGATCATCTTCGATCGGGACAAGCACACATTGATGGACATAAAAGGACCAGCCGTCATAGCCGGTCAGCCAGGCCATGTTTGACGGATCGGTGACGATCAAAAGATCGATGCCCCTTTCCACCATGGCGTTTTTGGTTTTCTCCAGACGCTCGGCATATTCCTCGCGCGTGAAATTCAATTCAACCTGGCTCATCGCAGGCCTCCAAAAAAGGCGGGTTTCAGTTTTTCCTGACCCATTGTCCTTGTGTTATTAAGACGAAATCTCGACGCCAGCAGCGACCAAGTCGCAGCGTTGACGGGCGAGGGTGGCGATTGCGGTGTCCTGGACACCGGTTCCGGTCAGGTCACAGACCGTAATCTGCGCGGCAGATGTCCTGCCGGTTGCCGATTTGGCGATGATCTGACCGAGTTCGGGGAATGCGGCATCAGGGGCAACAATCCCGGCAGCCAAGGCGTGGTGAAGTTCGCCAAGGATGCTGGTCTGTGCCTGACTGTCGCAGACATAAAGATCCGCCCTGCCGATCAGGGCCGGATCAACTTCGTTTTTATGTTCGGCATCCGATCCCATGGCCGTGACATGGGTGCCCGGTGCAATCCAGTCGGCCATCAAGACCGGTTCACGGGCCGGGGTTGTGGTGACGATGATATCGGCGTTCGATGCGGCCTCCTTGCCATCATCGGTGGCCGATACCGGGATCCCCAGTTCAAGCGACGCCTTTTTGGCACATGCTTCGGCCTTGGCGATGTCACGGGCCCAAATGGTGGCAGAGGTGATATCGCGCACCAGTGTCAGCGCCTTGAGTTGCAGGCGGGCCTGCACACCGGCCCCAAAGATGGCGGCATGTTTGGCATCCTTTCGCGCAAGATGGTGCGCGGCAACGCCGCCCGCGGCTGCTGTTCGCACATCGGTCAGATAGCCGTTATCAAGCAGGACGGCCTCAAGCATGCCGGTTTTTGATGAAAACAGGTTCATCATGCCATTGACCGATGGCAGGCCCAGTTTGGGATTGTCAAAGAAGCCCGGGCTGATCTTGATGGCAAAGCTGTCGAGCCCCGGTACATAGGCGGTTTTGACATCGACCTCGCCATTATGATCTTCGATATCAAGGCGCAGGATCGGCGGCATGCGCACATCCTTGGTCGCCAGTGCGTCAAAGGCATCTTCAACGCATTTGATCGCATCACGATCAAGATCGATGACGTTGCGAAGATCGCTTTCGGTCAGAATTCTGATTTTGGGCATATCGGTTACTCCGCCATCAGGTCGACGTCTTCGCCGCCGGCAATGCGTTTGTGCAATTCCATATCGATGTTGCAGCCCGTGGTCAGGACAACAGTCCGTCCGGGGTTATCCACCAGACCGGCGCGCAGGGCGGCGATGCCAACGGCGCCTGATCCTTCGATCACCTGTTGATCATCGTGATAGGCCGCACGAATGCCGTCTGCGATCTGGGCTTCGTTGACCAGAACAAAGTCATCGGTCAGATCGGCGCACATATCGAATGTGTACTGGTTGTTTTCGCCAATGCCGCCGCCAAGACTGTCGGCCAATGTCGGCAATTCCCGAACAGCGGTTGGTTTGCCTTCCTGAAGGCTTGTGATCATTGCGCAGCCGCGTTCCATCGAAATGCCGACCACCCGGATGGCCGGATTGATCGATTTCGCCACCAGCGCAACCCCGGCCAGAAGCCCGCCGCCAGACAACGGCACCAGAAGGGTATCGACATCGGGAAGGGCTTCGATGACTTCAAGTCCAAGCGTGCCCTGACCGGCAATGATGTCGGCATGATCAAAGGGCGGCAGCATGGTCATGCCGTCTTCCTTGACCAGACGGTCGACTTCAAGCTGGGCTTCATCCTGGGACTGTCCGGTAATGCGGACTTCGGCCCCTTGGGCGCGAATGCCGTCGACCTTGTTCTTTGGCACCAGTTCGGACATGCAGATGACCGACCGCACCCCGGCATTGCGCGCGGCATAGGCAAGGGCGCGACCGTAATTGCCGGTCGAAACGCCGACCACGCCTTTGGCCTTCTGATCATTGCTGAGGCGCAAGACAGCGTTGGCAGCACCGCGCAGCTTGAAGCTTCCGGTATATTGTTGGTGTTCGCATTTCAGCCAGACGGGGCTCCCGACACGCTCGGACAGGGCGGTAGAGGGACGCAATGGCGTATGGATCACATGACCCGCAATGGTTTTGCGGGCAGAAAGAACATCAGCAAATGTGATGGGGTCTTTCATGGCGACCTCGACTTATTCTTCGGGTTGCGGGGCATGGTCAAACAGGGTTCCGAACCCCGTGACCGGTTTGTCATAGCCAAGCAGATGCAGCGCATGCCAGATCAGGGCCTGATTGCTGGTGATCACCGGCTTGCCGAGTTTCTTTTCAGCCTCGGCGGCGATTTCGGCTGACCGAATGGCCGTGCAGGAAATGAAAACTGCATCCGCATCGGGTGTGTCGGCCTTAAGGGCTGCTTCAAGCAGAATGCCCGGGGGCAGTGCGGTCATGTCCTGATCGCTATCAAGGCCAAACCCCATCAGACGGGTGGCCTTGAAACCCTGTGCGGCAAAGCCGTCGGCGACCGAGCGGGTAACGTCGGCAACATAGGGGGTCAGGATGGCAATTTTTTGCGCCTTTACTGCGCGCAGGGCCAATTCACCGGCAAGAAGCGGGTTGGTGACCTTTACACCGGGCATCCCCTGATGGATCAGGGACGCGATCCGTTCCGAACCGGTGACAGCCGTGCCCGACGTACAGCCAAATATCGCAACATCCACCCCGTATCCGGGCAGCAAGGTGCGCGCCGCGCGTGGCAGGTCATCGGCCATCGCACGCAGGTTTTCGACCGTGACCGGATTGGCATTTTCAATCCGGGTGGTGAACAGACGAATATCGGCTGGCAGGATGCCGCGCAGGTCATCCTCGCTGTTGAAGTCAGTCGCCAGTGTGATCAGCCCAATCTTGCCCGCCGGTCCGACCGGATCAGGAAAATAGGGCAGGTCTACCGGCTCTGGCGTGACCGCTGGGGATACGGACATCGTCCTGAACTCCATGGATGGGGCGGTCTTTATGTTTTGATCGGGACCGCCCCGGGTTTCACATGCTGTCGAATTTGTTTCCGGGACAGTGCCCGGTTTCTGCCAGACTGGTGTCGGTTAACGGAACGCCAGTTCAGGCAGGAACAACGCGATCTGCGGAACGAAAATCAGAATCACCGCTGCCAGCAGCAGCATGAAAATGAACGGTGGCGTCCCGCGAATGACCTCGGCATAGGGTCGCCTGAAGATCGCGATGGCCGTAAAGATATCGCACCCGAATGGTGGTGTCGCCGATCCGATCGCGACCTGAAGTGTTACCAGTGTGCCGACCAGAACCGGATCAAGACCGGCCTGATTGACCAGCGGCATGAAGATCGGTGTCAGAACCAGAATGACGACAATCGGGTCGACAAACATGCAACCGATAAAGAACGCGATGCAGATGGCGGCCAGAATGATGTAGGGGTTGGCACCTTCAAGACCCAGCGCACCAATGACATGCTGCGGGATCTGAGCAAAGGAAATGACAAACGAGAATGTTGTTCCAGCGCCAACCAGAATAAACACAACTGCGGTAATCAGGCCGGTGGAGCGCGCAATTTCAAGCAATTCGGACCATTTGACCGATTTGAAGATCAGAACTTCAAGAATGATTGCATAAACCACGGCGACGGCTGCGACCTCGGTCGGGCTGACCCAACCCAGATAGATGCCCCCGACAATCAGAACCGGGAACATGATCGCCGGACCGGCATTGATCACGGCCCGTCCGCGTTCCGCCCAGGTCATGCGCGGGATGGTCGGGATATTGTTCTTTTTGGCGTAATACATGCAGTAAAGCGAGAACATGATCAGGATCAGAATGCCCGGACCAATCCCCGCGAGGAACAGCTCGCCAATCGAAACCTTGCCAACCACACCAAACACGATCATGCCGATTGATGGCGGGATCAAAAAGGCAATGTCACTGGCATTGATGATCAGGGCCATGGCGAATTTGTCTTCGTAGCCGGCCTTGAGCATCTTGGGACGCAGCGGTCCCCCCATTGCAACAACGGTTGCCTGGGTCGAGCCCGATACCGCGCCAAACAGCGTACAGCCAAGGGCGGTGGTCACAGCAAGACCGCCACGCACATGACCGACAAATGTCATGGCAAGATCAATCAGCCGATTGGCTGTATGGCCCTTTGTCACGATATCGGCGGCAAAGATAAACATCGGCACCGCGATCAGGGCCACGGGCGAAATGCCGGTGACCATTTGCTGAATCAGGATGCGTTCCGGGATCGGCATGTAAAAGGCGAATGCAACGACGCTGGCGGTTGCCAGCGGTACCATCATCGGGAAGCCAAGTACCAGCAGGACCAGCATCACCAGAAGGATTGAGGTTCCAAGATCCATTTTTCCGTCCTCCTTACAGGTGATGATCTTCGGCTTCGAACGTGTCTTCGACCCGATAGGACAGATGGGTCCCCGGTTTGAAGATGTTCGTTGCAGCGGCAAACAGGAACTGGATGCCGGTGACGGTCAGACCGAACGGAACCCAGAGGACGGTGAAGTAATACGGTATGCGCAAGGCCGGGGTCAGGCGGTTCGACTTGATCAGGGACATCACATAATCGACGGAATACCAGGCCAGAAGAAACAGAAGGCAGGCGGTCCCGGTGGTGATGATGATCATCATGATCTTGCTGGTCGTCGGGCCGAGCATGTCGGTAAAGGCGGACATGCGAATATGGCGCCCCATGCGGGCGGCCTCGCTGATGCCGACGAATGTGACAAGAATGATCAGAAACTGATTGAGTTCTTCGGAAAAGAAGATGCTCGAACTGAAGACAAGGCGCATGATCACGTTGGCGACGGTATTGACCGCCATGATCACGATGCTCCACCCCAGAAGCTGACGCTCGATCACGGATAACCCGTCATCAAGACGTTTCAGAATGCCCAACACCCCACCACTCGGGGCGGGGGTCTCCCCGTTTGAACCTGACATACGACCTCCTTGATGCGCGTGCGAGACATTGTTGCAGAACGTGATGTGCGGTGAATGGTTCCCTCCCACACAGTATTGCCGTTCGCTTCGCGCCGGTCTGGTCAGAATAAAAACGCTTTGTGACGGTTCAATCAGATTTTTGTCATGGCACAAAAATCAATACATAACGTCGAAGGCATGGACGCCGGGCATCTGTTCCATGGTATGGCGGATTTGCATCAGCCCGTGATGCAATGTCGGGGTGTCGGGGGCCCCGCCAAGGCAGATGCGAATGGCATTGGGGCGGGGGACCTTTACGGTCATGAAGGGGTCGGAAATCGTAACCGCAATGCCGTTTTTACGCAGTTCGGAGGCAAACCATTCTTCCTGCCAATGGGCGGGAATACGAACCCAGGCGCTTAGGGATGTCGGGTGATGGCGCACGACCGCACTGCCCAGAATATCGGCGACAAGGGCCTGGCGTTCGCGCATCAGGGCGCGTTGCACGGTGACGGCCTGTTCGACCGTACCATCGACAATCCAGCGTGCGCCGATCTCTGCCATCATCGGAGTCCCCATCCAGCCGGTGACGCGCAACACGCTGCTGGCGCGAATCGACAAGTGCTGGGGAACTGTCAGGAAACCGGTGCGCAGGCCCGGCATGACGATCTTGGTCAGGCTTGAAACATGGAAGCCGAGCTTGGGCAAAAAGCTTGTGATCGGGGGCAGGTTTTGTTCAAGAAGCGGGCGATAGACGTCATCTTCAATGACATACACACCGTAATGTTCGGCGATTTCAGCGATCTTCTTGCGCCGTTCCAGCCCCATCAGACAGTTGGTCGGGTTGGTGAAAATCGGGGTGACGACAAGGGCGCGGATCTGCCGGTTGCGGCATTCGCGTTCAAAGGCATCGGGCAGGATGCCTTCGTCATCGGTGGGCAGGGCGCCGAGTTTAAAGCGCAGGATACTCGCCGTTCCGATGACCCCATGGTCGGTCAGACTTTCGGTCAGAACCACGTCGTCAGGCTGAACAACGGTGGCCAGGGCGGTGAAAACCCCCTGTGCCGCGCCATTGGTGATCAAAAGATTGGGGATGGCAACATCAACGCCATGTCCGGCAAGCCAGGTGCGGCCGATGTCACGGTGATATTCAAACCCGGCGACCGGACGGCAGCTTTCCATCCAGCTGTGATGCGGTTCTTCGGACAGGCGGGTATTGATCTGACGCGACAGATCATTGTGAAAATCGGTATAGGCGGCGCGTACGATTGACAGGTCGATCAGGTCGGGTTGCCGACTGTCGAGGATAAAGGTAGATGCCCGGTCGGTCAGGCGCGCCTGGACAAAGGTGCCGCGGCGGCGTTCGGATCTGAGATAGCCCTGGCGTTCGACTTCCTTGTAGGCCGCACTGACGGTTTGCACGCTGACTTTCAGGCGATAGGCCAGTTCGCGATGGGTTGGCATGCGAACGTCGTGGCGCAATCTGCCCGACTCGATATCGGTGATGATTGCTTCGACCAGTGCCTTGTATTTCGGACCTGTTTCGCCGCTGAGATTGATGTCTGGCAGCCACATTGTTCGATTTCCACCCTCGTTGTTTTGTCGAACCCTAACATGAGCTGCGGGTTAATGTGTAGACGTCAATGTTATTTTGTCATGAAACAAAACTAGCATTGACCTGATGCAGGAACATTTCAACACTTTGCGCGTTCATGACATTGATGTGCCAACCAAACGCCCCTGAATCCGGGTCAAAACTCGGTCGTTGCGCGTAACAATAAGGGAGACTTCGATATGAGTTTGAACAAACTCTTCAAGGCAACCCTGTCTGCTGCCGCCCTGTTCGCAGTAGCCGGGACCGCCGTCCATGCCGAAGAATGGAAATTCGCCCACGAGGAAAGCCCGGGTGATGTTCAGGATCTTTATGCCAAGGAATTCAAACGCCTTGTTGAAGAAAAGACCAATGGCGATGTGACGGTTACCATTTACACCTATGGTCAGCTCGGCACGGAAAACGACATTACCGAATTGACGGCGGCAGGTGCTGTTCAGTTCTCGAACGCGTCACCGGGTCACCTTGGTACCTTTGTTCCGGAAATCCAGGTCTTTGGTGTTCCGTATCTGTTGTCGCAGGACAACGATGTGAACAAAAAGGTCCTGTCGAGCAGCCCGACCATTTATGAAGGTCTTTCGAAGGATTTCGAGTCCAAGGGGCTTAAGCTTTATACCATGTACCCGGAAGGCGAAATGGTCTGGACCACCAAGAAAGAAGTCAAGAAACCGGCTGATTTCGATGGTGTGAAATTCCGTGTGATGACTTCGCCTATCCTGATCGAGACCTATAAATCGTTCGGTTCCGATCCGGTCGCACTGCCGTGGGGTGAAGTTTATTCGGGCCTTCAGACCAGCGTGATCGACGCACAGGTCAACCCGATCTTCTTCATCGAAAGTGCCAAGTTTTATGAAGTTACCGACTATCTGATTTATGCCGGTCAGCAGCAATACACCACCACGGTGGTCTCGAATGCCGACTTCTATGCAGGTCTGTCTGACGAGCGCAAGGCAATGCTGGCAGAGGTGAAATCCGAACTCGACGACTTCATCTATGAAGCCCAGAAAAAAGCCAACGACGCAGCACTTGATCGCATCAAGAAAGCCAAGCCGGACATCCAGGTGATCCGTCTTGATGATGCACAGCGCGCAGCGTTCAAAGACGCTTCCAAAGGCATTGGCGCAAGCCTGGTCGAGGAAGTCGGTGGTGACACCAAAGAAGTTCTGGACTCACTTCGCAAGGAATTCGGCACCGAGATGTAACAACGTCTCGCCGTCTTCAACGGTGATCTGACAAAACCCCGCAGCACCTTGCTGCGGGGTTTTTTGTATTTTGAGATTTAACACCAAAAGTTGTATTCTTTGATGGTTGATATCTTGGCGTGCATTTCAAACCTGTGCCGCAAATGACGTATGCATCGCGGATGCCCGGTCTGTTTTCGATGCGCGGGTGCTTGATCGAAGGCCGGATCGATGGCTTGACGGGCCGGACGTTATTGCAAACCTCACAATAACGGGGGGCAGGCGTCTAATACGTGCCCATTCCGATAACCGGTCTGTGGTGTTGAAACTGACGTGAAAGGAACTGGCCGTGAATATGTTCAACCTGCTTCAATGTGCCCGTGATGCTATTTTTCCGGTGCTGATGTTTGCGTTGATGGCGCTTGGAACATTTGTGACCTCGCCCAAGGCAGAGGTCCTCAACCCCAATGGTGTGCCCGTGTCGCCGGCTGAATGGGCGGAAAAGTCGCCTGATTCTGCAGCGGTGACTGTGCGTGATGCGCTTAGCAATTCCGCAAACAGCACTGTCGTTTCAGGGGTGGCCAACAGCAATGCTGCACCGTTTCTGAACCTGTCGGGTTCTGACAGTGCCGGTTCGATCTGGTGGCCGGCGGAAAATGGCGGCAATGCCGAAATCAAACTTCAAATCATCAATGCATCCGGCAGCATGACCGGCAGTTGCGCTGTATCGTCGAAAAAAGGGGCGTCTGGCAAGTTTGAAACGGTTTGTCAGTAATCCGGATCCCCGGATCAGCGGTGCCGTGACCATCAATGACAAAAATTAAAACAGGGGCCGGTCATGGGCCCGGCCCCTGTTCGTGCACCGCGTCGGGAAGAAGGTTGGACGCGGCGGGGATGATGTTCCGCCGGATTATTTACCCGCGGCGACTTCGTCGGCAACGGCATCGACCGCCTGTTTGGCGATATCGACAACCTTGTCGATTTCCGCCTTGGTGATGCAAAGCGGCGGGGCAAAGCCAAGGATGTCACCGTGCGGCATTGCGCGTGCAATCATGCCGCGTTCAAGACAGGCGGCTGACACACGCGGGCCGATCTTTGCGTTCGGATCGAAGCGTTCCTTTTTGGTTTTGTCGGCAACAAATTCCAGGGCCGCCATCAGGCCAACACCGCGGGCTTCACCCACCAGCGGATGATCCTTGAAGGTTTCACGCAGCAGATGCTGGAAATAGCCACCGGTCTCGGCCGCATTGCCCGTCAGGTTTTCACCATCGACAATATCAAGGTTGGCATTGGCAGCAGCCGCACATACCGGATGGGCGGAATAGGTCCAGCCATGGCCGATCGGGCCCATCTGATCCGAACCCTGTTCCAGGACCTTCCAGACGCGTTCACCGATAATCACACCCGAAAGCGGCAGATAGCCCGATGACACACCCTTGGCAATCGTGATCAGGTCGGGTTTCATGCCGTAATGCTGGGACCCGAAATAGGACCCGGTACGACCAAACGCGGTAACAACCTCGTCAGCAACCAGCAGAACGTCATATTTGTTCAGAACCGCCTGAATGGCATCCCAGTAACCTTCTGGCGGGGTGATGATGCCGCCCGTGCCCATGACCGGTTCGCCGATAAAGGCGGCCACGGTTTCCGGACCTTCGCGCAAGATCATTTTTTCAAGATCATCGGCACAACGTTTGGCAAATTCGGCCTCGGTCTCGCCGGCTTCGGCGTTCCAGTAATGGTGCGGGCAGGTGGTGTGCAAAACTGGTGCCCGCGGAAGATCAAACGCATTGTGGAAGGCCGCAAGACCGGTCAGGCTGCCGGTCATGATCCCGGAACCATGATAGCCGCGCCAGCGCGAGATGATCTTTTTCTTCTGCGGCAGGCCGCGGATATTGTTGTAGTACCAGATCAGCTTGATGTTGGTTTCGTTCGCATCCGAACCCGACATGCCGTAATAGACGCGCTGCATGCCTTCTGGGGCGCTTTTGACAATACGGTCCGACAGACGAATGATCGGCTCGTTACTGTGCCCGACATAGGTGTGATAATAGGCCAGTTCCTTGGCCTGGGCATAGATCGCATCGGCGACCTCGGTGCGGCCATAACCGATATTCACGCAATAAAGACCGGCAAAGGCATCAAGGGTTTCTTTGCCTTCGGTGTCATGAATATAGATACCCTTGCCACCATTGATGATGCGGTTCGGGGTTTCCCCGGCGGCGTGCTGGCGCATATGGGTGGATGGATGCATGAAATGCGCCCGATCCATTTCCTGCAAGTCGGCGGTGGTGTTTTTGATGACATTCATTTTGCTTCTCCCATGTGAATGCGGTGGTCGTTCTGGCGCATCAGGCCTTGTAGGCGGCGCAGACATATTTGAGTTCGGTGAATTCTTCGAGACCGTGACGCGATCCCTCGCGACCAAGGCCTGACTGTTTGACCCCGCCAAACGGAATGGGGGCGCCGGTGATCTTGACGCAGTTAAGCGCGACCATGCCGTATTCCAGGGCATTGGAAACCCGTGCTGCACGGTCATGATCATTGGTCAGCAGATAGGCGGCCAGACCATATTCGCTGTCATTGGCCTGTTGGACGACATCATCTTCATGGTCAAAGGCCATGACCGGTGCGACCGGGCCAAATGTTTCTTCGCGATAGATTTGCATATCGCTTGTGACATCGGCCAGAAGTGTCGGGGCATAGAACAGGCCACCCATCTTTTTGCCGCCGGTCAGAACGCGCGCACCTTTGGCGCGGGCATCCGCCACATGCTGTTCGCATTTGGCAATGGCGCGATCATGCATCAAAGGTCCGATTTCGACATGTTCCTCGATGCCGTTTCCAACCCGAAGGGCGGCAATCGCCTTGGCATATTTGTCGAGGAACGCATCATAAATGCCGCGCTGGACAAAGATGCGGTTGGCTGCAAGGCAATCCTGTCCGCTGGTGGCGAATTTGGCATTGATTGCATGTGCCACGGCCTCGTCGACATCAACATCATCAAACACGATGAACGGGGCATGACCGCCAAGTTCCATCGACATTTTCTTGATGGTCTGAGCCCCTTGTGACAGCAACAAACGTCCAACTTCGGTCGAACCGGTAAAGGACAATGCCCGCACCAGCGGATTGCCGCACAGCTCACCCACCACCGGGTTGGGATCACCGGTAACGATATTGAACACGCCCGCCGGGATCCCGGCCCGTTCGGCCAGTTCGGCAAGGGCGGTGGCGGAAAACGGCGTTTCGGTTGCCGGGCGGACGATCATGGTGCAACCGGCTGCCAATGCGGCAGCGGCCTTGCGCGTGATCATTGCGCACGGGAAGTTCCATGGTGTGACGGCTGCGGTAACGCCGATCGGTTCGCGTTTGACGCTCATATTGCGGCCGGGAAGGTGGGACGTGATGTTTTCAATATTCACGCGTTTGGCTTCTTCGGCGTAAAATTCGACAAAGCTTGCTGCGTAATCGATTTCGCCACGCGCTTCGTTGATCGGCTTGCCCTGTTCAAGGGTCATCAGCAAAGCCAGATCTTCCTTGTTCTCGATCAGAAGATCATGCCAGCGACGCAGTGCAGATGCACGTTCCTGGGGCAGCAACCCGGCCCATGCCGGAAAGGCCGCGCGGGCCGCGGCAATGGCCTTGCGGGTTTCAAAGATTCCCATATTCGGGACTGTGCCGATAAAACTTCCATCGAACGGGTTGGTGACTTCGATAACCTGAAGATTATCGGCCGAGCACCAGCGTCCATCGATATAGGCGTGTTCGCGCAGCAGCCGCAAATCGGCAAGCTGGCTTAACGACACACAACGCTGTTCTTTTGACTGTGCCGTCATTTTGACCTCCTTGAGAACCAGCCGACACTTCCGGTCGAGCCTGTTTGTTGAACTGCAAGGAAGCTATCAGCAGTTTCTCAGAGGAGGTTTCCGAACTCGGACCCAAATGATGCGTTTTTTTTGGTCCGCGATGGTCAAATCCGGATGTTTTTTCTGCGCGGGCGCAAAACGCCCGGTTTTCAGTCGTCAGGCGATGTCAGGTATTTCTGCATTTCGCGTTTCTGACGGCGCTTTTCGATCACGGTACGGATGATAATCACCAAAAAGAACAGAACAACCACACTGGTAGACATCGGAAAGGCAAAGGGAATGCCAAGGATGAAAACCAGCGCCCCGACGATGCTGCCGCCCAGCAGGGCCATAAACCCGCCAAGCATGACAATGGCCATCACCGCAGCAAGCAATATGGAAGCAACTTTGTTCATGGTCGGCTATTTCAGCAATTCAGGGCACATTTAGTCGCTTGTCCGGCTGCTGAGTTGTTTGGTGGTTTGATCCAGTCTGTCTGCAAGGACACGGATCAGCTGTACCGCGACGGCCTGGTCCTGTCGGACGAGGCCAAGGAATTCGGTTTTGTCGAGTTTGAGAACCGTCATATCCTCGACAGCACGGATGGTTGCCGAACGCGGTGCATCGACCAGAAGGGCGATTTCGCCGATGACTTCCTTGGGATGGACATCGCGCAGTTTCAGGGTTTGTTGTTCCTCGGTGGTCAGCCAGATTTCACCGCGACCGGAAATCACGATAAAGGCGGCATCGCCCGGGTCACCCTGTTTGACAAGGACCTCGCCATGTTTGAAGGTCAGGCGCGGGCTGGTAAAGGCCAGCAGCTTGACGACACTGGGATCAAGGCCGGCAAACAGCGGAATGGTGCGCAGCAGCCGGACTTCCTGTTCGATATTGCCATCGGCAAGAATGGCGGCATCGTCTTCGGTTTCGGTGGTGTCGCTGCTTTCATCGTCGGTATGGCTGCGGCGTTTGACCAGTTTGCCGTTCGACATATGCAGCAATGTATCGAACTTGTCATTGTCCTGATCATCGCCATCAACCCAGACCAGACTGGTATTGTCGTTTTCCCCGGTCAGATAATTGATGACGCTTTCACGGGTTTCACGGTCAAGTGCCGACAATCCTTCGTCGACAACCAGAAGATCGGGATTTTTGATCAGGGCGCGGACAAGGGCGATTTTCTGACGCAGGTTCTGTGACATGCGACTGCCGCCGACACCGACCTGACTTTCAAGACCGAGCGCAACCAGCCCTTCATACAGGCGGCCCTCATGGGCGATTTCGAACAGGACTTCGCCAACCCGTTCTTCTGAGTGCGCGCGGCCATAGGCAAAGCGACCAAACAGAAGGTTGTCAATGATCGGGGCAGCCGGGGCGTAACCGTCTGCTTCGAAGAAGTCGATATGTTGTGACAATTCTTCTGGCAGGTTGGCGCGAATTTTCGGGCGCGCCTTGAGAATCAGGTCACGGAAATCATCATCAATCACCCGCAAACGGTGGCGGGCCGGGGTCAGTTGCATGGCAACGTCAAGCAGACGAAGCTGGTCTTCTTCGCGCATGTCATCGACAGCAACGCCGTCTGTGCGTTTCAGGATGTTTTTGACATCGGCAATCTCATCGGCCGAGACAAAGCTGTAACGATCGAAAAATTCATGACCGGGCGGCAAGCCGGTAAACAGTTCGATCATCAGATCAAGTGTTTCACGACCCATCTTGACCATTTTGTCATAGAGGCCGTTTTCCCGAAGGCTTTCCTGAATGTAAGGATGAGACAGGAATTCATAACGCTTGAAATCGGTACGCGATGGCGACCCGAACATCAGGTTCACGCCGACCGGGGCGTTATCATTGTATTTTTCGATGTCATAGGGTTCGACAAGATCGGACAATTGCCGTTCTTCAAGGATCGCCTTCAGGCGCGGGCGGACATCAAGAATGGCCTCGACAAGGTCAGGGCGTTCTTCGGCATTGATCCGGCGCGACAGGCCGATCCGGTAGATGTCCCGATCCAGGCCCACAACTTCAAGCAGGCGCAAAAGTTCGCTTCGCAATTCATCAAGCGACTGATAGCCCGGTCCGATATAATCAATCCATTCGGCAGACGGATCATAGGGGATGTTGCCCGACATCCTGATCTCGTCATACATCTCGCGGGTCAGCTTCCAGGGCAGATCGGCCGGATCTGACAGTTCGATGGTCTCGACGAATTTCGGAAGCGGATATTTAGGATCGTCTGTTTGATGCTTCCCGTCCTGTTTGGTGCGGGCAAGCGCGTTTTTAACGTCGGATTTTTCAAGATCCGGATTATCGTTTTCGGCATCCTGATCAATGATGACCGGGCGGTGCTTCAATCCGTAAAACAGGTTATCGGCGATGCTGCCATTAAACAGATAGGCATCCGCCCCGACATAGGCCAGACGCTGGCCGATGACCGCGGGCGGCAACGCGGTTGCATCAAGATCATTGAACTGGATGCGTCCGCTGGTCGGATCAAGAATGCGTGCCAAAAGACGGGCAAGCTGTGACTTGCCGCTGTCGGAGGAGCCGGTCAGAAGGGCATTGCCCGGAAGCGCCATGTTAAAGGAAACATTTTCAACAACGCGGGTGCCGTCTTCGTCGATCCATGAAAGGGCGCTGACATCAAGCGGGCCGGAAAGCGAAGGCGACAAAGGCGCACTAAGCTGATGTTCGGGTGCAAGATCAGGCAGTTCGAACTGTTCATGCAGCTGTTCATATTTGATATGGGCATCCGCCAGACGCTGGTAATAGGCCAGCAATTCTTTCCACGGTGCTGACATGTCCTTATAGGCGGCAAGGGCCGCGACCAGCGCCCCGAAGCTGAGGTCACCGGTGATAACCAGATAACCGCCAATCGAATAGAAAAAGAACGGCGTGATCTGGGCAATGAAGTTGTTGAGAAACTTGATAAAGAATTTGCGGTAATAGATTTCCTTGCGGATTTCAAAAATCCGGCCCAGACGCTGGGTGAAATGGGTAAGTTCAAACCCCTGGGTTTCATGGGCGCGAATATCGGTCGCACCGCCAACGGTTTCGCCGATATGCTCGGACATGCGCCGCACGTTTTGCACGCGCTGTTTGCCAAGCAGGTTCACCCGGCGTTGCAATTTGGGGATCAGATATCCTTGCAACGGATAAAAGGCGACCGCTGCTAGACCCATCAACGGGTCCTGGATAAAGATAAAGGCCGAAATCGTGATCAGGATGCCGCCCTGATAAAGCGGAAGGGCAAACGCCTCGCCAAAGAAGCCGCCGAGCGGTTCGGCCTCGGCGGTGATCATTGAAACGATTTCACCCTGACTGGTTTTGCGAAAATGCGGCAGGGGAAAACGCAGGACACGGTCAAACAGCTCATAGCGCATCCGTCTGAGCATGCGTTCTGCCATCACGCCCTGATAGACGTTGATGAAATATTTGAACCCGCCATTCACAAACACAAGCGACAGGAAAATTGCCGACAGGGCAAACAGATATTCAATCTGGTTCAGCGGCACGCCAAGAATATCATAGGGCGCGCCGGCACCACCGATGGCTTCGTTGACGATTTGCTTTGGCAGGTCGAGCGAATAATACAGGAAGGGAAATGAAAGCAGTGTCACCACGGTCAGGATGATCTGCTGAAGGCGACTATGGCGCCAGATATAGGCAAAGACCGATTTGGGCATTCGCACGTCCCGTCTGTTGCATTGGAACTTTTTGTTCCTGTCGCTCGTTTTTATTGGGTGCAGTGCAGATTATGCGCAAGGATACCGATCAGCCAAGATCGAAACTTTGTCCTGGCTCGATAAAACCGCAAAATCCGTCTGCAATCGCATCGGGTTTGTCATAGGCCTGATAGTGGTAAAGCCACATCTTGGCCTTTACCGCGTCGGGCAACGTGACCAGTTCTTTGTAATGGGCATGGACGCCGGAATGTCTGGGGCCAAGTTCACAATCCTGAAAAATGATATCTGCTTTTTGATACAGCGACATATGGTCGTCGGGATTGAAAATCGCATCTGTCGTCAGGAAAAAGGACTGCTTTTTTCCGTGCCCGAACAGGGCATAGGAATACATGGTGGTTTCATTGGTCACGATATGCGGTGCGGGGATGACATCCAGATGCAGTCCCTGCCAGTCAAAGCCGTCCTTGATGCTGAGCGGGGCAACATCGAAATAGGATGACAGCTGGCTGTTGCCATGGTCGCTGGTTTCAAGACCGCCCCGCAGGGAATGTTCCCACAATGGTTCCAGCAGTTCCTGAACCGCAAACAGCGTGGCGCGATGCCCGTCAAACACAAAATAGTTGGCAAGTGCCATCCATTCCAGACCACCAATATGGTCCGAATGCAGATGGCTGATATAGACCGCATCAAAGTCGTTGGGCATGTAGCCAAGGTTGCGCAGCGAATGGCGCGCATCTGAACCACAGTCAATCAACAGGCGATGCGGTTGTGCGTTACCCGACGGGGTCGTTTCCAGAACCATGTTGCTCTGAAAATTGTCGGCTGCCATGCAAAAGGCTGAGCCCGTCCCCGCAAACGTAAGCTTCATTCCCCGTTCTCCCGATATTTTGTCGAAAGATTAGACGAGGTTCGGGGCGTTTAACCACCCCCTTTTATGAGCAAAGCTTGAATTTTTCTTGTCGATGGTGCTCTGACCACCTGTCTTTTAGGTGTTGGATGATCTGTTTTGATTGGAATTCGGGCCGGTGTTTGCCGCTGATTGGGCGGCGGAAAGTTTGCTCATTTCCTGACGTAACGCGCGGAGTTCCTGCATGATTTCCTGATGATCAAATTCGATCTCGTCGCGGGTTTTGTTTTCTTCGACATCGACATGGGTCGACATTGCATCAACCACAATTGCGATGAACAGGTTGAGCACCGCAAATGTCGTGACAAGGATGAAAGGAACGAAAAACAGCCACGCCAGCGGGTAAGACTCCATGACCGGACGGACGATCCCCATCGACCAGCTTTCGAGCGTCATGATCTGGAACAGCGAATAAAGCGACGCTCCGATTGTGCCAAACCAGTCGGGGAAACCCTGACCGAACAGTTTGGTTGCCATGACCGCAGAAACATAGAAAACAAGCGACAGCAATGTCAGTACCGACACCATGCCCGGAATAGCACGCATCAGGGCTTCGACCACCTTGCGCATCGAGGGCACGGTCGAAATCAGGCGGAACGCACGCAGGATTCGCAATGCCCGCAATACTGAAATGCCCTGTCCGGCCGGAAGCAGTGTGATCGCGACAATGGTGAAGTCAAAGACGTTCCAGGCGCGCTTGAAAAAGGCCAGCCGATAAACGGCAAGTTTCATCAGCAGTTCGACGACAAAGATCGCAACGGCAATCTGGTCGAGAACATGTAAAACCGTTCCGGCCTTTGCCATGACCGTTTCAGAGGTTTCAAACCCCAGAATCACGGCATTCACAGCAATGACGATGGTGATGAAATTTTTAAAGCGACTGGATTCTACGATCCGGCGAAGAGCGTCCATTCAGGTCTAGGCTCCGTTCGATGAGTATGATGACACCGAAAAGGGGAGAAAATGGGCGCCTGTTCTTGCCGGGATGTAACCGACGGACACATTGCGCCGGAGATCAGCAAAACAGGGCGCGACACGTCAAACCACGAGTATCGCGCCCTGAATTTAAAATCAGTTCAGGCCTTTGCGGCCCATTTCAAGGAACTTGTCGCGACGGCGTGCCTTGAGAACACCACCTTCGACATCATCCATGCTTTCAAGGGCCTTGATGATGGCGTCACCCACACGTTTGCAGGCTTCCTTGGCGTTGCGCTGTGCGCCGCCAAGCGGCTCGGGCACGATATCGTCGATCACGCCAAGCTGATGAAGATCCTGCGCGGTAAGGCGAAGGGCTTCGGCGGCGGTTTTGGCTTCGTCGCCCGAACGCCACAGAATGGAGGCGCAGCCTTCTGGCGAAATCACCGAATAGATCGAGTTTTCAAGCATCAGCACCGTGTTGGCAACCGCAAGCGCAATCGCACCACCAGAACCGCCTTCGCCGATGATGACCGATACCAGCGGAACCTTGATATCAAGGCAGGCTTCGATCGAACGCGCGATGGCTTCGGACTGGCCGCGTGCTTCGGCATCGGCACCCGGGAAGGCGCCGGCCGTATCAACCAGGGTCACAACCGGAATGTTGAAACGTTCAGCCATACGCATCAGACGGATGGCCTTGCGGTACCCTTCCGGACGGGCCGAACCGAAATTGTGTTTCACACGGGTTTCGGTATCACGGCCTTTTTCATGGCCGATCACCATTACGGTGCGGCCCTGAAGACGACCAAAACCGCCGATGATTGCAGCGTCTTCGCCAAACTGGCGGTCGCCGGCAAGCGGGGTAAAATCGTCAAACAGGTTTGCGATATAGTCGGCAAAGTGCGGACGATCCGGGTGGCGGGCGACCTGCGTCTTCTGCCACGGGGTCAGCTTGCCATAGGTGCTTTGCAGCAACTTGGTCAGCTTGTCCTGCAGGCGCGCAACCTCGTCTGCGATGTTGACTTCGTCATTGCCCGTCAGGTGACGGAGCTCTTCGATCTTGCCTTCAAGTTCGGCGATCGGTTTTTCAAAATCGAGGAAGTTATGCATCAGGGCATCATATCCGACTGGGAAACAATGGGGCGGAACATAGTTGATCAACCCGCTACGTCAAGAGTTGACCGATAAGCTATCCATATTTTCCGTTTATGGCGTAAGGTTCGCACTTCATCCAGTGACATTTTGCACGCGGGTTGCCATGACGTCCAGTATCCAGATCACAGTCGCACAAGTACCTGAAAAAGTTCCGTTTGATCGGCTTGTGGAAATTCTTCTGGCGGCATTCGCCTTTCAGGATGGCATCGTCGATCCGCCAAGCTCGGCAAAGTCGGTGAATGTGTCCGAACTTCAGTGGCGATTTGCCCGCGATACCCTGATTCTGGCCCATGATCAAAACGGCACCGTTGTCGGACAGGTCTGGATCGAAGATATCGGCAAGGATGCGTACCTATATAAATTGTCAGTGGACCCCGCGAGCAAGGGCGGGGGTATCGGCCGTGCACTGGTCGAGGCGGCCTGTGCGTTCGCGGCAAAGAACGGCAAGGAGATGATGCGCCTGCATGTTCGTGTGGAACTGCGCGACAATATCGCGTTCTTTCGCGCCCGCGGATTTGACATTGCGGGCGAGGGCATTCACGACGGATATGATCGCCCGACATTCTGGAAAATGGCCCGGCGTCTTTCGGTCTAGGCGGTCTGTGTTTCCGGAATTCCGTGTTTTGACACTGCATAATAGGGCACATGGGTTTCACCCCATGCCTTGAGGGCCAGGATAATGTCGCGCAATGTTTCGCCCTTGGCCGTCAGGCTGTATTCGACCCGCGGGGGAACTTCGGCATAGACTTCGCGATGGACAAGGCCGTCGGCCTCCAACTCGCGGAGTTGGCGGGTCAGCATGCGCTGGGTCACGCCGGGCATCATGCGGCGCAATTCGTTGAACCGTTTTGTTCCATCAAGCAGATGGAACATCACCACACCTTTCCATTTGCCCCCAATGACATCAAGTGCGCCTTCGACCGGGCAACCGGGACTGCGATTTGGCGGACAGATGGTCATCGTGAAACTCCTTCATGGGCGAAATAGTGCGCGCACTGTTGGCGAAAACCGCATAAATCCGCAATAGTATACAAATTGTCACTATATGCAAAAATTGTGCGTACTTATCACTTTGGTCATTATGCGCTAACTCTTTGGCATTCACAAATCAAACCTTTGAAGAAAAGGACGACATACGATGAAAGCCATTGGCGTTTACAAATCCGCCCCGGTCGATACCGACGGGCTGTTCACCCGGATTGAGACCGAAGAACCGTTAGCGACCGGTCATGACATTCTTGTGCGGGTCAAGGGTGTTGCGGTTAACCCGGTTGATTTCAAAGTTCGCAAAGGCAAACAGGATGACGGCGCGTTCAGGATTTTGGGTTGGGACGCGGCCGGTATTGTCGAAGCGGTCGGCGAAGATGTGACCCTGTTCCGTCCGGGCGATGAAGTCTGGTATGCGGGCGATGTCACCCGGTCCGGATCGAATGCCCAGTTGCAACTGGTGGACGAACGCATCGTCGCCCCAAAACCGAAATCACTTGATTTCGCAGCGGCCGCGGCCTTGCCATTGACCACCATCACCGCGTGGGAAGCGATGTTTGACCGTTTGCTGATTGATCGCGATGCGGTGGCAACGAATGGCGCAAAAACCATCCTGATCATTGGCGGTGCAGGCGGTGTCGGCTCGATCGCGATCCAGTTGGCAAAACTTGCCGGTTTGAAGGTGATCACGACCGCATCGCGCCCCGAAACCGTTGCCTGGGTCACAAAACTCGGCGCGGACAACGTCATCAATCATCGCAATCCGCTTGATGAAGAATTGGCCGTCCTTGGCATGTCGAATGTCGATTACATCTTCTGCACGTCGGAAACGGATCAGTATTTCGATGTGATGGCAACCATGATCGCGCCACAGGGCCGGATCGTGACCATCACCGAAGCGACGCAAAATCATAATGTCGACCTTCTGAAAGCAAAGTCTGCCAGCTTCTCTTATGAATTCATGTTCACCCGCTCGATGTTCCAGACCGATGACATGATTGAACAGCATAAATTGCTGGCAACTGTCGCACAGCTGGTCGATGACGGTGTGATTGCCAATACCGCAAATGAAAGCTTTGGCCCGCTGACACCGGAAAGCCTGCAAAAGGCCCATGCGCTTCTTGAAAGCGGCAAGGCGATTGGCAAGATCACCTTTGATGCGATCCCGGACTAGGAACGCCTGAAAATTCGCGTTTTACAGCCAAAAGGGGCGCAGTGATTTGCGCCCCTTTTGCTGTTTTAACGTCGCCGGGCTTTTGGATTAGCCCGCATCACGCGCGGCAATGGCTTCGGCCTGTTTAACCATGACTTCGGCCTGTTTGATCGATGCAATATCGATCAAGCGGCCATCAAGGGCGACAGCGCCGGCACCTTCGGCCTGGGCTTTTGCCATGGCTTCGAGGATGCGTTTGGCTTTGGTCACTTCGGCCTCGGACGGTGAATAGACGTCATTGGCAAGGCCGATCTGGCTTGGATGGATGGCCCATTTGCCTTCGCAGCCCAGCACCATGGCGCGCGCCCCTTGGGCGCGATAGCCATCGGGATCGGAAAAGTCACCAAACGGCCCATCAATCGGGCGCAGACCATTGGCGCGTGCGGCCACCACCATGCGTGCAATGGCATAATGCCACATATCGCCCCAGTGATAGTCGCGCGGATTGTCGCCATCCTTGTCGGTCAGAACGCCATAATGCGGGTTCGGGCCACCAATGCCGGTCGTCATTGCCTTGGTCGAGGCCGCGTAATCGGCAACACCGAAATGCAGGCTTTCATTGCGCGGGGAGGCCGCGGCAATTTCGTGAATGTTCTGCATGCCAAGGGCGGTTTCAATGATCAGTTCAAACCCGATCCGTTTTTTGCGGCCTTTGGCCGTTTCGATCTGGGTTGTCAGCATATCAAGGGCATAGACGTCGGACGCGGTCCCGACCTTGGGGATCATGATCAGGTCAAGCCGGTCGCCGGCCTGTTCAAGAACATCAACAACATCGCGATACATATAATGTGTATCAAGACCGTTGATCCGGACCGACAGAACCTTGTCACCCCAGTCAATGTCGTTGATTGCCGCGATAATGTTTTTGCGGGCCTGTTCCTTGTCGCTGGGCGCTACCGCGTCTTCCAGATCAAGGAAAATGGCATCGGCTTTGGATTTGGCGGCCTTTTCAAACAGCTCGATCCGGCTGCCGGGGACGGCAAGTTCCGATCTGTTCAGGCGTGCTGGCGCCGGGGTCGGTGTGGTGAAGCTCATGATAACGTCTCTCCAGAACCTGTCATTTCAAGTGGACATCACGGGCAAGCAATCCCGTGAATGTCGCTGGCGTGTTTTGCGTCCCGTTTTCGGGATCGTACCGTGGCCGCCGTGACAGTTATGTGGTCCGCGATCATTGTGCGTCGCGGTAGTCCTGATCTCAATTTATGGTGCATATGCGAAGGCTGGCAAGCTTAAAAAGCGTGCGTTCCATTGTGCTTTCGATGCAGACGGGTGTTTAATAAGAAAAAGTGGAGATAAGCCCGATAAAGCAATAGCCCCTTAACAGCTCAGCCGCTAGATTACCGCCGATATCCGGGGGCGGCGTACTGCAGCCATTCCCGATGGTCACATCAGCAGGTAGTAAAAATCGACCCATGCGTCGCGCTTATTCCATCATTGTTTCCGCCGGTATGGCACCTGTCCTGATCATGGGGGCATGTCTGGTTCTGGCGGTTTCGCCAAACCTTGTACCGAACGAACTGGCCGGGCTTGTCCGGTATGGTCCGTTTTTGCTGGCGGTTCTGGGCGGTGCGATCGCGTGGTGGTTCAACCGCGGGCGCGCGGTGTTTGTGATGCTATTGCTGCTGATCTGTTATTGGCTTCTGGTCGGAAACGGGGCGGGGTTTTCGCCTGACGGGCTGGCCTTTTTACGCATTGCGACGCTGTATCTGATCCCGATCAATCTGCTGATCCTTGGCTTTACCGCGGAACGTGGTGTTTTGAACCCGCGCGGCATCGCCCGGATGCTGGTTCTGGGATTGCAGATTTTTGTCATGCTGATGCTTGCCGGGCAGCCCGATGTCGGCTCGGCACTGTATCATCTGCTTGATACCCGGTTTTTCGTCAGTGCCGGTTTCCTTGACGCAATGCCTCACCCGGCCATGATTATCTCGTTTGTGGCGGTGGTGTTGTTGCTGATCCGTCACAAGCCGCTTGAAACCAGTTTTGCAGCCGCGATCATTGCCATTGATGTCGCAACTGTCATGGGGGCGGGCATCATCCAGTATGGATATCTTGCCGCCACCGGGGTGGTGTTGGCGGGGCTGGCCCAGGAAGCCTGGCGCATGGCATTTGTTGATGATCTGACGGGGCTGCCCGGGCGGCGCGCGCTTGGCCATGCCATGGCCGAACTTGGCAATCAATATACGGTTGCGATGCTTGACGTTGATCACTTCAAGAAATTCAACGACACCTATGGGCATGATGTTGGTGACATTGTTCTGAAAAAGGTGGCGCGTGAATTGTCACGTGTTGGCGGGGGCGGCAAGGCGTTCCGATATGGCGGCGAAGAATTCACCGTACTGTTTGCCGGCCGGACCGCACAAAAGGCTACAGAGCCGCTCGAAGCGCTGCGCAAGCGGATTGCTGAAAATAAAATTGCTGTCCCTGAAAAGAACAAAACCGTTTCCGTGACGATTTCGGTCGGGGTTTGCGAACGCGACGATGATGCGACCGATCCCTGGGGCGTTTTGAAGCGCGCCGATCAGAAACTTTATGAAGCCAAGCAGGCCGGCCGTAACCGCGTTGTTGCCTGATCAGGCAACAAAACTATCGGTTCGGGACGGCGTCAGGCTTGGCTGCCTTGCTGCTCAAAGCTCATCAAATTTGAACACAAGCCGCATGGACCCCGCCGTATTGGCAAGGGTCGCCAGGCAGTTTGCCGCACGTTCAGCCGGGATTTCGACCGCAAAACGGGTGGTATAGATGCGCGCATCCTTTTCATCGGTTGCTGATGCCGCCATGCGAACAATATTGGCATTATATTCGATGAAAATTTCCGACAGTCGGGCGATCAGACCCGGCTGATCAATGCCGGAACATTCGATCAAGTGGGTCGCGCCGGGGGCGGTGGTCAGTTCCGGTGCAGCCGCGATCTGTTCAACAACAATGTCCGCATTGGTCATCGGAAGTTCGCTGACAGCGGATTTGCATTCGGCAATGGAACAGCTTTCAGGCAGTTCGCAATCGGTTTCAAAGATCGCTTTTGCGTCCTTCATGGTGAAGGATGTCGTGCCAAGGTTCGCTCCAATGTCAAACAGGCGTCCGGTAATGTCCGAAATAAGACCGACGCGGTCATCGCAAGAAATCATAATGCGTGCGTTGGCGTTCATCTGTCGCGCTCCGTATTGTGGAAGTTCCCTAAGGCTTTGTTTTGAATTGCCATCCTATCAATAGCTATATGCGCTTCGCACGGTCTTTTGTCGATTGTCCGAAACAAAGAAAAATAAGGTCAATACGCGCGGGATCAGACATCCGATGAGGCATCCGGGTTCACATTTATATGATTGAACCAACCGTCAAACCGTGAGCGTAAGCGATCTCTGACAGCGAAATGCGGAATGCGAAATTCCGTAATCACGTTCCAAGGAGATTGAAACATGACTGCTTTCAGAACTTCGCTTATTGCTGTTAGCGCCGCTGCGGGCCTTTTGCTTGGCGCGGCATCGGCCAAGGCTGCCGACATCGTCGATACCGCCGTTTCGGCCGGTTCGTTCAAAACGCTGGTTGCTGCTGTACAGGCAGCAGGGCTGGTCGACACCCTTAAGGGTGACGGACCGTTTACTGTATTTGCCCCGACTGATGATGCCTTTGCGAAATTGCCGGCAGGCACGGTCGAAGATCTGCTGAAGCCCGAAAACAAGGACAAACTTGTTGCGATCCTGACCTATCACGTGGTGCCGGGCAAGGTGATGTCGGGTGACATCGCCGGCAAGGAAATGGCGGTTGCCAGTGTGCAGGGCGACACCATTGATGTGAACGCGACCAGTGGCGTCATGGTCGATGACGCATCGGTCGTAACGGCCGATATCGAAGCCGATAACGGTGTCATTCACGTGATCGACAGCGTGATCATGCCATCGATGTAATTTGCCGGAATTATGATTGGCCGGAATGGCAATTAGCCAGAATTGGCATCCGTGCAGCCCGTCGCGCAATTGCGGCGGGCTGTTTTCTTTTGGGGATTGTGATCGAAGGGCAGTGGCAAAGTGCAAAAACAACAAAGGCCCAAAAAGCACAAAGGCCCGACGGGTAACGTCGGGCCTTTGACTGGCGCGCCCGGAAGGATTCGAACCTCCGGCCTTCTGATTCGTAGTCAGATGCTCTATCCAGCTGAGCTACGGGCGCTTTTTAAAGCTTATGTAAATGGTAAAGGCTCGACGCGGTAACGTCGAGCCTTTCACTGGCGCGCCCGGAAGGATTCGAACCTCCGGCCTTCTGATTCGTAGTCAGATGCTCTATCCAGCTGAGCTACGGGCGCATTGCCTTAATTTCCGGCGGTTTGCTTGGGTGTGCTCCCCGTCGGCGGAGCGGAACTTATGCAAACGAGCAGGGCATTGCAAGCAGTAAATTTCAAAAAAAGGTATTTTTTCACAAGCCACCGTTTACAGGACTGCTACGCACTTGTTTTGCCCGGCTTTGTCCGGTTTGTCGGACTTATGGACAAGACTCGGCAAAAAAGGGGCAAATGCGTCTTGTTCCATAAGTGGTCGTGGACTAAGATGCTTTCAATCCCGGGGGAGCAGGGGCTTGTTTCACCACATAAAAAGGCAAGCCCAGGGAGATTCGCATATTTCTACTTAGGTAATAGATCGAAATGGCCGTTCGTAAAACCTACCTTGCCGTAATCGGCACCGCCCTTATGCTGGGGGGATGTTCTTTTTCTTCTGAGGCCCTTTGGCCGACACTTGCTGGTGAAGAAGATACGACCCAGAACAATGTGGTCGCATCCGAGCCGGTTGGTGCCAATGCCACCACCAGTTACGATGTTGCTGCAAGCACGCAGCCGCTGACCGGTGTTTCTCAGACCGGGACCTTTGTCGGTTCCAAAGTCGAGAACATGCAGCAGGAACTCAACCGCCTGAAGGCGGCTCTGAATGAACACAACAACGAATTGCAACAGCTTCGGGCACAGACTGTTTCGCACTCGCAGGCCTATCACGGCACTGTGGCGGCAATCAGCGCGCGTCTGCAGGTTGGTACCACCCCGGGTAACCCGGTTCTGGTGCAGCAGTGGAACACCGCGCAGTCCGAACTGGATCGTGTGAATGACGATATCGCCGCGCTGAATTCGCTGGCAAACAAGGTTGCCGCCGACAGCACGCTTTCGACCTTCCTGCTTGAGTCGGTGCGTTCGGCTTATCAGGTATCGGGTGCTGTTGACGAAGATCACCGTCAGCTCGCACTGCTTGAAGACGAAACCAACCGCACCACGGTGCTGATTGACCGTCTTCTCAATGAAATCAGCGAAAGCCTGTCGCGTCAGACATCCTATGTCAGCACCGAACGTGCGAACCTGAATGCCCTGGCACTGGCCGTCAAAAACGGTGAAATCTTCGGGGATTCGCTTTCCAAGCGTGTCTTCCAGTCACAGGCCGCACCGGCATCGAGCAGCCCGCGCATGGCCGCAACCAGCGACCGTCCGCTGGTGGTCATCCGGTTTGACAATGCCAACGTGAAATACGAGCAGGCGCTTTATAACGCGGTAAACCGTGTTCTGGAACGCCGCCCGCAGGCAAGCTTTGACGTGGTTGCCGTGACCCCGAATCGTGGTACCCCGGCGCAGGTTGCGTTGAATTCCAACAAATCCAAACGCAATGCGCAGGCGGTTCTTCGCTCGCTCACCGATATGGGCATGCCGAGTTCGCGCGTGCGCGCATCGGATGCCACCAGCGCATCTGTTTCGGCCAACGAGGTGCATGTCTTCGTGCGCTAAGTCCGGCTGGGCATACGGATTTTAAGAACGGCTATGGCGGGTGCTTCGGGAAATCGAAGCACCCGTTTGTTTTGGATAACATGACCCGACAGATCCCCTGTCGGTTTGATAATGTTCCAAAGAAGAAGTGTGATGGGTGATCTCGTCAATTTGCGTCAGGTGCGCAAACGTAAGCAGCGCAATGAAAAGGCCAAAAAAGCCGACGAGAACCGGGTTCTCCACGGGCGCACCCGGCATGAACGCGATCTGAATGACGCCCGCAAACAATCGGCGGGCAAGCATCTTGATGGTCATCGCCGTGACGATCCCGATGCCTCCAATCCGTCCAATGCGCCCAATAGGCCCAAAGTGTCCGATGAACCGGATAATGCCGATGCGACTGATGCCCAGGATACGGTTGTCAAAGACCATGATGCCGATCAAAGCCCGCAGCCGTCCGAGGCCGCGCTGACAAAAAGCCGATCAGACGAAACCGCGCGGGATAATGTCGTATCGATTTTCGGTCACGGCAAACCGGGGAATGATCCGGCCTGATCAGTCTTCCTGTCATAGATAATTTTCCCATCCTGTCGTCGCGTTCGTGTGATGCGGTTGCCCCGCCGTGCTTGGTGAGGCCCGTCAGAAGCCGTTTCTGCCTGCTGGGTGGTGGAAGCGATGTTGGACGTCCAAGGCATCACTGGCGCGCTTTTGACCGGTTAAAGGCGCCATTGTCGTTGAGAGTGGACATTGAATAGGGACATTGAACTGGGAAGCAGGGGGCAGAATGCCGTCACCCGGGTCGGAAATGCAGTGTCAGGGGGCTGATGCCATCACTGCAAAACACGCGGGCAAATTCGGGCCGTTACATCGGATGAGCACGGCAGCACCGGCGATATGCCGGGAATTCAAATCACAGCACCAAAAAAAACACGTTTGATCCGGTGCCGGTCACAGGTCTTTTGGGCGGATATTCCGGATGAACCGGAAATCAGTTCAGAAGCGTTTCGGCTTCGCGTTTGCTTTGATCAAGTGCCTCGTCCCAACCCATAAGCCAGTCTTCATGATCGCGCGAATCTGACGGATAGGGATTTTCCGTCAGGCGATGTGCATCAAGCCCGGCGGAAAAGCCGGAACCATATGCCGAATTGGGCAGATGACGTTCATGCACCACAGGGGCATTGGTTTCATAGACCCGGTTGCGAAATGCCGGCAGCGAACACAGCACGCCATCATCAATACCCAGCGGATAGGCCATCATCATGGCTGTTCCAAGAGATGTGATCGAAAGTTCGTCACCGGTGGTCACACGAATAAGCCCGGCCATTTGCAGATTGGCAATGGCGGTGTCGATGCGCCGTTGCAAATCCGGACCATCTTCAATGGCAACCTGATTGCCATCATCGTCTGTGCAGAAAAGGGATAAAACGCGCCGCAACAGCATGTTGCGGTCAAGATTTGCTTCGGCACTGCGCAACACCGTGAGCATCAGCGCGGGATCGCCAGGTGCAAAATCCATAGAACTGGACATTCAGGGGCCTCCGTTCAGATAGAACCGAATTCCCTCCCAATCTGGCAGCTTTTCTCTCTCTCCTCGGCGTCGGGGCCGAAGCCATGCTGCCTTTTATTATTATAGTTTGCAGATATGTTTCCAACTTGTGAAGACAAGATTGCAGACCGAAAGAATTTTTTATTCCTGTGTGTGAAATGCATCGCACCACCGCACCAGGTATCTGTTTTTCCGTGAAAATCGGCAGACCGGCAAAAGGCCATGATCACCCTATAAATCCGATGCAAACCCGATCATGACGTCATGAAAACACGCCGGTATGCGCAAATCGCATCCACTTGGTCACTGTTTAGGGATCGGGAATGCGTCTTGCGCGCTATTTAGACGGTTTTGGGGCCGGTTTTGTGTCGGGGCTGCGCCAGACCCGCACTCGGTTGCGACCGCCTTCCTTCGCGGCATAAAGGGCCCTGTCGGCCTTTTCGATGATTTGTTCGATTGTGCGGCTTTTGGTCATCGGGGCCGCCCCGATGGAGGCAGTGACCGGAAGGGTGGTGCTATCGGATATCGTTACCGGGGATGCTTCGATTACCCGGCGCAGACGTTCCAGCACGCGCGCACATTGTTTCATGTCTGCATTGGGCAGACAGATCAGGAATTCCTCGCCGCCATATCGGTAAACCTTGTCGAACGGGCGGACATGGGATTGCAGGATGCCGGCAACCGATTGCAGCACCAGATCGCCGGCCTGATGGCCATAGGTATCGTTAACCGATTTGAAGTGATCAAGGTCAACAAGGGCGATGGCGGTCGGGACCTGGGTTCGAATCGCACGTTCGCGTTCGGAATTCAGATCCCCCATCATGGTTTGACGGTTATAGGTCCCGGTCAGCGGATCAACATCGGAGCGCGCCGTGCGAAATGCGCGTTCAAGACGACGCAACTGGGCAAAAAACGATTCGGCGCGCAGGGCCATCATATCGAATTCGGCCGAATCGATTTCGCCATCAACAGCGCGCGCACTTAAAAGTCGTTTGGCCGAATCGTGCAATTGTTGATGAGTGGCTGCCAGCGCATGCATGGCGGGTTGATCAATCAGGCGGTTATTGCGGTTAAGTTCGTACCAGGCGCCAAAATCGCAGTCATGTTCGTCATCGTCCATTTCGGACGGATGCGGAGAATCGGGAAACATCAGCTTCCGATTCCAGCGCAATATCAGTGCGATATGTTCGCCAAGTGCCTTTTCGAGCTCGGCCAGGATGTCGCGTTCAGCATCGGCCATGCCGCCCTCGGCAACGCTTTCGGGCATTTTGTGGCCCTTGCTGTTGCCTTTCGCCGATCGGGTGGCATTCGATGCTGGTTGCGACGTGTCATTCATTCAGCTGGCCCGGGAAAAACTTCGGTAAAGGTCTGTTTTAACAGGCGATCAAGTTCACCCATAGTAATATCGACCCCAAGGTCGGCAAGGCTTGTGACCCCGTGATCGGAAATTCCGCACGGAACAATGCCACCGAAATGCGAAAGATCCGGGGCAAGGTTGATGGCAATGCCGTGGAAGGTCACCCAGCGGCGCACACGTACGCCAATGGCGGCAATCTTGTCTTCACGGCCATCTGCCCGCACCACCCAGATGCCGACACGGCCGTCCCGGCGTTCGCCCTTGACCCCAAGCAGGGCAAGGGTGCGAATCACCCATTCTTCAAGATTATGGACATAGGCACGCACGTCACGACCACGATTCTTGAGGTCGAGCATCAGGTAAACCGTGCGCTGACCCGGCCCGTGATAGGTATATTGGCCGCCACGGCCCGCGTCATAGACAGGAAAACGATCCGGATCGACCAAATCTTCCTGATGGGCGCTGGTGCCGGCTGTATAAAGTGGCGGATGTTCAAGAAACCAAACAAGTTCATTGGCTTCGCCGGCATGGATGGCCTCGGCACGGGCTTCCATTTCGGCAAGGGCTTCGGGGTAGGAAACCAACTCGGAGGTGGTGCGCCACTCTAGGATTTGCGCGGTTGGGGCGATGCTTTGCATTTTTCCTGTCAAATAAGTGAAAAGATCCCTTGATCAGGGGTAACCAATTTGCTATCTCCCTTTCCGCGCCAAGGCAAGCCCACTTCGAAACCTCACGGGACTTGCTGCAGACAATATGCGGTCGTGGCGGAATTGGTAGACGCGCAGCGTTGAGGTCGCTGTGGTAGAAATACCGTGGAAGTTCGAGTCTTCTCGACCGCACCATTATCTGGCCCACCCGGGCAACCGGGAAAGCCACGAAAAAGAGCCCGCCAGAAATGGCGGGTTTTTTCGTTTCTGGACCTTCCCCATATATGTCCTACAATGTTCCGGTCAGGCGGTGTCGGGCGATGTCCGGTAATCAACGCAGTTGCGATACAACTGATTGATTTATTGTGCAGTGCCGCGTTGAGAATTATGCAATGCAGCCCATTGGCCGTGCGTTACACTGAGTGCTTCTATCGCAGGGAAAACTGCTTTAGTCTGGGCGTCCCGCTAGAGTGAATTATCAGGATTTAACCATTTCGTGGTTAATTAATGTAAATACCTGAAATTAAAAGGTATTATAATGGCAAATAGAAATGACAAGCTGCGCGAAGCAGCTTTGGACTATCACCGGTATCCCACCCCGGGGAAATTGTCCGTAACGGCAACCACCACACTTGCCAACCAACGTGACCTTGCGCTGGCCTATTCGCCGGGCGTTGCGTTCGCATGTGAGGAAATCGTCAAAAACCCCGACACTGCGGCGGAATTTACCGCACGTGGTAATCTGGTTGGTGTGATTTCCAACGGTACGGCTGTGCTTGGTCTTGGTCCGATCGGCCCGCTGGCATCCAAGCCGGTGATGGAAGGCAAGGCGGTTCTGTTCAAGAAGTTCGCCAATATCGATGTCTTCGACCTTGAAGTCGCCGAAACCGACCCGCAGAAATTTATCGATATTGTCGCAGCGCTGGAGCCGACCTTTGGGGGTGTTAACCTCGAAGACATTAAGGCACCGGAATGCTTTATCATTGAAAAGGCATTGCGCGAACGTTGCAACATTCCGATCTTCCATGATGACCAGCACGGCACGGCAATCTGTGTGGCCGCGGCCGTCCTGAACGGTCTGCGTGTGACCGGCAAGGATATCAACAAGGTCCGTCTGGTGGCATCGGGTGCCGGTGCCGCGGCACTGGCATGTTTGAACCTTCTGGTGTCGATGGGCCTGCCCAAGGAAAACATCACGGTCACCGACCGGTTTGGTGTGGTCTATAAGGGCCGTCAGGAAGAAATGGATCCGTGGAAAGCGGAATATGCCATTGAAACCAACGCCCGCACCCTGAGCGATGTGGTCGAAGGTGCCGATATCTTCCTTGGCCTGTCTGCGCCAAATGTCATGGGCGAGGACGAGCTGCGCAAGATGGGCGAACGCCCGATCATCATGGCGCTGGCCAACCCGACCCCAGAAGTATCGCCGGAACTGGTCAAGGAAATCCGCCCCGATGCCGTTATGGCAACCGGGCGTACAGATTATCCGAACCAGGTGAACAACGTTCTTTGCTTCCCGTTCCTGTTCCGAGGTGCCCTTGATGTCGGCGCGACCGAGATCAACGAGGAAATGAAGATCGCCGCGGTCGAGGCAATTGCCGATCTGGCAACCGCCGAAGTATCGGACGTGGTGGCGACCGCCTATGGCGGGGAGGAGCTTAAATTCGGTCCGGAATACCTTATTCCCAAGCCGTTTGACCCGCGCCTGATGCTTGAAATTCCGCCACGCGTTGCCAAGGCCGCGATGGATAGCGGTGTTGCCAAACGCCCGATCGAGGATTTCGATCATTACCGTCAGCAGCTTGAAGGCTTTGTCTTCCGGTCCGGTCTGGTGATGAAGCCGGTCTTTGACATGGCGCGTGCGCACAAGAAACGCGTTGTCTATCCCGAAGGCGAATCGCGCCGTGTGCTTCAGGCCTGTCAGGTTCTGGTCGATGACGGTGTGTGCCATCCGGTGGTGATTGGCCGTCGTGAAGTGATCCTTGACCGGATTGCCGAGCTTGGCCTGCGTCTTGTTCCTGACGAGCAGATCGAAATTCACGATCCCGATGACAATCCGCATTTCGAACAGGATTGGCAGGACTTCCACAACATCATGGGCCGTCGCGGGATCAACCCGGAATATGCCCGTTCCATCGTGCGTACCCGTCCAACCGTGATTGCGGCCCTGATGCTGCGTCGTGGCGAAGTCGATGCGATGCTGTGCGGCTGTCAGGGCGGTTTCCTGCGTCATCTGCGCTATGTCCGCAACCTTGTCGGCCTGCGCAAAGGTGTCACCGATTTCTCGACCGTCAACATGATGATCATGAAACAGGGGACATTCTTCCTGACCGATACCTATGTGTCGGTGGATCCGACCCCGGAACATGTGGCCGAAACCACGATCATGGCCGCCGATGTGGTCAAGCGGTTTGGCATCACGCCAAAAGCCGCGCTGATTTCGCATTCCAACTTTGGCAGCCACGAAAACAAGTCGGCCTGCAAAATGCGTGATGCGTTGCAGCTGATCCGCACCCAGGCCCCCGATCTTGAGGTCGAAGGTGAAATGCATGCCGATGCCGCAATTTCGCAGCCGATCCGTGATCGTATCTTCCCGCATTCGATGCTTAAGGGTTCTGCAAACCTTCTGGTGATGCCGACCCTTGATGCCGCCAACATCTCGTACAATCTCGTCAAGATGCTGGGCGACGGTTTGCCGGTTGGTCCGATTCTGGTGGGTGCGGCAAAATCTGCACACGTCGTCAGCCCGTCCATCACGGTACGCGGTATTGTCAACATGACGGCGATTGCCGTTGTTGACGCGGTGACGCGCAGCCAGGAAGGCCAATAAAAAATAGCCTGAACCCCACTTGAATTATTCGGCGGGGTTCAGACTTTAATCTTCTATCGGCGCCCTTGACCGGGGCCATGTGATAGCGCAAAAACAGCCGTGTCGGGATTTTGATTATCAACTTCCCGGCGCGGCGTTTTCTTGGCGCAGTCGAAATCTGGTGCGGGACGCAAAAAGCAGCACATCATTCAGGGAGGGGCAGATGACAGGTCAGGTTGAAGAACTGGACCGTCCGGCGGAAACGTCGACTGGCGATGAATATGTCGATCTGACACCTGAATATGCGCGCGAAATTTTCGACGCGCTTGGTGAAGATGACAGCAACACCGCTTCCGAACTGCTTTCGGAACTTCACTTTGCCGATATTGCCGACTTGCTTGGCTGGGCAAGTTCAAACCAGCGTGCGCAGCTTGTCGAACTGATCCGTCCCGATTTTGATCCGGAATTCCTGACCGAGCTTGATGACGAACTTCGCGAAGAAGTCATCAATCTGCTTGGTACCGATGTGGTGGCCGAGGCCATTACCGAACTGGATTCCGATGACGTCGTCGAGGTCATCGAGGATTTCGACGAGGACGAGCAGCGCGAACTTCTGGGCGCGCTGTCCGATATCGAACGTGCGCGTGTTGAAGAAGCGCTGTCCTATCCGGAATATACCGCCGGCCGTATCATGCAGCGCGAGCTGGTGGCGATCCCGGATTACTGGTCGGTCGGCCAGACGATCGATTTCCTGCGTTCGGCCAAAAGCCTTCCGGATGATTTCTATGACATCATTGTCGTCGATCCGCGCTATAGCCCGGTCGGGATCGTGCCGCTGTCACGTGTGATCCGCACCAATCGCCCGGTTCTGGTGCGCGATGTCATGGAATCAGAAGAAATGCGTACGGTTCTGGTCACCGAGGAACAGGAAAACGTCGCCCATCTGTTCCGTCAGCGCGACCTTATTTCCGCCCCGGTGGTTGATGACAGCGGCCGTCTGGTCGGTGTGATCACGGTCGATGACGTCGTTGACGTTATCGATGAGGAATATGAAGAAGACATGATGCGTCTTGCCGGTGTTGGCGAGGAGGATGACCTTTCCAGTGCCATCCTTGATACCACGCGGTCGCGCTTTACCTGGCTTCTGGTCAATCTGGGCACCGCGATCATGGCGTCGCTTGTGATCGGGATGTTCGAAGGAACGATTCAGCAGCTGGTGGCACTTGCCGTTCTGATGCCGATTGTTGCATCGATGGGCGGCAATGCCGGCACCCAGACCCTGACCGTTGCGGTGCGTGCGATTGCCACCCGTGAACTGACCAGCACCAACGCCTGGCGCGTCATCCGCAAGGAAGTGGCTGTGTGCGGGCTGAACGGCCTTGCCTTTGCCGTGCTTTCGGGGGCGGTGACATGGTTCTGGTTTGGTGATGTCATGCTTGGCGCTGTCATCGGTGTGGCAATGATTGTCAATTTGCTGTTTGCCGGATTGTTCGGTGCTCTGATCCCGCTTGGGCTTGAGCGCGCAGGCATTGACCCGGCGGTATCGTCATCGGTGTTCCTGACGACGATTACCGATGTGGTCGGCTTCTTTGCCTTTCTGGGACTGGCCGCGGCATTCCTGCTTTAGGACCGGACATCGCACAGCATAAATAAAAAGCCCCGCCTCAGTCCGAGCGGGGCTTTTGTCATTTCGTCATGGCAGTATGGCATTTCGGGTGACAGGAACCGCAACAGGCCCAGCAGCCAGCACAGTTTTACTTGCCGGACTGTTCATCCTGTTTGGGTTTTGATTTGGGTTGAGCCCGCGTCGAGCTTTTCTGACGGGTCAGGAGTTCGGTCGTGTCCTGCGCATCAAGCGGGGCCGAAAGCAGGAAGCCCTGCATTTCATCGCAATCGGCGGCTTGCAGGACAGCCAGCTGTTCTTCGGTCTCAACACCCACGGCAACGACTTTGCGGTTCAGGCTTTTGCACAGGCGGATTGCCGGCTGCAAAATGCTGTTTTCGGGCTGTTCATCGAGTGAAAGATTAAACAGCGATTTTGACAGCTTGATACGCTGTACCGGGAAGCGTTTCAGATAGCGCAAGGACGTGTTGCCGGCCGCAAAATGATCAAGTGTCAGGCCAATGCCCGCCTCGGCAAAGCGATAGAACTGACCAAGTGCCCGTTCGGGTTCGCGCATGGCGATGTCTTCGGATACCTCGATCTCGATCATGGCCGCATCAATTTCATGTTCTGTGGTCAGATCCATGATGTTCTTGATCAGATCGGCCTGAATGAACTGGCGGCTTGAAACGTTCAGCGCAATCGGAACCGGGACATATCCCTGTGCCCGCCAGTCGGACAGTTGCTTGCACACGGTTTCAATGATCCATTGACCAAGCGGGGACAGCAATCCGGTGCGATCGGCAACCGCGATGAAGTCAGGCGGCAGGCGGCGTTTGCCACTGTCATCGATCCAGCGCAGCAACGCTTCGAACCCGGTCAGGCTGCGATCCGATGTCCGGTAGCGCGGCTGATATTCCAGCACAAAGCGTTTTTCATCCACCGCACGGCGCAACTGCGTTTCCATCGACAGGCGCGCATGCATGACGTTGTTCATTGTTTCAACAAAGAAGCAATAAGACGATTCTGCCGATTTTTGCGCGCGATACATTGCCGCATCGGCATTGGCCAGCAATTGCGACGGCGCACGCGCGTCATTGGGATACAGGGCAACACCGACACTGACATGCAGGCGGATTTCATCGCCGGTTGCCGTCTGAATGGGTTGCGACATGGCTTCGACGACACGTTCGGCGACCAGTGCGGCACCCTCGGCTTCTGACAGGTCGGTTGCGATGATCGCAAACATGTCGCCAGAAAACCGCGCACAGGTATCCTTTTCGCGCACGGTCGCGCGCAGACGTCCGGAAATGGTCCGAAGGGTTTCATCCCCGATATCTGCACCAAATCGATCATTGATCGCGCGGAAATTGTCGATATCGACCACCAGAACCGACAACAGCTTTTCATAGCGTTTGGCATGCGCGACCGCCTGATTAAGGCGGTCTTCAAACAATGCGTGGTTTGGCAATCCGGTCAGCGGATCATGGGTTGCCAGATACCGCAAACGATTGACCGATGCATTGGCAGCCGGATTGTGATGCAGGGTGATATCGACGCAATCGGCATTGGTCGTCGATGGTTTCATCGACAGATTGCAGACGACATGAACGCCCTCGGCGCTGCGCACAATCCATTCACGGCGCAATTCTTCGTCACCGCGATTGATTGCAAGCAGCATCTTTTCCTGTGACCGGCGCGATGCGGTGCCGTCCGACTGGAATTCGGGGGCCAGATTGTAAAACCGGATAAAGCCGTAATCTTCTTCGCGCAGGTCAAAGAATTCGGCCGTTTCGGGGGACATCGATTTCAGGTGACCATCAAGCTTGGTAATCGACAGCGCCAGATCATTGATGTCATCACCGGCATTGATGTGATGCATCGTCCGGCGGCCCGCCGGTCTTTGCCGGTTGCAAAGCATGAAGATCAGAACGGTGAATATGACGGTCGCCGTTCCGCCGAACACAAGAATCAGTTCAGGATTGATGGTGCTTTGTGTTGCCAGTTTCGGATCGGCAATCACATCAACCAGCCATTGGCGTCCGACGATTTCGACCGGTACGGTTCGCTGCAACAATTCATTGTCGCCTTCGCCGCGGATTTCAAACAGGACGGTGTCACCTTCGCGGACGCGAACGGTGTAATCTTCGACCTGTTCGGTATTGATCACTGCTGCCAGCATGGACCGGATGCGAAACGCACCGTTAATCACGCCGATAATTTCCCCATCCCGCCCGAGGACCGGGCTATAGGCAGCAAAACCGCGGCCGCCCTGAAGAAGTTCAAGTGTCGGGGTGATCTGGGTGCGGCGTTGATCAAGTGCGATATCAAGCACGGGACCGGCAACCGGATGACGTTTAAGGTCGGCACCGATCGCGGGCACATTGCCCTTGATCGGGGCGACATACAGAATGATGTAGTTGGGCGAAATCCAGTTGATGGCCTGAAGTGCGGGGAAGCGGCTTTGTAACGGCGTTGCAATCGACAGATATGCGCGTTCGTCTTCCGGTGCGCCGTCCTGCCAGTTATCGGCAAAACTTTCCAGCACAGCCAGATTGCTGGTGACGATCTGATTGACCTGCTGGGCAACAGCATTGGCGGTGATCTGGGCCGCAGACAGCAAAATGGTCCGGCGGTTGTTTTCAAACGTCTGCCAGAAAAAGAATGTCACTGAGGCAAAGAAAAGAGCCGTCAGAAAACCAGCCACCAAGGCCCGCTTTTTCAAACGGGTCGTTTGCGTGGATGTGTTTTCGTCGGCTTGCTTGTTTTCTTCTTCCATATCTCCCCCATACGTGACCCGCCAAACGGGTCCCCCCGACCCGTCAATACGCGCAGAAAACGTTTCCGTCGCGCCATTTGCGCTGATCATCAAACCCATGATGTCGCACAAATGGTGTCGTGTCACGCGGCCGATTAACAGTTCCCTGTATGTTTTATGGTGTTATTCTTACACGATTTTAAGGGTTTGGTCGCGTTCATTTGCGGATAAATTTTCGCGTCATGGTAATGCTGGCCCGGCCTGTATGGCGATTGCGCGACATGATCGGGAGATAAATCTTTGATC
This sequence comes from Thalassospira povalilytica, assembly GCF_002844235.1. Taxonomy (GTDB): domain Bacteria; phylum Pseudomonadota; class Alphaproteobacteria; order Rhodospirillales; family Thalassospiraceae; genus Thalassospira; species Thalassospira povalilytica. The sequence continues at coordinate 29,498 of NZ_PGTS01000004.1, read as the reverse complement.
GCCCCTGTTCGCGGTGCGTCAACTGGTGTATCTCAGGCGGGCATCTGACAGTGGCGTCGATCTGTCAGGCAAAGCGTGACAAAGATCACCCCCGAGAGAGAATTTATGAAACATCATCATCGCAATCCCCGGGCCCGCGGGGGACGCAAGCGTCAGCCGTCGCGGCGCGATCCGTTGATTGGTTTTGAAGCGCCCGTCACAATCGAACAGGTTGGGGCGCGTGGTGATGGTATTGCCCATGTCCAGGCGCCGGACGGCAAGTCCGTGCTGGTCTATGTCGATTGCGTTTTGCCCGGGGACGAGGTGCGTGTTGCCCTGCGTCAGAAGCGCGGTGATGGCTATGGCGCCGAAGTCATCGAGGAACTGAAAAGAAGCCTCGCATTCAATCCGCCGCGCTGTTCGCATTTCAAGGAATGCGGTGGCTGCGCGCTTCAGCATATGAATGATGATGATTACCGCGCCTGGAAACATGACAAGGCCAGAACGGCTGTTTTGCGGGCCGGGATTGACCCTGAAGATGCCGATAACCTGATTGCTGATGTTGAAATCTCCCCGCCGGCAAGCCGCCGACGGGCCGGTTTTTCGGTGCATGTCGGGGCGGCTGGCGTGTTTGTCGGGTTCCATGGCCGGTTCAGCCATACTGTTCTCAATGTTCCGGATTGCGTGGTTTTGCGCCCTGAACTGATGGCATTTCGCGAAGCATTCGTGACGTTTCTGTCCTCCTGTCCGCCCGACCAGGCGCGCGACATCAAGGAAGTTTTTGTCACGCATGCCGATAACGGGCTTGATGTTCTGATCCATGCGACAGCCGATCCTGATCTTGATATGCGTCAGGACCTGGCGGAATTTGCAGACAGTCTGAATATTGCCCGCCTGAGCTGGAAGGTCGGTGATCGCCCCGATGAACCGGTTGCGGCCCGTCATACGCCAACGGTCGGTTTTGAAAATGTCGATGTTCCGATCGCCCCGGGCGGTTTTTTGCAGGCCACCCGCGAAGGTGAACAGTCACTCGTCACGGCTCTTAAGGCCGCACTGGCCGATATTGCCCCCAAACAGGTGGCCGATCTGTTTTGCGGAGTTGGAAGTTTCACCTTTGCCTTGGCCCTTTCCGGGAAACGGCGTTCGGTCACCGCGGTTGAAAGCGATCCGCGTGCGGTTGAATTGCTGCAATATGCGGTCGGACAATCAGGAAGCCCGATCAAGGTCGTCAAACGGGATCTTTTCCGACAGCCCCTGACTGCGACTGAATTGGCGGGATTTGATCTGGTAGTGTTTGACCCGCCGCGCGCCGGGGCGCTTGCCCAGTGCGAGGAACTGGCGATTGGTGGCCCGGAATGGGTTTTGGCCGTATCGTGCAATCCGGCGACATTCACCCGTGACATGCGGGTTCTGCGCAATGGCGGTTATGAAATCCAGAAAATTGTCCCGGTCGATCAGTTCCTGTGGTCATCGCATCTTGAATTGTTTGCGGTATTGCGACGCACAAAGGCGGCTTGATCAGGGATCGATTCGGTCCCGATTAACCGTCCGTTTGGGCCCGGCATCACCATTGATGCGGGTCGATCAGGCCGGAAATCCCGATATCGCGCGCTGATTGTGCATTTGCGCTTAATGTTTAACGCCGAATAATCTATACTAATGGCTGGTATTTCCGCCGGACACCAGGAAGGTCAGGCGGGCAAAAGTTTGAAAGCATTTCAAATTCTTTGTCCGCGCAGCATGTAGTTGCCTCGCCGGCTTGTTTGTGCGGAAAAGCGATGGAACCACTGGCCAGCCAGCTTACGATCTATACCAATACTGCGCGTGCAATCGCACCGCAGAACAGGTTGATTGCGGGCGATGCGAACCAGTCTGCCACCAATGCCGGATCCGCCGGGCGCAATACCGATGCGGTGCGCGGCGCAAATTACACATCTGAAAAGCTGCGTGGCACACTTGGCAGTGCCAGCGATCTGGTCTCGCAAGCTGCAAATGATCTGTCACGGATCGGCGATGCGCTTGATGAAATAGATGCGCTGATCAAAACCGCCGAAGAAAACCCGACCCTTTCACGACAACAACGCGCCCAGCTTAACGCCCAGATCGAAGATTATCTGACCTCAATCGACGATATCGCGGCAAACAGCAGCTATGACGGTCGCAATCTTTTGGCCGAAGACCAGACCATCACCGTTCAGGCCGGATCGGGAACCTCGTCGGACAACCGGATCAATGTCGATCTGTATGCGTCATCGGCCGATGATCTGGCAGCGGGGCTGTCATCGATTGACCTGTCGGATGTGGCGGGCGTCACCGATGCACGCACCCGCATTGACGAGGCACAACAAGCCCTTCGTGATCGTGAAATCTCGCTGGCGGCTGATGGCGGCAGCATATCGATTGCCCGCGATCAGAACCGTATTTCGCAGGTTGCCGGTGACAACATTGTCCAGGCGCAGCTGGCGGCAAATGATGCTTCGGCGGCTGACGATGTGCAGGCCAGAATTTCTGAAAACCTTCAGGCCTATCTGGGGGATATCGCCAGTCAGCTTGCCAACCAGACCGTGACGGTCGGTGGCTTTGCCCTGCCGGAACCGCAACCTGATCCGTTCCTTGAACAGAATGACACGGCGGCCTTCGATCCGAATGCTGATGATGACACCGGCTTTGAAACCGGATTTGGCGGCACGACACCAAACAGCCCCACAGGCACACGCACCACCAGCACACCGGTCTTTGGCGGCTATGACAGTGGTGGTCAGGCGACCTCAAGCGGCGGCGGCGGCAATACACAGCGCCCAAGCCGGGTGTCTGTTGATGCCTGATGCCTGATGCCGCACCGGGCTATGGCGGGGTTATTGCCCTGAACCAGTGAGCTTTTTGGGTACGGGGCAATGACGACACTGGAAGTCTTCACCCTTAATTGCCCTCAATCATTGGGTCGTATTCAGGTGATTACAATCAGTCGGTCAATTGCGATGACACGCGCATCCCGGGCTGCGAAGGTGATTGAGCGGCACGTGCTTTGGAAATGGACGGGGCGTGGAGCCTAGCCTTCGACGGTTTCATCCTCATAGACGCCCCAGAACCCGTGACGGGGGGCCCAGCCTTCAAAATCGCCAAAGCGCAGCTGACACCAGTTCATGTTGGCGGGGCAATCTTCGATGCGTCCGATGACACTGGCCGAAACCATGGCGATTTTCCGAGCGTTTTCATCTGCTGCGGAATAAAGCGTGATGCTGTCATCGGTTACGATGACATGACGCGACCCGACCAAAAGACTTTGATGAACCCAGCCTTCGCTGCCTTCCCAGTCGCGGACCTTGCGCCATGTATCAAATTCCGAAACGACTTCCATCGGCATGTTGCGGCGGTGATAGATCCAGACCTTCGGGTATCGCAAACCCGGGCCCGAACGCAGAAATACCTTGTCTGACCGCAGTGCGACAAATCGCGGAATGGGCAAGCCGGATTCTTGTGCGCTGGCCACGAGCGGGGTGGTCAGGCTGCCCAAAATCGCCAAAGCCATGAAGCGATACAGAAATTTGCGCAAAATCTGCGGCATCGTGTTGGTATTCCTTCGTTTATTTTCTCTGACAGCGTCCTGCCAGAACTCTTCTTTGTGTAATAAAATTACAAAAACTGCGTCAAAATCCTTGCTTTTGTACCTTTTAGCGTGGCATCACTGCAATGCGGCAGGGCACAAAAGCGCGTCATGCCACATTTTGTCAGAAAAAGAGTTAAAAGACCGCATAGGATCGGCAGATGACCAAGAAAAAACCGCTTGTCGTCGTGACCCGGAAACTGCCGGAAGCGATTGAAACCCGCATGATGGAATTGTTCGATGCGCGTCTGAATATTGATGACGCCGCAATGAGCAAACAGGAACTCATTGATGCCGTCAAAGAGGCCGATGTTCTGGTGCCGACCGTGACGGACAAGATCGATGCGGCCGTGCTTGCCCATGCGGGGCCGAACCTTAGACTGATTGCCAATTTCGGGACCGGTGTTGATCATGTGGACCTGCAAACAGCGCGGTCGCGCGGGATTACGGTTACCAATACCCCCGATGTCCTGACCGAAGACACCGCTGACATGACCATGGCGCTGATCCTGTCGGTTTCGCGCCGCCTTGCCGAGGGCGAGCGTCTTATCCGCAAAGGCGAATGGGCCGGATGGGGCCCGACACTGATGCTGGGGCATCGTATCTGGGGCAAGCGTCTGGGGATTGTCGGCATGGGCCGTATTGGCCGTGCCCTGGCGCGCCGTGCCAAGGGGTTTGGTCTGTCTGTGCATTACCATAACCGTCGGCGTGTTCATCCCGAGATCGAAGACGAACTTGATGCGACCTATTGGGAAAGCCTCGATCAGATGTTGGCACATGTCGATATCGTTTCGGTCAACTGCCCGCATACGCCAGCAACCTATCATCTGTTGTCGGCGCGCCGTCTTAAACTGATGCAGCCGCACGCAATTCTGGTCAACACGGCACGCGGGGAAATCGTTGATGAACCGGCCCTGACGCGGATGCTGGCCGATGGCGAGATCGCCGGTGCCGGTCTTGATGTGTTCGAACACGAACCGGCGGTTAATCCCAAATTGCTGGAACTGCAAAATGCGGTTCTGTTGCCGCATATGGGCTCGGCGACCATCGAAGGCCGTGTTGATATGGGCGAAAAGGTTCTGATCAATATCAAGACCTTTGTTGATGGTCACACACCGCCAGACCGGGTGATCGAAGGCCTTCTGTGACCCGGTTACAGTCCGGTTTTTCAAAATCCGACCAACAAATTTCGGCACGTCACCACATCTGAAATGTGTGGTGACGTTGCCAATTGCGTGCATGATCACAGTCTGTAATTGCGCTGCGGTGCAGCATGGTTATGATTGCTGCCGGGTTCGAATTCGGCAGCAGGTGCTTTGATGGCGTCACGCAATGGTTCCAACAACGGTCAGTCTTCGCAGGACAAAACAGCACCCGCTGCCTGGCATGGTCTTGCCATCGATGCGGTCTGTGATCAGCTTGAATGCGATCGCACCGGACTTTCCCATGACACCGTTATTGCCCGCCAACGCCAATATGGCCCAAACAGCCTGCCGACGGCCAAACCCAAAAGCGCGCTCGTACGTTTTGCCAGGCAATTCAACAATCTTTTGATCTATGTATTGCTGATTGCGTCATCGGTAACCGCGATGATGGCACACTGGATCGATACAGTGGTTATTCTGGCGGTGTGCTTTTTGAATGCGACCATCGGCTTCATTCAGGAAGGCAAGGCCGAAGAAACGCTGCGCGCCATCAAGAACATGCTTTCGCCAAGCGCATCGGTGCTGCGCGATGGTCAGCGCAAGACAATTCCGACCACCGAACTCGTCCCGGGGGACGTTGTGCGCCTCGAAGCAGGGGACCGCATCCCGGCGGATATTCGCCTTTTCATGGTCAAGAATTTCGGGGTGCTTGAATCTGCCCTGACGGGGGAATCCCTGGTGGTTACCAAAAATGCCGATCCGGTGGCGCGGGAAGCAGCCCTTGGTGATCGCAAATCGATGGCCTATGCCGGAACACTGGTTACCACCGGTCAGGCCCAGGGGCTGGTGGTGGCAACCGGCTTCCAGACAGAAATCGGCAAGATCAACCGTCTTCTGGGCGATGTTGCGGCCCTGACCACGCCGCTTCTGCGACAAATGAGCCAGTTCGCCAAGATCCTGACCGGCATCATTTTGCTGGTTGCGGTGATGGTATTTGCCTTTGGCGTTGTGGTGCAGGGCATGAGCATCGACGCCACCTTTGTCGCGGTTGTCAGTTTGACCGTGGCGGGCATTCCCGAAGGTTTGCCCGCCATTCTGACCATCGCGATGGCGATCGGTGTTCAGCGCATGGCCGGCCAGCACGCCATTATCCGGCGATTGCCGGCGGTGGAAACCCTGGGCGCAGTATCGGTAATCTGTTCGGACAAGACCGGGACGCTGACGCGCAATGAAATGACGGTGCAATCGGTCTGGATGCCTGATTGCAATGTGGATGTTTCCGGGATCGGTTATGACCCGCATGGCGGCTTTGTTGCCAGTGGGGTCGAACAGGATGCCGATGACATTCCGGGCTTGGCGCTTCTGACCCGCGCGGCCATGTTGTGCAACGATGCCAAACTGGTGCGCAAGGACGATGCGTGGAACGTCCTTGGCGATCCGATGGAAGGTGCGCTTCTGGTTCTGGCGATGAAGGCGGGGTTTGATCATGACCGGCTTGATGAAACGGTTCCGCGTCTTGATGTTCTGCCATTTGATTCCAGCTACAAATACATGGCGACCCTTCATCATGATCATGCGGGGCATAAACTGATTGTTGTCAAAGGTGCGCCGGATCGTCTGGTTGCCATGGCAAGCCATCAACGCAACAGTGATGGCCAGGATCATGAAATTGATCGGGAAAAATGGACAGCCGGGATCGCCGGACTTGCCGCACAGGGCATGCGTGTTCTTGCGGTTGCCATTCGCGAAATGCCAGCAAGCCATCAGGAACTGACATTTGATGATGTGGAAAACGGGCTTGTGATGATCGGGTTGCTGGGGCTTGTTGATCCGCCACGCCCCGAAGCAATCAGCGCGGTGGCAAATTGTCGGCAGGCCGGGATTCGCGTCAAAATGATTACCGGCGATCACGGCATTACCGCACAGGCGATCGGGGCACAGCTGGGTCTTGAAAATACCGAACGCTACCTGACCGGACCCGAAATTGATGCGATGAACCAGGCCGATCTTCAACAGGCCATCGAAACCACCGACATCTTTGCCCGCACCAGCCCGGAAAACAAATTGCAACTGGTCATGGCGTTGCAGGCTGCAGGACGGGTGGTGGCGATGACCGGGGATGGCGTCAATGATGCCCCGGCACTCAAACGGTCCGATGTCGGCATCGCGATGGGCATATCCGGCACCGAGGCCGCAAAGGAAGCCGCCGAAATGGTGCTGGTCGATGATAATTTTGCCTCTATCGTCAATGCAGTACGCGAAGGACGCACGGTTTACGACAACCTGAAAAAATCGATCACGTTCCTGTTGCCGATCAATGGCGGGGAAACGCTTGGTGTGCTGGTTGCGCTGATGATGGGCGTCGTTTTGCCGATTTCGCCGTTACAAATTCTTTGGGTCAATATGGTCAGTTCAATCGGATTGGCATTGTCGCTGGCCTTTGAAAAGGCCGAACCCGACCTGATGGCACGCAAACCGCGCAATGTTGCCGAACCGGTTTTGTCGGGCTTTCTGGTCTGGCGTATTGTGTTTGTGTCGCTGTTATTCATGGCGGGTATTTTCGGATCGTTCGAACTGGCACTTATGCAAGGGGCATCTGTTGAAACTGCGCGTACGGTTGCGGTCAACGTTCTGGTCGCGATGGAGGTCTTCTATCTTTTCAGTGTGCGTTATCTCGGTGGTACATCCTTGACCTTGCGCGGCATGGTCGGGACGCGACCGGTTTTGATTGCCATATCGTCGGTCTTTGTCCTGCAACTGATCTTTACCTATGTGCCGGTGATGCATTTCCTGTTTGAAACCCGACCGATCAGCATTGTTGCGGGCATCGGGATCATTGGGGCCGGGATCGGGCTGTTTGTCATTCTCGAACTGGAAAAACTGGTGATCCGTGTTGTTACGGATCGAATTGCCAAAACGTGACCATTTTCTTTTAGACGCAGAGCGACTATCACTATCTCAAACATGATTTTTTGAGGATGATTTCGAATGCGCAGCGTCTTTGAACCAGCTCAGCATACAACGGTTCCGGTTACCGGTTCGGATCAGGTTTTTCCTGTGAACCGCATTTTCTGTATCGGTAAGAACTATGCCGAACATGTGCGTGAAATGGGATCGGACCCGTCCGATACCCCGCCATGTGTTTTCATGAAACCGGCCGATTGCCTGGTGGTTGGCGATGGTGATTTGCCCTATCCGTCGGCAACCGATGATCTGCATTACGAAGGCGAACTGGTGGTTGCCCTGTCCAAGGGGGGCAAGGATCTTGACCGTGCGGCGGTCGAAGATGCGATTTTCGGATATGCGGCTGGACTTGATATGACACGCCGCGATGTTCAGGCCGGCCTCAAGGAACGCCGTTTGCCGTGGGATATGGCAAAATCCTTTGACGGTTGTGCGGCGATTTCGGCGATCAAGCCGAAAGCCGATGCCGGTAACCCGCATGCCACCAATCTGAAACTTTCGGTCAATGGTGATGTGCGCCAGAATGACACCACTGCGAAAATGATCTGGCCGGTTGTCGATGCGCTGGTGCATTTGTCCACACTGATCGAATTGAAGCCGGGTGACCTTCTGTTCACCGGTACGCCCGAAGGTGTCGGTCAGGTTGTGCGCGGTGACCGTATGGATCTGGTGATTGCCGATGTTGCGGAACTGTCGGTAACGCTGAAATAAGCCTTTTGGTTTCTATAGACTTTCCGGGGTTGTGGGGCAGGGGCCTTTCCCCAACAAGACTTGAACGGAGCCCGTTTTGAAGATTGTAAGTTGGAATATCAATTCCGTGCGCCTGCGCATCGAACAGGTGGTCCGGTTTCTCGAAGACCAGCAACCCGATGCATTGTGCCTTCAGGAATTGAAATGCCCGGATGAACATTTCCCGCATGAGGCATTCGAAGCCGCCGGGTATGTTCATCGCCATAACCATGGCATGAAAAGCTATAACGGTGTGGCAATCGTATCGCGATTGCCCTTCGTTGAAACCGACATCACCCATTTCTGTGGCAAGGAAGATCGCCGCCACTGCATGGCGAAATTCGAAAACGGTGTCGAGCTTCACAATTTCTATATCCCGGCAGGCGGTGATGAACCGGATCCGGCGATCAATGAAAAATTCGCCCACAAACTGTCCTTCATCGATGAAATGACCAATTGGTGGTCCGATCGGCGTGCCGCAGATCCGAACCGCAAGGCGGTTCTGGTCGGGGATTTCAATATCGCGCCGTCGGAAAATGATGTCTGGTCGCACAAGCAGCTTCTGCGTGTCGTCAGCCATACCCCGATCGAGGTCGAAATTCTCGAAAAGTTCCGCCAGTCCGGCGATTTCATTGATTCGGTTCGTGAAGTCGTGCCCGAACCCGAAAAGCTTTTCAGCTGGTGGAGCTACCGGGCGCGCGACTGGCGTGCAAGCAACAAGGGACGCCGTCTTGATCATGTCTGGATGACACCGAACATGGCCGGAACGGTGCGCACCGCATCGGTTTATGACCTTGCGCGTGACTGGGAAAAGCCGTCCGACCACGCACCGGTGGTTGTCGAATTCAATTTGTAATCACGGCTTGACCATCACACTTCCAAACAGCGGGCCCGGGTCATCCGGCCCGCTGTTTGTCATTTGAAATAACTTGATTGTCCTGCCAATCAGCGCAACTCTTTGGGGAGTATGAAGCAGGACAGGTGCCCATAAGGTCAATGTCGCACCGTTTCGATGACTAATTACGCAGGATACGGGCAATGAAAAAGATACTGTTTGGTTTGGCAGCGATCATCGTACTGGTCGTGGGCGGGCTTGTTTATGTCTATGTCAATCTTGATGACATCGTGAAAACGACGATCGAAAAGGCTGGAACGCGGGTGACCCTTGCGGATGTCACGGTTGATGCCGTATCGATCGAGACGACGCAAAATACTGCGGCCATCAAGGGGCTGGTGATCGGCAATCCCGAAGGATACAAAACCGACCATGCCTTTTCACTTGGCAATATTTCGGTACGTCTTGATGGATCGACACTGACCAGCGACACCATCCGCATCATCGAAGTGGTGGTGGACGCGCCAAGTGTGACCTATGAACTTGGCAATGGCAGTTCCAATATCGCGACCATTCAGCGCAACGTGGAAAGCTTTGTCCATCGTGTTTCCGGTCCGTCCGGTGGTCAGGGTGCAGATGACAGTGCTGCTGGCGAAGACGCCGCGTCCGGGCCCAAAATCATCATTGATAATGTGTATGTGCGCAACGGCAATGTCGGTGTTTCCGCCGCATTGCTTCAGGGCAAGTCACTGTCGGCCAATCTTCCGGAAATTCATCTCAAGGACGTTGGCAAGGAAGATAACGGCGCAACCCCGGCCGAAGTTGCCGGTGAAATCCTGACCGCGATCAACGCATCGGTGTTCAAGGCGGTTTCCAACCTTAATGTTGATGGCCTGCTGCAAGGCGTTGGCGATCTTGGCAAGGGCGTTGTCGGTGCAGTCGGTGCCGTTGGCGGTGCTGCCGGAACAGGTGGCGAGAAACTTAAAGACGGTGCCAATGCGCTTGGCGGGGCTGTCAAAGGATTGTTTGGCGGATCGTCCGACTGATCTTTTCTTTCTGCCGGATTTCCGGGATATATAATCAATCATGGCCTGATCGGGTGAAACGCCCGGTCAGGCTTTTTTATGCGTTTTGCAACAGCTTGTGACCCGTTCGGGGAATGGGGCGGGACAAAATCGCGCGGGATCAATGGTCTGTGTTCGACCGTGAAGTATGAAGATTGTGAATTTTCTCTATCCCACTGCTTTTTTTCATGAAATTGACTTCTATATATCCTTGGATAGGGGTAATTATATCCCTGTCCATGTTGTGATGATGCGTTCGGGATATGAACTGGTTTCACATCCTTCTATTCGGGGTCGGTTCCGGGGATCTGAGGCACCGGAGATCGGATCGATGGCGAACAGAACATGGAAAAACAGACAGGCAAAAACGACCTGTCAGGTGCATGTAAAAATCCGTCACATGATGACGCCAACATCACCGTCAAAAAATTGGGATTGGGATCAAAATGTCGGTCAGACAAGGAGTAATACCGATGAAAGCTAAACTGCTCGCTGTTGTGTCCGCCGCTGCCTTCTTGAGCGCGTGTGCAAATATGAACATTCCAGGGGTACGTGAGATGGCTGACGAAGGGTCGGCATTTGACGCAGCCCTCCATCAGAATTACGCCGACCTTGCCCAGGCTGAATATGACGAAGCCGATTGGGCAGATGCGCGGTACTTCACCAGCCGTGCCAAAATGGCTGCGATGAGCCAGGATACCGGCCCGCAGATGATTTCCGAACGTTCCCTGCCTGAAGGCAGCACCGGTGAAGTCGAAGTCGCGCGCAGCGACCTTCTGGCAGCACTTGATGCCGGTGGCCGTGAAAAGGCCGCCACGGCTGCTGCACGGGCACAGGCAAGCTTTGATTGCTGGTTGCAGGAACTCGAAGAAAACATCCAGCAGGAAGACATCGACAATTGCCGTGCCGCCTTCTATCAGGCGCTGGCAATTGTTCAGGCTGAAATCGACACCGCACCGGCCCCGGTTGCCGCGATGGCAATGCCGGTTCCGATGAATGTCTATTTCGGCTTTGACAGTGCCACAATTGACGGCAAAGCTATGTCGGTCATTAACGGGATTGTCGAAGCATATGGCAAATACGACCCGGCTGCGATCAGCCTGGTTGCCTATGCCGACCGTGCCGGTGATGCAATGTATAACGATATTCTTGCAAAATCGCGTGTCGATGCGGTTGTAAAGGCGCTTCGTGATGGTGGTGTTCCGGCAAGCAAGCTTGCGATCAGCATCAGCGGCGAAGCCAATGTTCCGGTCGCAACCGAAGACGGTGTGGCCGAACAGGGTAACCGTGTCGTTGTTGTCACCTTCAAAGACAGCATGTAAGCACGTCAACGCAACAAGGGGATTTCATCCATGCGTCTTTTGATCGCACTACTTCTGCCCTGGTTACTGTTCTTTACCATCGGGCGCCCAATCGCAGGCGTCATCTGCCTGATTTTGCAGATTACTCTGATCGGCTGGGTACCGGCGGCGATCTGGGCTGTCTATTCGCTTAGTCAGTACAATACTGACAAGAAAATCAGCAGTGCCATGGGTGGCGGTCAGGACTAACTGACTGTGTTTGCCCCATATGGGCCAAACAGACATTCCCAAGAATAAAGGCAGGCCTTCGGGCCTGCCTTTTTGATTGTCCGGACGTGTGGTCGGGGCCGCTGGCATCAACGCAGATGGCGTCTGACCCCGCCGACAAAACGCCCGATCAGGCGCGACACAACCAGCCGGGTGATCATAAAGCTCGTCACGGACAGGGCGGCGGGCCAATACCATGCCTGAACTTCCGGACGGGTACTTTGATCAACCAGCCCGTAAATGACGGCAGCCATCGCGCTTGCGGCAATAAAGGCGGTCCGTCTGCGATAGCGCGCAATAAAGGGGCCAAGCATCCACATTGATCAGTGCTGACCGCCGCCAATGTCGCGCGCAAGGCGGGCGGCAAAATCATCGGTCATGCCCGATACATAATCCAGGATCACCAGATACAGATCATAAAGCGACGCACCGATCGGCATGGCATCATTGCCGATCAGTTCCCTCACACGTCCGGCCCGATAGGGAATGTCTGCTTCTGATCGGGCTTTGTGGACTTCAAGTGCGGTTTTGCAGAATGTCTCAAGCAGGGTTTCAAGATGGGCAAAGGCGCCGACCTCGATCTGGACTTTGCGGCGGTTCAGGATGATCTGTTTTTCCGAGAATGACTTGGCAGTGGAGATCAGCTCGTTATAGGGGCCATCTGCACAGGCAAGAAGATCACCTTTCCACACACCTGCCAGAAGTTCTTCTTCGTGGCGGACAAAGGCATCGACAAGCGCATCAAGAAGACCCGACATGATCTTGCCACGCAGGAAGGATATCTTGCGGCTGATATTCTGTTCGCGGTGATATTCGGCGGGAAGGTCCCCTTCGATACAGGGGCGCAGCATCTTTTCCAGCGTTTCGAATTCCACCAGTTCAAGCTCGACCCCGTCCTCGATATCAATCAGGGCATAGCAAACATCATCGGCGGCCTCGACCAGATAAACCAGCGGATGGCGGCAAAATGCCTGATCGCTTGTCCGGATCAGACCGGTGGCATCGGCCACTTCCTCAAGCAGTGCAAATTCCTTCTGGAATGCTCCGAATTTCTTTTTCTGGGGAAACGGGCTTCCCGATGCCGACCACGGATATTTCAGGAAACTTGCCAGCGTCGCATAGGTCAGCCGCATCCCCCCATCATACAGACCAGTCCGTTTGTTGGTCAAAAGTCGGAATCCTTGCGCATTGCCTTCATAGGTCGTCAGATCGGCAAACTGTTCGCGGGACAGGCTGCCGGTAAAGGCCGGGTCGGCATCGATAAACCATTGGCGGATGGCATATTCACCGGCATGGCCAAATGGCGGGTTGCCGATATCATGACACAGGGCGGCGGCCTGAACGATGGCGGCCATGTGATCGGGGTCGATGGTATCAGGCAGGCTGCCCTTTTCCGAAAGGCGATGACCAACCATCAGGCCAAGCGACCGGCCGATACACGAAACTTCAAGGCTGTGAGTCAGGCGGGTATGGACATTGTCATTTTCGGGCAACGGGTGAACCTGGGTCTTGCGTTGCAGGCGCCGGAACGCGGCCGAGAAAATGATGCGGTCATAATCCTTGTGAAAATCGGACCGGCCAAAAGCGCCGACACTTGAATGACGGGTGCCAAGGCGTGCGGGTGACAACAGTTTTTGCCAGTTCATCATCGCAGTCATGGTGTTTTGGGCCTTCCCGTCGGTTCCGAGCTTCTTTCACATGTGGGGCCTTTATGCCCGTTGTTGGTAAATAAGCATTTTAAATTTTGCCGATATGCAAAAGAAAACGGCGCATCTTGTGACGCGCCGTTCTCAATATTGGTTGGTGTGTCGGGTTTATGCACCCAGACCCTTTTCCATGATCAGATCAAGGCGGCGTGCAAAGCTGACCGGATCGGGCAGGGCTTCGCCTTCGAGGATGCGGGCCTGATCAAGCAGCAACTGGGCCGCATCATTGAGAATCGGTGCCTTGGCATCCTTGATGGCAATGTCAGACAGCTTTTTGATCAGGCTGTGCTTCGGATTGATTTCAAGGATACGCGGGCTGATTTCATCAACGCGGTTATGTTGTTTCATCAAACGTTCCATCCGCAGATCCATGCCGGTTTCATCGGCAATCAAGCAGCAGGCTGAACTGGTCAGGCGATCAGATTCCCGAACGTCCTTAACACCGGTGCCAAGGGCGATCTTGATCGATGCGATCAATGCATCAAGTGACGCGTCACTGGCGGCATCGTCCTTTTTCTCGTCCTTGGCGTCATCCTTGTCATCGGATTTGACGTCATTGAGATCGGCACCGCCACGGGTGACCGATTTGAAGTCCTTTTCTTCAAACTGGCCAACTGACGGCATCCAGAATTCATCGACCGGATCGGTCAGAAGCAGGACCTCGATCCCCTTGGCGGCAAAGCCTTCAAGCTGCGGACTGCGTTTCAGGGCTTCGATATCTTCGCCGCTGATATAGTAGATGGCCTTCTGGCCTTCTTTCATGCGTTCGACATATTCCGAAAGCGTGGTCCAGCCATCGCCATGGGTCGAACGGAACTTGGCGATTTTGAGGATGCGCGCACGGTTGGACTGGTCTTCGTAAAGCCCTTCCTTGACCACAGCACCAAAGTTTTCCCAGAAGGTGTCAAACCCTTCGGCGTCCTTCTTGGCGGCTGTTTCCAGTTCGGACAGGACCTTTTTGGTCAGGCCGTTCTTGATCTTGGTCAGGACGGGGTTGTGCTGCAACATCTCGCGCGAGACGTTAAGGGGCAGGTCCTGACTGTCGACCACACCGGAAACAAAACGCAGCCATGGCGGCAGCAATTCGTCTGCACCTTCGGTGATGAAGACCTTGCGGACATAAAGTTTCAGATGGCCTTTGCGCTGCGGATCATAAAGATCGAACGGCCGCATGGTCGGAAGGTAAAGAAGGCCGGTGTATTCAATCGCGCCTTCGGCCTGATAGTGGATGGTTTTCCAAGGATCATCAAACGCATGCGAATTGTGTTTGTAGAATTCCTTGTACTGTTCCTCGGTGACTTCGGATTTCGGACGGGTCCAAAGGGCGGAAGCCTCATTGAGGGTCTCGTCACCATCGGCCTTCATCAGAACCACCGGAATGCCGATATGATCGGAATAGGTTTTGACGATATGGCGGAGCTTGTATTCTTCGGTGAATTCCTTGAATTCGTCGGTCAGATGCAGGGTGATCTGGGTGCCGCGGCCTTCCATTTCGGCTTCGGAAATGGTGTATTCGCCCTTGCCGTCCGATGACCATTTCCATGCCTGGTCTTCGCCGGCCTTGCGACTTACGACATCAACCCGGTTTGCCACCATGAAGGCGGAATAGAAACCGACACCAAACTGACCAATCAGGTCGACATCCTTCGGATTGTCGGATTTGGAGACCGCATCAAGGAACTTGGCGGTGCCGGAATTGGCAATGGTGCCAAGATTGTCGATCAGGTCTTCCTTGTTCATCCCGATCCCGTTATCGGCAATCGTCAGAACATTGCGGACATTGTCTGTCAGAAGGCGGACCTTGAATTCAGCGTCGCCTGCGAGCAGTTCCGGTTTGGCAATCGCTTCGTAACGCAATTTGTCGCACGCATCCGAAGCGTTGGAGATCAGCTCGCGCAGGAAGATGTCCTTGTTTGAATACAGCGAATGGACAACGATATCGAGCAGTCGGCTGACCTCGGCCTCGAACCGCATTTTTTCTTCCGTCATGACCTCTTTATTCTCCTTTGTTTCAAGCGTCTGTTGAACTTCCCCGCAATCGGCAGAAGTTGCAACACTTCAACGGGCTACACGAAATAGCAATGTGACCTGTTATTGCTACTGACCGCGCTTGATATGCGTCAACGCACCTTGCAGCGCAAGTCCTGTATCCTAAGTATAGATATAGACGGTTTTTCAAAAGGGGCGCGTAAACCAAAACCCAAGCGTTCCTGAATTTCCCGGGACAGCAAATGGACCGGGGGTAAACGGCAGGGTGCAACGCCCTGCTTTGCGTCCAAGGCTTTAAACAGGAGGCCGTATCATGAAGGTTCCCGTTCAAATCACCTACCGTGATGTTGATCAGTCTGATGCGCTTGACGAGCGTATCCGTTTCAAGGTGCAAAAACTGGAAGAAACCTTCGATCGCATGACCAGTTGTCATGTTGTGGTGGAACGACCCCAAGCATCCCATAACCACGGTAACCGTTTCGCCGTACATTTCGGGATCAATGTGCCGGGCAAGGAAATCATGGTAAAGCGTGACAGTGCTGATCATGCCCATGAAGATGTTTATGTCGCGCTTAAAAACAGTTTCCAGGCCGCACGCCGACAGCTCAAGGATTATGCGGACAAGATGCGTAACCATTAATGATCCGACCGGTGATGGTCGAATGATGATGACCGACCGGCATTGATTGGCGGGGCGACCTTATGGTCGCCCCGTTTTGCTTTTGGGGGCTGATTTGTTTGAGCCTGATCTTGTGGTTTTCCGCCAAATGCGCTGGTGGCGCGAGAAGGGCAAAGCACAAAAGTCGCAGTCGGACGGATATCGGGCTTTCGCCTGCCGGGTTTTGACTGTTTTTATTGGTCAGGATGCAACAGCGGTTCGAAGCTGCTGGCTGCTGTTCGGATACCGGGCATCACGCAATGCGCCGGCCCACCATTTCAGGTCGCCCACCATGTGATGCAGTGCCTGGTTTGTGCTTTCCTGGTCGATTGGGTTTCCGTCTTCGTCAAAACGGTCCCAGACGTTTGCAAAGCTCACCACGTCGCGCATGGTCACGGCATGAAGTTCGGCAAAGACAAGACGCAATTGCTCGACTGCGCGCAATCCCCCTGACATCCCGCCATAGGAAACAAAGGCGACCGGCTTGCGACGCCATGGCTGTTTGGCTGCATCAATCAGCAATTTCAGCTCGCCGGTAAAGCTGTGATTGTATTCCGGTGTCACGACGATAAAGGCATCGGCCTCTGAAAGGGCGGTGTGCAGTTCATCAATGCCCGGATGTTCTGCCCGCGTATGGGTCGCCGGAAGGTTCAGGACAGCCGGATCAATCGTATCAAGTGAAAGATCGCGATCCGATCCGAGTGTTGTCAGTACCCAGCGCGCAACCATGTCACAAAGCCGCCCCTCTCGTGCGCTGCCATAGATGATGGCGACATTGAATGTTTCTTTCACGGATTTGACTCCTTGATAATTTCGCTTCAATGCGTAAGCTTCTAGAACCTCAACTAATGTTAAGGTCAACAATGAAATTCGATAGCTGTCAGAAGGCAGGATGCAGGAGGGGGAAATGGCCGGAAGCGGTGTGTTACAGCGTTATCTGAGCGTCGGGGAAGTTGCCAGCCGCTGCGGGATTGCGGTGTCGGCTGTGCATTTTTATGAACGCAAAGGTCTGATCAGTTCGATCCGCACCGATGGCAATCAGCGCCGGTTTCACCGCGGCGTGTTGCGCAAGCTTGCCATCATCAAGGTCGCCCAGAAAACCGGGATACCGCTTTCTGAAATTGCAGAAGCCTTTGACAAGTTGCCCCATAACACGGTCCCCAATGCCAAGGACTGGGAAAAACTGTCTTCGCAATGGTGCGATGACTTGAACGAGCGGATCGATCAACTGACCCGACTTCGTGATCAGTTGGGGCAATGTATTGGCTGTGGATGCCTGTCGATATCAGATTGCCCGCTGCGCAACCCGGCAGATGAGTTGGCAAAGGATGGGCCAGGGGCACCGTTGCTCGAACACGGGAAATAGTGACACTCAGTTTGCGTTAGTACCTAATTGCGTTGCTCAATATAGGTGTTACCCGAGTTGCTCAGCATGATGCTGCCCTTGGTAATGTGGACAAGCTGCTTTTGTTGGTTGATACGCGTTCGAAACCCCTTGTGAGCAGGGAAGAAGTCTTTGTTCTTGGCTTGATTGCAAACGGAACAAAGGAACGCGATGTTCGTAATGTCAAAGGCGGCAAGGTCGGCAAATAGGATTTCTGTTCCGCTGTTATCGAGTACGATGCCGCTATCGTTTTGAATCCCCGACATTGCCCAGTGGGCAACCTTTACCTCGTCGGAATCATAGTCTTTTTCAATGGCGTCTGGGGTCGTGTAGATCGCCTTGATAAGTTCGTAACCTTCGTCCGAGTTGTCGGCGAGAATCCCGGTCAGGTTGTCGTAATCAGGCAGACGCAAGACCGATTTACCAAGCTTCAAGTTCGCTACGTTTCCGTCCGGCGAGACATAGTTATCCTTTTTGTTTGCCTCGTTTGCGAGTTCTGTAAACCGCCGCCACCCGGCATAGGTGGCACCAGTGAGTGCCTGAAGCAGCGCCGATTTGGGAAACAGATGATCAGCCTCTGCAAATACGGTGGGTAAGATGCGCTCGCAGCATGGGCATTTGAAGCAGTTTTCTATGCCGCGCCCGAAATCCTGATCAGGAACCTTGGCGATGTCAAATCGCCATGCATTGAAGTATCCAGCGGTTTCAGGACCGGGGATGAAAGGGCTAAATTTTTCACGCGTCGATACTTTGAACAGAACAATCATTCGGTGTTGGTCCTAGTACTTACTGGGGGTGTCAGATCTTGGGGCGTCGGAATAGACGCCATTCCTTTCGCGGGGCGTCAAAAGGTCCGAGACCGATATTCGGCAAGCCGGGCTTATGCTGTTTTGCCGGTGGCTGGAGGAGCTTGCGCCACCAATATTCCCAATCTTCATTATCCGCAGGAAGTTCTGGTTCAACGTTTGGATTGTGAGGGTCGACTGGTTTTGTTTGACTGGTTTCTTCCCACTCTGGCTCGACTTGACGTTTGACAGCCTTGGCAGCGACTGTTGGCCATGTGCCTGCCTGGCCTTCGTTGTCGTCGTCAGAATCGGGGTTGCTCATCGGGCCCTCCTGCAAATGGTTTGGGGTGTTGACGGGGGAGGAGACACGATGTGACGAACTTTGCTGAAAGCTTGACATTGCGCCGGTTCGCGTGTTGAAAGGCCCAAAGATTGCGATGGTCCGGATCAATGGGCTGTCGATTGGAAAAGTTTGATGCAGATTTCAACCCGAACCGGTCCTCGTATCCTTGCCATATTGGGGCCGACCAACACCGGCAAGACCCATCTGGCCATGGAACGGATGTTGGCGCATACGACCGGGATGATCGGGTTCCCGTTGCGGCTTTTGGCGCGTGAAAACTATGATCGCGCAGTGGCCAAGGTCGGCAAGGGGGCGGTGGCGCTGATCACCGGCGAAGAGCGTATCCTGCCGAAAACCGCCCGGTATTTCCTGTGTACCGTCGAAGCCATGCCAGTGGCCAAGCAGGTCGATTTCCTGGCAATTGACGAAATCCAGATGTGTGCCGATCCCGAACGCGGGCATGTCTTTACCGACCGGCTGTTGCATGCGCGCGGGCGCTCAGAGACCATGTTCATGGGGGCGGAAACCATCCGCCCGGTGATCCGCAAGCTGGTTGATAATGTCGAATTTGACCGGCGCGAACGGTTTTCGACCCTAAGCTATAACGGATCGAAGAAAATCCAGCGCCTTCCGGCCCAGTCGGCTGTGGTGACCTTTTCGGCACAGGAAGTCTATGCGGTGGCCGAACTGGTGCGCCGTCAAAAGGGCGGGGCAGCGGTGGTTCTTGGCGCGCTGAGCCCGCGCACCCGCAATGCCCAGGTCGAGATGTTCCAGAATGGCGATGTAGAGCATCTGATTGCGACCGATGCCATCGGCATGGGGCTTAACCTTGATCTTAACCATGTTGCCTTTGCCGCGCTGACCAAATTTGACGGCAAGTTCAACCGTGGTTTGACGGCGGCTGAAACCGCGCAGATTGCCGGACGTGCGGGCCGTCACATGAATGACGGGACATTTGGGGTTACCGGCAACCTTTCGGGCATTGATCCCGATATCATCGAACAGATCGAAGCCCACGAGTTCGAGCCGCTTGCCAAAGTATTCTGGCGCAATGCGCGGCTTGATTTCCGGTCTGTGGATGCGTTGCAGAAATCCTTGCGCCGGCGATCGGATGACCCGACCCTTATTCTGGCGCGCGAGCCTGTCGATGAAATCATGCTCGATCATCTGGCGCATAACGAAGATGTCGCGCGCATTGCATCGGCCCCGGATCGGGTACAGTTATTGTGGGAAGTCTGCCAGATTCCCGACTTCAGAAATATCCATACCGATGCCCATCCAAGGCTGCTAACATCTATCTATCGCTATCTTGCGAAACCCGGAAGCAAACTGCCCATCGACTGGTTGGGCGAACAAGTCTTGCGTCTGGATCGTTATGATGGTGATATCGATCAGTTGTCATCACGTTTGGCAGGTATTCGCGTCTGGACATATGTATCGCACAAGCATCACTGGCTCGAAGATGCCAATCATTGGCAGGAACGCACGCGGGCCATTGAGGATAAGCTCTCAGATGTGCTACATGAACGCCTGACCCAAAGGTTCGTTGACAGACGGACCTCGGTTTTATTGAAAAGTCTCAAGGACAAGTCTGAACTCATGTCTACCATCACTGCGAATGGTGAAGTACAGGTCGAAGGTGAATTTGTCGGCCGTCTTGATGGATTCCGTTTCATCCCTGATGAAACCGATGCTGCTTTCGAAGGCAAGGCTATTGCCAGTGCCGCACGTCGCGCGCTGACCGGCGAAATCGCCCAGCGTGTCAAACAACTTGAAACCGACGAAGACGACAAGTTCGCGGTGAATGGGCAGCTTGATGTCCTTTGGAACGGTGCGCAGGTTGGCGTGCTGAAAAAAGGTGACACAGTTCTGTCGCCCGAAGTTCAGGTGATCGACAGCGAGTTCTTTGACGGTCCGACACGTGAGCGTGTGCGCACCCGTTTGCAGAATTTCGTCAATGCCCATATCGAAGCGCGCCTTAAAATGCTGACCCGCCTGCGCGATTGTCAGTTGTCCGGTCCGATTCGCGGTCTTCTGTTCCAGCTGAACGAAGGTCTGGGCTGTGTACCGCGCTCGGAACTCGAAAGCCTGGTCAAGGACCTGTCGGACGAAGACCGCAAGGCACTTGCCAAACTTGGCGTGCGTCTGGGTGTTGAAACCGTCCATGTGCTTGATGCGCTGAAACCCGATCCGGTGGAGCTGCGCGGCATTCTTTGGGCGGTTGCCCGTGAACTGGATGCGCTTCCGGAATTGCCGCCGGCAGGCCGGACATCGGTTCCGAACGATCGTGCCAATTCCAAGGGCTTTTACCTTGCTGCTGGCTATATGCCGGTTGGTCCGCTTGCGGCACGTGTGGACATGCTTGAACGTTTCGCAGCCCTTCTGCGTCAGAAGGCCCGTGAAAACGACGGCAAGGTACGTCCTGATCCCGATCTGCTGTCACTTCTGGGCTGCACGGTCGAGCAGGCCGAAGGTGTATTTACTGCTCTTGGCTGGTGTGCCGAGGTAACCAAGGTCAAGAAATCCGAACTTCTTGCCAAGGAAGCCGAGAAAAAGTCCGAAGAAACCGCCAAGACCGATGCCGAAGTCAAAACCGAAGAAGCTGCACCGGCTGAAAGCGCCGAAACAGCACCGGCAAATGACGCCGCATCCACCGACACCGCAGAAGCAACCCCGGCCGAAGCCGCGGAAACCGATGCGGATGGCGATGAGCTGGTCGAGGTCAAATACTTTGTCCGTGTCGATCGCCGCAAGCGTGGCGGTGCCGGTCGTGGCCAGCAGCGTGGTCCGCGTCAGGATGCACGCGGCAAAGGCGGTCCCAAGGGCAAGGGCGGCAACCGTCCGAACCATGGCGGCAAGGGTGGTCGCGGTGGCAAGCCGGGCGGACGTGGCCCGGCCCCGGACAAAGGCAACCAGATCAACGAAGATTCTCCGTTTGCCAAGCTTAAGGAGATGCTCGAAGCCAAAGGCTGATAGCATCCTGGAAATCGGAATTGAACGGCGATCCTTGCGGGTCGCCGTTCTGCGTTCTATGTCTTTATAATCACTTGATGCAGGATCGGATGGTTGTGAACGAACAGTCAGAAAAGCTCAGGGTCGACAAATGGCTTTGGCATGCCCGGTTTTACAAAACCCGGTCATTGGCCAGCAAAGCCTGCCAGTCCGGGCATATCGTTCTGAATGGTCAGTCCGTCTCCAAGGCAAGTGCCACGGTCGTCGCCGGTGACCGGTTGCAGTTCTTTCAGGGGCCGCATTTGCGTGTGGTCGAAGTCATCGCCCTTGGCGAACGTCGCGGGCCCGCCCCGGAAGCCCAGGGCTTGTATGTCGACCATTCCCCCCCAAGATTACCGAAAAAGGAAGTTGCGTCAGATATACGAACCGCACCGGTTGCGGAACGCGAAGCCGGCGCCGGACGCCCGACCAAGGCAGAACGCCGGGCACTTGACCGGCTGCGGGGTGACAGGGATGTCGGCTAGGACTTTTTAAGTTTTTTCTGATATTTAGGTGATCTCTGCGACTTAACGCCAGGATGGCAAGAATACAAAATTATCCGGTTGTGTCTGGTGCACGAATTTCTTGCACTGGGATTAGTGATCGGCTATGTATCCTATCTGATGGTATAATATCACCACTTTAGGATGGTATTTTCTGCATAACCTGGAGCATCCCCGCTTTATGACACGTCGTCCGGGCTTGAATATCGGGACATTGTCGCATCTGCGCACCGGCCGTTTTTCGCTGTTGATTGCCGCACTGGTGATCAATCTGCTGTCGCTTGCGCTGCCGATTACCCTGCTTCAGGTTTACGACCGTGTCCTGCCGCATAATTCCATACCGACGCTTACCTTGCTGATCCTTGGCGTTCTTGGCGCTCTTTTGATCGAGGCTGTGCTGCGTCTTGGCCGGGCCTATATTTCTTCGCTGTCGGCGGCGAAATTCGAACATGAAAGTTCGCAAAAGGCCGTCGGTCATTTGCTTTCGGCAAGTCTGATCGACTATGACAAGACCGCACCGGGGCTGCATCTTCAGCGTTTGAACAGTCTTAATCTGCTGCGCGATTTCTATTCCGGTCAGGCGATCGGCGCGATTGTGGACCTTCCATTCGTCGTGCTGTTTCTGGCCTTGATTGCGGTTATTGGCGGGGTGCTTGTCGCCGTGCCGGTCGGCATATTGCTTGCCTTCTTTCTGACCGCGATGATTTTGGGCCATCAGTTGCGTGCCGCCCTGGACAAGCGCAGCCAGTCTGACGAACGCCGGTACAACTTTATCATCGAGACCCTTACGGGCATTCACACCATCAAGTCGATGGCGATGGAAAACCTGATGGTGCGCCGTCACGAACAGCTTCAGGAACAATGTTCGGGTGATGACCTGATTGCGGCGCGTTCGGCCCATGCGGCGGTCAATGCCAGTGCAACCTTTTCGATGCTGACCATGGTGATGGTTGCCGCGATCGGCAGTGTGTTGGTGATCAATGGTGATCTGACCGTTGGTGGACTTGCGGCCTGCACCATGCTGTCGGGGCGTTCGATCCAGCCATTGCAGCGCGCCATGAGCCTGTGGACACAGTTCCAGAATATCCGTGTCGCCCGTCAGCGCGTCAACGAACTGTTTGAAATCAAACCCGAAGACAGCGCGGTAACCGCCGAAATGCCGCTGCTTGAAGGCAAAATCGAATTGCGCAATCTGGGCTTTTCGCATGCGGATGGAAAGAAGATCTTTGACCGGCTTGATCTGGTGGTTGAACCGGGAGATTCAGTGGCGATCACCGGCGATAACGGGACCGGCAAAACCACATTGCTGTGGCTTTTGATGGGGGCATTGCGCCCTGACAGCGGTGACATATTGCTCGATGGTAAAAATCCATCTGACTATACGGCGGAATCAACGCGCCGTCAGATCGCCTACCTGCCGCAACATGGCGTGATGTTCAAGGGCACCATTCTTGAAAACATTACCGGCTTCCGCAAGGAAATCGGTGTGGACAGGGTGGTTGAAATTGCCCGTCGTCTGGGCCTTGACGACATTGTCATGCGCATGCCCGAAGGCTATGACACCGAAGTCGGCGGACAGGCATCCGAAACACTGCCGCGTGGCGTGAAGCAGCGTATCGCGGTTGCGCGAGCACTGATTGATTATCCGCGCATCGTGCTGTTTGACGAAGCCAACAGTTCGCTTGATATGGCCGGTGACAACATCATGGCCAGCCTGATGCTGGAACTGAAAAAGCACTGCACCCTTGTCATGGTTTCGCACCGACCGTCGCTGATTGCGCTGGCAAACAAGCAATACCGGATTGTCGATCATCATCTTGTGCCGGTTCTCAAACGCAGCAATGCCCGCGTTACCCGTGCAGAATCGAATTTCAGTGCACCAGTAGAGACGGGGGCACAATGAAACAGCTCGAAAACATGAACTATGCGCTGGGCTATCGCATGGGGATGGCAAGCATTGATGCCCAGTCGGATTTCGATGCCTGTTTGTGGCCGCTGCTTCAGGCACTTGGCTGGCGCGGGTTGCCCCGCCAGGTCGCAGAAGCCCTGCCGCATCTGGACCAGACGCTTGATATCACGGATTTCCGCAACGTTCTTGCGCATCTGAACTATCAGTCGCGCGAAATTGACGCGACCTTCGATCAGATTGACGAACGCATGATGCCCTGCCTGTTCGTGCCCGATAACGGCACCGCACTGGTGGTCATTCGCCCCGAAGATAACGGTATCCGGGTTTTTGATGGCGGAACGGATCGTGAAATGGTCATCCGGTCGTCTTCTCTGCCGGGCAAGCTGTATCAGTTCACGATGGCCGATCGCCGGGCCCGCTATTTCGAAGATGACAAGCGCGGCTGGTTTGGCGGGATTGCTGCGCGCTTTTCCTCGCTCGGTTATCAGCTGCTGCTGCTTACGCTTGTTCTTAACATCATGGCACTGGCAACGCCGGTCTTTGTTATGGGCATTTATGACCGGGTGATTGGAACCCGATCCATTCCGATGCTGATCCAGTTTTCAATCGGGATCGTGATTGTCATGGTTCTGGGCTGGATCCTTCGATCCTTGCGCAGTCAGATCGTCAGTCATTTTGGGGCGCGTCTTGATACGCTGGTCAGTGGCGCGATCTTTGAACGGTTGCTGTCGTTGCCGCCGACCTTTACCGAACGGGCACCGGTCGGGGTACAGATTTCGCGTATTCGCGACTTTGAAAGTGTGCGTGAATTCTTTACCGGGCCGATGGCCATGGTGATGCTAGAAATGCCGTTTGTTCCGATCTTCCTGATTGCGATGTTCTATCTGGGGGGCTGGCTGGCAGTCATTCCGATTGTTCTGATGGCGGTCTTCCTGTTGATCGGCGTCATTGCCTTTCCGGTTGTTTCACGCCGGGTGGTCGAGCTTGGCCGTCATGGGGCCAGCCGCCAGGAATTCCTGGTCGAAACGGTCGGCAAGATGTCGGTTTTGAAATATACCGCATCCGAGAAGCGCTGGCTGGCACGGTTCCGCGACATATCGGCCGATACGGCCTATGCCGGGTTCCGGGTTTCGATGGTCAACAATATCATCAACACATCGGCCCAGATCCTGATGATTTCTGCGGGCGCGCTGGTTTTGGCATTCGGTGCGGACCAGGTGATGAATGCGCAAATGAGTGTCGGTGCGCTTGTGGCCTCGATGATGCTGGCCTGGCGTGTACTGGGGCCGATCAACCAGGCCTTTCTTGGTTTGCCGCGTCTGGCACAGCTGCGTGGAAGTGTCCGCCAGATCAACCGGCTGATGAACCTTCAGCCCGAAGGCGATCTTGTGCCGCGTTCGGTCGAACAGCGCCGCTTTGAAGGGGCGATTACGTTTTCGCGCGTCAGTTTCCGCTACAGCTCGGATTCCGATCCGGCACTGGTCGGGGTCAATTTTGACATCAAACCCGGACAGGTCGTTGCCGTGGTCGGGGCCAATGGCGCGGGCAAATCGTCCCTGATCAAGCTGGTGGCCGGCATGTATCAGCCCCAGGCCGGTGCGGTCCTGATCGACGGGGCGGATATACGCCAGATGGATCCGCAAACCCTGCGTCAGGCCATTTCCTATGTGCCGCAGGATATCGAATTTTTCCGGGGATCGATCGCCCAGAACCTGCGTCTGGCCAATCCGGTCGCATCGCCTGATGACTTGCGCATGGCGTGCATGTCTGCGGGCATTTTGCAGGAAGTCGAAGCCTTGCCCGACGGGTTTGATACCCGTGTCGGTGATCAGCATTCCTCGCGGTTTTCGGCAAGCTTCCTGCAACGGTTGGCATTGGCGCGCGCCTTTGTGCGTGAAGCCCCGATCATTTTGTTTGATGAACCGACCAACGGTCTGGATCAGCGCGCCGATCGCGCTTTCCAGCACACAATCAACCGGTTGCGTGGCGGGTCGACCATTTTCCTGATTACCCATCGGCCAAGTCACCTTGATCTGGCCGACCGCATACTTGTTCTTGAAGCCGGACAGCTGCGCGGCGACGGCCCGCCCGAACGGATCAAGCAGCAGGTGATAGACGGAGGCTACCTATGAGTGATGCAGCTGTGCAGAATACTGCGATTGAACGGTTCCGCCGGTCCCGTCGCATGGCGCGTTATCTTTCGCATGCCGTGCTGCTTGAAGAAGGCGGTATTTCGGTCTTTATCCGCTCGGCCATGGTGCTGTTGTCGGTGGGCTTTCTGGCGCTTGTTGCCTGGGCTGCGACCACCGAGATCAAGGAAACGGCCATTACATTCGGTCAGGTGATGCCAACAGGTGCGGTCAACAAGATCCAGCATCTTGAAGGCGGTATCATCGAACAGATTATGGTGCGTGACGGCGATCTTGTTGAAAAAGGCCAGGTTCTTGTCCGGCTCAAGGCCGACGGCGCGCAGGCCGAACTGTCACAGACGGAAACCAAACTTGGCAACCTTCAGCTCGAAGCAGAACGCTATCGTGCCCTTGCCGAAGGCCGCGACCCGGACTTTGCCAGCCTGCTTGCGCAATATCCGGAACTCGCACGCAATCAGCAGGAAATCTATAACATCCAGACCGAACTTGATCGCAACCAGAACGAAATCCTTCAGGTCCAGATCAAGGAACGCAACGCCGAACTCGCCCAGCTCAGTGAACAGGAAGCAACGCTTCGCAAATCGGTTGATTTGCTAAGCCAGGAAGTCACCATGCGCCGTTCGCTTTATGAGCAGGGGCTGAATTCCAAGGTGCTGTTCCTTAATATCCAGCGTGAACTGAACGAAGCCCAGGGCAATCTTTCAGGGGTCGTTGCCGAACAGGCCCGGGCCCGCGAAACCATTGCCGAGGCCAAGCTGCGTCTGAATGAACTTGAAAAAAGCCAGCGCGAAGAAGCAATTACCGAGCTTGGCCGGCTAGGCGGTGAAATTGCCCAGACCCGCGAGGCATTGCGCAAATTGCGTGATCGCGTTGCCCGCCTTGAAATCGTTGCGCCAACGCGCGGTTATATCAAGGGGCTGCAATTCACCACGATCGGCGGGGTGATTGCCCCGGCGCAGATCGTGATGGAACTGGTGCCGGTTGATGATGACCTGATTGCGGAAACCCGCATCTCGACCGAAGATATCGGTCATGTCCATCTCGGGCAGCCGGTGACGGTCAAGGTCAGCGCCTTTGACTTTATACGTTATGGTGGTATTTCCGGCGAATTGGTATCGATCTCTGCATCTACTTTTATTGATGAGGAAGGACAACCATATTATAAAGGAAAGGTCGCGCTTGATACCGACATGGTTGGTGAAGGCGCTTCGGCTCAACGGATCATACCGGGCATGACTGTGCAGGCAGACATCCAGACCGGGGAACGTACCCTTCTTCAGTATTTGCTGAAACCTGTGTATGTCTCGCTTGATCAGGCGTTCAAAGAACGATGAGCTTTCATTTGGTCCCGCTGGAAATGCCGAAACCATTTCTACTGCCTGGCCGCACAAAACTCTGGCATGTGTCAGGGTGTCTATACTAAGGTATAGAAGTGTGAGTCGGGTTATACCCGTCTTGCGTCTCACGGAGAATGGGTTAGATGGCGGACGATCCTCGCGATACGGAAACTTCACGCAGTGAAGATATCAGCAGCGTCAATGAGGAAGCGACGCCAGAAGAGCTGATGCGCGTGGAGGAACAGGATGGGGAAAGTAATGAACTGGTCGAACTTCATGACGACCTGAACAATACTGCGCGTCCGCCCGAAGAGGAGCTTGGCTCTGTCCATTATGGCAACCAGGTTTTTAACCCCCAGGCCGAAGCCCAGCAGGCCTTCCGTCGCCAGAATGCCGCGACCCAGCGCCAGGAACGCGTCCAGGCAGAAGAAGCCACCGAAAAACAGTCTATCGCCCAGGCGATAAATGCCGAGATTGAAAACAATCTTGATACGGTTGATGGAACCTTTGACGGCAATCTTGACAGCTTCGGTCATGACGACATTTCGCTGAAATCCGATCCCAGCACGATCGAGCTGCCTGAAATCCCGCTTTCGACCAGCGACACCAACCAGTTGCGTGGTGATCGTGAACAACCGCGCGGCACCGGCCGCGGCGAACGCGGACCCGATTTCGTCCCGTCCGGGGAAGAAGCACCTGCGACCGATGCGGATGCAACCGCCCTTGCAGATGATGCAGCCCAGTCCGAGATCACCGATGATGCGATCACAGATGACGTGATCGAGGTCGAAAAAGTCGCCGACGCGCCGACACTGTCGGCCGGCAGTGTTACCGGGTCGGAAGACAGTGCCATTTCGCTCAATGTGTCTGCTGCGCTTAATGACCTTGATGGCGGAAGTGAAACACTCTCGGTGGTGATCTCCGGCGTGCCCGAAGGCGCTATTTTGTCGACCGGTACCAATAATGGTGATGGCACCTGGTCGGTTCCGGCAGGGCAGCTTGGCGGATTGAAAATCACGCCGCCGGAAAATTACAGCGGCAGTTTCAACCTCACCGTAACCGCAACCAGCCGCGAAGCAAATGGTAGCACCAGCTCGACCTCTTCAAGCTTCACGGTTGATGTTGCCGGCGTTGCCGACGGCGCGACGCTTGATGTTTCGGATGCTTTCGGACGCGAAGACAGCGCGATTGCACTTGATATCGATACCGAACTTCTCGATGGCAGCGAAAGCATTTCCGTCAAGATTACCGGTGTCCCGGACGGCGCCACACTTTCGGCCGGGACCAACAATGGCGATGGCAGCTGGACGCTCAGCCCGGATCAGCTCGAAGGCCTGACCATCACCCCGGCACCGGATTTCAGCGGCGAAATCGACCTCTCGGTCCTCGTCTCGACCACCGATGGCGACGACACCGCCGTTGTGATGGAAGAAATCAAAGTCGATGTCGAAGGCATCGCAGATGCGCCGACGCTAGAGACTTCAAATGCTTCGGGCGCCGAGGATAGCGCGATTGCGCTGGACATCGATGCAGGTTTGACAGATTCCAGCGAGACGTTGACGATTACCATTTCCGGCGTTCCGGACGGCGCGACGTTGTCGGCAGGGACTGATAATGGTGATGGTACCTGGACCCTGAACCCGGACCAGCTCGAAGGTCTGACGATTACACCGGCTGAGGACTTCAGCGGGTCGTTTGATCTCGGCGTGACGGCTCAGTCTGCTGATGGTGACGATATCGCCACCACGACCGGTTCGATTACGGTTGATGTTGCGGGTGTTGCGGATGCGCCGACTTTGGATGTCGCCGATGCATCCGGCTCCGAGGATTCTGCCATCGCGCTCGACATTGACGC